>JACQSX010000012.1 GCA_016211105.1 Acidobacteriota bacterium | reverse complement strand
CGCACAACGCTCAACCCAAGTCCTTTCAGTGGACTAAGTCCGCCGATCAAATCCTGGCCAATATCGCTCGCTTCGCTTGCCAAACCCTCGATGTGCAGGCTTCTCAATATATGTCACGAATCAATGGGACAGGAGACTAGCCAAAGGTAGATCTGATACCGCCAAATTCTAAACAAGGAGAAACGCCCCATTCTCCTTAATGTTTCGGGCTTCATTGCCCGATAACCTTTGCAGCCCAGTTTAAACTGGTGACTGCGTAGAACTGGTCTTCTCATCTCATCTCGGCCGGGGTTGAAACTCGCTCTCAACTCAACACAGGTTTTGGTGCCTGTCCAGGCGACCGCGCTTTACGTTTGCGCCGCTTTTAGACATGCGAATTGTGACGCCCCATCTTTTCCCGCAGCGTTTCCCGCAAACGTGCTGCCAGGGCCTCAGCGAGCGCCGTCTTTCCTAAGCCTTGTCGCAAGCCGTCCAACAATACTTGGAGTCCTACGCGTACTTCTTCGTGCGGTCCTGGCAAGGCAACGACGAGAGCCTCTTCGAGTTGGGCTACAGCAATGCGCACACCATCTTTCACATGGCGCCCTGTTCCTTGGCGAAAGCGCGCCAAGTAAGGCGTCGCTGCTCCGGGATCCAAACGGAGGATCCCCTCCACGGTCTGATCCTTATCTTCGGCCCCCAGGCCACCTGTCGTGATCACCAGCCCGTAACCTTCATCCAGTGCACGGCGTATTGCGCCGCTGATGGTTACCCCATCATCGGGCAAAGGCGGCGCCGTGGCGACACGGAAGCCGTGCTGGCGTAAACAGGAGGCGATAAATTCCGTGTTTGTGTCCTCAATGACCCCCTGCTGGACTTCAATACCGGTAGGAAACACCATTGCGCGCCGAGCCATCGCTCGACGAAGGCGCTCACCGAGGTCTCTGCCCGCCTCTAAAGCCGGGACCAACTCTGCTTCGCCCAGGGCGATCAGTCCCAAAACGCCTCCCGAGTGAACACCGGTCTCATCAGTGATCTCCACGCCGGGGATGGCCGCTAGTCGCTCCAATAGAATCCGACTTTTTCCCACGATTTGCTCCGCCAAGATGGTCCGACGAAGGATGTCCAGCGTCACCACCTTCTCCCGCACGTCGGTGACCAGCACCTCGTCGGGTCCCAGATCCAAGACTTCGGCCACTGTGCGTCCGATCGCCTGCAAATTGGCTCCACGTAAGTGAATTGGTTGGAGCCACAGCTCTGTTTTTTCAAGGAGATTTAGCTCCATTGGAGCTCCCGCGAGGGTCCGGGGAACCACGTCGAAGCGAAGCGGCAGCAAGGGCGCATCGACAATCGCGGCGCCTACATCGAGGATATCGACATCCTGGGCCGCCAAGCTTGGGATGCCTTCCAGAGTGATTCCACCGGAAAAGGCGAGACGAACCTGATCTCGCAGGCCTAGCTCGCGCAGACGGCCTGCTACTCGTTCGATGTCCTCAGGATCACCGGTGTCAAGCATGAGGATGGAAGCTCCCGCGGAGGCAGCGATCGCTGCCTCTTCAGCGATTGCTTGCTGCTCGCCCCGAATCTGGATCACGCGGGCGTACCCTGCAAGATGCTCCGTAGCTTGGAGCGCCGGGCGGATGCCGCCGAAGATGCGTAGGTAATTCTTATCGAGATAAATAAACGGCTCGTCCACAACCCGAAAAGAGATCCCGCCGGCGCCGACAGCCCCGCGCACCGTTCCCTTCATTTCGGGGGGCATTTTCTTCCAAGCCCCGGCCACGACTCGGACGCGCCCGGCCGCCCGGCGCGCCGCCTCCCCCGCTGCGGTAGCGATTCCAGACGGCTTGGCCATGGCGCCCAAAAGGACTTCCTCTGCCTGCGCAATCGCCTTGGGTAGGCCTTGCACGACGAGGAGGATATCCCCCCACCGTATCCATTTGCCATCCGCTGCGCGTGCAGTCACCGTCAAACCAAGTTCGGTCGCGCAGCGCCGTGCCGCTTCCACTCCGAAGAGGATCCCGTCGGCTTCGGCTGAGACAATAGCAGTAATTGTTTCTTGAGCAACTGCTTTAAAGATCCGGTCGCGGATGTCTTCGCTCATGTTACTTCTCGCCCGTCCGCCCTGGTGTTTCTGAATGGTCGGAGCCGATGGTAAGGTTACCTTCTTCGTTTTAGCACTGCGGGCAAAAGCGGCAGATTTAGAAGAAGAGCTAATAATGCAGCCAATAAACTAAACTCATGGTGAAGCATCATTTGCTTTCAAGAGAAAAGCGCACGGGCAAAATCGCAGAGGGTATCTTCAACTATCAACTCTCTATGCAGCGGCCAGTGGATACCTTCGCGTACTCCAAGCGGCCAGCACGGCGGGATCCATTCCACGCTGCCGAAGCCACAGAGGCAGCAATACCTCGTCGACACGCCGGCTTACATCCGGCGCCATCTCGAGGAAATGATCGGCCAGCGATTCACTCATGTTGATCCCACCGATCGCTCCATCGAAAATCAGCACCTTGTCGGTGCCTGAGATACGTTTGGCGTACTCTAGCGCTGCCTCTAGATCGTCCGCGATGACAGCGTGCCTCATGTACCCGGTGCTTTGGGGATCATGTCGGAACAAATCTGCCTGCTCCCGACCGACCATGATCGTGGGTACCTTTGCCGCGAAGAACTCGCTGGGATAGCCAATGAAAGCATAATTGTGGAGCGTCATTTTAACCGCTGGGTTGATCCCGGGTACATGTTTGGTTAGATGCCGTTCGCCGTGACCGTAGTAGGCCTCAGTATAGAACGTGTAGGAGGGGAGTGGCTTTTCCAGGTCGAACAGGTCATGGCGGGCGCCCAGAAAATTGCCGTAGATCAGGCCTCCGGCGAAAACGTACGGTACGGGGGCGGGAGAATCGAGGACCGCGATACAGGCATCGATCGACCCTAACAGGGTCACGATTTTTCCATAGTATTTCATCCCGGCGATCACGACTCGATCATTTAACAGGTACATATCGTTGTCGCAGTCCACCGTCACGATGCCGCTCGGGGCCACCATGAGAAAAGCGCTGAAGACGTACTTTCGCTGGACAAAATCCGAATCAAAAATGGCCCGGGCCATGAAGTTGGCAGCGCGCGGCCCGAGGTTTTGATGGTATCCAGAGCGGGTTTCCAGCCGAGCGTAAGACATCGCGAAAGGCTTGACCGCCCGATCCACCATGCGATGAAAGTGAATCTCACGCACGTCGGAGTTATGGGTGTGGATAATCCAATCGGCGTCGTAAGCCTTCTTAATTCCGTACAGGGTGCCGATCTCTGTCTCAATGGGGATCCCCTTGTCAATTGGTGCGATCGCAACCGCAGTGGTGAAGCTCGCGTCAAGCTTAAACCGCCGGATATAGTCTTCTCCCTCGCGATACCGCAGCCCTTGTCCTACTCTCAGGCTGATGCGTGAGCAACCGGTCCGCTTTGCCACCACGTCTCGGATCGTGCGGAGCATCTCCGCATAAGGTTCACCGCCCAGGAGCGTAAACCCATGGTGAGAACAAAGCACATTGACCGAATCTCCAGGCCTAATCTTCGAGAGATCGACTCGAGCCATCATCCTTTCAGTCTCTTCGCGGATGGCCGCAATCCCTTTCTCTCCCGGATAGATAACTTCAGGCTGGTCTGGGAATACATCGGTTACGCGCAGCGAGCAAATTCCAGGCAAGTCCGCTCCACGTTTTTTCAGCAACGCGGGGTCGATGCCGTACATGGAGGCTAGAGGCGTTCGTGGTGGGATCGGTTTATCCTTCATTGCGTCTTCCTCATCCACTTCCGATTTAACCGGCGGTTCTTCCCGCTAACGCCATTGCTTCTTCTGCTTTGGGCGCGGTTACGTTTAGGGTTCTCGATCCGGGAGGTTGCGCGGGCGAGGCAATGACTTCCTCCATGAGGGCTTGATCCTCCTCAAAGTGGAAGCCGCGGTTGGCGTACTTTTGTTTTACTGAGTGCGGGATCTCCCAAAGTGTAGGTACTTTTCCATAGATCTGCCAACCTTTTCCATCCAACGCTGGCCGGAATGGGATACCCGCGGTTTCCAGCAACCGCAACAAAGGTTGCGAGCACTCAATCGTGCAGCCGCTGCGAATTCCGGTGCGGGCTGAAATATCCTCCGGGGTGAGCGAGCCGGTAAGGATTGCAGCCGCAGCCTCCTCGGCTCGGGACGAAGTGCAAAAACAGATGATTTGTTCCGGATGGAAGCGGGCGCGGCGGCACAGGTCCTCAACCTGAGCGTAGTCGACTTGTAGCGGATCTACGTAAAGCAGCTTTTCATTTTTGCGAGGAACCATCTTGATGGCATACGTGGGACAGCGCGCCTCACAGTTAACACAGCCGAAACAAAGAGGCTCATCCAGGACCGCGAGTTTGGTCTCTCGGTTTACGCTCCAGGCGAGTGTTGGACACACGGAGCTGCAAATGACGCAACCAATGCATTTCTTCTCGTCAAGTACCGGCGTCGTGTTGACCAGCCGCATTCAGTCCCTCCTGGTCCGATTTCTCTTCTGCTGCACCCGATCGTTACCTGGACACTACCACAGCTCCTTTTTGTCTGTCAACCGCGCCTGTGCCCTATAATTGCAGGAAGGGTGTATATGAGCGGTCATCGATGGGCGACAATCGTGCCATTTTTTCTAGTCTTGATCGCCTGCAGTCTCCTACCCGCCGAGGACGAAGCGGCGTCGCGAACCTATAGAACTGGCGACGGGGTTCGTTTCCGAGTGCAAGTTGTTGCGGAAAACTTAGAGATTCCCTGGGCAATGACCTTTGCTCCTGATGGTCGGCTCTTTGTTGCAGAGCGACCCGGGCGAGTGTGTGTAATTGAAAAGGGCAGTCTGCGCGTTCAGCCCGTGGCCGTGATCCGAGAGGTAGAGCACGTAGGCGAAGGGGGCCTGATGGGCCTGGCACTCGACCCGAAGTTTCCCGAGAATCACTTTCTCTATCTCGCCTATACGTATCGTCACCAGAACCGGGAGGAGAATCGGATCGTGCGTTACCAGGAAGACTCCGGCAGGCTGGTCAACCCATCGGTCATTTTGGACAATATTCCGGGCGCTCGCTTTCACGACGGCGGTCGTATTCGGTTCGGGCCTGACGGCAAGCTCTACATTACTACCGGTGACGCTACGCAGAGGGCGCTGGCACAGGACATACGCTCGCTCGCAGGAAAAGTCTTGCGACTGAGTGCGGATGGGACGATTCCTGTAGACAATCCATTCGGCCATTCGCCGGTTTACAGCTATGGCCACAGAAATCCGCAAGGCATGGATTTCCACCCACTCACCCGTTTACTGTTTGGCACCGAGCACGGACCGTCCGGTTTTGATGGCCCGGGGGATGGGGATGAGGTCAACATCGTCGAAGCGGGGAAGAACTATGGTTGGCCGGTCATCCACCACAGACAGAGCAAAGATGGATTGGTCAGTCCACTTCTTGAATTTACGCCCGCGATTGCTCCTGCTGGAGGTTCGTTCTATCGCGGTAATCGTATTCCCCAGTTCAAAAACAACTTTTTCTTTGGCGCTCTCAGAGGCGAACAGATGCATCGCGTGGTGCTAAAGCCGCCGGAGTATCGCGCGGTCCAGGCGCATGAGCCCCTGCTGGCCGGCGTGTTCGGGCGTATCCGCGATGTCGTGGACGGTCCGGATGGCGCGCTCTACTTTTGCACCAGCAACCGTGATGGACGAGGGCGCCCACACAAGAACGATGATCGTATCTTCAGGATCGTTGCCGCACCCTAAATATCTGAAATTCGGTTATTCTAACTACTGTCAATATGTCCCGTTCGCAGTTCCCGCTCACGGCAATCCGGCGCAACCTACGCCGTCAGAAGATCGGCGGTCTGGTTGTGACCCACTTGCCCAATATTCGCTACCTGACCGGATTTACGGGGTCGACAGCCTTGACATTAGTTACTGCTAGAAGCTGCTTCCTGCTGTTGGATTCTCGTTATGTGGAACAGGGGAGGAAAGAGGCCCAAAATGCAGTCATTGTGCCGGTGGAAGGAGAAGCCTGGAGAAGGCTGGCGCAGCTAATCGGTTCCCTCCGACTGGGCCGGGTTGGCTATGAGTTCCGAAGCACGCGCTGCGATCTATTTTGGAACCTGAAACGCGCCCTGGCTGGAGTCTCATTAACCCCCCAGGATTCCTTGGTGGAAGGTTTAAGGCGTACCAAGAAGACCGGTGAAGTTGAAGCGATTCGAAAAGCCATGCGCTTGACTGAGCGGGCATTTCGAGAAGTCTTGCCGCTAGTCCGACCGGGCGTTCGCGAAATTGAGCTGGCCGCGGAACTGGAATTCCGGCTCCGACGCAAAGGGGCGCAAGCGTTCAGTTTTGAAACCATCATTGCTTCCGGTTGTCGCTCCGCCCTTCCCCATGGCGTCGCCAGCATGAAACGAATTCAGGCGAACGATCCTATCGTCATGGATTTCGGAATTTACCTTGGCGGATACGTAAGCGATTTCACACGAACCGTGGTTCTGGGGAAAGCGACCGAGAAATTTCGGGATCACTACAGGGCAGTCCGAGGAGCGCTGGAGGCCGTGGAAGAATCTCCTTTGGCGGGAAAGCCGGCGCGGGCCGTGGATGGGATCTGCCGCAGTTACTTGGAACGCGCTGGTTTGGGGTATTATTTTTCACACGCCACCGGACACGGAATCGGGCTGGAAATTCACGAGGCTCCCTCCATCAATCCTCACAGTGCTGCTATGATTCAGCCCCACGATGTTTTCACGGTAGAACCGGGCGTTTACTTGCCCGGCCAGTTTGGAATTCGAATTGAAGACGTCGTTTGGGTAAAAGAAAACGGAGGTGTCCGGCTCAACCGGTCCACTTGCGAGCTAATTGAGCTATAAAGGGTTTTCCCTTGCCCTCTCTGCAAACCAAACTTAGAATTGCGATTCTACTTTGGAGTCAATGTCGGTCCTTTGGATTGAAGATATCTGGATTTGGAAGACAGGCATCGCCGGTGTGAATTGCCAGTGAAGGTGATCCGACTCTAAAACCGTGTTCGGGTGGAAGAAATGAATCTGAAAGACATCAAGGAACTGATCGAATTTGTCGTTAAACAGGATTTGAATGAGTTTGACCTTGAGCAGTCTGGTTTTAAGATCAGGATCAGGAAGGGCTTAACAGCCCCAGGGGTAACGCCAGCGGCGATTTCTGCTCCTGCTGTGGTACCCGCCAGCGCAGCGCCTCCGGCAGGGGGCGCGGACCTTTCGCGTCCCACGGCGCCGGTAAAGGCGGAGAACGCAACCGATCTTCACATTATAAAATCTCCCATTGTCGGAACCGTTTACCGATCCCCGAGTCCGGACGCGGAACCATTTGTAAGAATTGGGGACTTCGTGGAAAAAGGCTTGGTGTTGTGCATCATTGAAGCGATGAAATTGATGAATGAGATCGAATCTGACATCTCCGGCGAGGTCGCCGAAATCTACGTGGAAAGCGGCCAGCCGGTGGAGTACGGAGAACCTCTCTTTGGAATTCGCATTCGGTCCTGATGTTCAAGAAGATTTTGATCGCCAACCGCGGCGAAATTGCCCTGCGCATCGTTTCTGCGTGTAAAGAACTGGGAATCGCCACCGTCGCTGTTTACTCCGAGGTGGATAGGAATTCCATGCACGTTCGTTTTGCTGACGAGGCCGTGTGCGTCGGTCCGGCGCGCAACTACGAGAGCTATTTGAATGTGCCGAGCGTCATCAGCGCGGCGGAAATTACCAATGTGGACGCAATTCACCCCGGATATGGATTTCTGGCGGAAAGTGCCTACTTCGCAGAAGTCTGTGAGACCTGCCACATCAAGTTTATCGGACCTAGCCCGCGCGTGATTGACATGGTAGGCGAAAAGGCTCGCTCACGAGAAATCATGCAACAGGCAGGAGTTCCCGTACTTCCAGGCACGGGGCTTCTTGAGAAGGAATTTGCGACCGCCGCAAGACTGGCGCAGTCAATCGGATACCCGCTGATTATTAAGGCTTCGGCCGGGGGCGGAGGCAGAGGTATGCGCATTGTTCGGAACGAGGGGGATCTGGCAAGAGCGTTCGATTCCGCCCAGAGTGAAGCCGCGAGCGCCTTTGGGTCGTCCCGAGTTTATTTGGAGAGATACCTGGAGCGTCCTCGACACATAGAGTTTCAGATTCTTGCGGATGAGCATGGAAATGTCATCCATTTGGGGGAGCGCGAGTGCTCAATCCAGCGACGCCATCAAAAACTTTTGGAGGAATCCCCTTCCGTGATTATGACGCCTGAATTGCGTGCCGATATCGGCGCCAAGGTCGTTGAGGCCATCAGAAAAATCGGCTACACCAACGCTGGAACGGTTGAGTTCTTATTTGACGAGGAAGGAAACTATTACTTTATTGAGATGAACACGCGGATTCAGGTGGAGCATCCGATTACCGAAATCGTGACCGGGTTTGACATTGTTAAAGAACAAATCTGTATCGCCGCCGGAGAAAAACGCCGGTACAGGCAAGAAGATGTCCACCTCCAGGGCCACAGCTTGGAGTGTAGGATCAACGCCGAAGATCCGATCAGCTTCGCTCCCTGTCCCGGCCATATTTCCGCCTTTCACCCTCCCGGTGGCCCGGGCGTCCGAGTGGACACGGCCGCTTACACCGATGGTGACATCTCGCCTCATTATGACTCCCTGGTTGCTAAGGTGATTGTGCATGGCCGCGACCGGGCAGAATCTTTAGCCAGAATGAAGCGGGCGCTGGAGATGTTTGTCATTGAGGGAATCAAGACCTCAATTCCGCTCCATCAGAAGATACTTTCCAATCCGGATTTCGTGCGGGGCAAACTGAGCACCGGTTTCGTGGATGATCTCCGCAGGGAGTATTAGCAAGCAGTGCTGGTATCCCTGCCTCCGCTCTACCCCATCACCGATCTGGCATTGGCAAGGATCCGCTCGCACTTTGAACTCGTGCTTGCTCTCATCGCCGGCGGAGCCCGGTGGATCCAGATCCGCGAGAAGGAATTACCCCACCAAGAGTTGCTTGTGCAGGTGGAACAAGCGGTACAACAGACGCTTTCACGAAGGATTACACTCGTAATCAATGATTGGATAGAGATGGCGCGGAGCACCGGAGTGTCGGGAGTACATTTGGGGCAAACCGACTTTCCCGTAGAGGAGGCGCGCAATCAGCTTCCCAAAAAGATCATCGGATTTTCCACCCACAGTCTTGAGCAAGCGCGGGCAGCGAATCGGCTTCCGGTGGATTACATTTCTATCGGCCCAATCTTTCCTACCCGCACCAAGACGGAATATGCTCCGCTCGGCATAGAAGTGCTGCATGAAGTCCGCAAAGTCGTTTCTAAACCCCTGGTGGCCATCGGTGGGATCTCCTTGACAAACGTGGCACAGGTTTGGGCGGCGGGGGTCGACAGCGTCGCCGTGATTTCCGATATCATGGGATCGGGAGATATCACCAGCCGGGCCGCTAGCTACCTGAGGCTTTGGAAAAAGCTGAATGCTTGACGTTCTTCTGTTGCAGCGGTCTGGAGAGAATGTCTTCTACTTCGAGGAATCCCGGGCGTCCCACGGCTTGGCGCAATGGGGAAAAGCGCGTGGCCGACTGGGCAGAATCAAGAGGGTCTTGGAAAAAAGCTACCGAGCGTTGGAGACCAAGCGGCCATTAACGGAACGACTCTGCGCACATCTCAGGCATCACGAGGGGGTAGTTCTGCACGTGCCTGCGACCCTTTCCCCGGAATCGGCCGGGAGATTGTTCTTAAGTTTTTTGGCGAAGTGTGTTAAAACTCATGGCCGATGGGTGTGGGCCGACGGCCTTTTGGCCGCCTTTGGAGCAACCCTTGTTTTGATTCCAGGGCCGAACATATTCTTCTTTTATCCTGCCCTGCGGGCCTTGGGTCATCATTATGCTCAACGTGGAGGGAAAAAGCACCAGCGAAAAAGCGATCTCGTTGTCCAGCGCTGTGCTTTGCTGGACAATTTCCCCGAGCTGCCCGTCTCCGAAATGTTGAAAAGAGCAGGTGAGATTCAGAGCAAATTGGGTTTTATCTATTTAAGGAAGTTCCTGGAAAGAAAATATGGCATTCACTAGTGACTTTCTCCGCACCGTCTCATTGTTTTCCAACTTGGGTGACGCCGAGTTGAAGGAGATCTTCAAGGTATTCAAGGAACAGGAGTTTAAGAAGGGCGACATTATCCTGATGGAAGAGGACACGGGGAAATCTATGTACATTGTACTGGACGGCCGAGTTAAGGTTTCCCGCCTGCTACCCAGCGGAAAAGAAATGATTCTGGCCTTCCACGAAACAGGAGACTACTTTGGCGAGATGGCTCTCATCGACGGAGGCACCACCCCTGCAACGGTGACCTCGATGGCACACACTTGCATTGCTTTTGTGGGACGGAGAGATTTTACCAACGTTTTGCTGGCGAATCCAAAAGTCAATTTTGCCCTGTTGACGATGTTGTGTACCCGCTGTCGCGACGCCTGGACCCAGATCGAAGTCCTCACCTTCAACAACGCGGATGCGCGCATCCGTACCGCATTGTTTCATCTTTGCCAACGAAAGGGCGAGAAAATCAGTGAAGGAGTTCGCATCAGCCTGCATTTGACACACAAAGAAATTGCCGACATGACCGGCATCTCCCGCGAAACAGCCACGCGCGTTCTGAACAATCTCCAGCATCAAAATGTTCTCACCGTAGAGACCAAGCATTACATTGTTCATGACCCCGACATGCTGATGACACCCTTTATGGCGTAGGCAAGGGCAGAATCCTGAGGCAAAAGCGTAACGACGCGCGTAGGCCGATTGTTCCCAGCACAATCTGCGCACGACGCAAGTTTTAAGATACGCAATCTTCGGGGTGTGCTTGGCTGTGATCGACGTCACCACCGTTTCTCCTTGTGAGGAGACTCACCACCTCTAGCCACCACACTTCGATAAACTCTGCTCGAAACAGAAAAAGATGAAACGTAACCTAGGTTTCTCTGCCCTGGAGCTCGTCATGGCGCTGGTGGTATTGGCGGTCCTCGTTGCGGTTGCTCTTCCCACCTTGGGCCCGATGCAGCGAAACTACCGCGTGATGACTGCTGCCAGCCAAGTTGCTGGCGAAATACAAACCGCCAGACTGTTGGCGATATCGCGCAACGCCTCCCTGCAATTCTCAGTGGACAGCGCGACGGGCAGTTATCGGGTCATTGATCCCGCGGACACCGGCAATCCTCCCCGAACGGCAAAAACTTTGCCCGACGGTGTGACTTTCCAGACCGTCCCATCCCAACCTTTGACATTTTTCGCCCGAGGCAACTCGCAGGCCGGAATCATACGTGTAGGTGCTGAGACCTTCAGCGTGCAGATTACCGTCTCAACATCGGGAAGGGTAAAAGTAGAAAGGTGATGCAATGGACCCGCTGAAGGTTGAAGCTCGAGGATTCACGTTGCTGGAATCAATGATTGCCTTGTTGATCCTTACTACGGGTTTGTTGGGCTTGGCGCAACTGTTCGTTTTGGCGATCCATCAAAATTCCTACGCGCGGCAGAATACGATGGCAATTTCGGCCGCGGAAGACAAAATGGAAGATCTAAAAAACCAGTATAACTATGAACTGGCCACCGGTGGAATCTCCTCCGATCTCTCTGTTGGCAGTCATGGTCCGGTCACGATTACGATCAGCGGATCGTCGGGGACGAACCAGGGATCCTATCAGTACATGCTGAACTGGACCGTCAGCAATCCTGCGGGTAAAGAAAAAGAGATCACATTGACAGCCACGCCTGTCAGCCAAAATGTGAAGGAAAATCGGACGGTACAACTCACTTCTCATCTGGCGCCATGAGATTCCATAAGAGTCAATCCGGGTTCACCTTCCTGGAATTGCTGATATCGCTGACCATTCTAACGATCGTATCTGGATCGGTATTTTTCCTGTTTCGGGAAAATCAGCAGCGCTATGAAGCGGAGCAGGACTACGTGGCCGCTGTTCAAAATGCGCGGGTTTCATTGGATGTCATCAGCCGTTATTTGCGCCAGGCAGGAAACAATCCGCAGTCTGCCACGTTTACACCGCTCAGTTACTCCAACGGCACACTAACCATCCGCAGCGACCTGACAGGCTCCAACGCGGCCCAGAATCCTTTGGACAGCACCGGAGATCCAGACAAACAACTCACTGCCGCTTACGAACAGATCACCGTGCGATACGACAGCAGCGGAAAGCGAATATTGTTGAATGTGGGATACGGGGAAGATACGTTGGCTGAGAACATCAACAAATTGCAATTGGACTTCTACGATGGTACCGGCGCTGTTACCACCGACCTTTCTCAGGTGAGCAAAGTGGCCATCACTTTGGAAGCGACCTCGAGTGGGACGGATCCGCAAACCAAAAAATCCAACTCGGTGACATTTTCCACCAGCGTTTATCTTCGCTACAAAACGCATACCCCCTTCAGCTAAAGTCGAACCCAAGGTACCAAGCGGTAGGTAATGCCGCGGACTCCATCGGAATGCACTGCACAGTCGGCAGCCGTATTTCGCCTTGTCCGATCGATCGCTTCTCCACGTATCGCTGCTGCTACTTCAAATAGCCTTCCACCCAGAAGTCGCTGCCGACTTGCGATCCGGTAACTCTCTTGATCTGGATGGCGGGATTAAAACCCGATCCCCCTATGGTGGCGGTGGCCGTGCCTCCAATCACTTTAGGCGCGTAAATAAACAAAATCTTGTCAACAACTCGCGCGCGCAAAGCGCTGGCATTGGTTTCGCCACCCCCCTCGATGAGCAAATGATACATCCCTTCGCTCGCCATGCGCTGCAGTAGCGAGTCCCAAGTAGTGATATGATCCGGACCGGGGGCGATCAAGGAAACGTGCCCTGGCAGCGGCGTAAACGGTGCCGAACGAATCCACCAGATGGGCGAGAGATCTTGAAATAACCGTCGGCCCAAATCAATTCGGGCGTGTGGATCCAAAAGGATGCGTACCAGAGGACGACGCCGTGTATCCGGTCCGCGGTACGTCAACATCGGATCATCAGCCAGCACCGTGCCTGCCCCAACGGTGATGGCATCGGTCTGCAAGCGGAGCGCTTCCGTACGCGCGACGCTTTCCGGGCAACTGAAATATTCGCGTTTCCTTCCCGCAAGGGCGATCCGGCCATCCAGGCTCATTGCTGATTTGAGCGTTACGAACGGAATTCCGGTGGTTGCGAATTTGCAAAAGCCTTCGTTAAGAGCCCCGGCTTCTTTTTCCAGCAGCCCAACTTCAACCTTGACACCCGCTCGCCGTAACCGCTCAAAGCCTTGCCCGGAAACAAGTGGATACGGGTCGGGCATGGCAGCAACTACACGCGAGATCTTCTTCTCCACTAAGTAATCACAACAGGGGCTCGTTCTTCCCTGATGCGCGCAAGGTTCCAGATTCAAATAGAGGGTTGCGCCTGCCGCCGCCTCGCCCGCCTGCTCACAGGCAAGGACCTCGGCATGTTTTACCAACTCGTACTGATGAAAACCTTCCCCGACGATCCGCCCTTCCTTAACCAGGACCGCCCCCACCGCCGGGTTAGGGGACACTTTTCCCAAACCGTGCTGCGCCAGCTTGAGCGCTCTCTCCATCAATTCCCGATCGGTCATGGGACTCCAGCCTCTTCAGCGCCAGCGTCACTGTCCAGTTTCTGGACGCGCAAAGAATGGATGCGCTTACGATCGGCATTTATGATTTCGATTCTGAGTCCGGAGACTTCCAGAACTTCGCCCCCCTGTGGCACTCGACCCAAGTGATTCACCAGCCAGCCTGAGATTGTGGTAAAAGCGGTCTCTTCCAACTCCATGTCGAATAATTCTTCCAGTTCCGACACCGTCACTTTTCCGCGGAGCACGTACTTATGCAAGCCTTCGCAGACGATGTCTTCCTGCTTTTGTTCGTCTTCGTCCCGGATCTCCCCAACAATTTCCTCCACCAAGTCTTCGATGGTGACCAATCCAGCCACTTCGCCATACTCGTTCACTACGATTGCCATATAATCACCCGCCAATTGCATTTCTTTGAGCAGTTCGCGCACCCGTTTGGACTCGGGAGTAAACATGATCGGGATCAACAGGGATCGTATCGAATTCTGCGCGGTTCCCGATGAATACTCAGCAAGGAGCTGGCGGACCGAAACCACCCCGACAACCTGTTCCGGCGTGTCCGCGTAAACGGGAATCCGGGAGTGTTTTGATGTCACCATCAGCGTCTTCAATTCTTGCAGGAATGCGTCCTGGGAGATGGTAACCATTTCGGTTCGAGGCGTCATGACTTCGCGCACTAGGGTATCCCCGAACTCCACTACTGATTGAATCATTTCACTATCATGCTCTTCTAAGATTCCCTCTTCCTCTCCCACATCAAGAAACGCCTGAATCTCTTCCTCCGAAGGTTGTTCCTCCTCCTCTTCCTCTTCTCGCAGCGCGTTCTTTTTTTTAATCACAGAAAGGGAAGCCAGCAGTGGCCACCCGATCCAGCGCAGGGTCATGTGGATCGGTCCAGCAAGGGGAAGAAGAAAAAGAAAAACCTTTTCGGGGCTACTGCCGACGACCAACTTGGGAATCAGTTGACGCAGCAGGAAGACACAGAGGCCGAGCATCACAAATGCGCTCAGCAAGGGGTAATCCACTTCGTACAAAAAGAAAAGATACGTTCCTAAGACCGCCAGGCTGATTTGAGTGAGCTGGATGGAAAACTGCAATGGGATTAAGACTTCACTTCGATCACCCACGATACGTTGCAGCAAGGTGGCGGGCTTTTCCGACTTTTCCAGGAGAACTCTCAACTGTAAACGGCTCAGATGCGTGATTGAAGTCTCGATCAACGACAGGACCAATAACAGCATCCCCAGTACGGAAGCGAGATACAAGAGCGGTGTCATCGCAGACCCAGTCTGCGTCGTAGCCTCGATTCCAGACGACGCATCTCCCCTTGATCGGCTTCGTGATCGTAACCCATCAAGTGCAGGATTCCGTGTAGCACCAGAACCTTCAGCTCTCGTGTCAAATTTTTGGAATTCTTTGCTGCAATCGCCGGACAAATGGCAATATCCCCGAGATACTCGGCAAGCTCAGCCCCATCTTGCGCGGGAAAAGAAAGGACATCGGTGGGGTGCTTCATGCCTCGAAATCTCCAATTCAGCCCGGCCATCCTTTTGGGGCCTATCAATTGCACAGTGATTTCCTGTCTCGAGAGACCCGCGGTTTCAGCAGCGACTGAAGCGAAGAGTTCAATAGCATCCACCGATACGGGGTAGCGCCGTTGGTTATTGAATACGTTGATTTGATTCGAGACTCGGTCTTTCTTCTTTTTCAATCTTGTTGAAATCGAAGCCTGGATAATCAATTCGGCGGTGCTGCATTCCCATTAGAATGCGCATGAAGGCATGGGCGATGAGATCCAAATCCCTCATTGTGATATCGCATTCGTCAAATTGGCCGTCGCTGAAATTTTGGTACGCGATGTGTTTAACCATAGCAATAATCTGGCTGGGACTGGGATCCGTCAGAGTCCGGGAGATCGCTTCTACTGAATCCGCCAGCATCAGAATGGCAGCCTCGCGGCTTTTAGGTTTTGGCCCTGGATAACGAAATTTATTTTCGTCGATCACCTGGTTTTTGCCTTCAGCCGCATCCTTGGCTTTCTGGTAGAAGTAGGTCATCACTTTCGTGCCATGATGCTGCGGGATCAAATCCTTGATTTTTTGCGGCAGTTTTAACTGTTCCGCGATCTCCAGCCCATCGCGCACATGGCTGGCAATGATTAAACTGCTCATGGCTGGAGTAAGCCGATCGTGTTTATTGGGAGCAAACGACTGGTTTTCCACGTAATACTCCGCTCTTTTTATCTTGCCGATATCGTGATAATAGGCCCCTACACGGGCCAGCAGGGGGTTGGCGCCAATGGCTTCCGCGGCAGCCTCGGCCAATGTTCCCACAATGATGCTATGGTGATACGTTCCCGGCGCTTCTACCGCCAAGCGACGCAGGATCGGGCTGTTCAAATTGGACAGTTCCAGCAATCGAATATCGGTAGTAATCTCAAACACGTGTTCCAGCAGCGGAAGCAGCAAGCTGGCAAGCATCGCGGCCAGGATGCCGCCAAGCAAGCCGCACAAGGACTGGACCAAGACGGCATCCCACACGAACGGCGCTCGAAGCAGATTCAAAGCAAGCACCGAGAGGATGTTGACGAATCCGAGCAATAGGCCACATTTCACGATGGCCGCCCTCTCCTTGTAGTGGTTCAGGGCAAAGATTGCCGTAAAGTTCCCCAACAAAGCGTAGACCATCACGCCGTAGTCGCGCACAAAGAGACCTGCCAGCGAGGCCAGGATCACACCGAAGATAACTGCCAGGTTCGTGTCCACCAGTAATACGACCAGGATCGATCCAAATGCGAACGGCGCTGCATAGTAATAAATCTCCGGTTGGCTCAAGCTTTCGACGGTCAGGCTTTCCGCCACCAATGTTCCCAATGCCACAAAACCTCGAAACACCAGCAATGTCGAAGCCAAAACCGAAGCGATCAAAACAAAATGGTTGTGGATTTTTCGGTGCTTCGTCTGGAAGTAAACCAAGAATCGCCAAAGCACCAAGAGGAAAAAGCAAACCAGGCCGAAAGTCCCTGCCATGCGCTCCACCATCCGACCGCGGTTGCGCACTCGACGAAGAGCCTCCAACTGAACAAGCTCGGTTGTCGTAATCTCGTCCCCTCCCCGCACGATGGTCTTTCCCTTTTTAATCTGCAGGACTACGGTATCCACATCACCGGCGGCCTCCCCTCTGCGAATGTTTGTTTCGGTAGCGTTATACGAAACATTGGGCGCAATCAACCCGTCCAAATAAGCCATGGCGACCCGCCTGTCGGGCTCTGGAAGCAAGAAAAGTTCCGCTTCCTTCTGGCGCAGCAAGCTCCTGGCTTGTCGCAGATCTCGTATGGAATAAACATCACGAATCAATTTTTCGTCGTTCGTGGTGGTGTCGTGCAGAATCACTCCTAAGGACTGAAAACGCGTGAGGGAGTCCCGGCTGTTGGCCACGCCTGGGCGCATCACATTCTGCGCTAGTTCCACCATCTGACTTTCCAACTCTCGGTTAAATCCATAAACCAGGAGCCCGCGGATCAATTCTTTAGGGATGCTTTTTCCCAGCTTCGTTTCCAGTTGAGAATGCACCCGTGAGAGCAACGGCTCGCTGGCGCTGAATCGCCTTCGCGTATGGGTTTCGTCAATCCGCAGCACCACCCGTCCCTGGGCAAACAGGTTTCGGATCTCCGTTTCCAGCGCAGCATTGGCATCGGTGTCCAAATCAAAAACCGGGGGTATACTCTCGGCGGCGGCAGCTCTCTTCTTCGCGGTCGCCACTTCATCGGGTACAGTCATCTCCACAGGGGCCTTAATCGCCGCGACGGCAATGTCCCCAATCTCATAGCGGGGAATTGAGCGGAACTCGAAGTCAACCGCAAGAAGAGTAAGCACGATGGCCAAGACCAAGCCGCACATCAAATCGACAGCACGTAAGGGACCCGCGAGCCGCCTTTTCAGACCATCCAAGAACTGAAGTAAGCGACGACGCGAGGCAGTGGGGATAGAGAATGGATCGCTCATCGAAAAATTATGCGTGGAAGGGGTAACGGCGGATGTCTACAGAGGGCGTATCCGGGGAGTCCAGATCTATTTCATTCATCAAACCTCTTAAACATGATACACCCATTGGTCCCCCCAAATCCAAACGAATTAGAAATCGCGTAAGTGATGGAGACTTTTCTCGCCTGGTTTGGAACATAGTCCAAGTCGCAGTCGGGATCTGGATTTTCATAATTGATGGTAGGTGGAACAATCTGATCCCGGATTGTGAGCACACTCAAGCCGGCTTCCAACCCACCCGCGGCCCCTAGCAAGTGGCCGGTCATTGACTTGGTCGAACTAATCGCCAGCTTCTTGGCGTGCTCTCCAAAAACGCGCTTAATCGCGGCTGATTCAATCTTGTCATTAAATGGTGTCGATGTGCCGTGAGCATTCACGTACTGCACCTCTTCAGGCTGCACGCCTGCATCTTGCAGAGTGTTGCGCATGACACGGCTAGCTCCATCTCCGTCCTCCGATGGAGCGGTAATGTGGTATGCGTCGGCCGACATCCCATAGCCAACCACCTCGGCCAGCACACGCGCACGACGGCGGCGCGCAAATTCAAGCTCTTCCAGAACGAGGACGCCGGCGCCTTCCCCTAGTACAAATCCGTCGCGGTCCCTGTCAAACGGCCTGCTTGCCCGTTCTGGCTCGTCATTGCGGGTGGAAAGCGCCCGCATGGCGGCGAATCCGCCCACGCCCATAGGAGTGATCGCAGCTTCACTCCCTCCCGCAATCATGGCATCCGCATCCCCATAAGCAATGACGCGACAGGCATCGCCGATCGCATGCGTACTGGTAGTGCATGCAGTGCAGGGTGCGAGGTTTGGCCCTTTGGCGCCAAATCGGATCGAGATTTGTCCCGAAGCGAGATTTACGATGCTCGAAGGAATAAAAAAGGGGCTGAGCCGACTAGGTCCCTTCTCCAGCAAAGCGATATGCTCTCGCTCAATAATCGAAAATCCTCCAATGCCCGAGCCAATATCAATGCCCACGCGCTCCTGGATGTCCGGAGTAATTTTCAGACGGGCATCTTTGACCGCAAAATCAGAGGCTGCAATCGCAAAATGGATGAACAAATCCATCTTGCGCGCCTCCTTCTTGTCCAGAAATTGGAGGACATCAAAGTTCTTAACTTCACCGGCAATCCTGGTAGCAAAATCGTGCGCGTCAAAGCGTGTGATTGGACCAATGCCGCTCTTCCCGGCAAGAATATTTTTCCAGGTTTCTTCCGTTCCTACGCCTAACGCGCAAACTAACCCGATGCCGGTGACCACCACTCGTCGTTTTGAGTTCAATCCAAACCTCAGGAGATATGCTCCTTGATGTAGTCTATGGCATCCTGCACGGTGGTGATTTTTTCCGCATCCTCGTCGGGAATCTCAAGATCGAAGTCTTCTTCGAACTTCATAACCAGTTCTACAGTATCAAGCGAATCCGCCCCTAGATCATCCACAAAAGACGCAGAAGGAGTAACTTCGGCTTCACTCACTTGCAACTGGTCCATGATGATCGATTTAACCCTCTCTTCGACACTTGCCATACAGGCCTCCAATAGTTGACTGCTCCAATCTAAACAGAAACCCTCGATTATAGATCTCAAAACAGCCTACTTCAAGCACCGTCGCGTGAAAAATTGTAGACAGCCATGGGGAATCGTGCGCCATCTATTTCAAGCATCAGCCATTGGCCTCTTTTCCCTCACCTCGGCCCTCTCATCTCCATTTCTTCGAAATCCCGCTCTGCACTTACACCTTTATTTCACCGAACCGACTCGACTGCGGAGGGATCTCCCACACTTGCAATCCTCACTTCCTTGCACGTTCTTTTGACCAGTCCTGCCAAAACTTTACCCGGTCCCACCTCGATGAATTCTCGAATTCCCTGATCCACCATCCGTTCGACACTCTGCAGCCACCGCACCGGCGAACACACTTGGCGAATCAAGCACTGGCGCGCCTCCTGGCCCGATTGCACAATTTGGGCATCGACGTTGCAAACTAACGGAATCCTCAAATCCCGAAATGCCATGTCATTTAATAACTTAGCGAGCTTTTCCTCAGCCGGCTTCATTAAAGGGCAATGGAACGGAGCGCTTACCGGCAATGGAATCACTCTTACGGCGCCTCGCTGAAGCGCCGCCTCGCCGGCTAACTCGATCCCCTGCCGGTGACCTGCGATGACCGTCTGGCCAGGACTGTTGAAGTTCGCAGGGGCAACCACGAAATCGTGGATCGAATTGCATATCTCTCGAATTTCTGTCTCTCCCAAACCCAAAATCGCCGCCATGCTGCCACTGCCTACCGGCACTGCCTGCTGCATCCACTCCCCCCGCTTCCGAGTGATGCGCAGCGCGTCTGCAAAATCCAGAGCGTCTGCTGCTACCAGGGCCGAGTATTCTCCCAGGCTGTGACCTGCCACCAGCAATGGCTGCAATCCATTGCGCTGTATTACGCGCAACGCCGCGATGCTGCATGCCAGAATCGCAGGCTGTGTATTCTCCGTCAGATTCAGCGTCTCCGCTGGACCATGAAAACAGATCTCGCTCAAAGCGAATCCCAGGACTCGATCTGCCTGTTCAAAAACCTTGCGCGCTTCCGGAAACTGCTCGCTCAGTTCTTTTCCCATCCCCACCACCTGAGATCCCTGACCCGGAAAAATAAAAGCGATCCTGCTCATGTGCTGATCACGCTCCCACTGTAGTTGGAGATTGCCACCTGCATTGGTCATGAGAGCGATTGAAATCCGCTGATACCCTCCATGGTCCGTGACGCTTGGCGACCCGGCCGCAGTGATCCTCTACAAACGGCGCCCCCGGAACGATGCCCTTATGCTACCCAATGGAGAAGGAAGAGATTTCTTTTTCGATCCGTTCGTTGACCTTCATCGCGCAAAATTCATTGGCCACTCGCATCGCATTCTTAATGGCGTTGGCGTTGGAACTTCCATGGCAAATGATGGTCACGCCCCGCACTCCAAGTAAGGGAGCACCGCCGTACTCGGTGTAGTCAAGCTTACGCTTCAATGCGCGGAAGGACTGGTGGGCGAGCAAGGCGCCCACTTTGGAAGTCCAGTTGCGCGATAACTCTTCTTTTAGCAACGTCAACGCCACCTCAATCAAACCTTCGCTGATCTTCAAGGCCACATTCCCGGTAAATCCATCGCAAACGATGACATCGGTCTTGCCATCGTAAACATCGCGCCCTTCCACGTTTCCCACGAAGTGCAGGTTAGAGTTAGAAAGAATCTTGTACACTTCTTTTGTCAATTCGTTTCCTTTGCTCTGTTCTTCCCCGATGGACATCAGGCCGACACTGGGCTTGGATTTGCGCAAAATGCATTTGCTGTAAATATGTCCCATGATGGCAAACTGCACCATCTGGTGGGGCTTACAATCCACGTTGGCGCCTACGTCAATCAGCACGCACGCCCCGTTCTTAGTCGGCAGAACAGCGGCCAGCGCCGGGCGGTCTACCGACTCCAACATTCCCATTACTAGTTTGCTGATGGCCATGATTGCACCGGTGTTACCTGCGCTGACCAGCCCGTGCGCCTGGCCCTCGCGAATCAGACGACAAGCGACGTGAAGAGAACTATCTTTCTTCTTTCGCGCCGCCGTACTCACCGGTTCGTCCATGGTGATGACTTCGCTTGCATCGACAATTCTGATAGGCAAACCGCGGACGTCGTGTTGTCTCAGTACTTTTCGGATTAATTCCTCCCGGCCGACGATGATCGCCTTCAGGGGAAACTCTCGAACCGCCTGTACTACGCCTTCGATCTCGCTGTATGGGGCATTGTCGCTTCCCATGGCATCGACAACGATGGAGTTCGTCTGGCTAGAGGAGTCTGAGGGCATTGAGATAGGCAAATCTAGGCGGAGTGCAAACTAGGTTTCTTCGACGTCAATCACCTGCCTGCCTTTATAAAAGCCGCAATGAGGGCAGGCCCGGTGGGGCAGGATGCGCTCGTGACACTGAGGACAGATAGAAAGCGAAACTCCTCTCAGCGCGTCGTGGGCGCGGCGTTTCGAAGTACGGGATTTGGAGTGTCGTCTCTTGGGATTCGGCATTGCAACTCCTTACTTTTTCAACCGGTCTCGTATTTCTGCAAGTCTGGCCCAACGAGGATCGGTGTGTTCCTTGACGCAGGCGCAAGGACCAAAGTTCAAGTCAGCTCCGCATTGATCGCATAAACCGCGACACCTGGGAGAACAGATTGGTTTCATCGGAACTTCCAGAACGATTTGTTCAATTATAACAGAATTCAAATCAATCTTCGATTTGCTGAATAAGCCCACATTCAAGTCCGCGTAACTCAATTCAATCTCTTCCGCGAAATTCATTCCCTCGTTTGGAACGTAAGTCAAATCAAAGGATTTCTTAATGGGCCTTTGGAAACTCTTCAGGCATCTCCCACACACCAGGTCCAACTGCGTGGACAAGTCCGCGCGAATGCGGACATCCTGAGCGGCAACGGGTGTTACTGAGCCCAGGAATCGAACCGCGCTGCGCAATATATACAGGTGGTCCTTCAGCGAAATCTCTCCTGGCAGAAAAGTGCGGTCCACAATCAGCGGTTCTTTCCGCTCCCGAAGTTCCTGCACGTTAATAATCATGGAAGTCTAAGAACTCTCATCAAGAGCACTTTATTATAGAAAAAGCATCGCGCGCTGGGAAGCCCCCCTGGGGTAGTGGGGTCTTAGCGTGGATACGCTACCTCGACTGCCTTTAGGACCCCGCGATTCGCTCGATCTGCTCAAGGACCTCAAGGTGAGTTTTTGTGCGAAGAGGTGCTACTGAATATAGGACGTTTTCTGAAAATGGCGCTTTAATTTTCCGCTCAATTCTAAACGGGGCGATATTCTCCAACATAGGTGAGATCTTGGTTCGATCATAATCAAATACGACCGAGTGAAGATGGACAGATTCACCCTTGATCCCATATAGGGACGCCTCCGCCTTGCCAATGGCGTCGGCGATGGATTCTACCTTCGACAGAAGCCCGTCTAATGATTTGTCAAATTGGACCCAGACCTGGCTATTAAATAGCTTCCTTACGCCATCGTGGATTTCTCTGAATCCAAACTGCTCACGCAAGTACCAAAGCAGATCTCCCAGAAACAGCTCAGCCGTGTCAGTGTCATCCGCACTGCAAACCACGCCATCCGTGAAGATTGCCAGTTCCTGAATTGGGCACTCGCGCCCACCTTTCATTATTCGACCAATCGAAAACTTGTATCCTTCGGCTTGCGCGGCGCTCGGAGTTGTTGCGAAAAGGTACTTAGCCTTAATCGCATCAAACACTCTTGGCAAATAAACCCCGCCCAGCGGAGCAAACTCGTGAAGTGGCTTCATCATGGCCACGCGGCCCAGAAAAACTGAAATCGTTTTCATTTGGCCGCTCCATAAGCTTCTTCATTAATGGCCGCCCCTGCAGAATATGGAATGGTCTCTTGTTTGTAGTAATCTGCGAGCTGGACAACGTTTGACGCTGCAGGAACATCCGGAGGCATTGGCGGTATAGTGCTTTGCATTGATACCGATTTCATTGGTTTAGAAATCGGAGCAGTTGTTTGCTCTGCTTCTTGGAACTCTTCTTCAAACCCAGGAACAAGAAAGGTGTCCCTGGAAAGGTTATCAAGCTTGCGAAGCAGTGCGGAAAAAGGGGTAAACTCAACGGTGAGATCAACATCAAACGCTTCCGCCAGTTCTAGTAGGGTCGATATTGTTGGTGGCGATTGATTCGGGTTTTCCAATCGGCAAATCCACGACGGCGTTTTCCCCATTTCGGTTGCAAGTTTCATCTGTGAATCGTAACCACGCTGCTCTCGAATGGCCTTGATTTGAGCGGCTATTGATGTCCTTACCTTCTCTTCAACGAAAGCATGGCGGTAGGCCTTACTTGCCCGAAAGCTTTCCAGGAATTGGCTTGATACCGAAGACATGCTCACAGATTCGCCTCCTGTCGTTTAGGACGATTCGCCTGTTATTATCGGCGTTGTCCAAAGCCCTTCGTGGAAGCTTCCCTTTCTCTATCGCACCATACACCAGTGTGACTTCACCGCGAAGTGGCCCATAAAAGAAAATCGGGCGGTATTGTGAACCGGCAGAGATTACGCGCATTTCGAAAATCTCTGGCCACCCCTTCAGTGCGCTCACGTACTGCTCGGCCCAGATTGTAATTGCTTGCATGTAGAGAATCCGGGCGTCGATCTTCGCGGCTGCTTTCTCTGGTAGGGAATCCAGCCAGACTGGAATTAGATTGTTCCGTCTCTCTTCCCCGCGACCATCTAGAAAATCGTAGAACTTCCACGGATTCATATTATCAGAAAAACCTGATTCCGCAAGCGATTTTATTTGACGACAATTCATGAAATTCTGATAATACCACTATGTTGAACAAAACAAAAGGCCAGCAGACCCAAGTCACGAAACTTGAACCGCTGGCCTTCGCTTGCCCCTGTAGCTAAGATGGACCAGAGCCTCTTCCTGCTAAGTTGAAGGTCGCCGGTTCAAATCCGGCCAGGGGCATCAAATTAAACGCTCTGCCGGCTGTTATCAGCAACCGACAGAGCCTAACCCCATGCGTTGGCCGCATGAGATCCGCAATTCGCATTATCGGCCTTCGCTGGAGAAAGCGCAAGGTCGATCATGACGTGCCACAACTGCCAAATCGAAATGGTAAAAGCCGGATTCTACGGCAAGAATCGAATCCAGCGTTTCAAGTGCAAGAAATGCGGTAAGCGCCTCTCTGATGAACAGCAGAAGCCCTTCGGTCCTGACGTTCGCCTTCCCGCTGAAAAAGTCGCCATGATCCTGCGTTGCCTCGTAGAGGGAAACTCTGTGCGCGGGAGATCTCGCCTCTGCCAGGTCGAGAAGCGAACCGTCCTAAACATGCTCAAGCTGGCCGGTGAAAACTGCGACCGGCTCTTTCGTGAACGAACCCGCGACGTGATCGTGAAGGACCTGGAGTGCGACGAAATCTGGAGCTATGTTGGAAAGCACCAACGATTCCTCCGGCCCGATGAGTCCAGCATCGGAAAGGGCGATGCTTATACGTTTATCGGCCTGGAGCGTCATTCCAAACTGGCTGTGGCGTGGCACCTTGGGAAGCGCGACCAGGAAAGCACGGAAGCCTTTACTGCAAAGATCCGCGAAGCGACGGCCGATCATAAGAAGTTCGACGTGAGCACAGACGGATTCGTTCCTTACGAATTCGCAATCGACCTTTGCCTGTATGACCGCGCAAACCACAGTTCTGTTGTGAAAGTCTTTCATGCTCGGAAGGGCGAGCGAGAGAGTTACAAACCAGCCAGATTCGTTTGCGTCCAGAAAGACAGCGTATCGGGTAGGCCTGACTTGGATCGGGCCGGAACGTCGCATGTAGAGCGGAAAAACGGAACTCTGCGGCAATGGTGCAAGCGTCTGACCCGCCTAACCTACGCTTTCAGCCGGAAATGGGAAAACCTTCAGGCCGCCCTTGCTTTGCACTTTGCGCACTACAATTTTTGCCGGGTTCATGGGACACTGAGGGTGACGCCAGCAATGGAGGCTGGACTAACCGATCACATTTGGACACTTCAGGAATTGATCTTTATCTAGCGGAGAAGAGAATGACAGACCAAGAAAAAACGCAATTCTTCCAGCGGGCATTGGATACGGCAGCCAGATCAATCAATTCTCATGCCACAGTCGTAAAGGGCCGATACAGGTACGACCGAATGGAGCATGTTTTTGACTTGATGATTCGAGATGAAAAAATCCAGGTTATCTCTTACAGCAAGGAGCAGGTTGACGACTTCCTAGCGGGAGTTTACTGCGAAAGGCGAGAGG
>JACQSX010000001.1 GCA_016211105.1 Acidobacteriota bacterium | reverse complement strand
CCCTGCAGCATGATGTCCTTGATCACCAGGCCGCTGAGATTGACTCCATCCTTCTTGATAACCTCGTCGGTGTAAAACTTAAAACCAGGAAGCTCCTTCTCAATGACTTTTCGCGCTGCGCTATTAAATCGGATCTGGCTGCGTGGGCCGGAACCCACTTCATTGAGCATGACCAGATGGTTGGGCGCCAGACGATCGAGATCAGGACGCTTGATCTCTTCAAATAAGACCAACTGCCGCGCGATATCTCCTTCTGGAAGAACGATGATCCACTCGCCCGGTTTTTTCTTTTCCACTTCCTGCTTAATTGCATCAAAGATCCCTTTCCGGACCACTTCTTTGTCGGCGCTTGGCGGGATCTGGACAGGTTGTATTTGCGGAAAATCCTGGGGCCGATAGCCGGTGACATGCCGATGAGAATCAACAAAACCGGGAAGCACGGTCTTGCCTTGCACGTCCAACTTCTTGGTGTTCGGACCCGCCATTTTGCTAATCTCGTCGTTGGTGCCCACGGCAATGATGGTATCGTCTTTGATTGCCATGGCTTCGACCAGCCTGCCCCCGTACTGTGTCTTCGGCCACTGGAACCAAACGTTCTCATCCAGGGTCACAATCTTGCCGTTGACAACGATCAAATCGGGCACTTCAGCCGCCAGCGTTTGTGCGCCGAAACCGCATAGCAGTACGCCAAACAATGCAAAAACCAACACGTTATGAAAAGACTTCATATTCATTCTCCTTTCTCCCTGCAGTAAATCGTCGCCCTTGCGGTCCGGGCCAAAACAATCCGGCCGCGAACAATCAACCCATTCAAAAGCGTGAAGGAACACAGAGACCCTCTAGACACAAACTTTCCCAAGATTTTTTCAAGATTGTTGCGCATATGTTGGGGAAACCCAACGGAATTGTCAAGGCCAAAAACGGTACGGTACAGATTAAGAACGGACCGAGAGCCGGAGCGCCAGCCAACGTAACTCCCTATGAGGATGGTCTTCACAGTTTCCCGCAGTTTTGTGCTTGACGTTACCACCGCACGGTAAAAATTGACAATTGCATTGGGTTGATAGACCATGGACGCAAAATCGTACCTTTCTGATGGCGTCTTTCTAGGTACGGGAAGGGTGTCTACAATCATGAGATTCTCCCAGCGGCGGAGCAGAGGTTACAAATACGCCGGATGTTCTGCGGCCGTGACGCATACGGTAGGAGAGCGCCGTCGCGTGCTTTGTAGCTAGTTTCATAAACCAAGATAAACGTGTTAAGCCATGTTACCTATGCGCCCTTGTCAGAGCCGTGCGCATAAGCAAGCGGGCCCGCACCCTCACGGTCGTGGCTCTGTCGTCTGGTAGCAGAAGTGCAACTTCATCTAATGCGTGTCTATTAGTAAGGAGACGAATATGCCAAAACCCGGAAGGCTTGAGAAGAAAAACATCGGTGCAAGTTTTAGTCAGGCGATCTTTGTATTTGCCTTGTTCGTCGTCGTGCTGCCCGGCTACGCAAAGCCGGCCGTGGGTGACGATGCAGACTGGATCATTTTCAACGGCAAGGTCGCTACCATGGATGAGAAGCCCTTGCTCGAGAGGGGATCTTCGCCGTATGGAGGCAGGCTTGTGGAGGCTGTGGCGATCAAAGGAGATCTCGTTGTGGGAGTGGGAACGAACGATGAGATGCTCAAGCTAGCCGGACCCAACACAAAGAAACTAGATGTAAAAGGAAGAACCGTGTTGCCGGGTCTGATCGACCCGCACTGGCACATAACGGGCTTTGTACCTGAAGACTTTCCTGAAGCCCGAGGTATTCCACTCCCTCCGAGCCTAAATGCTAATGAAATCAAGAAGGGCATTGAGGAAGCGATCAAGAAACAAGCTCAGGTGAAGAAGCCAGGGGAGTGGATTATCGTCAACCCGATCGGGGACGTGGCCCGGCAGTTGATTTTGTTTGAGGAAATTAAACGCGCTGACTTGGATCGTCTTGCTCCCGCCCATCCGGTCATGCTCAATGAGAGCGGGTCAGGCCCTAACAGCCAGATCCTATTCAACAGCAAGGCGAGAGAGATCATCGAGAGGGAGTTTGCGCTTTTTAAGAAATTCTCCGACCAGGATATTAAAGGCGATGGCGTCAACCTCAGCGGTATGATTCTGAAAGACATAATTTTGAAAGGGAAAGACCAGGAGTACGCGGAATCGCTCAAGAAGTACCTGATGAACACCGTGCCCGCGACAGGAGTGACAACGGCGGCCAGCCGGGTGTTGAGAACTCCACTGAACGCATACTTCCTGCTGGATCGGAGGGGGGAGATGCCTGTGCGGTTCGGGTGGCTTTTCAGTGACGGCTCTTATTACAACCCGGAAGGATTCTACAAGCGATTTCCCAATATGGCGGGGGTCGGGAGTAAGTACCTTTGGAATGTGGGCGTCGGAGAAGAAGTAGTCGATTCACCGTCAACGGGTTTATGCACCACGGCTCCCATCATCAATCGTGAGTTAAAGGAAAGGTTCGAAAAGTCAGGCGTGGATACCTGTTTTCTGCACAATCCGATCAAGCGGGCTACGGTGAAAGATCAGATTCAGTACGGAAGAGGTGTGGAATATCATTCCGACGGGGACAAGACGACAGACTACCTGCTGGAAATTATTGAGGAGATCCGGCGCGAAACGGGAATGACGGCGGAGCAGATTCGAGAGAAGAGACTGACGATGGAACATGTTCCCATGACAAGGGCGGATCAGTTACCAAAACTTAAGGAATATGGAATTACCATGGGAATTACTCCGGGCTCTTCGGCCAACAGCATCCTTGACCCTACGAAACCCTCCAACATCCTTCAGAACTACGGCGAAACATATTTGAAGTGGTACATGACAGGGGGAAGCTTTGTTCGCTCCGGCATTAACACGGTAATTAGCGAATCATTTGGGGAACCCTTTGTAGCGATGAAACTACTGGTCAGCCGAGAGTGGTGCTTTACACCCGTACTGCCTGGGCAGGGAGAAATTGGGGTAGAAAAATGCAAAATTGTTTCTCCTGAAGAGAAAGTGGACCGGGCGACTGCTTTGAAAATGTCGACAACTTGGGCGTCCTATTATGTGCTCAAAGAGAAAGAGGTGGGCTCACTGGAAGTAGGGAAATTTGCGGACATGGTAGTGATCGATCAAGACTATTTCAAGATACCCGACAAGGAGATTTCCAACATCAAGGTACTGATGACGGTTCTAGGGGGCGAGATTGTCTACGCAAGCCCCAACTTCGGACCGGTAGACCCATCCCTTTTTAAGTCTCCGGAATACGCAGATTTGAAACCGCTGCCTGAACGCAGACAGATTCGATGAGTCCAGAGGGGAATGTTCGGGGAGTACGTAAGTCGTGTTGCTTCAGCAGACCTGCAGCTTGGCGCAACAAGTCGGCAATTCGGTGGTTAAGCGATGAGTTCATCGTAGGTCACGACGCTTGCTCATTCGTAGCGCAAGGCTTCCATAGGATCTAACGACGCTGCCTCATGAGCTGGATAGTACCCGAAGGATATGCCAATCGCAGCGGCAAAGCCGCAGGAGACGATGACGGAGAACGGCGAAACCAAAGTAGGCCAACCAAACACCTTTGAAATTATGATGGCAAGCCAGATTCCAACGACAACACCGATCAAACCGCCGATGAGGCTGAGGACAACCGATTCGGTCAGAAACTGCATGCGAATATGATTCGGGCGCGCGCCGCCGGCCATGCGTATTCCGATTTCACGAGTTCGCTCTGTGACGGATACCAGCATGATATTCATGATGCCGATTCCACCGACGATCACATCTGCAATCTCCCGGCTTGACCTCGCCTCATCTTCAATTGTTTCAAGCGTTCTGACCCCCGCGCGGAGCGCGACTTCCTCAGGTGCCAGGGTTGCTCAGCCGTCCATACCCTTCTTTACCCATCCTCCGCCATGATGTCTGGCAGCGTACCGCACGGTACTCGCCTGAGGACCTTTTGCGCCCTGTTCTTCGGAAAAGATCACTTCCGTCCCAATCTCCAGACAATGAAAATGTCCGTCTAAGACGCTGTTTCCGTGAAAATAAATTTCGCGCCCGTCGGCCGTTTCAAGAAAGCCATAGCCCTTTTCCGGGAACAGCTTGCTGACACAGGCATGGGCCGTAGGTTCCTCGATCTTAACATCGCCCCGCTGGCGGCGCGCGTAATCCTGCAGGCGGCGCCGGGCGGCTTCAAAGGCTTCGCGGATGGCGACATCCACGTGCCTGTGCGACGAATGGATTTCTTCGCACTTGGTGAACCTCTCCCGAGCGATCTGTTGGTCTGCGGAGTGCAGGCTCGCTTCCTCTCTCACCACCACTTCTCCACCCGGCACGGTCAGGTCGATTCTGATATGGTACAGGTTTCCCTCGCGATGATGACGATGCGGGATCTCGACGATCACCCGGCAGCCCATGATCCGGTCGTAGTAAGTCTCCAGATTGGCGGCCTGCTTGCGGATGTACGCCTCAACTGTGTCCAGATGCTCCATGTTGCGAAATGTAACTTGTAGTGGAAGTTTCATAGTGCTCACCTCGTGGGAAAAATGTTCCCGACGCTTCATAAACGTCCCCCTTGGTAACTGCAACTTACATGCCGATCCCGATGACTCGGGTCGGAATGGAGATCTGATGAAAACCGGGGAGAGAAGCAACGAGCTACTGGGTATCCGTGTGGATCCCTCTTTGGAAGGGCTGTCTTTGGTGGAAATTGAGCGGATCGCCATGTGAGGAACGCTTCCACTCTGTGCAGGCGGCGCGTGCAAAGCGGTGAAAGAATTAGGCCTCAGCGAGAGAACGATCTACAGCAAGTCAAAACGCGGACGGGGCCCTTTTAGTTGGTCAGTCCCATGAAGTGTAAATTTTGCCAATGAGCTATGGAATTTCTACTTCCCTCTCAAGACGCAAGAGCTCAAAGGCCGCGATTGCAGCCCGTCCCAACCTTTTAACCTCGCATTTGCAATCCATCGCTTGGCTTTCATCTATTTGAGAACGTGTAAGAAACAACGGGATTACCCAAGCCACGGTAGCGGCATCAGATCTCTAGCCTACGGCGCAAGCGGTGGGTCATCTTTTGGCATCACGATTGCTCCTACAAGTTTGAATTCAATTTAGAATATTTGCCCTGTTCAGAGGATTACAGGGAAAGGAGAGAAATGATGGCTACCACTACTACATTAGAAAAACCGGAGGAAAAAGTAGAAAAAGCAGAGGAACGCGCGCTGCGCCGTCGCTGGGATCCCTTCGATATTTTTGAAGAGATGCGAGAAGAGCTTGCACGCTTCTGGGGTGAGCCTTGGCCTCTCGTCTCCCGGCGACCATTTCGCCGTCTATTGAAGGGGCCGACTGCCTGGTGTCCACGGGTCGACATGTACGAGAAAAACGACAACGTGATTATCAAGGCAGACTTGCCAGGACTGAAGAGAGAAGACATTCAGGTTTCAGTCGACGAAGGTGACCTCATCCTTCAGGGTGAAAGCAAAAGAGAGAGCGAGGTGAAAGAGGAAAACTACTATTGCTGGGAGCGAGGCGCTGGCAGCTTTTACCGCCGTCTGGCGCTGCCTTTTGAAATTAAGCCCGAGAAGATCGAGGCCAATTTCAAGGAGGGCGTGCTTGAGGTGCGTGTTCCCAAGCCATCAGAGAAAAAGCCGCAGGCGCAAAAGATTGCGGTTCGCTGACCAGCGGTATCGGCCGACGAGGGTACCCGTCGCTAGCTCAAGTCCGAAGAAGTTGTCGTCAACTTGGGCGTGGAGCGGAAACCCTCCAAAGCGTGAATGGGGTTCTCGTCGCCCGCCGTACTCTATTTTGCCTGGCGTTTTCTCAGAGAGAAGTCGCGCTTCGAGCTGGCTGTGATCGCCCTCGCAATAGAATTACGCTTATTTATGCCTGTGTGAGACTCAGTTGCCGATGTTGATATCGTAGGAGAGACGCCCGCCGGGGCGTCTCTACCAGCCAACGAGCGCCGATGTAGCAGCTTCCAGTCGCAATTCAAATCTTGTGAGAAATGCTCTAAAGCTTTTGTGACAGTCTTCAAGGAAAGGCCGCTGTCATGATAAAGTCAGACTCAGCTAGAGGGAGGCGCTGGGCAGTCGTCCTGGCAGGAGGAGAGGGAGAGCGTATGCGCTCTGTGACCACGACTTGGCTTGGCTGCCACCGGCCGAAGCAGTACTGCACGTTTGTCGGGTCTCGTTGGATGATGTGGACTGGGATGATTGGGGTCATCCTGCAAGGATTGTAGAAAGTCTGGCGCGCCTTAAGAAATCTCCGTGTTTTCCCGTGAGTTGCCTTGAGAGCGTCGCCGTGCAGGCGTAGCGCCGGTCTTCACTGGCCCGCACGCCCCTTCTAGAAGGAGCAGGCCATGAGATTTAAGGACAGGAGTGAGGCCGGAAAGAGACTGGCAGCCGCGTTACACAACTACCAAGATAAAGAAGTGGTCGTTTACGCACTGCCGCGTGGCGGAGTGATCCTGGGAGTTGAAATTGCCAAAGCGCTTGGCGCTCCGCTTGATCTCATCATTGCAAGGAAAATAGGGCACCCATTCAATCCTGAGTATGCCATTGGAGCCGTTGGGGAAAATGGCCACACAGTCTTTGAAGAGGCGGAACGTGCTGCGGTTGACCCGCAGTGGCTTATTCGCAAAGTCGAAGAGGAGCGAAAGGAAGCGCAACGGCGGCGTGAAACATACCTGGCTAACCAGGAGGCAATCCAGGTCGAAGGGAAAACGGGCATCATCGTCGACGACGGGATTGCCACAGGGTTAACCATGAAGCTAGCGATTAAAGAGCTTAAACATCGAGGTCCAAAGAGCATTGTAGTGGCTGTGCCCGTGACGCCTAAGGAAACTGCGGAGGAACTCATAAAAGAGGTCGATGAGCTGATAGCGCTCGATATCCCTGACCTTTACCTGGGCGCCATCAGCGCTTACTATGACGATTTCCCTCAGCTCTCAGACCAGGAAGTGATCCGTTTGATGCGGTCCGTCGCGCCGGCAACTCGCTCTTCCCCTCTGGTTTCGTAGCGAAGAGCATCGAGAAGCTGCGACTTGTGAGAAATCAAGAGAGCCTCGAAGAGGCGGCAGCCAATCGCCCTGTCTGTAAGCGCAGGGTTTTGGATTAGCAAGAGGGCCTATATGAAACTGCTTTTCGTCGGCGACGTGATGCTCGGCCGGCTCGTGAACGAGGTATTGAAGCGCGAGTCGCCGCAGTATCCCTGGGGTGACACGTTGTCAATTTTTCAGGAGGCGGATTGGCGGGCGTGCAATCTCGAGTGCGTGATCTCAAACCGAGGAACACCGTGGTCGCAGAGCCCTAAAATTTTTCACTTCCGATCAGACGCCAAGAACGTGGCGGTGCTCGAAAGCGCCGGGCTCGACACGGTATTTCTGGCCAATAACCATACGCTCGATTACGGCTACGAAGCCTTGCTGGAGACGCTCGCGTTGTTGGATAAGGCCGGGATCAAGTATGCCGGAGCTGGAATTGATGCCAGCGAAGCTTCGCGGCCATGCGTGATACAGGTAAACGGCATGGAAATTGGATTCCTCGCTTTGACAGATAATGAACCGGCCTGGGAAGCCACCCAAGATAGGGCCGGTGTTTATCATGTTCCAATCGACCCCGACGATACACGGGCGAGACGTTTGTTTGAATCTGTTCGGCAGACGAAAATATCCACGGATCTCCTGATCGTGTCAACCCACTGGGGCCCGAATTCGGGCTATTGGCCCCAACCCAACCATATGCCCTTTGCTCGCGCGCTGATTGATCACGGAGCCGATATTGTCTTTGGCCACTCCTGTCACGTTTTTCAAGGAATCGAAATTTATCGCAGCCGGCCGATCGTCTATAGCGCGGGAAATTTTATCGATGATTATGCAGTGGATCCCGTCGAGCGCAACGATCACTCATTTATTTTTATGTTTGAGATAGACGGAAGCCGGATCCGCTACATTCAACTCTATCCGACGGTCATCCGTGATTTTCAGGCAAGGCTGGCGACAGAGAGCGAAGCCGAACAAATCACTGCCAGAATGCACGCGCTCTGTCTTGGATTTGGCACGCAGGCTCAATGGCATCTCGAGCAGCGCTATCTTGAGATCAAACTCAACGATGCAACCCGCAGTGGAGGCGCACATGAAGCGGCTGAAAGAAAGACCAAACCCGAACGACAGGCTGAACGCGCTTGAGGGACCGACAAAGCGCAAGACCAGGAAGAACCAATACGCATTGCACTGTGAAATGTGCGGTGAGACTTACTATGTCGATGAGGACGTCTATCGTAGAATATCCTCAGCCGTCCGGGAGGACCCAGCAGGGATTCCCTTCTATTGTGATGATTGTTGGCAGACTTGGGGTGAGGAAGACCGATCCCATTGATGGGTTAGGAGCGGCGGAGGGAATGTAACTCAACTACTCACAAGTTTTTTCACCAATTTTTCCATACACGAATTTTTTCATTGCATCACGCACGCTTCGAGTCGTGAAGCGCGATAGGCCGCCCATCAAAACGCGATCAAGAATGCCAAGCTCAGGATCCGCAAGGAATGCCGAAGGCGACTGCCAGGACATCCTTGATTTCCTGAAAATTTTCGCGGCGGAAACGCTCTCGATACATAATGTTAAAATCTTGAAAATGTCCCGATTTTTTTCAGCCTGATCCCGAAATGCCTGATACGTTAAAGCCTTGTCAAAATGCTGCTGCAGGTTCATAAAATTTCACGCGGATGCGATATTCCGAAATTTAGTTTGGCCTATCTCGTTAAAAAACACGAAATGTAAAATCGAGCTCGGTTGTTTTCCCCGCCTGCACCGTAACCTGCTGCTCGAGTTCACCCAGGGTTTCCTGCCAGACTTTGATGTGGTACCGGCCTACAGGGACTTTGTCCAACTGGAAGTTTCCGCCCCGGCTTGTGACGGTGTAGTAGGGATTGGCGGCTACCACCACGTACGCGCTCATCCAGCGATGCAAGTCACAACGTACGTTGAAGCGTTCGGGTCGCGTCAATTGCAGGCTCAGCTCGCGGGCGATCGGGCTCATCGACTGGTTGTAATTTCGGTTGAATTGAGCATCGGTGTGCACGTTGTGAGAAACCGGGTCACTGCTCCGGACCTTCAACTCTCCCGGCTGCATAACGACAATATGAGGTTCAAAAGTGCAATGCTTTTGGTCAAGAACAGGCTTCGGGAACTCGAAGGCCTTACCTCGGCTGACGTCATCAATCCAAACTACCGCATCCACGATGCCGCCGTCCTCGACTCGGACGGGATAAATCTCACGGTCAGCGCAAATGTCACGATCTTGGTCTGCTCTGAGTTTCTTTGGAGGTCCCGCCTTGCCCGCCAGCAGGGCTTTGCCTTCGACCGCGCCGGCCGGAAGCATCTCTACGGCATATCCATTGGTCGTCTTCGCTTCTCGCGAGGACTCCTCCGCAGGTCCGGCCTCCTGTCGCGGCGCCTGTTGTTTTGTCCCGCAAGCAGTGAGCACAAAAACCAAGCCGGTAAAAATCAAACCGATGCCAGCGTATTTCGCCGGTGCGGCTCTCTGATTGAATCTTTGTCCGAATCGTTTCGATGTCGTCAAAGCTAATCCCAAAATCATTAGATGTCCAGAATCACCGAAGCTTCCCATCCACGTTCGGTTTTCGCCAAACGGAAACGGTGTAGGGTAACGGCTTTGACATCCACCCGAGTATGGTGACGGTCGGGATCGAGCAGTTCGCCTCGAGCGATTGCCTGTAAGGAATGAAGACTGTTCTTCTGTTGGATACGCAGTTTTTCAACGCGGAGCATCAACCTTTCGGAGTCTTTGTAGTAAAGCAACTCTTGCAAGAGATCAAAGAGCAACATGTCGAGGGATTCATTTTCCAGCATGAACTCCCTCGTCTCTCTCGGCACGATCGACTCTAGATTCTCCACCATGACGTTGATGGTTGCGTCGGCGGCAGCGATAAAAGCATCCTCCAGGGTATCACCCCAGGCTTCGAACGCAATATCCGCGATGGCGATGTCTTCTAGGAATTGGTAAGGCATAGCTCCATTTTAACTTGACCTCAAGTTTTTCAGTGGGACGTGGTTGTGACCGTAGGCGTCCACGCACGGGAAAAGGCAACGAGAATGTTGCGACTCAACCTTCCTCACACCTCCTCAGATCCTCAAGGATGTCTGCCTTTTTTGCCGCAAGTCCCTCGCCGATGAAGACAAGCACGGTTTGATCGTGCGCAAAGGGCTCGAGGTCCCAGCGGCCGCCGACAAAGTTGAAAAGATTGGACTCCTCGCGAAAACGCACGAAGCCCTTGGCGCGGTAAACGGCTGGATTCAGGCGATTTGCGAACTGCTCAAAGCAGTTCCGTCTGAGATAGGCCTGGGTGGCGTAGCTAAAAGATTCAAATTCGGGTTGATGGAGGTGGAGCGGAAGCCGAATCTCGCGCTCGTGCCCGATTCCAAAGAGGAGGTCGGGATCGACGCGGCCATGTCGAGTCCGCAGGATCGCTGCGCTACGGTTGATGTTTCGCAGTTTTTCCTCCGCTGCCGCCGCCTCGTCGGTCGAGACAAGATCAATCTTGTTCAGCAGGATGACATCCGCTGCTTCCATTTGCATGCGTGTGGTGCGCCCGAGCTGAGGATATTGGATCAATGCGTCCGCGTCCGCGATCGTGACGACCCCGTCCAGTCGCACTCGAGGTAGACTTTCCTGGATATCGAAGATCAACGCGTCGGGTTCGGCCACACCCGTGGTTTCCAGCAAAATGCAGTCCGGGTTGACGGTGTCAATGACTTCGTTGACGGCCGCCTCGAACTCGCCGATCAGGGAGCAACAAACGCATCCACCCGCCAGTTCGGCGATATGAACGTTTTTGCCCTGAATGATCTTGCTGTCGATAGCAATTTCGCCGAACTCATTCATGAGAATCGCGACCTTCCTGGATACTGTGTCCAGGAGGTGACGCAGCAGTGTGGTTTTTCCGCTGCCCAGGGGGCCGGTGATCATCGTAATTGGGGTTCGCAATTTCCTGCCCGTGGCGCTGTGGCTATCCTTTGACGTTGCCAATGGGGGCGAAGCGAGCCACTCGCTTGCTAAGACCCGCTCGCTCCGTGGCCTCGACCACGTCGTCGATGCTCTTGTAGGCGCCGCCGGCCTCTTCTGCCAGACCCGCCCAGGAAGCGCTACGTACGTAGATGCCCCGCTGTTCCATTTCGCGCTGCAGAGCTTCTCCCCGCCATTGCTTTCGCGCTTTAGTGCGGCTCATGGTGCGGCCGCTGCCGTGGGCGGTACTGAAGAATGTCTGTGCTCCCGTGGGGACTCCGACCAGCAGATAAGAGCCGGTTTCCATGCTTCCCCCGATGATCACCGGCTGGCCGACTTGTTTAAATCGTTCGGGGAGTCCTTCCGTGCCAGGTCCAAAAGCACGAGTTGAGCCCTTGCGGTGAACCAGCAGGTTTCGGATTTGCCCGCCGACCATATGCCGCTCCAATTTAGCGGTGTTGTGAGCGACGTCATACACCATGTGCATCCCGAGTTGTTCTGCCGACCGCGCAAACACGGAAGAAAAAACTTCGCGAATGCGGTGCAGGATCACCTGTCGATTGACGAATGACATATTGATCCCGCATTTCATTGCTGCAAAGTAGTCCCTGCCCTCGGGGGAGTCAAAAGGAGCGCAGGCCAGCTCGCGGTCGAGAATCTTGATCCCGTACTTATTCTGCATCACCTTGAGAAAAATCTGGAGATAGTCAGTTGCCACTTGATGTCCGAACCCTCGACTGCCGCAGTGAAACATCACCACGATCTGATCGGGGATGGTGATTCCAAAGGTTCGCGCCAGTGGCTCATCGATGATGTTTTCCCGCCGGGCCACCTGGATTTCCAGATAGTGATTCCCGGAGCCCAAAGTGCCAATCTGATTGTAGCCGCGGTCGACGGCTTTTTCGCTAATCTTGGAAGAATCCGCTCCCTCAATGCAGCCGCTTTCCTCGGTCAACTCCAGATCTTCCTGCCAGCCTAAGCCTTTCTTAATGCACCATCGGGCCCCTTGTTCCACAGCGTTGCGGAAGTCCTGCTTCGAAAGCTTGATAAAACCGGTGCTGCCTACGCCTGCAGGCACCCGCTCGTAAAGCATATCAACCAGTTGCTTGAGATGAGGTTTCACATCGCTGTAGGTGAGATTGGTGAGCACCAGCCGCATGCCGCAGTTGATGTCAAAGCCAATGCCTCCAGGAGAAATGACGCCCTCGCGCGCATCCATGGCGGCTACGCCCCCAATTGGAAAGCCGTAGCCAAAGTGGCCATCCGGCATGCACAAAGCGTATTGGGTGATCCCCGGCAGTGTGGCCACATTGGTGATCTGATCGTAGACGGTTTCGTCCATTTCTTTAATCAGCTTTTCGGTCCCATAAATTCGGGCAGGCACGCGCATCCCTTCCTTATAAGAAACGGGCAGCTCCCAAATGGTATCGGAGATCCTTTCAATTACTTCGGTGATCGCCATAACTTTTTCCCCTGCTTGCATTCTCCCATGAAACGCAAATAGGAAGGCGCCAGAACCCGGAAAAATTTTATGTTATCCAAAAGGACCCTCGCCGTGAAGGTTTTGTGATAAGCTCTCAAGCCGATTTCCACGAATTTCGTAACCCAAGATTGGAGTTGGAGGGGAGAGACCATATGCGTCGATTAACGCGGTTTACTATGGCTGGGTTTGCAATACTGTTGGCCGCCGGCGACAATTTCGCACAGGGAAAACTGGATCCGAATATGTCAAAGGAAGAAGCAGCCTGCAGGGCCCTTCTCCAAGTACCCAACTTGACGATTATCTTGGCGGAACTCGTCGATGCCACGGCTTCGACACCCCAGTACTGTTACGTCAAAGGTCTGATTCCACCTGGGATTCAATATCACGTACAGCTTCCACTGCTTGCCAACTGGAACGGGCGGTTTCTTAAGTGGGGAGACGGAGGCAAGGATGGAGACTTGGATTTTGCGAACGAGCGGGTGGCCCAAGGGTATGCCGTGGCCAACAGCAACACGGGGCATGACAGCGGATCTGAACCCGGCGCATCCTTTGGTTTCAACAATCGCCAGGCGGAAATTGATTTTGGTTATCGAGCGGTGCATCTGACGGTCAACGTAGCCAAAACCGTGGTGAAGACGTATTACGGTCGAGATCCGAAATATTCTTACTTTGAAGGTTGCTCCACCGGGGGGCGGCAGGCATTGATGGAGGCGCAACGGTTTCCTTATGATTTCGACGGAATCGTTGCGGGGGCGCCGGTGAATTTCTACCAGGCAATGAACGCGAGCCAGGTTTGGTTACTGCAAAGGTTTTATCGAAATCATTTCGCAGGGAATTTAGCCTTTGACACCGATCGGGACGGCATCCCGGACAGCCTGACGAAGTTGAACATTTTGAAGAACGCAGTGCTCGCCAAGTGTGACGCGAAAGACGGAATCCAAGACGGCGTAATTGATGATCCTGTAAGCTGTGATTTCAATCCGGTTGTGGATCTGGCCGACAAAATGTGTCCCGGCGATGTGAATGCTGACCATTGTTTTACGACTGCGCAACTGCAGACGATTAAGGATTCATATACTGGCGGGCATGACAGCAAGGGTACAAGGATCTACAAGGGGAATGCCCTCGGGTCAGAATTTGCATGGCCGGAACATCTCATCCCTCACGCCGGTAACAAGTTGCTTCCTGCGCGGCTAGGCACTGCCGGAGATCATATCAACTATCTGTTTTACGAAACTGACCCTGGTGTCACGTTGCCCGACCTAACCGATCTGTCCCAGGTTCCGGATAGAAAAAGGAATCCTCCGGAGTACGCCTGGTGGGAATTTAATATCGACGATGTGACTGCCGGCAAAGCGGACTTCATGATGTCAATCGCCGACTCCAAAGATCCCGATTTGAGGCGATTCCTGATCAAGAAGGGAGGCAAGTTCATCCTCTATCATGGCTGGGGAGACACGGCAACCCATCCAGAACCAACGCTTGATTACTACAAGGATGTAGTGGGAACGACTTTCAAGGGAGACATGAAAGCGGCGAGGGATCGCATGAGACTGTTCATGATTCCGGGGATGGACCACTGCCGGGGAGGACCCGGCCCGAATGATTGGGACAAGCTGTCGCCGCTGGTGGATTGGGTGGAGAATGGAAAAGCGCCTGATTTTGTGGTCGCCACTCACAGTACCAATCAGAAGATCGACAACGAGCGGCCGATTTGCGCTTACCCGCAGCGGGCCTTCTACGCCGGCCCTGCGGGCGGACAAAATGATCCAGCCAATTGGGTTCGCAAGAATTTTGTTTGCAAGTGAAGGTGGGTCAGAAGCCTGGGAGCGAGTTAATTTGTAATACGGCGCCGCTTGCTCAGGTAGCTGCCCATACCTGGCCAAGACTTCGAGAGTTTTTCTGGATTTAGGCCTCCGGGTTAGTGCGTAGGGCGGCGCCCCTGCCAACAGGCTAGCCGCCAGTGCCGCGCGTTTTGCTCTGCCTTTAGATCATTTCAGTGACCTTGCAAGATCTCTTGAAATGTAAGGCCGTAGATCTTTTGAAGCCCGGTTTCTTTTCGGAATTCGGGTTTAAACTTTGACAGGCTCGAAGAGCCGCTATTCCGTAGCCGCGCCCGTAAGGGCGTGGACTTCAGGGTTTTCAAAATAGCGAGCGCCGAAGACGCGGCATTTCAAGTCAAATCCAGAGATATCGTTCGTCGTATTCAATTCCATGCCGGCGCAACAGCTCAAGAAATTCTTGTTTGAAGTCCCGGGACCTGTGATGAGCCGGTTGGTTTCCAATATATTCAATTAAACGGTCCTCCATCGATTTGCTGACACTTTGCGGAGAATTCCGCCGATGTAACGGTACAGTTCGGCTTCCCACTCTTCTGAAATCCAGGGCCGACGCTCCCGCGTACTCCAGACAAAATGCACTAACATGGAAACATGTTTTCCTGCCATCGCACGATACAAGACTGCTGCTTTGGCAAATCTGCGATCTTTTTTCTGCAGCCCCGGTTCCGATATGCCGCGTCTTCGGCGCTCCAAATCTTAAAAAAACTGAAGGTCCACGCCCTGACGGGCGCGGCTACAAAATAGCGGCTCTCCGAGCCTCATAAAGACTTCCACCGCACAGTTGAGCAGCCTCGGATTATTTACATGAAATGGTGACGGGCAGACTTTAAGGGATCGAAGGCATTGTTCCAATTGCATGGTTAGTACTGAAAACTGAATGGCAAACTGCATTTTCACTTGAACATGATTCGCCCAAAGCCTTCTCCCTCGTGGTTAGCGGAATAGATCCTGTTCAGAGGGGCGAATCATGTTTCGACCCCAACCTTCCGCCTCGCGGTAATCAAAGCCACGAACAAGAGCCACCGGTACTCTCCGGGTTTTACCCATGACGAGTTCGGCCGCCGAGGCGATCTCGTCAGCGACCGCGATGACGGTAGCGTGAAGCCGGCGTCCAAAGCCATCATGGTATCCACGATAGTCGAGGAAGGGATCCAGACCTGCGACACCCAGCGCCACGTTGACCAGTCCTTCACGCCAGGGGCGCCCAAAGGTATCTGAAATAATGACACCGAGCGGAACCCCGAACTGTTCTTGTAAAGCATCCCGAATTCTCGCCGCCGAGGAATCAGGATCCTCCGGCAGCAGCGTCACGGTTCCAGGAGGGGCATTGGAAGTATCCACGCCAGCATTGGCGCAAACATAACCCTGTTGAGTCTCGACAATGAGGATGCCGCGCTCCATTCGCACCAAGCGTCGCGTCTGGCCCAAGACAACTTCTACGACAGCGGCTTCTTTGTCATGAATGTCCGACCAAGCGTGCGCCAGCGAGGAGGGCTGGATCGTACTCAATGGAACCACTCTCCCTTCCGCTTTCGAAACAACTTTCTGCGCCACTACAAAAACGTCTTTCTCTTTGACTTGCATTGCTGCTGAGTGAATCGCCTCGACGATCAATCTACCCAGGTTATCGCCGGCGACGACTTCCGGCAATCCGGGAATGGCCGAGATTTGGAGTTCAGTTGGCTGCATCGATCCTACCGCTGTAAAATTCTTTCTATTGCACGCATCTCGCTCATTCGTTGAAGGGTGAGGGTTCCATCCGCCCTCTGCCAAAACTCGGCCAGATCGGAAGCTTCATCCAGGTCTAGGGCGATCCTGGGATTTTCGATCACCGTCAGATTTACCCCGGCGCGGCAAGCTTCCTCGTGGTGAAGCAGGAAGCTATTCTTGCCGAAACGAGAAGGGAAAATATCTGGCGGCGTGCGAAGCAGCGCATTGGTGCCCGATCGATCACGAGAAGGGACCAGCACCGCGGATGCAGAACACAATGGTGCGTTGAAAAGCAAATCCACGTCCTCTGCTTGCAGCAGAGGAATATCCGCGGGTAGCCGGAGGACGATCTTGGCTCCCTGCCTGCGTAATAAAGAAGAAGCCCGATCGATCGAGTCGCTCTCGGAAATTTGCTGGCTTTCCTGCATTACGTCCCAACCCAGGCCGTTTACGTATTGGATGACCCACGGATCTGAGGTCACGACCACAATATGATCGGGCGTGGTGGACCGACTCAAGGCCTGACTTACGTCTTGTAGCATCGCCCGCGCGAGTTCCCCACGTTCCTCCATTGACAGAAGCGGCGCCAGTCGCTGCTTGGCATTTGCAAGATCTTTGACGGGCAAGAGAACCACCTTCATGTCAGTTCCAAGATCCGCCGGGCGAGTTTGACTTTTTCTTCCGTCGTGTTCATGACCGTATCCATGACGCCCACCCGCATTCCAAGATCCTCGATCTCTTCCGCCAGATTTGCATCCTGCTCGTCCAAAACAAAGACGTCGACCAGATTTCGATATATTTCTGCCACGCCGCGCGCCGAGACGGCATGTCCCAGTTGCTGCAGCATATTTGCCGCGGGTCCTTTCAGCGCTCGCCCGCAGATAATGGGACTGACGGCCACAACGGGCGCCGGCGTACGATGCAGGAATCCCATTATTCCGGGCACCGCCAGGATGGGGCCAATGCTGATGAAGGGATTGCTGGGGCAGATCAGAACTGCCTCGGCAGTCAGAATCAACTGCTCAATCCCCGAAGTCGGCCGAGCTTGTTCCATATGCGAATATTTCAACCCACGGACCCTAGGCCGACATTGTTCACGCACCAAATATTCCTGCAAATGAAGCTCTCCGCCGTCAATCAAAATACGAGTCGGCGTGTACTCGTTGGTCATGGGAATGAGTTGACTGCGAACCCCAAAAGCGCTGCGCATCCTTTCCGTGACCTGCATCAAGGTGAAGCCCTGATGCAGCAGGTGTGTCCGCCAGAGATGCGTCGCTAGGTCGCGGTCTCCCAACCTGAACCAGGTTTCGCCGCCATAGTTCCCAAGGTTGTCAAGACATTGGAAAGTGTCTCCCTTGAGCCCCCATCCAGTCTCCGGATTCACTACTCCGGACAAAGTGTAGGTGACCGTATCCAGGTCGGGACATATGCGGAGTCCAAACAACTCAATATCATCTCCGGTGTTGCAGATGATTGCAACCTGCTCCGGCCGGACGACTTGTGTCAATCCCAGTAGCAGCTTGGCAGCTCCCACGCCGCCGGCCAGCGCCACAATCATATGAATTCCACGGGGGTGTGTAGATTACGCGCAGGTAGGGGGAAGAAGACAGAGGCTTGCGCCCCATTCAGAGGGCTGCACGGGCCCTTGCCCATGTTCGTCCGGATTGATGTCACCTTCCTACGGTACTCAGCATTCATGCACGGGTGCAGAATTTTACAGGATCACTTTTAGGCTTTCCAAATTGTCGAATCAACATATCATGATAGAAGGATAGGGCCGGTGATGGAATAGCGAGACCGGCGATAGCCCGTAATTGGACACATTTTATGGCTAGGAGCCTACGACCCGTCCGCTCGCTGAGAACAGGTAAAAAACTTGGCACAGCATTTGTGGCAGGCCAGGTTGTCGACGCAGTAGAGATACCCCGGTGGGGTGTCTCTACCCGGTGGGGCGACTCTACGAATCGACGGGACTCATTTCGAATTTTTTCACGCGCTCGGATGCTCCCGGTTCAGGTTGCCTTCCGCCTTTGAGTACCGCCATGAGCCATACCAACATTCAAGCCGCCTGGGATTACCACCGCGAGACCAAGCATTCTTACCACAGTGTGCACGCAAGTCGACATACTCTTGATTGGGCAAATATGCCCATCCCTTTTAAGATCTATACCGAACTGGAGCCCATTGGGCTCCCCCGTCCATGGCAAGAATCGGAGATGACGGCCTTGTCAGCGGTCTCCGGGATGACGGTTTATACGGAGGGCGAGAGGATTCCAAGTTTAAAAGATATTGCTCGCCTTGTTTATTTTTCGGCCGGCGTGACCAAACGCAAGCTCTACCCAGGGGGAGAAATCCTTTTTCGAGCGGCATCCTGTACCGGCGCGCTTTATCAAGTGGAGCTTTACTTGGTGTGCGAAGATCTCCCCGAGTTGCCCGCGGGTGTCTATCATTTCGGTCCCAAAGACTTTGCGCTGCGGCGATTGCGCCGAGGTGACTACCGTGCCGTCCTTGCTCATGCCAGCAATCAGGAGCCAAGCATACTGCAGGCGCCCCTCATCATCGTTTGCACCGGCATTTATTGGCGGAATGCCTGGAAATATCAGGCGCGCGCCTATCGCCACTTTGGATGGGACAACGGGACGATTTTGGCGAACCTCTTTGCGGTATGCGCGGCGTTGGGGTTACCGGGACAATTGGTTCTTGGTTTTGTGGATGACGACGTCAATCGGCTGCTGGATCTAAATACACAACAGGAAGTGGCTCTGTGCATGGCGTCAATCGGGAGGACGCAGCCCCATGTTTCTCGTTCGTCTCCTGCCGTGGAACCTTTACGGCTGAAGACGGCGCCTTATTCAAACCATGAAGTGGACTACCCCGAGATGCGGGCGATGCATGCTGCCACATGTTTGGCTACCGTGGAAGAGGTTGGACACTGGCGAGGGCCGGCCCCTTGCAAGGAGCTCCAAGCGTCCCATGGTTCTCTTTGCAAGCTGCATCCGGACCTTTCGGCGGAAGTGAGTTGTGACAATGTGGAGCGAGTGGTGATGCGCCGTGGGTCGAGCCGGCAATTTCAGAGAAAGCCCATCTCGCTTCGCGAATTTTCGAATCTATTGTACTGCTCGGCCCAAGGCATTGCGGCTGATTTCTTACAACCGCCCTCGGCGCTGCTCAATGATTGGTATCTAATTGTCCACGCGGTGGAAGGGCTTGCTCCGGGTGTCTATGTGTTGCGACGAGAGACGTGGGAGCTGGAGCTTTTGAAAGGAGGAAATTTTCGCAGTGAAGCCGGTTATCTGGCGCTGGAGCAGAAACTGGCCGCCGATGCCAGCGCTGACGTTTTCTTTCTGGCTGACTTGCAGACGATTCTTGAGCGCTACGGCAACCGGGGCTACCGGGCGGTGGAACTGGAGGCCGGAGTTCTTGGGGGAAAGCTTTACCTGACTGCCTACGCACAGAAACTGGGAGCGACGGGCCTAACCTTTTACGACGATGAGGTCACTGAGTTTTTCTCTCCCCATGCTAGGGGTAAAAGCGCCATTTTCCTGGTGGCATTGGGGCACGGAGCGAAGCGAAAATCACTTGACGTCGAATTATGAATGTCGAAAGGAAACTCTTAACAAAGGGGACACCATGACAAATGGGAAGATACCGAAAAAGTTCCTGGACTTGTTCCACAAGCGGGCTTTTGCCAGCCTGGCGACGTTGATGCCTGACGGGCATCCGCAGGTGACACCGGTGTGGTGTGACTTTGACGGGACGTACGTGTGGGTGAATTCGGCGCGGGGACGCCAAAAGGATCGTAACATGCGCCGGGATCCTCGCGTCGCGCTGTCGCTGATGGATCCCGACAACCCGTATCGCTATCTGGAGGTGCGGGGCAGGGTGGTGGAAATTACCGAGGAAGGGGCGTCCGAGCACATCAATAGGATGGCGAAGAAATATCTGGGGGTTGATAGGTACCCGTATGCCCAAGCCAAGGAAGTGCGGGTCGTCTATAAGATCCTTCCAGAGTCCACCTCAAAGATGGGATGACCCCGGCAATTTGCCTTCTTTGAGATGAATGATTGACATGCGCCTCCCATCACAGGTAGGGTCCAGGAGTGCGGCAGGCTGAAGCTTTCGTGCAACGGCGGATCTTCAATGTCCCTACAGGAGGATGTAACGATGAACGGTTCCAAGGCAATGACGACTGGGAAGGCAATAGTTCGGATGGCCATTGTTTTTTTCTCGGCGACAGTTCCGTCGTTTGCGCAGCTCGCGTCGCTGAATCTCGGTGTAAAGGTGGGCGTGCCTGCTACGGACGCGTTTGACAAGGGCACATCGGTTTCTCGACTGACGTACTTTTCAGATACGAAGCGCTACACGCTGGGTCCCACCTTGGAATTGAATCTGCCGCATCGCCTGGGCATCGAGTTTGATGCGTTGTACAAGCGGCTGGATTACGGTTTCAGCGCCACATCGATCGACTTGATTACGAATACCGCCACCAATATCAATTCGTGGGAATTCCCTTTGCTGTTGAAATACCGGCTTTCGGATGGTTCCATCAGCCCCTTTATCGACGCAGGGGTGAACTTCCATCATGTGAGTGGTGTGACTCACGTGGTGAGTCAGATCGTGGGCACAAATCGTGAAACTGGAACATCCGAGAAGCCCCAAGAGCTGAGGGACAGTTCTAACTCGGGCTTTGTCATCGGTATAGGATTCCAACTTGGCAGTGGCTTGATTCGCTTATCCCCTGAGATTCGCTATACCCGCTGGGGCTCCACGAATTTCGAAATTCCCAGTGGCATCTTCGGTTCTAACTTAAATCAAGCTGAGTTCTTGTTGGGGATCACTTTTGGGAGGTGAGCCGTCTCCTTGATACGATGGTCGGGTCGATCGATGCCTTTGACCGTTATGGACAGTGTAACGAGAATTTTGTTTTCGTTGTGGGACGTGCGGGAGCGCGACCAGGCCCACATCCACGCCGACGGCAACTACCACGGCACAAACAGGTCGTCGATGTCGATGTAGACGTAAGGCGTGGACATAGTCGTGGGCATGGCCGTAGTCGTAGACGGCCTGGAATCAATTGCGGGAATATCAGGGCAAAGCCCTTGGCTAGTTAATTTCACATGCGGGAGCTCGGATCACCGGGCTGAGAGGGCAGCCGGAACGCTGCCGACCGCTGGAACTTGATCTGGGTAATACCAGCGTAGGGAGGAGCGACGTACATCCATCAGCGCCGTGGACGTAACTCTGCGGCGCTTTTGTTTTTTGCCAGCAGGAGGAATCGCTGAAATGAGTTTGAAATCCATCCAACCAGCAAGCCGCAGGATCTATGTTCAGGGAACGAGACCCGGAGTGCGGGTCCCAATGCGCGAGGTACTCATCCAAGCGGGACCCCCTGTGTGCCTCTACGATACCAGTGGGCCCTATGCAGATCCAAGCTTCATCCCAGACTTGAAGCGGGGACTTCCCAGACTCAGAAACGATTGGATTTCCGGCCGCGGGGATGTGGAGACCACTCCGAGGGGGACGCTGAAGGCGATGCCAGGCAAAAATATCACACAGATGCACTATGCGCGGCGCGGAAGGATTACGCAGGAAATGGAATTTGTCGCAATCCGAGAGGATGTCTCCCCCGAGTTTATCAGGGACGAAATCGCATGCGGGCGCGCCATCTTGCCCGCAAACATTAACCATCCGGAGTTGGAGCCAATGATCATCGGCCGCAACTTCCTGGTGAAGATCAACGCCAACATCGGCAACTCCGCCGTTGTCTCATCAATGGAAGAGGAAGTGGAGAAAATGAAGTGGGCGACGCGCTGGGGCGCCGACACGGTAATGGACCTTTCGACCGGCAAGCGCATCCACGAAACTCGCGAGGGGATCCTTCGAAACTCGCCCGTCCCTGTCGGTACGGTTCCCATGTACCAGGCGTTGGAGAAGGTCGGTGGTAAAGCCGAAGAGCTGACCTGGGAAGCCTATCGCGACACGCTGATCGAGCAGGCCGAGCAGGGGGTGGACTACTTCACGGTCCACGCCGGAGTACTGCTTCGCTACGTGCCGCTTACCGCCCAGCGTCTCACTGGCATCGTTTCCAGGGGTGGCTCCATGATGGCGAAGTGGTGCCTGGCACATCACCGGGAAAATTTTCTTTACGCTTATTTCCAAGAGATCTGTGAGATTATGGCAGCCTACAACGTCAGTTTCTCTCTCGGCGATGGGTTGCGTCCCGGGTGCATCGCGGACGCCAATGATGCAGCGCAGTTCGCCGAACTGGAGACGTTAGGAGAGCTGACGCGAATTGCATGGGAGCACGATGTTCAAGTCATGATCGAAGGACCAGGGCACGTTCCCATGCACCTCATTCAGGAGAATGTAGATCGACAGCTTCGGGTCTGTCATGAGGCGCCGTTCTATACCTTAGGACCTCTTACGACGGATGTAGCTCCCGGCTACGACCATATCACTTCGGCCATCGGAGCGGCGATGATCGGTTGGTTCGGTACCGCGATGCTCTGCTATGTGACTCCGAAGGAACACCTGGGTTTGCCAAATAGAAAGGATGTCAAGGATGGCGTCATCGCTTATAAGATTGCAGCTCACGCGGCTGATCTCGCCAAAGGTCATCCTGGCGCTCGCGCCTGGGACGACGCCTTGTCTCGAGCGCGGTTCGATTTCCGCTGGGAAGACCAGTTCAACCTGGCGCTTGATCCTGAGACCGCCCGAGAATTCCACGATGAAACTCTTCCCGCCGAAGCCGCCAAGATGGCGCACTTTTGTTCGATGTGCGGTCCCCAGTTCTGCAGCATGAAAATCACGCAAGATATTCGCGACTATGCAACAAGGCATCATTTAGACGAGACGGCGGCATTGGAAAAAGGACTGGCGGAAAAAGCTGGAGAGTTCAGGCAAAAAGGCGCCGATATTTACGTGACGGTCGGAAAACGGGATCGCTAGGAATGAGCCGTCAGGAAGGAAGTTTGACATTCCAGCGAGTGATCTTGTTCAGCTTTGCCCACCCCGACGACGAGAGCTTTTTAGCTGCCGGGCTTGCATGCAAGTATAAAGCCCAGGGAGTCGACCTCATCCTGTCAACAGCTACACGTGGCGAGGCAGGTAAAGTTGGCGATCCCCCGATATGCAGCAAAGAACAACTTCCGGAAGTGCGGGAAGCCGAGTTACGCGCCGCCGTAAAAATTCTGGGAATCGAGCACTTGTACTTTTTAGGCTACCGTGACAAGGAACTGGCCGCCGCGCCACCCGAAACGATCCGGGAACAACTGGTGCGCGTGATCCGTCGGCATCGGCCAGGCGTGGTGGTCACCTTCGATCCAAACGGATCAAACTTGCACCAGGATCACATCGCGATCAGCCGGTACACATCGGATGCGGTAGCAGCGGCGGCAGACCAGCGCTGGTATCCTGATGCGGGCGAAATACACCGCGTTGCGCGCCTGCTGTGGACCCCGCCAATGCCCGTGTCGCAAGTTGGCCGTGTGCGAGAATTGAATCGGCAACCGGGCATTGATTTTGTCATCGACATCCAGCCGTGGCGGCAGTACAAGGTGGATGCCCTACGAGCACATCGCAGTCAGCATTTGGCTGTGGAGCGGGTCTTTTTCAGCCATCCTGACGTGGAGCGGCAGCTTCTCAGTGTCGAGACTTTCCGGCAAGGCTGGGGACCCCCACTGGCCCATCGTCCGTTGGACGACTTTTTTACAGGTCTAGGGTAGCCGCATCATCGTGATTCGGCTTTAGACTAGCATCGTCTGAGGATTTGGGTATTTTCCCTCCGCTACTCGGCTATGAAGCATTACATAATCCAGTGACATCTCGCACTTGCTGCGTCCTCGTGTCTCCGCGTCTCGCGGCCGGCGCGATTGTCACTATGATTTGTAATGCTCAGTAGTTTGTAGCCAATCAAGGTGATGGACTGAAACGCAACAGACGGCCGGAGAACTTGAACTCCCCGATCCACAGGTAACTTCCGTCGAAGGAAATGGTTGCCGGCCAAAATAGCTTGTTTCGGCCAATCTCAGGTGCAGCGAACTCGTCAACTTGTCCCAGAATTATTTCAGCGCCTTTAGCTGACAGAGCATCCTGGATCTCTTCCCATACGTGCACACGATTGAAGCCCGTGTCACCCACGAAGAGATGGCCCTGAGCAGCAACAGCCTCTTCTGGCAGGTTAAACTTTCCCCGCCCTCCAACAGTAGTAGGTTGGGTCTTCGAACTCAGACCGGCCAGGGGATACAGCAGAACAGAATGGTTGAAAATGGATGTGACAGTGAGGTACCTGCCATCGCTCCAGAGCCGCCAGGGGCCATCGACATCAAGGGTGAATGCCGGCTCTGAGCTCTCAGAAGGAATCCCTTCCCAGACATAGATCTTGTTGGCTTGGTAGTCGGCCAGATAGAAATAGCGGTCGTCCATGGCAACACCGACCACTTCGCGAAGCTGTGCGCTGCCGATGCGACGGCCCAAGGTCACGTCGGGAAGCTCCCCATTCAGGGGCAGCTTCTTCCAAAGAAAGACCGCTTGGTCTCCCTTACCCGCCAGAGCCAGTGTATCTTTCCAAAGAGCGATGTCCCAGGCTGGACTGGGCAGGCTGTAAACGACATCCGGGTAGGCGCCGCTCTCGTCGGGCAGTGCCCTCCAGACATGGAGTTCTCTGTCAAAATCGGAAGCAACAAACAAACTCTGCCCATTGGAGGCCGGCACCGGGTTTGTGATCATGAAGTGGGTATGCAGGGTGTTGGTGTAGATGTCCGGGCTCCCGATGGCGAAGTCGGGCACATGGTAGGTCTCAGTGGGGATGGAATGATAGACCACAATCTTGTTGCCGTTGCCGCTAGAGATATAGAGTCTTTGTCCCACGACCGCGATGCCGGCGTGGTCGCCGGACTCAAAGTTGAATGAGGAGCGTGGTACGGACAGGTCTGGGCTATCGTTTCCGTTCACCGGGAACGAGTTCCAGATGTGGAGGCTTGCCCCCAGAAGAATGAGCCTGCCGTCGTCAGTAAAAGTCCCCCTCAGCCAGGCTGCCCGAGCATCCAACGGGTCACTCATGAAAAAGTCAAACGGCTGTTCATCCGCCGCAGGGAAGGTCTTCCAAAAAAACGTCCCCGTTTCCGGTTGTCCCTCCACGCGGGCATTGTGGTCTCCAACAAGGAGCGAACGTCCATCACTGCTAATGTGTCTTGGCGTGCCGAGTTTTCCTCCACCCGTCAGCAGAATATCGGCCGGTTGATCGTCCCGAAAAGGGAACTGATTCCAAATCAGGACGCCGCCACCGGCGGTACTGCTGACGACAAGCTTCTGACCGTCGGTCCAGACGCCCCACGGCCAAGAGAATCGGCTTTTGGAGATAGGCATTCCTTGAGAACCCTGCAGGACGATATCGGCGGAAGCCCCATTCTGAGTGGGGAACCTGTTCCAGATCAGGATTCGATCATTGTAAGTGTCGGCCACGACAATACGCCGTCCGTCCGTTGCGATCTGGTTTGGCCAGTTCATCTGGTCTCGTCCGCTGCCAGGGTTGTTGCTGGTGAAGTCCTTCTGTCCCAACACCAGGTCGGGCGGCACATTACTCTCCGGAAGAGTGTTCCACAGGAGCACTCTGTTATTGTTTGTATCCGCCAACAGGAGATGGGTGCCACCGCTGGCAATTCCGTTGGGATGATTGAAGAGCAGTGGACCGCCTGTGTTGTTAAAGTCAATCGCGGAGAGGGCGATATCTGCGTTCTGGCCGGTTTTAAAAAAGCCCGATGTGCCTCCGCTGGCAACTTTGTAAACTGAATCTGTGAACTGCACCGTAACGGCGGCACCAGGACCTTGGTCCCGCCTGGCCTGGACCTTGGCGGGCACGCTGGTGAGCTGGAATCCACTGGCTGTAAGTTCCAGCCTGAGGGCGGTCAAGAAGATGTTTTGTTCCGAGACAACCTGGACCATCCCTGTGAATCCATTTGCTATGTTAGCGAACAGCTCGGTGAAAAAGCGGGCAAGGTGACCCTGGTAAGTCCACCTTTTCTCACCAATCCGGAGGCCCTTCGAGTCGAATAGGGTTGCGGAAATCGGAAACGATGTAGTCACACCCGCAGGCGCATAGGCAAAACCCGTGTTGACTGTCGCAGTCTTCTCCACAGGAAAGAAGAACCGAGTCGCTGCTGTACCCGCCGGCACACCGGTGGAATCCACAAGCTCGCCTCCGGATCCCTTAAAGTTGTAGAAAAAAGAAACCGTAATATCCAGGGCCGAAAAGCCGGTTCTCCCAAGGATCACCAGGTATCCTGCCTGTGCCGTGGAGTCTCCCGTAAGCACGAACTTAGCGGTTGCTGTGGGATTGAGAGTGATGTCGAAGGTCGTAGAACCTGTGGCCTCTTTACCGTTCACAGCCCAGGCGGTTGACCAGGGCTCTTCATTGCCACGGCGAAGGGTAGCAGTTCCCCGCCATGGGAAGGTGGTTTCGTTGCTCACGATCACGACACACTCATACCCTCCACCCAGGGCCAGTTGGGAATAAGTGATCGCCTTGGCTGAAGAGTGAAATCCCAGAAATCCCAGACAAAGGAAGATTACGAGCGCAGCGTTCACCTTCACACCACACCGCCTTGTGCATTCGCCGAGGATCGAAAATGCAAGGAGCAGAACGTGAAAAAAATGAGAAATGAGTCCTGTTAATTCGTAGAGACGCCCCGCCTGGGGCGTCTCTACAGCGTTTTACTGGCGAACCTTGGTTCCTGAGAAAGATCCACCTCCCGACTTTTCAAAAAAAAAGCATCTCTGTGAATCGTCAATGAGTCAATCCGAACCAATGTGCCCCTTCCTCTTTCTTCACGAACACCACCTGAGCACCGATAGCAAGTTTCTCATTCTTTCCGATGATTCGCGCAGTCACATGCACTCCTTCCTCAAGTTCGACAACCGCTATATCGTAGGGAGCTTCTTTCTCGAAACCTAAAGGGGGTACCCGTATCGTCGTATAGGTGCGAATCCTACCCTTGCCCGTCAGCTCTACATTCTTAAACTCACTCTGGTCACACTGCAGGCAAACGTAAACAGGAGAGATGTAAAGTTTGCCGCAGTTGCCGCATCTGACGGCGATAAGCCTGTCGGTAGTCTCATCCATCGGATCTTCTCCGCAAGATATGAACGGTACATACCGCCCCTGTGCCGCCTGCGTTATGGGTAAGCCCAATCTCTGCTCCCTTCACTTGATTTTCATGCTCTTCTCTGAGCTGTCTTACTACTTCGTATATCTGGCCCAATCCGCTTGCGCCCACCGGGTGCCCTTTACACATTAACCCACCACTGGGGTTGATGGGCAGTTTCCCGTCAACCTGAGTCATTCCTTGCTCTACCGCACGTCCGCCCTTCCCTTTCTTGAAGAAACCTAAGTCCTCGCTGTCAACGATCTCAGCAACACTAAAACAATCGTGAAGCTCCACTACGTCGATGTCGTTGCGGCTCAATCCGGCCATCTCAAACGCCTGATTGGCCGCAATCACCGTCGCAGGCAACATGACTTCTTGCCCCATGTCGGAGAGCGAAGGAAAGCCTGTGGCTTGGGCTGATCCGGCGATCTCGATCGGTCTCTCCGTGAATTCCCGCGCCTTCTCTGAGGCGCAAAGCACAGCGGCCGAGGCTCCGTCGCTCGTGGGACAGCAGTCATAGAGTCTCAGTGGATCGCAAATGAGCCGGGAAGTCATTACATCTTCCAAGGTTATGATGTTTCGAAAACGGGCACGCGGATTCTTTGCGCCATTCTTATGGTTTTTCACAGCCACCATGCCTATCTGCTCCATCGTAGTCCCAAACTCATACATGTGTCTTCGCGCTATCATTGCCCAAAATCCAGGAAAAGTAAGACCCGTTTGTCCCTCCGTTTCCATATCAATGGAAGTACTCAAGGAGGCGGTGATCTTCTCTTTCGCTGCTGTGCTCATTTTCTCGACACCCGCTACGAGCACGATATCGTAAAGGCCAGAAGCGATCAGGAGATAGCCCTGTCTAAACGCGATGGATGCAGAACTACAGGCGCCTTCCACTTTGGTTGAGGATATCTCCCTGTTCAGCCCTAGCGAAACCGCGATCAGCGGTGCGAGTGTCTCTTGACCCATTAACACACCGGATATGTAATTACCCAAATAGAAAGCCTGGATTTGCCTTTTCTCGATTCCAGCATCCCGGATGGCTTCACCGCAGGCAGCAATGGCCATGCTTTTTAAAGATTGACTCTCAAGCAATCCATAAGGAGTTGTGCCGATGCCGATTACCGAGACTTCTCGTAAGTTCATTTCATCCCTTATTCGATTGAGATAAACCGTCGACCACTTCTAGCCTGGAACATTACAACGATTCGAAGCCGTACTCACTCCAATGGGCATCTACCTTGTTCAGATCCTCCTCGGGGGGGATAGAGCGGGTCGGAAATTTATGCTTCCGAGTGGCATCGATTCCGACCTTGGAAGACAAGCCATCCGGATGCTCGAACTGCCCCCTGTGCTCCTTCGCGATTGAGGGGTCCAAGGCCGTAGCCGTAGCGTTCCGGTAGATGTAAATGTCCTCGGCCGGTTGTACATGCCAGGACATTGCCCAGAGCAACTGGAAATAATCGCGGACGTCGATGTCTTCGTCCACGACCACCACGAACTTAGAGAGAGAAGGTTCATAGGCCCAGGCAGCCCACATGGCCCGGTGAGGAAGGCTCGGGTAGTCCCGTCGTAGTGAAATGGCCAGAAAAGCTGCGCCACCGCCCGCTTCCAACAGGTGCACGTCACGCACCGGGAGCTTTAGGTCGCGCGTCATGTGTTTGTAGAAAGCGACATCCCGACCTGTCCCATGGATACAGCTTGACTCGCTGGGAGGCATCTGGCTGAAAAAAACCTGGTAGATCGGATGATGCCGGTGAGTGATGCAGGTAACATCCATCACGAAGCTGGGGCCCTCAGTCCCCATGTAGCCGGTGTATTCCCCAAAGGGACCCTCCGGTTCGCGCACTCCGCATGGCACGGTACCCTCCAGTACAATCTCGGCGTATGCGGGGACCTCCAAGTCGCTGGTCTCACACTTTACAACTTCCAGGGGTGTGCCCCGCAACCCGCCAGCGATGCCGAACTCATCGCCCTGTACCCTTGCCACTGAGGTAAGAGAGAGGGACGGGTCGCACCCCAGGACTACAGCGCAGGGCGTGGCCTTGCCCTGCTTTTCGTTTTTCATGACGTGAGTGTACATGTGACGCCAAGTGTTGCTGAAATAGATGCCAAGGCGCCGCTTCTCCTTCAGCATAAGCCGGTAAGTTCCCGTGTTCCGCTCGCCGGTTTCTGGGTCCTTAGAAACAACGCACGGGCCGATGACGTAGGGCGCAGGATCCTCGCCTCGCGTCCACACACATAGGGGAAGTTGGGAAACATCCACCTGGTCCCCTTTTAGGATATTTTCCTTTACCGGACCCCACTTCACCAACACTGGAGGGATCGGATGGGTCTGGGCATAACTCCACTTTTCTGCAATCTGGTCCACAGGAGTGTCCAGGGCTAAGGCGTACACCGCACGGGAGGCGCCCAGGGCTCCCGCCAACAGTGGTATGGGATGTCCGGCAATGCGGTCAAACATGATCGCCGGTCGTTGATCCGATGGAATTCGCTGAAAGACGCGGCGCATTACTGCGGCTACTTCCCAGTTAGGATCGACTTCTTTCTCTACGTGGTGGAGTTTGCCCCGCATCTCCAGAGCACTCAGATATTCCCGCAGGTCACGATACGCCATACAAGGTTCTCTCGGTCAATACGCGTGGATAACCGGCCACAGGAGCAGGTAATCCAGTCCGGCAAATGTCTTTCACTATGAACCTGGCGGGATCGTATTTTAAATCGAAAATGGCATCCGTCTTCAGACCGCTCTCAAAAATAAGAACCTCAAGCTCCTCAGAGACTGCCGGAAGGGTGTAGCCACGCTCGCAGGCTCTTCGCGCCCTTGTGCGTTAACTAGTGTGCTATAACACCGAGATCGATACCATGTTTTTTCTGTAGAGACGCCCCGGCGGGGCGTCTCTCTGCTCCTCGCCAGCGCCATTCGACTTCTTACAATACACTAATGCAAATAGCCTAGGGAAAATAAGGCATTTGATGGATTGACGCCGCTCTCGCGAGGTGAATAATTGGCGACATTCTCAACAGATCAGATATCATTAGATAGAGCATTGGAAGTATCCAAGGACAGGTCCGCAACCTTGAAATCTCAAGAAATGGGGAGGAGAAGCCACGATGGCGACGAGCCGCAACAGCCCTTTCGTGCAAGATAAGGAGAGAGGCATGATCGATAAGGATCTTCGGGAAGGGTTGGAGGAAATTGTCGGCAAAGAGCATGTTTCGACTTCTCCGATGGATCTTCAGGCTTATGCCTTTGTTCAGGGTACAGGAGCAGATATCATTGGAACCAAGCCGGCCGACGTAATTGTTCTTCCCCAAAATGCTCTTGAAGTCTCCAAGGTGGTCAAGCTGGCCAACCAATATCAGGTTCCAATTGTGCCTCGCGGGGCTGGAACGAATAGCTGCGGCATGAATGTGGCGCATAAGGGCGGGATTGTTGTGGACATGTCTCGAGTGTGCAATGAAATGTATGTTGACGAAGAAAACATGGTGGTGGTCGCTGATGCCGGGTGTTCTGTTTACTGGATTATGCGGGAACTGGATAAGAAAGGATTACGTTTCCCCTTCATGCCTTTGTACACGGCCGGACCCCAAATCGGTTCAGGGGTATCCTGCAATATAACTGGAAACTATATGACCAGGTATGGCTCCATGGGCGACAATGTCGTCGGCTTGGATGTGGTCATGCCTACCGGGGAGATGATTACTTTTGGTCCAGGGGCTATCAAAGGAGGTTGGGGACACTATCAAAGATATGTCGGCGGACCGGATTTGATGGGATTATTTATTAACGCATCAGGAACGATGGGAATCGTGACGAAAGTGGCCGTTCGGATTAAGCCCGCGCCGGAGGCTGAAGATGTCTTGTGTTTCGGTTGGAGGAGGGAACAAGCAAAAGAACTTACAGAAGCGATGTATTGGCTGCAACGCAGATTTGTATACGACTTCTTCCTGATCAACCGATGGAATTACCACTCTGCTGAGGGGGAGGGGCGCCTTTCCATACCGGAAGACGTGCACTTTATTGCGATGATCAGTATCGACTCTCCGAGTAAGAAAGAGTTGGAACTTGAAAGAAGTCGGGTCGTGACTATTGTTGAACAGTACCAGGGCATAGACCTTGGTGAATTAGGCAAACTGACGATGGGTCCCCCCTATTATCGCATTTGGCTTAGCGTGTCGAAGTGGATGCAACGTATCGAGGCGACATATTTCTGGTGTCCGGTAAAAAAGTTTCCTGAAGTTTATGATATCTGGGAAGAGACTTGTCGTAAGTACAATTTTTGGGATGGGGAGCATTGTCCTGCGTGGTTTTCCTTCCATGGGCGTAATACTTGTAACCCCTATCCTCTGTTGGCCAACGCAAACCCTACCGATCCCGATGAACTTTCGCGGTTGAAAGAATGGTGGAAGGAGCTGAACGTCGCCCTTTGTGCCGCGGGCTGTGTTCAATATGATCTGGGTGATTCGTTTCCAGACCAAAATTATGAAGTTCTAGGGCCCCAGTGGGACTTAGCAAGACAAATCAAGAGATTCCTCGACCCGAATGGAATTATGAATCCATCCAGGACGTATGGAGGTTAATCGTGGCATTCGAAGAGGGCGTGATGGAAATGGGATTGGTGAGATTGGAAGATATAAAAGATAGGACGCATCGCTGTGCCGGCTGCTCTCAATGTTTTGGCGGCGGCGGCCCATACCTACCATTTGCCGATGGTTACCAGACGGTCTCGAAATGGAAGTGTCCTACCTTGGAGTACTACAAAACGTTTTCTAACCAGGCTCGGTCGAAGGCTTATTTCGCCAGAGAAGTGGCACATAAAAAGCTGGAACTGAACCAAGAGTTGCAGAAAATATATTTTTCTTGTCCGGACTGCGGCGTTTGCGACCACATTTGTCCTCCGATTCCCCATATGGATATAAGCCGCGCAATGAAGGTGGAGCTAAACAAACAAGGTCTGATCCCTCCCAAATCGATGGCGTTGAATAAGAAGATGCGGAATAAGAAGAATCTATTTGGCTCTCCGAATGTAAATCGCTCCAAGTGGGCTCAAGACTCAGACCTTCCAAGGCAAGGAGAATTACTTTATTTTGCAGGGTGTTATGCCTCTTGGCGGCAACCTAAAACAGCGAAGGCGATGATTCACCTTCTACGGAAAGGTGGATTGAATCCGAGCTATCTAGCCGAGGAAGAGTGGTGCTGCGGCCTTCACGCGGGGTTTTCAGGTGATTTCGAACTTGAAAGAGACCTCGCCATCCATAATGTCGAGGCCATGGAGCGTAGTGGAGCCAAAACGGTTATCTTTTCCTGTGCAAACTGTTATCGGACTTTTTATTCCGATTACCCCTTGTTAGTGGGAGAACTGCCTTTCAAGGTTGTCCACGCCGTTGAGATTCTGCCGGATCTACTTGAGTCAGGTAAACTCAAGTTCAACTCAGGGAAGAGAGTCGGTGTGACGCTGCATGATCCTTGCCACTTTGGGAAAGAACACATCGGAAGGCGCCATGAACTTTATGACGAGAGCAGGCAAACGGTCAAGAAACTGCCGGCGGTTGATTTTACAGAAATGGAATATATCAGGCGTTGGTCCGCATGTTGTGGAGGTGGTAACAGTGTTACTTCCTCAAATGATCCGGACTTTACGGATTTTCATTCCGCCAAAAGGTGTAAAGAAGCCAAGGAGGTAGCTGATGTTTTACTGACCCCTTGCGTTCGTTGTGTGGAGAATCTTTCTTTGGCCTCGCGGAAACATAAAGTAGGTGTCGAGGTTCGAAGTCTTCTCGAATTTGTGATGGAAAGAGTTGAGCCGTGAAAACAGGGCCTGAGTACGTAGCTTCCATAAAGTCTTTGGAACTAGAGGCTCATGTAATGGGCGACAAAACCAAAAACTTGACGGAGCACCCACTGGTGAAGCCCTCAGTTTGTGCTTTGGCAATGACGTATGACTGTGCCCACAGCGATGAGACGCGAGGGCTTTTCCGGGTACGTTCGTCCTTATCAGGGGAAGAAATCAATCGTTTTACCCATTTGAACCAAAGTACGGAAGACTTGATCAATAAGGTGCTGATGCAGAGGCACTGTGGGAACATCACGGCATGTTGTTTCCAACGGTGTGTTGGTTTAGACGCAGGCAACGCAGTATTCAGCGTTACCTATGAGTGTGACCAGAAACATGGCACGAAATATCATCAGCGTTTTCGGAAGTACTGGACGCAAGTCCAACGAGAGGATTGGGTAGTAGATGGGGCGATGACGGACCCCAAAGGTGACCGGAGTAAACGACCGAAGGATCAAAAGGATCCGGATCTTTTCCTGCGAGTAACAGAGCGTAGAACCAATGGCGTCGTAGTGCGCGGCGCCAAGTTGCATCAGACAGGAATACTCAACTCTCATGAAATTATGGTGATGCCGACGGCTGCCATGGACCAAGGCGAGGAGAATTGGGCGATTTGCTTTGCCGTTCCGACCAATACGAAGGGTATCCGGTATATCTATGGCCGGCAAGCCAGCGACACTAGGAAACTTGAGGGGGATAAATGGCTGGATGTGGGTAACCCCACTTTTGGCGGTCAGGAGGTCATGACGATTTTTGAAGATGTCTTTGTTCCAGAGGAGCGCATATTCCTGAATGGAGAAATTGACCAGTGTGGGAAACTCGTGGAGCGTTTCGCAGCTTACCACCGCCAGAGTTACGGAGGATGTAAAGCGGGTGTCGGTGATGTCCTCATCGGAGCTACAGCCCTGATTGCTCGCATGAACGGAGTGGATCGCGCTTCGCACATTCGGGACAAGATTATTGAAATGATCCATCTCAACGAAACGATGTTTGCTTGTGGGATTGCTTGCTCGGCCTTGGGGCGCCAAACGATGGCTGGTAACTACGAGGTTGACATGCTTTTGGCCAACGTATGCAAGTTGAATGTGACTCGCTTTCCGTTTGACCTAGCCCATCTGGCGATTGACATTGCCGGTGGGTTGCTGGGGACCATGCCCTCGGCCAGAGACCTGGATGACCCGGTAACCGGTCCTTATATCAGGAAATATTTAGCTGCAGCCGAAGGCATTGACGTAGCGGATCGGATGAAGGTTTTACGTTTGATCGAAAACATTGTCGCCGGCGCAGGAGCCGTCGCATACCTGATTGAATCGGTACATGGGGCGGGATCCCCGATGGCCCAACGCATCATGATTGGCCGTCAAGCGGAGCTGGAAAGCAAAATGAACCGCGTCAGGCGCCTTTTAGATATCCAGTGAGACCGCCCGGGGCACTACTGAAAACCCTCTGTAAGGGATAGAGCGCCTATGGACCTACTGAGGATTTCAAAACACAGTGACACATCCTGCTCACCGTTTCCCCGTGTCTGCGCTTCCCTGCGTCGGTTGGTTGTCACCCTGTTTTGCAATGCTTACTAGAGGTACTGAGGAGCGAAGAAATGATTGAGTTCAACCTGATCAAGCCGATCGATGTTCATCTCAGGGAGAGGTCTCAGCAGCAGGGCAACCAGACCGCGTATTACGATGCAAACACTTCGGTGACCTACCAGGAACTGGAGCAGCGTTCGGCTAGGCTTGCGAGCGCGCTTCTTGAAATGGGGATCCATCCGGGAGAGTCTGTAGCAATCTACCTGCCGAATTCCGTGCTTTGGGTCGAGTCCTGCCTGGCAGTAGTTCGCAGAGGTGCGATCGTAGTTCCCATCAGTTACGAGGCTTCCGAAGACGAAGTGCTCTATCGGTTGCAGGACGTTGCATGTGTCGCCGTAATCTCCTCCGCTGAGCGCGAACCGAGGTTAGCCGGACTTCGTTCTTTGGTTCCGTCGCTGCGAGCGATCGTGCTTACCGGAATTGAAGCGACCGCTACCGCAGATGATGTGAGATCGTATGAGTCTTTGATGCGGGGAGCGGTGAGACCCGACGCTGCGCGTGGAATCGATATCGATGCGCCATCCTTTATCCTGTACACCTCTGGGACAACGGGCAAAGCAAAGGGTGTAGTTCTTACGCAGAGGAGTAATCTGTGGGTCATTGCTTCCTGCTGGCAGCCCATCGCAGGACTAGGGCCCGCTGATCACATGCTCTGTCCTCTGCCTCTGTTCCATGGCTATGCTCTTGACCTGGTTGTCTTGGGAACCGTGGTGACTGGCGCCACGACCCGGGTGATGGAACGCTTCTCGACGGATGGGGCGCTCTCTTTGCTGCGCAGTGGCCAGTTCACGATCTTTCCGGCGGTCCCGACGATGTTTCATTACTTGCTGGAGCGCGCTGGCGACCTGCCGCTTGATTTCGGAAAGCTGCGCGTCTGTATTTCAGCCGGAGCGATCATGTCGGCAACCTTGAATGCCGAATTTGAGCGGCGAACCGGCGTTCCGTTGATTGACGGGTTGGGTACCACGGAGACTTCCAGCATGATCACGTTAAACTGGCCAAACCAGCCGCGGATCCTCGGATCCTGTGGACTTCCGCTGCCGGGCCTGGCAGTAAGAATTGTCAACCCGAAGACACGTCAAGATGTGGCGTTTGGCGAGGAAGGGGAATTGATTGTCCGAGGACCGAACGTGATGCAGAGTTATCACAATAAGCCTGAAGAAACCGCAAAGACGCTTGTCGACGGCTGGTTCCTGACGGGAGACTTGGCAAGGTCCGATCTAAATGGGTTTATTACGATTACCGGCCGCCTCAAGGAGATCATCATCCGCGGCGGACAGAATATTGCGCCGGCAGAGATCGAGGAAGTGGTTCAGCAGTTCCCAGGGGTTCTGGACTGCGCAGTCGTGGCCGGCAAGCACCAGTTCCTAGGGGAAGTCCCTGTACTGTTTGTGGCATGCAAACCCGGCGCACGGATAGGCGAGGGGGATCTGAAAGACTATTGTAGCGCGCATCTGTCCTCTTACAAGGTCCCTGATTCGATTCGCTATGTCGACCAGATTCCTCGAACTGGCTCCGGTAAAATCCTACGCTTCCAACTTCAGCAACTTCTCGGGTGACGACTTGCACAGATTGAACGGGCCATGTGCCCTGTAGGTGGAAACCCAGCAATGCCTGAGCCGCGCGATTCCAGCAAAGGATCTTTTGGCCAAGACCCACAGCGAGACACCGTCGCTGCTGTTTTCTAGCTGCCCCAATAACTCACTGCTGGCCGCCGTGCTCGCCATTCTTGCTGTCCGGGTGTTTTTTGTTGGAGCTATTATATTCATTATGCTTCGCCGCTCCTAGTGAAAAATCTCCGGCCAGCTACGGCATTGAGGACATCGCCGGTCACCACCTGTTGGGATCCCAGTGGGGAGGAATCCACTCCACCTTCAAAAGCGCGTCCGGATCCCCGTATTTGGCGGCGAGCCGACGTATTTCTGGGTCATCCAGCACCGTCAGGTGGCCGTGGTCAATCAATTTACGTCCTTCGACGGTCAGCGTAGGGAAGTACAACTCAATATCTCTATGCCACGTCACCTTATACTGGCCTTGACGGTCAGCTCCAGGATGCCACCCTTTACCAAATCCCAGGTGCATCACTCCCGCGCGCCGCAGGCCTTGGGTCCAGTTGCGATAGCTGGGCCACGATCCTCTTGTGTCTACGTTCTCTTTGTACTTGTAATAATCCGGACTGCAAACGATTGGATTCCGCTGCTTGGGACTCGTCCCGACTGAGACTTCTTCCAGCCACATCGCTGTCCCCACGCCGTGCGGCATTTTATAGTCAAGGTCTTTGTAACGTTGAATCGCTGACTTCCAGTCCTCACCTGCCGCGCCTCCCCCCTCGATTCGGGTAATTTTTCCGCTCTCCATGTACATTCGCATCATGGGAATCGGACCACTGTGAAGCACAGTTGTGGCTACCACTCCTTTAGCATCGGCAATTTTGCTACCCGAAGGATTCAACATGCCGTGATCGTGCAGGTAGCTTGCGAATCTGATTAGAGCGTAATCCCATTTGTACAAGTTGGTCGGGAATCTTTCCTCAACCCATTGTCGATCCATTTCCATGGTCCAGGTCAAGTCTGTCCCGCCGGGATCCGTCAAGTGAAAGTGCCGAGGCCCGCCCTCCAAATTCACAAACTCATGAAATTTTTTCTGAATTGCGTAGTCCAACTCTTGCGGGAACGTTGACCAGGGTAAATAGGCAAAATTCTCGAGCGTCTCTGGCATGATCGAATAAACCCTGTTGTACGCCCTCTGGAAGCGCTGCTCCATAGGAAAAGATAGGCGGACCCCCGTGGATGCAACCACTCCGTCCGAGCTCCAGAAGGCTTCCTCAAACCATTTTGGCCACAGTGTGTTTCCGCCGGCATCTCTTCTTCTCATTACCTTAACCACGCTAGTGTTAAGCCCCAACTCCTCGGCTGCCCGCTCAAGAGCCTCCAAAATCCACGGATGATAATTATTATCAACAATTAGGAGGCTATCCCCCCGCTTTAATGGCGGGTCGATGCCCTTCTGCAGTGTATACCGGGCCGCCGACATCAACTGCTCAAGGGAGGTCACCTTGCATTGCTCCAACACGGGAGCGTTGCCTTCCTTGAGCTGAGCCGCAAGGTGGGGAACTCCAAGAAACAGGCTCACCAAACAGATGAAAAAATATTTTCTGGGGATGCTACTAATATGAGTCATGAGACCTCCTTGAGAAACTCAGACCGAAATTGCGACATCTGGGCCTTTCTCCTTAGCGCGCGCTCGCCAGCACCGCCTTTCCCACGTACTCCGGAGACTTGAACAGCGCCTTGTCGACCACTCCGAAGTCGGGGCTGGCATAGACCACTTTTCCTCCGATGACCGTCATCAGTACCTTAATATTGGCGATCTCCTTCTCGGGTACGGTCATATAATCACGGTCAAGCACCATGAAATCAGCCCACTTTCCAACTTCCAGAGAGCCGATGCTGTTTTCTCGAAGCAGATAGTACGCGGGCCATTTCGTAGACATGAGCATAGCGGTGATTCGGTCCACTTTTTGCTCCGGGGCAATGAGCATGCACTTCTCCACGCCGATTTCTCCCTCGCCCGGCAGTCGAGGTGTAAAACACACTTCGCGTGTGATGATCCTTTTCAATGACTCAAACGGATTGGTGCCCATTTCGTTGTTAAGAACCATGATGCCCTCATCCAGGAAACGTTTTGCCGGCATCTGCCACTTCAAGTACTCTTCCCCGTAATTCTGAGCAACATTGTCCGGCTTGTTGGGGTTCAGGTTGCTTGCCATGTAGTTGGTCCCAATCCCCAAGAGGATTCCATACTTCTTTAGTTTGGGATCCTGATCTGGCCGGATAATGTGCAAGTGCTCGAAGGCGATCCGTTTGTCCTTAAACTGCTGGTCGGTCATCCCCGTCTCACGCTGGATTTCCCCGATCATTTCAAAGATTAGATCTGCGGTATGGTCGCCACTGGAATGGTATCCAGTACCACGCTGAAACTGAAGTTGGTCTTTCGTCGAAGCCCGCACGACCGGATCATGTAGAAAGCAGGTGTCAATGCCGGATCTCTTGTGTCTTTCCGTCAGGACGGCGTTCTTGCTGGGCATGGTGGTGCACATTCCCGTCGAGGGTGAGTCGACCGCCTCCTCCTGAACTCCGCAGCTCCACACGTACTTACTCCCCACTCCCGCAGTATTAGGCATACGCCGATAAAACCCCGGGCCGTTGTGATAAGAACCGTCGCTGAATAGCCAGCAGAACCGATAAGGCATCTCCCCTTTAGCATCCAGAAGCAGATACGCTTGCAGTGGGACCCGCATGACTCGAGTCGCCACGCTCGTTATGCCATAGGGGAGGTGAGTTTCTATGACCAACTTCTTGATCGATTCAGCGTACTCTGCTTCCTTCCCCTGGAGAATGACATCCTTGATCACCAAGCCGCTCAGATTGACTCCATCATGTTTGATGAACTCGTCGGAGAAAAATTTGGTGCCGGGGAGCTCCTTCTCAATAATTTTTCTAGCTGTGGTGTTGAACCGGATCTGGCTATTAGGCCCAGAACCAACCTCGTTGAGAATGAGCGGGTGATTGGGAGCGGCGCGATCCAGGTCGGCGCGCTTGATGTCTTCGAAGAGAATCAACTGCCGGGCAACGTCTCCTTCCGGATTGATAATGATCCACTCGCCCGGTTTCTTCTTTTGCACCTCTTGCTTAATCGCATCAAAGATGCCTTTCCGGACCACTTCCTTGTCGCCGCTTGGCGGCACTTTGACCGCCTGTACCTGCGGAAAGTCTTGCGGCCTATAGCCGGTGATGTGTCGATGAGAATCAACAATGCCAGGTAGCACCGTCCTACCGTTCACATCCAATCGCTTGGTGTTGGGTCCCGCCAGTTTTCCGATCTCGTCATTGGTACCTACAGCGATGATGGTGTCGTCCTTGATCGCCATCGCTTCGAGGAGTCTGCCCCCATATTGTGTCTTGGGCCACTGAAACCAAACGTTTTCATCTAGGGTAAGTATCTTCCCATTGAGGACGATCAAGTCAGGTATTTCGGCAGCCGTTGCGCCCTCGTCATAACATAACAGCAGTAAACCAAGAAAAGCGCCTATAGATAATGTCCGGAGAGGCTTCATTTTGATCCTCCTTGAAAGCTAGTAAGAAAATTACACACCCAGCCCTACCAAAAGCCACTTGCCACGTGAGTGAGGGTCACGCTTCTGCAATTCCACCCTTCTGCAACCTGACACACCGAAAAAGTTCCAACTCTCTGCAGCTGGGCAGCCAAAATTATCTTGATCCCGCTTTTGGATACCGATCCGCCTGAAGTTCTGCTGTCACTTCAACACAGCCTTCCCGTAATACTCCGCAGACTTGAAGAGGCCTCTGTCTACCGATCCGAACTCTGGTGCGGCATAGACAACCTTTCCCCCTATCGCGGTCAGCAGGACCTTGATCTCCTTGATTCCCTCGGCAGGAATCGCAAAAT
>JACQSX010000010.1 GCA_016211105.1 Acidobacteriota bacterium | reverse complement strand
GGTACCGGTCGTAGAAGGAGCGGTCGTGGTGGTACCGGAGATCGTTGTGCCAGACACCGTAGTCGTGGGCGCTGTAGTGCCGGTGATGGTCGTACTGAGCGCCGTAGTGGTGGTGGTCGTTGTGGTTGTGGCGGTACCCGTAGTCGTAGACGTTGCAGTACCTGTCGTGGAAGTCGCTGTGCCCGTCGTGGAAGTGCCGCTGGTGGAAGTAGCCGTTCCGGTCGTGGAGGTAGCCGTTCCGGTCGTCGTAGTAGCACTCCCGGTTGTCGAAGAACCAGTCGTGGTGGTGCCAGTAGTAGTTGTGGTACCGGTGATGGTCGTGCTCGGGGCCGTCGTGGTGGTGGGCGCCGTCGTCGTGGCCGTGCCTCCGGTCGTCGAGGTAGCGGTGCCACCCGTGGTCGTTGTGGTTGTGCCTGTCCCCGTGGTCGTCGTCGTGGCGCCGGTCGTGGTGGTTACCGTTCCAGTGGTGCTGGGGGCTGTCGTGGTGGTGGGCGCCGTCGTCGTGGTAGTCGTCGTGGTAGCCGTGCCGGTCGTCGAGGTTACAGTGGTGCTGGAAGGAAGGGTGGTCGTGGTGGTTGATGTTGTTGACGTGGTGGAGGTAGTGGTCGTAACGGTTTCCCGCTTGTTGCCAAAGTTCACGCCCGAGACGACGCTTCCGCTAGTACCCGGGCAGATAGGCGCCGAGTTAGCGGTAGTTTGGCTCCAACCGGACTGCAGCGTCTCACGGATATAGTAGCAGTTCGTCGGTATCATATAGCCTGAGAGTGTGTAATTTCCACTTGCGTCTGTTGTCGTGAAAGGTTCCCCAGAGTCGTACGTGTCATTGGGAGGATCTGACTTGTCGATGAAGATTCTCCAACCTGGCAGTCCCGGTTCTCCAGCATCCTTGACACCGTCTCCATCGATGTCCTCGAACTTTTGCCCTGTGACTGCGGCATAGCGGAAGTTGCCAAAGTCTTTGCCGGTAACATTCGTACCGCTGGACGCTACGACCGTGTGATATGGACTTGTTGAATTATCCCACCCCGGCTGATTTTCCACCTCGCGGATCTTATAGGTTCCAGGGCCCACATTCGAGAAAGTGTAGGCGCCCAGGGAGTCCGTCGTATCCGAAGTCTCTCCCAAGTCCTTGTTTCCGTCGTCGTCGCTATCGATGAAAATCATCCAGCCTTGCAGTCCCGACTCCCCTGAATCTCTGTTATTGTCAAGGTCGATGTCCTCAAACTTCACTCCGCTGATCTGGATGAGCTTGAAGACGCCAAAGTGCACGATTGCCTCTGAGCCCGGCAGAAGGAGAATGACAGGAGATGGGTTGGTTGTGGTTTGTTCCCATCCCGATTGCACCACCTCTCGGACTCTATAGGTTCCGGGCGACAGACCTGAAAACTCAAAGACCCCGTTTTGATCCGTGGTTACGGAAGTCTCGCCGGTATCCAGTCTCCCATCGTTATCGGTATCCAGGAAGATAGTCCATCCAGGCAAGGGAGAAGGTCCATCCCACTCAGCACCGTCCGCGATGCCGTTGCCATTTACGTCGATGTATACAGTCCCCGCGATAGTGACGGCAAGCAACGGCGATGTGGATCCTGCGAGCAGGAGGAGTACGGAAAACCGCATCAGGGACAAAAGAACTCCGGACCCGCTGATTTTCCGGCCACAGCGTGCTAGCCGTATTGCGCGCTTCATGAAATATTCGTCCACTGATTCCAAAATTTTGAGCAAAGGCCACTATTAGGCAGATGTTCGCCGCCAAGAATCGCCAAAGCTAAACGCAAGCCAGATCGTGAGAGACCGCAGGCAGAGAGGCTTCGTGGACGAGAAAAAGTGCGCAGCGTTCCCAAGACATCTAGCGCACACGATTGTTCCCGTGAGAAGCAGCGCTCTTCTGCAGTCATGAAAATGCCCTCTCGACGTCATTTGAGCCTCTATACGCCACATTTCCCTTAGGATGTCAACCAGAAAAACCTGGGCCTACAACTCTGGATGCCCACTCCGCGGACTTGTTACAGCGGTGCAAGCCGCACAACTAAGAAAGTGGGGGAAAATTCGAGCCGCTATCGTCAGAACGTGTGAAAAAATCGAAATCGATCCCATCGGTTCGTAGAGACGCCCCGGCGGGGCGTCTCTACAGTCGCGATAGCCTGGCGCGGCAGAGATGGTATGCCAATTTCTTCACACGTTCTCAGGGAACGGACAAGTGAGTGCGGATTTGAAGTTAAATTGCCATTCCGCATTCCACAGTCCGCTTGCTTTACACGTGCGGCGCCGAATTATTCCCTCAGGGTTCACGTTGAAGCGGCGGGGTGCTGCTTGGAGGTCTGCGATGGTGCGTCGACTGTTCGTAAGCGTAGGCCAGTTTTATCACCACTCCTTCACTGTAAGGCCTCCCAAGGAAGCTAATCCCAACGGGAAGGTTGTCCCTTGTAAATCCCGCCGGTACGGTGATGGTAGGGACAAATATCAAGAACGTGTTCAAATGCGGCGCTCCCTTCTGGTTCACGTAAGGCGGATTGACCCCTTGGCTAATCAACGTCGGCTGGTGTTCCACAGACTTGTGCACGATGGCGTCTAATTTATGATCTGCCATCACTTTGAGCACATGGATCATGAGCTGGTCTCTCGCCAGCAGATATTGGTAGTGTCGCAACGTTGGATCTGCCAATCTCGCGGCCGAGGCACCCGTCGTGCTTCCTCCCGCTGATCGAAATACCTTGGCGTACAGTGGTGATTGTTGCATTTCCTGACGAGATTTGAACGGGGCATGGGCGCTTCGGCCGAAGTACACGTTAAACCCTTCACCGTCATCCGGGCCTCCGGCTCGTTTCGCGAGCAGCTCGTTTAGGTTGGGAATCACAATGGGATCAACGACGCTGGCCCCCGCAGCCTTCAATTCCTGAATCGCTTTGTCGAATATCTCGGTGACTTTTGAGAAATCTTCTGACCCGGGCTCCGACTCATAACCCATGGGCTCGCGCAAGACCCCAACGCGCGCGCCTTTGAGACCATCCTTGTTGAGGAATTGTCTGTAGCTAGGCGGAGTATTGCCAACCGCCAGCGCTGTAATTGGGTCTTCTGGATCATACCCCACCAGGACATCCAACAATGCGGCCAAGTCTGCTACGGTGCGCGTCATCGGACCCAGAGAACCAGTTGTGGTCGGCCATCCGTTAAACACCCCGGTGCGACTTACAAGGCCGGCTGAAGGCCTCATCCCCACCAAACAATTCCAGCTTGATGGCCTGCGTATCGAAGCGTAGCCTTCCTGCCCTATTCCTAGGCTGGCAAAGTTTGCTGAAATACTCCCTCCCGGGCCACCCGAAGAGCCACCTACCGTTCGATCCAATGCATACGGGTTTCGCGTCGATCCAAAAAGAGAACCGTGCGTGTCACCTCCTCCAAGTTCACCCAGCGTGGCTTTGGCTAGAATGATGGCCCCGGCTTTTTTCAGCTTCTCCACTACAAAGGCGTCTTTGTCCGGGTAGTAATCCTTGAACAACACCGAGCCCATGGTTGTCGGCATGCCCTTGGCATCCACCTGATCTTTAAGAATTACCGGAATGCCGTGAAGCGGACCGACAAGACCAGAAGTTTTCAATGCGGCATCCAGTTTGTCTGCGTCTTCAAGGGCCTTCGGGTTCACCGTTATGATCGAATTAATGTTGGGTCCCTTCTTGTCGTATGCCTCTATGCGATCAAGGTACAGTTGGACCAGTTGGCGAGACGTGAGTTGGCCCAACTTGTAGGCATTGTGAATATCGTCTACCGTCGCATCCAGAAGGTGGAAAGACTTGGCCTCGGCCTTCTTGTTGCAATGGGCGACAACCAGCAGAGAGAGCAAGCCGACCGCTAGAAGTCCAGTCGATCTTAAGGGTCTCGACCGGAATGGTGTAATTTTCCCTTCCTTCATGGAAAGATCTCCTTTGTTGCCATCTTTGCATCGAATTCCCTCAAGAGTAGAACGCATCAACTGATGGCGACACATCAAAAGAAGACTTTCTCTATGAGGCATTTTCGAGTAGCTCTGACGGCCGTTGCCTTAGAACAACAGCTTCAACCCAAATTGGATCTGGCGCGACGTCGTGGTCGTACTGTTAATGCTCCCAACACCGCTGACCAGAGCGCCACTCGCATTCGCAAAAATTGAAGTAGCCGGAATTCCGAAGTTGGCTCGGTTGAAAAGGTTGAAAAATTCCGCCCGGAATTGAAGGGTTGCCTTCTCCCGTATCATTGTGCTTTTGATCATGGAGAAATCAAATGTGGCGACCCCCGGCCCAATAAGCGTGTTGCGCCCTACATTGCCGTAAAAGCCGGCAGGGGGCAATTCAAACGCCTTAGGATCGAAATATAAATCGGCGCTTCTGCCGCCGCTTAGAACCGGACTATTGCTGGCTCCGGGCCTCAAGTTTGGTCTCTCATCTCCTCGATTCCGGTCCCGGTTCCAGTCAACCAAACTGCCCAAGTTGATTTGAAGGGGCGGGCCACTGTATATGCTAGCGATTCCACTGAGCTGCCATCCTTCCAGGAGCTTCTGCCCCAGCCCGGACAGACCCCGGATGGGCAGAGCGTAGACATAGTTAAACGTAAAGTTGTGACCAACATGGTGGTTACACAAAGCTCGATTGCTCCCCTTCACGTCGAAAGGATCCTGAGCTTGGTATCCCGGCCCTGTGAAGTCGCCCCCACCATACTGGGACCCCTCGTCAATACAGCGGGACCCTGTATACGACCCTTGGAATTGGAGTCCACTGCCGAATCGCTTGCCTGCGCTTAATTGCAGCCCGTGGTAAGAAGAACTGTAGCCGTAATCGAGATAGAAGAGATCATCCCAGTTTGGGTTCCTTCGCGCTAAGCCAGGCGCAAAAAACTTCTGCCCATCGGGAAGGACTTGTGGAACTGCGATGTTTACGACATGCGAACCCTGCAGATGGATGCCGCGCGATCCTGCGTAGCCGATCGTGACGGTTGTTTGCCCCGCCACTTCTCTTTGCAGCGTTAAATTCCATTGCATCATGTAAGGCTGGTTCGGCTTAAATTCCATTACCCTCATCGATCGAAGATTCTGCGCCTGCGCGCTCCCCAGATCCTCGGTAGAAGCGGCGGGACACCGTCTTGCTGGACATGGGAAAGTTGGATTGTCAATAGCGATGTTCTTACGCAGAGGGAATTGATCGCGCATGGGATGTGCGAACTGGTAAAAAAGCATAGTGTCGTGAAAAATCCCAAATCCGCCACGAACAGACGTTTTCCCGTCTTTAAAAGGATCCCAGGCAAATCCGATCCGAGGCGCAAAATTCTTCTTGGAGGGATTTTCAAAAAAAGGATCGCCAGCAGTAGTTTCCGAATCGCGGAGAGGATCACGTAGGTTGACTACTTTACCGTTTACTTCCGTGGGGCTCGTAGTAAATTCGTATCGTAAACCAAGATTCAATGTAACATTCGGTCGCAGTTTGGTGTCGTCCTGCACATACATTCCGACAACTGTTTGCCGATTGCCCCGACGAGTATCCGAGCCTGGCAAAACACCAAGCCAAGTTGCCGGTTTCCCGGTAACGAATGCTTCCAGAGAGCTAAAGTTGTAAACGCCCTGGAATTGAAAGTCAAAAAAGTCGTTGTTCTGATACCGGGTGATGCTGAAACCCGTCTTCAGATCATGCCGTCCTCGGGTGATGAAGAGATCATCCATGAACTGAAATGTGTTCGATGTGACCTGTCCCACAACATTGACGCCCAGACTGGTGATCCCACTTCCCGGGCTCACTGTCCCCAGTGGTTGGTCGGGAATGAGCGCAATCGACAGCGGTGGAGAATCTGGTGGTGGTAATATGGACCAGCGGTTCCGACTGAAGCCGAAGCGAGCGGTGTCGATCAAATTCGAGGAGAAAATATGCTTTTCTTCAAGCGTCACATAATGATTCCCCGAATTTGAGACCCAACCGGTTCCCGGAAGTCCGTTTCCGTTCCGCGTAACGTCGCTGACATCGATTGTGTAGCGCAGCATAAAAGAATCGGACTGGGAAAACGCATGATCGACCTTGCCTGTCCAGAAGTCATCCGTGGTAGGTTGAGTCTTTGCTACGATGTACTCCGCTCCACCCCCTCCGAATGCCCGGCCACCAGGCGTAGGCAGCGGATACACCGCTAAGAATGGTCCCACACTCGGATTGATCTCGACCTTCCTTCCATCGGGCAGAATCCCGCGCCGCACATCCACCGTAGGCACGCGTGGACGATACGTCACTCCCAAGCGTTCCCGGAATCCCTCGTAACTGCCAAAGAAGAAAGTTTGATCTCTCTGGATCGGGCCACCCAAAGTGAAGCCAAATTGATTGCGCTTGAACTCGGGCGGCGCTCCGGGATCGAAGAAGTTGCGCGCGTCCAGATTGTCATTGCGGAGAAACTCAAAAACACTGCCGTGAAATTCATTGGTGCCCGACTTTGTGACCAAACTGATGACGCCCCCTGAAAAGCGTCCCAGTTGTGCGGAATAGTTATTTGTGAGAACCTGAAATTCCCGCACCGTTTCAACGCCAAACAGAGAGCCCGCCGCTCCGGCAACACTCTTGCTGCGCGAACTGTCGGTAATGTCGTTACCATCCAGCAAGAACCCAGTCATCCAGATTCGTGCGCCACCCACAGAGATCTTCAATTGCGCAGTCCCGCTGTACTGGGTGCCAAATGACGCTGTGCGCGAATACGTCACGCCTGGAGAAAGCAGTGAGAGTTGGGTCAAGTCCCGGGCATTCAAAGGCAACTCATGGACCTGCCGTTGGTCGACCAGGTTTGAAAGCGTGGCGCTGGTAGTATTCACCAGCGGGGTTTCCGCTGTGACCACCACTTCTTCGGCAAGATTGCCCACCTGGAGGGTAAAATCGATGACCGCCTCTTGTCCGGCTGTCAGCTCAATTCCTCTGCGCACGGCTGTCTGGAAGCCGCTCAGCTCTGCCCGCAGTTCGTAACTGCCAACGGGGATCTCTCGTACCCGGTAGAGACCTACATCATCTGAAATCACGGCACGACTTTGACCCGTATCTACACTACGCGCGGTGATCGTGACTCCGGGCAATACAGCTCCGGTAGCATCCTTGACGGTTCCCAAAATGGTTCCATTTGTACTCTGGGAAAAGATCACTTCCCGGCTCAGAAGAAAAGCCAACGCTAGACAGATAAAACTCATGCGTTTGCTCACGGCTTTCACCCTCCTTCCTTTTTGAGGATTTGTTTCGCTTTTACGCCCGTGGAATGGCCGTGTCAAGCAAAAATCTAAGATGTGTGTGTCGCGAATAGCCGCTCGAAAAATGGATCCGAAGGATTCGTTTAGAAATCAATTCAAAATGCGCGAGTTGGCGCCGGAAATGGGTGCAACGGCCTTCCAGGAGGAGCCGGGGCAGAACGTCTTGGCCGCCTTACGTCTCGTGTCCCTCGGTCAATCTCTTAATTAATTAATCGCCGCCACGGGAAGCGTGGTGAACTGCCCAGGACTGACGCGGATTGCCATGCCGTTAATCGGCACGGGTGAATTCACTTCCAGGCTTCCTCTGAAGCGCGAGAAGTCAATTCCCCGATCTTTGAAGATTTCCCTCGCGAATTGAGCCAATTGGCCGTTCGGGGCAAGCAACACAACCGCATTTCCATTGGCAACGGGTTTGCCATCGCTGTCGCGCAAAATCAGCATCACGTCCACCAGCGAGGATGTAGGATTGGAGGCCGCTACGCCTATATCTACCCCCGCCGCGCCATCGGATTCGATGGGAACCATGAACCTGGCCAGGGGCTGGGTGCCGGCCACACCGGTAGTGCCTATGCCGCTGGCAAATAGAATCGTGCCGACAATGGGAATGGTGGAGGTAACCTGGACTGATCCCGTCACCAGCGGTCCCGCGGCGTCACTGGCAAAGAAACGTATTCCCTGAGGTGGAATATCGAAACGAAAACTGCCATTGACTTGCGTGCCGTTAATGGACAATGAAAGTGGGTCTCCGTCGGGATCAAACAGCTTGACCGTTCCGGAAGCCGTCTGCGAAGTCGAGCCATTCATTGCAATCAGGATCGAGGCGAATTTCTGGCCGCTTTGAAGTTGACCGTCTCCAAACTGGGCAAAGAAGAGCTTCTCATTTTCAGGCTGCGCGCCCGCCTGTGTTACGGTAAACGTCTGACCAGCGACGGTCAGTATCCCGGTACGGCTATCCAGACTGGTGTTGGCGGCTACCGAGTACCGCACCGCGCCGTTGCCCGTGCCGCTGGCGCCGTTGGTGATGTCAATAAAACCAGAGTTGCTGGTCGCCGTCCAACTGCAGTCGGCATTTGCCGCAACGTTGATGTCGCCTGTGCCGCCGCTGGCGGCAAAAGATTGGCTTGCAGGGTTGATCGCAAACGTACAAGACGCTGCTCCTGCCTGTGCCGTGAATGTCTGCTTACTGATGAAATCCCCGGTATGCGTTCCGTCTCCATTGGCTGAATTTGAACCTACTACCAGTACCACACTCCCGCTGTCGGTCAAGGGCGCCGTCCAACGAAAGGTAAAGTTGGCGGCTGGAGAACCGGGCCGAGGCGCGTTGTGCGTGACATAAGTAATTTGAACGCGGCCATCCGTATAAGGCGCTAAGCGTGTACCTGGATCCGCGGCGGTCAACGTGCCCACCGATGCGGTAAAAGGCGTCCCATCTTTGTTCACAAAGGCCGCAAATCCTGCCAGCGCTCTCGAGGGGCTGACGGTAGGATTATTCCCGACGCTGACGGTGACGTCATAGGTTGTGCCCGGATTGTACGTTGCAGGAAATCCGGTCACAGTCAGTAGATTCGCATTTTGATTCAACCGGAAGCTTTCGTGACATCCGCTCTGCACACACATGTTGGGATTTCCTATGGCCTGCGCGGGGGCCCCGCCGCTCTCGGCCAGCAGAAAGCAAACGACCAGAAACGTGGAAGCCAACAAAGCGCCCAATACTCTTGAAAGTTTCACTCGTTGTTTACCTCAGTTTTCTAAAGATATTAAATCCAATCTTCAGGCGATTGGCGGTATCACTTGCATCCGTTCCAATATTGGGACCATACCCGGCAATGCTCACTTCCCTCGAAGTCGACATCACCACACTGAACACATGGCGAAACGTTTGCTTCTGCAGCGCAACAGAAAGAGCCGGCCGGTCGGTAAAGTAACCTCGAAAACCCGCCACTCGAGGGATATACTCTCCCACAATCGAGACCGAAGGCGTGACTTTAGCCGAGAGTCCGGCGCCCAGATTAACCGTGTAATCTTTGTCGGGTTTTGTCGCGAAATCGCGCAGAAAGGACAACGTGCTGCTCTGGCTGTTAAAAATCACTGCCGGCGCAAGCAGCACGCCGACGCGCCTGCCAAATTGCCGCGCTACCGTCACCTGTAGATGAGGGGAATAGAAATCTCCAAAGTTGTCTCGGCCATCCACCCCGATTTGGGCCGCCAGCGAAACCGGGTTGCCGCGTTGCTGCTGCCACAGATCTCCGGCGACACCGATTTCCACGACGCGGTCAAAGCGCGCTCGATAAATAGACGCCATCACATGCTCCCAGATCCAGAAATTGAACCCCAAGGAAATGTTCGCCGTGCTGTCCAGGCCGAAGAGCTGTGGCGCTGAGCCCACAAACAGTGGCGCGCTGAACCGATGCTGCACTACGAAGCTTACGTCGTTACGATGTACCGCGACCGGCTGGGGTAAATTGATCCAGCGACTGGAAACTTGCAGAGGACGGTCCCATTCCGATACTCCACCGCCCGCTGTGACGGATATTGCTTCTCCAACCACATTTGCAGCCGCGCCAGATCCAGGCGGATGGGACGGGTCAATCAGCCGGACCACGCCATCTTTTTTCAGCACCACCTTCTTGTTGGAAGGATCCGCGTAATCAATCTCGATGTGCTCATCAATCACCTGCCTTGGGTATTGGAAGCGTTCGGGAAAACGCGCGCGCAACTCCGGAGTAATCGAAAAGTTGTTTGCCGCGAAAGCTTGGCCGAAATCGTTGCGCGGGCCACCACCAGCAGGATTGATGTGGCAAGTGGCGCAACGATTCTTAAATTGTGGAGAACTCATCACGTCCTCTGTGAAAAGCGCTAGATATTGAGGGAAGGCCATGAGAGGCATTCCGCTCCATATGACAAAAACGATCCCTTTGACGAGTTTCATGCGACCTCCGTTGGAAAAATAGACCAAGCAACAAAGAAAGCGGTTCACAAAAGTTTTTGCCGCGGTTCGAATTATGATAGCTTTAGTCTGACGACAGGGAATACGTAAACATGTAAATGGTGAATTCCGCTTCCCGGGCATCATGATGTAGCGGCGCTCCTCTTCAAATCTGTACAGGACGATCACAGTCGCATGGAAATCAAGCATGGCCAAGTCTACGTAGACGAAGAACTGGTCGGTTGGGCCACCTATATCGAGGAACCGTTCAGCCACACGATTCGGGCCTTGTTGTATTTTCTGATACCCGAATCCTCTCAGCACTGGGACCGCTTCGAATTGCAGGTCACCGTCCGGGTCGATGCCAAACAGTACCTCCAGTGCGCCAATATCAGGAAACTGGGGGCTGTCACATTGGATGGAAGAGTATGGAAAGAATACCTGATCAGCTATGAAGAGGAGGTAAACGAGACCGCGCCCTCCCGTTCTCAGCCTGCTCCCGGTTAAGCCTCAATGATGCTGGCAGTTTTGTTTGCCGTCCTTTTTTTCTCCCCCTTTTCTCCACTTGTCGTGCCTCTACAAGTTCGTGATTCTCTCGAAGAGGAAAAGTTAAAAGCAACGATCGCCGGCAACCAGGATCCCATTGCGCAGGATCAAGCGTTTCGAACTCTGATCGACGGTTATTTGCAGCGAGGCAATTGCGACGAGGCACAGCAGTGGTTAAACCGGGCTCGGGATAGAAAAGTCCTGACCCAGTTTGCCTCTTACTTGCTGGAAATCGGCCGTTGTCTGGAGGAAAAGTTCCCGGAACGCGCCCGCCAACTTTACCAAAAAATCGTCGTCGACTACCCGGACGAGAAAGACGAGATTGGGGACAGTTATGCTGATTCTGCGCGTCGAAGGCTCATCTGGCTCTCCAACGATCGCTCCTGGCGTGTCAGGAGCCGAATTCAATTGGTAAACGTTCTTGGTAACGCTGTGCGGCGCCGGGACTATGCATCGTTGCAGAAATATGTGAGTAAAGTGAACTTTATTTTCGGGGCTTGCCAAAGCGAGTTTCTCAACTCAGACCTTGAAGAAATCGCCACGTTCCTGGATGAGAATTACGCCCGTGGAATCAAGGTGACACGGAGGGTTCAGAACTATCCATTTCGTGAAGGCTGGTTTGTGCTTGAGACCCATGGATGGAGTACGCCGTATGATTACATCTATTTCCTGATGCAACCCATTACGGGTGGATGGGAGTGGATCGGAGCGATCTACTGCGACGAGCCTCTGGTTCCTCGTCCCTCCACGCGAAGATAGCTCATATTCATCTCTCCCGTTCCATGGCAAACTTCTGCCAACCCGTTTACGTTGCTGCGCGAAAAATCTCCCCCACCGCGCTGTCGAGGCGCCGCACGGGCTTCTCAGCGATCCGTGTCTGCAGCGGTCTTTCGCCTGCCAACATACAGGATCAGCGAAGTTATAAAGAATAAGATGCTGATGATCTGAGCCGTCGAAAGCGCATCACCCAACCACATCCCGCGTGGATCATCGCGATAAAACTCGATCACAAAGCGAATCGCGGGATATAGGATCCCGTAAGTAAGGAAGACCTGGCCGTGGAATTTCCTTCGTTTGCGCAGCCAAAGCAAACTCCACAGAACCACTAAATTGCCCAAAACCATGTACAACTCGGTGGGATGTAACGGCACGTTCAGCGGGGCCAATGCCTCCGGATCGGTATAGGTAATCGCCCACGGCAACTGGGTAGGTTTTCCCCACGAATCGGCTGCGGCCAGGCAACCGATTCTGCCAATGATCTGGCCCAGGGAGATTCCGGGCGCCAGTACGTCGCCGGTGGACCAGACCGGCATTCGATGCGCCTTCAGAAAGACAATACTGGTAATAACGCCAAAGATGAAGCCACCATAGTAAACGAGCCCTCCATGCCAAATCTTCAGAATCTCGATCGGGTGAGCCAGATACCAGCGGAACTCTCCGTCAAATAGCACCGAAAACAGGCGGGCGCCAACGATGCCGGAAATTAAAATATAAATAAATAATTCATTTAACTTATCGGCATCCAAATTCTCTTCCCGCCCGTGTCGAAGCACAAGCCAGATACCGGCCAGAAAAGCGAGCGCAGTCAGGACTCCATGCGTGTAAATCGTCAGACTGCCGATTTTAAGAAAGATGGGATGCATGGTTGAGGGCGTTACACTCCCTTGCGAGTCAACACAATTTTGATTGTTTCTAGCACGATCATCAGGTCCAGGAGAAGGTTGTGGTTGTGGATATAGGCCAGGTCGTAGCGCAGCTTCATCTCAGGAGACGTGTGATACTCCCCGTGCACCTGCGCCAAGCCGGTAATACCCGGCTTCATTTTAAAACGTTCTCGATACCCGGGGATGGTTTCACTGAACTTTTCAACAAACTCGGGCCGCTCCGGCCTTGGGCCTACAAAGCTCATGTTGCCCTCAAGAATGTTAACAAGTTGCGGCAACTCGTCCAGGCGCAATTGTCGCAGCCATTTTCCCAGGGGGGTAACGCGCGCGTCGTTTTCACTCGCCAATACCGCGCCTGTCTTTGCTTCGGCATCCAGCACCATGGTGCGAAATTTGTAAACGACAAAAAGCGCGCCGTCCTTACCCACTCGCTTCTGCCTGTAAACTACAGGTCCAGGGCTGGAAATTCTGATTGTTGCCGCCACGATCGCAAACACCGGAAGCAGCAACAGCAGCAGTAGTGCGGAAAAGAAGATGTCCAACATGCGCTTGGTGTAAAACCGCGCTCCGGCAGTTGGGTTCCTCACCACCTCCACCAACGGGATGTCATGAATTTGCAAGTGCTGCATTTTGCTAATCAGCATCTCGAAAATTGAGGGAACCACAAAAATATTTGCATTGGTCTGCTCGCTGCGACCGATTGCATCAATCAACTGATCTTGCCAGGAAGATTCCGGTATCATAACAATGGCATCCACCTTGTGACGTTCTACTACCTGCACCAGGTCGTCTCGCGTGCCCAGAATGGGATATCCCTCAAATTGCGTAGCCGGCGGCACGGGACCGTTCTGAGATTCATTGGACGGGTTTTCTTGCACCAATCCGACAATCTTCAAACCAAAATACGGGTTTTCTTCCAAATTTCGTATGAATTCGCGCGCCGTTTTTCCCAAGCCGAACAAGATCACACGCTTTTGGCTCTTGGGAGCGTAAACATCGATTAGCATCCCGCGCCAAGCGAGAATCAATACGTTGTTGAGGATGTAGAATCCAACAAAAATAGAGCGAGGAAACAAGAACTCTCCGGCAAAAAAGTAAAACGCCACGACCAGCAGGAACTGGATGAACAGCGCCACGGGGATTTGCAGCAACGCTTGCCGTTTTTGGTCCTGGTGGATGCGATCATAAAGACCGAAAAAATAAAGCACCGCCGCTTGGGACACAAACAAAAGCAGCCAATAATGCTTCACCTGGAAGAAGCGTCCAAACGGCATGTAACTCCGAGCAAGCGGAATCATGGCGCGCAGATAAAACGCCGCCACATAGGCCAGGGCAACTGCCGTCAAATCGCCCAGCAGGGTCACCAGAATGCGAAGTTTTCTGCGCTGTCCCGCCTCAATCATGTCGAACGGCACACTCACTCAAAAATAGAACGTTCGCCACTCGCTCCAACACTCCGTGCCCGCATATGCGACGCGAATTTTAAAAGGGTTCCACGCTTTTAACGAAATCCAAAGTTCGGGCGGGAAAGGCCCAAGCACCTGATAATTGCCTTTGGCCTCATACTGGCCGGCCACCTGATGATCTCCAAGGCCAATGTCATATTCAATGATGTATTCGACATTCGCATCGCCTTTCCACTGAAACAGCATGGCGCCAGTGTGGAGATGATACTCCAGCGTTTGCCCAGGCTCGGGCATTTCGAGCGTGGGACACTCCTTGACGCGCTCATCAGCCGCCTTGGATGCAAATTGCGGAGGGGAGTATTGATCACGCAGCCCTTGGTTCTGCACTGTTGTCTGGAGAACCTGCTTTCGAAAATGCGCCACATCTCTCTTTCTCAGCGGCGCTAGATTCTTCTGTTCCCTCGGATCCTGGTTCAGATTGAACAAATACTCATTGGTAATTCGTCCACCGCTCACCTCCTGGATGTATTTCAACGCCCCGGTACGGATCCCCTTCACCCACATACTTTCTCGTTCCTTCGTGGTTTGATTGCCCGCGATAACGCTCTCCAGAAAAAGTTGAGACCGTAACGGCACGGCGGTTCCCTTGGTTCTTCCTCCCATGCGCTTCCCGGATCGAGAGCGACCAGGCGGCACAGCAGCATAGGAATCCTTCAGATCCTCGGCATTTTGGACTGCAGTCATCGCGTTTCCCCTTCCCTTGACTTTTTCTCCACCCCCAACTTCGGACTCATTGGCCAGAAGGCCTTTTAAGCTCGCACCCTGCATGGTTCCGGGTACGGGGAATTCTAAGAGGTCGAGAATGGTCGGAGCGATGTCGATTTGTTGTACCAAACCTGAAATCCTTCTCCCTTTTACCTGGCCTGGAAGTCGAAAGATGAGCGGAATATGCGTAACCTCCTCAAACAACTTTGCACTCAGCGACGTGCTGGCATGTCCCACAAATCCGTGCTCCAGGAGTTCCTCCCCATGGTCGGCAGTCAGCACGACCAAGGTGCGGCCTTCCACCCCTTTCTGGCGTAGTTTCTCCAGAACACGTCCAAAAAAGGCATCCATATTGTAAAGCTCTCCGTCATACACCGCCCAGAGGGCGCGCTGATCCCCGGGTTGAAACTTCACGGATCCTCTCGGTACGATCGCGCCGTTCCGAACCGCTTGGATGGCTGCAGTTCCAAGAGCTTCGTCCCAGTTTGTCTTTTGCCGCCCTGCAATTTCTTTCTGACCGATGACCGATGACCGATGACTGGCGACTTCATCTTCCATCTCCAAAATCCTTTTTAAAACATCTTCAGGAGGATTGTACGGCTGATGGACCTTGGTGGTGTGGTACCAGATGAAAAATGGCCGCTCCGCGTTCCGATCGAGGTAGTTTAAAAGCTCGTCGCCGTCATTTTCCGTGAAGTAGCTTCTGTCAATCGAGGGCAACCCGAGGTTCTGGTAGTAGGGAGCAAAAGTAAAGAAGTTCAGATTCGGAACTTCATATCCCTGCTGCTGGAAGATCTTCAAGAGCGTCGGAAGCGTGCCTTCCGCGTGGCGATCACGGGAATCCACACCATGAACGCCCGGCAAGGTTCCAGACAAAATAGAAACCAATCCTGGAGCCGTCCAGGCGGAAACACTGTGAGCCTGCTGAAAAACGGTCGCTTGCTGGGCCCAGCGATCTAAAGTGGGTGTGGTCTCGACTCCATTTCCATACAGGCTCATCCGACTGGCATTACAGGAATCGATGGTAAACAAAAGGATGTTCCACCTGGGACCGCCAGGTACAGCCGGGACGTAACCGAAGAAAAAGAACGTAAGGACGCCCAAATGCAAAGTCTGAAGCAGCTTTCGCTGCCGGCTTTGAAAAAGTAACACAAAAATCCGCCTCAATGTTTCCCTCTCACGGCTTGCGTCGTTGCGATACGAATTTACCGCAAAGACGCCACGCCGCAAAGTCGCAAAATTCCGGCTGACAATCGACTTCGTTAAGGCAAACCCGCCGGCAAAGGCAAATCACGGTGTGATGGCAGTGGAGGCGTGACGAACAATGGACTGCGGTCGAACGGGCTGTGACACGGAGAGCAGTCCAGTTCAAACCTTGCATTCTTGCGACTTTGGGTCCTTGGACTCCAAGACATGCTGGTAAACCCCGAGTGTCTGTGCTGCCGTTTCTCTCCAGCTAAAGTTTTTCACTCTTTCGAAACCTCGTGTGACCAGGGTTGCTCGCATCTCCGGTTGCTGCCGAACCGCTCGAATGGCGGTCGCCATTTGCTGCGCGCTGTCCGGATCCACCAGCCAGGCGGCGTCGCCCGTGACCTCGGGAATGGAAGCTGCCCGTGACGCCACCACCGGGCAACCCCACTGCATCGCCTCGAGCAGGGGCAATCCGAATCCTTCATAACGCGATGGATAGACCAGGACCATCGCATTTTGATACCAGTGGGGCATTTGCTCCACTGGAACGTCGTGCAGAAAGCGCAGGCGGTCTGCGCACCCCGACGCCACGGCGTGTCGCTGGATCTCGGCGCGCGCGCCGAGATCCCGGCCGATGAAGACAAATTCTAGATCGAGTTCCGTCGCTACCATCCGAAGTGCATCCAACGCCGTGAGCAAATTTCGCCGGGTATGCAGATCGCCGACGTGCAACAGGTAGGCGCGCAACTGCCCCCCCCGCTCCCAACGTTGTGCCGGGCGCACACCCTCCAGCCCCGAGGCAAGGTGGATGCGGAAAACGCGCTCGGGTCGGACCGAATAAACTCGGACGATTTCATCCTTGGAGAAATCCGACGTGGTGATCACGGCATCGGCGCCTTCGGCCGACCGCAGGTAGAATCTCTGTCGAAACTTCCCAGCCGCATACGGATACCATTCGGGGTGGGCCGCATAACTGACATCGTAGACGCTGACGACCTTCTTGCAAGACACTCTTGATGAAGCAGTGTAAGCAGGGAAATGGAAAACGTCGATCGGGCTCGGGGATCGGGAGTTGGAGTTCGGGAGGGGGGAGTCAGGAATCGGAGATTCACGTTTGAGCGTTGGCAACCCGGAGTTGGATGCCCGGCCTAGAGGTTCAGGGACACCGGACCCGGAATCGAGGACTGCGAGATCGCCACGTCGAATGAGATGATCGACATCCGGGGTTTGACAGCCCACGGTACGATCTCGCCCAGTTGTGTGTTGAGCCTTTCGAGCTGACACCGGATCCCTGGCAGCCGATACCCGCCCATGGTACGCTCGGACCGCGCGTGGTAGCTGCCATTCCATCCATACCCAGTTGTTGATCCACGGTCCTGGCACCGACCTAGCTTGTACTCCCGGAGGCAAGTCAGGAACTCTGAAAGCAGAGGAAAAAAAACAGGTTAGCTGTATCCCGGGCAAGGAAGCCAACTGAGGCAACAGGTTGCGCAAATAAGAGCGCACGCCTGCCGCTCCTTCCTGCAATGGTTTGCAATCAATCGCTACGCGCATGAAGGATACCGTGACGATGTATTGGCTCGGGCGGGATCACGAGAAATTTGGCGCTTTCTTTGGAATTCCTTTGGCTTGCCAAACCCGATCACCCGCATCAGATCTTGCCAACTCCTGTAAACCGACCTATATTAACCCAATGCCAATCTACGAATACCGGTGCTCTGATTGTAATTGTCGCTTTTCACGCCTTTTTTGGCGTAGCTCCGATGCCGATCACGTCAAATGCCGGTGCGGCAGCGCTAATGTCAGAAAATTGATTTCACGCGTCGGAATATTGCGTTCCGAGGAAAGCCGCATCGAGAACCTTGCCGACCCGGCAATGTGGGGTAACCTGGACGAGAATGATCCCAAATCGATGGCGCGCATGATGAGAAAACTTGGCCACGAGGCGGGCGAGGACCTGGGCCCTGAGTTCGACGAGATGGTGGATCGACTTGAAGCGGGAGAAAGTCCTGATTCACTTGAGGACTCCGCGGGCGTTGACGAGCGCGGTGACAATTCTCATACTAACTTTACGTAAATCTGCAAGATCTGCTCGACTGCGTTCCGCCAGGAAAAAAGCTCAGCTCGAGCCAAACCCCGCTGGCTCAACTCCTCTCGCAAACCTTGAGTGCGAGTGAGGAGAAGCAGTTGGCGAACACATTCATCTTCCCGCGAGGGATCGAAATAAAGACCGGCGTCTCCGACAACTTCCGGAATGGACGATCGGTTGGATACCACCACCGGAGTGCCGCAACTCATTGCCTCCAGGGCAGGCAGGCCGAAGCCTTCATAAAGCGAGGGAAAAACGAAGGCATCGGCGCAGGCCAGATACAGTCTTAAGTCTCTGGGATCGACATAACCGGGGGTATGGATCACTCCAGTATGTCGAGAACGCGAGATCTCTTCCCGGATTTTTTTCACCTGGGCCAAATCGTGCCTGGTGAATTCGTCTCCCAGCAGATAAAGCGAACCGGAATAACCCGCTTCACGCAGCCGGCCAAAGGCGCGAATCAGGAAGGGCAGATTCTTTCGATGATCGGTCGCTCCCACGTAAAGAAGGTATGGCGTCCGGATACCTCTTGCCTGCACAAACTCCTCCTGAGCGGTTGGATCTTCAACCCGTTTGAAGTGGTCATCGCAGCCGAAAGCGACCACGTGGACTCGTTCCGGCTGGGCTCGCGTCCACTTCAAAATATCTCTTCGGGAACATTCCGAGTCGGTGATTACCGCGTCGACGTGTGAGGCCGTCCGCAGACTCCGCTTCAAAGCGAACCTGAAATCAAGCGGGAGATGGGTTGAATATTGATCCCAAAACAGGAAAGGGATGACATCGTGGAGGTGCATCAAGATCTTGGTCCCGGCCATCCCTTTAGGAACACTCACCTGATCGGTGGCATGGAAAAAGTTCAAACCCAACGGATTCAGCTTGCGGCGCAGAAACAGAGAGTCCCAGACCCAGTGGAGCCGTCCAGGTTTCCGAGGCCACTTCACCAATACCGGAATTCCCAAGCCGCAACTGTTTGCCGAGTCGGAAACGCAGAGATAAATTTCCTTGGAAGCCGGCGATGCCGCCAGGGCGCGTGTCAAGTTGTGCGTATAATTGCCGATCCCCCGCCTGGCAGTGGCGGGCTTGTGAACCGGCCGAAAATCGATTCCCACTGTCAGCACACCAGTTTTTCTTTCCATGAGTGTTCCATTATCATCTGCAGATCAGCCGTGAAAAAGAAAATCGCATTCGTCATTCAACGCTACGGTGAAGAAGTGATCGGCGGCTCCGAGTCACTCTGCCGGGCCGTGGCCGAGCGCCTTACGCAATCGTACGAGGTCGAGGTTTTGACCACCTGCGCCCTGGACTACTACGACTGGAGCAACCATTTCCCGGAAGGGGAAACGACCTGCAACGGCGTCCTGGTTCGCCGCTTCCCGGTGGAAGGGCGCCGGAAGCACCAGGGTTTAAAAAAACTCCGAGAGCTTCTCTATGCCCAGCCGCACTCCCTGGAGGAAGAACGGACCTGGCTCAATTGGCAAGGACCGGTATCTCCCCGCCTGCATCAATACCTGGAGGCGGAACGCGCAGGTTACGCCTCGGTCATTTTTCTCACATACCTTTATGCCACCACCGTCGATGGAATCGCAATTGCTCCCGAGCGCGCCATACTCGTTCCTACAGCTCACGATGAGCCTCCGCTGCGACTGGCAATTTACCGGACCGTCTTTCATCTTCCCAAGAAAATCTTTTACAACACGGAAGCAGAAAAGGCGCTGGTTGAGCGAGTCTTCCACAATCAACATGTTCCATCCGAGGTGGTTGGTACCGGCATCGACGTTCCCCCCGTTACCCGTCCGTCGCCGCCGGCCGAGCGGTTCTTCTTATACATCGGCCGCATCGATGCTCATAAAGGGATCACCGAGCTAGCGGACTGGTTCCTTGGCCTCCCTCTGCCTGACGTGCAACTGGTGGTTGCTGGCACGCCCATCATCGGTCTGCCATCACATCCGCGGATCCGCCTGATGGCCCAGGTCAGCGAGCAGGAGAAAATTTCGCTGCTGCAACGATGCCTCGCTTTGATCGTCCCCTCCTTATATGAAAGTCTGAGCCTAGCGGCCCTGGAGGCTTGGGCCCAAGGTAGACCGGTGATCGGGCGGCGTGGTTCCGCCGTACTGGAAGGACATATACGCTCAAGCGGAGCAGGTTTGCTCTTTGACGACCCTGTCTCGCTCCATGAGGCAGTCAATCAGCTCTGCGCGGACTTTGAGCTTGGCACAAGAATGGGAATGCGCGGACGGGATTACGTAGGTCGAAATTATTCTTGGGATCGAGTCCTTCGCTGTTATCAAACCGCCATTGAAGAAATCTCGAAAATCAAGAATTTCGAATGAGCAACTACGAATTTCGCCATTCGCCATTCGACATTCCCTGCAGCTTCCTTCCACCTGCCGAGAGATACCGAGGATTGGCCAGTCCCAGCCGCTTGGCAAACACCTCAAGAGAGGTTTTCATCACTCCCAGCCCGTAACGCACAGATCGGGAAAAGTTAATGGAAGACGCCTCCGGGAAATAGCGGCTGGGACAACTAATCTCCCCAATACGAAATCCAAAGAACAGGGCTTGCGCCAGGACCTGGTTGTCAAACAGAAAATCATTGGAATTTTCTTCCAAAGGCAACGTCTCCAGAATGTTCCTGCTGAACGCCCGAAATCCTGTGTGGTACTCGGAGAGTTTGGCGCCCTGCAGAAGGTTTTGAAAAGCGGTAAGAAAGCGGTTGGATATGTACTTGTACCGCGGCATTCCGCCGGCGCGGGTCTTCCCCCCAAGAATCCGCGATCCCAGCACCAGATCATATTCATCGCTGGCAATCATTAAGGCCATCGCCGGAACCAATCTGGGAGTATATTGATAATCTGGGTGCAGCATGACCACGATGTCGGCGTCTGTTTGTAGGGCCGCCCGGTAGCAGGTTTTTTGATTTCCGCCGTAGCCAAGATTTTTTGCATGCACAATGGCTGGAATCCCAAGCCGCCGGGCAACATCGACGGTGGCGTCCGCGCTGGCGTCATCGACCAAAAGCACTTCGTCAACCACAGAAAACGGGATGTCCGCATACGTCGCTCGCAAAGTCCGGGCGGCATTATAGGCGGGCAGGACTACAAGCACTCTCTTGCCATCAATCATGCATATGCCGAAATATGTGTAAGAAAATCAGGCCCGGGGGCCCGCCGTGAGAAGAAAAAATCCGAGCCGCGACCGTGAGGGAGCGGACCCTCCAACGAGAGTTCGCTTGCTTACGCGCGCGGCTCGGACTTTTTCTTCTCACGGACGGAACGATTCGCTTTCGGCCCTTTCGGCCTCCGCAAGTTTTGCTGGCGCTTCAAAGCATGAACTGAACCTGTTCAACGAATTTCGGTTCCAGGACAATCGTTCACCATGATTCTACCAATAACGAAGTTTTGTAATCCACGATCCACCGATCTTTGCGGTGCAAACGCGAATGCATTTCGTTTTGCGCCCAACGCACTCCCTCACGATGATACGGGCGCGAACAGCGGCTCTGGCGCCGTGCGAAAGATCACAAGCTCCATCAAGCCGATTTGTTAGGTTCTCATCAGAGCGGAAGAGATAAGATTACGAGTCCATTTATGGTTTTGTTATGGTTTTGCAACTTATCGTTCTGCAAGCGCATCTAACTAAGATGAAGTTGTCCCAATAGTACAGGGAGAGGGCTTGAAGCTATCTGTTTTTTCCGCAGTTTTTGTACATGGTATTTTCCCGCGCGTGATCCTCCGCCTCACAAAGCGTGTTTCCAACAGATGGTTGGATGAAAACCGCGGTTACAATCGGTGCTCGAGAGCCGTACGGGCATTTGTTGTACTCGTTCCGCTGATCTCTTTATTTGATAGCTACGCCTCTGTTACTTCTTCCATCAGATTTGATGCGGGGGTTTGGGTGCAGCATCCCGGCGTGGCCGGCGGCAGGCTAGCTGGGTCGGGAACGCCGATGATCACGGTAGTAGGAGACACCAATGGAAAGCTGCACGCTTGGCGTCCGGATGGCACGGAGCTTCCCGGCTTCCCCAAGACCTTACTCAATCAGACCACCGCTGCCTCCCAGGGTGGGGTCCTTCGTGCGGGACAAAACGATGTAGTGAACTCGACTCCTGCATTAGTGGACATCAACAACGATGGCAAGTTGGAAATTTTCGTTGGCTCCGGAGACGGATTCGTCTATGCCTTCGACTCCCAGGGAATCCCTCTTCCGGGCTGGCCGCAATTTACCGGCGTTTCGATCGGCGACGGGAATTATGGAGTCTTTAGCTCTCCGGCTGTCGCCGATATGGATGGCAACGGGCTCTTTGAGGTAATCGTCGGGGCCTTTTCGCATCTGATCTACGTCTGGAGCGCTGAGACAGGCGCCGTCTTTCCTGGCTGGCCTTTTAACAATGGAGACACCGTCTGGTCTTCGCCGGCAGTGGCCGACCTCAACCGAGATGGCAAGCTGGAAATTGTGATCGGTGGGGACTCCACCGTACCGCGGGGCGGGGTCCTGCGTGTCTTTCGCTACAATGGGGAACAACTTTCGGGCTGGCCCCAATACATTGATCAAATATTCCAATCGTCTCCGGCGATTGGCGACATCGACGGGGATGGACAGTCGGAGATTGTCATCGGCACTGGGCTCTACTATGGCGCCTCTGCGCCGGAGACTCGATATCCCGGTGAGTATCTCAACGCCTACGAGATAAGCGGTATCAATGTCAGCGGCTGGCCAGTGAGTCTCTCCGACAGCGTGCTGTCGACAGATAATCGCGTTTTTGCATCTCCGGCTTTAGCAGACGTGGATGGAGACGGTAAGCTGGAAACCTTTGTCGGGGACCAGAGCGGGTACCTGTACTGCATCAATTCCAACGGAACCATTCGGTGGAAAAATACCCCCGCGGCTTCCCCTTCCGATGCTGCCAGTTACGCATTTTTCAGCTCCCCGGCAATAGGCAACATCGACGGCAGTGGTTTCGCGGTAGTGGTCGGAGGCGCTGGCGCCGTTACGGCTTTTGATGCTCTGACGGGCGCCAAGAAGCCCGGCTATCCCATTGATACTTCCTCGCCGGAATTTCCGGGACAGCCGATGTTTACCTGGAGTTCTCCCACCCTCGCAGATATAGACGGAGATGGTTTGATTGATTTATTGATTGGAAACGGTCATAAGAATTTTACAGGTCTCCCGGACGCAGGCGGTGTGAAAATCTATCGTGAGACCGGCAGCGTAGGCAGTTCGTCCGATCTTGGTCCCACCGGTATTTCTCCGAATGTCGCCCCTTGGCCTCGCTTCCACCGCAACAACGGCGGGACTGGTTCGACCAGTGATCCTACTACCGGCGGGAGTCCACTGATCACGGCTGCCAGCGTTTCACCATTTATCTTTTCACCCAACGGTGACGGCATTACAGACATCGTCACAGTTCAGTTCATCCTCTCCTCACCTGACCGCATCACCGTTGACGTCCTGGATCGGACCGGCAATCTGGTGGCCACACCCCTTGACGGCGCCAACCTGGGAGCGGGAACTTTTGATGTCACTTGGAACGGGATCACTTCAGCCGGGTTAATTGCCAACGATGGCACGTACACATTTCTAGTCCGGGGTGATAGCGCAGCCCCGGTACAGCGCACTTTCGGGTTGAACAATACCGTCCCCGAAGTGAATAACTCCTGGTTTCTGGCAGAAGGAAGTACCGTCGGTTTTGACGCCTATGTTTTGATCCAAAACCCGAACGACCTGCCCATCACGGCAAACGTTACATTTTTCAAGCAAGACGGCACTACGAAGACTCTCAGCAAGTCGATTACCGCCCGTACCCGGGATACCGTTGCGATACACGATCCTGCCAATGTTCCCAACACCTTTAGTGTCAGCAGCCGAGTGGACGCCGATCTTCCCATCATTGTGGAACGAGCCATGTATTTTAATGGAGGAAAGGGCGCGCATGACACGATTGGCGTCACCTCTACCAGCAAAAATTGGTACTTTGCTGGAAATCGCACTTTCAGCGGTGATGAAGATTTTATTTTGATTGTCAACCCTTCCGCCACGTCGGCGACTATCGTCACGGCCACGTTCATCTTTGACAATCAACCGCCGCTGATTCAGACCTATCCCGTGGGCGCCAACAGCCGGTATACGATACCGGTCCACGGTGTAATAAGTCCCAATCTTCGAGTTTCCGTGCAATTGCAGTCGACCCTGCCCATTGCTGCGGAACGGGCTTTCTATACGCAAAACCGGAGCGGTGGAGCATCCGGGATCGGTGCAGCCTCCCCGAGCCTCTCCTGGTATTTCGCCGAGGGAGACACCTCTACCTTGACCTCCCCTACCAGCATCCCGGTGGCTACCTTCTTGGAAATGTTCAATCCGGGAAATGTTCCCGCAACCGTCACGGTCAATTTTATGCTCGAAAACGGTACGGTCCTTCCAAGAGCCTACAACGTACCCGCCCAGCGGCGGCTGACGCTGGACGTTTCCAGTCAGATCGGTACTGGCCGGAGGTTCTCCATGGAAGTGCTTTCCAACAATCCGATCGTAGCGGAACGCTTGATGTTTTCAGGGACCGATGTGGGCGACTCAGTCGGATCTCCAACCACGGCGACTATCTGGAACCTGGCGGAGGGTTTCACGGCTTTTGGTTACGAGACCTGGGTGATCGTCGGCAACCCCGGCAACCAGACTGCCAATATCACGGCTCGCTTCCTGAAGCAAAGCGGTCAAAACATTATTAGAAACTACGTCTTGCCGCCTAAACAGCGCCTGACCATTTACGTCAACACCAGCATCGACGAAGCGACTTCCGTCAGCACACAAGTAACCTCGGATCAGCCCGTCGTGGTCGAGCGCACCATGAAGTTCGCCAATCGGCTAGGGATGCACCAATCGATGGGGGTTAGACAGTAGATCATCCGACTCCGCGCCGTTGTGCTCGCCTCCAACCCGCTGTACCATGAACTGTCCCCACATAGGGGTAAAAATAGGGAAGTGTCTTTCCTTCTGTAAATGGCATCGATGATGACTGCCGACAAAGCGGCATGGAATTACGCTCTCTTGGTGAGTTTCCTAGTGTACTGCCACACCAGGACTGGCGCCATGTTTTCCTATGGAGGCGCCACGGTGGGGCGCCTCTACGGCGTCCGCCGGTACTATTCGAGTTGTTACAGTGCACTAATCCTTGCAATGGGCCTCTTCCTTGCTCCGTTTGCGCTCGCCGGAACGCAAGAGGCGAAATCGACGCTCCCAGGCAAAGCTCGACTTGCGGTTTTCGACCAGAGAGTGCCTGGATCGCGGGTCCATGCTGTTGTGCCCGCCAATGCTGGCTCGATGCGAGTCTATGAGACCACGGCGGAAGGGCTTTTTGCCAGCGACGATGGCGGCCAATCCTGGGCCCAGTCGCCCATTGAGGGCGCCAATGACGAGGTCTTCGGCCTAGCAGTGAATCCCATCGATCCGAATGTAGTTTTCGCGGGCCGGCGCGACGGCCTGTGGCAAACCCGAAACGGAGGGAAGCTTTGGAACCCGGTGTCCAGCCCGGTGGCCGAGCCTTATATCCCTCTGGCAGTAGCCGTAGCTGAAACCGCGCCGGGCATTCTTTATGTGGCCACGGCGCGCCACGGAATATTCAGAAGCTCCGATGAAGGACAAACCTGGTCCAGTGCAAGCAACGGCCTCCCAGAAGCGAGGGCTGGAGGAAGACCTGAAGAGTTTCGCAGCCTGATCGTTCATCCGGGTAATCCCGATGTAGCTTATGTTGCGCATGAGCGCCACGGAATCTATCGAACCACGGATGGAGGCGCGAGCTGGCGGCAATTTGGCGAAGATATCCCGCTGGCTGCGTGGCAAGCGACCTACGTGCCACGCCTCGCTTTCAACCCGGACGATCCGGGTCAGCTCTATGCGATATTCGCAGAGCCGATCCACTCCCATCTGGTGAAGAACCGCCTTTATGCCATCTCGGATTCCGGCGAACGGCTCCCGGTTGAAGCGACACTCCCCGACAATACAGCGATTCTGCAGTTGACCGTGGATGAAGCTTCACGGGCGCTGCAACTGTGGACACAGCAGGGCGTGTGGGAGCTCCCTTTGCCAGGCGGGCCTCGCTGATTTCCGGGTCCGGATTTTTCAAAATTCGACGCAAAGGTGAACAGATAAGGCTGCAGTTTAGAAGTATGAAGGCGAAAAACAACTCGTCAGGCTACGTGTTGCATTACCGACTTCATCCTGCAACTCTCAGCCTATTCTCTTGCCATTTTTGGGAGGAGCCCTTACAAGGTGCGAAAATATCCGAGCCGCGACCGTTAGGGAGCGGACAGAATGCGGCAGGCGGAAATCGAATAGCAGAGCTGCGACTGTCAGGGAGCGGATTCTCCGACGGGAGTCCGCTTGCTTACGCGCGCGGCTCGGAATTTTTTAACAGGTTCTTACCCCCGCGGCGCCGAATTTTTTCGCAGGTTTTAACGGCCGCTGCTCGGACTTTCCCTCTTCTGGCAGCCCTCGTGTTGATCTTCGGCCGATCTGCCTTGCTTTCGTTGGCTGCGGACTCGGTGGTCGGAAACGTTACCGTCATTGAATCGGACGCGACGATTCTCCAGCCTGGAGAGCTCTTTGACCTGAATAACAGGACGGTTACGTTCACCCCCAAAAGCGGCGGTGGCTATACAACCGGCGTAGGGGCGTTGAGTTTCGACAGTCGCACTGGTACGGACCTCAACCTGGCAGATGACAACTCCTCGTTGCAGGCTCTGAACTTTACTTTTCCTTTCTTCGGCGTGAATCGCACAAGCGTGTTTGTCAACGCCAATGGACACGTCACCTTTGGCGGTTCGTCTGCGTTGAGCCACTTCAATTCAGGCGGCAGCCCCGCTTCGCTGGGAACTGACGTCTCCACGATCTTGGACCGGATCGCAAGCCAGCTCCCCAGAATTGCTCCCTTATGGCAAGACTGGGATCCAAGCGCTGGAGGGGGAGTCTTTGCCAACTCCCTGTCAGACCGCCTGATCGTTACCTGGAACAGCGTGCCCCTGTTTGGCACAACCACTACGGCGACCTTTCAGGTTGTTCTGTTCAGCACGGGGGCCATTCAGATGAGTTACTCGAGCGTGCCCACTACGCCGGCAGGCGGCTACCTGACAGGGATTTCCCCAGGCGGCCGGAATGAATTCCAAGTCACTACCGTTGACTTCAGCCTGGGCCCGGCGTCGTCCATCTCCACATTTCCCAATTTTGAGCCGCTGGCGCAGGTTTTCGGAAGCAGCACAAGTCCTCTGGTTCACATCAACGCTGTCGCTCGGAAATTGTACGGCATCCACCCCGATCGATTCGATCAGATTGTGATGTTTGCAAACTTCACGCACGCGATGGGCGATGCATTCGCGTTTGAGTTGACAACCCGCCAGACAACATCTGGAATCGGCCTGCCTCTTTTTAATGGCTCCTCCTTCTTCGGCAGCGCCGGAAAGCTCCAGAGCTTTCTGAACATGAACAGGCTTTCGCGGTATCCGGCAGATCCAGCCGCTGTTTTCCTCGGAACCGACAGCACTCTGAGTATCATGGGCCAGGAGTCCGGACATCAGTGGTTGGCCTTTGTCAATTTTGACAACGGGGGCGTTTGCAGCGATCTCCTCTTGGGAAGGGATCTCGCCCACTGGAGCTTTTTCCACGACAGTGACGCTTCCGACATGGAAGGAAACAAATGGCGGGACAACGGAAACGGTACATTTACCACGATCGAAGCTACCACCAGGTTTAGCGCCTTGGACCAGTACATCATGGGCCTGCGATCCGCCGCTGAAGTCTCCCCTTTTTTCTTCATCGACGGTCCCACCGGCACAACCAAGACCAGGAGCAGTTCTCCGCAGCTAGGAGTAACAGCATCCGGCTTGAGAAAAAATGTCACGCTGAGTAATGTAATTACCTGTGAAGGTTCGCGCTCGCCCAGCAGCGGTTTTTCCACGGTCAACTCCACGACGGTCTGGAACCAAGCGTTCATCCTGCTGATCGGCGCGGGCGCCACAGCGCCTTCAGCAGATCTGGCCAAGATCGATAACATACGAACTACTTGGACGTCTTACTTCCCTGCAGCCACCACGGGACGAGGCGCCGTCAGCACTGCCTTGGGAACCCCCACTCTCTCTGGAGTCAGCGCCTCCCCTTTTGTCATCTCGCCCAATAGCGACAACATCAATGACCTACTGGCAATTCAATTTACGCTTTCTGCTCCCGACACCATAACAATCGAGATTCTCGACAGAAACGGCGCCGTGGTCGCCACTCCCATGATTGCCTCCAGTATGAACGCGGGAACGACTATAGTCGGCTGGAACGGATTTGATTCCTCCGGTGCTGTCGCCAACGACGGAATGTATACGTTTCGAGTGCGAGGCACAGGCGGAACAGCAACCGGCTCTTTCGGAGTGAATAATACGGTTCCCGAAATCAGTAAGTCCTGGTTGCTAGCCGAAGGGAGCACGGTAGGGTTCGAAGCTTACGCGTTGGTTCACAATCCCAATAATGCACCGGTTACAGTTACGTTGACATTTTTTAAACAAGACGGTACGACCCAAACTTACAGCGAAGTGGTCCCGGCGCTGACACGCACGACCGTACCAATTCACCGCGAGGTGCCTGGCACTTTTAGTGTCAGTACACGCGTGGACGCGACTCTTCCGATCCTGGTGGAAAGAGCGATGTACTTCAACAGCAGCAGAGGTGGGCACGACAGCATTGGCGTGACATCAACCGCCCAAAGCTGGTTTTTTCCCGCCAATCGTTCTCTTGCAGGGGACGAAGACTTCATCTTGATCGTAAACCCTTCCAGTTCGTCTACCGCCGCCGTCACTGCAACCTTCTTTTTTGAAAATCAAAATCCGTTAACTCAAACCTACTCGGTGGGCCCCAACAGCCGATTTACCATCCCCGTGCACGGGGTTGTGCAAGGCACGCGCGTTTCCGTCCGTTTGCAGGCGACGGTCGCGATTGCGGCAGAGCGTGCGCTTTATATCAACAATCGCGCAGGTGGAGCGGCCGGGATTGGCGCTGTGTCGCCAAGCCTAACCTGGTACTTTGCAGAAGGCGATATATCAGACTTAACTTCGCCCTTTGTCGCCACAACGCTGCTGGAGCTGTTCAACCCAGCAAACGCCATTGCCAACGTGACGGTTAACTACCTGCTGGAAAACGGAACGGTCATCGCTAAGAGCTACACCCTGGCGGCAGAGCGCAGGCGCACTATTAACGCAGCCAGCGACGTTGGTGTCGGTCAGCGTTTCTCCCTGGAAGTGCTTTCTAACACTCCCGTCGTGGCGGAGCGCCTGATGTTTTCAGGCGCCGACGTAGGCGATTCCATCGGTTCTCCTACCACCGCCTATGTGTGGAACCTGGCGGAGGGATTTACTGCCTTTGGCTATGAAACGTGGGTGATTGTCAGCAATCCAGGAAGCCAAACGGCCAATCTTACTGCCCGTTTCTTAAAACAAAATGGCCAGAATATTGTTCGCACCTACACCTTGCCGGCCAAGCAGCGGCTGGCCATTTATGTCAATACAGCGATCGATGAGCCTACCTCAGTAAGCACACGGGTCACTTCCGATCAACCCATTGTCGTAGAAAGGACCATGAAGTTTGCCGGCCGGATGGGGATGCATCAGGCCATGGGAGTACGCCAGTAGTTCGGTCAAGCAGTTTTACGAGCCGTCATGGTTTGCAGCGACGGCGCTTCTATATAGCACGCCTCTATGGGAATCACGCCGCCCAAGGTGTTTATGAAGGAATATCCTCACTGCCGCATTGCTTGCCGGTCTGTTCCTCTGCCCGGGCGTGCGCGCGTGTTATAATCCAACCCGTTATGACGCCAGAAGAGCGATTTGAGCGCATTGAAAGGCAAATCGAATTTGTCGTTGGCCAGCAAGTTCAATTCTACGCCGACCTGCGCCACCTTGCAGAACAGGTCGGAAGGCAGGAGCGGCAAATCGAGACTCAGCAGGGACAAATCGGCCAGATCCTGGGACAAATCGGCCAGGTCGTCAACGTTGTTCAGGACATGGGTGGCATCCTACAGGGCGTCATTCGCTCCCAACAACGCACTGAGGAACATTTACTGGAACTCGGGCGGCGCCAGCAGGAGACCGACCGGCGCTTGAATGTCTTAATCGATGTCATCGAGCGGCACATCTCCGGCAATGGGGACCGAGGCCCGGTTCAAAATTGAGCATTGCGCGTTGTTGCCAGGATCAATGCTGGCGCCAGCACAAGAACTGCCTCATTGGTGCGCTTTATTCCCGACCTTAGACCATTATGCGCTTTCTAACGAGAACTTTGTTCTGGTTTTCATCCACGCCGACGAGCACGATCACGCGCACGCTCACGTCTGCGCAAGGGACACAAGAACCGTTATTGAACAATAGGTTACAAGGCAGGAGTCGGCCCACTGCGGGACAAACAAGAGCCTAATCAGTGGACGGAAAACGTGATCGTGGGCGTGGCCGTGCGCGTGATCGTGCTCGTCGGCGGCTCTTTGATTAGGCGGATATCAAGGGCTCACGTCCTTATCAGCTACATTTATCATCGTGCAAAAATTATGGTGCATCGCCTTGGCGTTTGGCGCGCTCTTGCCACGCGCCTATCTGATTCTCAAATTTCGGTCTGCGCTGATTGAATCCGACGAGGCAATCGTGGGCTTGATGGCCCGCCACATCCTGCGCGGAGAGGCGCCAATTTTCTACTACGGTCAGAACTATATGGGCTCTTTGGAGGCCTTCGGGGCGGCGTTTCTGTTTTGGATACTGGGAGCCAATCCGGTGGCTTTAAAAATTGCGCCTCTGTTGTTCTTTTTCGGCTTCGTCGTCACGCACTACTTTCTGGCGCTCCACATCGCCGATCGGAAGATCGCTATTCTCGCAACTACTCTGGTAGCTGTTTCGCCGTCCTTTTTGACGATTTGGAGCTTGAAGGCGCGCGGTGGATATATGGCCTTATTAATGTTGGGAACTCTTGCGCTGCTGCTTGCCGCGCGTTTGCTGCGCAATGGTTATTCGCGTCTGTATATGGCTTTACTGGGGCTGACGCTGGGACTGGCGTGGTGGACACATTTTCTTTCCCTTGTTTATATCGTGCCGATTTTGGTTATGCTGCTGCTGCGGGATGAAAGGCAACTCTTGACAACGAAAGGAAGCCTGCTGGTTGCCGGTTTCCTCGTTGGGAGTGTGCCATTCTGGATTTTCAACATCGCAAATTCCTGGGAGGCGATTAGCATAACGGGCGCGCAGCAGACAGAAGTTCTCAATGATATTGGGAACTTCCTCAAAACAGGTATGCCCATGATTCTCGGCGCGCGTCGCAATTGGGCTGGTCGGACATTTTTCCCCCTCGTTGGTTCCATCTCAATTGCAATTCTAGTCGGATCCACCCTGATGCTTGTTTGGCGATGGTTTTGGAAACCGAAGCCGCCACTCCTAGAGGGCAAGTCCCTGCTACTTCTGTTTCTGTTATTCTTTCCTATCTTATTCTCGGCCAGCGGCTTTGCCTGGTTTGTCAATGAGCCTCGTTACCTGCTTCCCCTTTATTCCGTTCTTTACATCTTGATCCTTTCCGGCGTGTCCAAGGAGAGCACCCGCATCCGGATCGGCGTATTCGTGTTCTTGGTAGCTTTGAACCTGGCAGGCACACTGATGACAAAGGTGGAAGAATTCACCGGCTATACGAATGTCGAGTCCAACGGCGCGCTGATAGAGTTCTTGCAGCAGCGGCAAATCCGTAGAGTTTATGCTCCTTACTGGATAGCCTACCGGTTGACGTTTGAAAGCGGCGAGCAAATTATTTGTACCCCTCCCGACGACGATGTAGTCCGTTATGAACCTTATCGGGAAATGGTTAGAAACGCTGCCAAGGTCGCATACGTGCGTTTAGTAGCACCACGCTACCGCGGACTTCATGCCGACGTTAAACCGCCAAAGGAATTCGCTTCTTTTCAGATCGGCAACTATGAGGTCTTTACGCCGGGACCTCCGTGATGGGCTCACAAGCGCGATTTTCTGTGTAGCTGTTCCGAAGACTCCAGCATAGAAATCTCTACGCCTCAGCTCGCCGGTTCATCTGACCGGGTGGGCCGCTACGTGTTATAATCGCCTTCAAGTATATGATGCCGGAAGAGCGATTAGATCGCATTGAAAGGCAGATCGAATTTGTAGTCGGCCAGCAAGCGCAATTTTACACCGACTTGCGCCAGCTTACAGAACAGGTGGGAAGGCAGGAGCGTCAAATCGAGACTCAGCAAGGGCAGATTGGCCAGATCGTCGGGCAACTCGGCCAAATCGTTGGCATTGTCCAAGATATGGGTAGCATTCTGGAGAACTTGATTCGCTCCCAGCAAGGCACGCAGGAGCATTTGCAGGAATTGGGACGGCACTTGGAACAGACGGACCAGCGATTACGGGAAACCGATCACCGTCTAAACGTCTTAATTGATGTCGTAGAGCGCCACGTTTCAGGCAATGACGGCAACAGCTCAGCTCAAAATTAGTGGCTGACCGATTCGAGTGGCAGAGCCACCACAAAACTGCGGAGAGCCGACAAGCGGCTTTCCACTTCTGACTTTTCAGCCACCATCTTTGATAGTCGCTTCCCAACAGAGGCCTCCATCGCCTGACCGATCCACTCAATCACTTTTGCTATGCCGAGAGGGAATAGCGATTGGATAACTAGAAACTGGCAAGTCAGGTCCGCGCTGGCAGGGCTGATCCTCGCCGGCATCGCGCTTCGCGTTTCGCTTCTATTCAAGTATCCGGATCTGTGGTTCTGTTCTGACGAAGCTAATTTAGGTTTGGCCGCACTGCATCTAGTCCGCGATGGAAAAATGAGTCTCTTCATGCCCGGTGAATCCTACGGTGGCTCTTTGGGAGTGGCCGTCATCAGTGCCTTCACTCTTATTACTGGTTCGCCTTTTGTGGGCATCAAACTGACTGCCCTGTTGTTCTTTGTTTTGTTTGCTATCTGCCTCTTTTGCCTTGCCAGGCGGGTCTTCAGCGAATTGATCGCTCTCCCAGCAGTGGCGCTGGTCTGCCTTTCCCCCCCGTTCTTAACAATTATGGGTATTCGGGAGAGGGGAGCACATGGCGAAACACCTTTTTTCGGGACGTTGTTGATGTACGTTACGATCCGCCTGTATGAGCGATGGAACACTTCTGCAGGCGGCTGGCTGGGTTTTGGAACTCTGGTCGGTTTTAATTGGTACAACGATTATCTCTCGATCGTTTTCATTGTCCCTTGTGTTCTCTTCCTGATCCTGAATCGAGGGCTGGCATCGATCAGACCAGCGACTGCGCTCGGAGGGGTAATCATTGGTTCGCTCCCATACTGGCTATTCGTTCTCACGCACCGGGTTCTGCCCCCATTCGATGGAAGAGGATTGCAGTTTTTCGATCCTTTTGCTGGCTTTAAGAACTTCTTCGCCGTGGGATTCCCGATCGTCACCGGTGCTCGCCAGAATTTTCAACGTCAGGATCTTGTTCCTATTTTTTCGAATCTGGTGATATTTCTGTACTTGGGAGCGATCATTCTCTTCCTCGCCCATGTTCTGTCAGAAAAAGGATCCCTGCGGAGTGTCAAAACGCTGCTGGCGCTCCATCTGGTTTTTTATCCTTTCGTCTTTGCCTTCAGTCGATTTGCCTGGTTTGCCGACGAGCCGCGATACTTGATTGGCCTCTATGCCAGCCTCCCAATCGCGCTCGCTTGGTTTCTATGTCACCTGTGGAGACACTCGAAGATATTGGCGACAACCGCTATGGCTATAGTCATCGGTGTATCTGTGTATGGCAGCCTGACTGTTCCGCCCGACGTTTTCAACACCATCTTTGCGGAACCCAATGCCGCCGTGATCCGTTTTCTTCGCGAGAAGCATTTAAAGCACTTTTATGCCAACTACTGGATTGCCTATCGCATCATGTTTGAAACTGAAGAGGAGCTAATTGGAGCTACCTATTTTGGCGTCCGATACGAGCGCTACCCTGAATTCAAACCGCGCGTGGACGCCGATCCCAATCCAGCCTATATAGCTTGGGAAAGTGAAGCAGTTGGTTTTGAGCAACGCCTTCAAACCTCGGGGCGGAGCTACGAAAAAAGACCCATCGGCCGTTATATCGTTTTCTACGATGTCCACCCGCGCCTGCCCGCCGACTAGTACATCGTCCGATTAGTTCTTTGCAGGTCTGGGCAGACTTTGGAGTGCGGCGACAGGTCGCCGCTTTCGGATACGAGCACAGGAGTGATGTCCAAGAGAGGCGTCATCCAACTGAAACTGAGTGCTAAAAATTCGAGTCTTCGACCGAGGAACTGTTAAACAGCCTGCCTTTCCCCGATATGGAAATGGCCTGTAAATCTCTTGATCCTGGGATTGCACCCGACCCGATTTTAGAACACGAAACTTTGGTTTCCTAGGCCGGGTCTCGATCCTATACCAACTGCTTGCCGCATTGGAATTACCAAAAGTACTTCCAGAATTCAGCCCGAGGCCGTAAAGTTTCCTCCCAGCATCGAAGCTTTGCCAGTAGGCGTTATATGACATATGACCTGCAGGGCATATTCGGCCGTATTGAGAGAGCCCTAGCAGAAAACCCACGAACGACCCTAAAGGAAATTTCACAAGAACTGCAAGTTGATCGGCACACTCTAGAGAGGAGCGTATACGCCGCACACCGAAAATCGTTTCGCGAATATCAGCAGGAAATCACCTTAACTGCGGCACTCAGGACACTTAAATCCGAGCCGAACCTCAGCATAAAGCAGATCGCAGCAATTCTGGGATATAATTCTCCCCGTGCCTTCTCCCGTTTTATCAAGTGCCGCACCGGTAGGAACCCGCGCGATTATCGAAATTCCTGCAGCGCTTCCTGACTAGTTTCCTTTGCGCCAAAATGTCCCGTTTTCTACCTTTATACCGTTCTTAGTTCCATTTTTCACGGAGTTAAAATTCTTGCGCGCGTAAATATTCTGAGTTCACGTTAGGTACACAGCGTTAAGTGGTCCTGAGACTTCACTGGTTTCACTCAGTTTCACTCAGTGCCAGCGCCCCCTTGTAAACCTGCGGAAAGGTGTCACCCATGTTAACACGCACGACGGTAACTTCCTTAATTGCAGCCCTCACAAGCTTTTTCCTGATTTCCAGTAACGCCCTCTCACAGGGCAATGACCCGCTCGAGGTTAATGACGTAACTAAAGTAGTCTGTACTCCGAGCTGTGCAAATGACGATGCTCGTTTCGCCCAGGCTCTTAGCCAAGCCGCCACAAACGGCAAGGCTGTCTACGTGCCTTATCGGAGCACACCATACACTCTCACCTCAACTCTAAATCTCAGCTCTAAACAGCATGTTATCGGACAGCTAGACGGTGGTTGGCTCCAGGACGGTTGGGGTGCCTCACAGGTATTGATGCCCACGCTTAAATTTAGCGCCAACTTGAATCCAGGCGCCATCGTAATGGGTCCTAGCTCATCCCTTCATGGATTGAATATTATTTTCGATGGCACTCCTACAGCTTACGCCGCTGTTTGGATTGACGGCGGCGCTGTTTCCATAAGAAATGTCCGCATTCAGGGCGCCTACAATGGAATCGACACGAGGAGTTCAGGCCTCAGTTGCACCAGCGGGTACAACAACGGCCGACTTACTATCGCTAATGTCTTCATTGACGCGCAGAGCAATATTGGTGTTCACGTGACAAGAACGTGCGATTTCAGTTTGCTAAATGACGTCGAAGTATGGGCCGCGTCGTACAGCGGGAACCGTGTTGCCTTCAAGTTCGAGAAGAACGATTGGGTGCAAATTACCAACTCAGGCGTCTTCAACTCGGGTACTGGGTTCCAATTCGTGAATGACTCTGAGGGTGGCTCCGTTGCTGTGATGACTGGATCTCAGTGCGATTATTGCTACCATGACATTGACATTAATGGTGATCATACGGTGACGATTAACGGTGGCATTAACAACGCCCTTCATTATGGTCTGTACGTTCACAACAACACAGTAACTTGCGACGGAGGGAGTTCCAATTGTTCACGAGTGGCTGTAAGTGGGGCACAATTTGCTGGCGACGGCGGCAATAACGGCACAGATGGTTACGTTATTCACGTAACGGAGGCAAAATCGTTCACGATGACCGGCTCCGTAGTGCGTAAGAAGGGGCCCTATAATCAGGGTAATAACTACACAGCGGCGCAATTCCGAGGAGGAAGAGATTTTACTTTCGTAGGGAATATCGTCGAGGCTAACACGTACAGTCCGCCAGCTACCAGCGGCTCTGAGTGCGTCCATGTTGACACGAATTGGACGACCCGTTCTACGGTGACTGGCAACATCATGTTACAGGGCTCGCCGAATGGCCGCGCATGTCTTGGTAGCGGTTCCAACTACAAGTGGGCTGCTAACGTGTCCAATGGCACGGGCTGTGGACCCTAAAAATGTGTTGCCAACATATCATCAGACTGCCAGGATTTCTTCAAGGCTCCAGAATAGAGCCGGTCATAACCGATTACGTGTCGCTGCAAGAGCGAAACCAATTCCTTTCCGAAACTTCCTGTTGCGATCATGTTGCTCCGGCGTTGTAATTACAAGAACTCCTGCAAGTAATTCAGAAATTTCTGCCGCACAACTTCAGGCGCAAAAAAAGCCTCAAAGCGCCGGCTCCCGCGCATGACCAGCTCTTTTCGAAGAGCTTCATTTGTCCAAACCAAGTCAATCGCCTCAACGATCTCGTCGTAGTTCTTTTCATGCAGCAGGATACCTGCGTCGCCCAAGGTGTAGGGAACAGCGGCCGCTTGGTAAGCGATGACCGGAATCTCGAAAAGAAAACACTCAACGATGGGCACACAAAAGCCCTCATGCTCGCTCAAGCAAAGAAAGAGATCGCCGACTTTGTAGTATGCCACCAGTTCACTGTCGCTTACGTGACCTGTGATGAAGATATCTTTCAATTCCAGTTCTTCGATCATCCGGGTTAATTGCCGATAGTAGCTATCCAGACCAGCGTAGGAGCCGACGATGAGAAGACGCGCCCTGCAATTGATGAATTTCTTGTAAACATTGAACGCCTTGAGCAGATCGTGCGGGCATTTGTTCGGAATGACCCTGCCTACAAAAAAAATCGTGGGACAGTCATCATTGAATAAACTGAGCACTTTCTGGTCAGGTGTCGTCCTGTATTTGTCCAGTTTCATCAAAATGGGGAGAACGCCTGTTCTTCGATAGCCCTCCCTCTGCAACTCCAGACGATTGTGTTCGGAATCCCCCAGGACAAGCTCGAAGGCGCCCTTAAGCATTCGCAGTTCTTCACGGCCATCCCGCAGTTCGTCCGCTATTTTCACACTGTAGGGACGAACATAGTGATCAGGCGTGACGTTGTGGTAGATCATGATTTTTCGGCCTGGTAGATCCCTGATCCGATAAGAGAGGGGAGTCCCAATGGAGTGATGATAAATCAGCACATGGCGTTTGGAAGGCTTGTAGCGCTGAACTGGAAAGGCGACCTTTCGCAGGTCGGGGTGCAAGTGTTCCGGCCAAACGTAGATTTCCGATCTGTGGCCCAAGGCTCGAATTGTTTTTTGAATCTCGAACGCTTCGTCGCTGATTGCGTCCCCAAAGGTTAGGCCGGGCAAGAACTGATGGATTTCGGCCATGAGAGGTCAAAACAGTGAAGGGTACCAGGCTTCGAATCGGCCCATGACTTTGTCCCAGGTGTAATTCTGCAAAACATAGCTCTTGCCGTGACGAGCCATTTCCGCCGCCCGGCTTGGATTTTCCAGCAGACAGTCAAGACAACATTCAAATTCAAAGTAATCCTCAAAGAACAACCCGCCTTGGCTGCGCTCTACGTGATCACGGGTGACGCTGCAATGGCCGTTGACCAGCACAGGGGTCTCACAGAGCCACGCTTCCATGATCACCTTCGAGAAGCTTTCGTGAACCGAAGGCTGGCAGAGAACTCTTGCGGCGGCAAACAGGGAAGATTTTTCTCTCGCATCGACCAAGCCCAAGTCGACGCAATCCTCATTCATCTCCAGTTGGCCATTTCCTATCAAAACAAGCTTCAAATCCGATGGATGCCGGCGTTTATACAGCCCAAAGTAACGGAGGAGCAGATCGACGTTTTTGGTTTTGTCCTTTCGGCCGGCGTAAAGGATGAAAGGTTCTGAGATCTTGCAGGATTCAGGGCTTGCCGCAATACTATCATCCACTCCCACACCCAACATGACGGTGCTGGCCCGGCCCAAGTCAAAGAGCCGTTCGCTTAGCTCTTTCTCCACGGGAGAATTAAAAATGACGCCGCGAACCTTTTCAAACATTAACGCCATCACTTTCATGGAGGCATAAGCCTCGTCGTGCAAACAGGGAATCAGGGCGGCGCGATCGGGAGCAACCAAGCTTCCCCAAAATGTGGTTCCAAACAGATAAGGTGTAAAAAAGAAGAAGTAGGCGGCACGGTTTTCGTCAATGAATCCCGTGAGTGCCTCGCTGTTCACGCTTTCCTTCAGAAAAGCGATCTCTTCCGCATACGAAAGGGCTTCGCCCCGAAGCAGCCTGGAATTGAGGGAATTAAACACGGTATGGTCGGTTCGATCGGCGGGAAATCGCCGGATCGTAATTCCCTGTTCCTGAAAAACACCCGGCTTGTGATAATTCTCGTTCCAGTTGCTGGCAAGTTCTCTGACACAGGTAGTGAGCACCTCGACGGAAAAGCCTCTGCGGCTCAACTGGATCGCCAGATCGCGGCAATTGGATTCAGCGCCCCCGGCGAGATCAAACCCAAACCAGGGGATTACAAAGGCGATCTTAGGCGTCATCTGTTCAAACTATGAACGTAATCCATTGCGATGACTGGGCTATCGATTGATCAATTTCAATGTTACAGTCATTGCGATAACTCACGCACATGCGCCAGGACCTTGAAATAATGTTGTTCTACCTCCGTCCAACGGTAAGTCTTGCGCACGTATCTTTGACCCAACAATCCCATTTTAACCCGCCGCGCTTTGGACTCCATGAGGCGGTCGAGCGCGCACACAAATTCCTCCTGCGTCTGATACAGAAATCCACCTCCGCCACGCTCGCATTGCCCTCGGAGTACCGCACCTTTGCCGTTGGCAACGACCGGAATTCCAGCCGCCCAGGCTTCCAACAGCGACAGCGACAGGCTCTCGTAGGGGGAAGGAAGGAATAGCAGCTCGGCATCCTCCAGCAAAGCGTGTTTGTCTTGGTCGGAGACAAACCCGAGGTACTGAATTCGCGGATCCTGTGGAAGGTCCATATGCTTCTCCCCGATCAGGACAAGATTCAACGACGTTGGACTGTGGACAAAGTAATGAAACAGATCGCCTAGTCCCTTGGCATAATCGATACGACCGATGTAAAGGCCGTAGGGCTTTCGGACTTTCGGCGCAGGGTTTGGACGTAAAAGCTCACCCCGATGTCGGGCATTGTGCGTCAGCAATTGGGAATCCAGACTGGTGGGTTGCAAGACAGAGACCAAGGGTTGCCCAGTGGAATAGAAAGCGCTCCGCTCCGGGCCTAGATTCTTGATATCGAGCCCCTTTCTTCCAGTCTCCGATGCCTGCACCTCAGCCCCCGATACCCCGCGCCCGACAGCCAGGGCATCCCACCCGATACCGACAACGTCATGCGTTCCTTCCTTCAATTGAAATATAGACTGCACCAGTTTCCTCTCCTCGGGCGAAAGAAATAACAAATAGCGAGCGCTTCCAAATATGGACCGATAAATGCCCAGATGAATGGGCGCTTCATCGTGCGCCATTGGAACCAAGGCGGATTTAGGGGCTACCAAAGGCAATCCGAAGTAGGTGTGCGCATAAAGATAGCTGAAAAAAATGAAGAGATCACGTTCGGGATATATCCTCTGAAGATAGTCAAACATTGATGGGGAATAAGGTCCCTGGGACCGCATCCACTGCTCTTGCTCTTGGATGGCGGACGTCTTTAAGACCGCGTCCATCTGGTCCTGAAATAACTTCATGTCTCGTGTTTCCTCCACCGGAAAGCGAATGACTGTGACTCTGTGAATCCTCTCAACTCCCGGCGAAAGCTCATTGGCCCAAGTCATGTAGTCGCGGGCGCAGGTTGTGACCACTTCGATATCCCAGTGGGAACACATCCTTTCGGCTACCCGACGGCAGTATTCCTCTGCTCCTCCACCTATATCGAGTCCGTAGCGGTGGACTACAAATGTGACCTTAGGCTTGGAATCTGGCATGTTCCATTCTGTACCGGAAACCGGCGAGAAATGTCTAGTGTCTGCTTGCAGACACTAAAGAGAACCCCCCCGCAGGTTATTTCCTGCAGATGACCGCGTAGTGTTGATAAGGGGAACTGCCGGCAATACGGTTTTGGTCGCTGACAGGATCGCTGTAACCGATTTCGGCACCAAGGAATCCCAGATTACGACACAAAAACTGGATCCCATGCGGATGGTAGGGGCGAAGGTGGGTGGGATCGACATAGAGACTTTCAGCATAAACACTCATACATGCCGGATTGAGACCCACCAGGACGGCGATCCCGCCGCTGGAAATCTTATCGCGCATCAGCGCCAACAGCAAAATAAGGTTGGGCCAGTCAAGGCGCTCCAGGATGCGAGCTGCGAAAACGCCTCCGAGGGATTCATCGGCGCGCTCGCGCAGAAAGTCAAGGAGATCTTTCTCCTCAACCTCCAGATCTTTCTGCCGAACATGGCGCGCCAGGACAGGGTCTGACTCTACCCCGGTTGCAGAAATACCCGCCTCGCGCAATAGTTCCAGAAACTCCCCACGGCCGCAACTCAAGACCACAACCGGCTCGTGGTGTTCAAACAGTTCTACATAAGCCTGCCACTTCTGCTTTGCTTCTCTCTCCGAACCATAAAATTCTTCGGCGAAAGCAAACCTATTGAATAGGCTCCCGGAACCTGTGCGCTCAGCGCGAATCATGTTCAGTTCCTGCCGCAAATACGGCTTGTCTTCTAATTGGATCCCACTGAAGGTTCGCACCAGATCGATCATCTCGGCCTGTTCTTGTTTCAACCGCTCGATCGCGCCCGAATTTTCTTGGCTCCACCTGTAAAGGGCATCCAGACAACAACGAACCGCCGAGTTATATTCGATTTGCCCACGTGTATAAACGCGGATCAGCCGCAGGACCGTTTGCTTCAGGAATTTGAAACGAGTGTGCGCCGGTAATCGAGTTGGATCCTGAGAAAGACTGGAGTGATCCAGGGCTGCTTCCATGTCAACCAAAAATTTCCTTTCGCCATTCGGGTGCAGACCTTCCACTCTTATCAGCTCTTGTTCCAACTCCGGGTGCGCTTGACGCCTGACCGCCGCTCGCCTGCGGATCTCCTGCATGACATCTGCGAGGTTGATCGATGAATCGATTTGCTTGTCTCCTACGTTCTTCTCGCTGCTCAAACGAGCCTTCTCCAATAGAATTGGGGGAATCGCGAATCCAAAATTTCAAAAGCCGCCGCCAGCGCCCCCTCTAGACAGCTCTGAACTCCGGGACCAGCTTACATTCTTATTTTCTCTGGCGATTTGGACGCGCCAGGCAGTGTAGTCCGGGCAGGAAAACATTTCAACGAGTTTTGAGAACTTCCTCACGCCGGAATCGGTAGCACCGTAGAGACGCGACATGTCGCGTCTCTACGACTGGGTTTTGAGAGCATGAGAGTGTCGAGTGAGGCTTTCTCTTTCTCCTTTCTCGCGGAAGGCGAGAAAGAGAAAGAAGATCAAGCAGGTCGCTGGTAAGTCCCAACCACCGATCTCAATTTGTCAAAAACCCAAACCAACAGACCGCCGGTCGCGAGTGGGAGCAAGAGAAAAAACGTTCCGATCAGGATCAAAAACAAAATCCCAAACACATCGTAGAAAAACATAACCACCTCACGACAAAGTAAAGCAATTTCTAAACCAACCCACCTGTTAAGATTCAAAAGGGCCGAAGAAGTTACAAATTCCAACCCCTTTCACAAATACGTGGCTGGCAATAAGTTGGATTGATTCACCCAACAGGGAAAGATCAGGCTCCAGGGACTGCAAGCCTTACAGCTCTAGCTATCCAAATCTTTGGAGAGGCAAGGCAGTTTCTTGGAAGGGAATGAAAAACCGTTCGCTGCACCGTTCGTGAGTGTTTTTGCGACACGGAAGCAGTAACGTGTTACCCAAGGGGATTGCCCAATACGCTTTGGAACCGCGACCCTCATAATGCGTGAAAAAATTAGATTCGTGGAGACGCCCCGACGGGGCGTCTCCACACCGTTGACTATCTGACCTTTACGGGTGACGTTCCAATTTTCTTACACGCTCTCAGCCCCTCGCCGGCAGGTGATACCCAGCGGATGCGAACTAAGTACCCCAATTCATAAATACGGTGACGTTTGTTGCGAGCCCGACAGCGGCCAGATCAAGGCGAGACGACGGGTCGATACAGGATCTATCGGCGAGGAGGAGCAACGAAGAGACGGCCACCGTCCCGCCGCAACCCTACGGGCGAGCGGGGGTTGCGGGCGATCTCGGCGTCGGTCGTCGTCGACGACGTGCACCGACATCGCCTCCTCCTCGCTCCTGGATCTCGCCTCGCAAGCCCCACTCGCAAACGTTACCGCATTTATGAATTGGGGTACTAAGAGCCAGCCGTGTCCATCAGCTTCTGACAAAAATCTGCCACCGTGGGTTCCATCCAGTTTTCTTTGGCTGATAAATGAAAACCGAGATGTCCTCCGTGTTTTGACAGAAGCGGAATTAAAAATGGGTTTTGGCCCCAATTGAAGTCTTTCAAGATCTCAAACGGAATAAAAATATCATCCTGAGATTGCAAGATGAGAGTAGGGCGGCGGATGGCGCAAAGAGATGGAAGCGAGCTCGCCTTCCTGTAATAGTCGCCGCCACTGGAGAAACCGTTTGCGGGAGCCGTATATCGGTGATCGAACTCGGCGATGGTTCCCACCCACTCCAAAGCATGCGGAAAAAGGTCGGGAAAAAGCTCCTGCTTCCGTCTCATGGTTCGGAACATCGATTTCAGGAAACGGTAACAATAGAACTTGTTGCGCGCCCGGTCAATGCTGGCAGCGCTCTGGGCCAAATCGATGGGCGCGCTGACTGCAATGCCGCCTGCTATTTCCCGAGCAACCGAGATACTCGCGCCCCCCAGGTATTTCAAAACCAGATTTCCTCCGAGGGAAAAGCCGAGCAGGACGATCTGCTGAAAGCCACGCCGCAACGACCAATGCACTGCGACCTCCAGCATCCGGGTGAATCCCGCGTGGTAAAAAAGCCGGGTGCAGGCTTCGCTGCCGCCGCAGTTAATCATGTTGACTCGCAGCACGGCGATCCCGCGCTTCAGAAGCTCTCGGGCCGTCCCTCGCATGTAGGTCGCTTCGACGCTCCCTTCCAGTCCATGAAACAGGATCGCAAGTCGGCGGTTGTTGCCGGCACGACCTAACGCTGCGGTCAAGAAGCCGCCACTCTCGAATGGAAGTTCAACCGCCTCGGCGCGCAGGTCGTGATGCGGCGTCAGCCGCCTGCCTTCTGAAACTGCGGCCGACGGCGGACGCTCTTCCAGGTCCGCGGGGCTGGCCGACAAAATACGATCCTCCTGCTGACCTTCGATGTACTGCCAAATCTGCTTTGGACCGATGCGTCCAGTCCTCAGCCCGCTTGCAACCTCTCGGATGACATACCAGCTCGTCTGCAAATCAGCGGATCGCATCCATCGAGGAGGGCAAAACTGCTGAGCTTGAACCCAAGCATGCAACTCCTCTAGCTTCTCATACTGCTCTTCCATCCAAGCCGTACACTCTCCTTGCAGTTGAATTCGATCATAGGCGCCAATCGCCAGTCACCGACGCCACAAGTTCTATTTGATAGGCCAGAGACCTGGGCACCGGTTAATCCCTTTGTGCCCGAGGTTCGGCAAGGTTCTAACAGCCGCGCATACGAGGCCGCGCGTCTTGCCTTTGCTATCGGGTTGAGGCCAAGGGGTCTTTGTTCACCGCTTACACCTTAGGCAAGGACATGAGTAGAACGCAAGCATGACGATGGGGGGTTGCTACGGCGTCACCCCATCCGTTCGACGGTTTCCCGCAGTTTCTCAATGGAAAATTTCTCCGACCGGCAGAGCTCGATAACCCTGCGCTCATCATCCAGCATCTCTGCAGCTTTTGAAGGGATGTCTGGCGCAATTTCCTGAGGCACCGAAAGGACACCATGGCGATCGCCATGGAGCAGGTCTCCCGGCTCGACCTGCAAACCGCCGATTTCCACCGGAGTCCCAAACTCGACCATGTGGACGTAAGAGTGCGAAACCGCAAGATGACCCGCAAAAAAACGAAATCCAAGCCGTTCCACAGCGCCCAGATCGCGAACAGCTCCATTAGTTACCAACCCGACACAACCCAATGCAAGCAGGATGTTGACATGGACCTCGCCTACAAAGGCTCCCTGACCCACCTTGCTGTCTACATCCTCCACCACCACGATGCGAGGCGGTGGGATGGTAATCAAATAATTCCACCAATCAGTGCGGTCGAAATAGGTATGCCCAACAGGAGGCGGTCCAGAACAGCGAATTTTTCCAGTCGCTGCATAGCCAACCACCGGCGGTAGATTGGGGAACATGCATCGGATGCCGGAATCAGCAAACCCTTCACTGCGCAGCCGAACGTCGAATGTTTCAATAACATTGGACACAGTACATGTATCCAAGCGGCCAAGGGTTTCCAGTTGCTCGTAAGTCAGTGACTTTTTCAAAGTTTTCTCCTGACAGATAGGTACATCGTCCGAGTCCCTCTTCTCATTCAACCGTGGGCAAAGCTGCGAAACACCTATCTTAGGGCTCCCGATTGGTAGGCAAGGATAGCGTGTAGAATTTGGTATTCGTACTTGGCGCTGGCATTGGCGATCTCAGCAGAGGTCTTGCTCAACTGCGCCTGGTTGAGCTCTACGACCGAGCTGAGTCCAAGATCGTAGCGCGCTTGGGCCAGCCTAAGTGTCTTGGCTGCTTGTTCGAGGAATCTTGCAGTCACCTCCAGACGCCGAAAAGCGTTGCTGGCGTTCAGCCAAGCCACCTTCACGTCTCGCACGACTCGAAGCTCCAGATCCTGGACTTCCTGCGCGGACGCCTGCGCCTTGAAATTCGCTTCAGCCCACCGGGCGGAAAATAAATCCCCGTTGAGAACCGGAATGTTCATATTCAGTCCGAACGCGCCATATCGTCCCCGCAGTTTCTCGTCGTGTCCCGGAAGAGCGCCCGCGGTTCCAATTGCACTGAGCATCGGAAAACGGAGGCGCCGTTCGCCTTCTGCAAAACTCAGAGCCGCCTGATGGTTCAGGCGCAAACTCGCCAGGTCCGGCCGCTCTCTGCGCGCCAGATCCATTAGGGCATCTGCAGACGGATCCAGCGGAGGAGGCAAAGGTTCGTCTACAAGATGAAAGTCCTGTTCTTGCTCGTAACCCATCGCTGCCGAAAGTTCAGTGAAAGCAGCTTCAATGTCATTTTCCGCGCGGTAAAGAAGCAGCTCAGCTTCCGACAAGTTCACTGCCGCGAAACTTACGTCCAGGCTCGATTTCAGATTGCTCTTTGCCAATTCAGTCACTTGCCTCAATGTCAGCCGTCGAGCTGCGACCGTCTCCTCGGCAACTTTGAGCACAGCCTGAGCCGACAACGCCCGATAGTAAGCCTGCCTAACATTCAGCAGGACCTGCGCGCGTGTGAAGGTCACATTTTGATTCTGCGCTTCTGCCCGCAGCTCGGCGCTGCGGGTAAGACTCGCGGTCCGACCGAAATCCGTAATCATCTGGTTAATCAGCAAGCCAGAAGCCACGCGGCTTGCCAGACTGGAGGTCGTTACATTTCCAGCCGCGACCGCGGTCGCTTTTTCCGCCCCCACGCCGGTTATATTTCCACTGAGCGTCGGAAAATATGCCGAACGCAACTGCGGGATCATGGCGCTGGCGGCTGCAGCGCCCGACCTTGCCGCTCCAATTCGAGGATGATTCCGGATTGCAATTGCTTCGGCCTCCGCCAGAGTCACAGTTCTGTGGTCCTGCGCAACCGAGAACGTCGAAAACTGCAAGACCAGCATTGCTGCAAACAAACTTCGAGCCATCATGGAACCTCTCGAGGTTGATCGCCCTGAGTGTCTCGATTTCGATAGACGGCGAGATACGCTGCCGGCACAATGAAAACGGTGAAGATAAGGGAAACGGTCATACCACCGATAATGGCGCGTGCCAATGGAGTGTAGGCTTCACTGCCCGTGCCCAACTTGAAGGCCATGGGCAGCAGGCCGATAATTGTCGCCAGGGAGGTCATCAGAATCGGACGCAATCGAATGCGACCCGCCATTGCTACGGCATCGCGAAGCGGCATGCCGTCGGCCCGCAGCCGGCGGGTAAAATCTACCAGCAGGATGCTATTGGATACCACGATTCCCACCATCATCACGATACCCATTAAAGACTGCACGTTAAGCGTGGTTCCCGTACCATACAGGGTAACCAGCACACCGATCAATCCCATCGGCACCGCCAGAAGGATCAGCAGCGGATCGATAAAAGAGCGGAACTGCGCAATGAGGATGAGATACAGGAGTACAACGGCTAGAACCAGGCCAAGGCCAAAACTGCGGAATGAGGCCCTCATCCCGTTCACGATTCCTCGCAAATCGACGCGCACACCTTGGGGAAGTTTTGTTTTGCTGATGATCCTCTCAATACCCTCGGCAACACGGCCGATGTCCTCGGTGGAGATGTTCACGTAGACGTCGATCACCTTTCGCAGTCCGTAATGATCCACCTCGGTGGGCCCCTGAACCCGCTTGATTGTTCCTACCATATCCATACGCGTCGATTTGGATTGCAGCGGCGACCGAAGAGGGATATTTTTCAGATCGGAGATATCTTTCACCTGTGTTTCCGGGTATTGAACCGTCAAATAGTAATCGTTATTACTTTTTGGATCCGTCCAAAACGTAGGGGCAATCATCTGATTGGAGGTGACCGCGGTGATCAGGTTGCTGACGATCTCCTTCTGGCTCAAACCAAGTTGACTGGCGCGGGTACGATCGATCTCCAGACGGATTGCGGGATTATCCAGGTCCTGGGGTATCAGGATATCCTGCACACCCGGCAGCCGGCGCACTTCGGCGGCAATTTGGGCGGCTACCTGATAAGGCGTCTCAAGGTCCGGCCCGCTGACCTGCACATCGATGGGAGCAGGCATGCCGAAATTCAGAACTGCGTCTACGAATCCACCCGACTGAAAATAGACGCTCATGTGAGGCATCTCGGCACGGAGGCGCTTTCGAACTCGCTCCACGTATTCATAGCTGCCGACCTTGTGGCCATCTTTCAAGCTCACCTGAAGGAACGCCGTGTGGGGAGCTGAATTACTGGTGTAAATAGCCGAATAATCAGGCACCACGCCGATATTAGACACCATCATCTCAAAGTCCTCAGGAGCCACAACTTCGCGAACCAGTTTCTCGACCTTGCTCACTTCCCGCTCGGTGAGTTGAAGATTGGTTCCCAAGGGCGCTTTCAAATTAATCACAAACTGGCCGGCATCTGTTCTGGGAAAGAAGGAGACGCCTAGCCTCGGAAACAAGGCAAGGCTGGCAACGAAGAAAACAAGAAGCACAACGACGGTTGCAATCGGGCGGTGTAACAGGACACCCAGCAGCCGATCATACCCACTCAACATTTTCAAGAAACCACGATTAAAACCTGAAAATAGCTGGGTTCGTCGCTCCAAACCTGCTTCCTGGGAATGGTGGCCCCGAATGAAAACGGCGCAAAACAGAGGTACAATCGTTAGCGCGATCAAGTAAGACGCAAACAGCGCCAGCACCACGGTTAGTGCAAGCGCAGAAAACAAATCTTTGCTTACGCCATAAAGGAAGATCACGGGGAAAAATACCACGGCGGTTGTCAGCGTAGATGCCAGAACCGGCAGCGCTACCTCCCGCGCCCCGCTCTCGGCGGCTACCCGCGACGATTCTCCCAGTTCCATGCGCCGGAAGATATTTTCAAGCACCACCACCGAGTTATCGATCAACCGGGAAAAAGCCAAAGCGAGACCGCCCAGCGTCATGGAGTTCAGTGAAGAGCCGCCAAAGAAAAGCGCAATAAAAGTAGCCAGCGCCGAGAGCGGAATCGAGAGAAATACCGCCAGGGTTGCTCGCATGCTCCCGAGGAAAAGTAAAATCATCACGCAGGTGAGAAATAGCCCGATGCCGCCTTCTTGCAGGAGCGCTTTGATTGATTTCTTGATGAACAAGGACTGGTCGAAAACAACTCGTGCGACCAAGTTGTCCGGCACATCCAGCAGATTGCCTACCTCACCCTTGACCGCATTGACTACCGCAATGGTATTCGTGTCGCCGCCCTGCCTCAGGACCGGCTGGTAGACCGATGGCTGTCCGTCGACTCTGACAATGTTGTACTGAATCTGGGCCGCATCCTGCACCGTGCCGATGTCACCCACCATAACCGATGCCTGACCGACGGTTTTGATCGGAAGCTGCAGGATGCTTTCAACATCCCGGTACTGGCTGTTGGTATAGATAGGATAGTCGATCGGGCCGATCCTCACACCCCCTGCCGGCATAATCAAGTTGGCCTCATTAACCGCACGCACGACATCCATCGGGCTGAGCTGATGCGCTTCCAGCTTCTGCGGATCGACGTACACCATGATCTGGCGGTAGAGGCCTCCAAAAGGGGGAGGAACCGCTGCTCCCTGAACTTTTGCCAACTGAGTTCGCACCTTGTAGTGCCCAATATCCCGGAGCGCTGCCTCCGTCATGCCCTCACCTTTCAGGGCAACCAAGCAGACCGGAACGCTCGAAGCGTCGAATTGCAACACGATGGGCGGCAAAGTCCCCGGGGGCAGCCGACGTTGTTCGGCAGCCGCCAGGTTAGCCATCGCAGATACGGCCGTATCTGCGTTGGTTCCAGGTTGAAAGAAAATCTTGATGATGCTGACTCCCGGCAGGGCGCGCGATTCGATATGCTCGATTCCAGGAGCGAGCGTGAAAAATCTTTCCTGGCGCTGTGTGATATCGTTTTCCACTTGTTCCGGAGGCATCCCGGGATAAAAGGTCGCCACTACGACGACTGTCAGGTTGATGGGTGGGAACATGTCCACCGGCATGCGGACCAGGACTGTGATGCCAACTACGGTGACAATCAGCGCGCACACAATGATGAAGTAGGGATTGCGAATCGAGAAACTGGGCATCTAGCTGGCTCCCATTACTTTCGGCTCGACTCTCTGACCCGATTTGAGCTCGCTTTTGTTGCCGACGATTACCTGTTCCCCCGCCTGCAGCCCGGAAACAGCTTCTACTTTTTCCGCAGCCTCGATACCCACTTGAATGAAACGTTCTTCAATGACACCTTGCTGGCTGACCACCATGACATAGGATTTTCCTTCACGGGTGCCAAGCGATTGGATCGGCACTGTCAGAGCCTGGTCGCGCCTCTCAAGCGTCAAGTGCGCGTCTGCATACATTCCAGGCAGCAAGAGCCCGCCAGGATTGGGAACGTCGACTTCCACGTCCATCGTTCGAGTGGCCAACTGCACTTCTCCCGTGAAGCGAGAAACCGTCCCGGTGAACGTTTTTCCCAGAGAATTGACTCGAATTGTGACCGAGGCCCCCCCTCGGATCTTAGAGACATGCGATTCGGGCACGGGAAGCACCATCCGGAGCCGATCGATCTGAGCCAGGCGAACGACCGGCATAGCCTGGCTATGCGAAGCGGTACCCGCCTGAATCATCGCTCCTGTGTCCACATAGCGTTTGGTGATCATGCCCGCAAACGGAGCGACAATTCTGGAGTATTCCATCATCGTCTTGCTCTTCTGTTCGTTGGCCTTTGCCACTTCGATCTGTTGTTCCGCCGCGGAAAGCCCAGCCTTGGCGGCAGCAACTTGAGCCTCCGCCGCCTGTTTGCGTGCCAGTGCCTCGTCGATTTCCTGCTGCGCCACCAGACCCGGTTCGACCTGAGTGACTGATGACAGCCGATTGTAGGAGAGATCCACCAGCGTGAGATTTGCCTGCGCGCGCTCCAGTTCCCCTTTCAACCGCATCAATTCTGCGGTGGCCCGGCGGTACTCTGCGCCAGCCTCCAGAAGCTCATCATTCATCTCCGGTATCTCAAGAGTCGCGAGAAGCTGACTGGCCGTGACGTGATCGCCGATGTCGACATAGATAGTTTTGAGGTAGCCTGCGACCTTAGCGTGCAATTCAATGACCTGGTACGGCCGAAATTCGCCGGTCAGAACGAGCTCCCGCGACAGGCTTTCCGGCACAACCCTGGCCACAGCAACCGTGGCAAGGGCCACGGACTCAACGCTATCGCGAGCCGCCGTGGGTCCCAGACAAGAACAGACAAACAGCGCAGCAAGTGGCAATGCCACCGCTGGGTATAGAGGAGATGCGCCCATGATCTACTCCTGACAATCCTAATTATAGATGGCAATCTAGTGCTGACGTTATATGCGGCATAACCCTAACACATTCCAAACAGCTTTTGAAGGGAAAACGGGTCCCATAGCCGGGTTCCCCGAGAAAGCAGGCACGGGTTTTCGGTAGGGCTCAGGACACAAGAAATTTTACTTCCTTGCAGGCGGGCAGAATGATTCCAAACGAGTGCCGAGGTGGCTCCAAGAAAACTGCGCCGGAGACGCCAGGCAACGGAATTTCGGATTGGCCCACGCCCGGCCTCTCTGACTGCAGTGCAAGTTGTGCATGGATGAGTTTATAGATGAGTTAGGTGCGAGGACGTACTCTCCCGCTCTGAACTCGATGCTTTATAGCAGCTCATTTTTCTTCACCCTCTTCTTTCAGGCGCGCGATCTTTTCCAGGTGGCGAATGTCACGTCCTTCCACCATGAAAACGACCATCTCCGCAATATTGGACGAATGGTCGCCCACACGCTCCAAGTACTTGGCCACAAACATCAGATGCGACGCATAGGAAACATCGGCTGGATTTTCCGACATATAACAGAGCAGATCTCGAAACAACTTTTCATTGAGCATATCCACATAGTCATCCGCGTACAGGACCTTCCGCGCCAACTCCACGTCCTCGTTGACAAAGGCATCCACCGCATCCTTCAACATCTTCTGGGCCGCCTCTGCAATCATCGGATACCCCGGCAAAAGTTTCATTTCCGGTCTGGCGCTTATCTCGACAGCTCGTTCTGCAATGTCCACCGCCAGGTCTCCCACGCGCTCCAGATCTTTAACGATCTTTAAACTGGTCGTTATAAAGCGCAAATCGCGGGCCACAGGTTGCCGGAGCGCCAGCAATTCGAGGCTGGCGCTGTCGATCTCGATTTCCAGCTTGTCTACCCGCGGATCATTGAAAATCACCTGCTCGGCCAAAGAGGAATCACGTTGCGCAAGAGCCCGCATGCTCTTTGAAATTGCTTCCTCTACCATGGTAGCCATGCGCAGGATCTGCTGCTTTAGATGGCTGAGTTGTTCATCAAAATGCTTGCTGATATGGTCGGTCATAGTCTTAGTCAACAGGTCAGCAGGTCACAAATCACAAGTCACAGGTCACAAGTCACAAGTCACAGGTCACAAATCACAAGTCACAGGTCACAGGTCGCAAGTCGCAGTAGAGTTTAAATTCTTTAACTAACGAATGATCTTCCACTGCAATGCGATGCCCTGGGACCTGTGACCTGCGACCTGTGACCTGTGACTTGCGACTTTCGACCAAGTTACCCGAATCTCCCTGTAACGTAATCCTCCGTTTGTTTCTTTGCTGGAGTCGTAAATAATCTGCGAGTCTGATTGAACTCCACCAGTTCCCCCAAGTAGAAGAAGGCGGTGTAGTCGGAAACCCGGGCGGCCTGCTGCATATTATGCGTTACAATGACGATGGTGTAGCGCTCCTTCAGTTCCTCGATCAGTTCCTCGATTCTCTGGGTTGCAATTGGATCCAGAGCCGAAGCAGGCTCGTCCATCAATAGAACTTCTGGCTCCACCGCCAGGGCGCGTGCGATGCACAGGCGCTGTTGCTGTCCACCCGATAAGCCCAACGCCGACTCCTTCAGCCGGTCCTTCACCTCATCCCAGAGGGCCGCCGCGCGCAAGCTGGCTTCGACCCGTTCCTCAAGCTCTGTCTTCGATCTCGCAAGCTTGTTGACCCGTAACCCATAGGCAACGTTGTCGAATACCGAGCGCGGAAACGGGTTCGATTTCTGAAACACCATGCCGACACGCCGGCGGAGCAGAACCACGTCGGTCGTTGCGGCATAGATATCCTCCCCATCCAACTCAACACGACCTTCCACTCGCGCGCCGGGAATGATGTCATTCATCCGGTTCAGCGTGCGAAGCATCGTCGACTTGCCGCATCCAGAGGGGCCAATAAGTGCGGTAACCCGATTGGATCGGAGTGTCAGAGAAATATCGCGCAGCGCGCGCACGGCCCCGTAGTAGAAATTCAGATGCTCGACCACCATTTTGCCGGGCTGGACCGGCTTCTCCTCCAGCGGTCCAGATGCTGCCAATTCCTGCTCGCTCGGTAATGGAGCTGGACTTGCCAGCGAGCTTGAATCCGTCTTCTGCATCACCTGTCTGGCCTCAGTTGCTTTCCAATGTGCGTACTATATCGTTCAATAGCAGCCTTCCAGCGCTTCTTCCTTGCCCATCCTCCATGGTTCACTGATAACGGTTGGCCGTCAGAACCCTCACGGCGATATCGATTACCAAGATCGTTGTGATCAGCACCAACGTCGCAGCCCACGCCATCGCGTGCCACTCATCATAGGGAGAGGCGGCGTAGTAAAAGATCTGAACCGTGAGCGAAGCCATTGGATAGTTGAGGTGGGTGCTCAGATAATTCAATCCAAGCGCGGTGAACAACAGCGGCGCTGTTTCTCCTGCTACCCGGGCCACGGCAAGCATGGAGCCTGTCGCAACGCCCCCGGCGGCGGTACGCAACACAACTCCTAGGCTGACTCGCCAGCGGGGCGCTCCCAGGGCCAGAGCCGCTTCACGCAGATTCTGCGGGACCAGGCGGAGCATCTCCTCCGTGGTGCGCGCCGCAATCGGCATCATCATGATCCCGAGCGCCACGCTACCTGCCAGGGCGGAGAAATGACCCATGGGACGCACCATGAGCGTCCACACGAATACGCCTACGACGATCGATGGAACACCGGTCAGTGTGTCTATCAGGAAACGCAGCACAGAGCCGGCGCGACCGCTACTAAACTCAGATAAGTAGATTCCCGCCAGAATGCCCATCGGGAGACCGAAGGCAGAGGCCAGACTGACGAGGATCAGGGAACCCACGATCGCGTTGGCGATCCCGCTGCCCGGCTCGCCCACGGGCTTCGGTTCGTTGATCAGGAAGTCAAGATTCAAGGCGCGCAGGCCGCCTGCCAAGATGTAACCCAGAATGACAAAGAGAGCTCCCATCACCAGGACCGCGCAAGCTCCTGTGACCGTATCCATGGTCCAACTCAACACCTTGCGGCGCTGCAGGGCGGAGGTACTATGCATGCGCTATCCTCCCATGCTCGCGCGTGATGCTCCACACCAGGAGGCGCGCGAGCGCGTTGATCACAAAAGTCACCAGGAACAAAATCAGTCCCAGTTCGACGAGCGCATGCAGATACACTTCGGAAGCGGCCTCGGTGAACTCGTTGGCAATGGCTGAGGCGATCGTAAATGAAGGATCAAATAACGATAATGAAATGTCAGGTCGATTCCCTATCACCATGGTGACTGCCATCGTTTCGCCGATGGCGCGACCCAGGCCCAGGATCATTGCGCCGGCGATACCCGACCTGGCATATCGGAGAACAACCCTGGTTTTCTCCCAGTTGGTTGCGCCTAAAGCAAGCGCCGCCTCGCGCTGCGTGTTGGGCACCGCCCGCAATACATCCGTAGCGACGGCGGTAATGATGGGGACGATCATGATCGCAAGGATGATCCCTGCAGTTAGAAGTCCCAGGCCGTTCTGGGAGCCTCGAAAAAGTGGCAAGAATCCCAGAGCCGATTGAAGATGAGGATAGACGTGAAGGCGCAGCATCGGAGCCAGCACAAAGATGCCCCAAAGGCCATAAACTACCGACGGAATCGCGGCCAGAAGCTGGACTACAAATGAAATTGGGTCAGACAGAAAACGCGGCGCCTGCTCTGCAAGAAAAATTGCGACGCCGATGCTCACCGGCACTGCCAGGAGTAACGCCAGCACGGACGAGGCAGCCGTGCCGTAAATGAAGGGAAGCGCGCCGAACTCCTCGGCTACCGGGTCCCACGTGGTGCGCCAGAGGAAGCTCCAGCCAAATCGTTCCATGGCCAGCCTGGAGTTGAAACCCATCTCCAAGATCATCATCACCACCAATGCGGCGATGAATACTGCAAAGAGAAGCGTTATAGATTTGAACAACCAGTCGCCGACGCGGAACGAAGCCCGCTTCGAAATGGAGCCGCCACCGAGAGAGTGCGAGGACTTCAAAACGTGCAAAGGTCCAAAACGAGATTCCTTTCCAGTCACACTAATCTTCGTGCGCATCGTTTTGACAGGGAAAGAGGAATTTCCACACGGTCCCTAACCCCCCAGCAACGGCTTGCCATGATAGGTAATAGATTTGACCTTCTGCTCCGTCTTTTCCACGACTTCCTTAGGCAATGGCGCATACAACAGCTCCTTGGCCATCCGTTCACCGTCGTGGGTGGCCCACCAGAGAAAGTTTACCAGCGCTTTCCCCTTGGCTGGATCTTGCTGGTCTTTGTAGACCAGTATGTACGTAAAGGATGACATGGGATAAGCGTCTTTACCGGGGGCGTTGGTAATCGATACTCTCAGGTCATCCGGCATTTGTGCTACTGCGCCCGCGGCGGCGGCGGTGATTGAATCGAGCGTGGGACGTACAAACTCGCCGGAAGAATTCCTTAGCGAGACGTATGGGAGTTTGTTTTGCTCGGCGTAAATCAATTCAACGTAGCCGATGGAGTATGGGGTCTGCTTTACCTGGCCAGTCACACCCTCGTTGCCTTTGGCGCCCATCCCGACCGGCCAGTTGACGGATGTGCCGGCGCCCACTTTCTCTTTCCACTCCCGACTCACTTTGGAAAGGTAGTCGGTCCAAACATAGGTCGTGCCACTGCCGTCGGAGCGGTGAATAACGGTGATCGGCTCCCCGGGCAGCTTTACTTCAGGATTTGGGGAAGCGATCGTTGCGTCGTTCCACCTCGTGACCCTCCCCAGAAAGATCCCTGCTACCGCCTCCGGTGTGAGCCTAAGTTCGGTTTGAACGCCGGGCAAGTTATACGTGATCACCACGGCCCCCAGGACGGTTGGGATATGAAGAATCTCGGCCGGCGCTGCTTTCATCTGTTCGTCATTCATGGGTGCGTCCGAGCCGCCAAAGTCGACCGTGTGAGCAGAGATTTGCTTGATGCCACCTCCGGACCCGATGGACTGGTAATCAAACCTGGCCTGAGGCGTGATCTTGTTGTACTCGCTGAACCACTTCTGATAAAGCGGATTGGGAAATGTTGCGCCTGCTCCCTGTAGCCTTACCTCGCGGCCTGATTCGCTGGAGGACCCGCCACAGCTCATCAATATCAGCGCCGATAGTATTGTGATGGCCCTTAGCGCAGTCACGCGCGCCGCACGAGCGCCCTTGATGATTCCACGCGTGCAGTCGATCATCCTTAAAAGCCTCCTGTTGTTGAGGGAGTCGTCCGCCCAGGGTACCAAAGCTGCAAGAATACGAGATGCTTCGAAAACCGGACTTGAGCCGCCAGAAAACAGGCCATCATCGGGTAGTGTAACAACTCTATGTCACAATCTCGTCACAACTCTGCAAAGATTACGAAAGGAGATCTGTTCAGACCCATGTCACGGAATCCTTAACAAGAGCTTAAGCTTTGGTTACATTGTGACTGGGGGTGGAGTTTCGATTCTTCTGTTATGACTTTGGCATTATCATAGGGCGCCAGGATCACGAGCATTGCGCGCGCGCCAAGCAACGTGAGAACCGGGATATGCCGGATCCTAGGGAGAAGGCGATGGAGCAGCTTCGAGCCGCGCGTAATCCGATCGAAACGAGCGTCAAGAAACTGCCGGCAAAACTGTGACCATGCGAGATGTTGTTGGAGTCGTGCTGGGTGGAGGAAGGGGAACCCGTTTATTGCCACTGACCCTGGTGCGATCCAAACCGGCAGTTCCCTTCGCTGGAAAGTATCGGATCGTTGATCTTCCCATTAGTAACTGCATCCATTCGGAGGTCTCCCGAATCTTTGTTTTGACCCAGTTCAACTCGGCGTCTCTAAACCGCCACATCGCCCAAACCTATAATCTTGGTATTTTCTCTCGCGGATTCGTGGAGATATTGGCGGCCGAGCAGACAATGGAAAACCTGGAATGGTTCCAGGGAACCGCCGACGCCGTACGTCAGACCTTAACACATATTCTTTCTGAGGATCCCAAGCACATCCTGATTCTTTCCGGAGATCAGCTCTACCGGATGGATTACAGACTCTTACATACTCAACATATTGCGAACAGAGCAGACATCAGCGTGGCGGTTCTCCCCATACCTGTGTCGCGCGCGTCATCTTTCGGAGTTTTGAAGGTCGATGAGCGGGGACAAATTGTCTCCTTCCGTGAGAAACCCCAGGACAGGAAGGATATCGAACAGATGCAATCTCCTGCCGCCTTCATGAGGCGCTTTGGAATAACGGCTCCTGGTAAAAGCATTTTGGCCTCGATGGGTATTTATCTGTTTGAACAGAGCATCTTGGACCAGTTATTGCGGGACTCGAAAATGGTGGACTTTGGTCATGACATCATCCCGAGCGCAATCGGCAGTTTTAGGGCGTTTGCTTACCCGTTCGATGGATACTGGGAAGACATCGGTACCATTAAGAGTTTTTTTCAGGCCCATCTGGATTTGACGGAGGACATTCCATGCTTCGACCTGTTTGACACCAAGGCGCCGATTTTCACACATCCGCGTTTTCTGCCCCCATCCAGGATTCACAGTTGTAAAGTGTTGCGGTCCATCATTTCAGACGGTTGTATCGTCAGCGGTTCCTCCATCGAGCAAAGCGTTCTGGGAGTAAGATCTGTGATTGCAGAGGGCGCCAACTTGCGAAGGACTTTGTTAATGGGAGCGGATTATTACGAAAGACCCGATCGTCACACCAAGATCCGAATGGGGATCGGTAAAGATTGCAACATTCAGAACGCCATTATTGATAAAGACGCCAGAATTGGAGAGGGCGTGAAAATCCGCGATCACTCGCACTCTGCCGACTGCGAGGGTCCTAACTACTACATCCGTGACGGGATCGCGGTGATTCCCAAGGGCGCGGTATTGCCCGACGGAACGGAGATATAAGCACAGGTAACGACAAGGTGGGTCAGGCGGTCTTGCGGATTTAACCCGAATGATTGAGAGGTGCGACGCCAGCTTCCCACCTTCGCACAGGCCCTATTACCGGTTATCCTTCCCCCTTGATCAAAAGAGAACCACTGTGGTTGCTCTCAATCAAAGGAGGAAATTTCTATTCGCTTGCAACACTCAATCGACCTAGACTTGACAACATTTCTCTTGGCGGTTAGTATTCCTTACAGTAAGGAAGTAAGAATATTGTGTTTAAAAACCTCTCATCAAAGATTTAGTGACTAGCACCCAACCAAGGAGGACGCTGGTGGCTACGACCAAAGTCGGCCCCAAGCATCAGATCACCATTCCCAAGGAAGTCTTTGACGACCTCAACCTGGAAGTGGGTGATCTGCTTGAGGCGGAAGTGGAAAGGGGCAAAATCGTGCTTGTCCCAAAGCGCCTGACAGAAAAGGCTCCAGCGGCAAGACTGACTGCTCGCGAACAGAACATTCTAATGAAGGCCAAAAAGAAGATTGAGAAGATCAGGAAAGAGCCCATCCGGTCGGAAGGCCTAACTCTGGAAGAAGCAAAGATCGCAGCAAAGACCGCACTGATCGACAAGGACCAGATCTGGTGGTGGACCGAGGAGTGGCAGAAGGGGGAACGGGAAGCTGCAACAGAATTGAAGGCAGGCAAAAGGGTCGGGCCTTTTACAAACGCCGAGGAGCTTATTGCCAGCCTTCATGAGGGAGCGAAGCATCTTAGGGCAAAAGCATGAGAATCGTGTATGGGCCACGGTTCCTGCGCGATTACGCAGGTTTGCCTGCTGAAATCCAGCGCCGCACCGACAAGCAGCTCAGGTTACTTCTGGACAATCCCCGCCACCGCTCTTTGAGAATCAGAAAGATGGAGGGTTTCCAGAACGTCTGGGAAGCCAGGGTTGCCAAGAATTACCGTTTCACCTTCCAAATCATCGATGATGCATTCGTCCTTATGAGGATCGGAACCCACGATATCTTGAAGAGATCGTAGTCAATCAGCTCTTTCTTCTTTTCAGAAAGCCAACTGTTTTTGCGCAGGTTTGACATAAAGCTAGAATGAATTTGGTAAGATCGGTTAAGAAGACACTGCGATTACGGCAAACCGATCCCAGCGCTCTGCATTTTCGGGACAATGGCAAATCGCATCCTGATTGTCGAGGACGAGAAGGACATCGCTGAATTAATCGGTTTCCATCTTTCACGCGCCGGCTTTCACACCGATGTCTGTCACCAGGCGTTCACCGCGCTGGAATCCATTCGCAAAAGTCGACCTTCACTCGTGATTCTCGATCTCATGCTGCCCGACATGGATGGCATTGAGATCTGCAAGCGACTCAAGCTCCAGGAGGCAACCCAAGACCTTCCCGTTTTGATTCTCACGGCCAGAAGTGGCGAGAGGGACCGCATTCTTGGTCTGGAGCTGGGAGCTGACGACTACGTGTCCAAACCTTTCAGCCCGCGAGAGCTGGTGTTGCGAGTGCGGGCGATTCTGCGGCGCATGGAGGGCCGGGGACCTTCGCGCGCTCCCCTGGTCCTCGGGCCGCTGACCATTGATTCCGACAGCCATCGGGTCTATTTGCACAACCAAGCCGTTGATCTCACTCTCATTGAATTCAAGTTGTTGGAATATTTGAGCCGACAACGCGGCAAGGTTGCGCGAAGGGAGGATTTGCTCTCGGAGGTTTGGGGATATCGATACGAGGGTGGAACTCGCACTGTTGACACGCATATCCAGCGGCTGCGCAACAAGTTGGGGACCTTAGGGGAATGGATCGAGACGGTGCGCGGCGTCGGGTACCGTTTTCGGGAAGCCGAATCGGAAGACATATGACGCTGCGGCTTCAAGTTTTTTCAGTAGTGCTTGCGATCTCTGCGATGTTGCTGATTTCACTTGACGTCTTACTGCCGGGACGATTGCAGCCATACCTGGTGGAGCAATTTTCCAAAGAGCTGAAACAAGAAGCATTGCTGATCAAGAATTCGCTGGAGACATCGGGCTCTGATTTGCAGATGCGGGAGTTCGCGAACAGAATTGGGTCTCTGCTCGGAAGAAGAGTCACGATCATCTCACCCGATGGACAAGTCGTAGGAGATAATTCCGCCGATAGCACGCGCATGGAAAATCACAACGCTCGGCCTGAGGTTCAGCAGGCGCGCCGCAGCGGTTTCGGGCAGTCGGTTCGCCACAGCAACACGTTGGGCAGGGATATGGTATATGTGGCGGTGCCATTTCGGACCTACCAAGGGGGGACCGGCATCGTACGCCTTTCGTTGGAATTTTCCGTGATCCAAGACGCCAGGGAAGAAGTCCGCCACGTTATCTATTGGCTCAGCTTCCTTGCTTTTCTTGCCTCCATCGTGCTCGCCTATCTGCTCTCTCATGGGATATCCAGATCCGCCGCAGCCATGGCTAAGACAGCCAAAACGGTCGCCTCCGGGGACCTCCAGGCCCGAACGACGATGAAGGGGCCGCTAGAGTTGCAAGTACTCGGCCGGGCGTTGAATCAAATGACCGACAGGCTTGTATCCCAACTTCAGCACAACGCCGCAGAAAGGCAACGGCTTCGGACGATCCTGGAAGGTATGGGCGAGGGTGTATTGATGATGGATCCACACGGAAACGTTGAGTTTATCAATCCGGCCTGCCGGCAAATGCTGGATCTGCCCGGCCAGGTCCAGGGGCGCAAGATGATCGAAGTTGTCCGTCAGTTGGAACTGGAAAAAGCGATGCATCACGCGGTGACGGCAAAAAGAAGTCAGAAATTAGAACTTGAACTGCAGGCATTGCGCAAGGATGTATCGGTGAACCTGTACCCAATCCTAAAGGAAAGCAGCGTCAGTGGCGTGGTCGTGGTGTTTCAGGACGTAACAGAACTGCGAAGACTGGAAAATTTGCGCAAGGACTTCGTCGCCAATGTGTCGCATGAGCTTCGCACTCCGCTGACTTCCATTCGGGGATACGCCGAGACGCTTTTGTCAGAAGCGGATCTGGATGAGCGCACTCGACACGAGTTTCACTCCATCATCTATAAGAATGCCACGCGGTTATCAGCCCTGATCAACGATCTCTTGCAGCTCTCTTCCCTGGAATCCAGGCGTGAGACTCTTGAACGAGAGACGCTCGATCTTAGAGAAGTGGCTCAGTCAGTTCTGACTTCAATGCACAACTCGTTGGCGGACAAGAAGCTGAAATGCTCTTTGGTTTCCGATCCTGAAGTCACGGTTCAAGGAAATCGGCGAGGACTGGAACAGGTTTTTTATAACCTGCTGGACAATGCAATCAAATACACACCCGAGGGCGGATCGGTCGATGTCAAAATCCATAAGAACGAAGGCAAAATTCGTGTCGCCATCAAAGACACCGGCATTGGAATTCCCGCAGAAGACCTGCCGCGAATCTTCGAGCGTTTCTACCGTGTGGATAAGTCCCGCAGCCGCGAAATGGGCGGAACCGGCCTAGGTTTGTCTATTGTGAAGCACCTGGTGCAATTGCATGGTGGCACCATCGAAGTCGAAAGCAGACCGAACGAGGGGAGTACATTTATATTTCAGTTGCCAATTGCGTAAAAAGGACAGAGAAAATTTTGGGCATGATAGCTCCGTTGCGTAGGAGTAGACTGGTGTCAAGACACTCGCCGCTCACAAATATATTTAAAGAGGGAGGACGTGCACGAGATTACCACTCGGCTTGACGAGGTCGAAGAGCATTTAACACTGCACTACGGGAAAGGAGATCTCATGAAGCACGTATGGACTCTAATCTTGGCAGTAGTTGCCGCAATCGCGACTGTCAGCCAAGCCCAGCGCAGCGAGGGCCCCCCGCTGCAACTGGTGGATAAGATTGCCATACCGCATGTCCAGGGCCGCATCGACCACCTGGCCGCAGACGCACAGGGCAGGCGATTGTTTGTCGCAGCGCTGGGGAATAACACTTTAGAGGTTCTTGACTTCAGCACGGGCCGATGGATCCGCAGTATCGGGGGGCTGCAAGAGCCACGCGGAGTCTGTTACGTCGCGACATTCAACAGAATCTTCGTGACGAGCGGGCGCGACAGCACCTGCAGGGTCTTCGATGGGGAGTCCTTCCAATTGACTCAAATAATACGGCTATCTGAGGACTCCGATAATATTCGCTACGACCCCATCAGGAGACTGATTTACATCGGTTATGGTCAGGGAGCGCTGGGGATCGTGGATGCGGGCAGCGGCAAACACAAAGGAGATATCAAGCTGAACGGTCATCCGGAGTCTTTTCAATTGGAAAGCTTGGGGCCAAAGATTTTCGTCAACATCCCGGATGAAAGACAAGTTGTGGTGATCGACCGAAAGCGAAGCGCGATCATGTCAAAATGGGAAGTGAACGCTCAGGGCAACTACTCGATGGCCTTCGATGAGGGGAACCACCGCCTTTTTGTGGGATGCCGCCATCCCGCGACGATGTTTGTCTTCGACACAAGCTCAGGCAAGGTAATCACCAGCGTGAGCATCGCAGGGGACGCGGATGACATCTTTTACGATGCGGTACGGCGGCGCATTTATATTTCTTGCGGAGAAGGTTTCCTTCATGTAATTCAGCAGCACTCGGCCGACCAGTATCAGGAGATCGCGAAAATTCAGACCGCTCCCGGGGCACGAACTGCTGTTTTTGTTCCCGAAGTGAACCGATTGTATTTGGCGGTACCACACCGTGGAGACCAAGACGCGGAAATTTGGACGTACGAAGCGCGTCGATGAGACCTTCCGGGACCATGGATCTAAGTACCTCGATTCATAAATACGATAACGTTTGTTGCGAGTGTGAAAAAATTCGGTTGCCCTTTGTAGAGACGCGATAGATCGCGCCTCTACTTCCCGACATCCAGGGTGTTCGCTAGAAGCTAAATCGCAACTGCAACTCGAAGCGGCGATTTCCGGCCGACATCATCCCGCCTTCAAGTCCACCCGCATGCCCTCGAAAACCAAAGCCTGCCAGGGTCGAGTTGGACTGGCCAAACAAGGGAGAGCTGAGGTTGCCAATCACGGGTCCGAAATTCGTGTGATTGAACAGGTTCTGCGCTTGAATGGAGAACGTCAGGCTGTACCGGCTATTGGCGCCGGCGCTAGGTCCTCCCCATCTGCCAAAACCACCCCGCGCGCCGCCTCCACCATGAGCGCCGCCGGCAGGCATTCCGCCCCCCCATCGTCCCGGAGGCGGCGCCCCACCCGACGCAGGAGTGGGCTCGGCATTTCTCTCAGGCACAGCGCCAAAACCAAAGGTCTTACTGATGCGCAAAGTGACGAGGAAGAATCCGGGACCTTCGCCGAAATTGCGCGGAATCACGGCTTGACCTGGCGCGGGATTTGGATCAAACGCCCCGAACGGCGTGACTATGACCCCGGGTTTATCAAGATCCGTGGTAAAAGCAGGACGCTCCGTAAAGAGGGTATCGCCATTTGTGTCTCGCCCGATTGTGATGTTGAAAGGTCGCCCGGACGACGCAATGATAAACGGATTCAGGGTGATGCCCCACGGAGCGCCTACTGAGCCCCCCAGGACCAAGCGATGACGGACATCAAAGCTGGCGCGTCCGTATTCAGCGCTCAGATTGTAGGGATCAGCGGGAAAACTGGATGCTCCATCCGAATTGCTCATCGCCTTGCTCCAGGTGTAGTTGCCAAAGAGCGTGAGGGCCCTGCTGAACCTATTATTGAGCCCAATAATTAACTGGTTCTGGTTCATGCGACCATTGGACTGATATTCGTAAATGTTGCCCACATTGCCGAAGGGACGCGCTCCGCTGCCGAGAACATTCGGCTGGAAAGTTCCAGACAGCGGAGCATTGACATTGCGAGACCACAAAACATGCTGCATGCGCATGTTGATATAGGCGGCGGTGAGGGTAAAATTCAGCGGCAACTGCCGCTCCACGCTAATCGCCGTTTGCATGGAGTAAGGGGATCGCAGGCCGCCCGCTACGCGCCGGATTGTTTGCGGGCCGGCAGCAGTTCCCAGGTCCGCGATCGACGGTACGCTGGGGAAAAAGTCCGGGTTGCTGACAATAAACTGCTGTTGGCGAACCCCATTGAAGCGCTCGGCCTCCAGGGTGAAGTTTTCGCCAAACCGATCGTAAAAGATCCCAAAGCCACCCCGGACCACCGTCTTGGGTCGACTCCTCGGACCCGCCCCCGGGGACCAGGCGAAGGCGATACGCGGACCGAAGTCCAGCTTATCGCTGATGTTGTTTTGAACTTCGTAACGCAGACCGAGAGAGAGCAGAAAATCATTCCGGAGACGCCAGTCATCTTGAATGAAACCTCCGAAATCGACTCGGGTAACATCGGCTTCCGGATCGCCGCCCGCCATGGAGAATTGCGTCGCACCGCCGCCAAAGGCCCGAATCTCTTCGGACGTTTTTCCCAATGCCTGGAACAGGAGCGTGCGGCGATAGCGCTCAAGACTGGTGATCGGCACCAGCACCGGCTGGCCGCCGTCGTCAGTCACCGCCTGGTGATTGACGTCCAGTTGAGGCGCCAGTCCTCCACCAAACGTGAATGTCCCGCCAAAGTTTGAGCGAGACACGTTGGAAACACGGATTGCCCGTAGACGCCCGCCCACTTTCACCGAGTGACGTCCCGGGTTCCATGACGTGGAGTTCTGGAGATCCCAGCGAGCCGTGGCGTTAGATGATAAGCCGACCTGAGGACCCCCGCCCGTAAAGGCTTCCAGTACGCGCAGTCCAGGCAGGGCGTTGTCACCGTTCTGGTCGTTCTCTCTGCGTTCATACCCAAAGCGAGTCTCGTTAATCAACCGCGGGCTGAGGATGGCGGTTTCCGTGATGTTGATCTCATGCTCCTGAACGGACGTATCGTAGGCGCGAGAACGCAGCGAGAAATTACCGACTCCTTCATTCTCCTGGCCGATTTGGAGGAAATGGTAGCGGGTCACCAAGGTATGGTTGTCATTGATTTGGAAATCAAGCCGCGGAGAAAATCGGGTCCGGCGCTGGGGGGTGATCACGACTTCACTCAAAGGCACAATGTTGAGGTCGTTATCCAGGATTCTGGCGCTAATGACCGCGTTTTCATCGATCTCTCGGCGCTCAAAATCAAGGAAAAAAGAGAGCTTCTTGGTGAGGATGGGTCCGCTCAAATTTCCGCCAACCTGCCTGGACTGAAACGGGGCGCGGTTAGGAGCAAACGGATTGCGCGAATTCAGACTCTCGTCGTTGAAATTCACGGAGGCTTGGCCCCGTAACTTATCCGTACCCGGCTTGGTAAGGATTTCTATCCGGCCGAACCCCAGACGATCAAATTCCGAGGAAAAAGGATTCTGGTTAATTCGGATTTCCCGTATGGAAGATTTGGGAGGAAGTGTGCTGTTTTCAAAACCGTCGATATAGAATTGGCCGCCATTGGGTCCCGCGGAAGGTCCAGCCAGCGCCTGCAACGCGTCGGCTAGATCGTCGGGATCATCGGGCAGTGCATCGAGGTCAGCGCCCCTCAGTATCAGCGCGCCGGAGTTATCTTCTTGAGACAAGCTCAAGCTCGGCGCTTCGGACGTCACCGTAACTTCCTGCTTCTGGACGGCCACACTCAGTTGAATGTTGAGATCCAGGGCGACAGTCCGAGCCTCGGCGATGCGTGCCAAGCTTTCATAGACGCTGAAGCCGGGCGCAGTGACACGGACCGTGTAGGTGCCTGCCTCCAAGCCGGAAATCACATAGGTCCCTTCGTTGTTTGTGGCGATCCGCTTTTCAGCGCCGTTGGCGTCTACCACCGTGACCACAGCGCCCCGGATCACTCCACCGACCGCATCCGTAACCCTGCCGCGCAACATGTTTGAGTTCTGGCCAAAAGCCATAGAGACGGGTAGCAGTAGAAAAATCAACGGCAAAATGATTCGAGCGGGCAGTCTTCCGAAAACAACCAAAAATATCCTCCGAAGGACCGCTGACCGCCAACTGTTCCTAGTAACCATCATTCTTATTCAGCAGCGCTCCCATGATCTTGCTTAAGAAGAGGCGCGTCCTCTTGTTTACGAATTCCCACGTAGAGCGTTCCCCGAATCGGTTCACTCTGCAATTTGGAACGCGAAACCGTGGACTTGCGACCCAGACGGGGTTCGGGCGCCTATTGCTTGGCAAATACTTGCTTGGAAGTGTTTTCCCCCCTGGGGGTCGAGCGAGCCGTGCGAATCGTTAGAATCTTTCCATCCTCGGACAGTGAGAACTCTTCTTTGACTGGAATCTCAAAATCACCGCGGGGAGTGGACATGTTCTGAGTTCCCTCGAATTCCGAGCCGCGCGCGTAAGCAAGCGGACTCCCGGCGGAGGGTCCGCTCCCTAACGGTCGCGTCAACATGCTAGGGAAACATGCCAGGAAATCACCTCATTCGAATGCGGCAGCATCCTGCTGCAAAGAAACCGAGAGAGGGACCCGGAACGGACGCGGTCCCTCAAGAGCTCGTTTCGCGCCTCGCTGAAGCGACTTCGTGACTGCTCCGTCACTGCACGCGCACGTCGAAGTCTCCACGCGGCCTGATCCCGCCCATTCCTGGACCCAAGCCTCCAGGGCCAGCCAGCGACTCCAGCAGCCGCGACAGGCCCGCAGAGCCGATACGATTCAACAGCAGCCCAACTTGATTGTCATTGCTCTTGAGCACATTCAGGACATCGATTTTAAACTTTGCCGTATCCTTAAGCCGCGTGCGGGTGAGATTGGCCGTCTCGTTGGCGATGGTATCCGCTTGGGCCTGCGCGGCGCTGTTGTCGCCGTTCAAAATGGCGTTTTGGTAGGCTCGTTGGGCTGTTTGCAGCGCAGCGCTCGGAGCCTGGGCCCGAAGAGCGTCTCGCCGTGCTGTAATGAGCGCCGTGAGTTGCTGTTCCTGGTCGGAAGTAAGAGCCGGCGCTCCTGCTTCCGCTAATGCCCTTTTCAATCCCGCCAGCGGACCCCGCGCGGGTTGCTGTGCCAGGATCGCTCCGAAGGCGAGCAGAAAACAGAGCAAACAAAGCATACGAACTGCAACTTTCCGATTGTACTTTTTCATATCCCCTTCCTTTTCCTTCGAGATCAGACCCATCATTCCCGTTGGCCGATCTCGCGACTCATGGCTTCATTGCCAATCCAGAATAATTCTACGTTGAAATCGAAGTCTGGTTGTTAAGCCGATGTAAAAGTTTTGTTAAAAGAATGTAAAACCTTAGCGCCTTCGCCAGGCGAACGCGCTCAGTACCTCGATTCATAAGTACGATAACGTTGGTTGCGAGCGCGATGGGCCTGATTTCGCGAAGCGACGACGAGTCAATGCAGGGCTCATTGGCGAGGAGGAGCGACAAAGAAAGCGGGGCCATCCCGCCGCAACCCGCCGGGCTGGTGGGGTTGCGGGCGATCTCGGCGCACCTCGTCGTCGACGATGTCCCCACATCGACTCCTCCTCGCTCCTGGATCTCGCCTCGCAAGCCTCATCAGCAAATGTTATCGTATTTATGAATCGAGGCACTCAGATACCGGAAGCAGCAACGTCTTCGATGCAGGCGCACCAGCATCGACCCGGGCAGCATGGCAGAGGAATTCCGGCGCATGAAGCGTGCCCGTTCGGTCAATACGCTCGGAAATTTCCAGGAGTTGTTGAACCTCCCCAGGCTTTGTCGCATCTTTAACTAAAGGCACGAAACCAATTTAATGAGCGACAGGTCACAGATGAGAAACCGGTTGCACCAAACTTGCGGCGCAGGCGCCACTGTGAGAAGATCCGTTCCCATGCGTAGCGGCAGATCTGGCATCGCTCGAAGCCTCGGGGCACTGGCCACGGCAGTCATCACCGTTCTTCTCTGCGACGTCGGTCTCCCGGCGGCGGATCCTTCTGCGGAAGAAATCATACGCCGCTTTGCCGCGAAAGAGTCCGAATTCAAGCTGGCGCGTCAGTCGTATACCTACAAAACGCGGATGATCGTGCAGGTGCTGGACAAGAACGGCTACGTCACAGAGGAGCGACAGATGCTGATTGAAACGTACTTTACCAACCAAGGTAAGCGGGAGCAACGGACGTTGCTGGACGAAGGGGAGCTTTACTCCGTTGCCATGACCCAGGAAGACATTGACGATGCGGCCAGTATCCAGCCCTTTGTCCTGACTGCCGAGGACTTGCCCCAATACGAGGTCAAGTATCGCGGTAAGGAGAAGGCCGACGAGTTGAATACCTATGTCTTTTCAGTCAAGCCACGCCACATCGACAACGGCAAGCGTTACTTCGAGGGAAAGATCTGGGTAGACGACGTCGACTTTCAGATTGTAAAAACCGACGGGAGAGCAATTCCCCAGACCAGAGAAAACAAATTTCCGCGCTTCGAAACGATCCGACAGATGATCGACAAGAAATACTGGTTCCCCGTCTGGACCATGGCCGACGAGCGTCTCCGCTTCGAAGGGCGAGGCGGCCCCTCCATGGGAACGGGCATGCCGTTCCCCCTGCCCTTGCCCCTGCCCCTTCCGGGGCCAAGGCGGGGCGGCAGCCCCGGCGGCTACATGAATGAGGTGCACATTCGCGAGATCATCACGTACGAGGATTACAAGAAGTTTGAAGTGAAGGCCAACATCAAATTTGGCGCCCCTGCGCCTGAGTCCACCCCCTGAGAACCGACCCCAAGGATCACGCAATGATTACCAAGGAAAATGGGAGGAAGACGGGAGGGCTTTTTTCGCGTCGCTTCCTCTCGTACGGCTTCAATGGTTCCGCGATCAATTGATCGCGGAACCCGCTGTCATCCTACCCATTTACCGCACAAGGCCGTGTGTTATACTAATCTAACTTCGTTAGCGGATCGGTTTTTGTATTCTGAGATCGTCGGGTTCTTCTAGCCCTCGCCGATAAGCAGAGATGAGAGGGATCAGCGTTCAAATGTCGAGGCGAGCTGGAATTCTATCCCTACTAGCAGTCTTGAGTGCTGCCGTAGTTCCTGGAAATGTGCAGTTTCTAGAGCCGGCGCCAGTTCAGGAAAACGTCGAAAATGCGGGCACTTCCCTGGAACGCGTGATTGGGGAGGTAACGGCCACGGATCCATCGGCAAAACAGATTACAGTCAAGGCGGACGCTGGCGGCACGGTCACTGTCATTTTCCAGGAGAGGACTCTTTGTCTGCGTCTGCCGCCAGGCGAAACGGATCTAAAGAAGGCAGTCAAGATCACGCCCGCCGAAGTCGGTGTGGGCGACCGCGTGTATGCGCGGGGGCACATGGCGGAAGATACGAAGTCGCTTCCCGCGGTGGCCGTCATTGTGATAACCAAAGCGGAGCTGGCGCGGAAACAGGAGCGTGAACGTGAGGAGTGGCAGAAGCGTGCCGTTGCCGGCACCATCTCAGCGCTCAATCCGGAAACCAAACAGATTACATTGTCGGTCCGCTCGCCTGAAGGGACCAGAGCCGTGGTCATTGAGTCGGCGGAGAAGGTGATCGTTCGCCGCTACGCGCCGGATTCAGTCCGTTTTCGCGAGGCCAAGCCAAGTTCATTTGCCGAGCTCAAAGTCGGAGACTCCCTTCGCGTTCTCGGTGAAAAGAACGCTGACGGCAGTCGCATTAAGCCGGAAGAGATTGTCTCGGGCTCCGTCCGCACTATTGCCGGAATTATCAATGCCATCGACGCTACCGCCGGCGAGATTAAGATTAACGATTTACAAACCAAGAAGCCGCTCACCGTTCGGATTAACTCCGATTCCATGATACGTCGCATTCCCGCGACGATGGCGGCTCCGATGGCCAACCGCCCACAAGCAGGCAGCAGGGGCGTCGGAACCACAGGCAATGCTGGATCCGAAGGGAAGCCAAGCGAGGGGGCGCAGCCAGGCGCGCCACCTCGCCGATCGCCCCAGCCGAATGCGCCCACCTCCGAATCGCGGCCACGCACGACGAGTGGGGGGATGATGGGCGGGGGTGGCGGGATGGACTTTGACCGGATGCCTGCACTGCCGTTTGCCGAATTGAAGCGAGGCGAAACCATTCTCGTTTCGTTCACGGTAGGGGCGGAGCCGTCCCGTGTCACGGCCATTGTGCTGCTCGCGGGCGCCGAGCCGCTCCTGAGCGCCGCACCGGCGGGCCAACCGCAAACCGAAGGTATATGGAATTTCTTTGATATCAGCTTGCCTTGAGCATCTGAGACAGACCTCGAAGATACAGCAAGCATGTCCGAATCGAAAAAAATATTCCAGATCTGTGTCTTGCTGCTCACGCTGCCGCTTGTCGTGGACGCAGCGTTAGCGCAGCAGGTGACTGACACGGTGCAAGGACGGGTCTTTGATCTCACAGGAGGGGTCATCCCCGGCGCCACTGTAACGGTGACGGATTCCCGAGGGAACACAAGGACGCTCACCACCGACGAGACAGGCGCATATGTTTTCCGTGGGCTTGCACCGGGAAGGTATACGGTTCGCGCCTTTTTTCGCAGCTTTGCGCCGTATGAAAACACGGCGGTGGAGATCACCGCGGGGCGCGTCACCATTCTTCCCATTTCGCTGAGCCTCGCGGCAATAGAACAGGAAATCACCTTACTCCAGGAAACCCCCTTTCGGGGGGGCGCAGTCGCCCTCCCAGGCTCCGATTTCGAGGCACTGCCCGAGGACCTCGACGACCTCGCCGCAGATTTGGAGGCACTGTCGGGGGCCTCCGCGGGTCCGCAGGGCACCCAACTCTTTGTGGATGGATTTAGTGGGGGTCGCCTGCCATCAAAAACGTCCATTCGCGAGTTCCGCACCAATCAAAACCCCTTTTCGGCTGCATATGATCGCGTGGGTTTCGGACGGATCGAAGTTTTCACGAAGCCAGGCTCGGATAAGTTCCGCGGCGAGGCGTTCTTCAATTTTGGGGACGGCTATTTTAATGCACGCAACCCGTTCTATGCCTCCAAGCGCCCGGTTTTTCAGGAGAGGCTTTTGGGGGGAAGGTTGAGCGGCCCGCTGAAAAAACGCGCTTCGTTCTCTGTGGACCTGGAAAGGCGGGAGCTCGACGCGGAGGCCGTGATTAGCGCGACCATTCTCGATCCTGCTCTGAACGTCACACCGCTTCGCCAAGAAGTTTTCACGCCGCAGCGTCGCATTAGCATGAGTCCTCGTGTGGATTACCAGTGGAGTCAAAACCACACGCTGGTGGCGCGCTATATGTATACACACATGGGCCGTGAAAACGCCGGTATTGGAGACTTCTCGCTGCTCTCGCGTGCCTACAACACCTCGGAAACCGAACACCTCCTTCAACTGACGGAAACTGCACTGCTCAGCTCGAGAGTGATCAATGAAACGCGCCTTCAGTTCGTGCGGACTGCCACGGATCAGCTTGGCGACAACTCCGTGCCCACCATCAGCGTGAGTGAGGCCTTCACAGGAGGTGGCTCGGAAATTGGGCACTCCTTTCTCACTCAGGATCGATGGGAATTTCAAAACAACACCTATTTCGTCCTCGGCGCTCACTCACTCAGATGGGGCGGGCGCTTACGCTCCACCTCCATTTCCGATATTTCGCCGCAGAATTTCGGGGGTACGTTCCGGTTTTCCGGCGGCTCCGCGCCGCAATTGGACATGGCCAACCAAGTCGTGCGTGATACGGCGGGTCAGCCTGTGTTGGCATCGATCACGCCGATTGAACGGTATCGCCGCACCCTTCTCTTTCAGGGGGAGGGCCTGACGGCGGAGCAAATCCGCGCGCTCGGCGGCGGCGCCACCCAGTTTTCCATAACGGCCGGCGACCCGAAAGCGGAGGTGAGCCAGGTGGACCTGGGCGTCTTTATGCAGGACGATTGGCGAATCCGCCCGAACTTCCTGCTGGGCCTAGGCCTGCGCTATGAAGCGCAAAACAACATCCCCGACTGGAAGGATTTTGCGCCGCGGATCCGTCTTGCATGGGCTCCGGGTGCTTCTGAGCGAAGGAAAACTACAGTGCGAGTCGGCTTTGGAACCTTTTACGATCGCTTCAGCGAAAAGCTAACGCTGCAGGCGATCCGGTTAAACGGTTTGAATCAGCAGCAATACGTTGTACGCAATCCCGATTTCTTCCCGACGGCGCCCCCGGTCCAGACCTTAACCGCCCAGCCAACGATCCGGCGCGTGGCTTCTGATTTACGCGCGCCTTACATCATGGAAACCTCAATTGGGATCGAGCGCCTATTGCCTTTCAGCACGACGATCGCCAGCACCTTCTCTAACTTCCGCGGCCTGCACCTCTTGCGGTCTCGCAACATCAACGCCCCTTTGCCAGGAACGTTTGTCCCGGGCATTTCGACCAGCGGAATTCGGCCTTACGGTTCGGGCACCGTTTTCTTGTACGAATCGGTTGGTGTTCTTAACCAAAGGCAGTGGAACACCACTGTGAACAGCCGCTTCAACCGGAATGTGACGCTTTTCGCGTTGTACTTGTTGAATTACGCCAACAGCAGCACGGATGGCCCGACGACCTTCCCGGCCGATTCGTATGACGATAGCATGGAGTACGGGCGCTCGGTCCTGGATGAGAGGCACCGCTTCGTTCTAGGCGCTTCGATCCTGGGGCCGCGCGGCTTTAAGTTCAGCCCGTTTATCGTTGCGCGCTCGGGAGTGCCTTTCAACATCACTACCGGTGTCGACGCAAACGGAGACACGCTGCTTACAGACCGTCCTGGATTTGCCGCCGATCTCATCAAAGACAGCGCCATCGTTACCCCTTTCGGAGCGTTCAATCCGAATCCTACGCCCGAGAAAGAAATCATCCCCCGCAACTACGGTTTCGCGCCCGGCTATTTCACAGTAAACCTGCGCTTAAGTAGGACTTTCGGTTTTGGTAGCAAGAGCGAAAAGTCGAAAGGAGGTACTTCGTCCGGGGAAGAAGGGGGAATGCGCAGCATCTTGACCGACACCCTCTCTGAAAAACGGTACAACTTGATATTCTCTGTTTCTGTCCGGAATCTGTTGAATCACACGAACCCAGGGACACTCATCGGCAATTTAACTTCACCCTTTTTCGGGAATGCAAATACGCTTGCGGACAGCTACGGACCTGCTGCGGGAGCGGGCAACCGACGAGTTGAAATGCAGTTACGGCTTAAATTCTGATCCAACCCGGTAGCGCGCGTGGTGCTCGCGCGATCCTAGCGTTCCCTCTCCGGCGGCTGCTTGCGGCTCTGCTCGGCGACCAATTGCTGCAGGGCTGAGATCGATTTGGAATTTGAAGAACTCTCCACGGCCTTTACCGCAATGTCCTGGACCTGCTGATACGCTTTTTCCAGCCTCTGCGAGAGCTTCGCAATCTGTTCGTTTTGCTCCTTCACCCCCTGTTCCAGAGACTCGATGCGCGTGGCCAGAACCTTGCGTTCACCCTCAAACTCCTTCTTCGACAGTTCCTCCCTGTTCTTGGCTTCCACTTGCACTCTTGCCGTCGCTTCCCTGACCGCCTCGCCGACGGCCTTTTCCATTTCCTTTGGAAAGGCGTTCACTCTTGCCCGTAGTTCGTTGAGCTCCTCTTCCCTCCGGCTCAGAACTTTCTCCCTTTCCGCCAACTCTTTCTCCATTGCTTCCTTTTTCAGCGCGATATCTTTTTCAAGCCTGGCTTTTTCGTCTTCAAAGCTGTCCTTTGTCAGTCGCTGCTCTCGCTTGAAAACGTATTGGTATTCTTCCTTTTCCCGCTCACGCCTTTTCGCCTCGGCTGCCAGTTGCTCCTTAAGCTCCAGGTCACGAAGTTCCTTTTCTTTTTTCCACTCCGCGCGCATCATGTCGATTTCCGACTGCAGCGCTTCTTTCCTGGAAGCCATTTCGGCTTCGAATCCCTCCTGCTTCTGGCGCTGCGCTTCTATCAATGCAGCCAAGGTTGCTGCCGATCTTTCGATCTCATATACTTCCTTAAGTTCCTGCTGTTTGATCTCAAAAGCTTGCTGAATGCCCTGATATTTGTGGACTTCTTCCTCCAGCCTGTCGGAAAGCTGCGCCAGCATTTTTCCGACTTCCAACCGCAGGCTGCTGATCTCTTTCACCACGCCTTCCGTGGACAGAGAATCGGCGACTTTTATCGCCTCCCTGACCTTCTTTTCCTCGACTCTCTGTTCTGGTTTCAATTCTGTCTGGCGCTTTTCCTGAAGCTGCTTCAGAAGCGTGTTGTAGGCATCCAGCATTTCTTGCTTGGTGCTTGTCATACTAATCTTCTTAGCCTCGGCTTTGTTGTCGGTCATCGATTCAACCTCTCATCTTGATTGGGCTAAGAGAAACTACCGCAAAAGAATTCGTGTTTCCAGTATATTTGTTTTTGGCGCGCGATCAAGCTTCGTAGCGTGCCACGAGCGACTTCGGAATGATTGGGCACGGAGAGAGTGGCGATATGACCTTCTTTTGTGAGGATGATGTGACTTCCGCGCCGGCGTGCAACCGTCCATCCCAGGATTCTCAAAGGTTCGGACAACCTCTTGAGGCTTCAGAATCGGGACAGGAGGCATTAGACGGCGACTTCAACTTCACACGTTTTGACCGTTAGTGGCAACCCGTTCTCAGCACGCATTGCTAGACACTCTTTAATGGCCTCACGAATATTCTGCTCGGCTTCCCGCTCGGTCTTGCCCTGACTGATACAGCCGGGAATCGAGGGGCACTCAGCGACAAACATCCCGTCCTCGTCCTGAAAAATCGTAATGACGAATTTCATAGTCTTAATCCTGGTTTCAATATCTCACACACTTGGCCAATACTCAATCTCTTGGGAACTGCAGCTTCAATGGGGCCGCGATCATCTGATCGCGGAAACTCTGCTGACTCGAATCGATAACATCCAGGCTCTTACGCTTTATTCCGGAACCCGGTCCAGGGCCGATCGATCCCCGCCGTCCCGATCCAAGTCTGAGCAGCTTCAGAACGGTGCGCTGGGACGGCTTTTCCACTTATAACTCGTTGAGCTTGAAAGTGGAAAAATCTTACTCGGACAGTCTCGCTTTTGATGCCAGCTAACCTGGTCCAAATCAATCGACGACGCTTCTGATTGGCGGCGGCAAGGAATGTGAAGGTGCCTTCCGACGCCATCTTGATAATAGATTTTGATTTTATTGCAATAGTTGTTGCATCATGCTGAAACGAATAATACACTCACTGGGATGGACTGGATTGTCTTTTCCTATTCTCTGCCGTCCGACCGCAGTTCCAGCGACCGGGTCTCACTCTGGCGCCGCCTGCGCCGCCTGGGCGCAATTCGACTGACCGGCGGCTCCCACGTTCTCCCCCTGCGTGACGAGTGCGTGGAAGCCTTTCAATGGCTTGCCCAGGAAGTTCGTCAGTTCCAGGGGGATGCTCTGGTCATGCGCGTCGATCGTTTTGACGGGCTGAGCGATACCCAGTTGATCCGGCTTTTCCGCGAGGCGCGGGACCACGATTATCGTCAGATCGAGCTGGAGCTGGCCCAATTGAAGAAGTCCGGAGCCGCCGGGAAGAAGCTCAAGGAGCCCAGCCGTATCCTGGACGGCCTTCGAAAACTTCGCAAGCGCCACAGTGATATTGGTCGAGTGGATTTCTTCGAGTCGCCGTCCGGCGCTCGCCTTGGGTCGAGACTGGCAGAATTTCAGCAGGCCCTTTTCCCGATCGGAGATCCTGCGGCAAACGTTACTCCGGAGGCCGTTTCCGAGTATCGGAGGAAGCGCTGGGTTACACGCCCGCGTCCCCACGTCGACCGCCTGGCGTGCGCCTGGCTGATTCGGCGGTTCATAAACCCGAAGGCCTCAATTCGTTACTCGCTGAAACCGGAATCCCACGAGATCAGCTTCGACATGAGCAAGGCCCACTTTGGCCATCTTGGAAACCTTTGCACTTTCGAGGTCATGGTCGCCGCATTCGGCTTGAACGAACCGTCCGTACGCCCCATTGCAGAAATCATCCACGAGATTGATCTTCGCGACGGCCATTATGCTCGACCGGAAGCTGCCGGTGTTGACGCCATCCTGAAGGGATGGCTACTGGCAGGGCTTTCGGACGCGGAACTGGAATCGCACGGGATCACCCTCTTCGAAGGTCTCTCCCGAGCGCTGGCCGGAAGCAACAGGAAGCTTTCCACCAATTTACCGAAGGAGGTTCGTACTTGACGATGCTGACCCTGCAGCGCTTCCTGTATACCTTTGTGGTCTGTCTGATGTCGGCCGCACTTTCTTTGGCACAGGACGCCCCGCCGCAGCCCTTATCCCTGAGCGCCGCCGTGGATTTTGCGACCAGGAACTACCCCGCGATTCGGGCCAGCCGCGCCAGAGCCGCTGCCGCGGGCGCAGGCGTTGATCTGGCGCGCACCGCTTACCTGCCCCGCCTGGATTTGCTGTGGCAGGAAAATCGGGCAACCAGGAATAACGTGTTTGGCCTTCTTCTCCCCCAATCGATTATTCCCTCAATTTCAGGACCGGTCCTGGGAACCAGCTCTTATGTGAGCACGTGGGGAAGCGCCGGGGGGACGCTGCTGTCGTGGGAACCTTTTGATTTCGGATTGAGGAAGGCCAACGTCGATTTAGGACGCGCGCTGGAGCGGCAGGCCAACGCGGCCACAGATGTCACGCGGCTTGATATAGCGACGACGGCTGCAGACGCGTTCCTCACGCTACTAGCGGCCCAGCAGGAGGTCCAGGCGACTCAGGCAAACGTTGAACGGCTGGAAGTCTTTGCCCGGTCTGTTCATGTCCTCGTAGCGAATGAACTCCGCCCGGGCGCGGATGCGTCCCGCGCGGACGCCGAGCTTGCGGCCGCGAAAACACAATCCATTCAGGCTCAACAGGCCGCTGAAATCGGTCGTGCCACGCTGGCTGAGGCGCTCGGTGTCCTGGGGCCGTCGTTGAGTCTCGACCCCGGCCCGTTGCTGGATCTCCCCGTCGACAGCCCCGTCGCGATCGCGAAGTTTGATGCTCATCCGCTGGCTCTGGCGCAGGCGGCTTCAGTTGAAGCAGCGCATGCCAGGAAACGCATATGGGATCGCTCGTACTTTCCGCGTTTCAGTTTTCAATCCGCATATTATGGCCGTGGAACCGGCGCTCGACTCGACGGGAGACTGGGGGGAGACGAGGGACTGTTGCCGGACGTCCCCAATTGGGCAGCCGGCCTCACGGTTACCTTTCCGGTCTTTGACGTTTTTGCAATCCGCGACCGTAAGCGGATCGAGGCCAACAATGAAGCAGCGGAAAGGGCTCATTATGATCAGACCGTGCTGGGCCTTAAAGCGGGAGAGGCTCGGGCCCGGGCCCTGCTCGATGCCGCTCGCCGCATCGCTGAAAATACACCTGTCCAACTGAACGCGGCCCGAGAGACCGAGACTCGGGCGCGCGCCAGATATGAAGCGGGTCTGGCGACGGTGGTCGAAGTGGCTGAAGCGCAAAGACTGCTCGTACAGGCTGAGATCGACGATGCCGTTGCCCGGCTGGCAGTGTGGCGGGCGCTGCTCGGGATGGCAAAGGCTCAGGGCGACCTGAGGCCTTTTCTGCAACAGGTATCGACCACACCGGTTTCAAGGAGAAAGTAGCATGTGGCTCATAAATCTGGCCATGAGGCGACCCATCACCATCGCGGTCGCCGTAGTCGGGGTCGCCTTGTGCGCCGTCCTGGCTCTGGCACGGATGCCGGTAGACATCTTCCCGGAGCTGAACTTGCCGGTGATTGTCGTGGCGCAGCCCTATGGCGGCATGGATCCCGCGCAGATGGAAGGTTATCTCGTTTACTATTACGAATATCACTTCCTCTACATCACCGGCATCGAACATGTTGAATCCAAGTCGATCCAGAATATCGGCCTGATCAAGCTTTTCTTTCATCCCGGGACCGATATGAGCCAGGCCCTGGCCCAAACCGTCTCTTACGTCGATCGAGCCCGTGCCTTCATGCCTCCGGGAACAGTCGCGCCTTTTGTGGTGCGTTTTGACGCCGGGACAGTACCGGTCGGCCAGCTAATCTTTTCCAGCGAGACGCGCAGCGTGGGGGAAATTCAGGACCTGGCCCTGAACCGCGTCCGGCCCATGTTTGCGACTCTACCGGGCGTATCTGCGCCGCCGCCCTTCGGCGCCAGCCAGCGAACGATACTGATCCGTGTCGATCCCAGCCGACTGCGGGGATTTAACATGTCAGCCGAGGAAGTGGTGAAGGCAGTCGCGACCGGCAATACCATCCTGCCGGCAGGCAATGTCCGAACCGGAGACATCAATCGACTTGCGCCTCTCAATTCCTCGGTGACCCAGATACAGGAACTGGCCGCGCTGCCTATCAGAAGCGGAGCAGGACCTACGGTTTTTCTCCGGGACGTAGGGACGGTCGAGAACGGCAGTGACATCGTCACCGGCTATGCGCTCGTCAACGGGCGCAGGACGGTCTATATTCCGGTGACCAAGCGTGCCGATGCCTCCACCCTGGAAGTTGTCAATCGAGTGAAGACCGAACTGCCCAGAATGCAGGCTCTGGTCCCGGAAGACATCGAGGTCAGCTTCGAGTTCGACCAGTCCTCTTATGTAAAGAACGCAATTCGGGTCCTGGCCACAGAAGGTTTGTTGGGAGCCGTTCTAACCGGGCTTATGGTGCTTCTCTTCCTGCGCGACGTCCGGAGCGCGCTGATTGTAGTTGCGACCATACCCTTTGCGCTGCTTGCCGCACTGGTTGGGCTCTGGCTCACTGGACATACCGTTAACATCATGACACTCGGCGGTCTGGCATTGGCAATCGGCATTCTCGTCGACGAGGCGACGGTGGCGATTGAGAATATTCACACTCATTTAGCGCGAGGGCAAGGGCGGTCGCGAGCGGTGCTCCTCGCCGGGCGCGAGACTGTAACTCCGCGCCTGCTTGCAATGCTGGCCGTGCTGGCCGTGTTCATTCCCTCCTTCTTCATGACGGGCATCGCACGGTCTCTGTTTGTGCCCCTCTCGCTGGCGGTTGGCTTTGCGATGCTCGCATCCTACCTATTGTCGAACACACTGGTACCGGTCCTTTCAGTATGGCTCCTGAGGGAGGAACACACAGCGGAAGATACCCACTCCTTGTTTCACAAGTTTAGGAGCCGATATCGCGGTTTCGTGGAGCGCCTCTTCCCGCTGCGATGGGTTGTTGTGGCCGTCTACGCGGTTATCGCGGTTGGAGTTATCGTCCTAATCGGCCGACGTCTGGGAACGGATATTTTCCCTGCGGTGGATACCGGTCAATTCCAACTCAGATTGAGGGCACCGACGGGAACTCGCGTCGAGCGCACGGAATTGATCACGCTGAAAGCACTGGACGCAATCCGAGCTGAAGCCGGCCCGGACAATGTCGCCATAACGCTTGCGTTTGCCGGCAATCCGACTTCGAACTATCCGGTCAACAGTATTTATCTCTGGTCGAGCGGGCCGCACGAAGCTCTCTTGCTGGTTGCTTTGCGGCCAAACTCTCGCATTCGGCTGGCTGAGTTTCAGGAGCGTTTGCGCCGGAAACTGCCGGCCATTCTTCCCGGCACAACTCTATCCTTTGAATCGGGAGACATCGTCAGCCAGATCATGAACTTTGGCGCTCCCACACCCATTGAAGTCGCCGTCAGCGGTCCCAATCTGGGCGCGAACAGGGCTTTCGCCGGGGAGGTGCTGGCTGAGATGAAGAAGATTTTGTCTCTGAGGGACCTGCAGTTCGGACAGCCGCTGGACTATCCAACCGTTGACATCAAGGTAGACCGCGAGCGTGCCGGGCAGCTCGGCGTGACTGTGGAACAAGTGGGACGCTCCCTGGCTGCCGCAACCTCCTCAAGCCGGTACACACAGCCGAACTACTGGCGCGATCCGACAAGCGGAATTGCTTATCAGGTGCAGGTGGAAATCCCTCAATCTCAGGTGAGTTCCATTGAGGACGTTGAAAGTGTTCCCGCCATGCCGGGCGGCGCAACCCGCCCGCTCGTGGGAGATGTCGCGCAAGTCGGCTACGGCGTGATGCCCGGGGAGTATGACCGTTACAACCAGCAGCGAATGGTCACCATCACTGCCAATATTGAGGGGAAAGATCTTGGAACCGTTGCTGCGGAGGTTGGAGACGCGATCCGGCGGGCCGGAGAACTCCCTCGTGGAGTGACCGTCAACATGCGGGGGCAAGTTCCGCCCATGAACCAAACACTCGATGGCTTAAGGGCCGGGCTCCTGATTGCCGTCCTTGCGATCTTCCTGTTGCTGGCCGCAAATTTCCAGTCGGTGCGCGTGGCGTTTGTGGTGCTTTCAACCATACCGGCGGTTATCGCAGGCGTCGCACTCGCGCTCTGGATCACTGGAACGACTTTGAACGTGCAATCCTTCATGGGCGCGATCATGGCGATTGGGGTCTCCGTGGCAAACGCAATTTTGCTGGTGACGTTTGCCGAAGAGACACGTCGACGCGGCAAGGATGCCGCGGCGGCGGCTTTGGAAGGGGCGGAGAGGAGGTTGCGGCCAATCCTGATGACTACCGTTGCAATGATTGCAGGCATGATTCCTCTGGCGCTGGCATTGGGGCGAGGAGGAGAACAGACTGCCCCTCTGGGCTGTGCAGTAATCGGCGGTCTCGCCGCCTCCACCCTTGCTGTTCTTCTGGTGCTTCCGTTGGTATTTGCCATGGCGCAGCGGCAAGCAGATCGAAGCTCTGCATCGTTGCACCCGGACGACACAGTGTAGAACGGAGACACACAAATGACTCCTAAGCAAATCATGGTCAAAACAGGTATCGTCGCCGTAGCCGTTGTGAGCCTGTTCTGGAGCATCATGACGAGCGGAGTGCAGAAGGCGCCGAGATCAGACAGCCGGCCCGCCGCCGCTAAGACGGGACCGGGACAAGCCACCACGGTCCCTGTCACCACCGTAGTATCGCAGGAGCTGAATCGGCCCATCCGGTTGCCGGGCGAGCTTCAGGCTTTCCAGGATGTGGCGCTTTATCCAAAAATCCAGGGTTTTGTGGAGTGGATAGGCGTCGACCGTGGATCATGGGTCAAGCGCGGTCAACCGCTGGTTCGAATGAGAGCCCCAGAGGTGGAAGCTCAGCGCAGTTCGGCAGACGCCAAGGTGCAGGTCAGCCACGCCCGTCTGCTGGAGGCCCAAGCCCGGGTGCTGAGCGCTCGGCAACAGACGCTGGAGGCGGAAGCCAAACTTGCGTCGGATGATGCTACTTATCGGCGGCTGAAGGCGGCGGCGGCAACGCCCGGAGTCGTTGCGGGCAATGACCTGGAAGTAGCTCAAAAGACGGTTGAAGCGAATCAGGCTCGCGTTCGTGTCACGGAGGAAAATGAGAAGGCCGCTCAGGCCCAGGTCCGGTCGCTGGAAGAAGATGAAAAGGCTGCGACTGAAACCGCGCGCTCAGCCCGTGAAATCGAGTCGTATCTCCACATCGCGGCGCCATTTGACGGCGTCATCACCGAGAGAAACGTCCATACAGGCAGCCTGGTAGGCCCATCGAGCGGGCCCGCATCGCCCGCCATGTTGCGAATTCAGCAGGTCTCTAAGCTGCGACTCACCATTCCAGTGCCGGAGATAGCTATCGCCGGCGTCAAGCAAGGCGCCAAACTCAACTTTACCGTCCTGGCATTTCCAGGAGAAATATTTGCGGGCGTAGTCGAGCGTATCGAACACGCATTGGAACCCAGGACCCGGACGATGCCGGTGGAACTGGATGTGGACAATCGTTCCGGACGGCTGGCGCCGGGCATGTTTCCCGAGGTTACCCTGCCGGTACGACGATCCCGCCCCTCGCTGTTCGTTCCGCCATCGGCGGTGGCAACAACGACCGAGCGCGTGTTTGTGGTTCGTATTCGCCGCGGCATGACAGAGTGGATTGATGTTGTGCGCGGTATGTCCATGGGAGATTTAATTGAAGTTTTTGGAAATCTTCAGCCAGGCGATCAGGTGGCAGTCCGGGGCACGGATGAGTTACGCGCTGGGATTCGTGTTATTGCCAAGCAGGCCACCGCGGCTCGCTGAGGGCACTTTGAGAAATGCATTGGAAGAGAGGAAGTGTCTTATGAACTTAAGACAATATCAGCTCATGTCGGCATTGATGCTGGTAACCCTGGGCACGGTATTTTCTCAGACGGCCTCGTTCAATTTCGACCATGACGCCGTCGACAAACAGCCCCCCGGTTTTACCTCCTATGCCACAAGGAGGCGGTCCTCCCGGGAAATGGCTTGTCAAAGAAGCCGCCGACGCGCCAAGTGTCAACATGAATGGGAGTTATCATGGGGCTTCAATGGGGCCGCGATCAATTGATCGCGGAATGATCTGGCTCCTGGCTCCAATGGGCAAATGAATGGATGCTTCAATGGGGCCGCGATCAATTGATCGCGGAATGACCAAGCGGCGCTTGACGTGGCCCAATGGAGCGGAGGGCTTCAATGGGGCCGCGATCAATTGATCGCGGAATGCATCGACTTCCCGACTGCCATGCCAACGTAGTCCAGTCGCTTCAATGGGGCCGCGATCAATTGATCGCGGAATGTGCGGTGCCTGGGATACCGCGCGCGCGTATCGTGCGCTTCAATGGGGCCGCGATCAATTGATCGCGGAATGAGCCCGCATCCTAACCCTTTTAGTTGTCAAAGATCTACCAAGCCACTTGCGAGCGATTGTCGCCAGCCTCCTTTCTCCCCGCCGCCGGCTCGTCGAGAAACAAGAAATCTTTCTCAAACCAAACACCTTAGATGAACACGAGCGGTCCCCAGGGCATCTCTCATCACTTGACCTCTCGCGACTGAAACTTCGATTCATCAACGCGTGACAAAAACCGGGTACTCCCCCGTTTCCCCCTCCAGAACTCGCGCCAGCAGCCGCGCCTGAATCTCTAACAACCGCCGGTAAGTAACTCTATAGTCAAAAACCGGGTGTGTCACCATCGTGTCCATGCGCAGCTCGTAGGCCCGAAAAAACCCCTTCCTGCCACCGGCAGTGAGCGCTACAGCCGGCCCCGTTTGTATGAAATCGCCCGGTGTCACCATCCGCGTATTAATTGCGCTCAACACTGCCGAATCCGCAATCAGTGGCCGGAAGGGCTCCATCAAGTCCAGCGCAAGAGCGGGACGCCCAAAACGCGGTTGATGATAGTAGCCCAACAAGGGATCAAATCCAACGGCATAACAAGCAAGTGTGAAGTCCTTCACCAGTAAGCTGTAAGCAAGCGAAAGCAGAGCATTCACCGCGTCGCGCGGCGGTCGCCGGTTACGTGATGCAAAATCGAACTGGAACTGCCGTGAAATTCCCTCTTCCTCGGCCACTTTGATCATGCCTGCAAATTCCCCGAAGTACAATCGAGCTGCATTTCCTTCGAGCCCAAGTAGCTCCTCTAAATTCTCCGCCTGCTCCGCCCGCTGCGCCATTCGCTTCAGTTCCTGCAAGGTCTCGGGCTTTGGCTCCAGATGATTTCTTTGGAGCATGGTCCGTTGATTCCGAATTTTGCCGGCGACGAGCCGTCGCGACAGGGACAGGGTGAACCATTCTTGATCGGCGAGCCGAAACTGCGACCGCCTCAGGAAAACGTTTTTCGTGTTCATCCCAGTGGTGATGCCGTAAAACCATCCTCCCTGCGAAAAGTAGCAAATTGGAATTTCACCTTCACACAATGCCTGAATGGCTTGCGTGGAGAGTTGGATGTTGCCGAGGAGGTTCAGTTGGCAAATCTCACCAATTCGGACTTCCTGAATGAGCTTGTCCCTGTCGCGCATCTGCAGGACTTCGCCCGACTTGCCTACGCGCAGGCCTTGGCTGTTCAGGTAAAGCGGCCGCAGATCGTCTCTAGGCGCCAGCAACCGCCGCACATCAGCCATTGGCTTCTTGGAAGGTGTTTGTTCTTCCGCTCCAAACAAGGGAAGCTGAACAACGCTCTCCAACGTTCGGCCCAGCAGTGCATTCGTTTCATCCGGGAGGCAAATCCCAACCAGCGAGCAACCGGGGCACTTCGGTGAATCCACAAGAGGCGGAGGTATACACCCACTGGCTGCCAATGCCCGCGCCTCTTCGATGGTCCGAATCGTTTCCGACATCAAGTCTTCATCAAACGGCACGCGGACGCGCTGCTTGGTCTTTGCGTAATAAACCACACCCTCACCGCAAGCGTAACCGTTTTCCCGAAGGATCAGCCCCTGAACGGCAAGCTGGACACGATCCGCGGGCCAAAGTTCTATGCCCTGGTCCGTTTCCCGAGGTTGGCCATGTTTGTAATCCACCGGTGTAACCAGTCCCCCGGAGACCTCCACCAGATCAATGCGCGCGATGACCCGGCAACGGTCGCTGGAAAGCGTGACAGAGCGGGAGTGGATTTTTTCCTCTGGCATTGCCTGGGCCATCGGAAGGTGCGTAGGTCCCTCGTCAACGCGCTTATGTTGGACCTTCCCCTCCACTGTGTCGGCGCTTTCTCTGAAAACGCCTTCCACCCATTCGTAGAAAAAAAGCCGCGGGCAGTAGACAAACTCATTCACCATCCGCGCCGGTAAATAGTCGGGCAGCGGGGACTGTCTGGATTGTGCTAAGGGTTTTGGCGCGCTCATGAGAATCGTTTAAGCCGCTTTGCAGATTCTGCAAACCGTGCAAACCGCGGTTCATTAGACATCACGCGGGTTATGGAATACAATTCAGAATCAAGCGCCAGGACGAACGTTTCGTCCTTTTCGGAAAGGTTAGGAGGGCGAGTATGGAGTTCACGGCAGTTTTCGAGCGTGATGGGGAATGGTACATCGCATATTGCCCTGAAATCCCGGGAGCCAATGGTCAGGGAAAGACGAAGGAGGAAGCGCGGGAAAGCCTGGGCGCGGCCATTGCCCTGATTTTGGAAGATCGAAAAGAGCAGGGACTGCGCGGTGTACCTCCCGAGGCTGAACTTGGGACAGTCACCGTGAAGTGAAACGCTCTTCCCTGTTGTTACACCTGCGAAAGCACGGGTGTTACTTGAAGCGGGAGGGACAATCTCACTCCCTCTCGTGCAATCCAGCAACGGGCGCAGTCGAGGCCATACCGCGGCACACAGAAATCCCGAATCTCCTTACCAGAAAAATTTTCCGCACCTTGTCGGTTCCTCAAATCGGCCAGCAACAAACTGACCTGTAGAGGCGCCTGTGAGCGAAAGGTTTTTCGATAACATTTTACTTGATCCTGCTATCATCCGCGCGGTTCGATCCGTCGCCGCCAGCGCCTCTTCGTGCTGTGACTTTCGGCGCGCACAAGTTAGACCACAATGCAGGGACTATCGATCTGGGTGTAAGCCTTGCCCAGCGCCGTGATGACGCGATCTCCCCTTCCCTCGGCAGGACCAAGATTTACAAAGAGTACCTGATCCTCGTCATGATGGATGAGCGCTGACAGCTCAGCTCGACACCGTACTAAGTCGGTTGGCGTGAGCTGGCACTCAAACACCGAATACTGCAAGTGGTCGCCGTAGTTGCGCATGGTCTTGAAGACCCTGCGAAGACGCTTGTCATCAGAGATGTCGTAGCAGATTAGGTAGCTTGCCCGCATAGTGGCGCCAGCATACTCGGTCTGAACGGCTCACTTCAAGGTGGCTTGATCCCGAAAAGTGAGATCAGAACGGCCTCTTCAGACCCGCCCTTATCGACGCCGAACCCCTACAGTAACTCTTTCAGTGAGTCAACGTCACATCGACAGGCTGAAGGCCCTCGACGGATGCCGCAGCGCACAGTCTTTGATCGGCACAGACAAATACCCATTGGGGTTGAGGAGCTCTTCTGGCAAGAAGGAGCGCTGAGGCGAGTTGGATGGCATCGGCGGATCGCAGGGTGTGACGGTAAAGAATTTGACGCGCCAGAGAGAGAAGTTCCCTGTTCAATAAGACAACCTCGTACGACTCCCAGTCCTTGTCAAAGCGAAGCGCAAGTCTCCGAGTGGCAGTCGGAGAAAGTATCCCTTCGCGTTTCCGCCGTGCAAAGGCTGCGTGCGTTTCTGCATAAGTCAATACGGCCGTAAACACTCTTTCCCCACTCTTGAGAAGCTCTCTGACGGCCATGGAGCCGGGCTCGACAAAATACTGCTTTACCAACGCGCTGGTGTCAAAGTAACGCACGGCGGTCCTCCAGAACCGCCTCGCCGATTCGCACCTTGGAGGTTTTGAGAGGGCGCGCCACGGGCGATGGCTTGCGCCGAGCCCGGCGAAGCAGACCCTCTTGCGCTAAAGCATCAAGGATCTCTTCGACGTCTCCCCTCTTCTTGATGGGAACGACCTGCGCTATGGGGCGTTTCCGGGTCGTCACGGTGAGTGTCTCTCCAGCCTCCACTGCCCGCAGATAGCGCGTAAGCTCGGCCTTCAGTTGTCGGACGCCCACGTATTTCATCGTGGTTTCATTTTTAAATATTGTGGTCACAAAGTCAAGGCTCGGTCGGTTTCAAGCCGCGTAGAGCGCCGCCCAAGTCTGGTTCACCCTTTAAGGAAAGAAGGATTCCTCCAAATGCTCCCACCAAGCATGGTCTTAAAGACTAGGCAAAATCAGAGGCCTCCGGCGCCGGCTTGATTCTTTCTTGCCGGAGCTCACTCTCGCTTCATCCGGTATCGCACTCCCGGCAAACCTTTAAAATCAACGTCCTGCGTCCACAGCACAGCTCCATAGGCCCGGGCCGACGCCAGAACGATGCTGTCTGCCATCGGGAGCTTGTGATCGAGGCTAATTCGGGCCGCAGCTACGGCGATTCGGGAGTCCAGGTCTGCGACCATCCCCTGCTGCATGGCCGCGGCAGCCTGTAGCGCCTCGTTCTCGCTCCGCTGCTGCAAAATCCGTTTGAACACCTCAAAGATCGTGATCGTCGGGACGATGAGTTCATCGATACCTTCAACGCCCGGCGCAAAGAAGGAAGCATTAGGACCGTTGGCAAAATATTCCAACCACCCGCTGGAGTCGACCACGTTCATACACGGTCGACCTCGCGTTTGACGGTGGTGTCAATCCCTTTCAGGAACCCGCGCATTTCCGTTATGGGGCGCAGCGGAATCAATTCAATGCGGTTGCCGTAGAGAATAGCTTGAATCTTCTGTCCTGGAGAGAGGCCGAGCTTCTCCCGGATGGCTTTCGGGATGACCACTTGAAACTTGGGGGACAGGGTCAGCGTACTCATAAGTTGCCTATCGATGATGTAAGCGTATAACGATAGCTTATTCGATAGGCATTTGGGCTGTCAACCTCTTCATCTTATCTCTTCATCTTATCTTAGAGCAGGGCGGTAGCTGTTGGATCCTGCCGCGAGACTAGTGCTGGACCTTTCCCTCCATCGTGCCTACGTTGGAGATCTTTTGAGGGCGCGCCACAGACGACGGTTCACGCAAGTCCGGCAAGGAGGCCCTGTTCCGCTAAAGCATCACGGATCTCTTCGACGTCTCCTCTCTTTTTGATGGAAACGACCTGCGCTATGGGATGTTTCCAGGTCGCCACAGTGAGTGTCTCTCCAGCCTCCACTGCCCGCAGGTAGCGCGTAAGCTCGGCCTTTAGTTGTCGGATGCCTACGTATTTCATCGTGGCGCCGTTTTCCGAGATTGTAGTCACACAGTCAGCGGCTTGCCATTTGCTCGGCAACTCTGTCGTCAGTGAGGCCGCCACTTACAACTAGCGCTTGCCCGATCGACAACCCAAAAGGACAGCCGGGATCGGCATCGGGATCCTTCACCGCCGCGTTCGGGTAGCTAGCTGGGTCCAACCATTCAGCCCCGGAGTTTTGAAATCCAAGGCGGGAATTTCCGCACGCGGGTGTGGGGCTTGGTCAGGCTGCCACTTCGACAGTGGCATAGAAATCGACGCGCCGCGAGGTTCTGCGTGGAGTAACCGCACGAAGGCGCGGGCGCGGTGGCTTCATCCCATCCTGCCGCATCCCTTGAAGGTGCAACGTGATCGCCTTCTGGATTCTTTGAAGGGCGTCGTCGATAGTCTTTCCGGTTGCAACGCACCCGGGGAGATCCGGAACCGAGGCGCCCCAGTCGCTATCCGGATCCTTATTAATGCGAACCAAATATTGAAGCTTTCTCATAACTTCCCTCGCTTCCAGCCCGCCTGGCGCTTTACCGAGGCAAGCGTCCCTTGGGGCATATCGTCGCCGAGACGACCGCTGACAGTCACGCGCCCTGGCCGCTTTGGATGTTTGAACTACCTATGACTTCAGTCACCACCAAGCGCCAACCCTCTGCTTCCAACATCCGAATCACCTCCCGAACTTTCACGCGGTCACCCTGTGTGGCACAGCCTAGTTTATGTCACACCCGGACCCGAATCCAATTTGGTTCCGAGCGGAGCATGAAAGCGGGCGGGTCAATCACGGGGAAGTACTGCCGCGGTGGAACGGGTTGGCGCAACTCTTGGGTGTCCACCTTTTTTCTGACCTCGGCGAACTCGATGGCAGCATAGTCGAAGACCAACTCGTCGATCGCCTCCACCTCATGCAAGGTTTCGGGATGTATCGACAATTGGCGCCTGCCGCTGGGTCAGCTTTCGGACTTCTGGACAGCTCCCGGGCAAATTGAGCCCCATGTCCGAAGTTTAAGAGTAACGCCGCAGGCTGGTTCGTTTCAGCTCTTTTACGATGTCGAGATCGTTATCTTCACTGAGGATCTCTCCGATTCCTCTGGCGAGAGCCGTCGCAACGTGGATGGCATCTCTCGGCTTGAGGCCGTACTGCTCCATCACGTCCTGTGCCCGGCGCAGGACCGGCTCAGTGGCGTCAAGAACACTTAGAAAAGGAAAATCGAGAAACCTCTTGCCCGCCTGCAGCGCGTCGTCTAGACCCAAATACCTTTGGGCGCACCAAACGATCTCGTCCCAGGTCAGTGTCGAGGTAAAAGCCGTTAGCTCGCCGTTTGCGATTCGAGTCAAGATCGATTTGCAGCGTTCGGAGTTCTTGTCGTCGGCCAGAAGAGCGAAGATGAAGATGTTAGAGTCAACGTACACCATGCTGCTCTTCAATCGTCTTCTTGATCTGCTTTATGCTGACCGGCTTGCGCAGCTTGCGCCGGGTGGTGCAGAACTGATCGACAAACTCTTTGCCGGTTTTTTCCGGCCTCAGGATCACCCCGTCCCCACGCACCTCAAACACAACGGTGCTCCCGGGCTTTAAATGCAGATGATCGCGAATGTCTTTCGGAACCACGACCTGGCCTTTTTCCCCGATTGCGCGCAGTAAAACCTCCTTGTTCGGAATCAGCGATGAGTTCGACACAAAGCTGCTGTTTCATTATTCCCCCGTGACGGATAGGCTAACACATTTGACTGCGGCGTGGCTTGCAGGTGGAAATTTCCAAAAGGCTTACGCAGGATTTTGAAGATCTCGTCCCGCCTGAGGGACTCGAACGCGCGCCCTCTTGGATTGCTTGCGCCATTCGCAATTCCAACCGCCTGGACCAGAGCCTCCAAGTCAACAGTGGTTGTGTTGCCAACTGTGTCACTGACAGTGGACCTCTGGGGGATACGCGGCTACAGATGTCGTTTCCACTCCAAATATGCGGCGAGATACAGATGACCCTCAGGCAGCGGCCGGATCAGATCGACCGAACGTGCTTCCACCCGATGCCGCTGGCCATTCCGCTCGCACACACAGTCGAGTCCGAACTCATCGTCCTCCGGCCATTCCATGCCGACCACAGTGACCACATCCCCCAACACTTTGGCGTGGAAGGGAAATCGCAATTGATCCTCGATCATCGTCAACAGGCCTGAGTGCTCCTCATGCTCGCCATAGGCATCAGTAATTTGATACCGCAGTGACGGTGGCGCGATCACTGCAGCTTCGGCGCGAAACCCTAAAATCCAACGAACACAAAATAAAGGCGAGCTAAACTGAGAGTACTTTTAAACCGGCACGAAGGGCCAGACTTGCTTGACGAGCATCAAAGGTCAGCAAATCCCCTGCAGGGAGCAAAACGGCGCATGCGACATGTAACAGGTCAAGAGATCGGCAACCGATATGCGGGGAATGCCTTTGAGATAATTCCTCCGCTTTGCGAAACACATCTACCCAGTGTAAGTTCGGCCTTACCAAAATCCCAGACGCCAGATCGTTGTCAATTAAGCGAATAGAAGCCTCGACCGTGCGGCGGGGCGCCTCTTGCCGAAAGTATTTCAATCGAAGTGCGTTCTTGAGCTCGATCTCGTGAAGGTGAGAAAATGGGAGCGGCTTCGTTAAGCTTCTTACGTACTCTGCTACTTTGATCGATCCCGCCTCTGTGACGTAGAGTTTGATCAACGCGCTCGAATCCAGGTAGGCCGTCACACCCGGTCTTTGCGCTCTTCAATAATAATGGAGCTGATGGACTTGCCCTTAACCCTGTTTGGCCAAATCTGCCTTGAGCGTCCGATGAAGTCCGGCCAATTAATCGGTTCACGTTGATTCCGAGCAGGAACAATTTTGGCAATTGCTCGGCCGCGTTTCGTAATCAATACCTCCTCGCCATCTTCCACCTTTTTCAGGACGTCACTTAAGTGATGTTGAATCTGCCTCACTGTGGCCGCTTTCATGTCTAACATCATGACGCACAGCCGGCCTGAAGTCAAAGGTTTAAGCGCGCTGTCGCCAGGTGTCCCCTATCGCGTCGCCTTGTGGCCCTGAAGTTTTATTTTTGCCGCGGACCGAGTTCCATGGCGCGATCAAGAAGTGCTGGATCATCAAGTTGCTGAGCGCCGTCCTCTTGAACGGTCAATACATCGATACCCCGCCTCCGCAGGCCGTCAGTTATGGCCCAGCGAACGTGCACGTCCATGTACAGCCGGGCACTCACCCTAGCTTTCCCAGTGTCCGCAATCTCTGCCGCCCCGGGGAGTTCAACGACTCTGTTCGAAGCTGATCAAACTCGGCCAGTTGACGGTTGATCTGGGCGTCTATTTCGGCCTGATGGTCGTAGGAGTAAGCCAGGGCAGCGTGGATTTGAGCGAGAGACAAGGACGCAGAATGAAAAGCGCTTCATTTTCTCTGCTGGCCGATTTTGCGGCTTGCGTCGCTTTCTTAGCGCAGTTGCACAGAGAAAGAAATCTCCAAGCCTGGGTCGCCACGATGGGCTTAACGGGCAAAGTCCCGCAGATGAACGACCGCTGTTGCGGCGGATCAAGAATCAAGCAGGCCACGAGAGTTCGCAAGTTACCATCACATCTCAGGCAGAATCCTCTCCGGTCAAACCACGCCTGCGCGCCGGGCCAGAGGCGGTCGGCGAGTTCCAGTAGGCCGCAGCAGGCGAAAAACTGGCCGGGGTTGGTCAGGTCGACGGGGACTCTGATGTCGGGCTCCCTGTCGTTCATGCTGCGTATCCCTCGCGCTCGCCCAAATGTTGACTGTGGTCCGAAATCGCACGATAATTCTTGCATGGAAGTTTCAGGACGAGTTCAAAACGGTGTTGTGGTGCTCGACGGCTCGGCGTCGTTGCCCGAAGGGGCGGCGGTGACGGTGACGCTACGAACAAGTCCGGTGATTCGAGTCGCCAAGAACCAGAAGCAGGTGGAGTTTCCTCTGGTTCCTTCATCCGCGCCCGGTAGCATCGGTCTGACGAACGAGATGATCGGCGACATATTGGATGAGGAAGATGCATCTTCCTGATATCAATTTCTGGCTGGCGCTCGCTTTCGACCGACAAGAACATGGGAAAAAATCCGAGCCGCGCGCGTAAGCAAGCGGACACTCCTACGTACAAATCTGACCACTCTGTGACTTGATCGATCGCGGGTCCGTTCCGTTGAAGACCCGCTGGAAAACAGTTGATTCTACAAGGCTAGCCGATAGCGTCTTCATCTCTATTGGTGGGCCGCAGGCCCATGGGAACTCCCTTGCAGTCGCGGCTCTGATTTCTTCCTACGTTCCAGGCCGCAGGACTAGCCCGGATCGGCATCCGGGTTTTTCAGCAGCACGTTGGTGGAGCGCGGGTCCGATAAATCGTTCAGCCGCGGAAGCGGCGGAAAGTTTGCCGGTGGATCAATCACCGGGAAATACTGGCGGGGCGGCACCGGCTCGCGCAACTGGCGGGCGTCTACTTGTTGCCGCACCACGGCGAATTCGTCCGGTGCGTAGTCGAAAACCAATTCCTCAACGGCTTCCACGTCCGATTCGTCCGTTACGATTGCTTGCTGCACTAGGCCCTTAATGATCTCGGCCCGGATGGATCGGGCTTGCCCGCCGCTCTTTTTGCCGTGTGATAGATGTACCGGGCAGAAATAGGGCGTGGCGGAAACGAACCTGCGCGGTGGCTCTTCACCGCTCTTGGTCTGCCATGGCGAGAACTCCGTCTCTCGACCAACAAATGTCGGAGTCACCAACAGGTCCGGCCGCCCCCCGCGCTGGCGGATGCGCAGCAACCGCCGCAGGGCATCGATCTCGCTCGTCTCGAATCGGCCACGACAGTAAACCGTGACATGATCGATCAAGCCGTCGTTGTCTTCATCGGTTGGCCAGAAGAAGGCGTGCTGATGTCCCTGGACGCGGGCTGATACTAGGTGTTGTACTTGGCAGCCTCGCGCTTGAAGAATTCGACGCTGCGCGTGCTCAAAGCAATGGTAACCTTGACCGCATCCTCGCGGAAGACAAGCTCCTCCGGCGGAGGTAGAAAATCAGGAACTATTCCGAGTTTTCCCAGAGGTTCATCGGTGTATCTGATTTTCGCGCTCATAGATTCGTTTCCCCTTTCGCCAATAGCCGAGAATTTGTACACGGTAGGGCTTGGTCAGGCTGCCACTTCGACTGTGGCATAGAAAAAAACGTGCTGTGAGGTTCTGCGTGGAGTGACCACACGAAGGCGCGGGGGCTTCATTCCATCTTGCCGCATCCCTTCAAGGTGCAACGTGATCGCCTTCTGGATTCTTTGAAGAGCAACATCAATAGTCTTTCCGGTTGCAACGCACCCGGGGAGATCCGGAACCGAGGCGCCAACCATCTGCTTCCAGCATCTGAACCACCTCCCGAACTTTCACGCAGTCACCCTGTATGACACAGCTTAGTTTATGTCACGCCTGGGCCTGAATCCAATTTCGTTCCGAGCGAAGCATGAAAGCGGGCACGTGGATGTGCCGAGGCTACCCGCCGTCACCGCTTATTCTCTGTTTCTTCGCTCCTATGAGTCCTCGCGGGCAGAAACAGATCGAGCCCGAAGTCGCACTGGGCGCCGATGCCGGGACGGATCGGGCTCGGCCGCCCCGGGAGAACTTGAGCTCTATGCCAGACGGCAACGATCCAAACCGTCCTGCCTTCCACCCTGTAAAAATCCCAAAACATGGATCGCCACCAAAGATTTAGTTCGACTGCGGGCGAAAAGCGGGTGACAGGTTTTTTTGGCATTCCGCGACTAATTGATTGGCGTCAGGCGAAAAATGCGACCCAGTTTCGCCGCGGCTTTGAGATCGCCACGGCGCAGAGCTTCTCTCACGTCGTCCAGCTTTCGAGCATCCTCGGCTGCGGTCTTGACGAGCTTTTTCAGTCTTGCTTCATCGACCGTGTAGGGATGGGAGGGAAGCTGCGGAGGAATTCACCCCACCCGGCGCTTCGCAATCAACTCGCGAACCGCCGCCACTAGTTCGACCGGCACTTCCATTGTCGTGTGAGTGGTCGATTCATAGGCAGCCTCATCTTCGGCCACAGACTCTTCATCGGACTGCCTTTCGTAGTGTTCGAGCACACGTTGAACGCGTTCCTCGTCCCAACCCGGGGGAAAATTACTTTGCTTCATGGCTTTCTTCGCTGGCGCCGCCGTAGCGCCTTCATGGCCTTCGGCCCAAGCTCATAGGCCGTGATTACAAAGGCCGAATCCGGTACCGGATCAGGTACATAAATGACCCGCAGGTAGCGACCGCCTCGACTCTGGCCTACCGCCACCCGTGTGCCTTCTCGTCCCGGACGATCTTCCATCGGTCGGGCGAGAACGTCTTCCACCTCGATCTCATCTACCCCATGCCGATGAATATGCGGCTGCCCGGTTCCCGGATCGAGGTAGAACCGAAGGTTCACTTGCTGATTTTAGATGATTGGCACCTTTACTCCAAGTCAACAGTTGTTGTGTTGCCGGCTGTGTCACTGACAGTGGACTCTCCGGGGGCTACGCGGCTACAGATATCGTTTCCACTCCAAATACGCAGCGAGGTACAGATGCCCGTCAGGCAGCGGCGGCAGCAGATCGACCGATCGTGCTTCGATCCGATGCCGTTGGCCGCTCCGCTCGCAAACCAAGTTGAGCCCGAACTCATCGTCCTCCGGCCATTCCATGCCGACCACAGTGACGACATCCCCCAACACCCTGGCTTGGAAGGGAAATCGCAGTTGCTCCTCGATCATCGTCAAGAGCCCTGAGTGCTGCTCGTAGTCACCATAGGCATCAACGAGAGCATCATCCAGTGCTTCTTGCACTTGCTGTTCGTCCAGCTTTGCTGTCCAATTTGAGGAGTCCGCTCTCCGTTTTCGTGGCATCTTGAACTCCTTCGAGAGGATTGATAGCCGGTGTTCGCGAGCGTAGTTCCAGATCACCAAATCCGTTTCGCCCCCTCAGCCCAACGCTCTCAACATGTTGGCTGTGCGGAAAGAGGGACTCCAACATCTTAACGAGCCGAGGGCTCAGGTTCTCATCAAACAGGAGGCTCACTTGACTGGGCCGGCGGCCAAACGGCGTTCGCGCACGGCGGCAAACGCCAAGGAGGCCCGGATGTCTTCTCGCGTTAAGCTCGGAAAATCGTTCAGGATTTGATCTTCGGTCATCCCGCCGGCAAGATATTCGAGGATGTCATAAACGGTGATCCGGGTTCCCCGGATACACGGTTTTCCTCCTCGAACCCCTGGCGAAATGGTAACTCGTTCCTCAAATTGCATCTTGGTATTCTACGCCAAGCGTACTCAGCCTCGGGCTTGGTAAATAAGTGGCCGGTACCGAGGTTGCGGAATTGGCTTGCCTTCCTGGCGAGCTGCATCGAGCCAGGCCTTCTTGGCAAGCTCAAGTTGGGCCAATGCTTCTTGCGGCGTTGCCCCGGATGCCGAGCATGCTTCCAAATCTGGGATATCAGCAATGTATCCGCCGTCTTCTTCACTGACGAAAATGTCGATGTGATAGTCGCTCATTGCTTGTCCTCTAGCTTAAGATTATATCGCTCCACCAGCCGCAGGAATTGACGGATCCGGTAAGGTTTAGCGTCACCTCTCACCTCTTGGAGATTCACCGGTTCTCTGAGGGCTGGGTGAGTGATAAGTTGGTGGCAGGCGAAGCATGCGCACCGGCGCTGGGCTCATCGCCCGGTCAGCCGGCGCTTCGTGACCTCTCTGACTTTTGACTTCCGAGCGGCCAACCATTTCTTTAGGGACTTTGGACTTTCGCCCGACTGCCTCCCCGTAAGGAGACTCGCCACAGTTAAATCCTCGTCCAGATCCGGCCAGTGGATATACGCTCCATCGCCGAATATTTCAAAGCGATTCCGCTCTTTTGACGTACCGTGCCAAAGCCGAGGAAACCAAACCAGAGGGACGATTACTATTCGACCGTCGACCAGGTCAACGACCAGGGCTTCATCGGTTACCTTGACCGCTTGAGCCCGCGCTTCTTGAATTTCAACGTCCGAAGAACTCATTCCAACTCTCCAGAAATTCATCACGATGCGCCTCAACAAGCTTCGCAATCGTGTTGAGTTCTAGCCGGCTGAAACCTCCTGCGCGCGCCAGCACAACAGGCTCTAACCAGAACTTGGCGACCATCCTTCCGCGCCTCACGTGAATATGTGGAGGCTCATTTCGATCCGCCGAGGCAAAGAAAAAGCGATAAGAGCGAGCCCGCAGAACGGTCGGCATCTCGCAGCAATTCTATATTACTGCCGACATAAACGCTCGTGGATTTCGGACCACTGGTACTGGGTGTCAGGCTAACACCGGCGTGACAAGCAAATCCGGCCGGCCGCCAGGCTACTTGATGCGCAGCAGACGACGCAAGGCATCGATTTCGCTTTGCTCAAATCCGCGTCCCCCGCGGCCGGAACAGGAAACGGTCACGTGATCGATGAAGCCGTCGTTGTCCTCGTCGGTGGGCCAGAAGAAGGCATGTTCGTGTCCCTGGCAGGGATCGCCGTTTTCTTCGTGGCCGCACAGGTTTCGCGGGTGGTGCCTCCCGTTGCGATCGGCCACCTTCTCGTGGATGGCGATCGCCGCCGCGCGGAACTTGTCTGCTACCAGCAACGTATCGGTCAGCGGCGGCAAGACGGGGCCATGTATCGCCGCTGTATCGATTGCGTAGCGAAAGCTAGGGATCATGTGGGGACATCAGCGAGACGTATCGGCCAGCGGCACGAATTGCCCAAGGCCGAAGTGGCATGAATGGCCCAATGCGATAGGGCCACAAATTGGTTCAGCTGTTCGAAAGACCGCTCGAAACCCGGTTCGCCGCGATAAAGTCAAACCACGTTCACCGCCCTTATTTGCAACTCGCACGCGGATTTCTTGCCACGGCTCAACAACAAGGCTCACGATCGATCCACCGAACGACAGGTTTTCCAACTCTTTCGCTAGTTGACGTTCCGGCGTGAGGTGATGCTTGCCGTGTGTGCCCCAGAAGCGGCGAACTGGTACGTAAGGGGTAAGACTTGTCCACGCGGCTGCAAGCTGAACTGCGGAGTGGTCATCGCCGTCTACTAGTTCCAGATGAACTCGTGTGCTTGGGCCATTCCATCGCAACCGTTTCACAATCTGCATCGCCGCCAATTCGTCTGGAGAGAATCGATGCCTCGGACTCACAATTAGGATTTCCGCGAGGGACCCGCCATAACTCGGCTGTGGTAAGTAATACGCGTGGCGGTGCTCCTTGTCGGGAGTGCCATCCTCGTGATGGCCGGAGAGGAGGAAGGATTCTTTGTTTCCCGTGGTTGCGTGCAATGCGGACAGCACGGCTGCGCGAAAGGCTTCGGCAACCACTACCGTCGTACCTAATGGAGGTTTTCTGGCCGCAAAGGTAAAGCGAACAATTTGACCGCCAGCGTTCTGAAAAGTCGTAACTGATCTTGCGAGACTCATTGTTTTCGAATCCAGCCAGTATCCGGGTCGTAGCATTCGCTCGACGATGCAATTGGAACATGGACCAGCCAGTGGTCGTCGGGTGTTCCCAATCCAAACCTGCGCGGGACTTCCACGATTCGCTGACCGACCTCGTTGCGCAAAGCCCGGAGTTGGCGGCGCCGGCGGTGAGGATCTGTCACTGAAAAGGCCATCAGTAGGTTTTTCCAGAGCTGCACGTCAGAGTCGTCTGTTTCGATGAAGTGTGGAACTCGATCAGCTTGGTCCTCGATCAGCTGAATGCATTTGTCCTTGCGATCTTTGTCTTCCCCTTCCCCTCGTAATGCGGCGAATTGGAATTGATGCACAGCTTCCATTATCTTTGCTGCGGAATCTCGCTGAATCGCATCATTCAGGGTGTCGAAATACTGAGTAACTAACCCCGGCAGATCAGGTTCAGCGATCCAATCATCCGCAGAATCGGCGGTTACCTTCCCGAGCAGCCTTCTTGCAACGTCGATGTGAAGCTTTCCATAGATGTAGAGGCAACTGTTTCCCGCAGGGTTTACGACGATGACGCGTCCCCGTTGGCCGATGCCGTGACGGTTGCAACGTCCGGCGGCCTGGATGATCGAGTCCAATGGCGCGAGTGCCCGGAAAACCAAGTCAAACGAAAGGTCCACTCCGGCTTCGACCACTTGCGTTGCAACAAGCATGTGAGGCTGTGAGCACTCGGAGATTCTGCGAAGTATCCGGCGGCGATCTTTGGGACGGAGATTCGTTGACAGGTGAAACAGCCGGTATTGCCGAAATAGGTCCGACTGTGAAAGCAGATTGTAGAGGTCCAGTGACTCCTGGACTGTATTGAGGACTACCAGGCACGAGTTGGTTGCGTGTCCCCGTAGTTCGTCGCGAATGCGCGTTTCAAGTGCATCCGTGCTGAGAGAAGCGCCGATCTCCACTTTCAGATCATAGCGATCGAATGCCGCACCGATAGCCGGAGGAAAACCCTGTGGACCGATTTCAGTCTTGTCAGATTCGGTGAAGAGCGCTGGCTGCGTAGCTGTTACTAGAAGGATATCGGTTCCAAAGTTCTCAGATAGCGATTTTAAAGCGACGCGGAAAACCGGCCACAATTCCGCAGGAATGGCCTGCACCTCGTCCAAAATGAGAATGGAACCGGCAAGATTAGAAAAGCGACGAGCGTCAGCACAAGTGCCGTGAAATAGTGCGTTCGCCACCTGAACGAACGTGGTACAAACGATATCGGCACGCCAGCCCTCGACCCAGCTTCGTGCAAGCGACTCCTCCCCAGCTTGGGCCAGATCTCCGAGTTCAGAGAGATGATGGTGGATGGCCAGCAAACTTTCATCCATTTTCGCTTCGGACCATAATTTGCGGACTACGGCCGCGTTCTGATCAATGATGCTGGTGAAGGGTAGAGCGTAGATGATGGGACAGTGTGGCAGGCCGGCTGCAACGCGTGCTTCCCGGCGCCCCACAGCCCAACCAACCGCGGCCAGTGTCTTACCTGCGCCCGTCGGCACGGTGAGGCTCCACAGACGGCCATTGTTTGCGGGGTGAGCGAGGACTTGTGCGACCGCGCTTTGAAACACCATCTCCCGAGCAGCCGAAACACTAGTGTCGGCGACGGATCCAAAATCTCCGGAGGCTCGGAACTGAGCAATGTACTTGCTGGCGCATTGCTGCTTCACTTCAAATGTTCCTGGAGAGAAACCAGCGGCCGAGTCTCTGTCAGATTCGATCAAAGAGCCGAAGCAGGCGAGCGCTGTTTGGAATCGCCCCATCGCTTCAACGTCTGATCTCCCAGTTTTGAGTGCCTTCAGTAGCTGGACACGTAGTGCGATCAAGTTTTGAGTCGGCTCGGGAAGAGGAATCGTTTCACCCAATTCTGTTTCGAGCCATCGCCGAACACCCTCGCAGTCCATTGAGACCAGCTGCCGCTTGAACCGATCGAGATCCTTTGCGTCCCCATTGTTGAGCGTGTCCACGAGGTCGTCCAACCGACCATGATGCCTGTTCACAAAAAGATGCGCTAAGGCTAAATCTTCGATCGCCGGGCACAGTTCCTGACCAATTTTTCCCTGAAAGTAAGAGAGCAGCCACACTGCCCCAAGTTGCGCGTGACGTTTCAGATCCTGCGGTGCTTTCTGGCCGTGAAGATGAGCTTGGAAGAAACTGGTGCCCTTCCCTACGTCGTGAAACAGCCCGGCGAGCGGAAGCCACGGAACCGACCTTTTGCGAGTCCGCAGGCGGCCCGCGACATCGACGAGGTGGTCGACCAGCCATCGGCCTGGGTGAGATTCACATTGCTGAAAAGCAAGTGTCATCCGGCAGTCTCCAATACACTTTCAGTGCGGTTTCAATGGGATGCCCGGTAGTGTCGATTATGTACTGCTCGTAGCGTGTGACCAGCCGATCCGGCTGCATCTCGGCCGGCATTCGCAATCGCTGATAGACGCTGTCCGCATTCCATTGAACGTCGGCCACAAGGTCGTCTGCACGCACCGGGGAAACGAAAGACCGGACTTCATTATCGCCCTCGATTAACTCCACGTCGACTGTGCGGCAAGCGTCCGGAAACCAAGCTACCATCCAAGCCAAGCCCAGGCATGGTGTGTATCGCGATTCACCACGCTGAAGCGATGTCGCAAGCTGCTGAGCCAGTTTCGCATGGCTGAACATGATGCGGTATCGCGGAGAACTCACGATTTCGTAGCGCATGGTTGTGTGCGGATTTACCGCTTTCGGACGGAAGTCCGGACTACCCTTTGTGTCCAAAAGATTGATTGAGACATGGCCTGTGCGGATCGGTTCCACGATTTGGATGCCGAAGACAGCCTCGCGGTCCTGAAAAGACGACAGCGAATCGTTCTTGGGCAGGCCGAGCACTGCGCCGATGAGTCCACAAAGCGCCGTTCGAGGTGGCAGAACGTATGTCAGCGCCGTGGTGATAGCATACTGACGCCGAAAGTGGGCCATGTCCGATGCTACATCGAAGATCGCGAACTCGCGACGCATGATTACTCGAACTCCAGTTTTTCAGCAGGACATCCAAGGAACGTCCACTTTCCGTTCGACTTAGCTGGCCGGTGCGACAGTGGGAGACGCTCATCCCAAGCGAAACGTATTCTCGCGATCTTCTCTTTTCTGGAGTTGATGGCTTTAGATAACGACTCAAGATTGAGATTGCCCTGTTGAACCTCGCGAAGCTCTTCATCGCGCGGCACGGTTCCGTTCTTGTTATCTTTCGAAAGACTCAAAAAGCGGTCCAACCGTCCGATGTAGGAGTTCGCGTTCTCAGTCTTGTACTCGACCAACACAAGCAACAAGGGTCGCTGCCCGATCTTGGACCGTGTGATCAGGTTCTTTGTACCGTACCACATCGCTTCGTAAAGCCTCTCCACATCTTCGGCGCTGAGGCCCGTCGTTTTGGCTGCCTGCTGGTTGACGATTCCGTAGAAGCTGATGAGCGCGTAGGGGAGAACGTATTCCTCCCGGAAAGTCTTCTGCTGAGCACCCTGACCTGAAGCAAAGGCACCCGTTCCCTTGATGAATCGCGGCTCAACGCGATGAAGACTGCTACCCATTGCAAACTGCACTGGGCCGGTGAGCGTGACACTGGAATCCTTCTCGTTCTTGTTGGTCGGGATTTTCCCAACTGGAATTGTGGCGCCGAAAAGCCGAACATCAATGCACTTCTCCAGCACGCCCGCCTGGATCAAGTTGCGCTTCTCCAGGACGTTCTTCGCCTTCTTCCTCGCGGCCTCCTCAACCTGATCGAAGAAGTCCTCAGCTCGGTCTTTGCCTTCCTGGATCGTGCCATCTGGTTTCTCAATCTCGCGGCAGAAGATCTCCTCGCCAGAGTAGTCGTACAGGTAATCGCGAACGGTGCGTTTGAGCCGGACATCCGAAACCTTTGCTAGTCCCGTTTCGACGTCCATTCTAGGGCGGTTCTCATCGTTTGGATCGCCATTCGGGTTGGCATCCGTGATGTCGTAAACGAACAAGATTTCGGTGCGGTTTTTGATTATTGACTTGTTCATTGCATTTCTCCTTATGGCTCTGGAACGCTTTGGCTCCTTACCGCGTTTTGGCCTGGATTTTCTCTTTGCCATGTTGCTACTCCTTTGCTGCTTGGGCTTTCTCGCCTTCGTTGGAATCACTGGCAAATCGCGGTCCTAAGGCATGGCCAAGGGCGAAGAAGTACGACACTTCGTCGGGCGAAAGCGGCCACTGCTCAGGCGCCACCATAAGAGCGGCGCCTGCGCATTCAAGCAATCCGGCGACTTTGCCTTCACCGTAGGCTTTGGCCTTGTCCTTTGCTGCAACGAAAAGTCGTCGCTGGACATCGGCCTGATTGAGGCGGAAGCCTTTGAGTTTGCCAGCGAATGGCGTTGACCCGCGCGCAAATTCCTGGAGGCGCTCGATTCGAAAGCAACAGGCGCCAACCAAAAAGGCTGCTTGAGCCGCCGGATCGGTGCTGAGCTTCCCCGTTGCATTTTTCAAGACTGCGCGAACGCGGTCGGCCTGCGGAGATTTGCCATAATCGATTTGCATAGCTGCGTTACTCCTTTGCTGACTGAGTGTCAGAAGTTCTTCGAAGAAGAGGATCGAACGAAACAGATCGGCAAGTCGATATTGCCATGTTTTGCCACCAACGTAATCTTGCCGAACCCACCGCATGCCACTCTGCAACAGCCGCGTCGCTGGAAACGGTCGTAACTCAAGGGCTGCTCGTGTGGCCTCCATGAAGTCGTCATCGAAATTGCTACCGCCGTGGGCGTGGGGAAAGACCCTGTTAACTGAGCCGAACGTGAACTGTCCTTGTACAAAAGCCTTGGGACTCGGCTCGTTTAACCAAGGGTGGGCATCAACACGATCCTTTGCGTCGAACAGTGCTCGAAAACGGGATGGCAGAAGGCCCGATATATAAAGAGCTGGGCGAAATGACTGAGGGTCAGGTTGATAGAAAAGCAGATCTACCTGCAGGAAGTTCTTCTCCAGAGCGACAACGTAAAACAACTCGTCCTCTGCCGCTGTTAGGCGTTTCGCGGCTTTTTTGTTAAAGCGGGCACTGATAAGACGGTCGAGCAAGTCGAACGCGAGAGTCGGCTGCAGGCGAACAGCCAGGGGCAGGAACAAGTACTTAAACGTCGAGTAATAATCAAACGTGAGATTCTTCTTTATCCGCTCACCTGCGAAGTCGACTTTGTCGCAACATTCCCGGCAGGCAGGGAAGTTCCGCCAAGCATCGATTGCATTGAATCCACCTGATACCGATCCGGGTTTATCCAGTGTGTAAAGCTTGAATTGCGGCACTTGAAGCAATCCAGAAACTTCTGTGTTCAGTTTCCCGCAGATGCAGCACTGGCCCCTGCCTTTGACCTCGCCCTCGATGCTTTTCTTATGCGATGCTGCCCCTTGGCCGTGCCGAGTTAGTGCCTGTTGGAAGGCCGCGAAGTCACCGACCCGCATGATGTTCCCATCCGTGGTCTGCCATGCGACAGAAAGAATTGCAGCCTCCTTAGACTCAGGTGGATGAGCGGACTTGATCGCCGCAAGAACTTTTGCTCCTAACCTTTCCGATTCTTCCGTAACGGAAATGCCAGCACTACCTGCAGTGTCGATCTTGGAATGCAAAACTTCGAGCGCGGGCTTCTCTGCTTCCGAAGGCCCATCGACATGATCCTTGGCATCGGCGATACTCCTGGCAAGCCGGGCCAGTTTCTTTCTAACCGCTTCATCGAATTCGTCGGCCTTCCTCACCGCCTGCAAGCCAGTGGTGGGGGTCGCGTCCCACCCATTGGGTGGGCCCCCGCGATAAAGGTAGATTAGCTTCCTATTGTTGTCGTAGTCCTCAACCTTCACGCGCTCGAAGCCTTTGCCAGAGAATACAAGGAGCAGGACGGTACGCGTGCGGAACTTCTGCGCTGGATCCTGGACGAACTGGGCAAGACGATCTTTCTCGCCGTTTCCTATACCCTCACTTTCGCGGTAAAAACCCCCAAGTTCGGCGAATTGATGAATCATCTTAGAAATTTTCCCCTACGGTTGACCCACGCTCTACCACAGCGAGGCCTCCTCGCGATAACTGCACAACGAGTCTCCAGGATGGCGATTGACGTAGCCGTTCCCTGAGCGTCGTAATGGTGCCAATTCCTATCCTCACCCTTGTCGGTAAAACCGATCCAACGTCGTGAAGGGGCCGGTGATGGCTCCTTGAGCTTGCGGATGGCATCGAAAACCACTTTGAACTGAGCGTTATATTTTACCTCCAGAGCTTCCAGCTTGCGGGCGAGATCTTTGTGGCTTGCCAGCATCTGGCGGAGCCTCACGAAAGTGCGCATGATGGCGATGTTGACCTGGACGGCTCTTTTGCTGCGGAGAACACTGGACAGCATCGCTATGCCTTGTTCCGTGAAGGCGTAGGGGCGGTAATGCCGCCCACCCAATGCTGAGCTGCCAATTTGTGACCTTAAACGTGAGGTGCCAAAATGGAACCTCAAGTCACGCGCTTCCTCAAGCGTCAGTTGAAACACGAAGTCGCTGGGGAATCGCCCGATATTACGCTTGACAGCTCGATTCAAGGCCTTCTTCAGCTTTTGATCGAGTTGGCCCGCTTTATGCCCGACTCGTTCAGCGGTAGAATGATCGTGGCTAGTTGATAAGCAAGGTTTCGATTCGTAGTACTTGAGCCAGTCACAATCGTAAGTTTCTTCCCAGTCGGCCCTGCCAGCCGCATCGGCAGGCAGTACACGAGGCGTCTCGGCGTGGCATGGCGGACTCTCTGGTCAGAATGAAAACGCCTCAGGAACAGCCACGCCAGCACCGCCGCCACGGTCTTGCCCAAGCCGGTAGGAATATCCAGCAGATCCGGAAATGGCTCAGCCGTGGCAAGGCGTCTCTGGTATTCATACGGCGTATTATTGCCGGTGGCCTTTGAGAAGAAGTCGTCGAACGTCATTGTCCAGTCCTGATCTCGTCAGAACGTGAGAGAAGACTTCCAGTCCGAGGCCGCGACAGTAATGGAGCGTCGCGAAGAATGAAAGTCGGCTGCACCGATGTTACCGTAAGTGTCTCATATGTACTGAAACATCAGGAGTCGCTTTGAAGCAGGTGACTTTCAATGTCACCGCCGCTTGCTTCGCGCGCGGCTCGGATTTCTAATTTTTCTCACGTTCTCACATTCGCCGCCTCGGATGGCCAAATGTTTCTCACGTTCTCAACCCCGTGTACACAGGCGCTCGTGTCCACGAAGACCATTATGTCTTGCCGTACAATATACGATCATGATCTGCGCCACTGAATCCGTCGTCCGGTCCCTCAATAGGCAGCGAGGCAATCCGGTCTAACGCTTCGATCAACCACCTGTGATCTTGCTCCGACATGATTTCTGCTGGCGGGGACGTGCTCTTCGCGTCCAATTCATCTATAGGGGCGACTGTAACGCGAGTTCCATCGGGCAACTTTACGCCGTCCTCAAGCACCACGACACCATTCTGCACACGACCACGAACAACCATCGAATCTCTCCTTATACGCGGATCTGCTACACGTAGTTTAACTCAACAGCCGGCCCACCCGCTATCTTACCCCGTAGCCATGATCCAAGCGCAGCCTGCCATCCTGAAAGGCAGATGAAAATCAAGATCTAAGTCTGTATTTCCGCGACTAGGTGCTGAGAACGTGTGAAAATCCCGGGCGGAGCCGCGTAAGCGTGCGGAAAGGAACCGACTGAGCCGCGGCGCGGCTCGGTCTGGCGCGAATCTTTTAAAAGATGCTGAACAAAATTCAACATTTTTGAGCTGATAGCATAGCATGGCTATAAACTCTGTTGACTTTGATCTCCCGCGGCAAGTTGTCTGACGCGATCTGCCTGCTCTGGTCGCAGCTCTCGAAGAGATCCTCGCGCCGGAAGATGTTCAGTAATAATGGCGTCGCGTTCGGGTCATAAAGCCCAGTCGGTGCGCTCTTCGCCGCCCATGAGGAGGTGGACTGCGATGCGATGCTTTCCGGCGTTGTCATGCTGGACGGCCCAGCCGTCTAGGGGCTGATCCGCTTCCGGGCACGGCGAATAAAAGCGCAAGTTTCGGCATTGTGCAGGGTCATCCCATAGGGCTGTGCGATTCAGCTCGCGATTTTGTCTAACAAGCTGTTCGCCACCTTCTGCTTTGACGCCACTCAACTCTCGCGCATTGGGGTTTGGCGGCATGCCCGCCAGCATGCCGAGCCGGTCGAGCCATCGGAGGCACTCGGCATGGGTCTGCTCCACCAAAACCCTCATCGGCAGGCAATAGACCAGGCGTCGCGGCGTGGCATGGCGGACGCTCTGGTCAGAATGAAAACGCCTCCGGAACAGCCACGCCAGCACCGCCGCCGCGGTCTTGCCCAAGCCGGTAGGCACGTCGAGGAGTTCAGGCAATTCCACTCCAGTCGCCAGCCGTCGCTGGTAGGGATATGGCTCCACTATGCCCGTTGCCGCCTGAAAGAAATCGTCGAAGGTTACCTTCATCCGCCGTCCTCGCGAGCTAACGGATTTGCTAAAGTGGTGCTACCATTCTCCTGCGCGCCCAGCCGGTGACTTTGATTGAGTGGGGTCGGGGCCGCGCCGCCGGGAGAGATAAGAGAAAAAGATGGTTCGTATTGCCGTGGACCGAGCCAGGATCGCCGATTTCTGCCGGAAGCACCATATTCGCAAATTGGCCTTCTTCGGCTCAGTGCTTCGAGACGACTTCCAGCCCCACAGCGATGTGGACGTACTGGTAGAATTTGAGGCCGGGCATGTTCCAGGGCTTGCATTCTTCGCGATGGAGCAAGAGCTTTCGGAAATTTTGGGTCGAAGGGTGGAGCTGAACACACTCCCTTTTCTAAGTCCATATTTCCGCGACCAGGTGGTAAGAGAAGCGGAGATTGCGTATGAGCAGGCGTGATCGGATCATGCGCTTGCGCCATATGCTGGATCACGCCAAAGAGGCAGTCTCTCTTGTGGAAGGGAGAAATCGCCAAGACCTGGATTCGGATCGGCTCCTGAATCTGGCGCTTGTTCGTCTGGTGGAAATCGTGGGTGAAGCAGCGGCCCGAATTCCCAAGGAGGACTGGGCCCTGTATCCCCAAATAGCGTGGTCGCAGATTGTAGGTCTTCGCAACCGGCTCATTCATGGTTATAACTCTGTTGACTTTGATATTCTGTGGCAAGTTGTCTCACGCGATCTGCCGGCTTTGGTCGCAGCTCTCGAGGAGATTCTCGCGCCGGAAGATGTTCAGTGATCTTCAGTTCCTTATGAGCCACCAGTATCTGGCGCAAGCATGGACACTCGCTTCTATTGCGGACCTCGGAATTGAGCATCATCGGTGTGTCGCCCCAAAGGCGGAGAGTCCGCTTGCTTACGCGCACGGCTCGGCATTTTTTCCTACGCTGGCCAGCATCACTGCGCCATGCTCGGTAAACGCATAGGGAGCGTTCGGCGTCCACCTCGACCTTTTGAGGTCGCAATGTGCGGCCTCAAAAGTGTGAATTCCTCGGCGCTCAGTTGAAACATGAAATCTTCCGGGAAACGGTCAATATTTCTCTTTACCTGTTCATTCAGCCGCTTCGTCGCGACCGCGTATAAATCGGCCCAATCCTCGTCTAACATTACCCGGTGACCTCGAATGAAATAAATCTTTTGATCGAGGCTCCGAGCTAAGCTCACATTCTTCTCGCCTCTCCTCTCTCCAAACGCCGATCCCATCACCCCACCCCAACCAGCGTGTGCTCTTCACCACCGCCATGGACATGCTCAATCATCTACTCGCCTCCTAGGTCGATCACCCTGGGGTTCCTCCAAATTCCATGCGCGCACTTGTCTTCCACGCCGGCGCAGCAGCGGCACGGCCATCTGCTGCAGCCGGACGACCACCTTGACCTTTTCGGCGAATGGAAGCCTTGCGAGTCGTTTGCGACGCTCTTCCTTGGCGGCAAAGAGCCGATCGACTTCGGGACTTACCGGGTCCATTCTTGCCACATCTCTGTCAGGCCGTGCCGCGCCAGTACCCCGGCCAAGTAGTCTATGTCCAGCGCCGCCTGCTCCTGCAGGAGTCGCACCCGCTCCCGGTCCTTCGCCCTGCCGCTTTGCACACAAATCGCCGTCAAATGTTCAGCCCGCAGAACGCGTGTTTGCACCTCTTCGTACAAACTCTCGCGTGCCTCTTGCAATGCCTCCACCAGCAGGGCGTTGTAGGCCGGGAGGAACTGGACGGGCACACCCTCGATGTTCACGCATTCACCTTCTTCCGCATAGCCGCGTGCCCGCAAGGCTTCATAGAGCACGTCCAGTGTGAGCAATCCACCCGCAGTCTGCGGCAGCATCACGAAGATGTCCAGATCGAAGGTCAAAAGCGGCTCCACGTAGAAGGTGGCCCCCATCGCACCGCCAATCGCATAGCGAGTCACGATGCCGGCCCTTTCCAATTCGTTCAGAACTTCGAGCGTGTGCTTCATCGGAGCGAGACCCTGCTGTCGCGTCTCAGTAGCGCCGGTTATCAGTGCTTTCCATGGTTTCGTTACCATTCTATTTCGTCCCGCACATCTCGTCTTGAAAATCCTATCCAGGCGCATCCGCGCCGATCTTCCAACGCCCACAGCTCCGCTCCCTCGACTCCATGCCGTACTCTTGCTATTTGCCCTCAACCCTTATACGGGGCAATCACGACAGGTCAGGTCGCGCGAGCCAAAAATTTTTTTATCTTGCCGCCCGAGCGCGTCCAGCCGCCCGCAAGCGGACCGCCTTGACCGGCTTCTTTTGCACAACTGGCGCAGGATAGCTCTGCGCTGCCCGCTGCAGTTCGGCTGCGATTCGCTCTCGCAGGGATCCCGGCGTGATCACTTCGGCCTCCGCGCCGAAGCCCAAAATCCAGCGCTCCAAATCTTTTCCCGGATGAACCGTCAAGCGCAGGTCAAGGCAGTCCCGTGTTTTTGTGATCGTCTGCGACGGATGCCATTGCTTCTCGGCCGCCAGTAGGGCGGCGCGGCCGGTAAAGCGGATACAGACAGGCTCGGGCTTTCCTTGCCAGATCTCAAAGCTCCCTTGAAACGCCACCGGTGCGGATACGTCGAGCTTCCTGAAGACCTCCCCCGTGGGGCGACTCTCGCGCATCCGCGCCAGGTGGAAGACGCGGAACTGGCGACTGCTCTGGCAATATCCCCAGAGATAACTGCCCGACGGAGTTGTGATGATCGCGTAGGGATCCACGCGCCGCCACCGGCGCCGTCCACTGTGGAGAGAATCGTACAGTATTTCTACCGTTTTGGATTCGACGGCCCACCGGGTGAACTGATTTATCCTGCCCTTGGCCGCGCCAGCGGGCGAGCCGGCGGGACCTAAGACAAGCAAAGCCTGTTTGGCCGCCTCAAGAAACGCGCGTGTCTTTGAGGGCAACGGAGCAATGATTTTCTGACAGAGCGCCTCAAGGTGCTTGCTCTCCGGTAGATCTTGGACGCGAGCCGCAAGGGTGGCTGCGTAGCAGGCGATGAGTTCCGGGATTTCAATTGGAAAAGGAAGCCCGTGTTTGAGCCGCAGCGACCAAAAGACCTCCTTGCCATGCCTTTCTGTTTCTAAGGCAAACCCGGCCATTTCCAGCGCCTGCAAGTCCCGCTGAAGGGTGCGCAGAGAGACCGCATCCTCCGGGTGCAGCGCTTCGATCAACTGCCGGTAGCCGGCCGCCGAGCAGGCGCTCAAATGCGTCAGGATTTTCCACTGGCGAATCAGTTGTTCGTTCCGCATGAAGCGAAACCCTCGCCTATGGTTCCGGCTGATCAGGAATGGGCTTTGCAGCAGTCAGTCCGAAAAGGGAGCAAGTTTTCAGACTGGCAACTCGCTAGCCGCGGGCTTGCACCCTTGAAATCTCCCCAATGTCGACTGCCGAATGTCGCTCGCAGCCTACGTTCTGTGAGAATTCGTAACGCCTCGGGGAAAATGCGACATTCGAAGTTCGTCATTCGACATTCTTGGACGTCTGCGCCGTCAACAAAACGAGGACGAAATTCTCGTTTTGCCACCCACATTGCCCTGAAAAATCTTGCAGCGGCCAGAACGGATACTCGTATTTAAATGCAGATCGCAAGCCTATTTCAAGCTCTTTTGGAATACAAAATTGCATTCTTCGGCTTTCTTCACATTTAAATTGGCGGAGGCGCATGGGAATCGAACCCACCGATGGGACGCTCTCGCGCCCACCCAACGGTTTTGAAGACCCAAGCGCAATGGTTACCAATTGTTCGTAAGTCTTAACAAAAACGGCTTTTAGTCCGGTTTTGGCAGATCGGCATCTTACCAAGATTTACCAAGCTTTGACAACGGAAATGGGAGGAAAAGGGGAGGCGTATAGAACTGCCCTGCCCTCTGTGCCTCTGTGAAAATTCGATAACCCGACTATGATTTCACCGTCTGCGAATTGGATGCAAGCATGTTGAACCATGATAAAATTTTTATCCCATGTGGGCGTTGAGTCTTGTCGAGTGGTTGCTTTCAGGAATCACGACAGTCCCGCTGAGAACTCCTGCTGACCGACCGTTTTGCGACGTCTTTGCCGATTTGCCAGGAGCGCGACCTACTGCTGCGCAGATTGAGGCATCTGTACGTGCCCTTTTTCCCAGAAGATGAGCGAGCACGAATGCGAAGACAATCTGGACGAGTCTGACCAGTTGATCAGAAATTCGCTTGTCCCGTTGAGTCATAAGAGGATTATGCCGTTCACCCTCCGGGCAGTGAAGGAAAAATTCTCCCGGCTCCAAAACACATAACCACGCATCGGGAAGATCTTCGAAAGAATTCTCTTCTGAAAAAGCCGAACGTTATTAATCCGATTCGAGCATCGTGGACTGTGCCTGAACCTCCCTGGCGGCGAACATCGCTGAGAGCGTTGCAATCCGACATCTTTCCTGACGCTCAATTGCCTCTTCAAATTCAGGATCTTCCTCGCGCTGTCTCTGCTCGGTTTGTTCTGAAACCTGCTGGTCTCTGTAAAGCAAGAGGGAATGAACAGCAAGCCAGATCTTGTATCGCTCAGCAAATGAGGCCGCAAGTGCTGGATCGCGTGTCTCAAAATTGGCCCTTTGAGCCGCGTATTTTGGAAAGACCATTGAGAAATAGATGACTAGCAGGCCCTGCTCCATTACTGCCGACGATGCAACTGTGTTCGTATCCTCCGGCCAGCCAAGTGTATTCCATAGGACATCCTCGGGGCCGGTAACCGACCTCACTTCAAATGGTGGCAGTGAGATTCGCCTCGCCTCGGGACGCGCAGGCGGCCGCTCACGGATGTCAAACGGTCTTTCGTCGGACAAAGCCGGAAGGCCTTGACGCGTCAGTTCAACTCGAATCATGCCCGTGGCGCCGGGGCTGGCATTTTGAAGGGCATCAAAAATTACCCTCAGTCGCCCGCCTTGTAAGGGGGTTGAACCCCGAGTTGCCACGCCATTTCCGGTAACAATGAGGTTAATTGCGGATCTGGCTGGATCGTCAGGATTGTGATAACGGCTGTGGGCGTCGGTTTCGACTCGGAGATATCGTCTTTGCTCTGGATAAAAGGTAATAGGCTCGTCCTCGTTCCAGACCAGGCGGATGTACGTCGGGGGCTCGTGCAGGTCGATAGGTCTTGGTGTTGGACGTGGTCGTGGAGGATGCGTAGGAGTATGCGGTTCCCGACCTTGCGGAGCGACTTCTGAACCCATCCCTTCGCTGATATTGAGCCCCTGAAGCCGCAGGAGTCGTGCCACTTCTGTGCGCATCTGCTGTACAGCAGACTCGTCCCTGGAGCGCATGCTCTGCTCACGAGCCTCATTGTTTAGTCGAGCCAGATCATCATCCGACTTCAGAACACGAATCAGTTCCTCCTCGATGAGGTCATATACCACGCCGCGGCGTGCATCTTCACGATTGGAAACGAACAGCGCCCTCTTAGCTGTGGGCGTCAGTGAGTTACAATCGACATGACAGATGAGGCGTTGAGTCAGGAACGGCAACTCCGCATCTTTCTTCACCAGGGTGTGTGACAGTTCCGCGTGATTTTGACCATTCAGAGTGAAAATCGTTGTCTTGTTGGGATTGACAAACGCCGCAACAGGTTTCTTATTTTCCTGACTCGGTTGCTCCAGGACCCAATACTCAATTCCGATTCGGCCGAATTCCCCAAGAGAAACATAGAACAGCCTCATGGAATGGGAGAGATTAGGTCCTCGCCTATCGTCGCCTTCGTCGGTGGCGCCGTTCAACGCATTGCGCGAGCCTTTGATGACGCGACGCTGGGTATTGACCGGATTATCGAGCCACACGGGCATCACAGGATCAAAAAGAACCTGGTTGAGCAAGCCGTAGACGCTGTTGGGTCCCAGTGGGGACGGATACGAGCTTAGATCGTAGCCAAAGTGCTTCACCGAAGTCCCGACGGGGAACTCATCCGTAGATCGGTCGACCTCAAGAGGCCCGCCTCGAAAGGTGAGATAAACGTAGTGGCCTGTCTTGTACTCTTCGGCTGGAAGATCAAGGAATTTGACGAGCGTAAATCCAACGCTGGGATGGTCTCCGTGCCTTGTGGCGACAAGGGTATATTTACTGACCGCGAACGTACTTGAGCCACCCTGCCCATAAGTTCCTGCCAGATAGTGCTTTTGCAGCTTATTGCCCTCATTAAGGCTGAGAATCGTGGATGACATATCTGCTGGTTTGATTCCGATACCGAAATCGCGGACTTCAAGGCAGCGGCCAGCTCGGCCATCCCCCGGCAGTAACTTGATTGTGACGCGCTGGGCAAGCGCACGCCGCTGCGTTGGAGACATTTCGCTAAGACCACCTGTTGGGACATTCAGCCATGTGGTTGCTGCTTCCTTTGGACTGCGGCAAAGTGGTCGGCCACTGTGGAGCTTGTGTTCATCCTCTAGGACGGCATCAATGCCATTGGTGAGCCGCTCTACAAGGGACCGCCCGGGGTCAGCTGAAGCTTCAATGGTTCCGCGATTATTTTCTCGGCCAACAGGAACCCAGCGAACATTGTCTGCGTGGACTCCAAGGAAAGTGTCGAGTGCTGCCTCGACTTCGGACACTTGGGTTGCTGCTTCAAGCTGGGCGAAGAGTTCTTCAGGTGTCATTGGAATACACTTCCTGTCCCGGAAAACGTCCCACAGAGCCGGCAATGTACTCGTTGTTGGGCTCTATGGCGATCCAGCGGCGCTTTAGCCTTTCCGCAGCTGCCCCTGTAGTGTTGCTCCCGGCAAATGGGTCCACGACGAGGTTCTTTGGCGTGGTCAGGAATCTTATGAAAAACTCAGGCAAGCCGATTGCCATCCTCGCTGGGTGAAGTCTGAGATTGTTTCGGCGACAGTAATTTGAGTACTGGTCATTGCTGTTCGTGTTTGCAAACGTGAGGACGTTGGACGGAATCGCGCCGTTGTTGTTCTGAAAAAATGATTTTGAACCAATCTTGTGTTCCGAAGGCCGCCTTCCTGAGTTGTATTTTTTGGAAGATAAAAGTTTCAGCATCGCAGGGCTGTACTCTTTCAGAACACGCCTGTTGTCAGCCTGGGGGCGCTCCGAAGGTGCCATCCACCATACGTGCGTGTAAGCATCCTTGACGCGAATCCGCTCGACATTTACCCATTGAGCCGGGCTTGGGAGACGAGCAGGATTGTAACAGACGAATTGTTGGCAGAGATGAAATTTCCCCTCTTCAAGGAATGCAAGCAACGCTTTGAGCGCGAGTGTAGACATTACCGGTTCGCCAGGTTGCCATGCATTTCCAAGCTCCATTACTATGGATCCATCCTCTTTCAGGAGATCCCTGAAAAGTGGAGCAAAAGCGGACAACCATTTCACGTAGGCTTCCCCCTGCAGGTTGCCGTACTTCTTTTTTCGATTCAGCGGGAACGGCGGAGACGTAAAAATGAGCTGTACCTTACCTTTAAGCTTTCTGCCGATTGACGACGTTAGTACTCTCTCGGCAGAGCCGCAGTACGTCACTCCACTACCGGTCTTGTGAGCCGCGTAGGATCTCGGAGGGTGCGTAGATGGCATGCTCAGAGTCTCGACCTCGATTTCCCGCTCAAGCCCACTCACTACCTCCGCGTCGACTGTTGTCATCCTCTGCGCTCTGATTGAAGAACAACTATTTAAAGTTTCTGCTGCTCAATCGGAGTATGCGACTTATCTGCTTATTTTGCTTATTTTACATTAACTTATGCGCCATTGATGCCCAATACGATAGCGGATCTTTTGACGGGTGGCAAGGCGATTCCCAGTGTGGACGCAGAAGCCAAATCGCCCGGGCGACTTCTCATTCGCAACACTCGTCGCTGCGGTGCCAAAGAGACCAGACAGGGCTGAATTTCGGAATTTCGGGGTGCTGTCCACCGAGCAGAAATGTTCAAAACAACCCGCTAACAGATCTCTCGTTAGTGATGCCGAAAGCGACGGACGTTGTTCAATTCGCCCAAGTCGTAATATTTCTTAAGAGTCGCTGGGCCGGAGCCGCCGCACAACAGCAGCCTTGTGGAAGTCGAGAAGAAACTCGGGAGTGCGAGGCCACGGCAACAGGGTTGCGCTGACTTTGGTTTTCTCGCGGTTATTGTGTGCCTCGCTCAGGCGCTTGTAAAGGGAAGCTTCCTCGTCAAAAAACGGCAGGAAAATGCGAAATTGGCCGATCTGAGCCATGAGGCAGCGCATCCATTCGGGCTTTTGCACGTAAGCGATGACTCGTGTCTCGTCGGGTGCGTCCACGACTGGCGTCAGGAAATACTTGATGAGCCTCTTTTCGGGCTGTCGGATCTGCTTCCGAACCGTGTCAAGAGCCGGTCGCATAATGTAGGCGTAACCAAACTTTGCAAACGCAGCCAAATACACGGCGCGCAGCAGGCTGACTTCAGGCCAACCGATTCGATATCTATCCTGCACTGGGCTCATTTTAAAACCCCAGTCCAGGCTGGCCGTGGCCGAGGCAATGTCGAGGTGGTTTCTGAGGTCGGCGCTCACGACTGGGCTGTTTCTGTTTGAGAAATCGACGACTTCACATTTGTCTGAGCCAAACCGCACGAGGACATTCGCGGTTGTCCCGTTCATCGTCACCTTGTACTGCCTCATCTCATCCATTTCTCGGCGAACAAACTTCCTGAGATGGATGAATTTGCCGAGTTCAGCATCGATTGAATGTCGGGCCCTCGTGTTGCACTCCCCGCAGGTCAGGATCAGTTTTTCTCCCCCAAAGCAGGCTGGGGGAACATGCTCCCTGGTCAAATAGCCGATCTGTTCACGTTCGAATCCATGAAGACACAGCGGGCACGCGTACAGTTCTGGCAGATCTTTTACAGTTTGGCGGAGGGCTTTTGCCCCGAGGTCAAACCAGTCAGATGTTGCAGCTTTCTCGGACGTCTCCATCGCGTTGATGTCAATGCTTGGTGTCCCGTGGCGGAAACGGATCGTTCCCAAAGCTGTCTTTATCCTGGATCTTCCCGTCTTTGCCGTGGGTGACCAACTCGGTGTGGTCTCTCTGAGCGGTCCGCCGGCCAACCTTATCGGCATCAGCCTTGGTATCGTGATGTGAAGAATCACGCTGAGCGCCCTCCCGCCGAACTGCCCAGCCGTTATCTCGTGGAACTATGTGAACCGGTTTCTTTGCCATTGCTTAAATCTTCCTTCCGCCGACTAAGGTAGGTGCCATATCTTGTAGGTCAGCGTGTAGAGTATACCACATATTGACAGTCTGCGTGTTTATGCCTTTTGTTGTTCTTGCAGAACTACCTGCTCTATAACGTTGTTCAGCTTTTCGTCGGACCAATCGGCGATAACCCTTGAGTGGTACTCTCCAGAGGTGCCAAGCCGGTAACCGTTTGGATCATCAATTCTGAAGGTGATGAAATTGCTCAATTCATTTTTGAACTCGATAGTGTAATCTGGGTACAAGTCTTTCAGTACCAGGCGAATTCTCGCCTGCTGAATTTGTGGCTTGTCTTTCTCGGCCAAATGAACCCCATTTTCAAGCGTGCAGTTGTCGCGCTCCGGCCAACCTCTGATACTCGTCAGCGCTCCTCGTCATGACTCCGTCGAGAAACTCGTCGGTCATCGCGAATGCCCTCTTGCGGCCGGCCGTCTTGAAAAGCAGCTCTTTGACGGCATCAACAAACACGTCCCGGACGTCATTGTTGCTGTTGATGACGGTCTGGTGCGCCCTGAAGTGGTCAAACAGCGTCCGCAAGTGCTTCATTTCCCAATAGGATAGTTTAATTCTTTTGTTTCCAACAAGCTGTCGCGACAGCCCCGTAAATGTTTTTGGTGCCGGCTTGTTGCCGACGAAGAGGAATCCTTTGACGCCGCCATTTGCTGCGACGGTTTCATTGGCTCTCGCTTCGCTGATATATTTTCTATTCTTGTCGTGGCTCCCGAGGACAACCCTGTCGGTACTACTGAATTTTGCATCCCACACGAAACATCCGTTTCTTGTTCCCGTGACTGGAAAAGCGGTCACTCCGTCAGGCAGCGCCTTTCCCCTCTTTCGGGCGCCGAGCCAGATGGAATTGCCAAAAATGCAACTGAGCAAAACGGAGCAGTCGGCCTCAAACAACTCTGCGCCAAAGTTTTTGGAAGCCTTGTTCTTTTCGAGGTACACGGAGTCATCTACGAACCGCAAACGGCAGCCACTTGCATGATTCGTCAAGTGGGTGGGCCTTTCGCCTCTGGAGTCAGCGAGCAACCGCTTGACGTACGCCTGAGCGCCGGGTTTGCGGACTGAGTACGCAAAATTGGAGAGCTCCCTGGTCTCGAAATGCTTTTGCCTGAGCTCCGCAGCGTCGTCTCTCGACGTCAACAGTACCAGGCTGGGGTACCGAAGGCGAAGAATCTCGGTCTGATTATCCGTTAACGCTTTGCTGATGGGTACAAGCTCAATGAAGTCGTCTCCATTCCTGATTTCCACAACCAAAATGTCCCGAGTCAGCAGGCGCCGCTTGAATTGTGTCGTCTGAAAACCGAGTTGCTGGCAGATTGTGGCCGCGAAGTCAGCAACTCTCTTCTCGTCAATGTCCTCAACGACCGTGGCTCTGCCCGCGAGCATGTTCTCTCCGCAAACAGGGCAGGTCTTCTGGTTGTATTTGGTCTGGTAGGCGGCCCGGCAATCCTGCTTTGTACAAAATCTCGCCTGGTTGGTTTGGACCTTCCACGGGAGCAGCCCGGCGCTGACCAATTCTCGGTAAATTCGCAGGGAGCGCTCTGACCGCAGCTCGAATTCAGTTGGTTGCTTGGGAATGTTCTGTAGCAGCTTCTTGTAGACGTCTTCCTCGGGCACGTCCTCGTACTCGATAAACTCGTTTAACGGCAATTCAAAATCGCTTCGGAAATCCCGAGCGATGCGTTCCCGCTCCTCAGAATTGAGGCGGCGATCGTTCAGATTGAGAAGAACGGCTCCGATGATGCTGCTGCTCTGCGGAGTCCGAAAATCGATGAATACTTGACTGCGTGCGCGGATTTCCTTGTGAAGGAGCCTCATCTGGGTGAAAACGGCTTCAGGTTTTGAGACGTTCGCAAGCCGGCCGCTGTAAGAGCTGCAGCTCGCGATGTTCTGCGGCCTGCCATATTTCGGCAGTACCGAAATCCTATACTCGTCGTGAAAGTATGTTCCGCCCGTCAGTAGGAAATGGCTTGCATCCCCGGTTTTGAGAAATTGAGCCAGCCTGTCGAAGGTGGCATGCACCTGGGGCGTGTCGAGGTAGATCCTGAAGGCGTTGTTCAACACGGATCGGATCAGTTCGATTTCCTTGGGAGAGTCTGCTGAAATTCGAACCAGGAGCTTACGGTCCTTCTTGTCAAGTTTGATGAATTTGTAAACGGGACTGCCTGAACCCTTCTTCAAGAGCGGCAGGATGGTCCATTCGCCGAACTGGATCCTGGGCAGAACCGTGAAGCTGGCCCGTTCATCGCGCCTATTCAGAAGTCGCGAAAATCTTACAGGATCGAACTTTAAAACCGAACCGCTGCGGCCGTGAGCTGCCTCATACTTTCGCCCCTCTCCTTTTTCATTGAGCTTGTGGAGGAGAAAAAGCTCCTGAAACCGCTTTTCGAGCCTGCGGAGTTCATTGCGCTGAAAAATATGAAAAAGTCTGATGAAAGCGGCTGACGGGTCTGCGGCCCCGGTCCAGCGCTGAATAGTTGGCGGGTCTCTGCGGAAGAAGAGGGAAAACTTTCGGAAAAGAAGCTCGTCATGGTAAGTCGCGAATGCTTTGCGTACACGGTCGATTTCCTCGACACCAACTCCGACTTGTTTGAGCGCCGGATACTCCTTCTTCGGATTGTAGTGCTTCAGAATGCGGCCTCGCTTTCGCACGTAAACTTCGAGGCGGTTCCAAAACCTTGTCCACTGAGCCGGTGAAAGCGTGTGTTTGTTAACCATTTTGTCTTTGGCGGGACGGCGCCACTGGTAGAAGCCATTTTAACGCCCGAAGTGCCTGGGTCGGAATCGTTCTATTTAATTCTTTCCGCCGTCGTGGAGCGCATCTGCGTTGGCTGGAGCATGTCCGAGCAGTTGGAGTATACTTGGCGCAGCGAGGTTTACTTTTTGGAAATCGCCTGTAAACATAAGAACAAGAAAGATTTATTAATCTCAAGAGAGTCGCTGCCGTGGATGGAAACGATGTCAATTCCGGAGCTAATGCCCGACGTCAATGAAGTGGAACACTGCCTGCTTTCTGAGGTGGAGTGATGAAGAAAATCGACGGGGAAGCGAAAACAGTCCGCAAATTGTTGGCGGGCGCAAAGTACGCTATCGACTACTACCAGCGAGAATTCAAATGGCAAACCAAACAAGTTACCGAGCTGATAGACGACCTGGCCAGTAAATTCCTCCAGGATTTTCGGCCGAGTCACGAGCGGTCAGAAGTTGCTGATTACGGTCATTACTTTTTGGGCTCGATCATTATCAGCCACAAGAACGGGCACAGCTTCATTATCGACGGGCAGCAACGGCTCACGACTCTGACGCTGATGCTGATTCATCTGCACAATCTTCAGAAAACCCGCACTGACAAGGTTCCAATCGACGAACTCATCTTTTCAGAGAAATTTGCAAAGAAATCCTTCAACCTCGACGTGGAGGAACGGCGCCCTTGTATGGAGGCGCTCTTTGCCGGGCACCCGTTTGACGACACGGACCAGCCGGAATCCGTCCGCAATATCCTGGCACGCTACCATGACATCCAGCAGTATTTCCCCGACGATCTCGTCGGTGAAGCTCTCCCGTACTTCCTGGACTGGCTCATTGAAAATGTTCATCTCGTCGAGATTACCGCATACACCGACGAGGACGCCTACACGATTTTCGAGACTATGAACGACCGCGGCTTGTCTTTGAGTCCTACTGACATGCTCAAGGGCTTCCTTCTGGCGAACATCACCGACGAGCAAAAGCGGTTGGATGCCAACGCCGTCTGGAAGGAGCGGGTCGGTACGCTGATCGATTTGGGCAAAGATGAAGATGCTGACGCCGTCAAGACGTGGCTTCGTTCGCAGTACGCCCAGACGATTCGTGAACGAAAGAAAGGCGCACTTCCAGGAGACTTCGACCGTCTCGGTACAGAATTCCATCGATGGGTTAGGGAACATCAAAAGGACCTTGGGCTCAAAAAGAGCGCAGAATTCGTCACGTTCATCGCCCGCGATTTTGCGTTTTACGCGACACAATATCTTCGCCTACGCCAGGCGTCTCAACAGCTTACAACCGGACTCGAAACAATCTTCTATAACGCACGGCACGATTTCACGCTCCAGTACCCGCTCCTTCTCTCGCCGCTGAAGCCGGATGATTCCGATGAGCTGATCAACAAGAAGCTCCGAATCGTTGCGGCTTTCGTCGATATTCTTCTGGCACGCCGCCTCTGGAATTTCCGCAGCATCGCATACTCGACTGTTCAGTACTCCATGTTCTTAGTCATGCGTGACATCAGGGGCAAATCACCGCGGGAACTTGTGACGATCCTCAAGGACCGACTCGAAAGTGACGGCGAGACTTTCGCATCGAACGATCGGTTCGCGCTTCACCAACAAAATCGGCACACGATCCAGCAACTGCTCGCCCGCATGGTTGATCACGTTGAGCGGGAGAGTGGGCTAGACAGCCATTTCATGGATTACATTGCGGGCAAGGGTAAACACGGATACGAGGTCGAGCATATCTGGGCGGACAAGTTCTCGCGACACAGGGCAGAATTCGACCATCCTGCCGACTTTGCCGAGTACCGTAACCGGTTCGGTGGCCTGCTGCTCCTGCCAAAAACGTTCAACGCGAGCTTTGGCGACCTCACGTACGAGAAGAAACTGGAGCACTACTTCGGACAGAACATTCTCGCTAAATCTCTTCACCCAAACTGCTACAAGCACAATCCGGGCTTTGCAAAGTACGCTAAGGCATCGGGATTGCCCTTTCAGCCCCACAAGGATTTCTTGAAGACTGATCTTGACGCCAGGCACGAATTGTACCGACAACTTGCGGAGCAAATCTGGAATCCATCCCGCCTGGGCGCCGAGGCACAACGATGAAAACCTTTATTAATCATCTCCTTCTAATTGATTGACAACGCATTATTTATCGTCGTGATTTACAAAGAGTCGGAGGTCTTCCAAAATGGCAGTCAGCAACAATTCCGAAATCGAGAAGCGCCTGTGGGAGTCCGCAGACCAGCTCCGGGCTAATTCTCGTCTGAAGTCGTCAGAATATGCGGTTCCGGTTCTCGGTCTCATTTTCCTGCGATACGCCGACCACAAGTTCACGGTTCTGAACAAGGAATTTGAAAAGGGCGGTGCCGGCTCTCGTCGAAAAGCCATTTCGAAAACTGATTTTCACGCCCGGGGTGTCCTCTACATTTCGGCAAAAGCCCGCTACTCACGCCTGCTCGATTTACCCGAGGGCGCCAACATCGGCAAGGACATTAACGAGGCGATGAAATCTGTAGAGGAGGATAACGAGCAGCTGCGAGGGGTCCTGCCAAAGGATTACAACCGGCTGGAGAACGACACGCTGGTTGCCCTTTTGAGAACATTTTCCAAGATTGAGATGGATTTCGAGGGTGATGTTTTCGGAAAGACCTATGAATATTTCCTCGGCAAGTTCGCAATGGCTGAAGGACAAAGAGGCGGCGAATTCTTCACGCCCAGGTCTCTGGTTCGGCTGATTGTCGAGGTCATCGAGCCCTTTCATGGAAAGATTTTCGACCCTGCTTGTGGTTCGGGCGGCATGTTCGTCCAAAGCGCGGACTTCGTAAAGAGCCATCAGAAAACACCAGACGAGATCTCGATTTACGGCGAGGAAAAAGTCGCAGAGACCGTGAGGCTGTGCCGAATGAACCTGGCCGTTCACGGCCTGGAAGGCGACATCAAGCAGGGCAATTCCTATTATGAAGACGAGCACCGCAGCCTCGGCAAGTTCGATTTCGTCATGGCGAATCCTCCGTTTAACGTGGATGGCGTCGACAAGGAAAAGCTCAAGGACGATAAACGCTTCGGCCTCGGCCTCCCCCGTGTCGATAAAGCAAATTATCTGTGGATCGAAATCTTTTGGTCGTCGCTGAACGACAAAGGGCGCGCCGGATTCGTCATGGCCAATTCTGCAAGCGACGCTCGCAGCTCAGAGTTGGAGATTCGGAGGAAATTGATCGAAGAGCAAGGCGTCGACGTAATGATCGCCGTCGGGGCAAATTTCTTTTACACCGTTACGCTTCCGTGCACGCTCTGGTTCCTCGACAAGGGGAAAAGAAAGACGGAGCGGAAGAACAAAGTCCTGTTTATCGACGCCCGCCATATTTTCACGCAAGTTGATCGGGCTCACCGGGAGTTCACTCCGGCGCAAATTGAGTTTATTGCAAATATCGTTCGGCTTTACCGTGACGAATCAATCGAAACTTTCAAAGGGGGCAAGGCGCTAGTTGAGGAGCATTTTCCCAAAGGCAAATATCGTGACGTTCTTGGGCTTTGCAAGGTCGCTTCTATAAAAGAGATTGAAGGACAAGGCTGGAGCCTGAATCCTGGAAGGTACGTCGGCGTAACCGAGCGTGCCGCCGATGACTTTGACTTCAGCGAAAGGCTTGAAGAGCTCAGCGAGGAATTGGAACTCTTGAACGCTGAGGCGCTTAGCCTCCAAGAGACGATTGCGCGCAACGTCGCGAAGATTCTGGAGGCGTGACGATGGAGTGCGTTCTCAAAGACCTTATCACCATCTCAAAAGATGGAGAGTGGGGAAAGGGCGAGCCGTTCAAGGACTCTGTTGAAATGCTCGCAATCCGGGGAACGGACTTCGAGAACGTGCGGTTCGGCAACGCTGCTTCAACTCCACGGCGTCATATTCCCAAGCGAATTGCCGAGAGAAAAACGCTTCAGCCGTGGGATCTGATAATCGAAGCGGCTGGCGGAACGAAGGATCAAATCACTGGTCGAACGGTTTTGCTTCGCCCACAGTTATTCTCACGGTCCGAGCTTCCGTTCACGTGCGCAAGTTTCAGTCGCTTCATCCGTTTCAACACCAAGCTTTGCGACCCGGAATTCATGTTCTGGTATCTCCAGCAACTCTATGCCTCTGGTTTGATGCACGCGTATCACACGCAGCATACCGGCGTGGCTCGTTTCCAGTGGACGACATTCTCAGAGCGTGAGCCAATTGAAATTCCCCTGCTCCCGATACAGCGGCGGATCGCCGCCATCCTTTCCGCCTACGACGAGCTCATCGAGAACAACATCCGCCGAATCCAGATTCTTGACGAGATGGCGCAGAGGATTTACCGAGAGTGGTTCGTCGACTTTCGTTTCCCCGGACACGAGAACGTGAAGATGGTCGACTCGGAGCTGGGGCTGATTCCGAAGGGGTGGGAGGTTAAGACAGTCAGGGGAGTTCTAAAGCGGCTGAAGGCCGGGACCGTCTATATTGAATCTGAAGTTAATGCAGTCGGCTCGGTGCCAGTGATTGACCAATCGCGAGATGAGCTTTTGGGATTTCACGATAACAACGCCGATCATCTGGCCTCGCCTGAAAATCCCGTAATTGCCTTTGGTGACCACACCTGCAAAATGAGGCTGATGGTCGAGCCCTTTTCTATCGGCCCGAACGTGGTGCCCTTCATCGGACAGGAGGGCTTTTCCATTTACTACTTATTTTTCCTCGTACGGGATCTCGTGACGACCCAAGAGTACAAGCGACATTGGACCGAGCTCACAGCGAAGACAATCGTGACGGCACCGTCGAAGATGTCGCAGTCGTTTGGTGAAACAGTAAGACCATTGTTCGAGTTTATTGATGTTCTTGCGAAGAAAACGTTTGCTCTCCGCCAAACCCGCGATCTGCTTCTTCCAAGATTGATTTCAGGTGAGATTGATGTGTCCGAGATGGACATCAAGACAGAGGCGACGATGGCATGATGCCTGGCGGGTACTCCGAAGACGCCCTCATCGAGCGGCCGGCAATCGCGCTGTTTGAGGAATTGGACTGGAAGGCGGCGAACTGCTTTTACGAGAAATGTGGCGGCGACAGCGCAACGCTCGGACGCACGACGACGCAAGAAGTTGTGCTGGTTCCGAAACTGAGATCCTCTCTTCAGAAGCTGAATCCTGATTTGCCCAGTGGCACAATTGACCTGGCTGTTGAGCAGCTCACGCAGGACCGCAGCGCTTTGAACCCTGTTGTTGCCAATCGTGAGGTGTACCGGCTCCTAAAAGACGGCGTCCATGTGACCATTACCGACGAGAACGGCGCTCAGGAAACCGAGACGGTCAGGGTCATTGATTGGGACAATGCCGGGAACAACGACTTCTTTCTGGCGTCGCAATTCTGGATTGCAGGCGAGATTTACAAGCGCCGAGTGGACTTGCTGGGCTTTGTCAATGGATTGCCCCTCATCTTCGTGGAATTAAAGGCCGTTCACAAGAATCTCAAGAATGCCTTCGACAAGAACCTCTGCGACTACAAGTCAACGATTCCCCAGCTTTTTTGGTACAACGCCTTCATCATCCTATCCAACGGCAGCGAGAGCAAAGTGGGCACAATGACGGCGCCGTGGGAGCATTTCAGCGAATGGAAGAAGATAAGCAGCGAGGAAGAGCCAGGCATCGTTTCGCTGGAAACCGCAATCCGGGGCACGTGCGAGAAAACTCGTTTCATCGACATTCTCGAAAACTTCATCCTTTTCACGACTGAATTTGGCCCGCTCGTAAAGATTCTTGCCAAGTACCATCAGTTTCTCGGCGTCAACAACAGCATTCGGGCTCTGGCACAAATTAAACAGAACCAAGGCAAGCTTGGCGTGTTTTGGCACACTCAGGGCAGCGGCAAAACCTATGCGATGATGTTTTTTTCACAGAAAGTGCTGAGAAAGATTCCCGGCAGATGGACGTTTGTAATTGTGACTGACCGCGACGATTTAGATACCCAAATCTACGAAAAGTTCGCCAACGCCTCACTGGTCATCGAGCCTGATGTGCATGCCACAAGCAGCGCCCACCTCAGGCAGCTGCTTTCCGAGGACCACAGGCATGTCTTCACAATCATCCATAAATTCCGCACCGAGCGTGGCCAGCGGCATCCAGTCATTTCGGCCAGGTCTGATGTCATTATCATGACTGACGAGGCACATCGCACACAGTACGACATTCTAGCGAAGAACATGCGTGATGCCCTTCCTAAGGCAGCATTCCTGGCTTTCACTGGCACACCTTTGATTGTCGGGGAGGAAAAGACGCGCGACGTCTTTGGCGACTATGTCAGCATTTATGACTTCAAGCAATCACTGGATGACCGCTCGACGGTGCCGCTTTACTACGAAAACCGCATTCCAGAGCTCCAGCTCACCAATAAGGACTTCAATGGGGAAATGGAAGCTCTGCTTGAAAACGCTGAGCTCGACGAAGAGCAGGAGAAGAAGCTGGAGCGTGAATTTTCCCGTCAATACCACCTCATCACCAGGGATGACCGGCTGGAGACAATCGCCGAGGACATCGTGGCGCATTTCATGGGGCGAGGATACCGGGACAAGGCAATGGTTGTCTCAGTCGACAAGGCAACCGCTGTCCGTATGTACGACAAAGTCAGAAAGCACTGGCAGCAGCATCTCGCGAATCTTCGAAAGCAGCTGGTAACAACCTCTGAAGGCCCGCAACGCGAAGAGCTGGAAGAAAAGATCAAGTACATGGCTGAAACTGACATGGCCGTCGTGATTTCCCAATCCCAGAACGAGATTGAGGAGATGAAGAAAAAGGGCCTGGATATCCTTCCTCACCGCCAGCGCATGGTGAAGCAAGACCTGGATAGAAAATTCAAGAACGCAGACGACCCATTTCGAATCGTGTTTGTCTGCGCCATGTGGATGACCGGCTTTGATGTTCCCTGCTGCTCAACAATTTACCTCGACAAACCGATGCGCAACCACACCTTGATGCAGACGATTGCGAGAGCTAATCGAGTCTTTCGCGACAAGGTGAATGGGCTTATCGTCGATTACGTCGGCGTCTTCCGCAACCTGCAGAAAGCACTTGCCATCTACGGCTCTGGCCATGGCGGCACGATTGGGGGAGGGGAAACCCCGGTTCTTTCGAAAGACAGGCTGGTCGAGCTCTTGCGAGCAGCCATCGAGAGGGTGGAGGCATTCTGCTCCGACCACGGCGTCAACGCCGACAAAATCAGGGAAGCAGTCAAGTTCGAGCGTGTGCGCCTCATCAAGGACGCTGCCGAAGCAATCATGGTCAACGACCAGACAAAGCGCCAGTTTCTCTTCATGGTCTCAGACGCCGTCAGGCTCTTTCGAGCGATTCTGCCTGATCCGAGAGGAAACGAGTTTCTGGAACGGCGCAATGTTGTTGCCGTCATAGCAGAGCGGATAAAGTCCCTCGCTCCCCAGGCTGACATTTCAGGCGTGATGGACGACGTTGAAAAGCTTTTGGATCGCTCGGTTGCCGCCGAAGCCTACGTCATCGGGCACCAGTCAGGCGAAGAGAAAGAAGAGCGTTACGTCGACTTGAGCCAGATAGACTTCGAGGCTCTGAAAGAGCGATTCGCTGTCAGCCGCAAGCGGACCGAGACGGAGCGGCTTCGTTCCCTCGTGGAGCAAACGCTGGAGAAAATGCTCAGGATGAACCGCACCCGGGTGGATTTCAGAGACCGTCTCCAAAAAATGCTCGACGAATACAATTCAGGCGCGATTAACGTGGAAATCTTCTTCAAGCAACTGTTGGAGTTTGCCAAAGAGCTGAATGTCGAGGAAAAAAGAGCCATCTCCGAAAGCCTTACCGAGGAGGAACTTGCGATATTCGATCTCCTAACGAAGCCGGAGATGGACCTGACGCAGAAAGAACGCGGCCAGCTCAAGAAAGTGGCAAAGGACCTGCTGGGCACGCTGAAATCTGAAAAACTGATTCTGGATTGGCGGAAACGCCAACAATCCCGGGCGCAGGTGCTTGTCGCGATTCAGGATGTGCTCGACAAAGGCCTGCCAGAGAAATTCGGACCTGAGCTTTTCAACGGCAAGTGCGAACTCATCTACCAGCACGTTTACGATTCGTACCCGGGTGAGGGGCGCGGGGTTTACGCGGCGATGTGAGCTCAGGCCATACTCCCCGCAGGAGGGCCGACTTCATCTAGATAGCTCGGGGAGAGAGAGTGCTAAACGATCCCGGACCCCAAACATCGACCTTCATTCCGAGCGGTGCAAGCGATTTCACCAACTTCTCCCGCGTCCGCTCTAGATCTTGGTCTTCACCGTCGGTTGCGGCGACAAGAACCCTGTCTGGTCGTGCAGTCTGCGCTACCCGTATGAGGTTTTCACAAGCTCCAGGGCCAAACAGTCTCGACGATTGTTTCACCTCCGCAAGACCAAACTCTCCATCCAGCATCCAACAGAGGTCTATCTCAGCTGTTCGCTTGTCGCGCTTGTAGTCAAACAGAACGGCGCCAGCCAGAAACTTAAAGCAGTCCCTTGCATCCTCAAAGAGCCGGCCGATAACCCTTATCACTGGCACCACCCCTTGGTACCTGACTGCCGCTCGAACAAGCTCGTTTGGTCGATAGCACCAGATCGTCTCTGCGGGAAGTGCAATTTCGCTTCTGCAGCCCGTACATGTTAAAAGCGCAGACAACTCATCGACATGATACCAAAACGTGGACATGCAATAATTGCAGTGAATCTCAGCCCCCTGGAGCAAAACCCTATTAAGCGTAAGGTCGGAGATCCGTTGTTGCATATTCTCATGAGCAGCGGCTGCCGCAGCCCACTCTGCAGGTAATTGTTCAAGAAACCGCATATGCCATTTCTCGACCTCGACGAATCGAATTGGTTGATTGGCGAGCGGGATTTTATCTCCTGCTTGAACCACCTTTTCCGTCAACCATTCAATGGCAGCCGTCCTGTCCTCATGATAATCCCGGATAAAGGTCTCTGCGTCTCTCGAAATGTCCTTCGAGGCTTTACTTCGCACCTGTTCCGAGAGTCGAGGACAGCACAGTTGTTCCAGCAGCCCCCGCCAGAACCGATTCTCAAAGAAATATACTGCTTCTGACAGCGATGAAAATAGGTTGAGAACGCCGTTGAGATATTTTCCCTTTTCAGAAAGTGTCAGGGTCTCTTCATAACTGCGGCGCATTCCATCCCGGAGATCCATTCTCGTTACGAGCCAACTCTCTGGGAGCAAAAGCGAATGAAACAGCGCCGGTAGCGACGGTAAAGTTAGGCGGACGGCTTGATCCCTGGCTGTCACTTCGACTGACAATTCCCCATCAGCTCCGACGCGAGAGGGTCGATGTCGATTTGTTGAGTCACCACGCGTAAACAGGCCTCCCAGACTTTGACGCTTAGGAAGTCTCCACCAGAGGTTGGCGTTGGAGTAGTATTTGTCCTGGTACGGGTCTTCGACCCTGAGATCCGCCATCCAAATGTCGTTACCCTCATTATCAACCTCTCGGGGTCGGTCAAAGCCAATGAACACAGGCGTGCCTCGAACATGCGCGTGTTGAGGAAGTCTGCGATCTAGCCCGAATGGTGGGCCTCCGATCTCGCATATCGGAAAGCCATCCTGTTCTATGAGTTCGGGTGCACCAGGATACAGATTCGAGTTGGTGTCGCGGCAAATCCGCTCTGCAATGTCTCTCAACTCCGCCGTGCCGACTTCGACCGAGGCGAGTGTCATCTCACGCTGACGACCGCTTGTGAAGACTCTCCGCCTGATTAATGTGATTAGGGCTTCGTATGCGGCCGTGTCCTTGAAGGTCTTGGAAGGCAGCCACAGTTGGTCAATCCCAGTGCTCGCCCCGCTATGATAGCTCTTCAGATGGGCATCATTCCAAAAGCGAAGGAAGGTCCAAGGGCTATCTCCGTAGCAAATGAGAAACTTATGCGGCCAAGCTGCTGCGACCGTATGCCGCAACGGTGCAGATCGGCATATTTCCATAGGCAGAACGAGGTTTGCTGTTTGCCCGACGCACTCAATGATAACTGAGTCGGAATCGGAATCCGGGAACGTTCCCCGGACGCCGCGGTCTCGGGTCAGAAAGTAGGCATCACGTGAGACACCGAAATTCCTGCGTATAAACGGGCTTACCGTCTTGGTATCCGTTTTCTCGACATTGAACACCAGAACAGAAGGCTCTGGCAGGCGTGCATACCAAGGATAAAACTGTCCCAGATTCAACAGAATGTTCTTGTTTGAGGCCTGGTTATCCAGTGAAATACGGAATTCCGACCGGGAACTGAACTTCCAACGGCAGTCAATCGAGGTGGGTCCAAGACGCCGATCCAGTTCCTCGATTGTCGTCTGATCGATTTCAGAACAGCAAACGATTAGATCTGCGTCCGCAATCTCTAGCAAGCGCCAGTAAGAAGGAAGGATGCCCTTGTTGACGACGGGAATGATGGGATTGTGTCTGCCGCCCCAACAATCGACGTTAAAGTCGGCAATCTCATCAAAAACGAAATCTGGGGTAGCGCTCGGGTCAACCATGAAGGCGACTCGGCGCGGGCGATGGGTGACAAAAACAGAGTAGGCTCTGTCCTCATTATCCGACTGAGTACTCCGGTACATTTGGTCAATCTTACCGGTGATTGCCTAAAGTTGGAAGCACTTGACGGAGCCATGTGGCGGTCAGCACTACAACCCTTAAGACTCCCGGGCTCCAGTTTTCTCGTCGGTGATGCCCATGGAAACAGAGAGCGGAGTGGATGACGACGAGTTCTTGAAAAAATACGAGGCGTTCGAGCTGGATGCGGCGGTTGAGTTTCTGACCCGGTACTGCAGGACGGAGATTGAGCTGAAAGCGTCGATTGAATTTGTCATCCAGCACAGGGAGCAGATGAAAGACGCCGAACTGAGCCGGCTTGAAGCAGAGGCGCAGACTCTCCTCGACAAATTCAACAAGGTGAAGCAGCACAAGCTGCTCGAAGAAATCAGGTGCTTCAAGGACATCCTGGGCCTGCAGAAGCAGCTTCTGCGCAAGAATGGCAAGCCGTGAATCGTGGGCGCCGCCGTCAGGGGCGAGCGGTTGTAGGCACCCGCACAGCGGCGTCGAGCCGCCGATGCAAATACGAGACGATTGAGAGGATGTCGAGCGCGTCCTGCTCGCTTACCGACCAGGAGATTTTCGGAGCGTGACCTGTCACATTACGAAACGTGCCGAAGACGCCCTTCAGCAGGTTCGCAAAACCCTTTTGTTCTGACTGCTCTGTTTCAGTCTGGAGCGTATTTATCGCCAAAATTGGATTGCCCAGCCCAAAAGCCCTGTCGACGATTTCAGCGCCGTCGCCGGTGAGGCCTGTCTTGTCCCTGATTTTCTGTGCCACGCTTTTTGTGGCTTCGAAGACCGCGTGAAAGTAGTTTTCCTGAAGAAGTTCAGGCCTGCAAAATCTGAGAACGTCAGGGTGAACTTTCCGGTCGAGCAGTTCCCTTCGGAGCCGCCCTGCCCGCTCCTGAGCCTCAGTCAGGGTTCGGGCTTCTGATACAGGCATGAGCTTGCCGTCCTCTTTCAGCTGAAAGCCCGCAAAAGCTAGCGCCTGATTGAGTTGGCTCCGCATTGCGTGGAATGCGCCCGGAGCTCCGACAAAACGCGCCGGATCCATTGCTGTCTGGATGAAATTGAGAACGTGGTTGCCGCAGTCATCGCGCTGCTGTCTGGTTCGCAAAGCCTCGAACAGCCGGACGCGCTTCGTGTACTTGGGTAAGGGATCGTCGATGGCACAACGCGCCAGCAACTTGCTGATTTCGCTGCCCGTGAGCCCTGTTCCAGTCTCCGCGATGATGTCGCAGATTGCTTCGAGGTGGGCTTCTTTGAGTTTAGGAACCGCTGCCATATGACAAGAGTCAATGAAACCGCTGCTTAATAAACTTTAGGCGCACCGCAGAGAGGAGCGGACGGCCCGGGTGCTATGGAACTCCTCGTCGCCTCTGCCGGCGGTGAGACAAGTATAGAGTAAATCCAGGAATCCAGAGAGGGGCTCATACCCTGTGTGAGTCGACTTGCAGTACAAAGCTTAAAGCGTTGTCATGGTCGGTTTTCGATGAAATGCCAATCCGTGAAACCGAGGAAAAACTCCGCAAGCTCGCGTCTGTCGGCGGCAAGAATGCCGACCTGGGCTGGCTCCTTTTTCTCTCGGGCGAAGCGGAAGAAAGGCAGTCTGCCGACGAACTGCTCGACGTTCTTCTTTTTCAAAAACTCCAGAAAGATTACCGGGAGAAGATTTTCCTGGATCCGGCGCCGGCTGCTGACTGCGTCGGTGAGTACAGTTTGGGGACGGTCGTCTACCCGCCCGGCAAGCCCTTCTGCCCCTTCGGACTGCGGGAAAACGAGTGGATAAAGCATGTTTTGATTGCCGGCATGACAGGCACGGGAAAGACAAATTTGGCGTTTCAGGTTCTGAGGGAGCTGCGGAAAAAGAACAAGCCTTTCATGGTTTTCGACTGGAAACGGAATTACCGCGACCTGCTCCAGTTGCCTGAGCTCAGGGACACGCTGGTTTTTACCGTCGGCAGAGATGTTGTTCCGTTCCGGTTCAACCCGCTGATTCCCCCGCCGGCAACCCTGCCAGGGGAATGGCTGATGAAGCTCGTCGATGTAATCAAGCATGCCTATTTTGTCGGCGAGGGAGTCGAGTACCTTTTGCGGGAAGCGATCGACTGGGCTTACGAGAAATCAGGTTTTCTCGACGGCAGCCGTGCAGAGACGCCGACGTTCTACAAGGTCCGGGATTACGTCTACAAGAAGCATACCGACGGCAGAATGTCGCTGTGGAAGGCATCTGCGCTTAGGGTTCTGGAAAGCCTCTGCTTTCGGCACGGCCTCGGCCCGGTCGTCAATTCCGCGGAGCTGTGGGACTACAAAACCCTGCTGGATTCTCCTGTGATTCTTGAATTGGATGCGCTATCCGACTCAGACAAGATTTTCCTGACAGAGGCGATGATTCTCTGGCTGTACGAATTCCGCAAGAACGAGGGGAAGCGCGAAGAATTCAAGCACGCACTGGTTATCGAGGAGGGACATCACATCCTCTCGTACCTGAAGGAAAGCGTGGAAGGCAGCGAAACCATCATGGAAACCAGCCTAAGGCAGATTCGAGAATTTGGCGAATCCGTTATCGTCATCGACCAGGAACCGACGAAGCTCAGCAATTCCATCAAGGCGAACACTTACACGAAAATCGTCTTCAACCTCGGCAACGGCAAGGACATCCTGGACGTTTCAAATTGCCTGTCACTGACCAAAGAAGAAAGCGAATTTATTGACTGGCTCGACGTGGGGCACGCGATTCTTTCTCTCAAAGGCAGGGTGAACGTGCCGCTGCACGTGGCGTTTCCGAGGGTGGATATTAGAAAAGGCTTCGTACGGGACGAACAGATTGCCGGTCACATCACACAGTGATCATGGCTGATACGAGCTATAGAGCAGTCCGACCATTCCAGCAAACGAAAGAATTGAAGCTAGAATCATGATTGAAATCAACACTTTGGGTATTCTTCCTGACGTCGATCGATAAAGCGGTATGAATACCGCACAAAACACTACCAGTGTGAAATAAATGACCGAAATAGTGAACCCTGCGACCAAGATACCGAAACCCTCTAGACGGATGGGGATAAAGTAAAGCAGTCCAGCAGGCATGAGGAGGAACCTCCATACCAATTCGCCATTTCGGCTATCGTAAGCGCTTTCTGCAAGAAGAGCCCATAGTAAAGCAAGTAACCCGTATAGCAAAGGGAGGAAGTACCATTTCGACGTCAGTTCCCACCCATTGACTAAATTTAGGGGAGTTCGTGGCGAGGCTTGTGCACGTAAACCATCTCGGCTTGCTTCTGCATGCCTATAATTGTGTTGAACACTTCGCTTGGCCATTTTCTGCTCGTATTCACTTCCAGTCAAAAGGTATTTAAATCTTGTTAATTTGTGGGGAATATTCCGGCAGTGTTTCTCTGACAAGTAATTCATTACCGAGACATATACCGAAGATACGGGCGAGATTGGAAGGAGAGATGCCGTTGCGGCGTGAAACGTCAGGGCCAACTACGACAGACCAATGAGTTAGTTAGCCCACCTCGGTCCCGAATGTGGATCCCCCGCTCAGGCGGGCCTATCAGCGTCCAACCACGAGAGGTGCCGCGACCGATGGACGACCGGCGGTCACGAACAGGGTTGATGTTGGTGAACTATATTTGCCCCGCAGGTGAACGAGCCAACAGTCCTCACTGGCGTTAAGAAATGTCCACCAACCGGTTGCACCACCAGGTCGAAAGAACCTGGGCGTTGTAGGAGCTCGATCAGCTATTGCGCACGTAGGCGGAAGCATGGCATTCCTATCAAAATTCACGCCATGTACTTCGATGAATGGTTCCTGGGTGATCGTATCCTTAACAAGAGGAACAACAAATATCCCATTGCCTGCGATACCGCCAGGTACTGGAGCTGTCGCTGTGCCATGGTCGAAGAATTCCTTGATCAGGATATACGTTTCATGAGTTCGACTAGTTACATTAACCAAGGAGTTAAAGTGCGTGCGGTTGAGCCATCGAACGCGATAATCCAGGGGAGCGGTAACGGGCAATGTGGCACTGGCAGCGACCACGATGGCATCGCCTACGCATGCACCACCCGGAAGATTGGCGCTGCTGCATCCTACTATTGTGAGAATGTCTTTGGGAACGACTGTCTGCATTGTCAACTGTGCGGTCCACTGTTCGTGAAGAGTCTTTATGAATTGACTTCCATAAATCATCTGTCCCGCCTGAGAATCTCTAGCACGCGAATCATCTTCCGTACAAACTCGGCCCAGTTGACGCAATAGATATAATCCTGCTTTGACAAAATCATCCTCGACGCCAAAGTGTGGAGTTCCAGCCAGTACCAGTCTCCGAATCTGGCCACTATAGGGCTGATCTGTCAGGCCGGCCATCCAAGCCCTGACCAGCAGACCGCCCATACTGTGTGCGACTACGTCAACTTGGCTGACTCCAAGCGAGATCGTAAGACCCTGAATGAATTGCGCCAACCGGTCCGCTAGGCGGGTGAGGTCCTGTCGCTCGAACAGCGGGATGCCGCTCGCATTGCCAGCGTAGTCAAACTCGGCAACTATGGCACGTGGTGAGTCTTCTATGAGCAGTTGCTTAAGACTACCAAAGCTCGCTGAGGAACCACACCACCCGTGAACAAGGATTACTGGTACGGGCTGGGCTGCCCCACCACCCGGGACGACAGTAATCGTCGCCGTAAATGATCCGCTGTTATCGGCAACTCCACCCGAGTCCAGGCCGCTCCTGTCGCACCTCACAAACCCATCGTTAAAGCCGAGAAACAGCTTTCCAGTCGGGCTCGTTGTGTTGGCAATTGGCACGGTCCCTTGGAAATTCGAGCCGACAAAGAAGCCCTTTCCATCCAGGCTGGAGGCATTAGCAATATTTCCAACGAGGGAATGCGTTCTGACAGGTGAAGCGGTTATGAGATAGTTACATGCGGACGAAGTTGTGTCGAAGCCATCTGGCCCGACGGTTGAGCCCGCCGAATCGTACTGGATCGAGCCCGACCCGGAGATGGTTATCAAGTCACCTGCCTGAACAACGAGGCCAGAATCCGTCCATGCGGCCTTGCTGGAGACAGATATGGTTACCGATTGTGCCGAGGCGGTGCGTGTGACCAAAAGAAACGTGCTGAGTAAGAAAAATGCAGTCAAAAGTACGCTCGGAAGGCGGGTCATGGTCAGACTCCTTCGGATGATGAGAAAAACTTGCTCCAGCCCGACGAGGGCAAGTTGACTTTTCTTGGGTCCTTAACGAAGCAGGACTTTACCAGAAGTTACTGAAAAATCAAAAGAAAATTCAATGTGGGGATGCCGAGCCAGCCGCTCGACGAAGTTCCCCCTTCGTCAAGGCCCCTGATTCCCTGCCGGCGAAACCTCCCTAAACCCCACTCCAATTCTGATCCCCCACAGGTGGCTTGTTTTCCCGAGGTCGTTTCGCAGATGGTCTCTGAATTCAACCCTGAGCCCGAGCTTCTCGCTGAACCAGTAATTGACGCCGATTCCAAAATTGCCGAGATTGACCGTCTTTTCGTGTGATTCCTTAGCGATGATTGCGGAATACCCGCCGGCTATGAACGGCGCAGCTTTCTGCCCGGTTTGCGACGACAGAAAGTGGTAGGCAGCATCGACAGAGAATATTGCCCTGCCCTCGCCGATGGCTTCTGTTGCGGCAAAATAGCCCAGCTCTGCGCCAACGCCCCAGCCCTTCTTATTGACCCAATCTGCACCTCCTCCAATATGAAGCGTTGTGACTGAACCGGTTGTCGAGCCAGGCGCCCCAAACCCGTAACCGATGAGGGCGTCTTTTTCCCGTGTTTGTGCCTGCAGCCCGTTCCAAAGGGGAAAGGCGAAGACGATGAAAACAATGATTTTACGCATTGAAGGCCTCCAACCTAAGTCGTTTAAATGACTGATTTAAAGCCGGATAGCTGAGTTCACGGTGAAATCAGCCCGGCCAATGTACAATACGTATAAGTATTAAGTCAATATCAAAAACACTCCTTTACGTCTATGGAACACGACGCTATTGACAGCCTAAACGTATTCTGCAGAGGTGAACAATGCAGAATATCCGTATCAGGCTTGGTGCCAGGGTGCGCGAGTTCAGAAAAAACCTTGGATGGTCGCAGGAAAAGCTTGGTGAAAAGGCAGAGCTTCACCCCACTTATGTCGGCGGAATTGAGCGCGGGGAGAGAAACGTCTCGCTCGACAATCTCGTCAAAATTTCAGAAGCGTTTAAGATTGGGCTGGCGGAGCTGTTTCAATTTCCGGAGGAAGAGGCAACTGAGGACGGAACGCTGCGTGAAAAGATCAGGGCGGAAATTTCGGTCCTGAACGGCGCCTCTCTGAAATTTGTGCTGGGGTTTGTGTCGTCAGTGGGCAAGTTCAAGCGAGAGCTCGTGGAAAGAGCAGACGAGCCTAGCAGTTGAACGTGCGAAGCTCAAGCCGATGCCCCAGGCCCAGGCTGGCAGCAGCTCAAGCTTTCGGTCTCGCCGACGGATTGTCCAGTTTCCACGTCAGCTCGACAAATCGGAGCATCAGCCACTTGTGCTGCGGCCTAAGTTTTTCCCAAAGCCTCTGAATCTTCTTCAGGTCCCCGCTCAGTTTTACGTCCGGAATCTTGAATTCTGGCTTCTCTGGTGGAAAGAAATCCCGAATGGCAATTCCGAGTGCGCCAGCCACCTTCTCTAGCGTCAGCAGAGTCGGGTTGATGTGGCCGTTTTCAAGACGGGAGATGTAGTAATCATCGATGCCAATGGAATCTGCGACGTTGCGTTGGGTCATCCCCTTCGCTTCGCGAATTTCACGGACGCGTTCTCCGAGCCCTTTCATCAATAGTTGAGAATATGCAAATCGTGGAGCAGTGTCTTGCCAATATCGCTGATCCCATACTGGTCGTGATAGAGATCGGTTATAGGGTAGGACACAATAGACCGGGTTCCTGCCAAAATAGTGCTCCCCGCCGATGTTCCGTCGGGAAGCAAAGCCTCATCCAGCAATATCTTCACTCCTTTGTATCCCGTGTTGTTTGCAACAAACACTGTAAGCCCGAATTCGCTAATTGCCCTGCAAAGGACCTCATTGATGTGCGGGTCACCAAAACCATAACCAACGATGAGAAGTCTCATGCCTGGCCTGAAGAGGATTGACCGAAACCCTTCAAAATACTGGTTCAGCAGTGGTTCGGCCTTGATCTGCTCACTCTTCCTCGTTCCGACGACCAGGGATTCGCGGCCGTCATGGCTGTGCCAGTTTATCGATCCGTGGAGCTTGAAATAGACGAAGTTGAAGACACCATCAAATGGATCCTTCCCTCCATCTAGCTCAAAGTGTGGCACCTCAGACGATGGGAGGACGCGAAGGAGCTCCCTGCCCGTCAAGTCATAATCCGCACTGGAACTGAACCAGTGCGCATTGGGGAGGCCCGGAATGTGTATGTTGACCTGCCGGCTTCCTGAAGACCAGCCACGTTCTACGAAAACATCCTGATTGGTGGTGAACCAAAACGCGCGGCTGCGGTGCTGATCGCCAGCAAATTGGGACAAGAATGCGCCAAAGACGACTGACGGTCGCCGGACGGAGGAATTATACCGATTGCGGATCCGGCTTCGTATCTCGTCGTCCATTCCCTTGAAGGCGGCAAAAACTGCAGAACCCATTTCCTCGGCGAGTTCTTGATCTTGGGCTGCAAGGGCCTCGTCGTAGAGGGCCTCAAAATTGCCAGGTGGGCGCGAATCAATCCAAGCTCGCAGAGAGGCGGAAGATTTATTCCTAACCTCGGTTAGCATTTCTCGTGCGACGTAACCGCCGAAGTTCTTTGTGAACCCAGCGCCTGTCAACAGAACAACTGGGCAAATCTCAATTCCAGCCATGGCTTCAATTGACGACGACTCTCTTCAGCTTGCCGTTCGCCTGTCTTGCCCATACGAAATACGACGGCTGCGCCGGCAATACGGAGATGTCGCCGGCATCGCTGATTGTTGCGGTGAAATTCACTTTTTTCTTTTTGGAGTCGCAGGTGCAGAAAATCTCTGCCGTCTGCGCATAGAGGTCGAGCGCATCTTTTCGAGGGTGCTTAAATGTTCCGTGGGTTCCGCTCGACGACACAAAAGCAAAGCGCGCATCAACTCTGGCAGGGAACTCATCAAACAGTGCTTCCGAACCGTGGTGGGGCACCTTGACAATGTCTGATTTCAGCTCGTCGCCGAACTGAGACACGAGAAGCTCACCCTGTTCTTCCTCGATATCGCCGGTGAAAAGGGCAGTGATGCTGATATTGTCGTTGGGCTGGTAGATGAGCTGAAAAACCAGCGAATCGTTGTTGATGTTCTTTCCGCTTGTGCCGGCAAACTCTTGGCCATTATTGAAAACACGCAGTCGAAAATTTGAAAATCCCGGAAACTGAATGATGTCCTCCTCAGGACGCGTAGCAGGAATTCCATTGGCCGCAATTCGTTGCTTGAAGCGCTTGTAATTCGCCTCTGAAAATGTCTCCTCTGTCCACCACACAGCTTGAATGGAAACGTCAGAATCGGCGAGCCAATCCAACGCTCCGACGTGATCCTTGTGAGGATGAGAAAGCACAACGAGCTCTATCGTAGGATCGTCAGTGAGCAGGCCCGGCAGGCTGTCCTCAAGGTCGCTGTCTCCGTCGCCTCCGTCGACAATAATTGTGAAGGGCTCACCATGAGGCTGGCTGATCTGAATGACTGCGGAATCGCTTTGGCCCGCGTCGAGAAATGTGATCCGGGCATCGCCTAGGGCAAGAGATATCCATGAGATGCCGACGACAACAATTAGAACATCTCTTCGCATGCCGCCTCACCGGGCGCGATCAGGCTTTTGGTTTGGCCTTCTTCGCAGCCGCTCTCCGTTGCTGCCAGTACTTTTTCATCCTCGCCGAAGCAGCCCTTTTCTGGTCTGCTGTGAAGGCTCGCCGGCGTGACCGGCGCGCCCGACGTGGATTGGTCGCTAAACGCTTATTGCCGCTGCCAAGCTGCGCACGGATTGATGCGATCTCTTTTTCGATTGTTGCTCTTTCCAGTTCAAGGGCTTTCAGGGCTAATTCCAACAAACGCTTTGTTTGCAAGGCCATAGTTCCTCTCAGAATTTTCTTTGCATGAGGTTAGCATATTTTTCTGTCTGAGCCTTTTTGAAATTTATTTCTTCAACGACGAGAAAGAGCGAAACGATCTCTCTGAAATTTAGTTTGAACAAGTTATTCTGTCCCCGCCCACCACCTACCCCACCCACCCCACGGGGATTTGACGTGACTTAAAAACTTTGTAGTGATTTCTAATGGACGAGCCTTCGGCTCTCTGTGCTTCACTTTTCCTCAATTATTTCTTTTCGGATGGGTTCGTTGCCGCTCCTCGTAAGGTTTTCCCCTTCACGACGCTCCGCTGTTCTCGGGTCGAGAATTTTGTGGTGTGCCTCAAAGATTCTCTAAAACTTTATCGGCAGGGGCAACCAGCCAAGAGGCTGCCCATGAAAAAAATAATTTCGGTCAGTGGCACGGAGAGTTTGTCACAAGGCTCTTGCAGCTTTGGCAAGCTTTCGCAAGTTGAGATGGAGCAGGAAATGGATGACTGCCCGTCACCGTGGAAATGCCGCGAGGCATGCTACGGGGCTTGCGTTGGCTGCTGGCGGAAAGCAAGGAGGTAAAGAAAATGGAAACAGAAGTTGAGAGAAAAGAAATGAATGGACTGAAGCAGTCGGCAAATCGGCAGGGAGGCCTGCACGCCGACGAAGCGAGCCCGCCGACAGAGGCCCAGAGAATTTACATCGCGTCTCTGGCGAGAGATGCCGGGCTGAAGGTGGATGTGTCGGGAATTCCCGACAGAAAAGCAGCGTCGCTGTTTATCGAGCGGCTCAGGCTGCTGAACAGGAGGATGGGAAATAGTTCCGACGACAATCGGGACAGAAAAGTGGCTTTTGGCTTGGCGACGAAGCTGATTTTCAGGCGGTATCTGGACCAGCAGAAAGACCCAAGGAAGTGGAAGCGATTCTGGAAAGACGTTTACGCCTTCTACGGGGAATATTGCAGGCATCAGCAATTGGCGACCGTCGGATCGCGAATCGAGGGGCACCTGGCCCCCTCGGTGCCGTGGCCAATCCGAGGCAGGTGAGGCAGGATGCGCAATGCATATAAATCGGCATTGTCCCGGGAGCCTCCAATGGCTCTTGAGGACGAACTTGGAATGTTCTGCGGAACCGAGAAATGGTACAAGCACTTCACAGGGCTCCTCTACACAGATGGAGTCAAGTATCTCGCGGAGAAAGCCGGCGCCTACTGGCTGATTGACCTCGTGGGAAGCTACCAGCCAAGACTCAGAATGGTGCCGTTCCAAATTTGGAGAGTCGAAGCGCACGACGACAGATCGGGCCTTGTCCAGATGGTTGAGGACACAAACATGCCCGTTCTCGTCGAGCAGCGGCTCCCGTACACGGATTTTCCGCTGAAACGCTTTGAGTTCTATTACGTGGACGGCGTGATGATGCTCAAGTCAGAGTATTAGCACCCTTGCCTTGTGCCCACCGAAAAGAATTTATAGCTGGGGCGCGTTCCCCACCCAGAGAAAGGCTTTCGATAACGGGTCACATTCTATCAGCCGGCGGTTGCATGCCTTCCGCATATCTCTTCTGGTTGAATGCATGACGCACTACAAGGCTTTAAAACACGCCTTTCTCTGAGGTGAAGAATGGCAGAGGACGATATTTATGGAAGTAAAGCCAGGTATGAACGGCTCAAGACCGAGCTCGTGCTGCAGGCGGCGGCACCGGCCCGACGGCGAACCGGCAGAGGTGCCGTCGGAAAATATTTCTGCCGCAATCCGAGAAACTTGCGGCATTTCAAAACGCTGTTCACGCATTTCGAGGCAAAAGACATCTCGTTCATCCGAAGAATTCGGGCTCTCCAGAGCATGCGCCTGATTTGCCATTTGATTTTCAAAGACTTGGCGGATTGCACACGAGGAGATGTCGACGAGATGATGGGCGCTGTGCACGGAATCTATCGTTCGCCGAAAAGCAAGGAGACGTTCGTCGCGGACACAAAGTACATTTTCAAGATCCTGTTTCCCGAGAGAGATTCTCAGGGCAGGCCCGACGAAACGATTGTGCCTCACGCTGTCAGGCATCTCTCAGGAAGAAGCGACAAGAGCCGCGAGAGATTGCGCCAGGACAGGCTCACCGTCGCGGAATTTGAGAACGTTGTGGCGTATTTCAGCGGCGACCCCAGGATTCAGGCGTATCTGACGTTATCGCTTGAGAGCCTCGCACGGCCGCAGGAGCTTCTTTACGTCAAAATCGATGATGTCGAGCTTTTCGATGAATACGCTAAGGTCTTGATCAGTGAACACGGAAAAGAAGGCGTCGGGTTGTTGCAGTGCATCGACAGCTACCCGTACCTGCTGAAGTGGCTCGACGTGCATCCGCTGAAAAACGAGAAGGATGCCTTTCTGTTTGTTAACGTTGGCGACACAAACCGGTGCCGGCAGCTCAAGCCGAGCAACATCAACAAGATGATTCGGAAGGCGTGCAAAGATCTCGGAATCAACAAGCCCATAACCTGCTACAGCCTCAAGCGGAATGGAGTCACAATCCGCCGGCTGCGAGGAGAAACCGACATGGAGATCCAGCACGCTGCCCGCTGGACCAGCACAAAACAGCTCAAGACCTACGACATGAGCAATCAGGAGGACGCTTTCCGTCGAGAACTCGAAAAACGAGGCCTCATTCCGTCGAGCACAAGCGAAATGCCCACGACAAAGCGTTGTGCCTTCTGCAACAAACTGGCTGGTTTCGGCGAAACTCTCTGCCAGCAGTGCAAACGCCAGCTCGACAGAAAAGTGATTTTGGAGGAGCAGAGGGCAAAGGATACAGAGATTCAACAGCTGAAGCAGGAACTCGCCGCGCTGTCGGACCGTGTCGAGCGAATCAGGAAACTTGCTATACCTGGACTCATGGCCGATCTGGTTGACGCAGGTTCGTAGAACCACCCTGAGAGGCATGTAGCGGGTATCACAAAACAAAAAAAGGGTCTTATCACCTCAGGCTGGACCTGCACAATCTTGTGCACTAACATCTAACGGTGGATTGGTTGACCAACTGGCTGCACACTCTCGCGACAAAGCCGCTTCTCGCGATGACGCTCAGTATTGGCGGTGTCGTTCTCAGCGCTGTTGGTGTATGGCTTGCTGTGAAGTCCCGCAAGACATTTCGACTTACGTATTTCACCGCCGGTTTTACGTTGCCCAATTACAGGGACCGCATTCCTCAGCTTAACATCTCTTTTAAGGGCATACCGATTTCTACGCTTACCGTTTCGCGTGTTGCTATTTGGAATGCTGGCTCTGAACCCTTGCTGAATTCGGCTCTTGTGCGTTCCGATCATTTGCGGATTAATGTCCGTGACGGAGCAATTCTTGAATCTTCAGTGCTCAAGACGACCAATCGGGCGACTGACTTCAGAGTTGGCGCCCACATTTTAGATAAGCCTTTCGGAAACACAGTAGCTGTCGAAGTCGCGTTTGATTTCCTGAATCCGGGTGATGGTGGAGTCATCGAAATTGTTCACACAGCGGAGAAGCGGAATTCAGTCACGGTTGTCGGCTCAATTATCGGTGTTGGTCGACCCACGAGGGTCAAGAGCCGGCTCCCAGCCTTCCCACTACAGATCCTTGCCTTAGTTCTTTTTGGTGTCCTCCTAATAGATTTAGTGAAGTTTCCTCCAAAGAGTTGGCCGGAGCCAATTAGAACGCTTACCCTCATTATTGTTGGAGTTGCGGCCGCAAATCTGTCGAGACGGATCGTGGGGAGATTTCGGAAAATCCCAGATGTACTTCTGGCTTGTCTCGATACCTCACTGCCGATCACGGCGGCAAGAGAAGAGTTAGAGACCAGTTCTGTTATCGATGATTCGAAAGCGTGATTAGACTGAACAATTTCTGTTTCCATCCTGGCAGGTAATGTAGATTCGCCCGCACAAAATCTTCAATGCTCTCAAATCCGGCTTCGTGAGCCTTTCGGAGCAGGTCCTCATTTGAAATCTCGTCGTTGTTCATTGTGTTTTGCCCCCAGCACAAGCCCGACACGCTGCAGCAAATCCTTGTATTGCTTGAACCAGTTTCGGAATTCTCTCTTCAGCTCTGCGATGTTTCGCCAGCATTCGACCTGCTCGTCGCGGCTTTTCTGGTTCAAATCTCCAAGCAGCCTTTCTATGCCGAGGCGCCGGCTCTCGACGGTACGGCTGCTGCCCGTCTGCCAGGTGTACAGCTCGAATAATTTTGTTTTCAGGTAGCAATAATCTTTCTCGATGTCGCCGAGAACAAGGCGTGAGAGCACAGCCCGGCTCCTGATGTCGGCTGAAATCTCGCCAAGGATGTCGGCGAGGCAGCGGACTTTTTCCCGCAGGAGATCCCCCAAAGAGCCCGCAGAAGGATCGTCGTTGGAGGGGAAGCTGTCGACGGGTAATTCGTCCGGCAACCGGCCAGGCAGGTACGCAACGATTGATTCGAGGCTCCCATAAAGTTCTGTTGTGATTGCGATTAAATGTGGCGGCCGGCAGCGATGGGTTTCGAAGACTTGCTGCCAGCCTGGCCGCCAAGGAGGTGCTTGTGGAGCTCCACGACTTTCTGGTGAACAATGAAATCCTGGTCGAGGGCGACGTATCGCAGGTACGACGACAGCGAGCTGAAGCCCTTCAGCTTTGAACTAAGCTTGATTCTTTCGTACTGGTCTTTTGTCATCCTGACCTGGATGGAGCGGTTCATCACCATTTGAATCAATGGCTTAACGAGATGGTTTAGAATTTAAGGCTTGTAGTGGAAAGCGCACCAAGTTTGACCCGTGGGAGGATTCAAGAGGGGGCGCATTAATGCAGATTCACGTCAAGCAACCGATCGATTACGACGACGGCGTCGGAAATGTGCGAGCCCACCCATGGGAACGTAACGAGCATGGCCATCAATATTACGACTTCAAGAGGCATCCTGAACTGATCGCGCAGGTCCTGGAAGATTTCAGGCCATGGGCAGCGCATGATGGAATTCAGGTTTTCTATGAGTTGCTTCGATGGCTAAACGGACCCGATTCGCTGCTCGAAAGCAATGACTGCGCGTTCCGCGGACCGACAAAGAATTCACAACCGCAATACAGGAAGGAGATGGGCTGCAAGGGCCGACTCATGCTTTTCTTTCGTCAGCTCGACCTCAACCTCTCGCAGAAATCTGTTTTGTGGCTTGTCAACGAGCTGTATGCGGCCTTGAAAAGTGCGCCTGCCTCTCCGTTCTGCAGCGCGGAGATTTCAGTCGTGGAAACGCACTTCACCGACTTATTGGAACGTACGGAAAATGAAAGACGCGGTTGGGAGATTGTCATCACGTCCTGGGCGTGGGGTGAATCAGAGCATGAGACGATGGAAACCCTCAAAACCTTTTTCGAGGCGCTGTCGACGACATTGAAGCTGGTCTCGGGAAAGGTGCCTGCAAAACGAGGTGACAAATCCATCGGGCTTTGACCTAACGCTTGCCCATTCTTGCCGCATTTGCTAGCCTGAAAAAGCCAACATTTATAAATTATGTCCAATCCCAGTTTCAGAATGGACAAAAATGACCTTATCCGGATCCTTCAGGACTGGAACTTTTGGCAAAACGAGCTTCAGACAGGGGTGCCAAGGCACGGCTATCTTAAAAGAATTCAAGGCTTTCTGAAGACAAACCAGGTCATCACAATCACTGGAGCTAGGAGGGCAGGCAAGTCAATCCTGATGAGGCAGGCTGCAGCAGGCCTGATACGCGAGGGTGTCAGCAAGAGCAACATCCTGATGGCCAACTTGGAAGATCCACGGTTCACGAGCCTCGACGTGAAGTTGCTGGACGAGATTCACCAGGCTTATCTTGAGTTTCTGGCCCCCAAGGGGCAGATTTTCGTCTTCCTCGACGAGGCGCAGGAAATCAAGAATTGGGAGCGGTGGGTGCGGACGATGCATGAGCTGCGGAAAGCGAAAATTGTTGTCTCGGGCTCGAATGCAAATTTGCTTAGCCGCGAGTTGGGAACCCTGCTCACAGGCAGGCATCTGGACGTGACTGTTTTTCCGCTCTCGTTTTTCGAGTTTCTTGAGTTCAACACTGTCGTCGTCAAGGACAAGGGTGACATTCTTGACAAGCAGACTGAGATAAAGGGACTGCTTCGAAAATATCTTGAATTAGGTTCGTTTCCTGAGGTCGGGCTGTCGGAGCAGAAGCGGGAAATCCTGCTCAGCTACTTCGAGGACCTGGTCAACAAAGACCTGCTGAGGCGCTTTCGGGTTTTGAAGCAGGAAGAGCTGCGGGCTTTGGCAAAATTCTACCTGAGCAATGTCGCGACACTAACAACCTTCACTTCTGTTGAAAAATTCCTGAAGATTTCGACAAGCACCGTCGAGAGGTTCTCCGGCTACCTGGAGCAGGCGTATCTCGTCTTTTTCTTGAAGCGCTTCTCGTTCAAGGTAAAGGAGCAGGAGAAAAGCCCGCGCAAGGTTTATGCCGTCGACACTGGGTTGAGCAATGTCGTCGGATTCAGGTTCTCGGAGAACATGGGCAGGTGTGCTGAGAACGTCGTCTTTTTGGAGCTGAAGCGGCGGCAAGCACTGAATCCTGAGCTGGAGCTTTTCTACTGGAAGGATGTCCACCACAGAGAAGTTGATTTCGTTCTGAAGGAAGGGCTGAAAGTCAGCCAGCTGATTCAGGTTTGCTGGAATGTCCAAGATTTCAAAACAAAAGAGCGTGAGTTGAGGAGTTTGAAGAAGGCGATGGCTGAGCTGGAATGCAGGAATGCGATCGTCGTCACAGAGGAATTTGAAGGCACCGAGAAAATCAACGGCTCCGATGTGCAGTTCGTGCCGCTGTGGAAATGGCTGCTTGATGGAGCTGTGGAGCATGGATAAAGGTTTCCAAGAACAAGAAGGAGAGGACCTGACCGTGGAACTACTGTCTGGCAGCCAGCCGGTAGCCTGCGCTGCGGGAGCCGTCAGGATCTGCGACCGCTTCCTCGCTTCGGCTTTGTGGCTGCTATGGGGAGCTACGGCTCCCCCCGCTCCTATCGGGACCTGGCTTGAATAACCCTGCTGTAATGAACGGAGAAAAAAGGCAGAAATCTAAAACTAAGAACCCGGGGGTGGGTCAATGATGCTGAAAACCCTGGGTCAAAGACCCTGAAAATCTACCGGCGTTGGTGGTTCAATGTCGGTGAACAATCACAGGCAGGTCCCTAAATCGAATCTCTCAGCCCCTTTAGGTGAGCATCAAATTCCTGTGTGGATATACTGTGTCCCTGCCAATCCCTGATTCTATCCTGTAGTTTTGAGATGACGGCGCGCAATCTGCTTCTACCCAAGAGACAAGGCCAATTTGCATCTGCTGGATTTACGAGCCACGATGGTAGAGGGGCGACGACCCTCTCAATATCCGCGTCGCTTCTTGAGTTTAATATTTCATTAATTACCGCCCTAATCCGTATCAACAGGGCGGATTTCTCCCGCCGGGCTCGTAGCCATCCCTGAGCAAGAAACACTAGAATCGCCATCATCGCTCCGAGGATCGGGCCGATAGCACCCGCCAAGCCTCTGACCAGCCACGTATCCTCCACCACAACTTTTGCAGCCATTAGTCGTCTGACATGCCCAGTCATGTCTCCTGTTAGCAACAATAACTGGTCCGAACTCCTATTACTAACGCTTATCTGGACCACATGCGTAGCCCCAGCCTTACCAAGTGCGCCTGATGCTATCGCCTGCTTAAGGTCACCTCGGTACAGTGCCCAAGAAGCCTCCTCATCCGTCTTTGGTGGTAGTACTAAGAGCACATCCACTCTCCCTCCCACTTGTGCAGCACCGCTTGCTGGATACAGTCCATAGGCGACTTCATTCCCATACGCTTCCAAGCAACACGTGAAGGCTATTGTGATCACTATCGATATAACTGCTTTCCCAAAAACTGAGCGACCCCGGTTCCAACATGACGAATTCCTCATGTCGTCAAGTGAATTCGACTCGTGCGGTGCCACACTCGATTCGATCCACCGCGAAACCTTCCCAATCGGAGGATCCTCCCCTACGGTCCCCTCGGAGAGACGTCGGGCACTTTCTATTCCTCCGTGGAACCCAGTAGTTCCCACCATCCCGACGGGGCCACTAATGAGAGTGCCCCGCCGCATATGCCTCCTGCAACCAGTCATTTATCTTAGGCCTCAGCTCATGTGCGGCTCTACGAACCAGCTCGACCGTCATGAATGGTCTCCGCTGAGCAGCATTTAGCGCGTTAAGCTCCCGGATGACAGACAGGCGTATTTTGCTCACATTCGGTATATCCACATTAAGCAGCCTAAGATGCTGAAAGACTCCTGAATATAACTCAGTTTCTATCTCAAGAGAAGACTCTAGAACTTCAAGGAACACTAGAACTTGCCTTGCCTTAAGCCTTATCATCTCTCGTGCGGCCTTTCCATATTCCGCCTCGTCTGTCACCGCTACATAATGGTAATCAAGTCTGTGCCTATCGAAATCAAACTCCTCCCACACAACTCTCGGTATGGGCAGCAGGGAATCATCGACGATGAGCTGCAGGTAAAAGAACTTGTCAAAGATCTCATTCAAGCAATGAGTCCCCCTCAGAGTTGGGCCAATGTAATCAAACTGCAGTTCACTTCCCCTTGGATGTCTGCTTCTTTCCGCAAAGATACAGTTTGACCCATTGGATTCTGTCAGGCTCCCCAATACCTCGTAGATAAGATGCTCCTCGTACCCTTTGCCGTCATCGTGAAATATCTTTACGATTTCGTCTGGATGCGTCTTGACCTCACTGCACACCATTCCCAGCACCAAACGTTTTAGCCAGTAGGTGTGTCTGTGCTCATAGTTGGTAATCGGCCCCTCCCCTGGAGGAATGAACACCAGATAGACGTTTGGAAATCTCGACGTCGTCTGGTGAAAGCGGCATTTCTGGTTCAACATAAAGGTCAGGAGGCCGACTGGATACTGATGGAGGAATCTGTGAATTGGCCCCTCAAATCCCGTTTCCTTTCCTCCGATCCATCCGTACTGGGCAAAGAATCTCATGGCCTCTCTCAAACCTGCATTCGTGATTGCTTTCAGATGCCCTAGTAGAGATGTCGCCCCTGCTTCCGGTGCACATGCCAGGTGTCCTTTGATCGCACTTATAGCCTCGATAAAGTCGTCGGTCCTCCTAGACGCCGGCTCTAGCTTGGCAGCATACTTGATGAGATCGGTTCTGGCATCGAGAATCTCGTTCCAGTCTGGACTGGCTAGCGTAAACGCATCAGCAACATCCTGGTGCATCATTGGCGGCAATGAGATCGTATTCTGTTGAGTGAGAATCTTATAACTGTCGCTTCTGGTTACAAAAAGCACATTGGCACCCAGGTGGCCTAGCTCCCTAGGGTGGACGAACGTGCGTACAAAGGCGATGAGGTCGGAAATAATCGGCATATCATTGCGCCGATTCTCTGGCCTGTATAGACCTCTATCCGCCAAATGCACTATATAGTCGATATTGTCAAAGATAAGAATCAGCCGCCTTTCCCTGATTTGTCCAATCGCATTCACGAACTTGGTGAAATTCAAAGCCAATTGAAGGTATTCCTCTTCCTTTGAACTGGCGTCCATACGGCCCCCAAATAGCTCTGCCGCAAGCTTCTTCGCCCTCTCATTCCCCTCTGTTAGATAAGCGTTCTGTTCCAGAACTCTGCTGGTCTTCACAACAAGCTGACGAAACACCTCAGCTGGCTCGAGTCTAAGCTCCGCACCTCCCTGAACGCCCTCCATGACTCTTTCGAGATCCAACGCAAGAAACCATATGCGTCCCTGCTGAACGTATGCTGGCAAGATGCGGCTAATTAGATAATTTACCAGAGCCGTCTTCCCAACGCCCACGTTTCCTATGAGATAAAAGAGTTTGTTACGCCTTTCCTGCTCGTCCGACAGAATCACTCGCTTCACAAACGCGTCGACAGAGGCCTCGCTCCCCTCGACACCATATCCATAGTGGAGCTTCGGTTTTCGATAGCAGGTTTCATAAAAGTGGGCCGCGAGCACCGACGGGTCTCTCGTCTTTGGCTTCTCACCTCCGTCACGGCCGTCACTGCCAGGGAATACGGCCCTTTGATGGAAGAAAACCTCTCTTATTAGGTCAGCAAAATCCCTGTGCGGTTCGTCGATATAGTTAACAATATTGTTGGTGTGGGCTGGTGTGCTGCGCCATACTTTAAAGTAGGGAACTTGGCGAGACAGTAGAGCGGCCATCCTATCAGTGTCCTCTTTTATCTGTAAGTGGGGTGCCTCAGTTCGTCTAAAGTCTGCCACACTCCATAGATTGTAGACGATAACACTTCGTACTTCCGGCCGTAATGTTCGGAACACAGCTTGATCAATTCATTAACCGTCGACCTCCAGTCCCCCTGGGTCTCCTTTCTAATTTTAGTAATGAGTGTTTCGTTCTCCGGATCGTCCAAGAAATGCTCAAAGAGAATAAAATCTACCAGTTCGTTCTGGGTATGACCTCTATTCATGAGTTCTGTTGTCTTGGGGTCCCTCTGGCTGACCAATTCTCTTACATATTCCTCCACATCTTTTATGGGTTTCACGGGTGGGCATTCTTGCTTAAGTTGTCGTAGGCAGGTAGTATGTGATGCTTTAAAATCTTTTCCTTGTTTGCCTTTTTGGCTTTGGAGTTTATCACCCGACTGCTGTAATTCTCCCACAAGGAAATGACACCGCCGACTGCCAGAGAGTTGGTCGTCAAACCCGAGCGGCACAGTGCCTTCTGTCATAACGTTTTGGTAAAAGTGATAAGGCGCACAATTGTATGCCCTATTAATAAAAGGGGGTTTCAGTACTTCCTCGTCTCTGCTCAACTCCAGCCCCAACACTTTTCACGTGAAAACTATTTGTTGAAGTTGTGCTCCATCAGTTCCGTGAGGGCCTCCTTCAAATCGTCCATGTCTTTGAAGTCAATGAGAAGGCGCTTGCCCTTCCCTTTGTCCTGTATTGAGGCATGTTTCGGGAGCTTCAGCCCGAGTTCAGGAGCATCTGCTCCCTCGGCTTCAGCTTTCAGGCTCCGCACCAAGCTCTCTACTGTTCGTGCGCTTGCCTTGTTTTCTTTTGACATCATCTCGCGAATGGCTTTCAGGGCTTTTAATTGCAGGTTGCGCTGGCCTTTCAGGGCAAGCAGGGCTTTGGCATGCCCAAACTGAATCTCGCCTTTGTCAATGGCTTTCTGGACTTCTGGCTCCAGGCTAAATAATGCAAGAAGGTTGGTGACTTGCGGCGGAGTCACGCCGAGGAGCTCAGCAATTTCCTTTCGGCTCATGTTGAGCCCTTCCAGCTTGTGAAGGGCTCTGGCTTTCTCCAGCGGGTTTAAGTCTGTCCTTGCAAAATTCTCGACCAATGCTGTCTGCAAAGCTTTCTCGTCGGCTGGAATTACCACGGCAGGAGCGGTTTTTTCGCCTCGCTCCTTGAGTGCTTCAAAGCGGACATGACCTGACACAAGGTCGTACTTGCCGTCCTTGCGCTTGCAGACAGTCAGTGGATGCAGAAGCCCGACTTTCTCAACCGAAGCAGCCAGCTTTGGAACAGCGTCTTTGGCAGCTTCCCTGAGCCGGTATTTTCGAGTGTCGATTTTGGCGATTTGGAGTTGAACGACTTCCACAGGCGGCTCCTCCTGCGATTGTCTGTCACGGTTTCACGAGTGGCGTGAAGGTTAACACACGAGTCGCAGAGTTTTCAAATGGTACTACACGCGAATAGTCGCACGTCGTCCTAACGCAACGCATCAAGATTTGGAAATTCCAACATTTGTAGGGAATGAGAAGATTACGATTTCCCTTACACACCATCACAGCGCGGGACACTGAGGCAGGTGTTTCAGCGTCTGGGCGAGTTGGCGCAAGCTCCCATTTCCTCATTGGGCAGCCGACTCGGCACAGCCATTCAGTATGCTTTCAATCGCTTGCGCCTCTGCTTCGTCCATTAACAACCCCCATCGCCGCTTCACCTGAACCCATGTGGAGACGTAAAAACATCTGTAGGCCTCGTTGGATGGCAGCCAGCCGGCAGGGTCCTTATCGCCCTTTGAGCGATTGGCGGATCGGTCCACAGCAATTAGTGTTGCAGAGTCTGAAATGTTGTTGGCGTATTGCTGCCGAAGCTCTTGCGTCCAGGAAGAGCCCCCGCTGCGATGGACTTCCGCCAAGGGCACAAAGTGGTCGATATCAAGCACTCTTGGGTCCGTGAAAGTTTTTGCTGTATACGGATCAAACCAGAGCCCAGACAACACTGAGCATCCGCGCATATCGAGTTGAGGTGCAACAAGGCTTTCCGCGATTAACACCTCGGCACGGGTATCCTGGCAGTCTCCGTCCTCATCAATCCAGTGACGGTAGAGGTCCCGTGAATATGGAGTCTGTGCGGCTGCTCCATCTGAAGCCCTTGGTGGCGAGGCCTGCGCTCGCGGCGCCACGGTAGCAGGCTTGTCTGCAGGCGCGCCTTGAGCGCTCAGTTCTCGCATGGCTTCAGCTTTGGACGCGAACACACGGCCAGCAAGCGGCCCGCGGTGGCAATGATAATTTCCTCTGGCTCGATCGTTATGACAGCCGTATGCATCGAGTCCTCCGCCGTGGGCGTTCAGTCGTGGAAGTCTAAGAGAAAAGAGCACGGCTAAGCAGAGCAACGCGATGATGGGTGAGGGACGTGTGCCAGATGGCGTGAATGTCACAGGATGTATCCCCTATCGCTGGGGTCGGCTGCGTGTATGGGGTCTGACGTATGTGCCATCCTTTCTGTAGTAGCCCTTCACGTTGACGCGCCCACTGGAAGCGGCCGCTGAAGAACCCTTGCGGGAAAGGATGCAGTCAAGGTATTGCTGTCCGTCGCCAGTGCACGCGCCAGATGCCTTTTCAAGAGCAGCGACTTTCTCTTCTGCCAATTCCTGCAGCCTATCTTCTGAATTGGAAACTCCTGTAAGCTCAATGATGTTTAAAGCGTTGTCCGCTGCCATTTGCGTTGCTGCACCGCCGATTGCAACAGCGGTGACGTAAGCCTCGATTGCCTTTTCAGGATTTGTTTGCAGCGTGTAGGCAATCCCAAGGCGAAAATAGGAGTAGTCATCCAGTGGGTTTAATTCCGTGGCTTTTTTGAAATTGTCGACAACAGCCGCAAGAAACTGATTGCTGTCAGAGGGTGACTTCTCGCGTGCATCGGTTGCCTTTGCGAGGTACGCTACGCCCATGCTGCTGTAGACAGTCGCCACAAGATTGTTCTTCTCCTTGGTAAACTGTGCGGAATCCATCTGTGCAGGTGGCTGCAACGCGTTGAGTGAAGCCAAAGCCCTCTGAGAGCGCTCAAGAGCGAGGTCGGGCTGCCCGCGTTCAGCATAGCCATTGGCAAGGATGGTCAAAATGACGGGGCTGTCAGGCAAGTCTTTCAGGGCTGCCTCGCCGTGTTCTGCAAGTTTGTCGAAGTTGTTCAACTGCTGGTAGGTGGTTGCTGCAATCTGATGAACGTATGGAGCAAGCCCCGAGTCCGGGAAGTACGAGATGAATTTCTCCGAGAGTTCGGCACGCTGACCGGCGTCGGTCGTTTGGGTTATGGCGACGTAGGCATCGTACTCCTCCTTGGTTTGCGGTTTGCCGAGCTCACGCTGAGAGTTTTGAAGCGCCGAAACGTAGGGTGTCAACAGCAAGAAAATCAGGAGGCAAAGTTTGGAGGTCTTCATTCTCATATCCTCCGGTTTGGATTTATTGCCGAGAATGATACGCTAGCTGCTATGGCGACTCAAGATTAGAATCCGATGGAGCTCCTTTTTTGTTGGCATCATGGCTTGCCGTCTCTGCTTGTCACTTCTGGTTATCCGCTGGCAAACTTCCGAAGCTCTTCCTTGACACTTCATGGACAATGTAAAGCTTGTCCAGGTACTTGACGACTCCGCACTTGATTCTCTCGAAATCGAAATTCTCGGTTTTGAACTGCCGCTGAAGACATTTTGGAAAGAGTAGCCAACCGGCCCAAGAATGTCGTGCGCCGGTACGTGTTGCTCTCGACGGCTCACAAATTGTTTTCGTCGAGAAAATGCAAAGATGATCGAGATTGCCGGCGAGCTGCTCGAATTCAGTTTCTCCGAGGACGGCCGTGATGCGAACGACATGAGGTTCGGCTGTCTTTTCGACTTTCAGAATTCTCATTCTTTCCTCACGTGCGAAATCACTGCTGCACCTGTTCGCGGATGCGGAAGAATTTGCGATAGCCGTCCGTACGGCTTTCGACCAGGCCTTTCTCTTCAAGAATGCGGAGATAGCCTTTCGCTGCGTTCTTGCCGACATGGGCCTCCCGCACCAGCCTGCTGAAGTTCAATTCGGTGAAATTCTCATTGCTGAAATCGTAATGCCCGAGGAGAATGTCGAGAATCTTTCTGTGGGGAAACCCCAACTCCCTGTCTGAATGCACTCTTTCAGCAATCCGTGCGACGAGCTGGCTCTGGCGTGAAACACCGCTGCTCTTGAGCAGCCGTGTCCTGTAAGCAGCCAACCCGTCGTCAATTAATCGGAAAGCGCCCAGCCCAAGAGCAAGTTTCTCGTCGAGCTGTTTCAGCCCTTGGGCGACCGCCTGCTCCATCTTGTCAATTTTCTGAAGGATTGCCGAATCCCCATTTACAGACGTCATTCACACCACCCCTTTTTTGAAAGGGATTTGGAAAAGGTTTCAGTTTAAAAACCTCACCCTCGATTTCAGTTCAAAAGTTCGGGCTGGGCTTTTTGAAATCCGAGGATTTTCCTGACTTCGGTGATTTTCAATCGAAGGCCTTGAAGAAAAGCTCGTCGGAGAACGGCAGGATGCGCGAGGGCAGTCGGTCTACCAGATCATTACCGACCGAATCATCTCGAAGCTGGAGGGAGGAACGGTTCCCTGGCGGCAGCCATGGTTCAGCGAAATGCCGAAGAATTTGGTTTCAGGACGGGAATATCGGGGCATCAATGTGTTTCTGCTGCTCGGAGCAGGGTATGGAAGCCCGTATTGGCTGACGTACAAGCAGGCGCAGGATTTTGGCGGGCACGTCATGAAAGGCGAGAAAGCCACGCCTGTCGTTTTCTGGAAAATCCTTGAACGCTCAGTCGAGGATCCGGACACCAGTGAAATCGGCCGCGAGGGGATTCCCCTGCTTCGGTATTACAGCGTTTTTAACGTGGAACAGACGGGCGGGTTGGAAGCGAGACTGCCGGCTATTCGGAAAGCGTTCGATCCGATTGAAGCGGCTGAAGAAACTTTGAGGAACATGCCCAAGCCCCCAACAATTCAGTACGGAGAGGCACAGGCGTATTACCGAGTGTCGACTGACACCGTGAATATGCCGCATCGGGAACTTTTCCAGTCTGGAGAATCGTTCTATGCAACTCTCTTTCACGAAATCTCGCATAGCACAGGGCATTCATCGCGGCTGAACCGATTTCTGAAAGAAACGGCATTGCCTCCGTTGGGTTCTGCAGATTACAGCCAGGAGGAGCTGGTGGCAGAGCTTGGCGCCGCGTTTCTGTGCGGCCATTGTGGAATTGCGACGAGAACGCTCGATAATTCTGCCGCCTACATCGCCGGCTGGCTCAAGCGGCTTCAGGATGACAGGAAGCTCATCGTTGTCGCGGCAGCTCAGGCTCAGAAAGCTGCGGATTACGTGCGGAATGTTCAACCGCAGGCTTAGGGGTGAGCGTCAATCGGAAATCTCGAAGACAAAACAGATGCGGAATTCCTGCAACTTTGGGAAAATGAGAGGGAAAGGCTTTTGGCGAGGATCAGAACGCTGGTCAGGAGAGCGGACGTGGCTGAGGACCTTCTTCAGGACGTCTTTGTTCGCGTTTATCCACACCGAGAGTATTTGGACGCAAGCTTTGCGGCGAAGTATCTGATGCGGACGGCAAGCAACGTGGCAAAGACGTACCGGGACCGGCTGAGGCATGAGCCCATCGCGACTAGCGACCTGCCCGAGATATCGTCGTCAGAAACGCCCTACGGCACGCTGCTGGCCAAGGAAAGAATGGAATTCTACCGCGGCCGGGTGGTGCCTGCACTGGACTCGTTGTCGCCGGCGCATCGGCAAGCGCTTGAATTCTACATGGCGGACGGAAAGCGCATCGCGGCTGTGCGGCAGCTTGGGATTCCGTATTCGACGCTGAAGAGCAGGGAGGAGTGGGGGTTGAGGTATGTTAGGGAGGGCCTAAAGACCGATGTGGCGTGACAGGAAGGAAACATCCGACGGCCAGCACTTTTACAGCGACGCCGACAGCCCTCACGTCCTCCAATTGCGGGAAGGAAGAAAGCAGTTCTTCTCTGGGTGCACATTTGTTTTACAGCTACCGGCCGTGTGGTTCCTAAACGGGAACTCTATGACGCCGACATCCAAAATGCTCTTACTCAACCTGTATGTATATGTTGGCCTGAAAGAAGACGTCGACCGCTTCGAGGTCATTCACCGCCGACTGCCGTGGACTTGCCACATCGGCGTGACTTCGCCCGTGGAACCCGATATTCAGTCGCAGCCCGATCAAGCGGCGGCAAATCTAGCAGTACTGAGGGATATCGCGTGGATGGCGAGAAACAAGATTGATCTAGTTCTTGATTCCGAGGCACTTTCTCGCTTACAGGCGAGTCAGGTATTGATTTGGAATGAGGTTCCGTTTGCCAACGGCAAGATCACTATTGACTGCCCGATTGAGGCGGCGGTTGCTACAATATTATGCTGTATCCGAAGGCGTATCGAGCCCGGAAGATTCAACTACCTTCGGGATTCTTACAAATATGGCCTCTCGAGGGAATCGATTTATGACCTACTCACTCTCACACACACTTCGCCGGAGGCCCTGGAATTTGCGCAATTGCTGTCTGAGATCCTACGATTGTCCTGCCTGCTGGGCGGCGGTACTGGAGCTGCCGGCATGACCTCCCTGCTTGGAGTCACCCACTGGGTAAAGACCCCCGATGTGCTTACTTTACAGTTGTCTGGAGCCGAGCCGGGCGAGAAGGGTTGGGCGAATGCTTGGGCAAATGTGCACGACGCCGGCTTGGTAGCAACCGGTACGAGAAATGGCTTGGGCGGATCTTCTTTGGCGCTGATTTATTGGGAAGGCTATGAAAAAGGATTGTTTGGTTCCGTTCTCGCGCCCGTGTTTGGGGACTTGAAGCACGGGTTCGAAGTAACGGTCGAGACAGGAACACCGGAGATTATCATGGCTTCCCTCAGAGGGCATTACTTGCAGTTGGTGGGTCCAACCACACGTATTGGTAGAGCAATGAGAGAGATAAGGGACATGAACACTGGCTGGATACACTATGACTCGAACCTTTCGGGTTGGGGCACGACAGGGTGCAGCTTTCTTCATCCAGATGACTACACTCTAACTGCACCGACAGTGACCCCAAAGGACCCCGGATTGGCCATCGAGACTGGTGGGACGTCTGCAAAGATATGGAACGAGTTTCATCACGGACTCCTTAAACCCTGGAGCGATTTGGTTGGCCTCAAAGACAGAGTGCAACAGACAGGCGGCCTTGTCGTCGAAAAGAGGGGTAGCAGTGTTGACATGTACTTTGGCGAGCATCGCCACCCGCTGCCAGGCAGTGAACATATTTACCTAATTATTGAACATATGTTGCGCAATGGCGGCGTCGGTGGTGACATCCATGAATTGCTGGGTGCCGTGTACAATGACAAGCGCCTCTCAAGGCAGCTCCGGGAACTGAGGGCCTCTAAAAAGAGGCTGCGGATGTTAAACCTGTCGCGTGAAAAGGATATGGTGCTAGCGAAGGTGAAGGAGCTAGAGGAAGAGTTGGCTGAAGAAGAAGGCAATTTGAGAGCTTTGATAAGCAGAGACGTGAATCATTACTTGGAGCCTCTCGGCACAGCGATCACCGCTCCGATGAAGGGCGCAAGAAGATTTAGGCAGCGGGCACAATACAAGTTCGTTCCACCTATTAGCTTCCTTCTGATTGAGTATCAGGACTCTCGGACCGCAGACTCTTGAGAACCGATTCGAGACTATCATGCCGTAATTTGCGACTGGCGATTGGTTGCAACCCGTGATTGACAAGAAGAGTGTTCAGATATTGTACCGATCTCTCTCCGATTAGCTTAGGATAGGTCGCTCCTAGAGGCCCTTCCATCAATTCTTTCAGTTGACCTAGGGTAATTGCTTTTACCTGCCCATCCTGGCCGAATCTTGTGGTGTAAATGCCCCAGAAAAGATGTCTGGTCAGGAGTCGTTCAGTCGGAGAGATAGAATCGTTATCTGGATGCCACTTGTAGGCCAGTCCAGAGTAAGCGATAAAATCGCCAAGCTTCATTTCCCACGTCAATCGTCCCGGTTCTTTTCCCTCTAGATAGCGCTGGTGGGCGTAGTCCAGATATGCAGTTGCGCGCCGCAAAGTGATCTTGTCATCTGTCATTAATCGTGGGAAAGGTGCTGAAAATAAAAATGTTACGAAACGCAACGATGGGCAACTGGACAAGGTTGAAGCAAGGAATTAATCTCCGGGTCGGTTTATAGGAAAAGGAGGTAAGCAATGAGACCGACCACAATTCTCGCTCCTGATCCGTTTCTGAACTTTTCGTCATGGCACCTGCGCTTGCCCGGAACGGCGTTCTTCGTCGTCGGGAGTCAAATCAGCTCGGGTCAAGAATCACGGGTCGTTCTACTTACCCAGCTAGCGTTTTTGCGGGCCGGCGAGAACAACCCGGATTCCCCTGCCTTTGCTCGGGTGAGAGCCCGTCTTCTGGCAAGCGGCCGTGATGTTTACGGTCTTTTTGCTTCTGAGCACGGGTGCGCGCGCCAGAGATGGATTTCCGAAACGCCATTTGTCAGTGCTGAATTTTCAGAACAGGGCAAACGGGTCCATTTCTTCTATAACCGAGCAGCCGTTGCGTTAATCGTCTGCGGAAATGGAATCGCAATTCGTGACCCGAAGTTCGTCGACCTAGGGACAGCGGAGTGGTATCGGCGCGGCCGGAGCCTCCCAGCATCCCGAACAGCATGCTGCTAATCAATCAGGAGTTAGACCATGGAAACCAATGAACCGAAACCGAAAACGGACAACAGACGCAAGTGGAAACCGCTTATCCACCGAGACGACCCTTTGCGCAGTCTCAAGAGGGCTCTCGACCAGCTAATCGCAGAGTCTAAGGGCCTTCCCTCTGACGTCGTGCAAAAGTTGCGGGATGCTCAGGAGCTAAGTTGGAGGCACTTCGTGCAGGCTGAAGAGCAGACGATGGCAAAAGCGAGGCAGTAAGGGCTTTCGAGCGGTACGGCGACACCGAGCCGATGACGACAATACTGGTGCCCAGGTGTGGGGTCAGATGAAGGAGGTAAGGAACATGTCGCAACCAAGACGGATCCGGGTCAGCTGCGACGTGCCGGAAAGGACTGTCGATAACATCGAGGTCCGTCCGGACACGAGCGCGTCTCAGATCCTTGAGAAGGCAGGTCTCGATCCGAGCCAGTACGTGTTGCTGAAAAAGGGCAACAACGGCTCATACTCGAAGGGGGATTTTCCCTACAAGGACATCACCGTCGACGGCGAGAAGCTCCACGCAACCGCCTCAAGCGAAGTTGGTGCCTTGAGTGTCGTGGACCTGGCCCGAAAGCTGTTCAGCGCCCCCCCTGAGAGGGGGGCTGCTGCACGCTCTGCAGAACCGCATCGCGATTATGCAGCTGACCAAGCGTGGAGTAAGGGAATCAGCGTTAACGGCATCACTGCCAGAGGCTGGTACGAAATTCCAAGTCGTAAAATGAAGTGGCAGGGTCGTGCCTTCAGAACCGGCAACAGCTGGCTATTCCAGATTTATGATCCCCCAACCAATTTCCTGAAAGGGACTACATGGGAAGGCTGCTTCCATCCGTCCCAAGACAAGTCGCTCTGGTACACAATTGGCTGGCACGAGAGTCCTGGTACTAGCCTCTGCAGCGGGATTGCCAGCATCAACAGAGTTCTCGCTTCGGTCGTGGCGCGGGGAGTGGGCGGACAGCGATGACAACCTTCATATCCTCGGCTCCTTTCCTTTATCTGTGCTCGAAGATCCTCCAGCCAGTCGAAAAGATGCTGTTCGGGTATGGAATTGCTTCCGGCCCTGACGAGATTGTGCTGGCTCAGCTCGTCAGGGTGAAGTGCATCGTTGAATCGCGCTCTGGCGTCACACCTGATCCTGTGGACCTTCACAACAAGATTGTGGTTCTGCGGCAAATGGGCATGAACATTTGTTTTCAGGTGCATTCCCATCCAGGAACCTCAATCTCAGCTACCGAACCGTCCCTTACAGATCGGCGCACTGCAAAGACATGGTGTGCCGGCGGGCCTTTCCTTGGTGCGATTTTCTCCGAGGGCGGAAAGTATGTGCGCTTCTTTAGCGGTGAAGGGAGCCCCTTCCGGGTCGAGGTCCATGGCAAGAATATCCAGAAAATAAAGGACAACGTGTATGAACTGCTTCCGCTCGAAAGTGAAAACGATTAAGTGCGGCGCGCATTTGCCGCCAAAGAAGATGAGGCTGCTGACCGATAGGCAGGAGCGCCTGGATGGATGGGTGCAGTGGAAAATCAGCAGGGCAGAGATTCTTATCATCGGCGCGGGCGGGACTGGCGGCAGGTGTTGTCTCACCGCTATTCAAATGGGTTTCCTGGAATTCACGTCGTCGACTACGAAACGGCAGAATTTTCAAATCTGAATCGGCAATGTCTGACCATTGATGACGTGCTCAAGAAAAGGCCAAAAGCACACGCTGTCATCAGGAACATTTCCCCTTTTTCCGTGAGTGAAACGACTCTGTTTGGCTACCACATGCCTGCTAACGAGTTCTTCAAGAAGCACGGGAATAAATGGTTTACCGTGGCTCTCGCTTGCGTCGACAGTCATGCCGGCAATGCCGAAATATCGGAGTATGGAATCAAGAAAAAGCTCCCTGTGGTGTTCGTGAATGTAAGCAGGACCGGCCATGCGTGCCGTGTGTTCGTTCAACGGCCGGAGGAGGCGTGCTACCTCTGCTGCTATCCAGACGCCTGGGAGCCGAGGGAAACCAAGCCTGGCTGCACCATCAGCCCGGCCATAAGCGACATTCTCAGTGTTGCTGCGGGCCTTGCCGTTCGTGCCGTTGTAAATGAAATCCACGGCAAGCGGTACGAGTTCAACTGCCGGGATCTCACCTTCACTGGCTTCGATATTAAGCGCCAGGTGGACAGGAACCCGGGCTGCCCTCTTTGTGGGGAGAAAGTCGCTTTGCAGGACGTGGAGTTTCTCGAACAAAACATTCTTTTCGCCTAATCAGTTGTGAAAGCCGTTTGCAGGTGCGCCGATGTCAGTCAACTCACCAATCGAATGGACCGAAACAACTTGGAACCCAACGACCGGGTGCAACAAGGTGAGCCCGGGCTGCAAATTCTGCTATGCGGAACGTTTGGCAACGCGCCTCAAGGCCATGGGGCAGGCCAACTATGCCAATGGCTTCGACCTGACGCTGCATCAATCCATGCTGGAGTTGCCCCTTCGCTGGAAAAGGCCGCGCAAAGTATTTGTGAACTCGATGAGCGACTTGTTTCATAGGGACGTGCCTGTCGAATTCATTCAAAAGGTTTTCGACGTAATGCGGCGGGCGCATTGGCATCAGTTTCAGATTCTCACAAACAGATCTGAGCGGCTCCTCGAACTGCACCGCCAGCTGACCTGGACTCGAAATATCTGGATGGGTGTGAGTGTCGAGAGCAACGATTACACCTTCCGAATTGATCACCTGCGGCAGACTGGGGCAAGAGTGAAGTTTCTTTCCCTTGAACCCCTGCTCGCCCTCCTTCCCAATCTCGATTTGAGACTTATCGACTGGGTTATCGTCGGCGGTGAGTCCGGCCCGAAGGCGAGGCCGATGCAGGAATCGTGGGCGCTGGACATTCGCGATCAGTGCTGCAGTGCCGGCGTTCCCTTTTTCTTCAAGCAGTGGGGAGGCGTGAACAAGAAGAAGACTGGCCGGGTCCTGGGTGGCAGAACCTGGGATGAGATGCCAAGTCTGGATTCAGGGCTCTGACCCCGAGAGAGGAGCGGAACCATGGCAGCGGAAAAGTGGCGCGTTGAGCACGATATCAAAGTGAGCAAGGTAGAGGAAGATGACAGGGGAAAATACCTTGTCGGTTTGATTCTGATGTTTGTGTTGCTGGCGTTTCTTTCACAAAACTGCTGACTCTGCACACGCAAAGGGAAGCCGAGCACTGGAGTCGAGTTATGTACGTGCCCAGTTGGAGCCAAAAGATTATCACCCAGCTTTTTCCGAATCGGTACCTGACGAAACGGTTCCGCGGCGAAACTCATTTGCACGTCGGCGATGGGCTGAACGGGGCTGTGGCTTACCAATTTGCCGAGCCGGCAGATGTCGGTAACCTCAATCAACCGCCGCCCGTCGAGTACCCGGCGATGCCTAACCCGTATGAATCCCTGCCGTCAGAGCACGACCTCGACGTTCCTGGAATCATTTCTTCTCATTCAGCACCTGTTTTCGGAGCTGGAGCACACGTTGAACCGATTTGGGAAGCATCTCCATTTCTTGGTAATGCTCGGGAGATCACTGACGCCATTGACGGGATCAAAGCGCTTGAAATCCTGCCTGCGCCGGGACTTCCCGGTGCGATTCCGGACACATTGTCACCGAATGGGCTTGACGGACTTCTGCATGACCCTCTCGAAAGTCCGACAGGTCTTGAGCAGATGGTGGACGATCCAATGATGGATGACTTGTTCCCGCCGATATTCGGGCCTCTCTAAACAATGTTGTTTTGAAATCATTGGGTGAACACACATGGGAAATCCAGGAAACCCATTTGAAGACCTGCTGAGAGGGCTTGGAGAGGACGAGGAAAGCGAGGATCGTACCGTATATTTCCGAGAATCGCCTTCCGGCCAGAAGAAGGACTTTGAGATTGTCGAGAAAACGCGGTTCACCGGCGCGTATCCCGAAACCGTGCGCGAGTTGCGAACGCAACTGCCCCTCTCATGCGGTCACCCGGTTTCGAAGGACAACCCGTTCGGCGGCTACTGCCAGGCTCGACGAGGTTTCCTCGGGCAGAAAAGATGCGGAAAGGAGCTCTGCTCACACTGCGCGGTTCAATGCAGGTGCGGAACATTTATCGGACCGTGCTGCGCGCGGGAATTCGAGTGGCAACTCTTTTGCCGGCGGTGCGCGATGAAGTTAAGACTCAGAAAGGCACTGCGATTGTCGGTTCTTGTCCTAATGCGTCCGTTTTTGGACGAAGGAATTCAGAATGATTGGAAATCGTGGGAATCCACAGATTCAGAACACTCAGGGCTCTTCGGCCGGCCGTCAGGCATACCAGACTGGCGCTCGCCCAATCCTAGGTGCTCAGAACTGGATTGCCCTGCTCATCGAAATCGTAAGGACTCTTAAGCTGAGCGAGCTTCCTCAGGTTGTCGCCCTGGTGCGCAAGATTGCAATAAAGGGCGACCAACGGGCTGCTGAAAAGCTCGCCAAGCGACTCTCGTCTCATTATTACGGCCAGGTTCTGGCTCCGAACCACTTCATCTCGATGGAGCGGAACCTCGACGGAGACATTCTCCTTGGGTTTACCGACGACGGCAAAAGGTTCGGGCTTAGCCGACAGGAATTGGTGCGCCATGTGTTGCTGACCGGCCAGAGCGGTTCGGGAAAAAGCAACTCGATAAAGCTAATTGTTGTCCAAGCGAGACGATTCGAAATCCCAACGATTCACTTTGACAGAAAGGGCGATCTCGAACATGCGGTGAGAGATGGCATCGACAGCATTCGCTGGGACGAGATGCGAATCAACCCACTCTGTCCCCCTGACGAGGATGTAAGCCCGGAAGAATGGCGCAATGATTTTGCGAAAGCATTTTGCGAGCTGAACCAGTTTTTCCAGAGAGGACTCTCGATTTTCCTGGTCGGGGTCGACACACTTTTTAAAACATTTGGGGTCTACGACAACTGGCGCCATTGGGACTGCAAGACGATGGTGTTTCCGACGCTTATTGACCTGTTGGAGCTTTTCAAGAGCCGTGAGTTCAGAGACAGATTTAAAGGCCAGGGCGTGGAAAGCGTTCTCAGTGTCATAGACAAGCTGGAATCGTTTGTTGTCGAGCTCGGGCCAATTATTTCCTGCCAGCGCGGCTTTGACATCCGGAGATTCCAGCAGGAACAGCTTGCGGTCAACTACATGCTCGACGGGCTTTCAGTCGAGTACCAGAACTTTATCATCGTGATGGAACTGATTCGCTATGCGCATCTGTTCAAGGCGCATGGCCCCAGGAATCAGCTGAACAGTCTCTTCGTTTTCGACGAGGCCAAGGGCATTTTCGGCAAAAACATGCAAAACAGTTTTGTCGTCAAGGACCTCGTCTCGAAAGTCCGCGAGCTTGGGATTGGAATTGTGTGTGCAGATCAGATCCCTTCAGAGATTTCACAATTTCTGTTTTCAAACGTCGGAACGCTGGTGATGTTCCGCCATTCCGACGGCAACGACCTCCAGAGATTGCGCTATTCCTCAGGCGCAACCGTGGAGCAGGCGCTCTTTAATTACGCTTTGAAGCCCGGCGAGGCAATCGTCCGCTCGATGAAAAGCAAGGACCTCATCAAGATCAAGATTCCATTCACGCCCGTCGAGAAATTCATTTCAAGGGAGGAAGTCGACCGGCTGATGGCTCCACGCCTGGCTGAGTTGCACCGAGACGTGATTCCGGCGAAGAGACCCGACGCTCCGCAAGCTAACAATTCCCAAAAGTCGGCGACGGCCGCTTCCATTCATGGCACAGAGCTGCACTTTCTGGAATGCCTCGCAAGAGATTTCGACCGCCCGTCTTCAGAAATCTACAAAGAGGCTGGGCTGAGTGAAAGTGCAGGGTATCGCCTCAAGCAAAGGCTGCTGGCAAAGAAATTCATTTCAGAACTTGCGACCAATTTGGGGAAGGACGGGAAGCGTGCAATTTTCCTTGTGCCGTCTCCAGAAATCTGTGCGCAGTTTGGAATCGAACTTGGTTCTGGACGGGGAAAAGCCCTGCACAAGCATTTTCAGGCAACGCTGAAAAGCGAAGCAGAGCGTGCCGGCTTTGTCGTCAGAATCGAGGAATGCGTTGGCGGGAATTCCGAGGGTGCGGATCTCGGGATGGAAAAAGACGGCAGGAGGATTGCCGTCGAGGTTTGCATAACGTCGAAGCCGCCAGTCGAGGCAGCGAACATCGAGAAGAATTTCAAGCTGGGCTTTGACGCCGTGATTCTGAGTTTCGTCGACAAGAAAGTTTTGGAAAGGACACGCCAGCTGGCTGTTGCACGCTACAGCGACGACATCCTAAAGAAAGTCCGGTTTTGCCTCGTCAATCAGGTTTCTGAAACTCTCGAAAGGGTGTGAGATGCAGGAGTTTCTCTTCGGCGCTTACAAGGGTTTCAGCATTTTGCTGTTTCTCTTCCTCTCGGCAGTTTTGCTGTATCACCGCCTGCTGAGAAGGTGGCTCAGTTTCAGCATCGGGTTTTTCGCCGTCTACGCTCTGGGAAGTTATTTCTTTTTTGGAAGAGCTGAAATCCCGTTTGCCGGCAATGAGAGATTCCTGGCAATTCCGTACCTGCTCTTTTTCTTTGGGACGCTGGCGGTTTTCGGGTACTGCTTCATCCGGCAGCTGACCCTGCTGCAGAGCCTTGGAGTTCTCGTCTGTTATCTTTTCGCTCTCGTCGGATTTTCATTTGTGACGGGGCAGCTCACCGGCATGGATGTCGGATTACCGACACAGGGATCGGTCGAGAGATTCTTTGCGTCAGCTCCGTACGTCATTCTTCTCTTCGGGACACCGATTGTCTTCGGATACTGCCTGCTGAATCACTATTGCCTGCAGGCGGCAGCCGGAGCGGCCCTGATTTTTATTTTTGTCGTCCTGTTCTTTATTGCAGGCACGTCCAACTACTTCAACAGACCGTTCGGGTTTTCGCCTGGGCTGAGCCTTCACACCCGGGCGTGGATTGAGCTGGGCTCTTTGCTTCTGCTCGTCCTTGGGCTGCCCGCACTCTTCGGCTACGGGCTTTTGAATTCCTGGACGTGTAAACAGGCGCTTGGCGGCATTGTGCTCTTTCTCGTCGGAGCCAGTGCCATTGCTGTCCTGGTTCAGCTGACGGTTGGCTATGAATTTCTAGCCCGAGCCTTTGTGGGGCGGTAGGGATTGTTTCCATGGCTAAATCGTTGAAGTCATTGATTCTTTTTGTTGTTTCCATCCAGCAGATTTACCGAAGGGAATTGTTTAGAGATGAATTGGGTTTGGGTTTTGAAGGAGTTTGGAAGGGGTTTCCGAAAGGTTGTTTGATTGAGGGGATTGTCGAGAGGAGCCGAGAGAGCAGAGAGGAGGAAGGATTTTGTAGTGCGGGATTGGCTACAAGATTTTTAAGAGTCATGAGCGTGAAGTTGGCAGAAGAGAAGATGGAAGGGAAATATTCGTTGAGTGATGTGGTCAAGTCGTACAGATGGCTTGGGCACAGAGGATGGACGGAATTGAATGCGATTCATCCTGATTATCAGGTTGGGAAAGAAAATTATGGATGGAACCTGAAGCATGGAACTTTTCCGAAGGTGTCGTATGCAAGAAGTGAAAAAGAGATTGTGAGCTTCGTCGAGAAATTCTCAGATTCCAGGATTTGCTGTTTTGGAATAAACGCTCGTTCGAAGATTTTCACCAACGACAGGGGCTATGCAAGAAGTGCTGTCGAGTCTGAAATCGAAATTTCACAAAACCTGCTTCTGGATTTTGATTTTGAGACGAGAAAAATATCAGATGCCCAGGCGGCTGCTGCCCGGGAGTTTCTCAAGAGGGCAGTGCAGTACTTCCTCGACATGGGATTGCTGGCGCCGGCCAAGGCGGCGACAGGCCGGGGCTACCACCTTTTGTTTGCATACCCCGGCGTCCTCGTCAGGGCGCATCGGGACATCTCTGAGCGACTGGGCGAATTCAGGGACCGGTTTTCGAATGCCTATCGTCGGGAGATGGCAGATTTGGAAATCAGGCTGGACAAGACGCAGGATTTGAGGCGAATGGTGCGCATCTACGGAACTGCCAAACCCACAATCGGCATCGTCAGCAAATTCTACGGCGGCGAGAGAGTTGAAGACGAGAAACTACGCGACCACCTCCTCGCCCTGCAGATGCCCGAAGCTCACAGCGGTGTTTGCACTCTGAGAATCGGCGACGAGCTGCCGTCGTCATTTCGCTCTTTGCTCGACAGAGACAAGGAATTGAAAGACCTCTGGTACGGCCGCGGCAAGCCCGACGGCACGGACACATCGAGGTCAGGCTTCGACTACAGCATTGCCCGACGTCTGATTCGGCTCGGCTACAGAAACATCGACGAGATTGCGACTGTTCTGATTTTGAGGCCAAACGGCGGCGTCAAGGCGAGCGGCAAAGCTGAGGGATACGTTCGGCGCACGATCGCCAGCGCACTGATGAAATGACTTTTGATTTTTCTGAATTATGATTCTTGTCGTCGAGGGAGGTAGGAATGATGTGGCATCCGGTAAAGCTGCTCAAGAAGACCCGAGAGGCTGAGCCGGTGACAGACTACTTGGCGACATGGATTCGGTTGATTGTCTGGATTTTTGTCGTCGTGTCAGCTTGCGACTTGGTTGCTGGGAAGAACCTAAAGGGCTGGTTTGTGGACGCGGCTCGCGTTGTCGCCGTGATGCGGGGCATGGAAGGGCTCATGTTCGACGTGAGAGATTGGCTCAAAAGACTTGCGGCAGAGGCACCGTCGCGGCGGCAATTGCGGATTCCGTTTTGACAGTTTTATGAAAGCCCTACAAATCGTCGAAATTCCAGAGCAGGCGGCGTTTCACGTCAGCGAGGCTGCAAGATTTCTTGGCATTTCACCCAACACCCTGCGGAAAAAGAGCGACCTCGGATTGATTCCGGCTCGCCGGGATGAGAGCGGAAATCGCGTTTTTCTCCTCGCTGATTTGGAGGCTTACTTAAATTCCTTGCCTCCTTACGCGCAAAGGCGTAATCCTATTCCAAGCCGATCTGCAAAGGCCGGACGCTAAGGACAAGGAGGCAATTATGAGCGTCCGGGAAGAGCTGGATAAGCTCGGCAGAAAGCAAATTATTTGCGACAGGCGCTGGCCTGACGGGACGCGGTTTCGGCGTGTTATGCCGAACAGAAAACTGGCAGCAGACCTTGATGCCAGGATTCACGCTTCGGTTGTCGAGGGCACATGGCATCGCCTAAAAGGACGGCTGGAACGTGGAGCTCCGAAATCAGAGAAGCTTTCAGAATTCGCTGACCGCTATCTTGACGAGTACTGCAAGGCACAAAACAGGTGCTGGAAGCGGAAGATGACAAGTCTAAAGCCATTGAAGAAAAAGCTCGGACACCTGCCCCTTGCGGCGATTAGGCCGAAGCATGTGTACGCGTACATTCGGTGGCGCAAGGAGCAGAACAAGGACATCAGCAACGCCTCAATCAACCGCGATGTTACGATTCTGAAGCACATGCTCAAGTTCGCGCGGGAAGTTGGCGCTGTCCGGAAGACGCGTGTCCGCAGCATGAAAAAGCTGCCTGAGCTCCGTCGTGAAAGGCCGAAGGCGGCAGACGAGCAAGTGGATGGATTGCTGGCGTCCCTGCCGGAGCAACTGCGACCTCTTTTCGGCTTCATCCGCGAAACAGGATGCAGGCTGGAGGAGGGGTTGTCTGTGAAGCATCACCAGATTCGAAGGAATGAGAGAATGGTGGTTTTCACCGACAACACGAAATCAGGCAAGTTCCGTCTGGTTCCGCTGACGGAAAAATGTCTGGAGCACATTGATTCAAGCCCTGCCTTGCCGGGGTGTCCATACGTTTTCTGGAACGAGAATACAAGGACTCGCTACAAGGATGTGCATGATTCTTTTCATCAGGCTCGCGATGAAGCTGGCCTGCCTTGGTTCCAAATCAAGGATCTTCGGCGCCATTACGGGATTGTGCTTTCGGAAAGTGGTGCGGAGATGCACGTCATCCAGGCAGTTCTTGGGCATTCGTCAGTCGCAACAACAGAAAAGTACTATGCCCACTTTTCTCCGACATTTGCGGCCAGGCGGGCTTTGACCGTCTTGGAAGGTCGTGGGAGGAAAACGGGAGGAACTGCTCATGAGCCGGATTTGAGGCTTGTCAGCGGCTCAGGCAGTGATTCCGCTAAGTAGTTGATTCTTATGGCGGAGGCGCATGGGAATCGAACCCACCAGCCGGACGCTCTCGCGCCGGCCCAGCGGTTTTGAAGACCGCGCCGGACACCAGCCCAAAGGCGCCTCCGTACTCACGTTATGTTATCAGCAGCAGAGATTACCAGGGAGTCGAAAAGTCGCAACCCAAAGTTCCAGGTCGCAGGTCGCAGGTCGCAGGTCGCAGGTCGCAGGTCGCAGGTCGCAGGTCCAACAACAACTAAGCTCGTCTTTTTGACTTGCGACCTTTGACTTGCGACCTGCGACTCACTAGTAATCCCTGCTACGGCTCACCTGCCCCCTGCATGGCGATATGACCTGCGAACGTTTCCGTCTCCTTCCCATTCATGAGAAAGCGAACCACTCTGATTTCTTTCACGTTCTCTAGAAGAGTCCGCTGGATGGATTCCATCGCCAGCGCTTCGCTCTCGATGCCGCCCGGCAGCAAGTTTGCCGCTTCCCCAGAAAGGTCGATCACCACCGTTCCGTCTTTCAGCAAGTACACTTGCCGTACCCTGGTTTCCTTCGGAAGAACCGCTACAACCTTGCCCAACTCGTCTGCCTGCGGTCCTTCGGCAAGCGCCTGCACCAATTGGCGGGCGCGCACTTCGGGAGAATTGGCAGCGAAGATCTCGCGCTGCAAGGCCAACAGAGATCGAGCTCCTGCTTGACGGAAATAAACTCTTGCCTGGATCTTGGCCAGATTGGCGCCTGCCAGTTCCTGCCGTTCGATATTGGCGTCGCTCGCAGTTTTCGCCTGCCTCGCCTGCCTTTGCCTCTCGTTCCAGAATAGCAGGCCCGCGACCAGCACTCCCGCCAGGCAAGCGATCAAGATCCAAATCGCGCGACGCGAGTGTCGATAGAAACGGCGGTGCGGGTGTAGCGTTTCCGAGAATTTCGCCTCTTTCGCTTCCTTCTCTGATTTTACGCCCTTGCTGTTTCTCATACGCTCTTTCCGCCAAATCGGATGAAACGAACGCTCATTTCATGCGCAAAAAATCCAGTATCCCCAGGGCAATGGCATGAGCAACTTTTTTCACATTCGTGGCGTCTGCCAGAAACATCGCATCTTCAAAATTAGTCAGGTATCCCGCCTCCAAAATCACTGCCGGGGAAAGGCAGCCCTGCAGCACCAAAAACTGATTGGATCCCACCTGCGTATCCGGAGTTCCGAAAACCTGATTCAACTTTGCCTGGAGACGCGCCGCCAGCGCTTGACTCCGCGGAATAAGAGAAAGCTGAGCCGACACCCACGGTTTCAGGTCCGCGGGCGCTGGTGTTGCCTCGTCGGCTGAACTCTTCTCTTCCTGCTTCCCCTCTCGTCCGGTCTCCGAATAAAAGTAGACAAAAGCCCCCCGCATGCTCGGATCGTAGGAGCCACCGAAATGCAAGCTAACAAAGATTTCTGCATGATAGGAGTTTGCAATCGCCGTCCGCTGTAAGATTCCCATTGCGGTGTCCAGCTCCCGCGTGATCACCACTTTGTACGGGCTGGATGCCTCGATTTCGGTTTTGATCTGCCGCGCCAGCCGGACGGTCAGGTCCTTCTCCAGTAGCTCAGTCGAGAGATGCGCCCCCAAATCAGATCCTCCGTGTCCGCTGTCCAAGACGACAACGTTTTGGTTGGGCCGACGAACGAACTTTTGCGGCTGGAAAGAGGGCGAGCTGATGCCTGGGGAGGCGGGGACGGGAGGGAGAACCGGAACCTGTGCGGTACCTGGAGCCGGCAACGGAGGAGGTGTAGCGGGCATGGCCGGAGGACCGTAAAAATCGATGATCTTGCGGAACGGGTCGTCGAGCGTTTGCTCCCGCCGGCGCTGAAAAGCGGGGCCTTTTTCAGCGCGCAGCATTCCGTTTCCCGACGAGTCAAAGACGAGCGAGCCGAGAAATCCCTGCTTCGGCATGGAAGATGGAACCGCGACATGCATCCGCCGGTTGGCGGCAACGATCTCGACGGCGACGCCTACTTCACGGACCTGGAAGTCGACCGGTTGCGAAGGTTCCAGCATCACGCGTGTGTGATCCGGGAAAAGCGAAATCTGCACTTTGACCTCTACCGCCGCCGGCAACGGGAGAAGTTCAAAGGTGGTGGCCGATTTGCGATTCACGTACACGCCGACAATGCGCGGAAGCGCTTTGTCAAAGAAGTCCAGTGTCACATACCAATCGTCTCCTCTGCGCCTCCATACGGGCTGGCTGAGAGGAACGGCTTCCCCGTTGACGCGGATCTCCGCCTTGTCTTTAAAGAAAGTGACGCTTCCACGCGGTCCGCGCAACAGCAATTCGTTTTCGCTTCGTTCCTGTCGCGGCAGGGCAAAAATACGGGAAACATCGCGCAGGGAATAGTAGGGGATACGGTCATGCTGCCGCGGCGCCATATGGAAGCGCCGGCTTTCCCGAAAAAATTGCAAATCCTGTCCCCTAGCAAGCCAGATTCCGAAGACGGGGATCAGGAGAATGATGATGATAATGAGGCGTTTCAAGGCGGCGCTAAAGCCTACGACTATTGATCACAGCGAAAGGATCCCGAATCCAAGTCAGGTCCATTCGCGTCTTCAAAACCTCGGTCTGCAGTTCAATGAGCCGGCGGATGCCTTTTTGAGACAACGCCAGCATCTCCTGGAGCTGTGCGGTGTTAAATGGGGTCTTCTCGGCGGTGCCCTGGATTTCCACAAACAAATTTCTTCCGGTCATCACTACGTTCATATCCACCTCTGCCACGGAATCTTCCGCGTAGTTCAGATCCAGACAAGAAACCGCATTGATGATCCCTACGCTGGTGGCGGCTACAAAATCAGTCAGAGGTACTTGGGCAATCTGCTTGGACTGCAGCATCTTCTGCAGGGCTAGCGCCAGCGCCACGAATGAACCCGTAATCGCGGCGGTTCGGGTTCCTCCATCTGCCTGAATGACATCGCAATCAATCCAAACGGTGCGCTCTCCCAACCCTTCCAAGCGGGTGACGGCCCGCAAGGCGCGTCCAATGAGACGTTGGATCTCCTGAGTGCGTCCGGAGGGTCTCCCCCTATTCACCTCGCGTTGCATGCGGCTGCCGGTCGAGCGTGGCAACATGCCGTATTCAGAACTCACCCAGCCCTTCCCGGTCCCCTTTTGATGGGGTGGCACCTTGTCTTCCACGCTGGCCGTGCACACCACCTTGGTATCGCCGGTAAATACCAGGCAGGAGCCTTCGGCATACTTGATGAAATCCGGTTCCAGGTGAACCAGGCGCAGCTCGTCAGGCTTCCTTCCGTCATGGCGCATAGCTAAACATTATCACGGCAGCAGGTCGTTTTTGGAGACAAGATTCAGCGTTGCGTCGGGCCAACACAAAAATTGCAAACCCGCGCCGCTTGGAAGGTATGGGAACCGAGTCTGGGTGGATGCAAGGACCGCTCGGCTTTGCCGCTCTCATTCAACTTGTTTCGGTTTGTCGAAGTGCACCCGCAACCAACCTTCTTGCAGGCGCGCAGAGGAGGCGGTGTAGTAGGCCAAAAACTTGGGCAGAAAGAAATTTCTCCGCTGGTTTCTCACTTGGATCACCAGCTCGTCACCGTATTGGGTTACCGAAACGTCCCCCTTTTGAAGCAGTGGAAGATGAATTTCTAAGAGGTAGGCTCCATTTTGCGCTTTCAGGAGGTAGGACCGCTCCTTGACAAAGATCGTGGTCGGATCTTTTTGCTCATAGAGTCGCTCTCCAATTTGTCGCAACAGGCGAGTTCCAAAGACCTCCTGTCCCAGGTGTGGAACTCGGAAAATTGGAAGGGGCGCAAAGGCCTCCTCAATCTCATGCAGATGGCGTTTTTGAGCGCGAATGTAATTTCGAAACGTGTTCGAGCCGTCGTCCGGTAGAATGCGGTTTACAATCGCCGCATCGACCGGATAGCCATAGAGCTGGAGGTAGGTGTACATGCGAGAAGCTTCCTGGATGACCATGCGTTCGGGGTTGAGGACCAGACGGATGGCGCTGCGGTCCGGGTCGGCCAAAACCTCGTGGATTGCAAGAAGCTTACTGTACAGGTCCTCGACTGCCTCATACGTTTCATCCTCGGGGATGGGAACATTCGTGACGGCCCGGACCATGGGACCAAGTCTTTTGGTCACCTTTTTGTGGATGGGAAAGATGCGTTCCATCCACCACTGGCCCACCAGTGGAAGAGAAAGCAACTTCAGGGTTTCCCCTGTGGGGGCGCTGTCAATGATAATGGCGTCGAATTCTCCCTCCCGATAGAATTTTTCCACCCAGAGAAACGAGGCCCCTTCCTCCATCCCTGGCAGAGCGGCGAACTCTTCGGCCAGTGTTTCGTCGACCTTCTGCCATTTGAAAACCCGAAGTACGTAGTCTCGAAGGGCGCCCCAGTACTTGCGGATCGAATAGTAGACGTCGATTTCTTGTGCGTAGAGATTCGGCTCGACCGCCTTCGGTTCGGGACCCAAACTCTTCTGTAAAGCATCCGACAGGCTGTGTGCCGGATCGGCGGACATCAGCAGGGTTCTGTGACCGAGATCGGCAGCCCGGATCGCCGTCGCCGCGGCGATGGTCGTTTTTCCCACACCGCCCTTCCCGGTGAACAACAGGATATGCGGATGCTTCATTGAACCTCGACCTTGCGAGGGTTATCGCGCCGCCTTGCGCCGCGTTTCCTGTATGCGATGCCTCATTGAACCTCGACCTTGCGTGCCTTCCTCTTTGGCTCTTGTTCCAGTTTCTGGATCTGCCGATCAATGAGAGATCGAGCCGCCAGCAGAAATTCCTTTCGCGATGCGCGCAGGTGCGCGTATGTCTCCTCCGGAAGCACCCCCTTGAGGTCTCGAAAGAAAGTTTCAAAGGCCCGTCCCAGATGTTCAATCCATTCGGGCGCCTCTTCCCGTTTCTGCATGCTGCCTCCTTTGCGTGCCAGTTTCGCCTTCCGCTGGATGGGACCCCGCCGAACGCGTGAAAGACCCATAAGCACTCATATTAGCAGATGTTCGCCTTGTGCAATTTTCTCAATGTGCGGATATAATGGGGCGCTTCTGTAGGACACTCCATGCGAGGACCTGTCGGGGCGTAGCGCAGCCTGGTAGCGCACCTGCCTTGGGCGCAGGGGGTCGGCGGTTCAAATCCGCCCGCCCCGACCCATGTTTGCAAGGAGTTGCGGGCGATTTCAAAGCCACCCCAATGCAATGTAGTCATTTTTGTAGCTGTGGACGTTTTCCTTAAGGCTCTCCCTCGAGTGTCTTCATGATCATCGAGGCAGCATGCCGAGACATCGCCACTGGTTCCAGGCCGGATTTTCATCTCCCAATAAACGGGTGTCACTCTTTTTTGCAGCCCTTTAGCTACTTCCGCTGGACGAAGCCTTTTTTCTGAGGTGCAGATTTTAACAGGAGAAGCCACCCACGGCGGCAGGCTTGCCGAAAACTACCCAACCCACCTGCCTAAAACACAGAGGGTCGGCTCCATCTGCTTACAAGAAGCTTTGCCAAACGGTCAGCAACCGAGACAGGTGCAAACGCCGCAGCCGGTCTTCGCAATCTCGCGGCCAGCCCGGTTGTGTCAATTTGACCGGGAGGCACACTTTGTTAGAATGAGGGTAATCGCAGGTTGGCTTCACCGACCGAGATTTCCCCGTCGCCTCTCTTTAGATCCATTATAATTTTCGAGGCAAAACTCATGCTGCAGACTCTCAAAAGCCACAAAACAAAATCCTCCCTGACCGCAACTCCAGATCTCGCTCGGTTCATTCCGGCAGGCATTGTCCCGCTGAAGGATCCGCAAACCGATCTCCCAAGGATCGCAAGGGACCCTAGGCTTATCGGCCTGATCGAGAGCGCCATCCAGCAGGTCCCGACCACCCACGAGCTCTGGCTCGGGGACGCCCGAAATCTTTCAATGCTGGCTCCTGGTGTCCACCTCGTTCTCACGTCTCCGCCTTACTGGACGCTCAAGCAGTATCGCGAGAGCGACGGACAGATGGGGCACGTTGAAGATTACGAGGAGTTTCTCGGCCAGCTAGACCAGGTCTGGAAGCACTGTTACCGCGCCTTGGTGCCGGGCGGTCGCCTGATTTGCGTGGTCGGCGACGTGTGCCTTTCGCGCCGGGAGAATGCCGGCCGTCATACCGTGGTTCCGCTCCACGCCTCGATCCAGGAACACTGCCGGAGAATTGGCTTTGACAACCTGGCACCGATTATCTGGCACAAGATCGCCAACGCGGCTTACGAAGTCGAGAACGGTTCGAGTTTCCTGGGAAAGCCCTACGAGCCGAATTCCGTCATCAAGAACGACATCGAGTTCATCTTGATGGAACGTAAACCGGGCGGGTATCGCGCTCCAGACGTGCCGACAAGAATTCTCAGCGTGATCTCCGCAGAAAACCACAAGAAGTGGTTCCAGCAAATCTGGGAGGGGTTGCCGGGGGCCTCTACCAAAGACCACCCGGCTCCCTTTCCGCTTGAGCTGGCAGACCGGCTAGTCCGGATGTTCAGTTTCGTGGGCGATACCGTCCTGGATCCGTTCCTGGGCACGGGGACGACGACCCTTGCAGCGGCAAAGATTGGCAGAAACAGCATCGGGGTGGAACTTGATCCAGTTTACTTCGAGCAGACCAGGAAGCGGGTTGAGGACGAAACAAGATCGCTTTTTGCCACCGCAACGATTGACGTCGGATCTCTGCCGGAAACATGACGACGGATTTCTCAAATCTAGACGAGAAGATTCGGGGAGCTGTCCAGGCGTTTTGGTCGACCAGGGATGCCCAGGCGGCAAAGCAGGGGTCGGCGTCGGGAGTACGGGACGCCGGGGCCCGGAGTGCCGTTACCGGCGGCGCGCAAATGAGCGGCTTCGTTCATCTCGTCAGAGATTTCCTCCATTCCAACGGCGTACCGCAAGCCGCTATCCGTCACTCTGAGCGGATGGAACTGCCAGGCTGGTACCGGGCGGAGAAGAAATGGGACCTGCTTGTAGTTGCAGATGGAAAATTGCTGGCGGGTATAGAATTCAAGTCACAGGTCGGCCCATCGTTTGGAAATAACTTTAACAACCGCACGGAAGAAGCGATCGGCAGCGCCACAGACCTCTGGGCCGCGTTCCGGGAGGGAGCCTTCAAGCCGTCAGAACGACCTTGGCTGGGCTATCTGATGATGCTGGAGGAGTCGGCCGCGTCAAACCGGCCAGTCCGCTGTTGGGAACCGTACTTTCAGGTGTTTCTGGAATTCAAAACGGCCTCCTACGTCAGACGGTACGAGCTGCTCTTAATTAAGCTGGTCCGCGACCGCCTTTACGATTCCGCGTGTTTTCTGCTGTCCGATCGAACCAATGGGCCGGAACATGGGACCTTCAAGGAACCAAATCCTGAGCTAACTTTCAATAATTTCCTCACTTCGCTGCTTGGGCGCGCCATCGCGATTACGAAGAGCAGTTAAGCCAATCAGGAGCAATAAAAATGCGAACGATGACCACGAACTATACAGTGCAAGACTTTCTAGCCGCCATGGATCGAGGAGAAATTAAGGTCAATCGCGACTATCAACGAAGTGATGAAGTATGGCCGGATACCGCAAGATCATATTTAATCGAAACTGTTCTTCTTGATTTTCCGATTCCTAAACTGGCCATTCGTCAAATAACAGAGGCGACTGGGAGGTCTTACAAGGAATTAGTCGACGGACAGCAGCGTAGTGCCACTCTGCGTGCATTTAGGGATGATCAGTTTGCACTCTCGTCGGCAGTAGAGGATCCGTCACTGCGTGGGCTGAAATTTTCCACATTGTCTCGCGACCAAAGAATCACCTTTCTCAATTATCAGCTCAGCGTGGATTTATTTTTAGGTGCGGAACCTGCACAAATCCGAGAGGTATTCCGCCGGATAAATTCCTACACGGTTCCACTGAACCCCGAAGAACAACGTCATGCGCACTTCCAAGGTAAGTTCAAGTGGTTTCTGCACCGTCTTGGATTCCAATTCAACAGTGGATGGGAGGCGATGGGTGTCTTCTCGCAGAAGGCCATGATAAGGATGGCCGACACTAAATTGCTCGCAGAAGTCTCGCATGCAATACTCCATGGCATTAGCATAACCAGCAAGCGTTCACTGGATCGTTTGTATAAAGATAATGACGAAGACTTCGAGGCAGAAGCTGAGCTTGAGAACCGTCTCAGCGGCGCCATTAAGACTGTCCGGAAATGGGAGGAACTTCACGGTACCTCTCTTATGAAACCATTCCAAATGTATGCACTCCTTCTCGCTATCATGCACACTGTGCATCCGATAGATTTACTTCAGCCGGTGCATAATGTTCAACGCGGGCACGAGTTGGAACAGAATACATAAGTGCAAAGCCTGTCCCGGCTCGTTCGAGCAGTTGATGAAGGCGTTGAAAAAGGAAGGTATGCTCCATTTGTTCGCGCCTCTCAGGAGAAGACCAACGTCAAAGCTCAACGAGAGATACGGTTTCGCTTCTTCTGCCAAGCTCTTGCGTCAGAATAGCCGATGCGAGTTGTCTCGGATCTCGGTCGACTCCAGCTGATGGCCGGTCGGCGCTTGGCACGTGTCCAGGCGAGAGTGTTGAAATGCTGTATTCCGCCTGACAATGAGGCGCAGCGCGATCTTGCGCTTTGCATTATTGACGCTCAGAATACGTGGTCCCTGTTCCGCAGGTTCTTTTTCATCTCATGCATGCTCGGAGCTCGGCGCTATGGCGGAGGAAGAACAACGACGATGGCAAGCGGGATTAACACAGCAGAAGACGCCATCAGATTTGCCGTCTTAACCTTATAGTCCTAGAAAGGCTTCTAAGAAAAAACAATTCAGTCCACTGGATGAACCGCCGTGGCACCTGAGCTGGGTATTGCCGAGACTGGCTCAGACGGCGTGTTTCTCGAATCTATCCCAGGTCATTTCGGCGTTTGCAGTTCCTGGAACGGCACTTGAAGATTTGCCGAAAGCCCGAAATTTCTTTGCGCATCGGAGTTATCCAACTGCGACAGCATTACGAGCAATTGTGCCCAATTACGGTTTACCGAGGTCAGTATCGATTGGAGCATTTCCGGGATACCGCCATCCGAAAGGGCAATACTCAATTGCGGCGGATTGGATTTCTCAGCTGCAGACGGTGATAAGACTTCTTGTGCTCTGATTTTCTTAGAGAATTTTCATTTTAACGAAGTCTTAACTCTTTGGCTCGAACTGAGTCAATGAGGTTAGGAAGCGCTCCAGCAATCGCCCTCCAAGCGCCGAGGACCTTGAGGACAAACTCTTTGGTCTCGGGGTTCACCCCAGAGGACTGTCTGAACAAGTTCATGATCGGATTGCTGAGGGCTGCTGAGGCACGCAAGGCAGAAAGGCTGGAGCAAGAGCGGCAGCAGCGGGAGTGGAAGGAACAGGAGAGAAAACGCATCGAACTGGAACGACGGCGGTACGAGGAAGAACAACGCCTGCGGCAGTTGGACAAGCAAATTTCCGCTTGGCAGAAGAGCCAGCAGATCCGCGCATACGTCGAGGCGGTGCGGCAAAGAGCCATTCAGAAGCACGGTCAAATAACGCCCGGAAGTGAACTGGAAAAGTGGATCATGTGGGCGACCCGTTGGGCAGATGGTTTTGATCCCCTGACCGACACGCCCCCTGCGTTGTCACACGATTCGGATTGAGACCAAGAGAGTGTCCTAACCTTTTATGCACTTGACAGCATATGCCATTTAGGGCATAATACTACGGTGAAATGGGTTGTTGAAATCGGCGATGAGTTTGAGCCGGAATTTGACAAAATGCCTGAGGACGTGAAAGTGGAAATTCTTGCCCTCTCGCGCCTGCTTCAGCAATTCGAGCCGCAATTGGGACGGCCCCGCGTTGATACACTCGACGGTTCCCGCCACGCCAACATGAAGGAGCTGAGGTTCGACGCAGCCGGCGGGGTGTGGCGCGTGGCTTTTGCCTTCGATCCAAAGCGCAGGGCTATTCTCCTGGTGGCGGGCGACAAGTCAGGCGTAAGTGGAAAGCGATTTTATAAACAGCTCATCGCCAAAGCCGACGAACGATTTGACGCGCATCTTGCGCGACTGAAAAAGAAGGAAAGGAAATAACCATGTCCAGGAATGTGAACGACATCATCAATGAGCTAAGCCCTACCCTGCGCAAGAAGGTCGAGGCGCGCGCAGCAAAGCTCATCGCAGACGAAATGACCCTGCAGGAGCTTCGCCGCGCCCGGAAGCTATCGCAGGTCCGCGTGGCCAAGAAGCTCGGCATCGGACAGGAAGGGGTTTCCAAGATCGAGAAACGCGCCGACCTGATGATTTCCACCTTGCGGAGGACCGTTGAAGCCATGGGTGGAAGTCTGTCTCTCGTCGCTGAATTCCCTGACCGTCGCCCCGTTGTCCTCTCCGGCATTGCCGAAGACGAACCGGAGCCCAAATCCACAGGCCGAAAGACGACCCACACCCAGACCTAGCCGGCCTCACCACTGATTGTTTTTCGTGGATTCACGACCGCGTGGCAAGCGGGCAATCCCGGTTCGAACGACTCCCTGGCCCCCAGCGTTCGTCCCATGCCATGGGACGAATCCACCGAGCACTTCCTTCAAGCCATCGCCCCGGAAGCGAGAACGTGCCAGCTCTGGATGGGGGATCTAACAGAGTCATTGAGCAAACCACGGACCACATTGGGCCGATTTTGAAAGGTGTTTTAGGGAGCCCGGTACAACGCTATCCCGAGTCATCGGCGAAATGCCCGCCCTTCCGAAGTGCGGCATAGATCTCCCGCAACTCCTGTCTTGGAGTCACTCCGTTCTGTAGGGCTCCCTCGTAGGTTCGGATCCAGATCTCAGGACTGGCGTGCTGTTGAAGGAGTCGCAGACACACATAGAGCGCAATTTCCGGATTGCGCTCTGAATAGTGACGCTGGAAGTATTCGACAGCGCGGTCAAATTCTGTAAGGCGGATAAGGCAAAGGAACCCCATCGTGGCCAGATTGTTCCGGCGCTTTGTAGTCTCATAAGCTTCGCGGGAAGGATCGCTCCAGCTATCCTCCTTCTGCTTCGGAGGCTTTTCATTTCGGAGATCATTGCATAGGTCGATTGCCATTTCTTTCATATCGGTGGTGCTAAAGAACTCCAGGACCACCTCCATCAGCGTTTCGTGGAGCGTGTAACGGTTGAGCGGCTGTTCAGCGGCCAGTTGAATGGCATTGCGAGCAAACTCCCGCGGAGGTTCGATCTTGGATTTAAGGCGCACGACCTGACGGAAGAACTCTTCCTGACTGACTCCAACGGACTGGAAAACGTCGTATGCGCTGAAAAGGACATAGCTGCAGGCGTAGCAGAGCAATCTGTAGAGATCCTCCAGTGATCCGGCCGCCAAGCAGAGCTCCTCATGATCCTCACCGGCTTGCATCAAGCCCTTGTAGATCCTTCTTGCAATGAATCTCCACTTGGGCCGTTTATGCTTCGGGACGTAAGAGTTCGGCGCCAGATAATTCTGCGCGTAGGCATCTTCGATGAAAATATCCGCCTCAGCACAGAGATCGGCAATGTCGGGAACCGCTTTTCTTGCTGGACGCGGGCGCTCGATTCTGGATCGGGGATTCTGGACCAGGGCATCTACCTGCTGCTCGTCCCGGACTCTCCTGGGAACCAACTTGTACAGCTCCGCGATTAGAAGACGCAACTGCTCCTCGTCGTAGCCTTCGATCGTTTTTCTAACGTCGCCAATTTTCAAACCTGGGGACCTCTCATTAGCTTTCTTGTTTCGTTTTTTCATAACGGATGCTCTCACTGGGTTGCCAGCGTTCGTCGGCATTCAAACCGTCGTGGTCCCATTCGAGGGTCCGTTCGATTTCGACTCCCTCATATCCAGCGGGCGTTTCGACCTGGGTATATCCCAAAGCGCGATAGCCACGGAGCCTCTTCTCGAACATCCGGCGGAGCATCGGAACTTCGCGATCCACATAGTCGAAGATGCGGAGTTGGGATTTTCCCGGATGCAGCCGGTGCAATCGACCCGCGTACTGCGCCAATGTGCCCTTCCAGGAGAGGGGCAAGGTCAGAAACAACGTGTCCAACCGCGCGTCGTCGAAGCCCTCGCCGATGTAACGGCCAGTTGCCAGGAGCAGCCGTTCTTCGCTTTCAGGAATAGACGCGAGTTGCTTCAAGACATTTTTCCGCTCTTTTGCCGTCATTCCGCTGTGAGTTGATGACGCCGTGTCATGGTGTCTGTGATGAGATAACAACCCATTTTACGGGCAATGCTGGCAGGGATCGCGGCGTCGAAGAAAAACCAGATGTGAGCGCCATTGCCCGATCGAGACCGCTCAACGGCGGCGGGGATACTCATCTTATGGCAGGTCTCGACTATGGCGGCCACATCATCCTTCCAGCAATCTCCGTCAAGGTCTACCGCAAGGAACCAACAGGTTTCGTCCTCAAGGAGTGGATATACGCCTACGACGTGTCTGCCCCGCAGGTGATCTGAGATGACATGGTCGGAGACGGAAAGAAACGCCTGGTTCGGGCACTCACCGCATTTTACCCGAGGTTTTTCGCAGACACCGCGCACCCACTCGTTAGCGCAGGCAGGCGAGTAACCGGTTTTTCCTAACTTCGTGTTGACCCAGAGTTTCGGATACACGTCACGGCGGCCGCGGAAGAGGCTGCGAAAGAGCGGTACCTTTTCGGCTGCCGTTGCGGGAGTAGGTGTGTCAGCAAGGATCTGTAGATCCGCGCTCGAAGCCGAGCCGGGACCAGTCATACTCGACTTGAGTTGACTTAGCCTTGCCTCGGCCTGTTGTCTCTGCAGTTCCAGGTCCCGAAGCAGCGCCTCTTCCTTCGTAATTGCTTCCGCAAGGACCTTCTCGCGAGAGGGTTGGCTGGTCTTCTGCGATTCTCCGGGCATTGGCGTGGCTGTCAGACCATTACCTTTTCACAAGGTTTGGAATCAATGGAAAGCCCACTTTGCTTCTTGAACCGACCCTACTCGTCTGCTTGCATGGTCCATGGTCTGGAGTCGAGGAATTGACGAGCCCGTCACGATGCTGATTCCTCGAAATGGATCGAGGTTCAACAGAGGCTGGTCGCCTGTAATGAGAACCTGCGCTCCGGCTTGGAGCGAACATTCAAGGATCCGGTTATCATCTGGATTTTCCGCGAGAGGTAGGATCTCCTCCGGCGGACCGTCGAAGTTGAAGGCAGAAACATAGATGTTGCTGCCCAGGACCACCCGGAGCATTTATCCGCCGACCTTGCGCTTTTTGCTCCCAGCCCGCTGCTCGCGGCGGAATTCATGCACAAGCGGAACCACATCGCTTTCCTTCAAGCCGAGGGCGCCGGTCCCGGCTGCCCCAATGGCGCGGATTTTCTCCCAGCGCTGCTCCCGTTGATAGCGCCGCAGAGCCTCCCGGACCAGCTCACTCATGGTGCGGTTCTCCCGTTTGGCAAGCTGCTGCGCTTCTTTGAGCATTGCCGGCGGCAAGGTTATGGAGAGAATCTTCGTCGTTCTCATGCAACCGTCCTTTCGTAATTCTAAGTATTACTAAATCATATTCTAAACTTCGGGGCCTTATACTGTCAAATGTAGACGAGTCGTGTGCGCCGGCGTTTCAGACGGCCGGCAGAGATTCGTTCCGCGGCGGGCCGACGCTCGCCGGCACACGGAGGTCGGGCATTGGCCTCGCGGCGAACAGCCGGCGGCACGGTCTCGCGATCCAGCGGGCCCAGCGCGCCGATTGGCTCACCCGCGCGCTGTCGGTCGCGATCCCGGTATTCGCGTACATCTGGCGATACAGCTTCGAGATCAGCACGAATGCGAGCCGCGCGCGCATCGTCTGCACGCAACGCGATCGCGCCCACACGTTGCGCATACTGTAGAACCGGTCCCAGACCCCCTGCGTCCGCTGCCGGATCTCGTCGGCGGACATCACGGGATGAGGCGAATAGATCTTCGGTCGCAGGACCTCTGGAATGAGCCAGTGGCGCACGAGCGGAACGCCCGCGACGCGCGTCGGGTCGTGCTCCATCTTCTTTTCCCAGGCGGTGAAGTCCACCGTCCCCGGGAACGGCGTCAGCATGACGAACTGCGCGAAGGTCAGTCCGGCGCGCTCGGCAATGGCCGCTGTGGCCTCGAAGGTCTCGGGGCGATCGCTCGGCAGGCCGAAGATGAATGACCCTAGCACGTGCACGCCATGATGGCGGAACGTCCGCAGCCGATCGACGAGCCCTTCGCCGGCAAAATTGAACTCCTTGTAGACGTCCTTGAGCCCCTCGGGCGTCACGGCCTCCACGCCGACCAGGGCCCCCTTGATGCGCGCACGACGCATCGCGTCGAGGAACGCCGGGTCCTCCGCCGCCTCCATCGTGATCTGGGTGAAGAACACCATGTCGTCTGGTAGCAGCGCGAGCCGCTCCATGAGCTCGAAGCGCTCGGCCCGCATCGCCTCCAGCTCCTGCAGCCGCCGACCATCGCCGCGCCGGGTAGCCATCCGCAGGTCGGTCAGGGTCACGGGGTAAAAGTTGTCGTCGGCCAGCGCGACGAAGCGAAACCCGCGCCGCCGCAGCTCGACGACTTCGCCGACGACCGCGTCCACGCCTCGCTGGCGCGGCTTCTGGCCGTCGGTCCTCCAGACCGAGCAGAACGAGCAGTGCTTCGGACAGCCCCGGACGGTCTGGACGGAGCCCCACATGTAGCGACCGGGCGGGAGCAGGTCCCAGCTTGCGGGCAAGAACCGGTCGGCGTCCACGCGTCCGGCCTCGTAGAGCGGCTGCGGGTGTCCCCCCGCACAGTCGCCAAGCACCGAGGCCCAGACGACATCGCCGTCACCTTTCACGACCGCGTGAGCCCCGCCGAGCGCGTGCGCTTCGTCGGGGAAGAGCGTCGCGTGGATGCCGCCGAAGACCACCCAGGCGCCGCGCGCCCGCGCGGCCGTCCCGATCTCGTAACCACGCAGGGCGTTGCCGGTGTGAATGCCGATCCCTACCACGTCACCGCGATGGACGTCGCCCAGATCGAGCGGCTCGAGCGTTTCGTCGGTCAGGATCGCGTGGCCGAAGGTCGCCGGCGTGGCCGCCGCCAGGACGTACAACCAGCGTGGCGTGATCACGCCCACGCCGAACGAGAGACGGCTGGGATTGACGAGATGCACTTGCACGAATTAGTCCCCTCCCGTAAGGCTGGCAAGCTCTGCCGCCTTGCCCAGCGACACTTCACCCATCCAGCGTTTCTCGACGGCAAGTTTTGTATTTCTTGCTTCGGTCATCTTCCCGGCCAGCTCGGCTAATCACAACCTCGACTGGCAGCTCCTTCACCTTGGATTTTTTTAAACGAGTGAAGTTAATCCTGTAATATTTTAAGTTCCCGTATGCGCTGGTCAAGGATTTTAAGTTCACACCTTCTTCAGACGCCAACCCGAAGCTGATGGCCGATAAGTGGTAGCTGACGCCTGATCTTCTAAAAGAGCCGCGAGAGAATTTCCTCGGGCACTGAAGAACGAAGATCGGGGTAGGCTTCCAATATCCTGCCTATGTCCGCAAGGTCCTTTTGCCGCTTGCTGGAGCAGCGTTCTTTATCCATCGCTGCCCAACACTTGGACCGCAACAGATCGCGAATATCCGCGACCGGCATTTCCATTTCAAGAACCTCTCGCCGCTGTGACCGATCGACGAAGTCAAAATAACGTTGGTCTGTTTGAATCTGAACACGAAGGTCGGATCCGGGAAGAGACAGGCTCATCGTGTGCGGGAAGCGCTGAACTGGGAACCGGCCTGAAAAAAGCTGGAGAGCCTTTTCCAACTGGTCGGGCGCTATGATCAAATCCAAATCAAGACTGACAAGTGGCTCTACGTAGGCGCTTATACCCTGGCCCCCAATAATACAGAACCGTATCCCGTTTGCCTCGAGCAACTCTAGGAGTCTCTCCAGAGCGCCTGATTGGTCGGCCACTACCGTCCTCCAAAACTCTACCGCCCGCATCATAGGACCTCAATCGCCTCGCTCTACTAGCCGCAGGATATAGTGCAGTATATAGTAACGGTCTGCGAGCAGAGTAAAAGACTTCTCGCTTGCAGTTCAACGGGTATCTCCCCCCAGGAGATGTCAAGCTGCATCTGTGAAAAACTTCAGGCTCGACCCTTCTACTGTTGAAATTTCCTTGAAATCTTGCTCCGCCAGAACTAGCCTTGATACCAAATCCCGTCCAAGTGAAAGGAGCTGTGGAAACTTGTCGCTCTGGAAATTCGGGTTCAGTTACGCGCGGGAAAGAGGGTCAAGAACTGACGGCACTGTGCTCCCCGAGTCTCCGTTTTTTGCGCGGGCACAAGCGCCTGCTGGTTTGCAGCTCTGAAATAGGGGAATTCCAATGGCAGACGACAAGCAATTCCTAGAGCCCAAATCGACCGAACCGATCGAACCAGATTCGGGCACAGCCCAACCAGCCCGCCCCCTGGTTACGCGGCGTGACTTTCTGATCCGCAGCAATGCCGGAGCTGTCGCGGTGGGCGTGATGACGGGCGCCGGTTTCGCCACCAGCTTGGTCCAGCGCCAGCCGGGATCTCCCCAGGTCGTTCAGCCGCCGGCTGCCACTATTCCCCTGACTGTGCGGCGCGTGACACTGAACATCGACCAAAAGAAGTACGAAGTCACGGTGGATGTCCGCGAGAGCTTGTGGGAGACGATGAACTACCAGTTGGGACTGTCCAACTGCAATCTGGGCTGTGACCGTGCTCAGTGCGGCGCTTGCACCGTGCTGGTGGATGGCAAAGCAGTCAACGGATGCGCGCTGCTGAGCGCTCGACTAGGTCGAGGCCAGAAGATTCTGACCGTGGCGGGCATCGCCAACGGACCGGGGCCCGGGGGGCTGCATCCGGTTCAGCGTGCTTTCTGGCTGGAGGGCGGTTTCCAGTGCGGCATCTGTACCCGCGGCTTTGTAATGTCGGCTTATGCGCTGCTGCAAACCAACATGAACCCGACTAACGACCAGATCAAAGAAGCTCTGGCAGGCAACATTTGCCGCTGCGGCGAGTACACCAAGATTTTGAGCGCGGTGAAGAAGGCGGCCGCAGAGCTGAGGGGCGAGCGAGTCAGCTATACGGCGCCGCTAATATTCGCCGAAAAGGCGCCGCCTTCGGCCGCGCCTGCCGAGGGTACCGTCTCCAAGCAGTTTGAGTTTGTAACTCCGCTGGGCACCATCGAGCAATTCGACGAAATGGCGCTGGAATTAAAGCAGAAGCCGGGCATCGTCGGTGTTTCCGGCAGCGAGCGGACGATCACGCCCGTCTGGGATCCTGCAAAACTCGACGAAACCAAGGTGCGCCAGATCCTTGTTGAGACAGGCCACCCGGTGAGGCCGTAAGCTAGAGGGGTAGAGGAGGAACAACATGGTTGTTAAAGTGGATGCCCTGCGCGTCGTTCAAGATCCGGCATATGCGGCCAGCCTGACAGACGTTCAGTGGCAAACGCTGGCCACCGATCCAACCTGGGATGAGCTGGTCGGCGAATTCCATGAGATGGTAGAACCGGTTGTTGCCCTCTATGCAAGCAACCTGGGGATTCCATCTCCACAGGCAGTCCAGCCAACTCCCCAAGTTTCTGGTCCACGGGAACAATTCCAGGTGATCGGCAGGCGAGTTCCTCGCCTGCACGGTTTGGGCGTGGTGACCAACCTTGGCCAATACACCCAGAACATGCGCATGCCCGGGATGCTTCATACACGAACGCTGCGCAGCCCGCATCCCCACGCCAAAGTCAAGAACGTCAACGCAAAGAAAGCGGAAGAACTGGCCGGCGTGGTTGCAGTGCTGTACCGGGGCAATCTGCCGGCAGAATATCGGGACGTGAAGCTGGGGAGCGGCCCTCCGGATCGTTTCCTGTTCAGCGAGGAGGTCTTTGAGGTCGGGGCGCCCATTGCCGTCGTTGCAGCCGAAAGCGAACACATTGCCGACGAGGCGATCCGCCGGATCGAAGTCGACTACGAAGTGCTCCCCGCAACGCTGAACATGATGGAGGGTACGGCGTCCTCCACGCTCAAGCAGTGGGACAACAAAGAGAACGGGACCATCATCGCCGTGACTCCGCCGCTGCTCCGAGGCAACCTGGATACGGCGCGCGCCGACATCACAATTGAGGCAGTCCTGACCAAGTCCACCGAGCAGCACACGGCGCTGGAGTTGACCAATTCGCTGATGTACTGGGACCAGGACCGCTTGATTGTCTACTACACCAACCAACACGCGCATGGGTCCCGGGCCGGACTTTCCCAGGCCCTGAAGATCCCGGCCAACCGTATTCGTGTGATCCAGACCGGTTACATGGGGTCCGGATACGGCTACCGCTCGGGCATCGACTTGACCGAAGTGCACACGGCCATTCTGGCCAAGATCACGGGGCGTCCCGTCAAGACCATGTACACGCGCGAGGAAGACTTCGTCACACGCACTCACCGGCCGGAGTTCCGCAACGAGATGAAGCTGGGCGCCAACCGCGACGGAACGATCCAGTTCGGCCAATTTCGCATCTATGCCAATGTCGGAGCGCAGCGCTCGGGCGCGGCTAACGGTTCCTGGTTTAACATGCAGAACCTTTACAAAATTCCGAACTTGAGGCTGGAGGCCGTCGATGTCTTCACCAACAGCTACCGGTCCGGGCCTTACCGCTGTGTGAGCCATCCAAACGGCACATTCGCGCTGGAGTGGATGATGGAGAAGGCGGCGGCTGCCATCGGGATGGACCCGGTCGAGTTCCGACTCAAGAATCTTAACGAGGAAGGCAATCCGGACACCAAGAAACCGTTCAGCAATCCCGGCATCCGGGATTGCATCAACGCAGCCGCAAATCGCATCGGCTGGAAGCAGAAGTGGCATGCTCCACGGGCCAAGGAGGCGCGGCCGGGCGTCTTTCATGGAATCGGATTTGCCGCCCACGCCTGCAGCCACGGCGCCGGGACCAACCCGGCGACCGGCCAAGTGATTGTGAACACGGACGGAAGCGTGCAATGTGTTTCGGGAAGCACGGAAATCGGGCCCGGCCAACGAACGCAAATGGCGATGATTGCCGCCGAGGCGGTCGGCGTGCCGTTGCATCAGGTGAGTATCGCCGCCTATGTCGACACCGACAACACCACCGACACGGGAAGCACATCGGGCAGCCGGCAGACCAACACCGGCGGGCGGGGTATGTACGAGGCGGGGATGGATGCCAAGCGCCAGATTCTGGAACATGCCGCCCGGAAGTTTGCCGACGACGCCAAGCGGAAGAATGAGCAGCTTCAGGTGACGCCGGACCAGTTAGACTTGACGAATGGGGACGTCTTCCTGAAGGCCGACCCATCCAAGAAGCTCAGCCTGGAAGCCGTGGTGCAATCCGCTGGCCTCCCGATCCTCGGGCGGGCGATTTACAGACAGGACTCCAATTGGGAGCGGACCGCCTGGGCGGCGCATGCCGTGGAGGTCGAGGTAGACACGGGTACAGGATCTGTCCTGGTCACGAAATTCGTGGCGGCCCATGATGTCGGGCGCGCCATCAACCCATTTGCCGTGGAGCAGCAGATCGAAGGCGGTGTGGTCATGGCTCTGGGCGCCGTCTTCAACGAAGAAATGTTGAAGGACGCGGCTACCGGCCTGCCGCTCAACCCAAACATGCTCGACTACCGGCCACCGAGCATCCAGGATGTGCCCGAAGAGATCGATGTTATCCTCATCGAGCGGCCGAAGGAGTATGGGGTTTTTGGCGCGCACGGGATCGGGGAGCCGCCCATGGCGCCCCCTGCGCCGGCGGTTGCGGCAGCCGTATACAACGCGGTCGGAGTGTGGATGGAGAACATGCCCATCACACGCGAGAAGCTGCTGGCCGCACTCAAGAATGTGAGGTAGAACGGGATATGAAGAGCTTCGAACTCTATGAGCCGGCCAGCGTCCGGGAAGCGGTTGGGATCCTGACCAAGTTTGGTCCCAGGGCCAAGGTCCTTGCGGGCGGCAGCGATCTGGTCGCCGGGGTCATGAAAGACTGGGTTGAGGGCGAGGGCATGCCTCTGCCGGACGCCTTGGTGGATCTTACCACCATTCCTCAACTCCGCGGCATCAAGGTCGACAAGAATGGCGCCACCATCGGCGCCATGACCACCCTCACCGAAATCATCGAATCAAAGGAGCTGAACGAACGGTTCCCGCTTCTCACTCGGGCTGCGCACAGCGTCGCATCCCAACTGATCCGGAATTACGGCACGCTGGGCGGCAACATCAACCAGCGCCCCCGCTGCTGGTTCCTTCGCGGCAGGGACTTCAACTGCCTCAAGAAAGGTGGTGACTTCTGCTTTTCGGTAGGGGGCGACAACCGCTATCATGCCATCATCGGCGGCGACCGGTGCTACATTGTTCACCCTTCGGATACGGCCACAGCGCTGCTGGCCCTGAATGCCCAGGCAAAAATTGCGGGACCCAGCGGCGAGCGGCTGGCGCTTTTCGACAAGTATTTCGTCACTCCCGGCGAAGATATTCTGCGTGAGAACATCCTCAAGCCGGACGAATTGCTGGTCGAGGTGTTGATTCCAACTCCTGCTCCGGACACAAAGCAAGCCTGGATGAAACTCAAGAATCGCCAGGTCTATGACTTTGCCGTGGTTTCGGTCGCCGCTGCCTTCACCGTGGAGAATGACATCTGGAAGGATGGCCGCATTGTGCTGGGCGGAGTTGCGCCAATCCCGTATCGGGCTGTGGTTGTAGAAAACCAGCTCAAAGGCAAAAACATCAAAAACAGCATGAAGCAGGCGGCGGCAGTAATCCGCACGGTCGCGCGCCCAATGAGCATGAACGCCTATAAGGTGGACGTCGCCCAAAGCATGGTGGAGCGGACTATCTTAGGGGCGCTCGAATAGACTTCTAATCCGGAGCCCTATCATGGGAATCCGAGGGCTGGGAAGATCCCAGGTGGCAGCGCCGAAAGGCGCTCAGACTGCGGCTGAGTCTGACTGTCTCCGCCGGTCGCTGCGAACGTGTGGAAAAATCCGAGCTCCGACCGTTAGGGAGCGGACCCTCCGCCGAGAGTCCGCTTGCTTACGCCCGCGGCTCCGAATTTTTTCACACGTTCTGCCGCTCGCGGTTCCAATGAGAATCGCGCGCATTTTTTGCCTTGCAGCGCTCCTGGTTTGGGCCGAGATCATTTCGGGCTTCTGTCAGTCGGCAAAATCGATTCAGCCGGGTGATCTTTTTGCCATCTCCTTTGGAAACGAAATCTGGCGCCTGCCGGCAAACAAGAGAGATGGGATTGGAGAGTCCTTCGTCCTTCCTCCAGCGGGCGGCGCACTGTGGGGAATTGCCGTAGACGCCAATCGGGTCCTCTACTACGCCTACCGCATCAACGACAACGAATTTGTGGCGCGCCTGAACAGCGACGGCGCCAGTGAAGTCCTGGGAGTCATCTCAGCGCAAAACGCGGCTGTCAAGTTCTTCCTCTCCGACATCATCGCCGGACCGACCGGCAACGTCTACGTCGCATACCGCTCCCGGAGCAGCGCAGACTGCTGGATTGCCCGATTCGGGCCGGACAAGAAAGTCATCGACATGCAAAACGGCCAGGAGGTGACCGACGCGTTTCGAAGCACGGCCATTCCCGTCCCGTTTGGCTCCAGCCTGGCGGTCAACAGTAAAGATCAGATCTATTTCGCAGCGCAGCCCAGGCTCCTCCAGCCGCCGACGGTTTATCGCGTGCCGTTTGGGTCTCCCGCAGTCAGTGTGGGAACGATTACCAACCTCCGGGGCATTGTCTTTACCGATGATGATCGGTTTTTTGGAGCGCAGACAACCAGCACTCCGGGCAGAATCAATCTGCTGCGCATCAATTTGCCTGCCGCAGGCAAATCAGAACAACCGGGCGAACGCTACCAGATATTGGGGAGCGAGAAAATAACAGAGCAGGAAGGAAACGGCGGGCTGGAAAATCCAGGCGACAAGAAAGTCGGACTCACCGGCCAAGGTATTTTTATCGTGGTTGATCCGACCGATCCTGTAACAGGCAGCACGATTCCTTGGCGCGAATTGGAGTCGCCCTTCGGCGGCAAATCGGATGCAAACGTCGCCGTGGCGCCGGGAGCGCCCGTTTTTGGGCCACCGTTCATTGACTCGTCCTTTGACATATATCCCGTCCACGAAATCTTCAGTGAGGCGGACTATCAGAAAGCTGTCATCGAAGGTCTATTCGAGAATTTCGCTCCAGACACAGCCGAACCCATCATCAGTTCTATTGGAGAATTCGTTCACGACGAAATCGATCTGAATCTGGGGGGGCCGCTGCCATTGACATTTGCTCGCCATTTCGGCGGGCTTGCAGGAGCGTCCGCCGAATCGCGAGGCATTTACCCGGCAGCAGACAGTCCAATGGGCGCCAACTGGGTGCACAATTTTTTCATTTTGCTCAAGAAGGTCGACTCCACCAACGTCATCGTGCACTATCTGGGGGGCGCTCATATTTATTTTCGCAAGAGCGGCGCCGCCTGGTCGATGAACCAGCCCGGCCTTTCCTACAAAGGAACGCCCTATCCACTGGTGGAAAGCGGCAGCAAGTTGAAAATGACCGATCCGTGGACGCGAATCATCTATACCTTCGAATTTGCCGGGATGGCCGACGGCGCCGTCCGCGCTATTGAATCCATAAGCGACCGAAACGGCAACAGCCACACGCTGGCCTATAATCCGGACAGCACGCTGGCTAGTGTGGAAGACGGTCTGGGCCGGCGCCTGAACTTTACCTACACGACCAGCGCCGGCAAGCCGCGCATCGTGGAGGTCTCCGACCAGACGGGCAGAACGATTCGGTTTGGACACACAGAAGCGAGGCTGACCAGTTTCACCGACGCCAGAGGCAAGACGACAACCTATGGGATGAATGCCCGCGGCCAAATTGAATCGTTCACGCTTCCGGCCGGCAATACGCCCGTGAAAAACAGCTATGCTGCCGATTCCGACAAGGTTATCGCGCAGACCGACGGCGCGGGCGCGACGACAAAAATTGTCTACAACACCGGCAACACCGTTGTAACGGATCCTCTGGGAAACACGCGCACGCAGCACTTCGACAGCCAGCTTCGATTTGCGCGTTTCAGCGACGAAGCGGGAAAGACGCTGCAGTTTGGCTATGACAGCTCTCAGCGAAAGACTTCCACGGTGGATCGGCTGGGAGATACATCCATGGTCGCCTACGACGCAGTCTCGGGCAAAGTAACATCGCGCACCGACTATGCCGGACAAACCTGGAAGTACACCTACAGCCCGCAGTCACAAGACGGATTTGCCTTCTTTGTGCTCTCTCGGATCGATTATCCCAACGGAAAAAAGGACGAGTTCAGCTACGACGCGCGGGGCAACCTGGTGAGCCTGAGAGACCGCGCGGGACATCTCTGGAGCTATACGTATAACGACCGAGGCCAGGTCTTGACGGCCACAAATCCCGAGGGAGGAAGGACCACGTTTGTGTACAACCCGGACGGTACGCTCGCTTCCCGCCAGGATGCGGCGGGCAACGCAACGCAATTTGGCTATGACGCGCTCAAGCGCCTCACAAGTCTCACCCGGCCCGACGGCAACCGTGTTGAGTACACCTATGACGCCAACGACAATCTGCTGGCCCTGGTCAATGAGAAGGGAAAGACGACCCGCTACGCTTACGACGACAACAACAATCTCGCGAGCTTGACCGACCCGCTGGGAGGAACCTGGACCTTCAGCTATGACGGCAATGACAATCTAACGGAAGCAACCGATCCGTTGGGGAAAAAGATGAGTTTTACCTACGATGCGCTTCAGCGGGTGAAATCGGCGGCCGACCGGAACGGCAATACCACACAGTACGCCTACGACCCGCGCAGCCGGCTTGTTTCGCGGACCGATGCGGCCGGCAAGGTCTGGACCTTTGGCTACGATGACGACAACCTGCCCCTCTCCATGACCAATCCTCTGGGGCACACCTGGCGATTTTCCCGTGATAAGGTGGGAAGGATTGCCAGCGCTACCGATCCGCTTTCAAACCAGACACGGCTTGACTATGACGTCCTCAGCCGTTTGACGGCTGTTACCAATCCGCTCTCCGAGACGGCATCGTTTGCCTACGACGACCGGGGGCAGTTGAATCGCGCTTCCTTACCCGGCCCGATTGCCGCCGCTTACGCGCGCAATGCGCTCGGGCGGATTACCCAGCTTACCGATCCGCGCGGCAAGGCGCGCGCGCGCAACTTCGACAATTTGGGAAGAATGATCTCGGCTACCGACGCGTTGGGCAACGTCACGCGGTTTGGTTACGACAGCCGCAATCGTCCATCTGCGATTAAGTTGCCGCTGGGCACCCTTTCGCTTGCTTATGACGCAGTCGGGTTGATCACCGATCTGAGTTATTCAGACGGGACTCGACTGGAGTATCGCTACGACGACAACAACCGGCTGACCTCCGGCAGCGGTGTTTCACTGGAGTATGACGCCAACGGCAGGGTTACGGCCAGCAACGGCATCGCCGCCACGCGAAACGCCGTGGGAAGGATCGAAAGTCTGACACTGGCGCCGGGGAAGACAGTTTCTTACGCTTATGATTCCAGAAATCTTCTCAGCACGGTGACTGACTGGACGGGCGGCGTAACGCGTTTTGCCTACGATGACGCCGGGCGCCTGGCCAGCGTCAGCCGGCCCAACGGAACCACCACGACCTACGCGTATGACAACGCCGGCCGCCTGACGCAAAAAGTTGAGGCCAGAGCCAGTGCCGGACTTTCTAGGATTATGCTCACCCGGGACGGCAAAGGTCAAACGCGGAGGGCCAATCGCGATGTGCCCCTCCCGCCGATGGTCGATCCCCCGGACCGAAATTTGGCTTTTAACGACGCGGACCAGATCTCCGGCTTTGACTCCGATGCGCTGGGCCGCCTGACCAGCGACGGCACGCGGGCTTATACCTGGGACCTGGCCTCAAGACTGGCTGCTTACACTAAAGGTGAGAGCACAGTGGAATTTGGCTACGACGCCTTGGGCAATCGATTGACGAGGACCACCGAGCCGCGACCGTCAGGGAGCGGACAATCAACCTCCCGCACCTTTGTCTGGAACTACGCTCTAGCGCTGCCGTCCATTTCTATTATCAAAGAGGATGCAAATCCGATTCGATTCTACATCCACACCCCGGGCGGAGCGCTGATGTACAGCATGGAAGAAGTCGGCAATGCGCGGCGGTTCTACCATTACGATGAGATCGGCTCGACGCTTTTTCTGACCGACGACAGCGGCGAAATCACCGACCGCTACGCTTATTCGCCTTACGGGCAGCTTGTTGCTTCGAGTGGAGACTCCGACAACCCTTTTACATTCGTCGGCCGATGGGGAGTCATGCGGGAATCCTCCGGCCTGTATTACATGCGCGCGCGCTACTACGATGGCAGCTCGGGGAGATTTCTCTCGCGAGATCCGGTTGGGGTAAGCTTGGGGGACCCGAAATCCGCCAATCCTTATCAGTACGGAGCCCAGAATCCTGCTCGGTACGTGGATCCCTTGGGTCTTCAAGTGGACACGGCGCCCGCCCCCATACCGGGTTTGTCTGATCTCATCCGGGACTATCTCGAAGTTGGGTTTGTTGGCCTCTCCTTACGCGCCAAGGATTCCGACCCATTCTATTTCGATAGATGGCGTGGTTTTGGTTTTACATCCATCGAGAGCACTGACAAGACAGCTCGTGTCGTGTGGCCCCTTGAATTGGGAGACATTGCCGCCGAGCCTCTTTACGCTGCGAGATTAGGTGTGGGCGCAACCCCCGATCTCCGTTTTACGGTCGAGGGGCTCTTGATCGACCAGCAGTGCTTTGCCCGCCGGGGGACTTCTCCTGGGACTTGCGTTTCTGCGGACTTTTGGGACACTTTTTGGATCGGGGCAACCGCGGGAGCAAAGCTCGCAGGAATAGATTTGGAGGGCAGTTTTATCTACGGTCAAAGACGACTTTGGTGCCCGATGTGGGAAGATCCGAAGTTTGAGCAACCCGGGTTTGGAATAAACTTCACCGCTAGACTGCCTCTTGAGCCGGCGCCGATTTGGTTGTTTTCGGATACGGTGCCGCCTGACCGTGGCAAGGGTTCCTCTTGGCCGCCGGATACTTCCATCCCGCCCGCTCCGGGAGCCGATGATAATCCAGTCGACCAGGTGATGTAATTTTTTGTGTATGAATTTCGCAGCTATTCAAAAGCCAGGGAGATTTGGAACGTGAGAAAAAATCCGAGCCGTGACTGTAAGGGAGCGGCGGGGAGAATGAATGCCATCTCCAGCGACGCTGGTGCAAGTGCCTCATCTGGTTTGGAAACTCAGTACTGCCGCTGTAGAAATGACTTGTATCCTCTCCACCGCTTGCTGACGCGCGCGGCTCGGATTTTGAATTTTTCCTCACGTTCTGACGGTTGCGTCTCTGTTATTTGTTTTGCCCCTTCCGTCTTCCGCCTTCTGCCGCGAGCCCTTACATCCATAGCGCGGTTTGCCCTCTGCTGGCTGCTCTTTGCCCTGGCGCTGCAAGCCGGCGATGTGATTTATACCTACGACACGGCCGGCCGCTTGGTGCTGGTCGACTACGGAAACGGAACGGCTGTTGGCTACCGTTACGACGACAGCGGAAATCTCCTGGCCAAAAACATCCTGGCGGCCCGCCTGGAGCTGCGGCCCACAACTCCTTTGATGTTCCTTGGCCGAACGGGAACGGTGAACTTGACCATCACCTTTGCCCAAGGAAAAGAAACAGTCGTTGCGCTCTCCTCTTCCAATACGGCCATCGCCACGGTTCCTGCGTCGGTGACCCTTGCTGCCGGAGCCACCTCGGTAACGATCAGCGTGACGCCTCTCAGCGCTGGAAGCACAACGGTCGCGGCAAGACTTCCCATTGAGATTGGCGGCGCTTCGGCCAGCGCTGAGCTTCGGATCACCGCTCTGCCCTCTGCTCAAAGGGATTACGCTTTGGCCGACCGTGGAGGCCTTTCGCTGGTCACGCTGGGCGCTTTTGCTGCGCCGACGATCGGCTACGCCCGCATTCAGCCGGCGGCCGGAAGCACCACGCCGGCAGGTCTGGCCATCTTCGGCCTGCGGCAGGACGGCATTCTGGTCAGCGAGACGGGCGTTCCAGCCTCAGCTCGCATTCGCTCAGGGAGAACTTTTGCCGAAGTGAGCGGGGTAGTAAATACAGGCCTGGCTCTGGCCAACCCCAACTCGCAGCCCGCCAATGTTTCCTTCTTCTTTACCGACACGGATGGGACCGATGTGAGGGCCGGCACTACAGTCGTTGCAGCCAACAGCCAAATTGCCGCTTTCTTAAATCAGAGCCCCTTTAACGGCAGCTCGACCTTTCTTGGAAGCTTCACTTTTATTTCAGACCAGCCGATTGGAGTCATTGCCTTGCGCGGCCTGACCAACGAGCGTTCGGAATTTCTGCTGACCACGCTGCCGGTGGCCGACCTTTCGGTCGCCGTTTCCGGTGAGACGGTTTTGCTGCCGCACTTTGTCGACGGCGGAGGCTGGACGACCCAGGTGGTCCTGGTCAATACCGGCAGCGAATTGATCAGCGGGACGATCGAATTCTGGAGCCAGGGTTCTACCTCTGCCCCGGCCGAAAGCCTGACACTCACGGTCAATTCGGTAACGGCTGCCAGTTTCAGCTACTCCATTCCACCCCGTGGCGCCCGCAGTTTCCAGACTTCCGGCGAGGCGGACGCGGCGCGCGCCGGCTCGGTTCGGATCACCCCCCAGACAGGCAGGGCGCCTTCCGGGCTGGGGATCTTTTCCTTCAAGACCGGCGGAATCACCGTCAGTGAGGCCAGTGTCCCGGCTCTGCCTTTGGGGAAAGCCTTTCGCATGTACACAGAAATTTCCGGCGCGGGCGGACCGGTTCAGACCGGGATTGCAATCGCAAATTCTTCGAATAGTGCCGTAACGGTCAACTTCGAGCTGACCACGCTGGCCGCTGTCTCCACCGGGCTTGCGGGAAGCGCTGTCGTTGCCGCCAACGGTCAGGTCGCGCTGTTTGTCACAGAAATTGCAGGGTTTCAATCCCTGGCGCTCCCATTCCGAGGGATTCTGAGAATTACCACCGATTCGCCGGCTGGAGTTTCCGTGATCGGCCTGCGGGCCAGGACCAACGAACGAAGCGAACTGCTGATCACCACGACTCCGCCGGTCAGCGAAGAGATCGCTGCTGCGGGCGAAGAGCTGCTGTTGCCTCACTTTGTGGATGGCGGGGGCTATACGACACAGTTCATCCTCTTTGCCCACGCGCCGGGCCAGCGTCCGCAGGGAACGCTGCGCTTCTTTGGTCCGTCCGGCCAGCCGCTAAACCTGGTCCTGGAGTGATTCGTAATGATTCTGCTCAAGTCGTCTACGGCCTTGCCCTCCCCAAGTTCTCATACGGCTGGGCTGTGTTGCTTTGGAGTGCGGCGACGCGTCGCCGCTTTTCTTTGGGGAAAGTCGGGACATGAATAGAGACGCCCCGCCGGGGTGTCTCTACTGCGGCCCACTTCAAAGCCCATGCCGAAGCGGCATGCCAGAACTGGGAGAGGGCAAGATCTATGTTTGGACACTGAAGCAAGCCCGCCCGTTGTCCCCTTCATTGACCTCTTCCCATAAATATGGGAAAATGAGAGGATGAAAACGACGTTGGAGATTCCCGATGCGATCTTCCGCCTCGCTAAGGCGAAAGCCGCGGAACAGAGAATCCCGCTGCGCCAGTTTGTGAGTGACGCCGTGGCTGAAAAACTGGAGATGAGATCTCAGAATCGCAAGGCGAGAATGAAGCTGGTGGGGGGCCTACGGCGACTGCGCAAGGAGACCGCGCGAATTAACCGCTTGATTGAGAGAGAGTTCGAGAGAATCGAGCCGGAGGAATGGGCCTGATCCTTGACACGAATGCTCTTTCCGCCATTGCCGAGGGACAACCTGGCGCAGCCAAAAAGTTTGTCCGCTCCAGCCAGGTCGCTATTCCAGTCATCGTCTTGGGTGAGTATCACTTCGGCATCGCCCGCTCACGGCACAAGCATGAGTATGAGCGCTGGCTGGAGGACATGATTTCTGTCTCCCGCGTGCTTGACGTCAATGAGGACACCGCAGTCTGGTATGCCCGGCTTTATGGTCAACTTAAAGAGGCCGGTACCCTCATTCCTTCCAACGACGCGTGGATTGCGGCGCTGTGCCGGCAACATGCCCTCCCCATATTAAGCCGGGACCGGCATTTCGACCTGGTCAAAGGCCTGGAGCGGCTCGACTGGTAAACCCGGTCCTGCGTCATCTGAGTCGGGCCAAGTCATATCCTGTGCGTCAGTCAGGAACCCTCCTGCTTAATACTACGGCTTCGGTCGAATGGGCCCGTCGACTGGGCCTTCAAGCTTGTCTACTACCTTCTGCTTTTCCTTCTTCCAGTCCCGAATTCCGCAGAACGGACCCGCCCGATAGCCCGCCTTGATGAATTTTTCCGCGGCGCGCTCCGCGCGCCCTCCACTGCCTCAATAAAAGATAAGCTGGATATCTTTTGGGATGTCTTTCATCCGCTTGTCGAGTTCTGCCACGGGAATGTGAATGGCGCCGGGAATGGCGCCATCCTCTTTCAGCTCCCAGTCTTCACGAACGTCAACCAGAAGGAGTTTTTCACCACTGTCTAGTTTTTTCTTCAGTTCGGAAATGGCGATCCGCTTTGGCCGCTCGGTCTGTTCTTTCTCAGCCACCGCCAAGTTACCGATGACGACCGCTGCCAGAGTGACGAAAACAAGCAAAAATTTTCTAGTCATGTTCCTCCCAAGCGCAAGAGCTGGCCTTGGCCAATCGAAGCCACATTTTAGCGAGTTCCCCGATGCAGAGCAATCTGAGAAAAACGGCGACAGTCGCTGACTGCAGGACAAACACGAGCGTCGTCAAGTGGACGGAAAACGTAAGGCGTGGCCGTGCACGTGATCGTGCTCGTGGACGGCTCTTTGATGGGTGCGATATTAAGGGCTCAGAGCTTGTGAAAAACTTCAGAGCACAGGGTTCGCCGCCACCCCTTTGGGGTAGCGGCAAGCACCCAGGACCACGCCCGGTTTTCGCGTCAACCGGAGTCGAGATGCGGAAGGCCCAAGACTGGTTGAATGCAGCCGAGCATTGCATTGTGGATCACGACATTGCTTGCGATGTAGCCGCCATCTGAGTAGAGCCAAGTCATACCCTGTGCGTCGGTCAACAATCCACCCGCGCGCTGCAAGACCAGGCTTGCCGCCGCGATGTCCCAGATCTTCAGGTCGAGGTGCCAGTAAGCGTGCAGGCGTCCGGCGGCAACGTTGCAGATTCCGAGCGCCGGCGAGCCCATCAGGTTGCACTCGCTGACCTGGCCGACCATCAGCCCCACGATCAGCCTGGCCTGTTCGCGTCGCTCCCCGCTGTGTGGCCAGTCGGTGCCAACGATCGCACTGCTCCAAGCTTCTGTACCGTCCGATATCTGCTGAACGACAATCTTCTGGCCGTTGACCGTAGCCGGCGTCTCGGTTGTTGCCTGAAATAGCTCGTCCCGGCAAGGATCGTAGACCACGCCGACGCAGATGTTGCCGCCGGACCGAAGAGCGATCGAAACACCGAAGTACGGAATGCCCTGAACGAAGTTCAAACTGCCACAGATTGGGTCGACAATCCAGAGATGCGTAGCATCCAGTGGTAGGGGAGCATCGTCTGGTCCCTCCTCGGTCAGAATCCCCGAGTGAGGAACTTCGGCCACAATGGTCGAGACGATTGCTTCCTGGACCTGCAGTGAAGCCTCTGAAACTACGTCCCGGTGACCCTTCCATTTCAGGTAGCCGGGGTTGCCCAAACGGGCCTTAGCGACCTCCCCACCCTTGCGCGCTGCCAGCGCGGCGACCTTCAGTGCCTCGTTGATCTCAAGGCTACTAGTGCGTCGAGACATCAACATCCTTACTTCCTTTAACACCTATCTTTATCCCTTCACCTCAGGCAAAATTGTACTGCATCAGGGCGGAGTTATGGCTGAAGAGAAGAAAAGACTCATGCAATCTGCGGATGGGATACTCGATTGGACTGACGAACTGGAGAACCTCCAAAGTATCGTGCGATGTTTTTCGCCTTCCTCGGGAGATCTCCCCAAGCTCAGCGGGATTGACATCTACGGCGGATCCTTTCCACTGAACGGAATTATCGGAGGTGACCATATTATCTACGTGGATTTCAAGAAGCGTTACGATCTGGAAGCACGTATGCGAAAGGCTGAGACAGCAGGCCGATTGGATGTCGCTCAAAAACTCAGGGACTGCCGGAGAAAAGCCGCCATCGCATTGGCGGACGTTTCAGGTCACCGGCTCACGGACGTCTCTTTGGCTATGATGCTGCATCAGGCTTTCTTGCTGGGAGCTCTCTATGAACTGGATTTCCATGGAGACATCACAACTCGCCTTTTCGAGAATCTAAACACCCGATTTTATCAATCCTCCTGTGTAAACAAGTTCGTGACGCTGATTTATGGAGAGATATCTGAAAGCGGAACGTTCCGATTCATCTCTGCCGGACATCCGCCGCCGGTGGTGTTTTCTTGTTACTACGACCGCATCATGAATATCAGTGAGGATCTGCTGATCGCGTTTCCTCCGATTGGAACCATCCCTTCATGGGACGACATCGACCGCCAAACAATTTCCAGCGTCCTCGGATACAAGGAGAATTACGAGGTAAACGAAATCAATCTGATGGGAGCAGGCGACATTCTTCTTCTGTACACGGACGGCTTGTCAGAGCTTAGTTGTGGCGCCGAGCCATTTTTCCCAGGCCGTGTGGAGGCAATTCTACGGAATGTCAAAGATCGATGCGCAAAAGACATATTCGAGTCTCTTCGAGAGGATCTATTTCAATTCGGTGTACCACACGACGATATCAGTTGCGTCGTGATTAAACGAAATTGACAAGGACCGTTCAAATCTGTCCGCCCCCGACTAAATCAAATATTCAAGCGTCAAGACGCTCCGACCGAGACACCAAACTCCTTCCGGAAACATTTCCTTAAAAATGTCCTTCCATATTTTTATATTTCTACTATGATAGAAATATGGAAGTACGAAGTGCTAATATTGCAAGATACGCCGACATGCTTTCAGCGATGGGGACCGCGCCGCGGCTTCGCATCATGCGCCTGTTGCTCTCGGCGCACCCCGGCGGCATGGTGGTGGGAGACATCCAGACCGAACTGGACATCGCAGGCTCCACGCTGTCTCATCATCTGGAAAAGCTGAAAAACGAAGGTCTGGTTACCGTGCGGCGCGATCGCCAGTTCCTATGGTATGCGGCCCATGTAGAAGCTCTGCAAGAACTGCTCGCTTTTCTCTTTCAAGAGTGCTGCTCCCGGAACAAGGCGATCGAAGCGAAAAGGATCTTGCAAGCGTGCCGCTAGGGTGCGGAGGCGCCTTCGACATTAGGAGATCTTTACGATGAAGGACAAAAACCACGAGGAAACTATTAGAGAAGAATCGGCGGACCCGGTTTCGCCCATTGCCGGCGCGCGCTCTTGCTGCGGCGGCACATCGGTCGAGCGCTCAAGTGGGGACATCAAGGGGGTCGTTAAGCAGAAATATGGCGAGGCGGCCCTGAACGTCACCTCGCACAGGTCCTGCTGTGGCGAGCCCACCAGCGATGGCCGCAGTGACCCGATCACCTCCAATCTCTATGGAGACGATGAGATATCGGATTTGCCGATGGAAGCTGTAACCGCTTCGCTGGGCTGTGGAAATCCGACTGCATTGGCGCAATTGAATCCGGGTGAGACGATCCTCGACCTCGGATCCGGCGGTGGAATCGACGTTCTGCTGTCGGCAAAGAGGGTGGGTCCTGTGGGAATGGCCTACGGACTGGATATGACCGATGAAATGCTGGCCCTTGCCCGTGAGAACCAGCGTAAAGCAGGTGTCAAGAATGTGGAATTCCTAAAAGGAGAGATTGAAAACATCCCGCTTCCCGACAACTCAGTCGACGTCATCATTTCCAACTGTGTCATTAACCTCTCTGCCGACAAGGATCGTGTACTGGCCGAGGCCTACCGCGTCCTCCGACCCGGAGGAAGGTTCGCCGTTTCCGACGTCGTGGTGCGTGGCGACGTGCCGGCCGAGATCCGCAAGAGCGTCGAGCTGTGGATCGGCTGTGTCGCCGGCGCCCTCGAGGAATTCGAATACGCGGCCAAGTTGGCCCGCGCTGGTTTCGAATCGATCGAGGTGGAACCAACCCGGATCTACAAGCTGGAGGATGCTCGCGAGTTTCTTGCAGCCGCGGGTATCGATGTTGAAAAGTTCGGGCGGGCCCTGGACAGGAAATTCATGAGCGCCTTCATTCGCGCCCGCAAACCCCATCAGCAAACGTTACCGTATTTATGAATCGAGGTACTGAGCGTTGAGGTACTTGAGAAAGGGCCAGAAGTTGGCAAAAGCCAAAGTTTTGTTCTTGTGTACGGCAAACTCCTGCCGCAGCCAGATGGCCGAGGGGCTTTTACGGCGCCTGGCCGCCGACCGCTTCGAGGTTACAAGCGCTGGGACGAACCCCGCCCGCCTCAACCCCGAGGCCGTCGAGGCGATGCGTGAGATCGGCGTAGACATCTCGAAGCACTGTCCCAAGTCTGTTGAGGAATTTCTCGGCCGGCATTTCGACTACGTGATCACCGTGTGCGACCAGGCCCGGCAAGCCTGCCCCCTATTCCCTGCGGCCGTCTCGACCCTCCATTGGAATTTGGAAGACCCCGCAGCCGCTCGTGGCTCGCCGGAGCAGAGGAAGGCGGTATTTCGCCGCATCCGCGACGAAATCGCCATGCACATTAAAAATTTTCTCACGAAGTGTCCCAATGCCTAATTGTTCCGCCGAGGGGCGTAGAGACGCCCCGGCGGGGCGTCTCTACTACATCTGCAGGAAATGTTTTGTGAGAAATGCCTTTTTGAGAGGAAACGATGGAATAGTAAATCAAAAACAAAAAGTTCTTTTTCTCTGCACAGGAAATTCCCGTCGTTGCTCAAATCATATTCGGAGGTACGATGACACAGGGATCACGCAAAGGGCTTTCCTTCCTTGACCGCTACCTGACCTTGTGGATCTCTCTCGCAATGGGAATTGGCGTTGGCATCGGCTTTCTTTTACCCAGGGCCATTGCTGATTTCAACAACGCGGTATCTGTGGGCACAACCAATATCCCGATTGCAATTGGCTTGATCCTGATGATGTACGCGCCGCTGGCGAAAGTGCATTACGACGAACTGGGCGATGTGTTCCGTAACTGGAAAATCCTTGGTCTCTCGCTCGTTCAGAACTGGGTAATTGGTCCTGTTTTGATGTTCATTCTTGCCATCCTCTTTTTGCGCGACTACCCCGAATATATGACGGGACTCATCCTCATCGGTCTCGCACGTTGTATTGCGATGGTCATCGTGTGGAACGAACTCGCCAAGGGCGATAACGAATACGCGGCGGGGCTGGTCGCGTTCAATAGCATCTTTCAAGTGCTGTTCTACAGTGTGTATGCCTATGTGTTCATCACCCTTTTACCAACCTGGTTCGGGATGACAGGCAACATCGTAGACATTACTATTGGCGAAATTGCAAAGAGTGTTTTCATCTATTTGGGCATTCCGTTCATCGCGGGTTTCATGACGCGACTCTTCCTCGTCCGTGCAAAAGGCAAGGATTGGTATCACAAAGTCTTTGTGCCAAAAATCAGCCCGATGACTCTGATTGCCCTGCTCTTCACCATCGTGGTCATGTTCTCGCTCAAGGGTGATGTGATTGTGGAACTGCCGCTTGATGCAGTGCGTATCGCCATCCCGCTGTTGATATATTTTGTGGTGATGTTCTTGGTTTCGTTCTCCTTGGGGCACACCATAGGCGCGGATTATTCCAAGAGCACCGCGCTCTCTTTTACTGCCGCCAGCAACAACTTTGAACTGGCGATTGCAGTTGCCGTTGCAGTGTTTGGAATCAACTCAGGTGTGGCGTTTGCGGCGGTTATTGGCCCATTGATTGAAGTGCCTGTGATGATCGCCTTGGTCAATGTGGCATTCTTCTTCCAGAAACGCATATTTGACGAGCCTGAAATATTCGCTGAAGGAAGACGGATGACAGATGATTAGGGAAGTCAGGACGTGATTTGTTCGCCCCAGTGAGCATGACGGCGCTGCTGGCCACTCTGGTCCTCATCTTTGGCTTCCAGGCCGACAACATCACCGGAAAGTATTTTCACGTTTGTCACGGCCTAACTCAAGGCGCCCATCTTTCAGAGCGATCCGATTGCGGAATTCGGGTTTGGAAGTCTAAGTACCTCGATTCATAAATACGATAACGTTGGTTGCGGGCGATCTCGGCGCACCTCGTCGTCGCCGATGTCCCCTGCATCGCCTCCTCCTCGCTCCTGGATCTCGCCTCGCAAGCCTCATCAGCAAACATTACCGTATTTATGAATCGAGGTACTACGATCAGACGCCGACCGTTACGCGATCATTCTGAACTTCATGCAGAAGATGATTCGCCTCACTTTTTGCGTCTGGAATATTTCCACAGTCCTCACGAAGATATTTCCAGTACGTCGGTCTAATGGAGGCCAGAAGTTCCGCCCTAGTTTTCACCTCAATCGGCTCCCCTTGGTAGAGTTTACCCATCTTGTACATCCAGCGCTCGGGAAGAACGCTTGAGAACATCAGCATCGGCCACTTAAAATTGGGGCCATTGGTCTTGCGCAACCGGGCGGACCATAGGGCCAGGCCTCCCAGCTTGAAGGCGGCAGGACCCCACCGACTGTACAAACCCGGCCGCAGATTCATTTTCCAGCACTTCATGATGAGCTGCCATTGCAGCCGGCTAAGCTCTCGCGTGCAAGTGACGCCACGGCTGTGCTGCATCCGGGTTCCCTCCAGCGGCGTAAAAACGGAGGGCACCAGGAAACCAAACAAATGACGGCGCTCCAACTCGAAGATCAAATCAAGCGTGGCTCTCACATCGTCGTCCGTCTCACCTGGATTTCCCACCATCAGCGTCAGCATGGGGAACCAGTTGTTTCGGTTGAGAATTTCCAACCCCCGAATTACCACACTCGGCCAATCGTCAATTTTGAAAGGTACACCTTTGCCGGGCATGACTCTCTTGGCCATCGGTACCGAACCGGTTTCCAACCCAATTAATGGGACGAGCGCTTTCTTGTCAGAATGCGAACTTACCGCTGGAAGCCGAATCGGGCTTTTCGGCAACAGGATCTGCGACAGCTTGCGGATCAGCTCCGGGTCCACAAGGGCGGGCGCCATGGTACAGTGACCCAAGACGTGGTATTTGACGCCGGGATAATTGACAATATCCGAGTAAAGGTCCACCAGCGCTTCGCGATTGGGGAAGAAGAAAGGCATATCAGTCCGAACTTGTCCCCAGATGAACATGTCCTCCGTAGCGAGAGAGATTTGCGAATTGCCATTCTCGACATTGGCACGGACCGCGCTCATGATTCTCTCTTTGGGAATGGCGATCTGCGGGTTGAGGTCTGGCATACAGAACTGGCAGCGTCTTCCGCATCCTGTAGTCATTTCAGCGACTCCAAACGTAGTCGGCTTATCCGGAAACAGGATCGATCTAAAGTCCTTCGGGTGACCGGCATCGACATGGCAAGGAATCGGCTCGCCGCAAATTACCTTGTGAAATAGTTCACTGGTCTCAGGCGATTCGCTGCGTCCATCCACAATGCAGTCCACTCCCAGCCGATGCGCCGACTCAGTCTGCTTGATTTGCCATCCTCCTGAGCCGCCTACGATGACCTTAAAATTGCTGCGATGCGGATTGTTATTGAGGCGCTCGAACAGCAGTTTTGCATAGTGAGCATTGATCGTCTCGCTGGAACTCCCGAATAGAGAAGTGTATACGCCGGCGGCAAAAGTGACGCCCAGCGGGTTGTGAGTCGATACGGCCACGACTCGTGTCTCCGACCCTACGAACTGCTCCAGGTCATCTGGATAGCAGACCGCCACATTGTCGCCGCCAAACTCCCTCTCCATGACTTTCTCAAGCACCCGCAGACCCGCAGGAGCCGATCGCGCCGTGCCGTCGTTGAAGCGCTGCACATTTTTCCACCCCGGATATTTCTTGTTAAACACAAATTCCATCCAGACAGGCATCGAAGCCATCCCCATTTGGATAAAATAACCGGCATGGTCAATCATCTCCGTTAAGGGTGCAGTAAGCACAATACGTTTTCCGGTGTTCACTCTCTTGCTCCTCTCGCTTTATGCCCAAAGATCCGGTGAGACAACTGCCCGGGCTGGGGACCCCGATTATACCCGCAGTCAAATCGGAGTTTTATCAGATTTACACACAGTCTTGCTTGATTCAGATGAAGGCAATGCGACTTCAGTGGAAGTATGAGAGAGGGAATGCTCCCTTGGGTTCCCCAAAAGAGACAGGACAGCACCCAGGCAGCGTCGGGCGTACGTCTTTGATGGACCCCTCCACGTAATCCACTTACATCATCCGATGAAACCAGAACGCAAAAATAAATCTGTAGAAGCGGTAGTTACAGCCCCAACATCGATAAGGAAATAACAAAAGAAGGATCAAGATCCATTCCCAGCTTTTCGGCCACGAACGTCGGATATTTTCCCGATGCTGACAGAGGGGGCAGATCATCCAGTATTTCAATTATCCTTCAAATCTGAAGCGCCTGCGGCAGTCGATCGATTTCAAATAACAGCGACGGCTAAACTGGGGGCTCGTAGGCCGTGATTGCCGTCCCCCCCCCCAGACAGATAATCACTTTCATCGTACGTATCGTTTGAAGAAACGTCAAGCCAAACGCCGCTCAACGCGGAGCGGACAATGCGGCATAAAGAGCACGAACCTGATATCAGGCAATCATATAATTACTTCGTGGCGGGCAGGGGTGACGAAAGTTCGGACACTGCAGGGGAACAGAAATTGAAAACAGCGGTTGTCGTCGGGCTTAATGCGGTCATCGTTGCCGTCACAGAGGAGGTCCCTCGCATCTTGACGGTTAAAAAGCCGGTGCGGCTCTCGGCTGCTCTAGGAAGAGGGAATTCCCCCGCCGGCAATCAGTTGATGTTGGAAGCGCTTCCTTTTGGGCTTCTGAATCCTACAAGCGACTCAACGCTCGACAAGGCCCTGCGGCGTCTGGTCGGCGAGCAAACAGGTCTTGAGCTAGGGTATGTGGAACAACTTTACACATTTGGCGATCGCTACCGTGATCCGCGGGAGATACAGGGAGGCTCCAGAATGGTGTCGGTAGCCTATCTTGCTTTGGTCCGCGAGGGAAAGCCTTCCGGCGTCGGGCAAGCGCGCTGGACCGACTGGTACTGGTTTTTCCCTTGGGAGGACTGGCGTGCAGGGCGTCCGGCGGCAATCGACCAAGCGATTGCACCTGTTTTGTTCCGGTGGGCGCGCGGCGCGGCCAATCCTGCTATCAGCCGGCAACGGCAGGAACGGATTGATATCATTTTTGGCCTGGGTGGTGTTCCATGGGACGGAGAGAGGGTTCTTGAACGCTACGAGTTGCTCTATGAGGTGGGGCTGATGCCGGAGGCTGGTTGCGATAGAGCTCAGACTGGAAGTGCACAGCGAAGGTCGCGACGAAATGCGAGAAACCGCTACCGGACGCCTAGCGAACCTGCGTACCTGGGCCACCCAATGACCCTGGATCACCGTCGGATCCTGGCTGCCGCCTTAGGTCGGCTCAGGGGAAAACTGAAATACCGTCCGCTGGTGTTTGAACTGCTCCCGCCCACCTTTACTCTGCTGCAGCTCCAGCGGATCGTGGAAGCGCTCGCGGGAGTTCGGCTCCACAAACAAAATCTGCGGCGGCTGGTGGCGAAGGGAGGCCTGGTGGAAGGGACGGGGAAAATGGACACTCAAACCGGGGGCCGGCCTGCCGAGCTTTTCCGCTTTCGCCGGGAGGTGTTGCGCGAGCGACCCGCCCCCGGAGTAGGCCTCCCGGGCACAGCATCGGGGTAGCGGAGGCGGAACATCGAATTTTGAGTCAAGAATTTACACTGACAAGGTGGGCATGACATACAGCCAGTGTTAATAGTTGACACTACATATGCTCAGAAATAGTATAAGGGGGAAGGCCCCGCTGGGCGGGGTCGTTTTTATGGGTTAAATATACTCAATATGAGTATAATACCGGGAATGAACTATGACAATCCCTCACACTTTTGATTTGCCTGAAACGTTCACTCATCTCGAGTACACTCCGGAGGTCGCCCGGGCAACAGCCCCCATTTTTGATCGTCTTCGCGATGTCATGCCGGAGATTGAATGGCCCGTTCACGCTCCTTACATTGTAGAGATCAACCAGTTGAAGCGACAACGCAACGCCATCATCCTGGCCCACAATTATCAGACACCGGAAATATTCCATGGCGTTGCGGACATTATCGGCGACTCCTTGGCTTTGGCGCGTCAGGCTGAACAAACCGATGCGCAGGTCATCGTACTGTGCGGGGTACACTTTATGGCTGAGACCGCCAAGGTGCTCTGCCCGGACAAAACGGTCTTGATTCCTGACCTGGATGCGGGCTGCTCTCTGGCATCGTCGATCACTGCGGAAGATGTTCGGTTACTGCGCCAGCGCTATCCCGGAGTGCCCGTGGTGACGTATGTCAACACTTCAGCAGATGTAAAAGCGGAATCCGATATTTGCTGCACCTCAGCCAATGCCGTCGATGTGGTTGAATCACTGGGCAGCGATCATGTGATCTTCTTGCCGGATGAGTTCTTGGGCCGCCACGTCGCCCAACAGACGAAGGCACAGGTGATCTTCTGGAAAGGTCACTGTGAAGTTCACGAGCGCTTTTCGGCCAACGACTTGCGCCTGTACCGGGCACAGTACCCGAATATCCAGATCCTGGCTCATCCCGAGTGCCCTCCCGACGTGCTGGCAGAAGCCGATTACGTAGGATCCACCTCCGGTATGATCCGCCACGTCGACCGGAAGCGCCCCAAACGGGTGGTCATGATTACCGAGTGCTCGATGAGTGACAATGTGGCCGTCGATTTCCCACAGATCGAGTTTATCCGCCCTTGTAATCTTTGCCCTCATATGAAGCGCATCACCCTACCCAAGATTCTGTCCTCACTGGAAAGGATGCAACACCCGGTGGTCGTCGATCCAGTCGTTGCCGAAAGAGCCCGGCGAGCAGTAGAGCGTATGCTTCAGGTAGGTCGGGGATCTGCCCAACAATATGCTGCCCGGACATTGGCTGATTGAAATGGAGCGGTCAATCGTGCGTCCTGGCCCGCTGTACCCGCTGCTTTACCAGACCGCATTGCAAAGAGCTTTGGAAGAGGATCTGGGGAGGGCGGGTGACATCACTACGGATGCCATTGTTCCCGTCGATGTGCAGGTCAGCGCATCGCTTGTGGCGCGCAGCGCAGGGCGAATTGCCGGTATGGATGTTGCTGTTTCTACGTTTCGTCTGCTCGATCCAAAGGTGCAAGTTGTGCTCTTGGTTCACGATGGATGTGACGCGAGTCCGGCCAGCAAGTTGGCCGAGATCCGTGGAGCAGCCCGTCCATTGCTTTCAGCAGAGCGTACCGCTCTTAACCTGCTCGGTCGCCTTTGTGGCATCGCCACTGCTACCCGTGACATCGTCAGCGCTGTCAGCGCTTCTCCGGCCAGAGTGGTCTGCACCCGAAAGACCACACCGGGGTTGCGCGCTCTGGAAAAGTATGCGGTTCGTGTTGGTGGCGGGGCGAACCATCGGTTTGGTCTCGACGATGCCGTACTGATCAAAGACAACCATCGGATGATTGCCGGCAGCGTCACCGAAGCGGTGGAACGCGTTCGCCGATCTGTCGGCCACATGGTCAAAATCGAGGTGGAGGTTGACACGCTGGATGAACTAGCGGAAGCGCTTCGGCTTAAAGTGGACGCCGTACTGCTGGATAATATGTCGCCCGATACTCTGGCGCAGGGCGTGCGAATGGCGAGAGGGAAGACGACGACGGAGGCCTCAGGCGGCATCACTCCGGAAACAGCTCAAGCAATTGCGGCCACGGGGGTAGATTTACTGTCGGTGGGGTGGCTCACCCACAGCGCCCCGCAACTGGACGTCTCCTTGGAGGTGGGAGAGGTGTGGGAACAGACGTGTTTATGAATCGAGGAGGGTTACGACGGGACATCCCCGTTTTCTTGGTCGCACCTCCTCGCCGATGGGCCCCGCATTAACTCGGCGCCCATCTCAGGCGGAAATCGGCAGCATCGCGCCCGCCATCAACATAGCGCTATTCTGGGTCGAGCCGCTAGACGTCGAAAATCTCCGGCTGACGGAGATTCACTCCGTCGACGTTTTGAATCTGCACAAGTTCAGGAAGCGACGGTTCTTTGAGAACGTGCTGGCGATATAATCTGGCCATTCGTTCGTTCTCCTCCTGTTCGCGTAGGCGCGCTTCTCGCGCCCTCCGTTTTTCTTCGCGGGCATTCTTTGCAATCCCTAGATCGTCCAGATCGTGCTGGACCCCAGCGGCAACGTGTTCGGGATTCAATGTAAGCGAGTGCGCGCTGCTGCCCAGTTTTACTTCCTTCCCACCCGCAAAAATTTCATGTCGTCCGTACTCTTCGTACCACCGCGTCAGAGTGGCCGTCATGTGCATTTTTTCAATGATCTTACGCCACCCAATGCCGGTGTTATAGGCACAGAAGGAAATCTCACCCTCCTGCGTAGCATAAGGAATGATGCATTGTTCTGTTCGGCGAAAGTCATAATTGAACAGATCCTGGAACCACATGCCCGCAACAAAGAGGATATTCCAGCGATCGGCGCGACGCTTTTCAATGTCCTCGGCCGTACGCTCTCCCGTGACTTTGCCGTAATCCCTGCCGGTAAGCCCATAGCTTTTATCGAACTTCTTCAAAAGATCCGTCAGCCGAAAATGGGTCGGAGCCTGGAAAGGATCATAGTTCTTCAGCAGTGCCAGTATGCCTCCAAAGATCGACAGCCATTTGCCCCGCGCCGCATCGTTGACCTTCATGAGGTCCTTGGCAAACGTGTCGGCGTGGAAGAATTTTGTCACGGGAGCCGACTCCCTCGTGTCCTTGTCGATCAAAACCGCCATGCCGATGCCGCAATTCGGGTGACATCCGCAACTCACCTGACCCCAATCGGCCTGCGGCCCATGGACCAGATCTGCCCAATCCGCAAAGGTGGATATAAACGATATGGGAAACCAGTCTCGCACCGGCTCGCCCAGCCCTGTCTGATTCTTCACGTCATGCGCCATGTGCGACAGCGTGTAGCGTTGCGCCTGGCGCCGTTCGTCGGATATCTCCTCGTCGCGCCCGGTGAAGGAAACCGGCTGGAATGCCAGAAAGGCGATTTTCTTTGGATTGTCCAAAGCAAACTGGATGATCCGTCCCACCTGCTCATTGTTGATCCCATTGAGAATCGTCGTCACCGGTACGATCTCAACGCCCGCGTTGTGCAGATTTTCAATCGCACGCAGTTTCACGTCAAAAAGATTCCCCACTAGTCGGTGCGCATTGGCCGCGTTGCCGATGCCGTCAAACTGCAGATAGACGTAACGTAAGCCCGCATCGGCAGCAGCACGGGCGAAGTCCGGATTCTTGGCAAACTCAATCCCGTTGGTCGCAGCTTGCACACTGTTGTAACCGACGTTGCGCGCGTATCGGATCGCATCTAGAAAGTACGGTGAGATCGTCGGTTCTCCACCTGAGAACTGCACCGACAACTGCCGGCGAGGCTTGATTGAAATGGCGTTATCCAGGAGTGTCTTAATATCTTCCCAAGTCAACTCATGTACAAAACCGACCTGGTTGGCATCCATAAAACAAGGGTCGCACATCATGTTGCAGCGGTTCGTCAGATCGATCGTCAGCACCGATCCACGACCGTGCTTGATGGTGCTGCTGCCATGGTGGTGCAGCCTTTCATCATTGTGCGCCGGGATGTCACGGCCGGGAAACATTTCTTCCAGGTGCCTGAAAAAGTCAACGTCAATGGACATCACATCTTCAAAATGCCCATGCTTTGGGCAATCTTTCACCATCAGTATCTGGCCATCGCGTTGGATGATCTGAGCTTTGATCTCTCCCACCTTTTCGTGAAGCAAAATCTCTTGTGGCAGCTTGCCGTCCAAAATCTGCTGTCGAATTTCCGGCACACATTTCGGGCAGAGCGAGTCAGTTTCGCGCGGCCAACCCAAAGGCGGTTTTGTCTTCTGGTGGGATTTCAACAATGGTTTGTCGGACCACTTCGGCGTAAAGGACGGGTTGGGCCGGATGCGGTTGAGCCTCTCAAATACAGCCCATACTCCGGCGGCAGCATACGTGATCCCTTTTTCAAAGTATTTTACCGGCTTGTGCATGTCTTCCCCCAAAATCGGTTGCGAAGCTTTAGACGTTGCCCGTGCGCCCATATCCGTCACCTGAATCGATGGCATCACCTACTCCCTTGTCAAGACGGGATATCAACCCGTCTTCTTTCGGCTCTACCGTGGACGCTAGGGTTGGCAATTTTGCACTAAACCTCCCGTAGATCAAGGGCCCACCGGCGCGGGAACGTGGGACAGATTGAAAATTCCTGATTCACTGTACCATCCCCCGGGTACAGTGGCCTACAGGCGAAAGAACATTGGCGATCCCGCTCGACTCGAGACCGCCTTTCAAGAGGTGGCCCCCGGCCGAAGACCCGGCGCTCAATCGAAGCCTTAGAAATTGCTTCTATTTACTTTTGAAAATACACTAGCATGATTGCAGCGCTGGAGAAGATGAAGTCGCGAGCAAATCATCGCGAGCAAATCATCATGCATCTCGGAATCTTCATCTTAAAATGGATTACTAGCTTTCTGATGGGGGCGATCCCATTCGCGGTCGTTTCCATGTGGGGTACCGGGATCGACATTACCAAGGTGGGATCCAGAAATCCCGGCTTCAATAACGTATTACGGGTATCTTCCAAATGGCGGGCAGCCATCACTCTGGTTGGCGACGTTTCCAAGGGATGGATTGCGCTCCTACTTCTCTCATCTCCAAGCGATCCGATCTGGGGTCTGTGGAGCATGGGACTGGCGGCCGTAATCGGACACTGTTGGAATCCTTTTTTAGGCTTCAAAGGGGGTAAGGGCGTCGCAACCATGGCAGGCATTTTGCTATTCTTAGAATTTCAAATCACCCTTGGTTGTTTGTTGCTGTATCCGCTCCTCCGGCTCGTTGGGCGACGACTGGGCTGGCCCCAGGAAGGAGCGATTTCCTCACTGATCACGATGTTGGTAATCTCAGCGCTGATTCTTGGCCTAAGAGGCCTTCAGCCTGGTCTTTTTGCATTGGTCGCGCTTGCCATGGTTATCCTCCGCCATGCGTCGAATCTGCGCGAAATTCTCAGCGCCCATTGAAAGATTTCTTGACAACATGCTGTCTTCTGCAGGGTCGCCCGTAGTATAGTTTCCGGTGACCTAGAGAACCCGGCAGGTCCAACTCTCGTGGGATACGATTTGAATACGACGCAGCGGGGAAAAGCGGCTTTTTACGATTTGGATGGGACGTTGTTGTCGTGTAATCTGGTCACAACCTACGCATATTACGCGCGCAACGATCGCTCGATATTTCACTCGATATACCGCTTGACCAAAGTTCTCTTGAATGTCCCTGCATTCCTAGCTCTGGATCTCTATTCGCGGACGCTCTTTAATCTTTTTTTCTTCAGGGTTTACCAGGGGATGCACCGCGACCGCCTGATCGGGTTGGCCGACGATTTGTTTGAAGTGACGCTGAAGCCATCGATCTATCCGAAGTCCTATGAACTCCTTCGCTCAACGCTCGAGCAGGGTTATCGCAATGTGCTTGTCACAGGAGCGCTTGATTTCACGGTACGGCCGATCGCGCTGCACTTTGGATTCAAAGAGATCATCTGCAACCGCCTGGAGTTCAAGGAACATATCGCTACGGGCCGGGTTTTACCTCCTTTAGTTGCCGAAGCGCAAAAGGCGGTCATCATCAGGGACTACGCCGCGAAGGAAGGGATCGACCTGAGCCAATCCTGCGCATTTTCCGACAGCACTTCCGATCTACCCATGTTAACGGTGACAGGGCAGCCGGTAGCAACCAATCCGACACGAAGATTGCACCGGGTCGCCTCGCGCAATGGGTGGCCAATCATTTCCTTGGCAGGAGACGAAGGCCGTGGGCTGACTGACGGCTCGAATTCCTATCCGCCCCCGCCAAGATCTAGAACTCATCTGCGAGCGCCAGGGACACTGTAATGCAGGGCTACAGGGTTTATGACGCCGAGAAGACGGCGAAGGAGTGCGTCGTCTATCTGGAAAGGAATTCTCCTCCCCGTCTGCTCTTCTGCGGCGAGAATCTCCTGCAGGTTCACCCGCCTGCAGGGACGCGCGTTGTCTACGCAAAGCCTCCCATTCCCGGACTGCGCGACCCGAAAGCTGCCATACGCCACGCAATCGACCACCCGGAGAATATGGAACCTCTGCGGGCTCTGGCAAAATCGGGGATGAAGGTCACGATCGCAATCGACGATATTTCCCTGCCGTTGCCGATGATGAGGCTTCCGGATATCCGTCAATCCGTGCTGGAAGTCGTGCTGGATGTGCTGGCAACTGCAGGAATCGACGATATCCACATTATTATCGCCACGTCCCTTCATCGCAGAATGACTTCGGCCGAGATGAAAAGATGCGTGGGATCGAAAATCTTCAACACATTCTATCCGGATCGTTACTACAATCATGACGCCGAGGACGCGAACGGAATCTTGGAAATAGGCCGCACCTCACATGGAGAACCTGTTCGGATCAATCGTCGAGCAGCCGAGTCCGACCTGTTGATCTATATCAATATCAGTCTGGTCCCGATGGACGGAGGTCACAAGTCCGTGGGCGTCGGGTTATGTGATTATCTCACGCTCCAGGCGCATCATACGCCCCAAACCATTCTGGCTTCTAATTCTTACATGGATCCGCAACGATCCGCTCTCTCGCACTCCTGTGATCGGATTGGCCGGATGGTTGACCAACATCTCAAGGTCTTCCACATCGAAACCGCGCTAAACAATCGTATGTTCAACGCCGTATCCGCCTTCCTGGGTCGGAATGAAGATCGATGGGCGCGCACCGATCGGTTCAAGGCAGAGGCGACAAAATTTGTTCTTTCTAAGATAACGACGCAGATGAAGCGAAAGCTCTATTCCAGCATCCCAGCGTCCTACGAACTGATCGGCGTGCACGCTGGAGAGACCGAAGCAACCCACGACAAAATTTTGCAGCACTGCTATGACCAGTATTGCATCCCGATCGAGGGCCAATCCGATGTCATAATTACAGGGATTACCTTCATCTCCCCCTATAACGTGAACTCCATCATGAACCCCCTGCTAGTCCACGTAATGGCTCTCGGTTATTTCTTCAATTTCTATCGCAACATGCCGGTAGTGAAAAAAAATGGCGTTCTAATACTCACGCATCCATGCTCCAACGAATTTGATCCGCTATTCCATCCATCGTACATCGAGTTCTTTCATCGAATCCTGACGGAGACACGTGATTCCCTCGTGATGCAGCGCAAATATGAGCAAGAATTTGCCCGGGACCCGTCGTATATCAAGATGTATCGCCAGGGCAACGCTTACCATGGGGTCCATCCTTTCTACATGTGGTATTGGGGCGAAAACGGACGTGCCCATGTCGGCAAGGTCATTGTCGTAGGCGCGACGAACCGACGTGTGCCTGCGATTCTCGGGTGGGAGGTTGCCAGTTCCATGGAGGAAGCTCTGGAAATGGCGCAATCCCACGTCGGCCACAAACCGACCATTACTTTGTTACATTTCCCTCCAATCCTGATGGCGGACGTTTCGGGGAAGCCGGAGTCGGTTCCAATGCACGACCTGCAAGTCACTGGAGCCTGTCCGTCATGAAGTACATCAGCCCCTGGCAGTACGATCCCGTGCGTGGCGAATATCGGTCGATCCCAGATCTTCCTGTCACGTGGAGCACCGGGGAGATCTCAGCCATCGATCTATTCCGGAGTAGAACCATCCTTCTACTCGGCGCAACCGGCTTTCTTGGGAAGGTTCTTCTGGCCATGCTGCTCCACCAGTTTCCGGAAATAAGGCATCTTGTGATTCAGGTTCGCCCCAAGAAGACCCTTTCCGGGGAAAAGCGTTTCCAGTCCGAGATACTGCAGTCCCCTCCTTTGCGGCCAGTGGTGGAAAAACTGGGCGAAGACTACATTCGCCGCAAGACGACCATCGTGGAAGGGGATCTGAGTCTCCCACTGTGCGGCTTGAGTCCGGGTCACTGGGCTCCTCTTCGAGGAACGGTCCACGTGGTGATCAACACCGCGGGCTTGGTGGAGTTTGATCCTCCTTTGAATGAATCACTGATTACCAACGTCTACGGTGTGCGCAACCTGATTGAACTCGCCCAATTGCTGGAGGCCAAACTCGTCCACGTATCGACGTGCTATGTAGCCGGGAAGAAAAGCGGCCAGATTCCAGAGGACACACCGATCGCAGGCTATTACCCTTACAAGAAGGGGCCCCAGGATTCCCGCTTTGACGTATTCGAAGAACTCGACTGGTGTGAGAAATTCATTCAAGGAGTCATCCGTCAAGAATCTCTGGGCGCCGCCAAGAGCAGCTTGATACGAGAATCGTTGCGCAAAGGAGGTATGGAGCGCGCTGAGTCCTGGGGCTGGATCAATACCTATACCTACACCAAGAGCATGGGAGAGCAGTTAATCGCCCGAACGCCGGGTTTGAAATACTGCATTGTAAGACCAGCGATCGTGGAAACTTCCTTACATTTTCCATTCCCTGGCTGGAATGAAGGAATGACGACATCCGCTCCATTGGTACTGATGGGGGGTGAAGGCTTCAAGCATTGGCCGGTGAGAAGGGATGGGCCCCTGGAGATTATTCCCGTTGACCTGGTTGCAGCCGGAATTCTGATCGCGACCGCCGCAATTCTGAGTGACCGCCACCACACGGTTTATCACCTCGCCACAGCCGCAAATAATCCTGTCATGCTTCCTCGCTTGGTGGCATTCCTCGGGATGAACTCGCGCTACAAGCACAAACACAAGAAGAGCGGCAGCAAGCTGGCCAACTTATGGAAAACGTACGTGGAAACGCAAGTCGTAAGTTTGGAACAGCTTGAGGCACAACGGAGGCGGTTGCAACGAGGCCTGGACATTTTCCAGGCGACTTTGAGCCTCCTAAAGAAGGTTCTGGGCAACGGCATCGTCGACCCGCATCTTCGCAGCTTGCGCATCACCCGCCGCCAGATTTGGCAACAAGAGCAGACGCTGGACAAGTTCCTGCCCTTCATGATCCACAACAGTTTTGTCTTTGAAACAAACAATATCCGCCAAGCTTTCAACATGCTTACCGACGCAGACCGTGAACGGCTTTCCTGGGCGCCCGAAAGCATCGACTGGGCCGATTACTGGGTCAACATTCACACCAAGGGCATTGAGAAATGGATTGCCCCTGTTTTTGTGAAGCAACGCGGCAGGTCCCAACCGGCCCACGACTGATTTCCATGGGAAAGTTTCTCGTTACAGGCGCCAGCGGCTTTTTGGGAACCCATCTTGTAGAAGTCCTGCGCAAAAAATTTGAGCATCAAGGCAACTCCGGCTCCGTCCGGATCCTGATCCGTGGGAAAAACCCATGGGAGGGGGATCCCACGGTTGAAGCCGTCTACGGCGACGTCTTGGACCGCGCTGCTGTCGAGCGCGCTATTCGAGGCGTCTCCGGCGTCTTTCACCTCGCCGGTTTTGTCACTCGCAATCCGGCACAGGCAGAGCGACTATTCCAGACTCACATTGAGGGCACACGGAACGTTTGTGAAAGCGCTCTGGCCTGCGGAAGCCCCAAGATCGTGCTGGCATCTTCCTCGGGAACCATTGCTGCAAGCCGGGAGCCGAAAATCCATGACGAGAACTCCCCCTACGCAATCGATATCGTCGCCCGCTGGCCGTATTATCTCAGCAAGATATCCCAGGAGAAGCTGGCCCTTGGTTATCACGCGGGCTCGGATCTTCCCGTCGTGGTCGTTAATCCCAGCCTGCTGCTCGGACCAGGAGACCAACATTCCTCCTCAACCGGTGACATTGATCTGTTTCTTAAAGGTAAACTTACCAATGTTTCCTCCGGCGGCCTCAATTTTCTGGATGTTCGAGATGCGGCCGAGACGCTGGCTCGCGCGATGGACAGCGGCATTCCCGGACATCGTTACTTGTTGGGCGGTCATAACATGACCGTCAAGGAATTTTTCCTGTTGATTCAAGCGGCCTCCGGTGTCCGCGCGCCTCGGCTGTCGCTGCCAGAGCGTTGGTCGCGCCACGGCGCTCTCGTTTTGCGACTTCTTTATCGGCTCTTCGGCCGATGCTTCCCGCTGGACGATGTGACCATTCAGATGGCATACCTTTTCTGGTACTTCGATAATTCGCGCGCCAAGACGCAACTGGGATTGACCCCGCGGCCACCTCACGTCACGATCCAGGATACGGTAGAATACCTGCGCCACAAGAAAACTTGCCGAGCTTGTCCCCGAGAGCAGGACGAGACGGGATCCTCTCGCGGGTCTTTTCCTCTTGTCCACGGGCGTTCGGGAGGCGACCTCAACCGGGCCGGCGTGATCCCATCGTCAAACCGCCAGTGGTCCTAGTCCCAATTGCCGCAATCATCAATCCGCGTTCCGCTAATGGAAAAACAGGGCGCATTTGGCCGGAGGTGTTCCGCGAACTACAACAGGCCTTTGGACCAATCCAGGTTTTCAACACTCAGGCTCCCAATCACGCAATTGAACTGTCAGCCCAGGCGGTTCGGACCGGCTATCAGACCATCCTTACGGTGGGCGGCGATGGGACTGTGAGCGAAGTAGTGAACGGGTTCTTTCAAGCAAGTCCGTTTGCCGCGCCTGGGACGATACTCGGGATCATCCCCCAAGGAACCGGGTCGGATTTCCGAAGAGCGATCCATCTTCCACTGGATACAAAGGCAGCCATTCGAGCGCTGCGCGCCGCAGAGGTCAAAACCATCGACGTGATGAGGGTGTCCTATCGAGACTGGAACGGAAATTTGGCGTCGCGCTATGGCGTCAATTTGGCGAGTTTTGGCATGGGTGGCGCGGTCGCCGCCCGGGCGAATGCCGCTTCAAAAGTTTTAGGGGGGAAGGTTTCCTTCTTGATTGCGACGGCAGCCGTAGCAATGCGGTTCTCCGGCAACGTGGTATCCCTGCGCATGAATGGCAGCGAACTCCTCGATGTTGCAATTCAAAACGTGGCGGTAGGAAACGGCCCCTACCACGGCGGCGGAATGTGGGTGTGCCCGCGGGCAATCCTGGACGATGGTTGGCTGGATGTCACCGTAATGAAAAAGCTGTTCACGTGGGAAATTCTTCGTGACATCGCCTACCTGTACAATGGAAGGATCTATGAGCACCCGAAAGTGAGACATTATCGAGTCAAGCATTTGCAGGCCACGTCCGACCAGCCTACTTTCATTGAGATCGACGGCGAGCCTCTAGGACACCTACCGCTGGAGATCACCGTAATTCCTCGGGTCCTCCACGTCCTTGTCCCACCCACATGAAAAGATATTTCGTCACCCTCCTCGTTGTGGCCGCTCTGGCCGGCCCTTTGTTTGCCCGAGGAGAGCGGACAACCGCACCGCCGGCAGAATTGAAAAAGAAGGCTCTTTTGGAGCGCCTCAGCCTCTCCTCAGAAAAACCATGGACTATGGAGTGGGACAAAGCAACTCAGACAGTACGGCAATTGCGCTTTGGGCTTTCTCGCCCCGGCGGGGAAAGCCCTGAAAGAGTAGCCCGCCGCTTTCTTGTGGAACAGTCCGATCTGCTGAATTTTCCCAGCGCCATGGAACTTCTACTCATTGACGAAAAAGTGAGCTCTTTGGGAATCCACATCCGATTCGAACAGCGACTGTACGGAATACCCATCTACGGGTCACGGATTTCCGTACACCTGGACTCCCAGAGAAGGATATTCTGGATCAACAATCAGTCTGTCTCCACGGATACGATCGCCAATCGACTTCAGCTTACCGAGGACGAGGCTCGCATGCTTGTTTTAAACGACCTGAAACCGGATCTCCGCAACTTACGCGGACCCATGCGCGAAGGCCTGTATTTCATGGAGCATGAGCAGAGCCTTCGTTACGTTTGGAGGGTCGAGATTCCGGCAAACACCCCGTTGGGAGACTGGAGTTATTTGGTCGACGGAGAATCCGGAGAAATCTTGCAGAAATTGAATCGGTTGCAATTCGCGCGCGGCCGGGTCTTCTTTCCGAACCCGGTGGTGACCTTACAGGACCCCACACTGCGCGACCCGCTTGCGCGGGATACCGGAAGAGACCCCACGACGGCTGACGCCAATTGCGCGCCTGCACTCATTCCTGTGGTGGCGTATCGCGAAGTAGAGCTGGCGGGGCTGTCTTCCTCGGGAATGCTGGATGGCGAATTCGTAACCACTGCAGGCGCCAATGTTCCAGTCGCTGCTCGCGCCAAGGGAGATCCCAATTTTTGGTATCGTCGCTGCGATGTGCGTTTCAACGAAGTCAACGTTTATTACACGATTGATTCGATTCAACGGTACATTCAACAACTCGGTTTCCACAACGTAAACAACCGCGCCATCCCTGTAAATGCAAACGGGTTTATCGATTTTGGCCGGAGCCAAGACCAATCGTTTTACAGTCCGGAGACCCGGGAGCTGGTTTTCGGGTTAGGTGGTATCCACGATGCCGAAGATGGAGAAATTGTGGCTCATGAATACGGCCACGCCATTCAAGATGACCAGGTCCCCGGGTTCGCACGCTCCCATGAAGCGCAATCGCTGGGTGAAGGTTTCGGCGATATTCTAGCGGCGCTGTTTTTTGTTCCATATTCGGATGGCTTTCACGACGAACTGATCGGCAAATGGGATGCGACATTTTACGACCGCGTTTCGGAGGTTCCTCGCCTTCGGTCGGTGGAAAGCGACGAAACGTTTTTCAACTACGATCCGGGTGGGAACGTTCACCGTAACGGGACAATCTGGGCGGCGAGTTTGTGGGATTTTTTCAAGCGATCCGGCGCCACCCAGCAAGCGCGCGATACACTCATTCGACTCCTTCTGGAAAGCCAATTTCTTTATCGGACCGACGCAACCTTCGAAGAAGCTGCGCAGGCTCTGATTGCAGCGGATCAAAAATTGAACAACGGCGCCCATGAAGACTTACTGGGTCGAATTTTCAGTGAGAGAAGGATCTTGCGTAACAATTTCCGACTGCCGCCGGCGCAGCTCCGAGAGATGGAACCCAATGACAGCGTTGCGGCTGCCGCAACGCTTACCGATGACCAGCACGTCCTCAGTGGCCAGATCAGCAGTGATACCGATGTCGACTTCTACCGTTTCACATTGCGGCCAAACCAGCTTTATGTAATCGAAACCTACGCCAAACGATTGACCCCTGCGTCCACTTTGGACTCTTTTCTAGAAATTCTAGATGCTTTCGGGAACCGGATTCCTAACACAGGTGGGGGATTCTTAGAAAACAATGACCTAAAAGACGGAGGGACGCAGGATTCGCGCATCGTGTTTGCGAGCCCAACCGTGGGAAACCTGTTCATCCGGGTCTCCTCGTTTAGAAGCGCATCGCGCGGATCCTATCTTTTGCTGATCCATCCGACGGAGAATGCGCTGCACATTGCGCGCGTTTCCTCCAATGGGAGCACATTCACCGGAGTAGCATTGGCGAACACCGGCGTTAACGACGCGATCATCGGCCTCGTCTTGTTCGATGATGAGGGGCAAATCGTGGACGCGGACAATCCTCGCCTCATCACGCTTTCCGCCGGGAAACAGATCTCTCTACTGGACTCCGAAATGTTTGGCTATCAATCGCTATCCTCAGGCTGGCTGCAAGTACGCAGTAATTCGCCGGATGTCAAAGGATATTTTCTTTACGGTGGTCCCGGTTTTCTGCTCGGCGCTGACGCTACGGCCGCTACCTCCACTGAATCGGTCTTTCTATTGGCAAGCGCCTCTGCAACATCGTCAACTTTTCCTTCCTCTACGTTAGACACGGAGATCCATCTCGTCAATCCCAACGCTTCTTCAGCCAGAATTGAAATCACGGTGTATGGTCCACGGGGACAGGCAGTCATTTCACAATCAGTTTCCATTCGACCTTTTGGCCATTTTCATAAATTCCTGTCTGAATGGGTCAAGGCAGCCCTGCCTTTCGGATATATCCGCGTTCGCAGTGATCGCCCCATTAGCGGCTTTGAAGTTCACGGCGACCAGAGAATCACCGGCCTGCGGCTGCGTGCCATCTCAGAAACCAGCGACTTACTCTATGTTCCTCATTTCGTTGAAGCTCCGATCGCAGGTAATGTACGCTTGTTTACGATATTGGACCTGGTTAACCCCACCCGGCAGCAAATCCGGATCACGATCACTCCGCTTGCCGAATCGGGTACTCCCTTTGAGGACCTGAAACCTCAGTCGATGACTCTGGAGCCTGGGCAGATGCTGGAAACGTCATTGCGAGATCTATTTGACATGTCAGACCTATCCAAATCCCATGTGGGGTCCCTACGAATAAGCGGATCGGCGTCCGGCCTGCTAGGCGCCATCCGCTATGGGCACACCGACAACCAATATATTGCAGCCGTCGCCATTGAGGCCCTTCCGAAGGACAGGATGGTATTTCCACAAGTGGCACACGCGGACGTCGGGGGAACTTCCTATTTAGCAGGCATCGCGCTACACAACCCCAACCACCAAACCGCTTTCTACACCCTCAAGCTGTTTGCAAGCGATGGACGCCCACTCGGACAAGGGAATACACAGAGTTCGCTGGCGTTCCTTCAGCCCGGACAAAAAGTGGCGAAACTGCTCAGTGAATTGATTCCGGATCTCAAGCCGACTCTGGGTGGTTACCTCGTAATCGAGAGCAACCTTCCACTCCTGGGATTTCAACTGATCGCACAGCCTGGAAGCTTGACCGCGCTGGCGCCGCAGTAGGGTCACAGGTCACGGGTCGCAGGTCACAGGTCGCAGGTCGCAGGTCGCAGGTCGCAGGTCACAGGTCACAGGTCGCAGGTCACAGGTCGCAGGTCACAGGTCGCAGGTCACAAGTCACAAGTCACAAGTCACAGGTCGCAGGTCACAGGTCGCAGGTCACAAGTCACAGGTCGCAGGTCACAAGTCACGGGTCGCAGAATATCTTCGCGTGCGACTTGTGACCTGCGACTTGCGACCTGCGACCTGTGACCCTGAATTTGATAGGATCCCAGGCCAGCGCTTCCCCCTTGGCAGTAGCCAGAATCTCCAGCGTATGTTCTCCGGGACTCAATAGGCCCATAGAGCACTCACCCTGAAATCCGCTGCGGTGGGCGTTGCCAAACTCGGGAAAGGCTCGCCATACGTCCACACGTGGCAAATTACATTCCATTGTCCATTGCTCAGAACCATCAACGCGCGCCCAGACCTGATCCATCGGCGAGTCTCCCGCGATCCATCCGCTCACTTTCACTCTTGGGCCCTTTACCGGAATCTCGAAGGAAGGAGTATCCACACGCATCCGAAATCTCCCGGGATCTGAGAGTGGCAGTCCAGGCTGAGTCCGCGCACGCGTATCGGAAGGCTGCCGAACGGCTGAGATTTGAATCGTGGTTTCTACTGGAACCTTTCTCTTTGCCACCATCACGTAATTGGCTGGGAGCAGCTCATCTTCGGGCGCAATCCCCGCAACCACAAGGCGCGAATTCGTGAAGCGAAACAAAAGCGCTTTAACCAACTCGTTCTCCAAATTCCGGTTGATGAACAGGTTGAATGTCTGCGCCAGGCACTGTGCCGTATTGGTCGATGGCTCCATGTATACCAGATCCATGTCTGCAAATAACAGTTGGAGCGCCTGGCTGCTAAAGCGCCAGTAATCCGCAGGGAAACAGTGGATCTCCCAAACAAAAGGACAAGAAAGCAGCAGATAGCCGCGATCACTGACGATCCGTTTCAGCTCCGCGCTGACGGTATTGGGATCGCACACATGTTCCAACACTTGGTTGGACAACACCAGGTCGAACACGCCATCTGCAAATGGCAAACGCTGCGCGTCCGCGACAACAGAGACTCCGGGGAGAGTTTGGCAATCCACGGCCACATACCGAAAATTCCCATTTGAAAATAGCTGCCGGTAAGGACCGCATCCAGCTCCTGCGTCCAGCACCCGTATCGGAGGAGTCCACTGGGACCTCTCCAACACGGAAACAATCTCCGTGACCTTGCTCAACAGATGCCGGAGCGTGTAGAACTCCGGCATCGACCGCAGCGGACGCAGTCTGCGATTGACATAGTCGACCTGCTTCATAAAGTCACCCGCGCTCCGCCCCGATGCTTTTGTCCCCGCTCATGCCTTTTCGCGCACGGGGCGCCTGATAGAACCATCCCATGGAATCCCACAGCGTCCACTCAAATGGCCTTTTTCTAATCTCGTCCTCCAGCGTGCATACCAGTTGCTGCAGCAATTGATCTTGGCTCATGGAAGCGATGACCGGGATTTCCCAGATCCGAATCCTTTGATACGGATGCCGTCGCGACCGATAAATAGACCCACGAAACACGCGTGCACCTGTCTGCCTCTGGAGTTGAGCAACCCCGTTGGCAAAATACGCCTTGCGACCAAAAAACTGCACGGTCTGTACGTGACGCAAGATATTGGGGGTGACATCAAACATGATCATCACCATCTCACCCGAGCGTAACAGCTCGCGCATACGAGCGAAGTTTCCAAGACCAGTGAGCAAGAAGGGATGCCCCACCGCTGTTTCGATGTCCAAGACTCGCTTTTTGCCATATCGCAACTGGGCTGGTTGCAGGCGATCCGTATTACGTTCCAGAGGGCGGCCCACGATGTGAAAGGAAACTCCGCGCTTTCCCAAGGCGACAAAAAGCGTACCGGAACTCCCCCAGTGACCCAGAATCAAAAGGACCCCGCCCGGATGTCCCGCAGCTTTTTGCAAATCTTCCAAACCCTCTACCGAAACGTAATCTGAAAAAAAATCAGAGTCGCGGCCAAACCAAAAAGCTTCCATTTCATCCACGGAAAGAGTCTGATAGTGGCGACGGGCGATCTCTCTGGAACGGGATTCGGAGATTGGGTCCAAAGCCTCCCTGATATTCTCAATCGCATGCCGCCGAGAGTTCCGGCGCAACAGGTAGATCCAATCGCCGCGCCATTCTGCCGCACGATACGCCAAGGGAAAAGGGAGTCGTGCGATGAAGGGAAGCAACAAGCGATAGTCCAGGTCCTTCAGGAGACTTCTCACGGCAAATGACCCACGGTGGATTCCCAACTCAGAGATTGAAGGCGGCACTCATTTGTCGTTGTTTACCCTCTGAAAATAAATCCGATTGTTTTCGAAATCCAAACTGACAACATAGTCCTTCATCAGGGGCGCCGCCAAGATGCCATCGACGCGTACCGCCAATGGGTTCAGCTTCATCCGCTCCTGCAACGTATCCATGGTTACCGCCAAATTTTTCATCTCCTGTCTTCCAAACTTTAGCGAGCGGACCTTCGTATGCATCACTGGAATCACTTGGGGAGGATTACCGGATGCCGGTTTCTCATCCGATCTTCTACCGCCCGCTGCCCGCGTCTTCTTATTCGGGCGAGCGTTTTCCGCAGGTGGCGATGCCACGACCAGCGCCCAGGAAGTGTCCACTCGCAGCGATGGCAGAGCCAAGCCCGTGTCAACTAACAGATTGGCCGGCTTTCCATTGATGGTTGCGCGAAGAATGATCTGATCCGCAACGTAACGGAAGGCAACGGGATTCCCTTCAACTTTTTCAGGCGCCCGTGGCAGTAGTTGCATGTTTCGTTTCGGAAAGTTGAAGATAACAAAAAAGTTTCTTAGGAAAGGCAGTCCGAACACGGCTTCATAGTTAAGTTGGGCGGACTTTTCTGACTTTCGATCCAGAAAGCCCACCGGGATGTCCTTCATCCGCCAGCCGCCAATGGTTAGGCTCCCTTGCCATCCGTACTGAAAGTCGGTATTGGATGACAAGTCCAAAGCCAAGGCCGTGGCTCCAGTCCCAAGATCTTCCCCAGTGCCTGCCTTGAGGAAGGTGAGAGAACTGCCCGTATCGAAAAGGACTAATCGCGCCGGCTCCTCGGGTCGCAGAGATAATACCGTGCGGGGAGGCATCGATCCATCGGCCAACAACGGGATGGTGTGGTCTTCAACCATTGCTTCCTTCACGTAGGGTTTACCTGGCGCGCTTTCAAGAGATCTTTGGATGCTGCGCAGAGCCGCCTTTCCGAAGGGAACGTCTGTAATAAATTGTTCAATGGCGGCGGCGGCCTCTTTGGGTCGACCCAGACGTTGCAACACGTAACTTTGATGCAAGCCCGCCTCAAAGGCAAGCAAGCCGAGTTCGGCGCGACGGGTCAGGGAAGTAGAAATCAGCTTTTCGGCGTCTTGGAAACGTCCTTCACTGGCGCGCAGGAGGGATTGCAAAAACAGCGTCTCAGCGGCGGTGGGATCCATCTTCGACAACAATCTCGCTACTGCGTCAAAGTCACCAAGTCGATAATACGCCATCGCTTCGAAAGACCGCTTCCTACGATCGTCCAGGGCGGTTCCACCTTTTTTCAACAGGTCAAAGAGCTGTTCCGGGCGGTCGCTGCGAATTGCCTCCACCAGAGGCAACTGCGGAGCTTCCTGCCCGGCTCGGTCGCGGCGCTCCTGACCTTCCGTCGTGCCGGGTCCTGTCGGATGGCTCGCCCGCTCTGGCGCCGCGACGACTGCCTCAGGGATAACTTCAGCCGCGTAAAAACAAAGCAGGACGCAAAAAGAAAACGTGACCAGACGATTCTCCGATGAAGAAAGCCCCTTGCTTGCTATTTGCCCCACTTTGTCCCCTCTCGATGCTTGTGCCGTACCTTCCATCAGACTTTATTTTGGAGCCCAAGGTTCCAAAAAGACTGTTAGAATTCCCATTTTAGGATTGAGACAAGCGATTTAAACTGAAATATTTACTAGAGGGCAACTATGAGAAAAGGGCTGATTGCCGGTGTCGTGGTTCTGGGGCTGTTGTTCCTTTTTGGACTCGGAGTTTTTGGCTGGTACTACGGGATCAGAAACGAGTTGGTCGGGCAGGATGAAAACGTCAACAGCGCGTGGTCCCAAGTTCAAAACGTGTACCAGCGGCGCGCCGATCTGATTCCCAATCTGGTGCGAACCGTGCAAGGTTATGCCGCGCATGAGCAAGACACCTTGATCCAGGTCACGGAGGCGCGGTCGAAAGTTAACAACATTAACCTGGGAAATGCCGTGAATGATCCGACCAAAATGGAACAATTCCTCAGGGCACAAGGCGAATTGAGTTCCGCACTCAGTCGCTTAATGGTAGTAGTGGAGAGGTATCCGGATCTGAAGGCCAATGAAAACTTTCGCGACCTGCAGGTTCAACTGGAAGGGACAGAAAATCGTGTCACGGTTGAGAGGATGCGTTACAACGAGGCGGCACGAACATTCAACACGCGGATTCGGCAATTTCCGGCCAGCATCGTGGCTGCAATCGCAAGCTTTCAAAAGAAAACCTACTTTGAGGCGCAACCGGGCGCGGAAAAGGCGCCAGAAGTGAACTTCAGCCGCTGAATCTTTGGACGGATTTCGCATGACCATCCACCAATCCTTGAAATGCAATACCTTACGGTGAACCGTTCTTTGTCACTTGTCACTTGTCATTCGTCATTCGATCTGCGACTTTTGACTTCCACTTTACGACCCTCGACCTCTCGACCTCGTCGTCTGACCATTCTCCTGCTCTCTTGTGTTCTACTTTTCTGCGCATCCGTCCTTGCCTTCGAAGTCCCTGCAGAGCCTACCTCCTGGGTGAATGACTACGCTGGTTTGCTGGCCGCCGGCGAGAGGGAAAAGTTGGACGCAAAGCTGGCCGCTTTCGAGAAACAAAGCGGAGCACAACTCTATTTTGCCATCTTTCCAACCCTAGGAAGCGAAGACCTGGAAGACTTCTCCATCCGTCTGGCGCAGCAGTGGAAGCTGGGGAAACAAGGCCGCGATAACGGAATTCTAGTCAGTCTTTTCATGAAGGAGCGCAGGATTCGAATTGAGGTGGGATACGGCCTCGAAGACAAGATTCCTGACGTTGCTGCCGGCCGGATCATTCGGGAAATGGCCCCATATTTTCAGCACAACGATTACTCGGGTGGACTGAATCAGACGGCTGAAGGACTGATCGCACTTGCACGTGGGGAAGTCCCGCCGGAGCAGCCATTCCCAGATCAAGAACCACGTCACGTGTTTCCATGGCCCTTGTTTTTGGTTTTCGTTCTCATGCTGTCCTCTTTCCTGCGCGCCGTGATACCCCGGCGCCCTACTTCCGGATTTCGCGTAGACCGGCACGGGCGGCATCCCAATTCCATTCCCTGGTGGCTCCCATTGGTTCTGGGAAGTGGGGGTAGGAGAGGTGGAGGTCGCTTCGGCGGCGATTGGGGAGGTTCCGGCGGCGGGTTTGGCGGGGGCGGCGGCGGGCGCTTCGGCGGAGGAGGAGCCAGCGGCAGTTGGTGAGTTCCAATTGCGGAGTGCGGAATGCGGAAGGGGCAATCCACTGAACTGGTAATTCTTGCAATCGGTGACTTGATCCTTGTATGAACCGAACGGAAAAGTTAGCCAAAGAGACGTTCTCGGAACAAGACCTGAAGGAGTTACAGCGTGCCATCGTCGAGACAGAGAAAAAGACCAGCGGCGAGGTCAAGCTGGATTTTGAATACGATGTCCAGCATGACCCGCTGCATCATGCGACCCGAATTTTTCATGCGTTGCAACTGCACAAGACGGTCGAGCGAAACGCCACTCTGATTGTCTTGTTTCTGAAGGATCGAAAATTTGCCATCCTGGGTGACAAGGGAATTCACAGGCGGGTTCCGCCGGACTTCTGGGATTCAATCTCTTCTCAGATGGAAGCACAATTCCGCGCGGCTCATTTCAAACAGGGGCTGCTGCTGGGAATTCAAGAAATCGGCGACAAACTAGCCGAATATTTTCCCCCCAGGAAAGGGGACCGCAACGAAATCAGTGACAAAATTGAGCTGGGGCATTAGGCGCGGGGAGAGCCACATTCTCCATCGACTGACATAACTGTGTCGGGTGAGAATTTACAAATGTTTTTGAACTTAGTACCTCGAGAGTCCGCTTGCTTACGCTCGCGGCTCGCTGGGTGTGGTGACGACGGTAGCCGAGGCCGTAATCGTCGACGCGGGCATACGTGTCACGCATGTCTGAAGTAGCCAGCGAGGAGAGGAAGCTCCAGGTAGCCGAGCCGCGCGCGTCAGCAAGCGGACCTTCGACCTCTCAGTTCTGCGGCAACTACATCATCGTAGATCCCTGGCAGCCGGAAAGTTGGGAATGCCGTCTGCCATGAAAGCGGCGCGCAAGATCGCCTGCGCCATGACCTCAGCGGCCAATGCGCCCACCAAACCAATGTGAGCGCTGGCCGCCGACGTACCGGAGCCGCCGGGAATGATCCCGGTAGATAGCGCAAAGATCGTGTCACCATCTTGGGGCGTATGAACGGGGTTGATCGCGCGCGCATAACCGTCATGAGCCATCTGGGCGATCTTGGTCATTGCCGCCTTGTCAAACGCGGCATTCGTGGCGACGATGCCAAGCGTGGTACTTTCTATTGTGGTTGGCAGGATCTGTCCCCACCACTCCCTTACGGTCGCGGTTCCGCCGGAACCCGCCCGAGAATTGGGGATCGTGGTTTGCCCTCCAATCCCAGCGGCGGATTTCTTTCCCGCCCAATCGACCGGTGTACTCTTCATGGTTTCAATCGTATTGGCCAATTTTTTTCCATCCGCGGTCCGAGCGCCTGCCACAATCTTTCCCGTCTTGGAATCGTAGATGTCCCCTGCCGCATTGACCGCCGCCAACGCAGCGATTACGAGATCTCCAACCTGGATGCTGGCTGTGCCCAGCCCAGCCTTCATTGCGCGTCCGATACCGAGTAACTTACCAACGGTGGCTCCTGCCCCAGCGCCCACATTGCCTTCTTTGACCGAACCGGCGCTGGCATTCCGGCATGCAGCGTAGCCGGACGCCTTGTCCGGACGGATTTTAGGGTTTCCGACCCCCAGGTCGAACAAGATCGCCGCCGGAACGATGGGAACTTTCGCCACCTCCGTTTCAAAACCAACGCCCTTTTCCTCCAGGTATTGCATGACTCCAGCGCTCGCTTCCAACCCGAAGGCACTCCCGCCTGCCAGCAAAACTGCATAAATCTGTTGAACCGAATGGATGGGATTTAACAGGTCGGTTTCACGAGTCCCAGGCGCCGAACCCCGCACGTCCACACCTGCCACGGCTCCCTTTTCAGCGAGGACTACCGTACAGCCGGTCGGCCGGCGCTGATCGGTAAAGTGTCCCACCTTGAGTCCCTCCACGTCGGTCAGACTTCCGGCTGCAGCGGCCCTGCCGGCCGAAACTTCCTTACTTCCAGCGCCCTGCTCCAGGTTTCCCTGGGTCAGGGGTGAAAGTACGGCCCAAGAAAGGGCCTTTTGGAACTCTCGTCGACTCCATGTCGCCATAAACATTTCTCCTTGGAAGCCATTTTCAATCACAGAGGGAGGGGAGCAAAGCAAAAATTCGTGAAATCCAGGTTGGAGCCTCCTACGGAATGCCGATGGCGGAGGATTGGATCCGACGCGCTACCGGAAAACGGGCGAGTCATTTGCCTGAAAACAAAATGTCCCAAGTGACAAACACTCAAACCTTCGTCGACTTACGTGCCCTGTGTAGCCGCTCGCCCGCATCTTAGCCACCAACCCTTGCGGGCTGGCACCGATCCAGGTCTGACTGCAGGACATCCGTCGCTGAGGTATCACAGCCTCTTATGTGCCCTGAGCGGCTTCTCTCAGACATTCACCCGATCCGTTTCCGCATCGAGTGTGTCCAAGCCCCACCCGAGGACAACCGCTGCCGCGATTTGTGTTTACCTCTTGGGACAGTACCGATTTTACCCCTCCCATATGTCCTGTCAACACAAAATTTGTGAATTTTCTCTTTGCACTTGGATGCAGCAAAATACGGGCGCCTCCAGGTTTCACACCGGTTCACGTCAGCAGTGCCTTTTCCACAGAAAAATCCACAAGGCGCCTATTCATTTTCTTCACGCTTTGTGGCAACGAAACGCATGAAAACAACCGCAAACCGGTCAGTTCGATCAGCGTCGTTCCTCGTGTTCGCTGAAAAATTGCTTGTGACGCCGCGTCTGCTTCAATATGTTGTCTCCAATATGTTGTAATGGGCATCGGCTGTATTTAGCGAGGATCTTGAAACTATGGCCTTAATAAGGTTATTCCGAAAAGACGAGAAATTTACCGATGTTTTTCAGTCCATGACCTCCAACCTGATTGCTGCCTGCCAACTGCTGGAGCAAATGTTGGCGGACCCGACAGATGGGGCCGTGAACGCCCGCATCAAGGAGCACGAAAGGCGCGGTGACCAACTGGTCAAGGAAGTGATCCAAAAGCTGGATATCACTTTCATCACTCCCTTTGACCGCGAAGACATCCATGCACTGGCTGAAGTTCTGGACGACGTGCTCGATCTTGTTCATCGTGCGGCAGCAAAAATGGTGATGTATCGAATCGAAAGCGAAGTCCCTGGCTCTCGGGCACTGGCAAGACTATTGACCGAGCAGAGCCGCGAGTTGAAAGCGGCTGCGGACCATCTTAAGGATTCCAAAGAGGTATTGCGCCGATGCGAGCGCGTCAATGAGCTGGAACATCAAGGCGATAGCATCTACGCCGAAACCGTCTGCTTGATTTTCGACTCCGTGACAGACCCCGTCAAGCTGATCAAGTTGAAGGAGATTGTGGAAACCGTAGAGACTGCGCTCAATCGCAGCGAAGATGTGGCAGACGTTCTGGAATCAATCGTAATCAAGAACGCGTGACCGGTGGGAATGTTCTTTTACGCCATCCTCTTTATTATTCTCGTAGCCTTGGTGTTTGATTTCCTTAACGGCTTTCACGATGCCGCGAACTCGATCGCGACCATCGTTTCCACTCGCGTGTTAACCCCCCTACAAGCCGTGGTATGGGCGGCGTTCTTCAATTTTGTGGCAGCGTTTGGTTTCGGAACCGCTGTGGCCAAGACCGTGGGCGCCGGGATGATTGACGTGACCCAGATTAATGAAAGAGTAATCCTTGGCGGACTGCTCGGCGCCATTGCATGGAACATCATTACCTGGTACTTCGGTATCCCTACCAGCAGTTCCCATGCTTTGATTGGAGGCTACGCCGGTGCGGCGGTGATCCGCGCGGGGTGGTCCGTCATCATTCCTGCAGGATGGAAGAAGACAGTCTTGTTTATCGTCCTTTCACCAGTGATTGGATTCGTGCTAGGGTTCGTAATGATTTTTGTCACCTATGCGCTGGTCCAAGGGAAAACGCCTTACAAAGTCGATCATGGATTCCGCCGATTGCAGTTGATCTCCGCAGCCCTTTACAGTCTTGGACATGGAACCAACGATGCCCAGAAAACCATGGGGATCATTGCCGGAGTCCTCTTTTCGGCAGGTTACCTGTCACGATTTGAAATTCCCTTTTGGGTGGTGCTGATTTGTCACGCCGCCATCGCATTGGGAACCCTGCTGGGGGGATGGCGAATCGTCAAGACCATGGGACAGAAAATCGTAAGACTTCGGCCCATTGGCGGATTCTGCGCTGAAACGGCTGGGGCGATCACCATTTTGACGGCCGCCTACTTCGGAATCCCCGTGAGCACCACCCATACGATCACCGGCTCGATTGTGGGTGTGGGCTCACTGCACGGTTTGTCGGCAGTCAAATGGGGAGTGGCAGGTCGAATCGTTTGGGCGTGGATCCTGACAATCCCAGCCTCAGCGCTTATTGCCGCCCTCTGTTACGTCGTGGTTTCCTGGTTCGGCTGAGAACCATTTCTAAAGTCCATTCGGGAGGTTTTCAAAATGGCCCAAGAAGCCGGCAACAAGCCAAATCCAGAAGTCCTGCAGCAAATGTATTTTTCATTCGCGCCGGCGTACGCGCTGTCTGCCGCTTTGCAATTGAATTTCTTTTCACACCTCGCCACTGGCAGAAAGACGGCTGCCGACGTAGCGCAGGCCGCTCAGGTATCGCCTCGCGGCGCTGCCATGTTGCTGGACACGCTTGCCGCTTTCCAGCTCTTGACCAAGAAGGACCCGCACTACGAATTGACACCGCTCGCGGCGGAGTTCCTGGTCCGCACCAGTCCTAACTATCTCGGGCATAGCCTGGAGCACGACCCCCCTTGGGAATCCTGGAGTGGCTTGACAAAGGTCATTCGTACCGGGAGGCCCGATCGCCGGATTGAACAACAGGAAAAAGCAGAACAGTTTTTTTCCACCCTGGTTCGCACCCTGCATGTGACCCACCATGAACCGGCGCGGAGAACCGCCCAAGTGCTCGGAGCCGGCGCCTCTTACCACGGCCTGCGGGTCGTCGACATCGCATGCGGCTCTGCAGTGTGGAGTATCGCCATTGCTGAGGCAGATCAGCAGGCGCGCGTGACAGCGCAGGATTTTCCAACAATGCTGGATGTGACGCGCCAATATTTGAAGCGCCATGGCGTCGAGGAAAGGTATGATTTCCTGACAGGGGATCTGAAGCAGGTCGACTTCGGCCACGACCGCTTTGATCTGGCCCTGGTCGGGAACATCGTCCATTCCGAAGGTGAGCGTTCCTCGCGCGAGTTGTTCACGAAGCTGCACCGCGCGCTTCGTTCCGGGGGTCGGATTGCAATCATGGACATGATCCCAAATGACGAACGGACCGGTCCGCCTTTCCCTCTGGTCTTTGCCCTGCATATGCTGGTCAGCACGGAGGAGGGGGGAACGTTTTCCCTCGCAGAGTATCGCCAGTGGCTGACAGAAGCCGGATTCGTTCGTGTCGAGACCGCGGATATCGGATCCCATTCGCCCCTCGTGATTGGATTCAAGTCCTGACAGGAGAGGTTGCCAGTGGCGCGAAGATTGCTCTCATTCTCCAAGCGGTACGCCTTTGCTACGGTCATCTTAGCGGCTGCCTCAGGCGCGCCCAGGCTCAGCCGGCAACCTCTGTATGACATTCTGATCAAAGGCGGCCGTGTGCTGGACGGGACGGGGAACCCCTGGTTTCCTGCTGACATCGGGATCAGGAACGGCAAGATTGCCGCAATCGGAGACCTCAGCGACGGCCCCGCCGCGCGCACGGTTGACGCCAGCGGCCATTATGTGGCGCCTGGTTTTATCGATATACATTCGCATGCCGATGCAGGTCTCGGTAAGAGGGCAACGAACACAAACCTCAATATGGTTACGCAGGGGGTGACTATGGTCGTAGTCAATCAAGATGGCCGCTCTTCTTGGCCGATTTCGCAGCAGCGAACTGCCTACGAGACGCGCAGGATCGGAACCAACGTGGTTTTATTAGTCGGGCATGGCACCGTCCGAAGCATCGTTATGAAAAACGACTTTAAGCGCGCAGCCACGCAAAGCGAGATCGAAGAGATGAAAACGTTGGTGCGGCAGGGAATGAACGATGGCGCATTCGGTCTTAGCGCGGGTCTTGAGTACGTCCCAGGACGATGGAGCACCACGAACGAGTTAATCGAGCTAGCCAAAGCGATTGCGCCGTACGGGGGCTTTTTCATCTCGCATCAAAGAAGCGAAGGTCATGATCCGATGTGGAAAAATGCTTCGGACCCAAGTCCCCCCATTAGCCTGGCTGAGGCAGTAAGAGAAACCATCCGTGTAGGCGAAAGCGCGGGTATTGCTGTGATCGCTTCCCACCTCAAGGTCAAAGGCGTCCTCTCCTGGGGCTCCAGTCATGCAGTCACTCGCCTGATCACGGAAGCTCGCGGCCGGGGTGTCCAGGTCTACGCCGATCAGCATCCTTACAACAGTTCTGGTTCCGACGGTGAGACTTTGCTGATACCGATGTGGGCACTGGCAGATGAAGGGATCGATGTGGGTGGACAACTAGCGGAGCTCATGCGAGGCCGGATGGGAACCTTTGCCAGAATGAAGAAGAATTTCGTGCGCAGGTTGGAGGATACCGCGACACGGGCAAAAATAAGGGAGGACATCGCTCACGAGATCGATCGTCGCGGCGGACCCGAGGGGATCATGATCGATGAATTTCCAGATCCCGGCTTCGCCGGGAAATCGTTGGCGCGCGTGGCGCGCCTGCGCCGGGAGGATCCGGTGGATACCGCCATCTGGATTCAACTGAACGGCTTGAACCGACCGGGAGGGGCCAGGATGCGCGGCTTCTCCATGGCGGAAACGGACATCGAACAGATCATGAAACAGGAGTTTACCGCGACTTGCGCCGACGCGCCCACCGTGGCCTTGGGCGATGGGCTTTCCCATCCGCGGTCCTATGGAGCGTTTCCGCGCAAAATCCGCACATATGTCTTCGACCGGAAAATCATTTCGCTCCCATTCGCGATACGAAGTATGACCTCGTTGCCCGCCCAGATTATGCGGCTGCAGGATCGCGGCCTCTTAAAGGAAAACTATTGGGCTGATATTGTCATTTTCGATCCCGAGAAAATCACCGATCGGGCTTCGTACGCGAATCCGCACCAGTTTGCCGAAGGGATACCTCACGTTTTGGTCAACGGAGATCTGGTGGTGGACAATGGAAAACCGACGGGCAGACTACCGGGCAAAGTGTTGACCCCGACGACAAGGCATCATTGAGCTGACACTTTCGCGCCCACCCGCCGGGATGGCTGGAGCGATCGCGTCCTCCGCGCAAAGCCCTTTCGGCAACGTAGAACGACGGCGCTGACGCAGGATCGGGCCAGCCACCCCCGGTCTGGTGCGACGGACTACCCAAAAATCGGCTTCACTACGAACTCGAGCAGCTTTAGAAACTCCTCCCGGTTTAAGGTTTGGGTTGCGCCATTTTTCCTTACGATAAACTCATTGGCCGCGCTCAAGACACTTGCGGGATTGGGACGACCCATCATTTCTCCCGCTGGGTTGAAACTGCTGAAGGCGCGTGGATTGAGAATTCCGTCGGCGTCAATTTCCAGAAAGCCGATTTCGCGATGTCCTACCCGCAAGGTGCAATTGCGCAGCGCGCAAAAGGTTTTCAAGTGCGAAAGGCTCGGTTGGACGTCGGACATCCCTTGCTCTCAGAAATAAAATTTCACTTCCAAGAAATAGCATGGATTTCTCGCTCCAACAAGGAAAGAACCAGGCGAGAAATTTTCAAGGCCGGACCGCTCTTGTGGTAACCTGCTAGTATCAACTGCCGAAGTTATGAAACAGCCGGACACGCTCGGACAATTGAAGGCATCGGGTTATCAAACTCGTTGTGTGAAGGACGAGATGAGGGCCAATCTGATACAGCGATTAAAGGAACGACCTGCGGGGTTGTTCGAGGGAATTCTGGGCTACGAGGAGACAGTAGAGCCCCAGATCATCAACGCCATCCTGTCGCGACACAACTTCATCTTGCTTGGATTGCGGGGACAAGCAAAAAGCCGCATTCTACGGAGTTTGATCTCCTTTTTGGATCCGGAAATCCCCGTCGTCTTGGGTTGCGAGATTCATGACAGTCCCTACCAGCCGCTGTGCCGGAGCTGTCACGAGCGCTTCGAAGAGCTGGGTGATGACTTGCCGGTTGCATGGATGCCGCGAGCGCTGCGTTACGTGGAGAAGCTCGCCACTCCCGATGTGACGATCGCCGACATGATCGGAGATATCGACCCCATTCGCGCCGCCAAGGAAGGTCGCACGTTGGGTGACGAACTGACCATTCACTACGGATTGCTGCCGCGCGCTAATCGCGGGATTTTTGCCATCAATGAATTGCCGGACCTTGCCGCCAAGATTCAAGTCGGTTTGTTCAACATCATGCAGGAAGGCGATGTCCAGATTAAAGGATATCCCGTGCGTCTGCCGCTGGACTTGCTAATGGTTTTTTCGGCCAACCCCGAGGATTATACGGCGCGCGGAAAGATCATCACCCCGCTGAAGGATCGCATCGGCTCGGAGATCAAGACCCACTACCCGGCCACCGTGCGTGATGGTGTCGCCATCACCAAGCAAGAGGCCTGGACCGATCGACAATCCGGCTTGCACGTAAGAGTTCCACCTTTCATTCATGACATTGTGGAGCAGGCGGCTTTTCTGGCGCGAACCGATCAGCGTATTGACAAACGCTCCGGGGTCAGCCAGCGCATGCCCATCAGTTGCATGGAGAATGTGATCAGCAATGCGGAGCGGCGGGCCTTGCTGAACAATGAAAAGACGGCAGTGGCGCGGCTGGGTGATATTTATAGCGCTCTTCCCGCCATTACAGGCAAAATGGAATTGGAATATGAGGGAGAGTTGCGTGGGGCGGAAAACATTGCCCGCGAGCTAATTCGCGAAAGCGTGCTGCGAGTGCTTCCGGAGTATTTTCCCGGAGTGGACGCGCGCCAAATCGTCGACTTTTTCGAATTGGGCGGCACCTTGAAACTCGACAGCATGCTCTCAGACAAGTCCGCCCTCAAGGAATTGAAAAAAATTCAAGGCTTGCTTGAAAAGGCGTCCAGCATCCGTCTGAAACTGGCGGAGGATGGGTACCCGGTGGCCGCCGCTGAGTTTCTACTCGAGGGTCTGTACGCGCAAAAGAAAATCAGCCGTACCGAGGAGCAAGGTTACCGCCGCATGGAAGGGAAGAAGGAAGAGCGCTTTTATGGCGAGTCCGAGCGAGTCAAGAAGCCATTCAACTAAGTCCTGATGCCCGCCGCTGACAGAAGGATCCGTGGTTGGGTGGCCAATTCGTAGCTCGCGCAGTCTTGGCAGAAAGACATGCCCAAGGTGGTTTATGGCCGTTGGACGGGTGAAGATTGGGACTCTCTCAGTCTGGAAGCACTGATCCACCGGCTGAGCGATTGGCTTCTAAACAGCGGATTCGCCGACCAGTATTTCGAACCATGGGGGAACGAAGTCGACCTGGAAAATCTGCAGCGCGCTTTGATGCAAGCTTTGCGCGAACAAGGGCTCCTGAGCCAGGAGGAAGTCGATGAGAGGCTTGACGAGGAAGGAAATCCGAATCAAGAGCTCACCCAGGCCCTAAATCGGTTGATCGAGCGCATGCAGGAAGAAGGATATCTGAAGGAAACGCCCGCGCCTTCCCAGCCCCGCGGCAATCTCGGAGAAAATCAAGTCGTAGGCCGCTTTGAAATCACAGACAAGACCGTCGACTTCCTGGGGTTTAGAACTCTGAAGGATCTCATGGCGTCGCTCGGAAGGAGCAGTTTAGGTCGCCATGATACGCAGTTTCTCTCCACGGGAGTGGAAGCATTCGAAGCCAGCAAGCCCTATGAATTTGGCGACTATCCCAATCTCGACATCAGCGAAACGCTGCTCAACAGCATACGGCGCGAGGGGCGGCACTTCCCGATCAATATGGAATATTCCGATCTCATGGTGCGACAAGCTGAATACCAGAGTTCCTGCGCTACGGCCCTGCTGCTGGATACCAGCCACAGCATGGTTCTCTACGGGGAAGATCGTTTCACCCCCGCCAAAAGAGTTGCGCTGGCATTGTCACATTTGATTCGTACCCAATATCCCGGAGATTCGCTGCACGTGATCCTGTTCCACGACAGCGCGGAAGAAATCCCATTGAAAAAGCTGGCGCGCGTGCAGGTGGGACCCTACTATACCAACACCCGCGAGGGACTGCGGTTGGCTCGCAGCCTGTTGAATCGGCAGCGCAAGGACATGCGGCAGATCATCATGATTACGGATGGTAAGCCTTCGGCAATCACGATGCCGAATGGACAGATTTATAAGAACTCGTTTGGATTGGATCCGATGATTATCGGTGAGACGTTCAAAGAAGTGGGTTACTGTCGCCGCAACGATATTCTGATTAATACTTTTATGCTGGCGCGCGACTATTACCTTGTGGAGTTTGTAAAGAAAGTTTCACAAATCTGCCGTGGAAAGGCGTATTTCGCCACCACGCTCAACCTGGGCCACTACATCTTGATGGATTACATGAAGAAGAAGCAAACCATCCATTGATCGGAGTGCGGAACCGAAAATCCCCATCTCCTCACTCCCCTCCCAGCGCCCAGAAATACAACGCTACCAACAATGCAACCACAATCACCGCGGCGATGAAGAAGAAAAGGGCAAAATAGAAGCCCATGAATTTCAAACGCTGGAAGAGTCTGTTGCGGGAATTCTTTCCTACGCTACGTCAAAGGCGTTTTCTGATTCTATCAACGCGTCTTCGTCTTCGGCGGGAACACTCTCCTTTTCCAATGCCTTGATGTCCGCCTCGGAATACGAACGAGTCTTGCGGCTATACAAGCGACCATTCTTGGACTTGCGGATGAGGTACAGGTCGTCCCAGCACTTTTGGCATCGATCAAGGTGGTAGAGGACATCGAGCTTTTCATCTAGGTCCATGCGCCCTTCGGCAAAAGCGATCAGCTTACGCCGGCTACAACCGTTGAGGGTGGAGCGCGACCGAAACGTTTTCTTCTTATCAAGTTCGTTCACACCAGAAGGTTTCGGCAAGGTCCCAGACACAGAGACGGGCTTCACTCTAACTGTGACTCTCCGCGTCCGTCTCCTGGAGGATTGGGTTGGAATTCGCCTGATTCGCGCTCTGCCACGCACTCTCCTGGCTGAGCTTAACTCGGCCCTTGCTACCGCCGTGGCCCTAGCGGTTCTCTTTACCGTCTTTCCCCTGGGTGGCTTTCGCTTCACCGGCGTTTTCTTAACTTTGCGGGCAACCTTCATTTTCGTTTCTTCCTCAGACCACTTTTCTCTTGAGAAAGTGCAAGTTTGAACTATTTTGTAAAAAAGGCAAGGAAATTTCGCTTCTTACCCACCAAATTATATACGAATTGTGGAAAAGTAGTTCCTTAAAGAATCATCTCAGTGCCATTTACATCAGTAATATACTGAAAATAAACAAGTTAACTACGAGACATTTTTTCCACAAGTCTCATTGTACAAATCTAGGATTTTCTTGGGGGTCCCTCGCAGCAACCGAGCCGAGCGAGTGGAATCATTGCCGGAGGACATCGGAGCGTGCTAAGATAATGTTTTGGAGCAAAAGTACTTACAGTTCCGAAAGGCAACTAAAGTCGACTTAATTGGTCGGCTTTAAGAGAGGGGGGTCGGATTCGGAAGCACGAAAGGGTCAGAGCTGTAGTACGCCCTTACTTTTTCACGTATTCTCAGGGGAAGTACTTTTCTGCCACCGCTGCAAAATCGTATCGGAGAGAGGAATGATTCCTGCGACTCGAATTCGAAAAGGCATGATTTTGGTTTATGAGGGGACGCCTCACCGGGTGCTCGACTTTCATCACCACACGCCCGGAAATTTGCGCGCCATGGTGCAAACCAAGCTGCGCAATCTAAAGACAAGAGCCAGCATTGACGTTCGGTTTCGAGCCAGTGACGAGGTCTCGAGAGCTTCACTGGAAGAGCATGAGATGGAATACCTTTACAGCGACGGCCACATGCACTATTTCATGAACATGGAAAATTTCGAACAAGTCGCTCTGGACAGCGAAATGTTGGGGGCGGCGGTTGACTATCTGATTCAAAACTTGAGAATTAAGGTAGAATTTTTTGAAGGAAACCCGATCGGAATTGAACTTCCCCCGGTCGTAGAACTCAAGGTGGTTGAAACCGAACCAGAACTAAAAGGGGCTACGATCAGTAACGTCACCAAACCAGCCAAGCTGGAGACTGGAGTTGTGGTTCAGGTCCCGCCATTCATAAAAGAGGGGGAACGGATTCGGGTCGATCCGATTGACGGCCGCTACGTCGAGCGGGCTCGCTAGGTACCTCGATTCATAAATACGGTAACGTTTGTTGATGAGGCTTGCGCGGCGAGATGCAGGAGCGAGGAGGAGGCGATGCAGGGGACATCGGCGACAACGAGCGACGCCGAGATCGTCCGCAACCCCCATCAGCCTGGAGGGTTGCGGCGGGATGGCCCCGCTTTCCTTGTCGCTCCTCCTCGCCAATGGGCACCCCGCATTGACTCGTCGTCACTCCGCGAAATCAGGGCCATCGCACTCGCAGCAAACGTCATCGTATTTATGAATCGAGGTACTCAGGGGAGTCGGAAGGTCAGAATGAAGTTGCGCTGACTTTTAACCCTTCGAAGATCTCATCGAATCTCACGAGTTCCATCCATGTAAGATACCAGCACTTCCGGGATCTTTACCGATCCATCCCCTTGCTGGTAGTTCTCCACCACCGCGACCCAGGTTCGTCCCACAGCCAATCCGGAACCGTTTAACGTGTGCACGAGTCTGGCTTTTGATTGCGGATCCGGGCGAAAGCGAATGTTGGCGCGGCGCGCCTGAAAATCTTCAAAGTTGCTGCAAGAGGAAATTTCGCGATAACGTCGCTGGCTGGGAAGCCAAACTTCAAGATCATACGTCTTGGCAGAGGCAAAACCGAGATCGCCCGTGCTCAGTGCCACAACCTGATAGGGAAGCTCGAGTCTTTGCAAGATCGTCTCTGCCGCCGCCGTCAGCTTCTCCAGCTCATCATAGGAGTCTTCCGGGCGGCAAAAACAGACCAGTTCTACTTTGTTAAACTGGTGTTGGCGGATCAGCCCACGGGTATCTTTTCCATAAGACCCAGCCTCGCTACGAAAACATGGGGTGTAAGCAGTCAACTTCACAGGGAGCTTTTCACCCTCTAAGACCTCATCCCTGTAAAGATTGGTAACGGGAACTTCTGCAGTGGGGACGAGATAATAGTTGAATCCCTCGATTTTAAAAAGGTCAGCGGCAAACTTTGGAAGCTGGCCGGTCCCAAATAAGGCCTGATCGTTCACCATGAACGGAGGCAACACCTCTTGATATCCATGCTCGCGCGTATGCACGTCTAACATGAAGGTAATGAGCGCCCGCTCCAGTCGGGCTCCCAGACCCCAATAATTTGCAAAGCGCGCACCAGTGATCTTGGTCGCGCGCTCTATGTCCAGAATGCCCAACCTGGCGCCCAGTTCTACATGATCCTTCGGAGCAAACTCCATCGCCCGCAGCTCGCCCACTCTGCGAATCACCTGGTTGGCGCTCTCGTCCGGGCCGATGGGCACGCTGGAGTTCGGTACATTAGGAATGGAGTGCAAAAACTGACTCAACGATGCTTCCAGCCTCACCAGTTCTTCTTCCAGGTATTTGATACGGTCTCCCACTTCGCGCATTTCCTTTCTCAGGATTGTCGTATCCTGGCCTTGTCGAGTAAGGCGGCCGATTTGTTCGCTGACACTGTTACGCTTTGCCCGGAGTTCTTCCGCTTCCTTGCGGAATGTGCGCTCACAAGCATCCAGATTTTGAAACTGGGAAAGATCCACATCCGAGTGGCGATTCCCCAAGGCCATTCGAACCCGATCAATATTTTCTCGAATGAAAGTTCGATCCAACATTTCAGCTATACTCTCTCAGTCATTGACCACCTGCCATTGGCCCCAACGCGGGTTTTGTGAAACAATGAACCCAAGCGGACAAGGGTACGCAGAGAGCGACGCGATATTGTACACTTTGTGACCGGCGGCCCCGTGATGAAGTTTTGAGGAAATCAAGGAAGAGAGTGTGAAGATTCGTAAAGCGGTCTTTCCAGCTGCGGGATTGGGTACTCGATTCTTGCCCGCCACCAAAGCGCAGCCCAAAGAGATGCTGACCCTCGTAGACAAGCCGATCATTCAATACGTCGTAGAGGAGGCGGTGCAGGCTGGACTGGATAACATCATCCTGGTGACTGGCCGCGGTAAGAATGCCATCGAGGATCACTTCGACGTTTCCTATGAACTGGAAGCAATCTTGACTGCGCGCAACAAGCTGGACTTACTGCAACAGGTCAGGCAAATCTCCGACATGATTCACGTTGCCTACGTGCGCCAGAAGGAGGCGCTTGGCTTGGGCCATGCCGTCCTGATGGCTGAGACCCTGGTGGGCGAAGAGCCCTTTGCAGTGTTTCTGGGTGACGACATCATCGACGCGGCGGTTCCTTGCATGAAACAGATGTTGGATGTCTACAACACCACCGGCGGTTCGATCCTGGCGGTCATGGAAGTGGAGCGCGAGGCGGTCAGCCGATACGGCATCATCGAGATACGAAAGGACGCAGCCAATGGCGGGCGGGTGTTTCGAATCCGGGACATGATCGAAAAGCCGTCTCCTGAAGATGCTCCTTCCCGGCTGGCGGTCATCGGACGTTATATCTTGAGTCCCGCGATCTTTCGCGCCTTGGAAGAAACCAGACCCGGCGCAGGTGGAGAGATCCAACTCACCGACGGAATTCGACACTTGTTGGAAACGGAACGGGTTTACGCTTTCAGGTTCGAAGGGAAACGCTTCGACGCCGGCGATAAGTTGGAGTTCTTGAAGGCTACTGTGGAGTTCGCGCTCAAGCGGGGGGATCTAGGCCCAGCTCTCAGGGAGTACTTGCGAACCCTCCCCTGCCTTAATGAGAAAACGTCAAAATCGTGATTGCGATGGCAAATCAATGCATCCAAGATCACCGAGGGGCGTATCGTTTACACCTGTCCAAAGCAGGCAACGAAGTGAGTAAGTCGGCCGAGCCGCGATAGAGAACGTCCGAGCCGCGCGTAAGCAAGCGGACTCTCGATGTGTCAGTTCTGCGCTACCGCTGGAAAGTATTTACTGCGACGCGTCTGTCTTGGAGGTCAGATCATTTGCCGCAAAAACCGTCTCGTGCCGCGACATTGTCGCGTCTGCAGTTCCGGTGTTTCAGTCCGTTAGCCCGCCGTTGATGTCTTCTCCTTCGAGGTTGTGCTGCCTGCCGAGTCGCTGGACGGCTTCCCTCCATTGATATTCCCAGAGCTTGCATCCTTGCCCGGTTCTCCCACTTTCGACTTGCTGTTAACGCTTTCGCCATTTTTGCGGGAGTAATCGGTAACGTACCATCCGGTGCCCTTAAACTGGATCGCCGGGCTTGAAAGCAGTTTCTGAACCTTGCCACCGCACTTTGAGCACGTTTCCAAGGGGAGATCTGAGAACTTCTGGATGATCTCAAAGGTATCCCCGCACTTGGAACAGCGATATTCGTACAAAGGCATTACACATTCCTCCTGAAACACGTTATTGGCGCGAATTGCGGGCCGGCAGCCATCCTAACAATCCTCATAGTAAAGGGCGCCGGAGCGATTTGTCAAGAAAACGAGGTCCCGATTGAATAATCCCAGGTGCGCAAGTTTCCCGGTAAGTTACAATCTCTCTCCATGCTTCGAAAGTATGGGCTGATACCGACCACCGGAGTGGTGATTGCAAATATGGTGGGCACGGGCATTTTCACCACTACGGGCTTCATGGCGGCGATGGTCCCTTCAGCGCCGGCCCTCTTGTCGCTCTGGATCGCGGGAGGCATCTTGGCCGCTTGCGGGGCGCTTTGCTACTCTGCGCTGGCTTCGCGTTATCCGGAGTCTGGAGCAGAGTACATCTACCTACGTGAAAGCTACGGAGCCGTTTGGGGTTTCCTCTCCGGCTGGGCCTCTTTCTGGGTTGGCTTCGCCGCGCCCGTAGCGGCAGCGTGCATTGCGTTTGCCGAGTATCTGGGCTTCTTTTTCCCCGGTATATCGAGGTCCCATCCGATTCTGCAGGCCAGCCCGATTTCCTTAAATACCAATCAAGTGGCGGCTTGTCTGGCGGCCATCACCTTGATGGTCATCCACTCAGCAAGCTGGAAAGTGGGGAATTTCTTTCAAGGCGCGGCCATTGTCGTCGAAGTCGGATTCATTTTCCTTTTTGTCCTGACAGGCTTCGTTTTCGGCCGCGGCCATTGGGGCCACTTTGTCGTGTCGCCGGACTTCCTATGGGGAAATGCCGCAGTTTCGCTTATCTTTGTGCTGTACGGTTACAGCGGCTGGAATGCTGCTGCCTATATTGCCGAAGAGATTAAAGAGCCGGAGCGCAACGTCACCCGCTCGCTGCTGATCGGAACCATCTCCGTGACGGTCATATACATTGCTTTGAATGCGCTCTACGTTTATGCGCTGCCAATCGGGGAGATGATGAACGTGTTGCCCATTGGAGCAAAAGCTGCAACGGCGTTGCTGGGATCACGAGCCGCCGCATTTTTTGCAGCCATGATGGCAATTTCGATCCTGGCCTCGGCAAGCGCGATGACATTTGTGGGCCCGCGAGTTTACTTTGCAATGGCACGTGATAGGAATCTGTTTTCTTTCTTTGCCCAAGTCCACCCAGTTTTTGACACCCCGGTACGATCGATTTATCTCCAAGGGGCCTGGACGTGTCTGTTGATTCTAAGTGGGACGTTTGAAAGTCTCATCGAGTATGCCGGATTTGTCCTGGTGTTCTTTGCAATGCTGGCCGTTTCCTCACTGTTTCTCCCGGCCCATCGCAGACTTGTCTTGGGTTATCCCGTGGTCCCGGGACTGTTTGTAACCGTTTCTTTCTGGATTCTGATTTACACTTTTTGGGAAAAGCCCATCCCATCGCTTTTGGGGGTTGCTACCGTAGCCATGGGCCTGCCTTTTTATTTTTGGTTTTCAAGTAAGAAGGCAGCGATGCAGTAACTAGAAGTCAAAAGAATAAGTGAACTTCACCTGGAGGGTGCGGTCCTTCCTGTCCTCGAAGACATCTCCAAGCCGCCGTCCTTCGTTATACACGAGGAAAAAATCGTCGCCGGGGCGAAAGATATAGTTCAAGCGGAAGTTCAGTCCGGCAAAGGCATCCGCGTTGTTGTATTGAACGGTCGTGGTGGTCAGCCACTGATTGCTGAAATTGTAGTGGACGCGGAAATTGACCACATGGTCGGTGAAATCGGTTTCCGCGACCCGCCCGTCGTTGATCCGGTAGCTCACTTCCACCGCCAGCTTATCGGTTACTTTGAGTTGGGGACTGAAAATATATTCGACCAGGTCCCCGCCGTAATAACCGGGAGTCGGAGACACCTCAACGAAGCCCGAGAGCCGGCGGGCTGGATTGGCGGTATAGCGCAACCGGACATACGCCCACTTGTACTCCCCGGCCGGGACCACCACCAGCGGCTCCTTGCGCAGTTGGCCATCGGCAGCCACCTCGGCCACCCGATAGCGCAGCACAAAGGGTTTGACCAGCCTTTCCCTGGGCAGATGTGGCGAAATGCCAATGGAGTCGCCGCTGTGGAACTCCACGCGGGTGTGGAAGTGAGCGAGGCGGCGGTCGAACCGCCACTGACTGTCGGTTTCGTAATCGAACCGAGGGTTGATCCAAATCCGGCGGATGGGTCCACTCTTGGGACGCGGGTTGATCGCAAAACTGGCAGTGTGGCGGCGCCAGTCTTTGCGGCGGAGGAAGCCCAGATCATTACGAAAATTCGGCTCCACAGAAACGAACTCCAAGCCGGCGGCCCAAAAGTCGGTGTCCCACCAGATGCTGCCGTTGGCCAGCGAGTTGTCGCGCCGAGAGCCTGGCTGGTCTGAAGTAACCCACGTACCTAGTATCTGAAGGTACTTGCGGAAGGTAAAGTTGGCGTCCAGGCCATAAACCCGATTGAAGTCCGCGCTTTCACCCACCTCCCGGTTGAGGATAAATCCGCCCAAGAAGGAACGATCCAGCACATTCCGCTTGACTCGGACCACACTGTAATTGCTCGCCGAAACATCATGCGACTCAAGAGCTTCGGTCTGCACGTTCATTAGACCGAGGGTGAAGCCTTGCCAGTTGCCGGTCATGCGAGCTCCTGCGGTCATCGGTACCTGCGCGCTGCTATCGGGAGTCATCCCAATCCGCCGCGTGTGGAGCAGTCTCATCTCGGGGACAAATTCAGCCCTGGCACGACCAAACTCAAAGATGCCTGCCCCTTCCAGAAAGAATTCCCTTTTCTCGGGATAGAACAGTGGAAAGCGGTCCAGACTGACTTGTTGGTCGTCTACTTCGGTCTGGGCAAAGTCGGTATTCCAGGTAAAATCGGCGGTCAGGCCGGGCGTGATCCGGTATTTCAACACCTCCATACCGATGTCCGAGGCGTTGCGGAAGCTATGGCGCGACAGACTGGAAGATTGCTGAAATCCCCCGACCGTGAAAGGCTTGACCCGCATCCGCATCCCCGGATCAACGCCCTGCAAGCCATCCAAGTGTCCAGCCTGCGACACGTTTTCCAACTTGAAGCTGCGCCGATAGCCGTTCCAGTATGAGAATTCGTTCTTGCGGCGGATTACCCGCTCCAAATCTAATCCCCAACGGATCTCGTTTTGCTCGCCCATGCGCAGACTCTTGAAGGGAATCGCAAACTCCGCCACCCAACCGACCTCGAGAATCTGCGACGCGACCTCCCATTTTTCGTCCCAGTTTTCGTTAAGGCTCCTCCCTTCGTCGGTGACCGAGGCGTCATATTGCGTTCCCAGCGGATTGGTCCGAAACAAATAGGAGTTACGGTGATCGTGGAAGGTGTCCAGAACGATGGTCAGAGTGTCATCGTTCTCCAGGTTGTTGTCCCGGCGCCGCTCGGTCGCCAGAATGTCTTGGGGGTTGGAATCGTAACAAATAACGCCGATATACAAAGTTTGAGAAGTATAAACGACGTGGAACTCCGTCCTTTCTGTCGACGGTTCTCCCTCCTTTGGGTCTTTCTGAACGAACCCCAGCGAGACCGGAGCTTGCCACCAGACCGGTTCGTCCAGTTTTCCGTCCAGAACGACCGGCAATTCTGTGCGCACCGCCTGGATTGTTTTCTTGCCGTGGGTGCCCGCGTTGCCGTAAGCAGTTCCCTGACCGTAGCCGTAGCCAGGCGATGCGATCAAGAGGCAGAGCAAAAGAAAGGCAACGACTGCACTGTAGCAACACAAACAGTACCGACGTGCACCGTAGAGACGCCCCGCCGGGGCGTCTCTACACGAAAACATAGTACCGATCCTCCTGTTACAGCGCACTAGCGGACTGCAACTCTGTCGAAACGCAATGGCAAAGTGTCGGCTTGCCCTCCCTTGCATGCTCAAGCCGTCAGGCGGGTACAGACAACTTTGGAAATTGGAATGCGCATCTCTCATTCTGAAAGCGTCAAACTCACGATGTGCTCCCCATATTAGCTTTGGTCCTGACCACGTTTCAACCAGGATTTTAGTGGGTAGCTCAACGCGGCCGCGATGGGGCTGCCCTCCCCTTAAGTTTTCAGGTCATCCAGAGCCGTACCGAGAAAAGAGTAGATAAGCGAGGCGCAGCCTCAAGGTAAGAGAGGAGGTTTTAGCCTTCGGCGAGGCAAGCCTCGCCGCCAGAGTCGGGGGCGGCAAAGCCGTCTCAAATCTGCTCCGAAGTGGATCCAAAAGGTAGAACCAGGCGTGCGACGAATTCGCTGTGGAAGCGGCCCCTGTTGCGGCCGTATCTCCAAGTGCGCCACCGAACCCCAACAACAGCGAACTTCACAAACTGAGGGAGCGCAAGAACCCACTACAGCTCTTGCTACCGATCACCAATTCCTGATAACCTGCAACCCTCATGGCGTTTCCAGTAGCACACATCAGCTTAGGATGCGGAATTGCTACGCTCCTCGGCCGACGATTAACCGATTGGAAACAGACATTGTTTTGGTCCTTGCTATCGATCCTTCCTGATTTTGATTTCTTCTTTGTCTTCGTCCTGGGTCTTGACTGGCGTCAGTACCACCGAACTTTCAGCCATTCCATTTTATTTGCTCTCGTTGGATCCCTATTGATCTTCTTGCTGGGGAGGAGCATGGGTTATTTCAACCGCGCTCGCTGCTGGCTGGCGGTTTTTCTCGTCTTGCTTTCACATGCAGCGCTCGACTTTTTCTGCGTTTCCAATTTTTACCGCGACGGAGAGATGCTCTTTTGGCCTTTTAGCACGACTACCTGGGGGCATCCAAGTTTTCTAATCCCGTTGTACCAGGCTGCGGGAGGAGATCCGACCAGTTTGCTCAAGGTAGCGATACCTTATACCCTGCTGGAGCTAGCTCTCTGGAGTCCGGTGATTGTATGGGTGTTCTCCAAACAGGGACAGTTGCCTGAATTCGCGGGCGTTTTCAGATCTTACAAATCCTTGATTCTTACCTCGACGAGTAGGCAGGCTCCTTGGCCGAAAAGTCTTATTGCAACAGAAGACGCCCGAGATCGTAGACGGCCTTGAGTCCAACCACGCCACTACCGCTTAGCTGAGATGACCGCCACGATCCATCCCAGCGAAATTACTGCCAGCGCGGCCAAAGAGAGAAGCTTTCCAAGGGCGTATCCACGCGGCTGATACTTAAACTCAATCAAAGAACGCCCCGCCGGAACTGCCACCGCCCGGAACATTCCATTCGCAATGTAAATTTTACGAGAACTCCCGTTGATGTATGCCTGCCATCCTTCGCACGCCGTGTCGTTGAGCACGACCACTGCGGGCGCAGACGATCGCACCTCTAGTCGAACCGACTCTGGGAGGTAGGAAACGATTTTTACATCGGCGTCCTGCGGAGGACGAGACGGTACCGATCCGAGAGCGGCGTCGCTGGTTATAAAAGTCTCCATCGCGGCATCAAACCCCGGCGCCTTCATTCGAGAGAGGGCATCCTCGACGGTTGAAACCTCAACGACCTTGCGCGGAAGGTAGGCGCGGGGCACAGCCCGCTCGTACTCATAAATTTTCATGTCGCTTGAGTGGACGAGCCGCAGTCCCGGAAACTGTATTTCCGAATCGTGCGCAAAATACCGTACCCCTGCATTCCCCAGCGCCTGCACGGCAGCCGGTGTCCATTGGGAGACGCTGTGGGTGATGTTCAAACGGCTGCTGCTGTCGATCAGCTCATAAAAGTAGCGGTGGTAAGCCGCGGTTTCAGGGAAGTCATAGCCTCTAAAATCGTAGGTGCCATAGACCATGGAACTGTTGCAGGCCAATTCGCCGTAGTTCACCCCGACGTGACGATCCAGGCCGCGTGATTGGAGGAACCGGATGGATGAAGGGAGATACTGGTACGCATAATGCGCACGGGGGATCGTAGGATTGTAACCCGCTGAAAAACGAATCATCTCCGCGCAAATCAACATTACCCACAGCACGCGAATCCAGCTCCCCCGCTCAGGATGAGAACCAAGCCATGTCAACAGGCCCACCAGCGCCACGACCGTCAAGAAAAACCAAATCACTTGCGCAGACACATATTCGAGTTGTTGCTTATTCCCGCTCAAAATAACCAAGTGCGCGGCAATAAACGGGCTTAACAACAACAGAAGCGCGATTGCGGCTCCAGTCGTGTATTGCCGCACTCGTTTCCAGACTCTTGCCTCTCCGATCCGCAGAACGCAATCCAGACCGATGGCCGTCAGCGCTGCCAATGCCAGAGACAGTCCCAGGATCAATCGGGTATTCAGGGAATAGCGATACAACGGCAATGCATGGAACATTTGGAACAGCGGCGTGATGCCATAAGCGACCATGCCGCACACGGCCAACACCGTAATCGCAAAATAGGTGCCGACATTGCGCCTTGCAAATGCCACCGCCAGACCCGCCAAGACCAAAGACGAAACGCTGGCAAAACAGGCAATTTCATTGTAATTGTTGGGACCTCGATAAAAGCCTTCCGCAGGATTTCCAAAAAAATTCGGGACCAAGGCCGTGACTGCCGAGAACCACGGCAGCTTAGGGTGTTCCACAGACTGGCGTACCGCCAAAGTTGCGCTCGCCAGACCATTTTCGATAAACGGCAACAAGACCACGCCAGAAAGAGCCGCCCCAAGAATTGCGGCCAACCCAAGTTTCCAAGTAACGGACCCAATCTTCGCCCGGCTATGCCACAAGGCAAATGCGGCGAAGAGAACCCCGATCACAACCAAGTGAAGGACGGTCTCCGGATGCCCGCCAGCAATGGCCAAGGCTACTATCGAGGCAAGGAAGAAGAGGCTTTTCGCCGTCCCGCGATGGATGACCTCGTGGATGGACAGCAGCAGCCACCCTGCGACCAGAGAAACGTTGCTATTGGCGTACAACAGCCAAACGGTGTTGAAGCCGCACAGAGAATAGACGACGGCGCCGGCGAATGCGGAAAGAGGTGTGACGGCTAGAGCGCGCAGACAAAACAGATAGAAACCGAGCCCGGCAAGGAAAATTTTGATCACGCCGATCCATTCCAAAGCGCTCTCCACCGGCATCCATAGGACCAGCCAGTAGACGGGGAAAAAAACTGCCGACTGCATGTTGGCCAGAAAGGGCATTCCGCCCATAATGTGGGGATTCCACAGCGGAACGCGGCCTTCAGACGCCGCGTGCTTCAGGTAATAAAGGTAGGGAATCACCTGAAAGCTCTGATCGGCTAAAAGGTCGTTGCGAGGCCGCTCGAAATCCTTGGGCTGGAAATTCTTCCATGGAGGAAAGGTCAGCAACAGATCCGCCTGGCTCAGGACATCGGAACTAAAGAGCGCCTTGCCATAAAGAAGCAAGATGATACCCAGGAAGGCAATGACAGTTTTGAATAGGTGAGATTTCTGATAGCTCTGCATTTGCTCGGAAACTACTGAATCAGGTCTTTGACATAGGGCAGTGATGGCCGGCGCCACCGGCAAAGGTCGTAGAGCCGTTCCCTCCCTTCGATGCACAGTCGTGACTTCAAATGTGTGCAACGGATACTGGATCCCGGCATGGCTGACTTCACTGTTGCGGGAACTGATCCCCGCATCCACCCAATGGGAGACAAGTCTTAGTATCCGTTGTAAGCGCCAGCGGGAAAGCCCGACCGCTCAAATCCATCACAACGGATCGTAGACCAGTGCTTCATCGTACTCGTGGTCTCTCCGTTTTTGTTCCTGTGAAAATCGATCCCCTTACGAGTCCGTTTTCGAAGAGAGGATATTTTCAATGACTTCCGCGGCATGTACCAGGCTGTCCGCGATGAAATCGGGCTGGACTGCAAGCTCATCGCGCGTTTGCTCACCGTAGCCAGTGGTCACCAGAATTGTCGTCGCTCCTACGGCTTTGCCTATCAAAATATCGCAGGCCTGGTCACCGATGACAAAAGCTCGCCCCGGATCAAATTTCAGATCACCGGCTGCCCGCACTAGCAAACCAGAGGCAGGTTTGCGGCACAGGCAATTCTCATCCGGCCGGTGCGGACAATAATAGATAGAGTCGAGGATAATGCCTCCCTCGGCCAGCAGTTTTTCCAGACGTGAGTGAATTTGCGCCAGTCGTTCTAAATCAAAGTAACCGCGCCCCACGGCGGATTGGTTGGTCATCACGATCAGCCCCAGACCCAGGGCTTGCAGATGGGCCAAACCCTCCAGCACACCCGGCAGGAGTTCTACCTCAAGGGGATCGGAAAGATAATGCTTTTCAACGTTCAAGGTTCCGTCCCGATCCAGAATCACGTAACGCCGGCAATTAGCGCCGGAATGCTCTCGCTCTTGCATCACGTACGTACGCACCTATAGTAGCTAGCGACCTGCCTTCTCCCTTTTATGGGGTCTTCTTTTGCGAGTCTCTTTCTATCTCGTCTTTTCTCCACTGCAGCCGACTGACAGCAAACCCTAGGTTCCGAAAATCCAGGCTCACACCTTCCGTCCGAAGATTTGTCACCTCACCCGCGATGAAACTCAGTCTGACAAATTCACCGCCAGGAGTCCTAAGCGAGTAGGCCGTCCCTTGCTCAAAGGGCAGTCGCAGGATCACCCAACGATGACCATCGTTCATATAGATTTGGTCTGGCAAGTTTCTTCCAACTGGATAGATTCTAAAGCGAACTTCATCCCCTTCCTTCTTGACTTTCATGAACGCCGCGGCGCCCGCCCAGTGGAATTCCCCATGTCCTTCCCAGTCGTAGAAACCATAATCACCGGGAGGAGTGGGCATAACCTGTGTCCAGATCAAGGCCACGCCAAAAACGGCGGTCAAAACCGGTAGCACGCGTTTGGCTCGGTCCAATGGTTTTGCTTTCACGTCTGGGAAAACGCCCAGTGCTAGGAGCGCATAGAAAGAAATCTGCATCTCCAGAATCAGCAGCGTGTGTTCCACGAGCAAAGTGAGGCAGTAGGCGATCAATCCCATGAATACGACCCAGGCGCTCTTCTTCCATTCCCTGGATAAAGCCGGATTGAAGTACAGCGGTACAGGCCACAGCGGTGACCTTCCACCGGTTTTTGCGGCAAAGAAATGCAGTGAAAATTGAGGGTAGGTTTTCTTGCAGTTCCACTGCCGCCACCAGCACTAGGAGCGCCACTGCGGTGAAAATCGCGGCTCGGGAGACGCTAAGACAGATCAAAAAGAAAACGGACAGCCCTAGGGGGACAAGTAAAATGCGAAACCGCCCCCTCCAATAGGTAAACGCCGCTGATACGCCTCCGATGGTCAACAAGCAATCCGTGCTGAATGCATTGCGACCTTCATGAAATCCATCAAACGGAATGGACCAGCCACTTTCCCCGAGCAGAGACATCGAGACCAAAATCGCTACGATCGCGTGGGTTATCCATCCCCAGAGTAAGAGTCGTCGGCTCCCAGAATCTTTCAGATACCGGCACAGAATCCAAAACAGATAGAGCCCGGAAAGAAAAGTAACGCTTCTCCGAAGAAAGTAAAAGTAATCCAACTGGTAGTAGTAAGGTATCCGGCTAACTTGATCCGCAATGAGCCTGATCAGCACGGAACCTGGAGCTTCGTGAAGACGAACAATTTGACGAACCGAAGAAAAAATGACCGCAACTGCCAAAATACCTAGAATTAGACGCAGTGTTGAATACGACTTGTGCTGGTCATCCTCTCCTTCAAAACAACTTCTTAGTGAGGCGCCGGCAAATATTCCCCACAAGAAAATCTCAGTCAGAGAAACAGGCAACCATACTTCGGTCAAGTCTAGGTATTGGATCGCGGGCAGAAGACCCAAAAGCAGGCTGACCGCCAAAACAGGATTTTGAAATCCGCTCACTGCGGCAATGACAAATCCTGGAATAGTCAGCCACTGCAGGATCTGCATCAGAGAAAAATACTGGTAGGCAAAAAAAATCGAAAAAAGAAAGACAGCCGCATGGGGACGGAGCACCCAAGAGGTCATTCTACTCATCCGACTCCTTTCTTTAAATAAAGCAAAAAACGCGGGCAACACCCGCGTTTTCAAATCAGCGTATGAGAACATCGCACTTCTTCTGTGAAAAGCCCCGCCTACATGCGCCCGATCTTGGCTACCGGCGCTTCTCGAAACGCAATCTTGGTCGGCAGCCGCACGTGCCCGGCAAAGTGACTTGCGGGGGGAAGCACCTTCATCACTAGGGCAACATCGATCCAATGATAACAGAGTCCCAAATGGTCCCTCCCGCCATGAGCGGCGACAGAAATAAAATAGTCTCCTTGCGCCAAGTCGAACTTCAGCGTGTATTCCACTTCCATGATTCGTCCCGCAGGCCAATCGCCCATTTTGATATTTTCATAAAATGTATTGGTCCCATAGATGTCGTTCCCCATTCGGTCTCGAATGAGAACCCCTACCACTGGATCGGCGACCGGCCGGTGGGCGACCAAGTGGATTCGAATGCGACCGATGTCGCCCGAGACAACCGCTTGCACCGTTTCCCCGCGCGCGCTCAACAACTCGACGTGGGAAATTTCCACATCAAAATTGCCGTACCCAACCATCGTCTGGCTGTAGATAGACGGATCGAATCTGGCTCGCGCACCCTCCACCGTTCGAAACACAATGCGATCTTGAGAAGCCCGCTGTGCAAGCAGCGATATATACAGAGCGCAGACTTCATCCGGCTTTCCGCAGGCAGCCAACTGCCCTTGATCCAGTAGCATCGCCTCTTCACAAAAGGTCTTCACCGCCGCCATGTCGTGCGACACAAAAAAAATAGTCCGGCCCTGCTCCTGGAGTTGTCGCAGCCTCTGCAGACATTTGTGCTGGAACAGGGCATCGCCGACCGCCAGAGCTTCGTCAATTAATAGAATCTCTGGATCCACGGAAATGGCCGCCGAGAACGCCAAACGCACCCACATCCCGGTCGAGTAGGTCTTCAAAGGACGATCAATAAATCCCTCCAGGCCAGAGAACTCCAAAATTTCTGGAAAGCGTCGGTCCACCTCTTCTCGCGGCATCCCACGCAAGGACGCATTCATGTAAACATTGGCGCGGCCGCTGAACTCCGGATGAAAGCCGGTACCCAGTTCAATCAGGGACGAAACGCAGCCGTTAATCTCGACCGTTCCGGTCGTCGGTTGCATCAGCCCCCCCAAGATCTTGAGCAGGGTGCTCTTACCTGAGCCGTTCTGGCCGATCAGACCCACCGTTTTCCCCCGGAGCACTTCAAACGAAATGCCTTGCAGCGCCGCAAAATTTGAATGCAGAGGCTTACGAAAAAAGAACTCCTTCAGCCGATCGCTGGGCCGCGCATAAATCTTGAAAGTTTTGGAAAGATTCTTGACCGAGATCGCTCTCATTTATAGTTCATCAATAAAAGCCGGAAAATTCTTGGAATACACCCAATATCCCAAGAGAAAGGTTCCGGCAGAGAGACCAGTAAACACACTAAGCCCAAACAGGTCCGGAAATCCGTTGTTCAGAACAATGTGCCGGTAAATGTTAGCGGCATACGCCAGAGGGTTAATATAGATCAGGAATTGAAACTTCGGAGGAATCACGTGTGCCGGATAGAAAACAGGGGTAAGGTAAAACCAAATCATTAACCCCACATTTACAAACTGAGCTGTGTCGCGGAAGAAAACATGTAGCGTGCATACCAGGAAGCCGAGGCCGATGCCGAACAACATGAGCAGGATCGACAAGGGTAAGACGATGGGCGCCATGTACGGAAGGCTCCCGCGCAAGATAATTGTTACCACCAGAAGCACTGCTAATCCGATCCATTGGGTGACCAGCGACGTGATCCCAATGGATAACTGCAAGGTTTTCGAATGAAAGGACAAATTCTTGACAAGCGAAGCATTGTCCGTAATCGAAGTGGCGCAGCGTTCCACGATCTCCCGAAAAGAATTCCAGGGAAGCATTCCACAGAACAAGTAAAGCGCAAAACTTCCCACGCCTGTATCTTCGCTGAATCGTACTCTCAACACGTACGAAAACACATAGGTGAAAACTGCCATCGAAAGAAGAGGGTGGATGACGGACCAAAACAGGCCAATCGACGAACCAACATATCGGGCGCGTAACTCGCGGGCCACCATCTGGGCGATCAAGTACCGCTGAATGAATCTCTGCCGGATCCACGCCTTGAACACGTCCTGCTCAGCCAGAACCAGATTCATGACCATCTATTGAAAGAGTAATTTTTCTTCAAAACAACCGGCACACGCTCATTGGGGTCCATCTGGCTGCGCCTTTTACTCCACAGAAACATACCGCTCAATTAGATGACAAAGTATGTGCTCAATTGCCAAGTGGCTTTCCTGAATATGTGATTTCAACGTGCTGGGCACACGTATCGCCACGTCCGCCATGTTCGCCAGAATTCCCGTCAAACCCGTCAAAGTCACTACGCTTATGCCAATCATTCGCGACTCATTCACCGCACGCACCACGTTGCGTGATTCCCCACTGGTACTGATTCCGATCAGAACATCCCCCGGTTTTCCCAGTGCCTGCACCTGGCGGGAAAATACTCCGTCATAATCGACGTCATTGGCGTATGCAGTGATAAAAGAAGTGTCCGTGGTCAAGGCGACTGCGGCCAACCCCGGTCGTTCATACTCCATCGTCAGACGGCCGACTAGTTCGGCAGCCACGTGCTGGCAGTCCGCCGCACTCCCACCATTGCCACACAAGAGTATCTTATTCCGTTTCCGCAGGCAGGAACTAATTAACTCGGCGGCGCGGGCGATGTCCGCAGCGCAAAATTCGGCTACTTGCCTCTTCACTTCGGCACTCGCAATCAGGTAACTGCGTACTTGTTCGGAAATCGGGTCGGTATTCATCGTGTCAACTTGTTAACTTGAGTTGCTCGCTACGAAGAGTTTCAACAGCTTAGCTACGACGTCAGAGTGGCGATTACAAAATCGGGCTTCCTTTTGCCATCACTCAGTTCTCTCTTCCATATCAGGCAGCAGCGAACAATGACCACCCCGCCAAGCCTCAACGCGCTCAGGCGCTCCAATATTCTACCTCCCTGAGGCGGTCCCAGCCTCTAAGCTCCGAGCGTCAATCCGCTGGTAGGCCGGAAACAGCAACTCCCAGTCTTCGAAATTCACCGGGGGGCTCTAAGGCTCGGCTACACCGAAGGATCAGCACCGCCGTAGCGTCAAAGTGAACCGTTCTTGGATGCCATTCATGATCGGTCAGCGCGAATCTGGTCAGAACTCGATTTCCTTGCTCGATCATGACGATCAACGGATTCGTTTCGATGTCGGGATTGTGTGCCTTAAAGCTGAACTCGCGCTCGACATGCTTCGAATCGTCCCCCGAAGTTGTTTGTCCCGGCGCGATTTCCCAATGCCGCCGAATTAAAACCAGATCCGAGAACCATCGGAATTCCTTTTCTCCATCCTTTTCGACCTCGTAAATGCCATATTCAAACCGCTCCGGCATCTCTCCCCAAATATGGACCAGATGTGTCACATAGAGGATCACTAGCATGGTCATACCAGCCAAAAAGATTCTACTTCTCACAATCTGTCTCCAACGATCACTACTTCCTACGCTGCCCGTCGGAACCAACGCACAGACGATCGCGAAGGTCAAAAAAATCGATTCAACCAACAGTGTGTGCTGCGTGAGTGAATCGACTGACAAACCAATCACAGCAATCGCTGCGCCGCATGAAATCGAATTGTGCCAATCGCACCGCCGAAATAGCCCAACAAGGAACGCGACAATCAGCGAGAGGCCGACCAACCCAGTCTCGGCAGCGATCTGAATGAAATAATTATGAGCGTTTTCGTGTTGGTAGCGATTCCAAAACCAATCTGTCGTGGAGAGATTCGCTTTCTGCCGGTACTGATCGTACATCAAATACAATCGACCCAAGCCAATGCCAAAAACCGGTGAGTCTTGGATCATTCCCCCCGCTATAAACCAGGGATACATCCGATGTTGATAGAGGGACTGGACGAATTTTCCTGGAGCAATCATTGCAATCCGTCGTTGTACGGCTTCACTCATGTTGATGGGCGAATAACGAAGAAGAAGAGCCCCCAGAATGACAGCGCCCAGGACCAGCGTGGTCAGGATGACTGCCCTACTGACATGTCGACTCGTGAGATGAAATCGCTTTAAAAATTCCTTTTTGAACAGGAGGAAGCAACCCAATAACACTATTATGCAATAGGCGAAGATGGCCGAAAGGGAAAGTGAAAGAATTACGAGTGAGGAATAGAGTGCCAGGGCACCTACCGCTAACATGCGCGAGAGGCCATGCCGGGTAGTCAAAACGCCCATCAGTAGAGAAGTTTGAATCAACCAGAAGACCGCGAAGGTATTGTGTTCACTGAATATCGCGAAAAGACCCGGCGCATTGTGCCAACTGGCATTGAGCATGTGCCCAGGGAATGGTTTTCCATACCGATGTAAATCAACAAAAAAAATCACGGCGAATACCACCCCCTGCGCCAGCAAACCATAGTAGACGAGCCTTCTCGTTCGACCTTCCTTGGATTTCCACCGAACCAAAGAATAGAGACATACGGCCGTAACCCACAAACCCGTCTTCTGAACAAAGAAAAACGGATTCAATTGATCTGCCAGGAAAAGGTTATCTCTCAACAATCTCGGATAGGAGCGGAACAACGGCGCGAAACGGCTAATTCCCGCAAACAGATAGGTACCCAGGATGCCCAGCGCCAACAAAAGGGGGATCAAAGACTCCACGGGATGGAAGCGAGGTCCAGGAGTGTCGTCTTCCCGGCGACCCCACAAAAGATGGATGCTCGCTCCCAAGACGACAGAGAGAGCGCTTAATTCCACTACGGAGGCATTCAGCACCGGGATCTGGAAGAGATAGGAAACAATCGGAATAGACGCAACAAACAAGGTAATCCCGAATGCGGGTTGCCAAACGGATACGATGGTCATCCCCGCACAGATCAAATAGAACTCGTCACCAAGCAGTTTCGGTAGCATTTTCATCTGTCCGCGAATAACCCACCTTTGGCCGTTCACCCATCAGCGGCCAGCGCAGCACTTCAAACGAACCGTAATATGAGCTGCCGCACGACGCTCCTTGCCAATACGCAGTGGGATCCAAAAGAAGTCCTACGAATACTCCGGTTCTAGCGAGAATTTGCCAAGAGTGGGCGGCCCGCCCCGGATCCCACCGAGGAGATCTTCCAATTCCCACTGGGCTTTTCCGAGTTACCAGTCACGGCAAGATCAAAAACGCACAGCGCTTTTCGCGACATCCGCCAAACTCATGGCTAGAAACCAGACTACAAGAGAAAGTAAAATCGTCGCGCCATAGAAGATCAGTGCCACCGTCCTTTCGCAAAGGCCAGCCTCCAACAGCCGATGCGAAATGTGATCCTTCCCCCCCTGGAAGATTGGAGTTCCTCGATGAAGCCGTGAGAAAGTCACGTATGCTGTGTCACAAATAGGTAGCAGCAACAACAAGGGTGGCATCAAAAGTTCCCGCCAAGGATAGTCCGGCTTGGAGGAGAGTCCATAGAAAGGCAATGCTGCCAGTGAAAACCCGACAAGATGGCTACCCGAATCTCCCAGAAAGATACGCGCAGGATGAAAATTATAGACCAGGAAGCCCGCAAGACTCCCGGCCAGGGCCAAAAGAACTATGCCTGCCGCGGCGCCTGAGCCTCCAAAAATATTGCTAGCTAAGGCCAAACCAACAATAGCCCCGACGCCGGCAGTCAATCCGTCCATATTATCAAACAGGTTGAGTGAATTAGTGATCGCCAGGAGCCAGAAAAAAAATAGTGGCGTCCACAAACTCAAAATATGTCTCCCTTCCAACACGAGAAGCACCAGAAAAACCAGCGCGGCAAACACTTGTACGCTGAGCTTCACCCCCGGACTCAAGACCGCAAAATCATCTACCAGCCCCATTCCGAACATGACAATTGCCCCCACCCAGAAGGACGCCAGTCCAGTGAAAGTAATCGTCTTTCCTAGCAGAAGGAGCGCTACGAGGGTGGAGGCAAGCACAGCAGTTCCGCCCATCATGGTCGGATGGATTCCGCCTTTACGTGTGGCCCGGGACAGCCATTTCTCCCGTACCGCTAGCTGTCGTACCAGCGGCGTTATTGCAAGACTGATGCCAACCGTCACCACGAAAACTATCATTTTCACTTCCTCTCCCGTTGAACCCTAACCCGCGCTCCCGATCCGATGCCGCCCAGAGATATCTAAAGAGTGCCTATTCAACACCGCTCCGACTCCTACCCAAGCCAACTGTTCCACAGAATGTTCCCGCTATGAAGGCCAAGTTTCCCAGGAGAACAAAGAATGGAGAAACGATCCCCAACATAATCGACTTGTGAAAAGCGCGGACAACCAGGTGCGACGAAAATGCAATCGAACCACCGACAAACCCAAGACTCACCAGCCCCATACCTGGATGGAAAAGGGTCCCTGGTAGTGTCATCAGCGCCGATACCAGGAGAAGGATCTGTAACCTCCTGTTAGGAGGCGTCCGACTGTCAGAAAAAGTTTTTTCGGGGTAGCGCCGGTAAAGCAATAGTGCATAACTCGCATAGTGGAATTTCCTGCGCATATAGGCCCACAAACTTTGGGCGTGGGGATGGTAAACCCGCGCGGCCGGCACAAAGACCATTCGATTTCCGTTTTGGGCCAATCGGAAAGAGAGTTCCACATCCTCAAGCCAGCAAAAACCCTCATCAAAAGGGTTGTCACACAGCAACGCCCGCCTGAATCCGCAATTTCCGCTGTTTAAGAAATCGATGCGATCTTGATGCTCCATGCGAGAATAACGCTCATTGAGTTCCAACTGAATCAACCTAGCGATCCAGTGCTTTTGGTCCGACATGCACTGACCTACGGTCCCATGGACACCATCTTGCCAGAGTGGAGAACTAAGTCGTTCGACCCAATCCTTCTCAGCTAAGCAATCCGCATCCGTGAACAGGACGATTTCTCCTTGCGCTTCACGCACACCACGATTCCGTGCTGCCGCGGCTCCCCTTTTATTCTGCCGGATAACCCGCGCTCCCCACAGAGCAGCCACTTTCCCGCTCTCGTCCACTGATCCGTCGTCGACGACGATCACTTCATATTCCTTCCTATCGACACTTTGATTGTTGAGCGCCGCCAGACAGCGCTGAAGAGCCCCTTGCTCGTCTCTCACAGGGACTACGATGGAGATCTTAGGAAATAGTCTGCTGTCCGCCACTTGCTGAACGGTCCTGGCCACGTCAGGGACTACGTCTGCTTGTCCTAGAATTCGATGCCCAAAAAATTACCGCCATCAACGCCACCGGCAGGAAGACGATGAGATGCAAAGTGAGGCCAAACGCCAGGGCGCGAGCCTTCGCAACACCAAAAAGCGAGAGCCCCAGCACGGCCAGGTACTGGAACACCCCTACCTTTCCCGGCGTTGAAGGGACCGACACTCCTGCCTGCAACACCACCAGCACCACCACCGCCGCCAGAAATGAAGCTTGCACCTGCAGTGCGCGCAGCACAAAATAGTTCACGGACACACTGCTCAACCAGAGTAATATTGAAGCACCAACCAACAACGGTACCTTCTCGATCCGCGGTATTCGCACGATTTGGGGTAATCGCGTCGTCCGCGGAAGCACCACTGTAAGTGTAACCACAACCGCCAAATAAGCCACCGCCATGAACATCAAAGAGACCTGGGTACCCTTGAGCCATCCCGGCAGGACCCACACCAAGGGCAACAGTAAACATATAGCTGCAAAAAGGGCTATGTCCAAGAATTTCTCCACGGCAATGGTTCCAGCCACTTCCAGTTTTCGGCCTCCCACCATAAGAACCCTGGCGACCTCTCCTGACCGCAACGGCGCCAAAAAATTTAGTGTTTGCCCCATGGCGATTGCCCCCACCAGGGGAGGCAAACCTGGCGGCTCCTCCCCAAACAACTCCCTCCATCTCCATGCCCTAACCAGCGGTGAGATCAGCACCAATCCGATGGCCGCAGTTAAGTATCCCCATCGAAGTTCTCTCATGACTTTCCATGCCTCATCAATCGCCACACCCCGCATCGCAAAATACAGTGATACCCCACCTAGTAGAAAAGCAAGGATAACTCTTAACAGCTTTGCGCGCATGGCAGGCAAATATACCTTTCTCTGAAAATTCGTAAGATCCAGTGACTAAATTCCTGAATTCAATTCGTCCCGTTGGGCGCCCAGGAAATTTTCAAAAGCACCATATCCCAAAAAAATTCCTCCAACCGTACCCACAGATAAGCCGGCATACGGATGTTCACCCATGAAGCCGATCGCCAAGAGCGAAAACAAGCCCCACATCACGAACACTTCCAACGAAGTAACCTTGCTCCTAGTGGTGACCATCACTTCGAGCTTCGTTGTCCCTTTTCGCACCCGCTCAAAAAGGGCAACTGAAAGCGCCAACGCCATCCAAAAGAAAAGCCCAGCCTTCGCCCCAAGCGGTATCGCATCCGTCATTTGAAATATGAACTGTGCCAGCAGCCCTGTCCCTAATCCCTGTGCAAGAACCTTATCTAGAGGATTCTGTGACTCTTTCCAGACGTAGTAGATGAGTCGTGCGGTCGCCGCCCAAATCGCCAGATAAGCAACCATTCCAGGTAGGCCCAAGTCTAATGCCGCCTGCAAAATATGGTTGTGGGCACTGGCAACATCGACGTCAGGGGGTAGGTTAGGGGCGGGATACAAGACCGGCATGACCTTTCTGAAAATATTCATCCCCATTCCGGTAAACGGAAAATCCTGGATGCCGTAAATTGCTCTCTCCCACACTCCGAATCGGGCGCTCAAAGAAAGCTCACTATTTGCAAAGCGATCCTGCAGGATCGGCTCCGGCGATTGCCAGGGGGAAAGGATCGTAGCGAGTAAAAAGCAGACTCCCACGAGTCCGGATGCCAGCCAGCGAAACCATCGCAAATTCTGTGCCAACAGCAAACCTGCAGCTACTGCCAAACCAACCCATGCACCGCGCGACTGGCTGAGCAAGAGAATCCAAGTAAATAAAAAAAATGAAGAAATCAAAGAAATAATCAAGAGAACACGGAATCTTTTCTTCACTTTCGACCAGTTTTGCAAAACATAAGATGAAAGTAGAAACAGAAGTGGGATAAAAAGGATCATGGAACCACCAACCGCATTCGGTCTAAACCCTTCTTCGGCTCCTGGCAACCCTTTGAATCTTGTCGGGAAGAACCGAACTAATCTTCCCAAGGTTGGAAGCTTTGCTTGCCACTGTGTTCCCACCAAACTAAAGAGGGCAAGGGCAAGTCCTCCCAGACAGTAGAAACCAATCACAGCCTTCAGCTTTGACTCAGACTCAATGAACTGAACCAGGGAAAAGAAGACAAAGACGCCCAGAAGAACCCCTGCGACCTTTGGCAAGCTGAACTGTGCGTCGAAGGTAGCGCGACAGCTCGTCAGCACCATGAATATAAGAGAAAGCAAAAGCATATTAAGAGGAGTCGGTTTTACAAAGTGCCCTTTCACCCAATAATTGCACAACCACATGCAAGGAATCAGGATCGCGACGCAAATAACCTTCATATTTGGAAAAAGGAGAAATGGCGTCACCAGCATGACCAAGAGAAGCGCGATGCCATCGAGCCACGGTTCTATTCTCGTCTTATGGTGCACAGTAGGTAATTCGTGACGGCCCGGAAATCTGCGGACGGCGGAAAAGGGGGCGATCCAGAGGACCGGCCTCCGGCTGAGCCTAAAAGGATGGGAAAGCGGGGTATGGTTGTTTTTGCGATCTCAATCGACCTCGGTGGCGGCCGCGCGCGCTCGCTTAGCCCGTTTTCCCCGTTCAACGGACCTCCCCAGGAGGCTATTAAGGGCTACCCTAAACAACCGAGGTTCGAGGAAGGGCAGACGCCAGAAAACAGGGGCCATAGAGTCCCGGTTGTGCCGGGCCAAAAAAATGCGCACGCTTGAAGAGAGAGCGCCTATGAGGGAATCATATCCTAGATTATCTAATCGGTCGAGAAGCGCGCGAATCAGCCAATGGACATCGAGTTCGCGCTTTAACGCCCGTAGTTCCGCTTTATAGGACGTACGGTTCAAAATGGCCCGCACCGCGGCTTTCGCACCCATCAGTCCCGTGACGGTACCTCCAACCGTGGTTACCTTCACCTGACCCGCTGCATCACCGACCAGGTACACTGGCGTTTCCCCGACCTTGCTCCACGGCTTGAGCCCCGGATGGTGCATGGCAACTTGGGCTCCTTGGTAGACTTCAGGTTTTAAGTTGTGCTGAATAAGAAAGCGCCTCAAAAGTTCCCGCGCCTGGGCGCCAGAATCACCTACAAGACCTACCACCCCTCTTTCAGCGGATTCAGGAATCAGCCAATAGAAAAACCGTGTATCGTTACTATCGAACCAAACCTGAGTAACATCAGGATCCCAACCCACTGGGAGGCTAACTTCTGCCTGCAAAACAGAAACAAAAGGCGGGCGAGGGATCCCGGCGCTCTGCGCCACCTCGCTGAACACGCCGTCCGCGCCGATCACTGCGTCTTTTACGCAGACGAGCAACTCTCCATTTGGGCCTTGGACGCGGAGGTGCAGCCCATTCTCAGATTCGACGAAATCCTCAAAGCGGTACCCTAAACGCAATTCGCCACCGGAATCCTGAAGCCTCGACGCTAACCACTGGATTAAGTACGAACGTTCCACGATCGGATCCGGATCACGCAAACGAATCCGGGCAGTGACGTCCGGCGATGAAATGGCCATGACTCCAATCCGATGCAGCAACGCAGGCAACGGAACCTCATCGATTACTTTGCACAGCTCACGCGTCACAATTAGCGTGCGACGAGCCGGATTTATTTCTTCGTGCCGCTCAAAAACGACAACTTTCTTCCCAGCACGTGCCAGAATTTGGGCGGCGTACAAGCCGGGGGCCGAGGCCCCAATAACAACAACATCAAAGTTCAACGGATCCTCCTTGCACTTGCCTGTATCCTTGCGTTGTGGACACGCTATTGAATCTTACGTCTGGCCGCGACTTACCGCTACTAATAACCCCACAGCACTCGACTAAGTATCTCGATTCATAAATACGATAACGTTTGTTGCGAGTGCGATGGCCCTGATTTCGCGGAGTGACGACGAGTCAATGCGGGGCCCATTGGCGAGGAGGAGCGACAAAGAAAGCGGGGCCATCCCGCCGCAACCCTCCGGGCTGATGGGGATTGCGGGCGATCTCGGCGTCGCTCGTTGTCGCCGATGTCCCCTGCATCGCCTCCTCCTCGCTCCTGGATCTCGCCTCGCAAGCCTCATCAGCAAACGTTACCGTATTTATGAATCGAGATACTCAGTCATTCTTGAAGGGCGATCTTAGAAAGGGCGGGGATCGTCAAGACTGAGATCGAAATTTCGTCGCAATGATTCACAAGCTGGCGAATGAATGAGCCTGGGGCGTCGAGTACACCTAAAACGACTACTTCAATGTTATAGGCCCTTGCAACGGACGTTAGCATCTGGGTGGTCCCAAGCACCGGAACGCCATGAATCAGTTGTCCTGTTTTTTGCTTGTCACTATCTACGAATCCGACAAGCTCAAAGTGTGACATTCGCTCCAGTTCCCGGATTAAGATGAGGGCAGCTTTTCCAACGCCCGCGATGAGTAATCGGATTTTGCGCCCTGGTTCCCTTCGTCTCTCCAGTTCTCTTCTTACATTCCGTTGATACTGGATCCGTCTTGCCATTCGGACGCCCACAACTCCGAGGAAGGTCAAGACGGGCTGCAGCACAAGGGCGCCAAAGGGAACTCGTAAGTAGTCGTAGGATTCGAAGAACAAGATCCGCAACACGAGCAGAACGAGTGCGGTAGCTCCTACAGATTGGCCAATGACTAACGTCTCTCTCAGCCCCGTAAACCTCCACACGAAGGTGTAAACTCCGAAAAAGTAGCTGACTCCGATATAGAGGAGCATGATATAGGGCGCCAAAATAAGAATTTGCACTCGAGACGGCGAACGCAAGAGGCTGTCGACGTCGGCTACATAGGTGGCGGAAAATGCGGCGCCCGCAATTAGACAGTCTATGAACATCTGGCTTGCTCGGTTATAGACAATTCTTTCCTTCACTTTTGAATCTAAGCACCGGGTAATCGTTATTGCACTAAAACCCAAGAACGCTAAGACCCATGCGCCGATCCAAGTCACTCGCGGAAAGGTAAAGTTAGGGCCCACCACGACTCCCAAAATGACCATGGCAATGAATAATCCCGTGAGCGCACAAAAACCACGCATGAACTCCGCAACTGCGGTAGTGGATTTGCTTTCCCGCCTGCTGACATAGAAAACAACGAGGCCAAAGGCGAGTACGGGGAGAATCGAATTTCGAAAAGCGAACATCGAATAATGCACAAAATCCCAGTAGACGGTCGGCGAATTAATCTGATCGACGAAGACCAGTCGCAAAAACCTGAGAACGAGGGCAGCCAAAAGAGATACGTAAACTATCGCCACGGTGATGAAAGTCTCCGCTCCCGGACTCCGCGGCACCGGTTTTTTCAGAACGTCAAACATCCAGACTTTTCTGCCTCGAATCTCCCACTTCCCCTGGAGACTGATCCAGAAGGAAAGAGCGATGAGGCGCAGATCGAGCCAAAGGGAGCGTTTACGGATGTAGAGATGATCATAACGAAATTTTCTAAGCGCAACCGTGTCTTTCGGAATATAGATGGTGGCTAAACTCGTGAGTCCGGGGCGGACCGATAGTCGTTCCGTCAGTCCCGGAATCTCCTCATAGTTAATGTAGTTGCCTTTTCCATCATCGACAAGCTCGCCCACAGCCAAAGCTCTGGGGCCTACAAAGCTCATCTCGCCCCTAAGAATGTTGAGGATCTGTGGAAGCTCATCCAGGCCGCTGGCACGCAGGATCCGACCGACGCGCGTGATACGCGGGTCGTTCTCCTCGGCCTGCTTCAACCCGAACTTTTGGTCGGAGTCAGGCACCATGGTGCGAAACTTGAAAACTCGAAAGCGGGTACCACCCTGTCCCCAGCGTTCCTGACGGTAAAAGATCGGACCTCCGTCTTCTAACTTGATGGCCAGGGCGATGATCAGAGAAAGCGGGGCCAACAGAAGCAGCATTCCGGCAGAAAGTGCAATGTCAAGGGGGCGCTTCAAAAATGGTTCCTTGGCTTTAGGAACCGCGATCGCCGCTACGCGGACCACGGAAGTTTGCGAAAGCAAAGTTTCTGATGCGTCCAATTTTCCCATCGATGTCAGTTCGAAAGTTTTAAGCGGAAAATCTCCGCCCTAAGTGAGTCAGCGTCAGTTGAATTCCAACCCATGTCCTTCGCCGAGAATCGTCTTGACGATCCGCTCCGCCGCGTGTCCATCACCGTATGGGCTGACCGCGCGAGACATGCGCTCATACTCTGCCGGATCCCTCAATATTCGTTCAGTCTCGGTGACAATCTGCTCTACGTCAGTACCGACGATCTTAACAGTTCCGGCCACAACTGCTTCCGGTCGTTCCGTTTCCTGGCGCATAACCAGCACTGGCTTACCCAGTGCTGGCGCTTCTTCCTGAATACCACCAGAATCCGTGAGGACGAGAAAAGTGTGTTTCATCAGGTGTAAAAACGGTTCATAAGCTAAGGGCTCGATAAGATGCAGCCGCTCGTGGCCCTTGAGGATACGTTGAACGGGTTCCCGGACATTGGGATTCATGTGGACCGGGTACACAATCTCAATATCCTGATTTCGCCGCACAATGTCTCGAAGGGCACGGCAAATATTTTCAAACGGTTGACCAAAGTTTTCCCGCCGGTGGGCCGTCACCAAAATAATTCGGTTTCCGTTCACGCAAAGGCCGGCGTTAACAGCGGCAGAAAAAGAATCTTCTCCTCCATTCTCGTACTCCTTTACTCCCAAACGGCTAAGGAGAGCGCGAGTCGTCATTGACGGTGACTGGCGCACCACCCAAAGCAAAGAGTCAATGACGGTATTGCCGGTAATAAAGATGTTCCCGTCAGAGACGCCTTCACTGCGTAGGCTCTCGGCTGCGGTGCGTGTGGGGGCGAAGTGGTAAGTCGCCAGGACATCAATTAAATGACGGTTGATCTCTTCAGGAAATGGGCTGTAGCGATTGTGGGTGCGTAAACCGGCTTCTATGTGGCCCACAGGTATCTTTTCGTAAAAAGAAGCCAAAGCGGCCACCATGGCAGTGGTCGTATCACCCTGTACTAGAACCACGTGAGGCTGCACGCGCTGAAATACGTGAGTCAGTGCCGTGATCGCCCGGGCTGTGAGAGACGCGGGACTTTGGTTGTTCTCCATTAGATTCAAGTCCATGTCAGGACGAATCTTAAAGATATTGAGAACCTGATCCAACATCTCTCGATGCTGGGCTGTAACGCACACAATCGATTTGATATGGTCACAGCGCTTTTCCAGCTCTCGCACCACTGGAGCCATCTTAATTGCTTCGGGACGAGTGCCGAAGATGCTCAGAACATGGATCATTCGTCACTGATGAAGTACCGTCAATTCACGAACTGCGGACGAAATACCCGGACCAAAACGGGCGGAGGCCTCGATTCTTTCCCAGTGATCGCGAAACCACTGGACTGTCTGGCCCAATCCAGCTTCAAAGTGAATACGGGGTCGGTAACCGATCAGGTCGTGGGCTTTCTCTGTGGAGGCCAACAATCGGCTCTTTGTATCCCACTTTCTACGTTGCGCGAAGCGGATGCCAGCAGTGTTGCCGGTCGATTCATTGACCATGGAAGCAAGGTCGAGAATGCGTGTCTCTTTGCCAGAAGCCAGATTGAATTCTTCCCCCACGGCGTTTTTGTAAACTCCAGAACGCAGCAGGCCGTCTACAATGTCAGCCACATAAGTAAAGTCGCGCGTCTCCTCACCCGTGCCAGTAATGTGCAGAGGTAGACCCTTCATAGCCCAGTAGATGAAGTTTGGGATGACATTGCGGTACTGCCCAGGCACCTCGCCAGGTCCATAAGAGTTAAAGAACCGGGGTTTCACAACTTTGAGCCCATAATGGTTGTAGAAAAAGTTGCAGTAAAGTTCCCCCAGCATCTTCGTAATCTGATAGGGTGAGCTTAAATGCATCGACATGAACTCCTCGCGCAGCGGTAGAGGAGATTCGCTGCCATAAATGGAGCACCCGGAAGACGCGTACACGAACCGCTCCACTCCTGTGAGTACGGAGTATTCCAGCAGCCGGAGCATCGCTAGGCCGTTGACCATCAGGTCCCTTTCCGGATGGTCCACCGAGTTCTGGTTTGCGAAAAACGCTGCCAGGTGGAATAGAATGTGAGGCCGCTCAAAGAAGACCCTCTTCAGTTTGCTCTCGTCGCCAATATCGCCTTCGACAAAGAGTATCCCGGCGATGGAGGGAATGTTCCAGCGTTCCGATGATGACAAGTCATCAATGATAATAACTTGAGCGCCGAGTTCGGCCAAGCGGCGGGAAAGATTGGAGCCGATGGCTCCGGCTCCACCCGTCACCAGAATCCTCTTTCCATTGTACGCTTCTATGTAATCTTCTTGATCTTCCATCCAGACATTTCCTCCTTTAGCCACCAGATACACAACAAACCAGATGTGTGTAAATGAAGCAAAAGCAAAAGTGAATCGAGGTACTTAGCTTTTCTGCCACTCATTTAACTTGAAATGATTCTTTTAAAAAGCGCCTCATACTTGGCTGCACATACGGAAAGCGAAAAGTGGCTCTCAGCGTACGTTCCCCCGTTTTGCCCCAGTTCGTGCGCGATCGTTGGATTCCGGTATAAAGTCAAAATCGCTGCAGCAACGCTGTGACCATCATCGGGCGAGAACGCGTAGCCACAATTTGCCTCGCGGATGATTTGGCTCGTATCCCCGTCTGCGTTGACAGTCGCGATGACAGGCCGTCTCGCTCCCATGAAGTCCAGAAGCTTGCCGGGGACAACTGGAGTACGTAACTGGGTGGTCAGAGGCACCATACCCACATCACAGGCGGCCACGATCGATGGGTAGACTGAGGGAGGCTGCAACGGTAAGAACTGGACGTTGTCAAGACATAAACGCTCCGCCATCCGCCGCCACTCAATGGCTCGCACTCCTTCTCCGATCAACAGAAACCGAATATCATCAATCTCTTGGAGTTCCTTGGCAGCCTGAATTATGGGACCCAGATCCTGGGCGTACCCCATCGTGCCAGCATAACAGACAAGGAATTTAGAGCCCAACCCATGTTTTTCTCGAAAACCGTTCTCAGGGTCCGACTGGCGGAATAGATCGATATCCACCCAGTTTGGGATTACCTCAACCTTCTCTGCCGAGACCCCTCTTCGATGAATCAGGTATTGACGATTCCCTTCCGAATGAACAACAATCGCCGCTGCTCGCGAATAGCTAAATCGCTCCACCCATTCAAAAAAACGAATCAGCAAACGGTTTTTCATCAAACCCAGATCGATCAAGGTCTGCGGATAGATATCCTGCACATTGAAGACAAAAGGCATTCGATGGAGCTGCTTTATGAGAAACGCGGCCAACCCCAAGGTCACTGGAGGACAATAGACCAATGCCACGTCATGCTCGCCCATCGAACGGGCCCCAAGGTAGAAAGTCAACGGCAACAACAGCGCGTTTACTCCACGACCGATCAGGCCGCCCTCCCGGAAAGGAAAACCCCTCACTCGAATCACGTTCATCCCATTCATTTTTTCCGGTAGCCAGAACCGAGCATTTCGATATTTGTCGGCGCACTCAGCAGAACCTAATCTGCGCCAGGGCAGCTCAGTGACAACGCTCACCGTGTTCCCGAAGGAAACCAAATTACAGCCGAGATTGTGAAAAAGATGTGCTGCGGAGCGAGCCATCGGAGGAAACGACGTGTTGAGGAACAGGATCCGCATGGTCAGTTAACTTTCGAAAAGAGGAGACCTCAGAAGCATCAAACCTTTGAACCGCAAATCAGGCATCCATGGCTCTTTCTGCGTTTTCTTGCACCAGGGGTCCTGTTTCTTTCTCAACTCCACGCAGCGCCCCTGGATTCACCGGTATCGATACGCCACACCGCAGAGACTCCTCCGTGGCAAAGGTTGCCAGCGTGGTATAGACATATTCGTTGAAGTCCACGGGGAGGGGATTTTCGCCGCGAATCGCCGCAAAGAACGCTTCACATTCTGCTCCATGACCTCGGTCAAGTCTCAACAAGTTTCGCTTGTTTTTCCGGCTGCCCTTTTTCCTGAAGCTGATAGATCTGAAGTTGTCAATGGCGCAAGCTGCGCCACCACCAAAAATTTCGATACGCTCGCGAGGAAAGGCACGATCTCCAGCCGCCGTGTAAGTAATGGTGGCCACAGAACCATCCGCCAGTTTGAGGGTAATCACAACATTATCTTGAGCGGAGAATACACTGGCGCCTGAAATGGCCTCGGCGTAAACCCGCGTGGGGACAGAATCCGTAAGGTATTGGATCAGGTCCACAAAATGGCACACCTCACCAATGATGCGACCCCCGCCCTCTACCGGATCATGGACCCAACTGTCTTTCGGGACAAAGCCGGCGTTGACCCGGCAATTGATAATCAAGGGCTCGGTTCTAGGTGTAAGCCATTGTTTAGCTTGAACGCTAAATGGCGAAAAGCGTCGATTGAAGCCCACCATCAACAACCTTCGCGAACCTTGATCTTTCACGGCGTCAATGACGTCATAAACCTGTGCCAAAGTAAGCGCGAGGGGCTTTTCAACAAAAACATGCTTGCCTGCTCGAAGAGCCTCGACAGCCATGGGTGCGTGCAGATGGTGCCGGGTGCAGATAAACACACAATCGATGTCCGAGCACCTCAGAAGCTCCCTGTAATCAGCCGTGCAATACTCAAAACCAAACTTATCTCCAACGTGCCGGGCACTGCTTCCAGTCGCGCTCGCGACAGCACTCAATTTGATGTTAGAAATTCCTTTCAGGGCCGGCAGTAGCGTCGTCTTAGCGAACAAACCAGCGCCGATCAAACCCACCTTCGTCGGTTGCCGCGCCTTCCGCGCTGAAGGCCGGCTAGCCTTCTTTGGGACTGGAGCTTGGTTGATCGATAAAAGACCGGTCGCAGGTAATCTTTGCTCTTCCTTGGGATCGTAGCTAAGGAGAACTCCGATATAAGGCTCCTTTTTCCTTCCCAGCAGCAGATCGTAGGCCTCACTTGCGTGCTCGATAGGGAAGCGATGAGTAATGAGCGGGCCCAGGTCAACCTGACCCCGGCTGATTAACTCGAGAAACTCCTCCATGTTGCGCTGTTGACTCCACCGGACGTACGATACCGGATAATCTAAACCCCTTTCTTCGTACTGTGAATCAAAGGTCCCCGGTCCTGAAGCACGGGAGACAATAACGCCGAGCTCCTTCTCGAAAAAGAGATTACGTGGAATATCCAGACGGACTGCGCCAACCGCCACGATGCGACCCCGCTCACGAGAGATTTCGCCAGCTACCTCGATCGGCTGATTGCTCGTGGTTCCGGCCAAAATGAGCACGGCGTCGGCGCCAACGCCGCCAGTGAATTCGGCTACAGCGGCAATGACGTCGTCTTTGACCATCACGCTCCCTGCCTCAGCGCCCAACCTTCGCGCAAGGGAAACTTTATCAGCTTCTATATCCACGCCCAAAACATGACAGCCGGCCGCTTTTAAAATCTGGGCGGTGATCTGTCCCAACAGGCCCAGCCCCAGAACAACCACGCGCTCGCCTAGCTGGGGCTTGGCCATGCGAACACCGTGCAGAGCAATCGCCCCCAACATGACAAAGGCGGCACTCTCATAGTCGACCGTGGCCGGGATGGGAACGCACAGATTCTTAGGTATGCAAACTATCTCGCCGTGACTTGCGTAACCCTGACCCGCGCAGGCGACTCTGTCGCCAACTCGAAATCCAGAGACAACGTCACCGACCGCGATGATCTCTCCGGCACAGCTATATCCCAACGGCACCGGACTGTCGAGACGATTCGCTACTTGCTGGTAAGCTTCCAAAATTCCATCCGTGCGAACCTTATCAATGACTCGTCTCACCTGGTCGGGCCGTGCCAAGACTTTACCGATCAAACTCTTTCGCGCTAGATCCATGACAAGTTTCTCGGTACCAGAGCTCACAGCAGATTTGACATTTTTAACCAGAATCGCGCCGGGTCGCACAAGAGGCGGGGGAACATCAGCAACCGTTAGCGTTCCTGTCTTGTAACTCAAAATCACCTGGCGCATCTTCTCTGTCGGGTTTCCCCTCAAACCACCGGGCGGTCTACGGTTCTACCTTTCCAATTCTTTTGCGGCCATCGTCCCAGAACACGCGCGACCACGGCCCTTACCAGGACACGGACATAACCAAATCCAACCCGGGAAAACACAAACTTCGATTCTCCGTGAATCCTGCGCCCCTGCCGGCCCTTGAGCTCACAAATCCTACCACGTGAGAGCCATATTTTCAGCGTCATCTCCGGCGAGACCTCAAATCCGCCAGACTCCAGATTGAGACCTCCTACGTAAGCGAGATCAAATCCTCGAAACGCATAAGTGATATCGCGGATTCTCACCCCAACCAACCACCGACAAAGCAAGCGGTACCAGAAATGATAGAAACGATATAGAGAAGGAATATTCGCGTGATCTGCCGCGTCCATATACCGGGAGAGCAACACTAATTGATAACCTTCCTCAACGACGCGATCGCGGAAATCAGGAATCGCAGCAAGCGGGTCCACTAGATCACCCATGACCACAACGCCGACCCTTCCCAACGCATGCTGGATCCCGTGGCGGATTGCGTTGCCGATGCCGCGCGGAAGCCCTTTGTGCAGTGCCTTCACCCTCGGATCTTGCTTCGACAGAATGAACGCCTCGCGAAAGGTGTAATCATCGCTACAATCATCCACAATCAGTATCTCCGCCGAAAGTTTCCTTTCCTCGATCAAAGCGATCAGCTTCTGCACGAGAACAGGAATATTCTGTTCTTCGTTAAGGCACGGTACGATGATTGAAACTTCGGGATTCAATTTTTCCCCTAATGTTTTACCGTACTGGCATACACCTGCCGCATCCATTCGATCGTGCGGGGCACGCCCTCTTCTAAAGTCACCCCAGGATTGTGACCAAACGCCTTGCTCGCCTTGCTAATATCGGGCCTCTTATTCTGAACATTGTGCGCATCCTGCGGCATATAGGTCACTCTCGAACCATCTAGTCCCAAGCGCTCTAGAATAATATTGCTCAAGTCTTCCACACTCCTGAATTCATTACCACCAATGTTGTACACTTCGCCTGGGATAAAGTTGTCGACGACATTCGCCAGTGTGGGGATGAAGTCATCAATGTACATAAACACGCGGTGATAATTCTTATATACGGTGTAAGATAGGTTATGCAGCGCCCGATAACAGAAGAGGCAAACGACACTTCTGTAGTGATGATAGTGTTCACCCGGACCGTAGGCATTGAAGAAACGGAGCCGGACGATTTCTAATCCAAAGCGTTTTTCGAAGTTCATGCATTGAATTTCGTTGACCCACTTCGTGACGGCATAATCATTTTGTTGGATGATCGAATGATAAAGCGGTATATCTTCAGACAAAATCTCTGCGTGCTTGTCCCCGTAAATTTCCGAGGATGACGCGAAGATTAGACGAAATCTCTTCTTCTTTTGCCACTCCAAAATGTTGCGCGTGCCAATGACATTCGTTTGCCATAGCGTATCGTAGTACTCTTCGCCGTTAATCCGTCCGAATTCCGCGGCCAGGTGATAGACGTAGTCGTAGTCCTGCTCGAATACGCGTTCCAGTTGCCTGTAGGAGCTGGTGTCCGCCCGGATGTACATCTCATCGGCCTGATGCTGTAAGTCGAGCTGCCAGACTTCATGCCCGCGGTGCTTCAGTTCGCGCACTAGTGGGCGTCCTAACGTGCCTTTGCTGCCTGTCACAAGGATTCTCGTCACTTGCTAACCTCCGGTTGAAGAATGATTCAAATACTTCCACCTTTTGCTTCCATGGCCGACCAGGGCCGTTCTTTTGATCTCTTAGGAACGAGAAGATCAAAAATAACGTAATGCGTGTGAAGCGCAATCGGCTCATAGTGATCGTTTAAATAACGCCAGAACTCGCCGTTCCGGCGTGTCTCCGCAACGCCGCTACCGTAGCTGTTGTCCACGGCAACGTAGGTTGTCGCTCCTTTCGCCCTTAACGTCTCCAGGTCGCGAATTGCTTGATCGCCGGGTTCCACTGAAAAGGGCCAACTTTTGCGGTGGGAATAGTAAGTCAACGTGGTGTTGAGAGCATTGGGCGGATCATTCAAGATCAGGGCCCCACTGGGAATCGTCTTCTGCCGAATGATTTGAGCTATCTCCAAGTGGTAGGGAACCCTTTTTTTCACATCATACAGATCCCGCGCCAGGGCGATGCAAAAGGACCCGTGGATCAATAGAGCAATCAGTAAAACCAGCGCAAAAAGAGATCGCCTGGAAGAACCTCTCCTGAGCCATATCTTCGCCATCTCGCTGTGAAAAGTTTTCTGCACCCAGACACCAGCAAACAGCGCGGCAGGCGGTAGTAGCGGAAGAATGTAATAGTAATGGGATGACGCCGCGCCCGCCAGAACAAAGAGGTAGGCTAGGCCGGCGATCAGCCATACGTATAGCACGCGATAGCTCTTCTGATCTTTTCCCATCCGTACCCCTGCCAGCAACAGCAGGAATCCCAGAGGGCCAAGCAGGAAGATGGCCGACCTGAACAGAAAAGAGTAATAGGAAAAGCTGAAACGCACGCCGAAATCACCCATAAATCGCACTAGATCCGCTTCAGGAGCCCAACCCTCCGCTGATAGCGAGTTCACGGTAGAAGCATGCAAGGTCCACAGAATGGCGGGCGCCGTCGCGCCCAGGCTATAAACCCAGAATTTCGCCTGCCGGAAGCCACGCATCCCATAACGGTCCCAATAGATGTAGCTGACTGGCACGAGAATAAATAGTGTGGGTATTTTCACTAGGAAAGCAAACGCGGCGAACAAGATGGCCGCAAAATAAGTCCCAGCTCGCTGGCGATCGATCCATTCCAAGAAAAAACAGACAGCGCCGACCATGAAAAACATCATGGGCGACTCGGGCATGAACGTCCGACTGAAGTAGATGTTCATGGGAGACAATGCATACATTGCGGTGGCAGCCAACGCCGGCCCCGGCTGGAAAAATCGGCTCGCCAAGCGGTGCATCAGTAGCATGGCGCCCACAGAAAACGCCACCGTCGCCAACCGGCCAATCATCTCGTGGACGCCGAAGAGGGTATACATCAGAGCCACCAGAGCATTTAACAAGGGAAATTCCAGGATCGCATATCCTGGTGAGTTGCCATAAATGTCATACTGAGTGTAGAAGATGTTCATGTGGTTCTCGAAGAGGTTGCGTGTCACCATGGCCGTCTGCGCCTGACGCTGGTGGTGACTGTCCGTCAGGGGCAGTGTCACGCCGTAGAGGCGCAACGTCAGACCCAACAGAATAACCGCGATGAGAACCGCGCGCTCGTGGCGCCGCCAAAAACTACTTTGCTCAGGATTCGCAGGCATCGGGCTCTAGTGTAGCCGGAGTGTGACTTACGATTCACCTACCACTGTGGGACCACATCCTTTGGCTTGCCGCGGACCGAATAAATCAACTGATGAATGGGTCCGGCGAGCTTGGAATCGTAAATTAACCTGGTCGCCAGCGAATTATGGAAGATCGCAAGTGTGACCCAGTTCATGAGGGTCCGTTGCAAGGTAAAGCGGTGTTGCTTCAAAGATTCCAGGGGTTGGTTCAAACCTAGTTCCCCAGATTTCTTTGGCATCAGTCCTTCCCGCATTGCCAGGCGAAGATGACGGATGCGTCCGGGTGGGATTTGCATAATCTCGCAACATGCCAGCGTCCCTGCCCCAACATCGTTAGCTGCGACAATAAGATCCATCTTTACCGGATCGCCCTCCATCGGTCCGGTACGATCCAAAAAGTAAGTGCCATCGAAAAAGGCGATGCGCGGTTTGAGCAATTTGTGAACCGCAAGCACCACGTGAGCAAACTCCGAGTGATAACGCAGCCGCTTCACATCAGGGAGACAACCCCATTGATTCTTAAAGCCAAGGCTCACGCCTGTCATTACGTGTACCTTAGGCACCGGTAGAGTAATAAACACGTCGATTTCGCGCAGAAGCATCGACGGCAGGACCACACGGACTTGCCGTCCCGCTACGGCGACGGATGCCTCCTCCCTGGCCACCCGGCTCAGATTGACCAACCCAACGCCATAGCGCCGGGCTAATTCCGGTAAACCATGGCCATCAAAAGCCTCTTCCGCACTCCATGCAAGGGAGCCTCCATCAGACTCGCCGATAAAAATGGCAGTCGTACGCTCCCGCAGGATCGACACGAGCGCTTCAATCACCTGCGGCGAAGTCGACACGCCCGGCTTGTAGAAGGGATACGTAAAATTCGGCTTTAGGAAGACGCGCGCGCCTTGGGGAATCAGCGAGCCCCAGTCGAGCCATTCAAGGGCTTGCCTGACAACGTTGGATAGTTTTCCGGATTCAACTTTCTCAACAAATACACGGTTCCTCATACGATTCATTCTCGCGAATTGACGGCTTCGTATAACAACTGCAGCGTTTGCTGTGCTGTCTTCGTCCAGGAGAAATCTAAAGCCCGTTTTAGCCCACTAGCGGCCAGTGCGTCACGGGCGCCGGCGTCGCTCAGCAAGAGATGCATCTTGTCGGCCAGTGCCCTTGGGTCTCCCGGGGGAAAATACGATGCCGCATCATGGCAGATTTCACGGCTCACCGGAAGGTCCGTAGTAATCACAGGCAAACCGGACGCCATGGCCTCCACAAGCGGATGCCCGAATGTCTCTGCTTGTGAAGGTAACACGAACAACTCCGCATCGCGATACAAACCCGGCATCGCGCGATAGGGCAATTCACCAATGAAGTGAACTCGATCGGCAACGCCTTCCTGTCCAAGCATCGATTCGAGACGTTGATAATACGGAGGATCAACCACCGGGCCTGCAATTACGAGGTGGTGGCTGACTGAATGCCTTGAAACCAGGTCTTTGAAGGCTCGTATCAAGGTTGCATAATCTTTGTGAACTCGCACAGCGGAGACACACAATATGTACGGATGAGAGCCTTCGAAACTCTGTAAGCTCCCAGAGACCGCGTGGCCGTCGCTAAAGGCCCTCGACACGCCGTGATAAATGACGCGGGACTTGTTCAACGGTAAACCGAGCTTGCTGGAAATCACCTGCCGGGAGTACTCCGTTACAAAGAACAGACGAGTCGCCTTCCGAGCAGAAAACCGGGTAAGACGAGGCTGTACGCTTTCACGTATGCGTCCAAGTCGTGTCGTCGCTTCGGGTCCCCAATATGGATTGGGGTTCCTGATACCGAGCACCGTGGGAATGACGCCGAGCAGTGGCGCGACATCTGTAGGGGAAAGCAGCGCATCCACGCCTCGCCGAGCTAAAAATATCGGTAGAACAAACTGCTGCCAAGCCAGACGACATAATTTCGTTGGTTTCGGAAAATGGATCCGCTTTACCTTGAAACGGGACGGTAGATCGAGTTCCATGCCTGTCTGCCAGCTTGAGAGCAAGATCCAATACGTGTTTGCCTGATCAATGTCCGCAAGAGCAGGCAGGAGATTGAGCAGATGGGTCATTCCTCCTCCCGTAACCGCCGAGGTTGCGTCGATGGCAATCCGAATTGGCTTCATCCCAAGTGTCTCGCGATCCACCGTTCCAGGACATAGAGCGCCCAGGGCCTCGCCCACGAAGTCTGCCCCGCCAGAAATCGGTTCCATACGGCCGCTACCGAGGGATGGTCGAGAGCGCTGTCCAAGGCGCTTTCGTGATCGGAAAAAGTTTTCTCTAACTGGCTTCGCAAAGAAGTTGACAACCACGCGCGCCACGGAAAGGTGAATGGACGCTTTTCGTAACGTCTCCCGGGGAGCAATATACCCTTCATTGCTCCTACCAGCAGCGGCTTTGCCCTCTTGCCAGTTACCTTCAGGCGCCCTGGTACACGGATCACATATTCAACCAGTTCGTGATCAAGCATCGGGACTCTTAATTCCAATGAATGAGCCATGCTCATGCAATCGGCATCTCGCAGCAACGTGCAAAGGAGATAGTTGCGCAATTCAAGATAACTAATAGCCCCAACTGCATCATAGAAGGCTGCATGATCCAGGTCGTCGGCTACTTTCCGCCGCCACGCTGCTGCGACGGATCCATTTCGGTGCCTCGCCCGAAGCAGTTCTTCGCACCGCGCTGGCGTAAAAAGTACCCGATGGACATAATACGGATGTGGAAAGTAAGTATCATCACGTAGAAAAGCATCCAACTTGGCCGCAACGTCGTTTTTCCCCAATAACCTTCCCGTGACGCTTGCCCCCATACGTCGTAGCAGTAACGGCCCATGGCACAAAAGAGCGCCGGCGCGCTCCATCCATGGGATCTCACGGAAGGTAGGATACCCGCCAAACAGTTCATCCCCCCCAAGACCCGACAACGCGACTTTCACCCCTCCCCGCCTGGCTGCCCTCGACACATACCACGAATTGACGCCATCTACGGTAGGTTGATCCATTGCCGCTACGGCTTGCGGTAGATCGTGTAGAATTTCATCCCCAGTCAACAGTACTGTGGTTTGCTGTGTTTTCCAGTATTCAGCAGTAGCGATCGCGGCACGACTTTCGTCGAATTCCGTTTCACGGAAGTGAATCGTGAACGAACGAACTGGCTCGCGCACAGCCTGACTCATCAGGCCCACGACGGTTCCCGAATCCATTCCACCACTCAGGAAAACACCCAAAGGCACGTCGCTCAATAAATGTTGAGCGACGGACTGTGACAACAGCCTGCACACTTCTCTTTGAATCTCCGGCAGATCTCGGTCAGTTGCCCCGCTCTGCTGGTGAGGCGGCGCCCAATAACGTTGTATGCTGATCCTGCCGTGTCCCAGAGTGAGGGTTTGTCCCGGAAGTAAGGAATACACGCCATCGACGAGCGTCAACGGTTCCTGAACGGCGCCATAGGCGAGATAGCTCTTCAACCCCGACTGCGACAAGGATCTGGGCGTAACCTCACCGGCCAGCAAAGCCCGCACCTCGGATGCGAAAGCCAATTGGGATCCTGTCTGCCAGAAATAAAGTGGTTTAATCCCGAAACGATCTCGAGCGAGAAAGAGTTTCTGAGTTTTGCGATCCCACACTGCAAAGGCAAACATGCCACGCAGGTGTTGCACGCAATCCGGACCATACTCTTCGTACGCATGGACGATCGTTTCGGTATCCGTATGCGTCACGAACCGATGTCCTTTAGCCACGAGCTCAGACGCCAGTTCTTGATAGTTATAGATCTCACCGTTAAACACCACTACGACGGAGTGATCCTCGTTATAGATCGGCTGTTCGCCTGTTTTCAGATCGATAATGGCCAGGCGGCGAATTCCCAACGCGATCTGGCCATCGTAATATTGTCCTTCCGAGTCGGGACCACGGTGGATCAACGCCCGTTGCATGCGATCCAAGCGAGGGAGCGGCTCCGAAAACCCATAGAGACCACAGATGCCACACATATTCTATTTACCTTTTCTATTTACCTTCAGGGGACATCTATGAGGATGCAGCCATCAACTACGATTCCAAAATGTCAGCGAAACGGCTTCGAAATGACGGATACATAAATTGGTCGTGCAGTCTTGCCTGACCCGCTTTGCCCATTCTGTCCCGAGTCTCGCTGTCCTGTAGCAGACGACAAATCGCTTTCGTTAAGCCTTGCGAATCGTGATAATCAACGAGAAGGCCCGTTTGTCCTTCAACCACCACCTCCGGCGTCCCACCATGGCAACCTCCAATACACGCTTTGCCACACGACATGGCTTCCAGGAACACGATGCCAAAGCCTTCCTTCAGGCTAGGCATGATGAAGAGATCGCACTCGGCGTATAGCCGTCTCAGGACATCTGGCGCTACATGACCCAAGAACTGGACTTTGTCAGAGATATTCACAGTCTGCGCCAGCCTCTCCAAGCGTGGCCGGTCATCACCATCACCCACGACAACGTAACTGAGATCGCCGGCCTCAGAAATGACTTGCGGCAGGGCCCGGATCACCTGGTCGGTGCCTTTGTATTTCTCGCTCGCGTCCAGTCGCGCCACCGTCAATAAGGAATAACGCCCTTTGGACCCACCTCTTGGAGGCGGGCAACTCGTGGACGACTTCGGCCAAAATGGATCCAACGCCGGGTGAAGAATGTAAATCCGATCTTGTGATACTCTGTTAAGCGAGACGGTCATACCTCGCGTGTACTCGCTGATGGCGAGGGCAAAGTCTGCTCGACCCAATGCCCACCGCTGCAAGGGCGGCAACACCCGCCACGCTTCAACGCCATACAACGCAACACCAAATCGTTGGGTCAAGCCAAGCAGACGTAAAATCGGCCCGATCGGGGAGAAGTTCACCAGACCCAGCAACGTAATGTCGGGGCGCAGTTGCACACTCGCCCGTAGCACGCCTTTCACGAAGCGCCGCAAATCGGTATCATACCCGCGGAAACGGACGCCAGAGCCATGAATGTACGAATTCACCGAATCCAGATTTTCGTCATTGCGAGACACAATCTGCACCCGCGCACCTGTGTGTTCGGCGTAGTCTGACACTGCTTTGCAGAGCAATCGGTTGTACTGCTGGATGCCACCATGGGAACGGAACGCCTCACTGATGACAAGGAGCAGCTTAGTCACTTGTTCCTCTACGCTTCCGCGCGTAGACCTCCACGATATCGCCCGTCTGGAGCGGAATCGGCAAGTCTCCGATCCACCGGGGAGCACATCGCGATACTCTACCCGCCAGCCACCGCAGCGACCGATAGTGAAACGGGTAGGAAATTTTCACGGGTTCAAAACCCACCTCGCGCAACAGCCGGAGCAAGAGGGTCAAGGAAAAATACCAGAGATGGGTGGGAGGATGAATTAAACGCCACCTCGCTTTCTGTAGTCTTGGCAAAAGGGCGCCGATATCACCGGTACTGATCGCTACCACACCTCGCGGGCGCAAGTCAGCTTCGACTTTTTCCAGCACCAACCGGGGGGTCCTGAGGTGCTCGATTGCATCCCACAGGCACACGATATCTGACTTCTCGGCGGCGATGTCTTCAAGAAGGTAGTCACCCTGTATGCAGGGCAGACTCATCCTCTGCGCTTGCTGCGCCGCATATTCGGAGATCTCAAAGCCTTTCACACCCCAGTACCGGCCCGCCATCTCAAGAAAGAAGCCGTAGCCGGATCCAATTTCAACCAGCTTCCTCGCTTCCGGCGCCAGGCGGCGCAATATCGCGATGCGCTGCTGAAAGTTGCGAGCTAGAGCCTTACGTTCTCCCATGTAGTCTGCATATTCGGCGCCTTGATAGTACGTCTCGGTATATAAGCCGGAGGGTTGGCACGAAAAGTAAGAGTCTGCCGCACGCACCAGGAAGCATTCCGTACATTGGACAAGACGATGATCCCAATAATCTCTCGTTTTATCCGAACCGCAAACAATGCATTTCATCGTTGATCGTCAAGCGCGTCAAAGCCGATACGACGCCGAACAATATAGACAGGCCGTTGTTGTGTCTCTTCATAGACTCGTCCCAGATACTCTCCGACCAACCCAATCCCAATCAGTTGGGCGCCGCCCAGAAAAAGCACAACCATGGTCGTGGACAGCCAGCCGGGCGGCGCCACGCGCCACCCGAGGAATACAGCCGTAAGACTGAAAACAGCATAGAAAAGGGCTAGCGACGCTGCGAGAAATCCCAGAACAAGCGTCGTTCGTAGGGGGACAATCGAAAAGGAGAATATTCCATCAAAAAAAAGGCGGAAGAGTTTCCAGTACGAGTAACTTGAACTTCCTGCATATCTGTCTGCTAGTTCGTAAGGCAGAGCCACTTGCTTAAATCCAACCCAACTGACCAAACCGCGCAAGAATTTACGTTGTTCCGGCATTTTGCTGATTACATCTACCACCGCCCGATCTAGCAGTCGAAAATCGGACTGCCCAAACGCGATCTGGAGGCCCGTCGTGCGACGGATGATCGAATAGGCGCACCACATGGCAAATCGGCGAACGGGGGAGAACGCTTTTGCCGCCTGTTTGACGGTATAGACGACCTCATTGCCTTGACGCCACAATTCCACCATGCTTTTGACGAGTTCGGGCGGATGCTGGAGATCCGCATCCATTGAGATGACCGCTTTCCCACGTGCATGCTGCAGACCCGCAAATAGCGCTGCCTGATGGCCAAAGTTGCGCGACAAACTGATCACTTTGATTCGTGGATCCTGCGCACAGTGGCGGGCCAAAATCGATAAAGATGGATCGACACTGCCGTCATCCACAAAGACAAGCTCAAAGGGCTCACCAAGCGATTCCATCACAGCAATAAGTTGATGAACGCAGTGATCGATCCCTTGGCTTTCGTTGTAGACAGGAACGACGACCGAATACGCGACACAACAATTGGGCTCAAGAGATTTAGAGTTCATCGAGACAGAACTATGCCTTCAGCGAATGCTCACGGAGATATATCTGGAATCTTAGCGTCGTTTTCCGATCGAAATTTGTTGAAAGATACTCTTAGATCCGTCTTGTACCTGACTCGACTTTACAAGAAGTATACATCGGGTACGACTCAGACAAGTTCCTTTCTTCGTGGGAAGCCGCAGTTTTGTGCGCGCGCCTCTCACACTTTTGCCAGTGCCAATTGGTTCCCTCTGCGCGATCGGATAAATTCGAAAACGGCCTGAATGCCGCCGACCGCCAAACCTATATGGACGAAGAGCACTGCGCTGATTATTCGTCGCTCTATGTAAAATGGCGCTAAAGCGAAGATCAAGTAGCCTAGCGGACTAATAAAAGCCAACAGGCTGCTCATGCCGCCTTTCACCCACCGCCTTATGCCTGCAACATAGAGCGGCACAAGTAACAGTCCCACTGCAGCCAACAACCATTGTGGTAAGCCAATTCCTTCCGCCGTTGACTCAGTCATGCGAATGGTGGGTACTACCAAGCGAAGAATTCTCAGAAAATGATTTCTGAGTAGAATCTCAGGATGACGCCTAATAAAGACTCGGGCTTCTTTGGCGAGAACTTTTTCATATTCCATATTGAAGGTCGGATCGTCCCAGACCACGCGATATTTCGTAAACCAAGTCTTGAGACCAGGATCGAGAGATTGAGCAAATACGTAAATCGAACTATCAAGTCCTTCAATACCGTAGGGGTTGTCATATTGACCGATCCCTGCCCAGAATGTGTGCCAAAATGTAGTTCGCGTTGGTCGTGGATTTCCCACCAGCCGATCACGCTCAACCATCATTCCGATGATACCAAACAACGACGGGATGATATATATCAGTACGAGGATGGACCGCCACCGCTTCACACGGACTATTTGAAGGAGTAGCCCTGCAACAAGAAAAGGCCAAAGCAGCACATAAGATCGAGTCCAAAGCCCCACCACTGAGATCAAACTCATGCATAGCATAATAAATGCCGTCGCCCGCCAAGACAATCTGCGGGTGCAGAGGAACACCATGGCGCTAGAAACTGCAATCAGAGCGAACGAAGCCCATGCATCATAGCCCGCGGTGCAGGCGAATTGGATCTGCGGAGGAAAAAGTGCCCAACCCAGCCCAGTTCCAAACCCCACCCACACACTCACCCTGTGCAGCACCAGAAAAAAGATGGCACACAGGAAACTGTCGCAGATGATTTGCAACCAGATCAAGGGTCGTAAATCGTAAACGCCCGTGAGCTTCCACAACGCAACCAAAACCAGTGAAAGGCCAGGCTCCACCTCCCAAAGGGGGAGCCTAGAGGCATCGGGATTGTACATCCGGTTCAGGTGTCGAGCAGTTAGGCCTAGAGATGAAATGCGCTGAATCTCCTCGGTCCTCACTGTCAGTCTGCCTCCCGCGTTAACTCCGACCGCTGCAGAAGCACTCATGCCGATGAAGGTATGACAAACGTTAGGCCATACAAAGTTATAGGCGAGAACCCGCGCAACGAGAGCGACAACAAATATCACTACTGCAATCGTGAGGAAAAGACGTCGACCACCTTGCCCATAGATTCCTTTATCTGCGTCCAACGAGCACCCCAGAGTTAACTGAACGAGCACGCGCCCACGTCACTTCCAGCTCCCCCTTCAACAGTTTATCCACCACCTCTACTCCCTGCATGCAACTGTGATCCTGATTTGACACCTCATACTTCCATGCCCCAAACCGTCCCCTTGAGTAAACGCGGTGTCGCTCTAACTCTGGCAACACAGATTTCAGCGCCTCATCCCTACCGAGAAATGGCGTTGGATAGCCGTACTCCTCCCGTCTGTGCCAGAAACTTACGATTTCCGCTTTCTTGGGGAGTATTCCATCTTGCCTCATCGCTCGCAGCGTCCACTCCTTAAGAGACGTGACGTCCACCGGCTTCTTCGCCGACTCCGAAATCTCAGCCATGAGCGACCAGTATCCTGCGCAGTGGACCGTTGCCTTCGCCGAATACGTTCGGTTCTCGGATCCAAAATTTTATGAACATAGATGTGACACCCAACGGGACCATTCTGCTAGACACTGCAGCGCGACACCAGGTGTGACGACCAACAATCTATTCGTCAGGGGCTACACCTCCCGGCGTCGCCTCTAATTCGAGGCTAGAGACGTAGGTGCCGTTCTGCTTGAGGATGGCGTAGATCACTATCAAAAGACTATGAGCGACGGCGATGATGGCTCTCTTCTTGCCTCAACGCCAAACCGCGGAAGAATTTCCGTTGTTCCGGCATTTTGCTGATTACATCTACGACCGCCCGATCCAGCAGACGAAAATCTGATTGCCCAAACGCGATTTGTAGTCCCGTCGTGCGACGGATGATCGAATATGCGCACCACATGGCAAATCAGCGAATGGGCGAAAATGCCTTGGCTCCCTTTTTCACGGTGTAAATGACTTCGTTGCCCTGAAGCCACAATTGCGCCATTTGCCTGACAAGTTCCGGTGGATGCTGCCTGAAAATTTAACATGTGCTCATTGCGCTCTCTGCCCCGAAGACTGCGATGACTGAAATAAAAGGACCAGTAGTAAAGAAGCCCCCAGGAGTATCAGCAACATCCTCGGTAGGACCAAATAGAAACCAGCAAAAGTATTCTCGCCACTAATCAGCACCGTTAACATTCCCAAGTACAGAACATAGCCTATGTCATTGCCTGCGGAAATCATGCGCATACACCACTGATATACCCACCGCAGTGTGACGCCGATGAACATCATCCCTGAGAAAACTCCCCATACACCAAAGTTCCGGTATAGGTCACCCACCAGTGTCACGGCGCTAGCGCTTGATCCATCACCCCCTACAAACATATTCATCTGCGCCGATTCGTCCGTAATCGGCTTCGACGTCCATACGAAGCGGGGAAGAAAACCATCCGCAAACTGCCGCAGAATTCCCTGGCCATTCAGGAAGGGCTGGATGCGTGGGTACACTTCCGTAATGGCGCTCAGCGAGTTAAAGGAATCCATCCTCTGCGCAAACTGGACAAAAGATGCAGTCCAATACTCTTCCCAGGATAACGATAACAAGCGAGAAAGCGCGCCGCTGGCTCGCTCGATTGCATCGGATCCGCCGGTAGCGCGGAGCGCCGCAACCAGAGGGAAAACCAGGAAAGCCATGATCACCACGGCTGATAGCGCATGACTTATGCGAATTGCCAAGCGGGAATAGTATCGGGCCAGACCAACGGCAAGGATAATCTGAAGAAAGGCCGCCTTTCCCGGCTGCAAAAGTGCAAAGGAAAACGCCATTGCAGTAAGCAGGAGGGAGACGACGTATAGGAAGGTTCGATCTCTTCGCCGCTCACACTGAAAAGCCAGCTTCCAACTGAAAAAGACGGAAATAGCCACAAAGATGAGGCATACCCTCAAAATGAAATCCATGGAGAGCGTCAGAGACGCGGGCAAGGAGGCAAGCAGGACATCTGTCACATAAATGCCCGCCAAGGAGCCCAATCCGGCTATCAAGAAAACAAATATCAGCCAATAGTTACGACATTGCCACTTCATCCTTAGAATGGGCGATCTCCCTGCGATCCACTTCCCGATTGGCATATAGTATCCGGCCAGAGTTCCCAGCAGGCCTACCAATGAGACAGCAACCGCCACACTGACCGAGTCGTACGGGTTATACCTGTACAGAAATGGAATCCCAAGATCCAAGGAGAATGGCCGCCAGAGAACCACGAACGCTTTGACTGCATACGTTAGCCCATACCATGCACTGAAGAGCACGATCAACTCAGTCCAGCCCGTCGACCGCCGTTTGGCCATCCACCAAGGTAAAACACAACAGCCTCCCAGAACCATAACTAAACCGTTCGCCAACCTCGCCTCGGGAACGATGACGTCCTCAAAGTAAAACACCAGCAGGATGGCGCTGGACACCAACAGAGCCAATGTGAGCGCCAGAGTAATCGCGTTCCACTGGTTGCGTCGAATCCGGCCTAGCTGCAGATCTGATGTCGCCACGGTTCAGCTCACGGATTGCAGGGAAATCAGTGTTGAACGATAAAGAACCAGCAGGCTAATGCCTGTCCGCATTGACTTGATAAAATAGGCGAGACACCCTTCTGCGATTTCTATCATTCTCGTGCAGACGTGCCGAGGACATTACCGAATCTGCCTATTCCCGCTCCAGCATTGGTTTGGTATAAAAACGTGAGTGCGATCCCTGATGGGACGCCTGTAAAAATCCCTTCCAGGTGGCAACCTTCCTAATGTCAGATAAGAGAAGTCTTGGATTGCGATGATATCCCCTCGACAACCCTCTCCTGAAAAGATTCCTATAACTACCGTTGTATGCCTGAATGTACTCGATCGTCTCCTTCGCCAGTGCCGGAAAAGCTTCTCTGTTCAACATGCTAAACGCAAAATTGGAGTGGGGACTCTGATGTGAGAACCTTGCATAATCCGGCTGATCCGGAATATGGCCTTTGGCGCGCAGCTCTTTATAAAGCTCCGTACCGGGTATGGGCGTAAAAATGCTGATCCCTGCCCAATCTGGTTTCAATTCCTTTAGAAATTCCCGGGTTTGCTTTGCGTCTTCCTCAGTCTCCGTCGGTAAACCGGTCATGAAAAACATATACAACAGAATTTTATGCTTCTTTACCAGCGCAGCTCCTACTCTAATTTGATCCTTCGTCACACCCTTTTTCGTATCTTTTAAAACCTTCTCACTGCCAGACTCCACTCCCATATCGATCTTGGTACAGCCTGCCGCCTTCATCGCACTCAGCAATTCGGCCGACACCAAATTTGCTCTCGTTAGGCAATCCCAAGAAATATTCAGCTTCGCCTCTGCCATTTTTCGCGTCAGCTCAAGGGCCTTCCGCCTATCAATCCCAAATACGTCATCAAAAAACGTGAAGTACGTCGTCCCAAACTCTTTTTTCACTTTCCGGATTTCCTCCATCACCCGTTCCGCCGAATGATGCCTCAGTTTGTATGTCCAAACGTTTTGAGTTCCACAGTAGGTGCATTGATAAGGACAACCACGCGAAGCAAAAAGCTTTCCCAGAGCCTGAGATTCGTACTTATCAACCTCAAAGAGGCACTGTCGTGCAGGCATCGCAAATGAGTCAAGTTCCGTCAAAAGCGCTCTTGGCTTGTTATGAACCACGCGGCCATGGTCCTTATAGGAAAGACCGTCTATTTTCGTCCAATCCTTTTCTCCTTCCATCTGCCTCAGCAACTCAATAAAAGTTTGTTCACCTTCCCCCCTGACGACAAAGTCAATATTGGGATCAGAAAGGACTTCCTCCGTCATAATCGTCGCATGTTGACCCCCCAAGACGACGGGCATCCTGGGATTGTAATCTTTGCCGAGAGCGGCGATTCTTTTCGCGGAGGGAATTTTTACAGTGAAGGACGTAATCCCAAGCAGGTCGGGCCTAAAATCAGCCATCAACGTTGCTATTCTTTTCCATGCCGCATGGCCGGGATCGGAAAGCGCGTCCAAGTACCGATAGTAGTTTGACGAGTACGTTGTCAGATTGACGTAATCCAGCTTTGGATCGTGCTCCCCATTGTAAACGATCACTTCATGGTTTTCCCTCAGCGCGCTCCCGGCAAGATAAGCCAATCCCATCGGAAACCAGTCAGCTCTTGCCAGCATAATCGACTGCATTGGGGGATCTACTAGAAGAATTCTCACGGCGCTACCTCCCTCCCTTACTTAGATTCACCGCGCGTGTTGCAGACCAAGCTGCCACAGGCGCAGTTGATTGTCAAGCTCCAGGGATGTCGTGTCCTTGTTAGCGTTAAATAGAAATGTCCCCTGCTTTCGATAACGTGTATTGAAGATTTTGATTCCAGTCCCCCATGAATAAACCTACTCGCAGTAGGGCCTGTGGGAAAGTGGGAAGCTGCCTGCCGTTGAGGCAGGTTTCCACTTTCCCAGCCACTACCACATCCTCTAAGTAGAACATCAATAGAATGGCGCTAGACACCAAAAGCCACTGATGCGAGCCCCAAAGTAATTCCATTCCATTGCTTGCGTCGGATGCGGACTACTGTTAGATCTGATGTCGCCACTGTTCGACTCCCTTCAATCTAACCGAGCCCCAACGCCTGAAGACGCCGCTCCTGCATAATTTTGATCTTTGGAGATACCCGTTGCCAGCACCTTTCACTGCCTTACCCCCAAGCGCTTATCTGAATCTTTTCAAAAATCCAGCAAACTGCTGTTCCAGATACCCAGTCTGCTGCTCGGACAGTCCTTGATGACAGCCTACAACGAACGCATTGCGCATGATGAAATCCGTGTTCGGATATTCGCCGCTTATTTTTCTCGGTATATTCTTAAACCCAGGCTGCTTGAGAATATTTCCCGTAAACACGGGCCGCGTTTGAATGTTTCTCTTCTCCAAAAAAGTTACAATCTCCAAGCGTGAAAACGGTGCTTCTTTCCTTATTATGAGCGGAAAGGCCAGCCAGACAGTCCTGCAAGCCGGCGTCTGTTTGGGGAGGATAAAAAAGTCGCTATAGGAACTGAAAAACTTCATCAACCGGGCAAAGCACTGTTTGCGGCGAGCGATAAATCTCCGCAGCTTTTTCAGTTGCACTAAGGCAAAAGCAGCAGACACTTCTAACGGTAAAAAATTATACCCAATCTCACTAAAGATGAATTTGGCGTCATAGGGCGCACCGTCTACTCTGAAGCGGAACCGATTTTTGATGTCCTCAGATTCTCCCTTCTCACCAAATAGCGAGGACTGCCTGCCCCATCCCCGTAGAACCAACAGGCGCTTGGCCCAGTGTCGATTATTGACACAAATTAATCCACCTCCACCCGCTCCATTGATTATGTGGGAGCCGTAAAAACTCGTTGTCGAAATCTCCGAGTAACTGCCAGTAGGACGACTCTCATACGTTGCACCAAGGGTATCGCACGAATCCTCTATAAAATGGACTTTGTGTCTACGTGCCACATCACGCAGCCGCCTCATATCGGGAACGTTTCCCAAAAGCGACGGTATCATCAATGCTCTTGTCCGCCCAGTAATGCGGCGTTCTACCTCGTCCGGATCAACCACATAAGTTTCAAGTCCCACATCCACAAAAACCGGAATCAGCCCCTTTTGCACAATCGGCGCAACGGTAGTCGCAAACGTGAGAAGTGGAGTTATGATTTCTGAACCAGTAGGGAGACTCAGAAGCTCCAAAGCCAGGAGATTGGCGGAAGAGCCGGAATTAACCATCACCCCGTGCCTTTTGCCAAAAAGCTTTGCAATCCGCCTTTCAAACTCCCGCATCTTTGGGCCAACCGCCGTATTTCCACGCAAAACCTTCACAACCGCGCTAATTTCTTCCGAGCCGTGCACGGACAGTCCATATGGCACTCGGAGCGATCGTGATTCCTTCTGACGCATACTGCTACACTACCGCCCTAAACGTCCAATATTTGTGCGCCACAAACGCAAAAACAGTGGTTACACCCAAAATCACGCCCTGCGCCATAATTGGCCTCACTCCCCCATACTCCACCAACACAATCAATAGGCTGAGCGTCAGTACGTACTGCGCGGTATAAACACCGATGAAACGTACCAACTCCCTCACGCCCCCCGCGACTTTGCCAAATGTGAAATACTTATTCCAAAGGTAACTGTGAGTCACAGCGATCCCCTGTGCCACGAGTGACGCTACCAAATAATGAATGTCAAGCAGCACCAGTAAGACAAACAATCCATATCCCACAACGGTATTCAACACTCCGACAAACACGAACTTCGACAACTGCCACCTGTGCGCCCTAGGCGAAGTCAGCTCACGGATCACGGGACACTACTTCTTTAATGATGTAGTGTGGCCGCTGTTTCGTCTCATCACAGATGATGGCAATGTACTTGCCCACAATGCTGATTGCTAGCACCTGAATCCCACCGAAAAACATTATGCCAAGAAACAGAGTCGCTGAGCCCTTGATTGGATTACCGAATAGAAGAAATAACGACACATACGTGGCAATCGCAACTCCAGATAGAACCACAAGCAGTAAGCCCAGGTACGTGAGCAGCTCTAACGGCACCGTCGTAAAGGAAAAGAGGCCCATTTCGGCATGCCTGAGATAGCTTAGCAAATTATAACTTGATCTGCCGAATTTACGTTCTCTCCGTTTATAGGGGATCAAGCATCTCCGAAAACCTGCCCAGGCCACCAGCCCCCGGTAAAACCGGCTTCGCTCCGGCATATCATTGATTACCTGGTTCACTCGCCTATCTATCAGCCCAAAGCCCGTCACGCTACTTGGAATATCAATGTAGGCGGTGTTCTTGAGAATTCCATAGAACGCTCTTCTTATACGCCTCATAACCCTGCCTTCATTACTGGAAATCATCTGCCCCAAGACTATGTCGTATCCCTCCTCCCATTTCTTCACGAACTCCGGGATAAGTTCCGGTGGATCTTGTAAATCGGCGGCAACAACAATCACAGCGTCTCCCCTTGCATGCTGCAAGCCAGCCAAGCCCGATGACTCTGGCCCGAAGTTACGAGACAACAAAAGAGCTTTCACCTTGGAATCCCGCTCCACTAGGGCGCCCATCTCCTTTGCCGATCTGTCCTGGCTGCCGTTATCGACGAAGATGATTTCTCGATCATAGGTCACCGTCTCTAAAACTTTAGTGACTGCCTCATAAATAGGCCTGATGTTCGATTCCTCGTTGTAGCAGGGAATAACGATCGAGATAAGTTTGGCGCTCATAACAGATTTTCCACTCAGATCATCTCCAACATGTCTACAAAGTTATGCCTTGGGATCATGATGCCAGGCCGTGGAACCTTCATCTGACTACTCGTCGATCAGTGCGTTTTCCACAGCTTATCGCCTTCCTCGAAACACCCTTTAGGCGACCTTCTGGGACCGCATAGCAAACCAGCTCCCATCCTTCTTCGTTATGAGGGCGCAGATAAAAGCGATATTGATTGGAAACTGACTGCATAAAAAGTGGAATACGCCATAGGTGATCGAGCTGATGGTATACGCAGATAGCCAGGATTGGGAGCGTCTGATCGATTGTATTGCGGGCGCCCATGAGTGCCTCCAGTTCCACCCCTTCGATATCCATCTTGATAAAGGTCGGTCGAAAGTCGCCTATGACCTCATCCAAAGGGAGAAAACTTACCTTGAGGTCACCAGTCGGACTAACGCCCGAAGCTGCAGTGGCGGTTCCCTTAAACCGTACGGTTTCGTGACGCATTCCAACCGCCGCCGGCCACAGCGTGATCCGATCGCGCAAACTCTTTTTGAGAGTTCTAATGTAACGCTCCAGCTTTTGGAAATTTCTTGGATCGGGCTCGAAGCAAAAAATCTTGCCCCTGAATGAAGGCTGACGCAGTAAAAGGTGACGTATCGTGTCGCCATCATACGCCCCGCAGTCCACAAAGACCTCATCTGCTGACAAATGGAACAGATCATCGGGAAAATACTGGGGGTGTCCCACAGGAGATCGTAAGCCATCGAAGTCGAGCCAAAATCTCCAACGCAACTGGGCAATATATTCTCGGCGTGAATCATCGTCTGCCCACACTGCGAAAGCATGTCCAATGTCATTGGACTGAGCATAGAATTTATGGGGCAGGTCAACCGCATAGTAAGGTAAAAAGATGTCAGGATACTTCCAGAACAAGCAGGCAAACGATACGACTTTCGCACAATTCAAATCATGCAACTGCTGTCTTGTATGAGCGAAACGATGTCCCCCCTCCGCTCGCCAGATCGTAACTATAAATGCCGCGGAACTACCAAACCTCCCGGCTGCGGCTTGCGGACTAAGCACTGCCAAGCCGTCGACGGCACGACTCCAAAGGTTAGGGTCATTATCGACGAATGCCAAGGGTTCTCGGCCTAGTTGACGCAGACCGGCGAGCGTCTTTCGACCCAGTCCACCGGCGCCAAATAAAACCAATGATTCGTTCAAAGGGGACGTAAGCGTGTCGAACAGGGATTGTTCGCGTTTTATCGCCGCAACCACATCTTCGCTTAAGAGCGCTTCGAGTTCAGCACGTAATTCGACGTGTGGAAGCCAGCCAGCCTCTGTAGCTTCTAACATGAACCCCAATTCCTTCGTTTCGTCATTCCCTCAAGCAAAGAGCCAGTAGAGCCGGTCTGATTGCAGCCGACTTCAGCACAAGCTTCCTTGGCACTTTACAAGTCCTCTAGTTTTGACAAAGAGGAAAAGCATCAGCAGGTCAGATAGAAACCAATCGACTAACGATTGGGACAAGTGCAGCAATCTCGGAGAGGACATAATCCTTCGGTAGATCGTGAGTATAGGCGCAACCATAGCCATAAGCGGCGGCGGCAAATTGCAGCCCACAGCTTTGGGCGGCGCGAGCGTCGTCCGCCGAGTCCCCCACAAACAAAGTCTGTCTCGCATCCAGGCCATATTTTGCCAGCACATAAGCGGTCATATCGGCCTTCGACGAGAACGGGGGAATCTTCGAATCGGGAGAAACTACCTCTTTAAAATAAGCCATCAGTTCTAGCCATTCCAAAATTCGCCGGGCAGGACATGTCGGCTTGTTCGTGACGACGAAACACTGCTGGCCCAGTTCACACAGCCGGCGTAAGGAAGGGCCAACCCCAGGATATGCCACCGACTTTCGCCAGCCCTTGTTGTCGTAGGTGACCCGAAAATGAAGCTCAAGCTGATTCAACTCCTCGGGGGTTGCATCTGGTAGGAGCTGCTGAAACGTGTCACGGATCGGTGGCCCAATCCGTTGGCGGAAACTTGGCAATTCTCGGCCCGGCCAAAGAATTCTGACTGCAACCTGGCCAGCATACTCGATCCCGGCCGACGAGTCTACCAGCGTTCCATCCAAGTCGAATACTAAGGTATTCAAAGAGATCAAGATTCCTTCGGCGGAATCCGCAGGTTATTCAGTAATTCCTGACTATCCAAAAATGGGAACATGTCCTCCAGCCGTGCCCTAACCATACTGCCATCTGGCAACACTTTCGAACTCAATCTTGGCTCAAACGTCTGAGAGGGATCCAGTATCACTTCAGCTAAAACCCGGGCCACGCTGGTTGAGGACTATCGAGATAAGTTTGGCGCTTATCGCCAGTTGCAGGCCGCCGCTCACGCGTACGCGCCGCCAGCCTTGGCAATCGCCCCTGAATAACGCGACTCCAGCATGGCGATGCGCTGCTCATCCTCGGCCGCGATCAATCGGTAGAAGTCCCGCTTATTTTTGAGCCAGAGGAGTTCAAAGCCCACAGCTTTTAAGATCGCTCCTGCTGCGTTGCCAACCAGTGCCCCGGGACAACTGAAAATCACTTTCCGGGTCTCATACCTGTCCAGCAAGGCGGGGCCGAGGTCTCGAAAGAATGGGAGTGAATGGGCCGAAACGCCACCACCGATGGCGGTCTCCATGGATCGAATCTTAGCCTTCGAGAAGAGCTCTTTGGTGATCTCAAAAACCTGGGGACTATTGATGTCATCCCTCCCCAGCTTAATCGAACCCGTAAGGTCGACTCGCCCCATGACGATTCCATCCAGCGAAGCAATTTGGTTGAGAGCCAGCATCTCTTCAAACGCGCGGCAGGCGGAAATTGTCTCAATGTTCACTGCGAACGAGATGTCCTTGCGCTCGTCTTCCGGGAAAGCCAAGTGGGTTGCGGCGAGAAATTTTTTCAATGCGTACGCGCTCTCGACCATAGGGGCGACAACTCTCTCTATCCCGATGACCCGACATTCATACATATCTCGAATGGCCTCGCAGCCGCCGATCTTAATCGTCAGGCCCAGGTCCGCTCTCATGCAGACCTCCTTGAGCCGCAGCATCTCTTCCAGCCGTGTCCCTTCCGCTTCAAACTCGGCCTTCACACCCACCACACTGTGGTTCTCTTTTAAATCCTTGAGCGTGTCGACCATTCTCTTTTCGAGTAAGTTCATTGCTTCCCCCTATTTTTCATCGGTATGTTAACTATAAGGCAGGACCGCACCCGGCCGGTCCTTCATTGAAGCCTGTCCTTCCATTCTTGACAGTCTTCTCACTTCCCTCTCAGGCGCACGTCAAGATTTGCATAGATGTAATCCCTGTAGATTTCGTGCACACTGATCAGGTTTTTTGGACAACTTTCATGCCATTTCCAAAAGCCGGCCCTCGGCCGCCCCGGTAGCGAATGGCTCCGTCAGGCGCAGTGGCCAGGCAGCATCGGAACGGCAGAGAAATAAAATGACCGCGCACACTTCTTTTCGGGTGGATCAATTCGGTGATCGCCAGAGGAACTGGGTCGAATTGCACTTGAGCCCCCAGTTCGGAGCATACCACCCGGACGATTCGCTCCTCAATTTTTTCTTTGAATCTCACGATCCCCCCACGGATGTGCCAGCCGGCGCTATAAAAGCCGTCATCTCTCCACGTCAGAAGGGTTTTTCCGGATGCGTCTTTTATCAACAGATCTGTGCTGGACCATCGGCGTCACGCGGCTCACAAAGAGGAAAATCTCCTCGGGCAGTCCCTCTCGAGGGTTTTTCAGAAGACGATCGAGCTTCCGATACGGTCAAGGTTGTTGTCCCCTTTGTTCATAATCCGCAAGTGCCTCGCAAAGGCTCCTATTCAGCTTCAGCCAAGGGTGGAATGACCATGTTTTCGCGGAATTCCTCCCGGCTCAAGAAGGGATAGAGGTCCTCGAGCGGTTTTGAAACGATTCTGCCGTCGGGCAGGCGCCGCGATGAGAGTTTCGGCGCAAACGGCTGGTCTGGGGTAAGCATAACTTCGCAGATGAAAGGGGAGTCTCCCTCCAGAGCTTCGGCAATCCGGTTGTCGAGCTCCTCGTGTTTGCGGCACCGGTTGAAGGGAATGCCGTAGGCGCCCGCAATGCGCTGCATATCAGGAAAGCTGATGCCGCTGCGCACATCGCAGCCCACATACGGCGTGCCGAAAAAGTTCTGCTGCGTCTGCCGAATGGAATGATAACCGTCGTTATTCAGGACGAAAATTTTCAAAGGCAGCCGGTAATGCACGACCGTTTGCAATTCCTGAATGTTGAACTGAAGACTTCCGTCTCCGGCCAAACACACCACCTTTTGCCTTCCCGCGGCGATACAGGAGCCGATGGCAGCTGGCAGGTCATAACCCATGGCGGCGCACCCGGAGTTGGTATAGAGGCGCTGTCCAGGCTTAATGCGCGCGCCCTGAAATGTGCAAACGCAGGCCGTTCCGTCTCCCGTCACGGTAATCTGCCCCTCTGGGAGGTGTTGCGACAACACCTCCACAAAGCAGTAGGGATTGACTAGGTCTTCGCGATCCCAATATTCCTTCATCACGACCGGATAACGTTTCTGCCGCTCGCGGCACCAGTCTAGCCATTCGCGCCCGGGCGGCAGGCTCTTCCCGCACAACCGGTCAAGGCTAGCGCGGATGAAATCGGCCACGTCGGCGTGGATGGGCAGATCGATCTGGACGGTCGGCTTCTTGAGCTCGGCCGAGTCGATGTCGATGACGATCTTGAAAGCTGACCGGGCGAAGGCCTTCCAGTTGTAGCTGATCTGGCGGATGTTAAGGCGGCATCCCAGCACCAGGAGCAGATCAGAATTCTGGACGATGAAATTGCCCGCGCGCTCTCCGATCGAACCGGGCCGGCCGAAATAGAGCGGGTGATCGTCGTGCAGGCAGTCGTGAGCATTCCAGGCGGTGACGACTGGGACGTTCAAAAGGTCGATCAGCTTCAGAAAGTCTTTGTGCGCGCAGGAAGAGCGGATGCCGGAACCGGCCAGCAGGACCGGCCGGCGGGCTCGGCGGATCCGCTCAAGGACCTCGTCGACTGTCCGGCGGCTGACCGGGAGCGGCAGATGGCCGGCGTCTTCGGCGGCATCGTAGGCGAGCATTTCGTTCTCCTCCACCATCGCCCCCTGGACATTCACCGGAACATCGATCCAGGAAGGGCCCGGACGGCCGTGGGTGGCCAGATAAAGGGCGCGATCCAGGTGGTAGCGTATTTCCGCCGGATCGGTCACCATGACGGCGTACTTGGTCATATTGGCAATCGATTTGACGATGTCGAATTCCTGGTCGCCGAGCTGCCGCAGATCGATCCCGGTACTGCGCACCGTCGTGTCGTAGCGCACCTGGCCAGAAATCACGATCATGGGAACGGAGTCAAACCACGCTCCCAGGACTCCTGTCAGAGCGTTCGTTCCGCCGGGTCCGCTGGTCACACAAACGGCCGCCATCCGGCTCGTCAGCCGCGCGTAGCTCTCTGCGGCAATGGCGCACGCCTGTTCGTGGTGGTTGCAGACATACTCAAGTCCGGGGTGCTTTCCCAGAGAATCGTTCAGGTGCATGGCGACGCCGCCCGTGACCATGAATACGTGACGAATGCCTGCCTGCACCAACCTGTTGGCGATGTATTGGCTAACTTTGACCTTCATAAACTTGGCCATTTTCCCTAAGGGTCCAAAATTTCCCAGTCAGAACTACCCGGCTTCACTTGGTGGAAGCTCGAGAATACCATTGAATTGTTCTTCTAATCGCCTCTTGTAAGGCAATTCGCTGCTGTAGCTCCAGCTCAGAAGCCGCTTTTTGTGTCAGGGGAACATAGCGTTCGGCTGGCTTGCCTGTGAGAGCGGGCTTTGCTCGGTGAACGTCGACTTTCGGCTCAAAGACTCCCGCTACGGTCCTCGCTAGAGCACTGATGGTAATATCTTCTTCTGAGCCAACATTGTACGGGCGACAGGAATTGCCACGAAACAGAATGGTCCACAGCCAGATGGCTAGATCCGCTGCGTATAGGTATGAGCGATAGGGCCTTGCATCGCCGTTCATTTCGACTGGCCCAGCACAGATACCATCACGGATAAAATTCCCTACGGCAAAATGGACATCCAGAGGTAAGTACGGTCCGACGAAAGCAAAATAACGGGCAATCTTGGCTTGTAATCCAGACTCTTTTGCATAGAGGACACACAATAATTCGGCAGCCCGTTTCCGTTCGCCGTAAGCCGAGCGAAAATCCATGGGATCTGGCGCACCCAGGTAGTCTTCAGGTACGTGAGTCATTTCGGACGGCGGTAGTGTCCCGTGGTTAGTGGAGATTGTCTGAAAGGCGCTCTGCTGCTGGGTTTGACACATTTGGGTTAAGCAGCCTTCCCCTCGATTTTTACTTGCCGCAACATAGACTCTTTTTCCTCTCTCAAGCGTGTCCACAATTTGTTGGTGAGATCATCGACCTTGAATTTGCGCCTGTCCGAGTAGTTTTGCGTGATCTTGTAGACGAGCGCCAAACATCCTTCCTCGCTCGGGTGCCTCCCGATCACCCGCAGTCTTCTTTTGATCTCTTGATTCATTCGCTCCAGGCAATTGGAAGTGCGGATCCGCTTCCAGTGAAACGCCGGCAACAGATAGAACATGAGCACCTGATCAATGTCGCGCATCAAGCACTCCACCGCCGTAGGATAAATCTTGCTGTACTGTTTTCGGAAAGTTTCTAAATGAGCTTTGGCTTGTTCCAGGGAAGTGGCACCATAAAAGATCAGATTCAGATCGGCGCGCACTTCATCGTGTCTTTCTTTGGGAACAGCCGCCAGCACGTTATCCACTTTGTGTTTTACACACCGCTACTCCTGGCGTAGCGCTTTCGTGATCCGGCTAACGGTGCTTCGGCCCAGCTTGGTCTTTTCTCCCACCAGGCTCTTAAGCGCCCGCTTCACTTTGCGCGTGGACACCCCTTCGACAAACAGGTCCTGCACGGCTTGGCGAAACTCTTGCGGCTTGCGGCATCTCCTTACATGGAATTTGGAATGAAAATCTTCCGCCCCCGTCAGTAACGGTCGCTCGTAGCGCATCACTCCATTGCCCATCTCCACTTCCGTCGGGCGTGCTCCGTTTCGGTACCCCGCCTTGCTCGCCCAATCGGAATGCCGGTAATAATCCCTTCCCAAATAGCCGCTGATTTCTGTCGCGATGGCCTGCTTGAGAAGAATCTCTCCGCCACGGCCAGAAAGCTCCATCAGACTCATCTCCAGCACCTGCTCGGGACCGAGAGAAAACACCGCCTCTAATTGGGCTTGATCTAACGGCCGGTAACTCTTACGCTTGTTCTTCATGGGTGCCCCTTTTTACTGATTGAAGTTTTCGCAAACCCAATCGTGGAGCACCTGTCATTCAATTTCCATCAAATTCGGGACACGACCGCGGACGGCTGCCTGCCGTACACAGCACCGGAACTGGTCAACAAGAATTTTTCTGCGCCGCAGCGCAGAGAAAAATCAAGGGTACCGCGAGTTCCCTCCGCAATAGTGTCAAACATCAGTAGGGGATTTTCGTTGTTGAGTTTGGCGCTGGCTTCTGTGGCAGCGTGAATGATGTGTGAAAAAGTTCCTCCCGGGAATTCGAAAGACCGGACATCACCGACATAAAACTGAATGGGCGAACGAGATGCAAGATGTGGAGCCTTATGTCGGAAACCATCAGGATTGCGCGTGAGGACCAATGCAGAGGAGTTTAACCCAAGCTTGTCGTTTGCCCAAGTAAAGCTTTCCAAAAGCCAGAGCCCGATGAACCCGGTACCACCCGTAATGAAAATGCGCTGCCCGCGCAGTTCTTCCCACAGTCCCGTAGTGTGAGCCAAGACATGATCTAAATCGCTTGCCAAGGGATTAGCCAGGTCTTCGTCGCTTGAATGATGCGTATTCCGGGGAAGTTGTCCACCATTCCGGGCAGCCCCAAAAAGTGGACAACTTCGCGTCGGAATCACTGGACAACTTGCGTCGGAATGGGTGGACGACTTCGATTGGAATCAGTGGACAACTTCCCCGGAATCAGTGGACAACTTGCCCGGAATACGCACTAAAGCTCGTCCCAATCCAGCCGCACGCGGCGCGTCGCGCGTTTCAGTATCCTTGAGCACCAGATGAATTTTGTCAACCAATTCTGCTTCATCCCCTGGCCGAAAATACAGCGCGGCATCACCACAGATCTCGCGGCTTGCGGGGAGGTCAGTGGTAATCACGGGCAAACCGGAGGCCATCGCTTCCACAAGCGGATGGCCAAAGGTTTCCACCAATGAAGGTAACACGAATAGCTCAGCACTGCGATACAAGCCCGGCATGGCGCTATACGGCAGTTCACCCCAAAAAGTGACTCGATCAACGATGCCCTCCTGTCGCAGCAACAATTCCAGACTTCGATGGTACGGAGGTTCAGCCACGGGGCCAGCAATCACAAGTCGGTAGTTGATTGACTGAGTCGAGACAACGTGCTTAAAAGCGCGAATCAAAGTTGCGTAGTCTTTGTGAACTCCTCCACGAGCACGGCATACTTGGTGATCCCCTTGACCATGGGGATAATCTCTACTTCCTGGTCACCTAGTTGACGGAGACCACGTAGATCGCGCAAAGCCTTGCAGGTTTCCTTCTTGACTTCCCCGGAGATAACCAGCATGGGTATAGAGTCTGTCCAAGCCCCAAACACGCCATTCAGGGCGTTAATGCCTCCTGGCCCGGAGGTCACGTTGATTACGCCAATTTTCCCAGCCACGCGGGCATAGCCCTCGGCGGCCATCGCACACGCCTGCTCGTGGTGGTTACAGATGACCTGGAGACGTTCCTGCTTCCCGAACGAGTCGTTCAAGTGCATTGCGGCGCCGCCTGCGACCATAAAAATGTGACGCACGCCAAAATCCGCCAACCGCTTGGCAATATAGTCAGACAGCTTTATCATTCTTCCGTATTACGGGCCGATTTAGACACTCAGCAAACTTGCTCCAGAACTTCAGTTGCCTCCATGGGAGGAGACAATTACCTTGCTCAACAAAATCCAATACCTGAATGATCGACCGTCGCTTGTCGTCACAGAGCGTCCTCACCTTCATCGAAGGAGAATCATGTCGTTAGGCAAATCCAGTTGATTACGGATCACGTCCACTATCGCGTCTTGATGGAGGATGGAAGTGACGACAATCGGGAATTGCATCCCTTTTGCCTGCGCTGGAGCCAAAATAGGAATGCCCTGAAGCCTCTTACCCTGATTAATTGGATTCCCATCGACAAACGCCACGATTTTTGCCAGCCGGAGCGATGTCTCGGCCAGCAACTTCATCGCAAGCTGGCCAGTTCCCCAGACGATCACTTCCGGCGTCCGCTGAAGAGCGTGCACCAAACGTATCTCTATGGCCTCCATCTCTATCTGCGATTGCGCAATATACATCTTGATCCTTCCGCACAGTTCCTCATCTTTTACAAACTGCAAGTCACTAGCCGAAGACGGGTTGTGTGCCCAGAAAGAATAAATTGCGGGATACGGCATATTGATGGCTGAATAGATGATCTTCTGCCCTTGCGATAGGACTGTCCATCCGCACGATTGCGCCAGATTCGCCAAACATTGTAGCGAGAAATGATTGATGTGCTCAGTGTTGAAATCCTGAAATGGCGCCGTTACGAAATCCGCATAACGTGAAGCATCAGGGACCTCCACGTATACCATTCCACCAGGACGAGTGAGTTTAGCGACTCCATAGACGGCGGATTTCACACTTTGTACATGCTCCAGTACATGAGAAAGAATAACACAGTCAAATTGCCCTAGCCTGTCGGCTATGGAGAGTAAAGAACCTGGGTAGGCCTCAATGCCAAATCTTTGAGTGTTCTCAACACAAACAGGCGATGGGTCTAAACCACACAGACGACTGTAACCCAAGTCTTTCAAGGCTTTGAGCAACCCACCGTTGGCGCAGCCAATATCCAGAATGCGTACACTCTTATTTGGCAGCTTCGCCACAATAGAGGCCGCGGTCTTTTGAAGGCGCTCAGCATCCCAGCTAGACTCGCCCCCTCCCGTCGCAGTCTTATTATCTTCATACTTTGAGAACCTTGCGTAAAAGAGATCACAGTCAGACTGGCTTATTGTCGTATCTGCATAGACAAAACGACAACGGTCGCAGCACACTACATCATACCCATCCGATAAAGGATGTCCTTCTAGTAGGACAAATGTCTGCTTGCAAAGAACCTCGCACTCGGTTGCTTCGCAAATTGGGCAGGTGCGAACAGACACTTTCATGGTCCTATATAGTTGGCACATTTCACCCCTATCGGCACTTTTCTAGCCCCTCTGTACCACGCGGCTGTTCGCATGATCGCATCTGCTAGGTCCACCGTTTGATTCAGGCCCAGCTCTGCCTGTGCTCGCCGCGTGGAAGGGACGTACCGCTCGGCCAGTTTGCCTTCTTTGGGCTGCCGCGCGACCCGAATTTCTGACATACAGTTGAGGGCCTTACGCACAGCTCGTGCTAAATCTGCGATTGACACATCCCTCTCAGAGCCAACATTGTATGGACGGTTTGTTTGCCCTGTGAACAAAATCGCCCACAACCAAATCACAAGGTCGGCGGCATACAGGTAGGACCGATACGGTGTGCCATCGCTATTTACGCGGATCGGTCCTTCAAGTAGCGCGTCATAAATGAAGTTACCGATGGCAAAGTGAATGTGTAGCGGCAAATAGGGCCCAACAAACGCAAAGCACCGGGCAATTTTGGTCTCCACGCCATATTGTTTGGCATAGAGCGCACAGAGCAGCTCAGAAGCGCGCTTGCCTTCACCATACGCGGAAAGGGAAGCTGCAGGGTCGGGAGCACCCTGGTAATCTTCAGGGATATGCGTCAACTTGCTCGGTTGCTTACCGTACACAGCTCCGGAGCTAGTTAGCAAGAACTTTTTGACGCCACAGCGCCGGGCAAACTCCAGGGTGCGGCGCGTACCCTGCACGATCGTGTCGAACATCAATAGAGGATCCTCTTCATTCAGCCTGGCGCTGGATTCTGTGGCTGCGTGAATCAGATGCGAGAAATTCCCTGGCGGGAAATCAAACGTCCTCACATCCCCTGTGAGAAACTCAACAGCTCGATGGGAGGCTAGGTGTGGCACCCTTTGCCGAAAGGCATCAGGGTTACGGGTCAGGACCAGCGCAGAAGCGTCAAGTTCCAGCCTGTCGTTGGCCCAGGCGAAGCTCTCCAACAGCCAGCACCCGAAGAAGCCCGTGCCGCCAGTAATGAAAATGCGCTGCCCGCGCAGTTCTTCCCACAGTCCCGTGGTGTGAGCTAAGACATGACCTAAATCGCTTGCCAAGGGATTACCAAGGTTCTTGTCCCTTGAAAAATTCTTATCTGGATACTTTACCACGTCTTCCATGGAGAATTTTCACTTTCCCAAAGTGACTGCAAATATCTCAGATCCCGAACAGTGTCCATGCATTGCCAGAAACCTTCATGCTGGAAGCCGTACAACTGACCGTCTGCAGCCAAACGCTCCATCGGCGCATGCTCCCACATGACGTCGCCTTCGATGTACTGGAGTGATCGGGGCTCGATCACAAAGAAACCACCGTTGATCCAGCCTTCACTCAAAGTTGATTTCTCTTTGAACTGGCAAATTCTATCCCCTTCAAACTCCAGGGCGCCGAAACGTGCCTGTGGTCGTACAGCAGTCAATGTAACCAACCCACCGTGAGAACGGTGGAAGGCCAGAAGCTTCGACAACTCAACATTGCCCACACCGTCACCATAGGTCATCATGAACGTGCCGCCAGCTACCAGAGGTTCCAATTGTTTCAGGCGTCCACCAGTCAACGTTCCCTGACCTGTATTTACAAGATGCACCTTCCATGGCTCAATGTCGTTATGGCTAAGAGTCCGAACTTCCCCGTCTTTCAGTGACACGGTAAAGTCTCGGCCCAAGGCATAGAAATCGATAAAGTAGCGCTTGATCTGCTCACCCTTGTATCCCAAAGCCAATATGAACTCGTTGAAACCGTGATGTGAATAGTGCTTCATAATGTGCCATAGGATGGGGCAGCCGCCAATTTCCACTAAGGGTTTGGGACGGACCTCTGTTTCTTCGGCCAATCGCGCACCCACACCACCGCACAAAATGACAACCGGAATGTTTTCCCTCATGAACCGTTCCTTGCCAGTCTGTTTTCAGTTAGCGGTATGCCAATCGTTGCCAGCATAACTGGTTACTCGTTCCCTCTTCCTCAAAACTCAATCCGAACCGGGGGCACATAAGACGCTTTGTCTCTATGAGAGTACGTGTCCACTATCTTTATAGGTTCCGAGGCGTTCCAAAAAACTCTCGATACCATGCGATGGTCCGTTGTAACCCAGTATTTAAATCGAACAGCGGCGACCAGTTCAGCATCTCTCGCGCCTTACGCGCGCTTAAGTACTGGTTGCGGATTTCATTCTTAGACTCATTACGCACATCTGGCTGCAGATCAGAACCCATGAGTTCCAACATGTGCTGGACCAGTTGTAGCACGGTCATCTGCAGCTCGTTGGAAAAGTTGAAGGCCTCCCCTCGTAGTTCTGATCGGACGGCGAGTTGTTCCGCCAGAAGCATGTAGGCCGCTGCTCCGTCTTCGGCGTAGAAGTAATCGCGCACAGAGTTTCCATCCGACCGGATAATTGGGCGTTGGCCATGCAAAACGGAACGAATGGTGCCTGGAACAATGCGGTTCCAATTCAAATCGCCGCCGCCATAAAAATTGCCACAGCGCGTAACCGCGACAGGCAAACTGTATGTACGCGCATACACACTGGCGATTAAGTCGGCGCATGACTTGCTCACATCATAGGGATGTTGGCCCCGCAGGGGCGTGCTCTCGTCATAAGGCAATCGTTCCTGATCACCGTACGCCTTATCGGAGGAGGCGATCACCACCTGCTTGACTGTCGGACTGCGGCGACATGCCTCCAGCAAACACCAAGTTCCCTGGATATTGCTCTGAAATGTCGATATTGGGTTGCGGTTTGCAATTCCCACAATCGTTTGCGCAGCCAAGTGCATAACAGTATCGATTTCATACTCACCCAGCGTCCTCTCCAACACAGCTTGATCACGCACATCACCCCTCACTACCTTCACACGATCAATCAAGCGAGCCCGCACCAACTCACACTGCGGCACCCAATCACGGCACAGACAAACTACATCAGCGCCCTGATTTAGCAGACATCGGACTAACCAGCCTCCTAGTAGGCCTGTGCCTCCCGTCACCAGGGTCGGTCGGTTGCACCAAAAACCACTCCCGCTGCTCATATTTCTAATGAACGGCGCAAAGTTCCCAAAAAGGGCGGTGCGCTTAGAGTTTCATGATATGCCAAAGGATAGGTCGACCTCCGATATCTACCGGTGGCTTCGGATGAAAATCACTCTCCTGGCAATACCGCTCCACAGAATGATGATTTTCAAGGACTTCGCTCCGCTGCGCCATGACTTCTCCAATTGTCGTTTGACACGCACCGATATACGGATACAGGTCTCGGTGATTGAGAACCATAAGTGTCAAAAGTGTCTTGAACCTGGCACCACTGTGCCTCAAAAAGCTTCAGATAGCCCCGCTGCTGGGATGACAAATTGTTCCGGCTTGGTCCCGCCCAATCGATTATTGTCAATCTCTGAACGTTTCGTGTCCGCAAAGCAGAAACAAATTCCGCCATACGACGCTGTTCCGCCACTTCGCTCGCCGGCTGGCTATCATTGAAAGTAGAGTTCGAAAAGATAACTCGCGAAGCTTCAGTTCCTAGATAGGTACTCTCCTGAAAACCGTACCACCACTTCATTGGACCCAGGACTACTGAATTCTGCAAAATAGCCCTTTGGACCCTCCCGATCTCGGAAGCATAGGAATATCCCTTGAATTTATGAACCAAATATAGATCCGCAGTCAGATACGCAATCAACAAAGGCGCGCCGAGGAGGGCCGTCGGCAGAAACATCTTGGCGGGCCGCAGCCGATCACTTAATATTTTGCCAAATTCTACAACCGAGGTGGAGATCAAAACAGCAACCAGGGGCGCCCAGGCGATTCGGTAAAACACAGTCTTCTGAACCGACAGCAGTGCAAAGGAGAGCGTAGCTCCCAAGCCCGCAAGCAGCAAGAAGCGATCACTCCTATTTCTTCGGCTGACCGCGTAGCCCAGCGCCAACAAGGTGTAAGCGAGCTCAATCATTCCAAGGCCAGCCCTACTGCCAATGATTCCAGAAAATTGCACGCCGAAATATTCTTCTTTCCACATATGAAGTTGATTGGTAACATTTTTTAACGGACCCGTTGTCCACGGCGTAAAGCCGCCCGCCGCAAATCCAACGGTCCACTGGCGCCAGGCAGCCGCTGGATCGGGTAGGAAATGAACCAGTGTCCAGTAGAATATTCCCACTACCACTCCAACAGCGTATTTAAAAGTGAGTTGCCAGAATCGCGGTTTTCCTTTATTTTGGATGACCCATGCGAGACAGAAACCGATGAGCAGATACAGTCCATTCCAGTGAATATCGACCATGAGCGCAGCCACAAGACCAGCGACAAAGGTCAACGCACCGGATTGTTTCGTTTGGCTATGTACTAACAGGAATGCCGCTAAAGCGACCATTGCAGCCAGCCACACATCCATTCTCGCATAGTGGGAACTGAAGAACATTTGCTGCGAGCTTGCCAAGATGATGGCCGCTCCGATACCTGCCGGCCGACCATATAGATGCTTTCCCAACCGGTAGGTCCAATACACTGCAACGGCGCCTCCAAGTAGTGAGAATAGGCGCGCTGAAAAGACACTAACGCCAAGCAAACGAAATGCAAGAGCCAATCCGACCAAGTACAATCTCCCTGTAGCTACATAGTTGGTCGAAGCGCCATACCAATCTCCAAGCGTAGGCAGACCCACCGACCCCCGCTTTAGAAAGTTGTAAGCATGGCTGCTGTAGGTCCCTTCGTCACTTTCGACGGGAGGATAAAGAAGCAGAGTCCCGACATTGAAGAGAAGAAAAACCACTGCCGCAACAAAGAGTACAATCTTGGCAGAACCCAGCCTTGCCGCTGGACGCGACGATAATTCATTTGCCTCACGTAGCGTCAACTCATTCATGCGGAGGTCGTGCCCTTACCAAGGCCTCCGGATCTCGCTCCACTGCGCGATGACTACTCCAATTGTCGTTTGACATACACCGGTACACCGATATGGGTCTCGGCGATTGCGAACTATAACTATCGAAAGTGTCTTGAACCTGGCACCATCCTGCCTCAAACAGTTTCAGATAGCCTCGCTGATGAGATGGCAAATTATTCCGGCTTGGTCCGGCCCAGTCGATTACTGTCAATGTTTGAACGTTGCGGGTCCGCAGGGCAGAAACGAATTCCGCCAGACGACGTCGTTCCGCCACGTCGTTCGTGGGCTGGCTATCATTGATCGTAGTGTTCGAAAAGACAACTCGCGGAAAATCAGTGCTTAGATACGTCCTCTCCTGAAAACCGTACCACCACTTCATCGGACCCAGGACTACTGAATTCGGCAAAACCGTCCCTTGGACCCTTTCAATCTCGGAAGCATAGGAATACCCTTTGAATTTATGAATCAAATACAAATCAGCACTGAGATACGCAACTACCAAAGGCGCACCCAGGAGAAACGCTAGCAGCAACGCACTAACCGATCGAAACCGATGACTCAATTTCTTGCCAAACTCCATAATCGCGCTAGAGATCAAAACAGCAACCAGAGGCACCCAGGCGATTCGGTAAAACACAACCTTCGGAACCGACAGCAGTGCAAACGAGACCGTGGCTCCCAAACCCGCGACCAGCAAGAACCAATGATTCCTATTTCTTCGACTGACCGAGTAGCCCAGCGCAAACACCGTGTAAAGAAGCTCAACAGTTCCGAGCCCAGCCCTACTTCCAATGATTCCGGTAAATTGTATGCCAAAGTATTCTTGCTTCCACATGTGGAGCTGATTGGTGACATTTTGTAACAGACCCGCCGTCCATGGTATAAAGCCGACCTCCGCCCATCCAACAGTCAACTGACGCCAGGCAGTCGCCGGATCAGGCAGAAAATGACCAAGAATCCAATATACCATTCCCATTGCCATTCCAAGAGAGTATGCACACACGAGTCGCAAGAATCGTCCCTGTCCTTTATTATGGATGATCCATGCGAGACAGAAGCCGACAAGCAGATACAATCCGTTCCAGTGAATATCGACCATCAGTGCAGCCACAAGACCAGCGACAAAGGTCAACGTACCGGATTGTGTCGATTGACTGTACACAAGCAGGTACGCTGCAAAGGCAACCATTGCAGCCAGCCATACATCCATTCTGGCATAGTGGGAGCTGAAGAACATTTGTTGCGAGCTTGCCAAGATGATGGCCGCTCCGACACCTGCCCGCCGACCGTATAGATGCTTTCCCAACCGGTAGGTCCAATACACCGCAACGGCGCCTCCAAGCAGTGAGAATGCCCGCGCTGAGAAGACACTAACGCCAAGCAAACGAAATGCAAGAGCCAATCCAACCAAGTACAATCTCCCGGTCGCCACATAATTATCGGAAGCGCCATACCACTCGCCCATGCCAGGAAGACCTACCGTTCCCTGCTTTGAAAAGTTGTAAGCATGGCTGCTATAAAATCCTTCGTCACTTTCAACGGGAGGATAAAGAAGCAAAGTGCCAACATTAAAGAGAAGGAAAGCCACCGCCGCAACAATGAGTAGAATCTTGGCAGAACCCAGCTTTGCCGCTGGACGCGACGATAATTCATTTGCCTCACGTAGCGTCAACTCATTCATGAGGAGTTCGTGCCATTTTTACCAAGGCCTCCTTCTCAGCCATGACGTAAATGGAGACAGGCGGATACGTGATTATCCGATCCAGCAGTAGCAAGGGCCGCAACATCCAGAAGAGTCCCAAATGTACAAGTTGCCGCGGCGTATTTGAGAATCGCGTAGTAAAACGTACTTGAACCCACTGATGTATGTTGGCCGCCTGCATCTGCCCATATCCCCCGACCGCATCTCTGACGCGGGGCTTCAAACCTGCCCGCACCACGAGGGTCTCTAGTTCTTCATATGTGTAGCCCCGGCGCACATGGCCTCCATCTTCTGTGTCACTCACGAAGTCGCCGAACATGGCTTGACGACCTCGGTAGGGAGTACACAGATGCAGTAGCCCCCCAGGGTTCAGGATATCGCTGAAATTCCGAATGACTTCGTCGTCTCTTTGTAAGTGTTCGAGCGTCTCGAAACAGATAATCTGGTCAAAGGTCTGCCCGAGTCGGGGCGCATCGTAAATGTTGCAGACAAGAAATTGCACACGCTCGGGTGGCACTTCAATATAGTCGGCATACTGGCGATTTCGTGTGATGGCCTCCGAGTCGATGCTGATCCCCACGACGCGATTGCCCAACTGATAAGCGCGCAAACTGAATGCGCCATTGCCACACCCAGCATCCAGGGTCTGGATGTCCCCAGCTCGAAAATAACGAGCCAACTTAAGACGGTCCCGGATCCCGATATCCAGCCCCGGAAATACCAATCGCTTCAGCGCTAAGTAATAGTTCGCCTGTAAACTCAATTCCGTTAACTCGCTAATTCTGACTCTCCCGCTTGGGGTGAAAGCTTCGTTCCATCATCTTTGAAAATCTCCGCTTTTACATAGCTTGCATACCCATAGCCACCTACTGCGTTTGGTCACAGACTCACCCTAAGGACTATGGCAGCGCCAAGCAGTGTTTATGTCCCTGCCAGTTGCGATCCTGAATGGGAGTAGCTAACTCTGGATCATCTTCCAGGCAGTACATTCGGTAACCCAAATCCGTCAGTAAGCGAATCGCTTGGTGCGATGTATTTTGGGGAAAATTGGGACTGTCGTGAGCTTCAAGAAGAACGGTCGGGCGTTTGGTTCGTAAGATATGAAGACCTCCCAAAACAACTTCTGCCTCTGCCCCTTCGACATCGACCTTAATGAAATTGGGTCCCTTCAAGAAGTTGGCGCAGTAGGTGTCGATTGATGTTGTTCGAATCCGAATTTCATGGTAACGAGAAGAATCCTTGGGTTGAACGATGCTTCCATGGCCCCGAACCCGCCCTCTCGGTTTTTGGAAGACGACCTCCCCCTCCCGGCCGGCCAGCGCCATCTGCTCCACCGTTACAATATGTCCTAGACCATTGGATTCAACGTTCCGAGTCAACAATGTCAAATTCTCATCCAAAGGCTCAAAAGCAAACACGTGCCCGTCCTCGCCGACTTGTCTGGCCAATAGTAGCGAGGTAAAGCCGATGTACGCACCCACATCCAAAGCAACTTGGCCTGGAGAGACCAGCCGCCTGATTTGCCGGCATACTTCCGGCTCGATAGGACCTTTCCGATACTGGCGTACAAAATGGCGCAGTGCTCGCATGGAGCAGCCGGCAAGGGGCTCATCAAGTTGGAGAGTCACCACCATGGAGTCCACCCTGTTGCGCAGCCACCATGCAACAGGATTTCTAAATGCGATACGGCGAATGGAATTGGAGGAATTCGTCACTTGACTCACCCAAACAACAGGCTACACTCTGAACCTCGCTTATCAGCACTCCAACGGCTACGGCCGCATCTCGTCAAACACCTCTAGCACACGTCTCATCCGATCAATGTAGGAGCAGGGCATTTCCCAAACCTTCTTGTGCCCGGCGGCGGCTATTTTCAGCCTCTCGCTGTCGTGCCGCAGGTAATGATCGATCTTTGCGCGCAACTCCTCAGTTTCATCAAAGCACTCGATCTCCCGTCCTTCTGCAAATAACTGCAAATGCTCGGCGGTTCTTTGCGCGAGAAGAAACCCTCCACAAGCAGGGATCTCATACGAGCGCCCACTGGACAGATCTCTATTCTCGACATTTAGAAGTCCTAAACAAATCTTGCTGGCGCCCATCACTTTCGCCATCTCATGACAATAGATCGGTCTGCCAGCCAAACGACTTCGGACCGGAGATCCAAAGTGTACTTTTTGGCGCCATCCGTTTCCCCAAATCATCAGGCGGTACGCCGCCACCGCCTCCAGCGTCTGCTGCCGAGCCTGTCTCCAGTCGCCAATGAAGGCGACGTCACTCCCATACTGGACCTTTTCCTCCCCATCCAGCGATACACGCCGGTGAATTTCCGGATCGTAACCGAACGGCAAATGTTCAACCCGACGGGCGCCCGCCTGCTTTAGTTCCCTGACATTGCAAACTCTGGGAGTAAACATGCAGTCATAGATCGAGACACATTGTCGAAGGAATGAGCTTGTATTATCCGGATTGAAAAAGTCATCGGGATGAAACTGAAACATCAAAGCACCCAGACGCGCACGTATTTGTCGCAGTGTCTTGGCAGTAAGATAGTTACCTTTCACCACCAGTACCAAATGAGGCTTGTAATCCAAAATGCGTTGTTTGACCATGGGGCTGGTCGCTGAGGTGATGAGAACGGTCCTGAGAGCGCGCAGCGGTTTCCCTCGGAGCCAGCGATATCTCTCGGTCTTCAAACTCAGACCCACCAGCTCCACTTCGTGTCCGAGTTGCACCAAAGCTCGCAAAAATGACATCTCTAATGAAGCATGCGCGGCCAGAGGAGAGAGCGCTCCATAACAGGTAGGCGAGACCAAAGCAATTCTCATCTCGCTTGAATCCAAATTATCAATATCGAGGAGTCACCCATCTTTTGGGTAACTTCCTCAACTCGGGCTGCCATCCTGAGTGGACGCAACGCCTAGTGATTCCGGCCGCTCTTTGAGGAAATCTTCGAAAATCCGGACGACCTGCGCTTGGGAGATTGGGAGGAAGCCGACGGAAGCGGTAATGGCTTTTAATTGAGCGGCAGAATTTGCCCCAAACAGGACCACCTTCACACTATTTTGACCCAACACCCAATGAGTGCAGAACTCGATGAGGTTGATCCCCAAACTCTCACAAATAGCCGCCATGCCTTTGACCAACATGCTGTTCTCATCGTTTAAATACCGGCTCTCGATTACGTCAGTCTTACTTGTGGATCGCCAGTTTTGATCCAGATACTTTCCAGTCAAAAAACCTCCTGCCAGCGGACTATATGCCAGGATCGATATGTTGTGGGTGGCGCAAATCGACCCAAGTGTCTTTGTAAGCCGCCCGCGATCAATGAGATTGACTTTAAGCTGGAGCGTCCGGAAAGGAGGAATTCGGTACCGACTGGAGATCTCAAGACATTGGAGAAGCCGGCGAGCCGAATAACTGCAACAACCAATGTAACGCACCTTCCCTGCCTTAACCAGGTCCGCCATGGCGCCGAGGGTATCTTCCGGGTTAGTCCCGTCGTCCCAGTGGGTCTGATAAATGTCGATATAGTCCGTTCTCAGACGTCTCAGACTGTCATCGACAGCCTGAAGGATATGCTCTCTTCCGAGCCCCTTGCACGAGTCCCCCTCCCCCATCACACCCCCCACTTTGGTAGCCAGGATGATCTTTGAGCGGTTCCTTTTCTTAGAAATCCAATTTCCAATGATTTCCTCGGCCAAGCCACGGTGGGACAGGTTCGAATCGAGAGGATAGACATCTGCCGAGTCGATCAAGTTACCGCCTTGATCGCAATACACGTCCATCACTTCTTCACAATCGGCGGCCGGACAGGACCATCCCCACCCTCCTGTTCCAAGTCCAAGAACCGAAACTTCAAGGCTCGTCGCAGGCAGTGTCACCGTGGGGATGGTGGGTTGTCTCACCGAGTGTCCTCAGAGGAGCTGTGCCTTGAGAGAGTTCCTAAACTCCTCGGCAGCATCTAGAGAGGTATCCACCTTCCCCCCAAAAACGGTCCAAACGCCAGACCCCATATACTGAACCAGGGTCGGACGGGCGTCATCGTGATCTCGATTTGCCAGGACACAACGCATTACGAAATAAGATCTTTCGTGACGGCACTGGGCTAGGATCGGGAAAAAAATCGCAGATTTTCCTACCAGCTCTGCATAATTAGTCGCCGGCTTGGCGTCGCACAGGTCGCAGTCTCCGAGCACCCGCCTTCCCGACTCCCAGCGGCAGCGGTTCCCTGGGCTTTCCTGGCAATCAAAGGAAGGGTAGTGCCCAATTGAACGCTTGCGAATGGTCGAATCCACATGACCAATCGAATAAAAGTTACTGAACCCGAAGGGGTTCAGAGAGCAGAAAGGTCCATCCATGACCGTCACCCCGATCGGATGATCCGCGTGCCATGGGATCGAGATTACTATGAATTCACTCAACTCGTACTGGAGATCAAAGGGCTCAGCCCCAAAAAATGAATTGATAAAATTCGTGTTTGCATAGGAGGCATTCAGCACGAAATCGAATTCACGGCGCATCAACGTGGCGTTGCACACAAAATCAAGCGCCTTGCGATTGTGATTGGATAATGAGGCTCTAACCACTTCGTGCCGCCTCAGGAGCGAAACGTTGTCAAAGCTCCTCAGTTGCTCAAGAAGCCTCTCGCGAAGACGACGGTAGTCAAAAACTCCCTCAGGAACCCGAATTGACAGCTCCACCTTCTTCTTATTCAAAAAAGGATCGGGTGGAAACTCAACGCTAAAAGGAAGTTGATTCTGTTCACAGAACTCCAGATAGTTCCTTGCACCCGTAAGCGATCCCTCGGAGGCAACGCAGTAATACTTATCAAATGTCGACATGATGCAGTCGGAAAATCTCGACTGAAACTTTACCTGCCCGCGTTTGCTTTGAAGAACCGTCTCCATGCTTCGAGGATAGTGATACCCGAGGTGGATAACGCCGGTGTTCATTTTAGTAGCGCCTTGTACGATTTCAGCATTCCGGTCGAACACCGACACTTCCACCTGTAGTTGGGCGGCCTCGATTGCAGCCGTAAGGCCAAAGATTCCGCCCCCGATAATTGCCAGCGATGGAACGTCTGGGTCCCCGAGGCCGCTCATCGAAAGGACATCGATTGAGGTTTAGCCGCCAGCACTGCGACCTGGAGAGTTTCCATTTGCCGGTCAGGAAGCCCAAGCAGGTCACGGAGGCGCCTTCTGAATCCACGATATTTGTAAAACCCCGTCGCTTCCCGAATTCGTGATTCAATTTGCTGGATTAGGAGGCTCCCTTCAAACGCTTCAAATATCCGTTTCAACCAGGAAGTCCCGCCCGCTGAATGGCCACGTCGGCTCTTGGCAGCACACTGCTGTAGATGTTCTTCATAGTAAGCAAACGTCGGTTGTTCAAAACCTGCAGCCAGGAGACGAGTCTGGATATCATGAAGGTCGGTTTTCCACGGATGACTGGGATCCACCAGCCACCAGTTGTAACTATGACCCGCGTATCGTACCTGTAAGTCCGCATCGGGGCTGGTCGAATTCATCTCAGTCGGGACGACAAAATAAAAGACACCGCCAGGCCGCAAAACATCGAATATTTCGCGAAAGCATTCATCGATGTCGTTGTAGAGGTGTTCCATGACATTGTTGTTATAGACGGCATCGAAGGTTTCTGAGGCATAGGGCATGCGATGAATGTCCGCCACGGAGGCAAAAAAGCTTCGATGCTTCAATACAGCAGCGTTTTCACAAAGAATATCCAGCGTATAATATTCTCGATCTGGCCACAGAGTCCGCATCATCATCGGTTCGTTGCCTTCCATCGAACCGCCGATCAGCACCCGATGTGCGCTCTCTGGAAGGAGTAGTACGCTCCAAAGGTCGAATTTCGACCGAGCCGAAAAACGGGCGAGCAACTCGGCGCCACTTTCCTGCGCATCTTCCGCCGGCCCAATAGAGTGTACTTCAATGGAAAGTTGTTGCGGCTCGCGCACCACGATACGCCAATGGTTAGGGTTGGTCAGCTTACGCCACAGGCGGCGTGTTAAGGCGGGGTCAGGCCCGTTGAGCATCGGATAACGCTGGATGTGAATTGCTTCTTCAACCGTAATATTCAATAGGTTGATCGTTCTGCAAGAGACTTTCACGCCCCACCGGTTCTCCAACTCTGATTCGGAGACCTCTTGTCGCACGATGGAGGGAATCCCCCGATCGGGTGTTCCCAATTTAGTGTCTTCCAGGACTCTTAAACGATTCATTCCGTGTGACGAATCCATGAGGGATCACTTTACCCATCTTGATAACGAATTCCCGGCCTGGGCCAGCGCCAGCGCTAGCTCCCCACGTCTTACACACAGCAGGGTCCGAGCCGAGCACCGGGCTTCATGCTGAGCGCTCCAAAGCAGGAGCAGCAACGTAGCCAGAGAGCTGACCAGGGATGCGGCAGCAGCGCCTGTCAACCGGTACCGCGGCAACAACACAATCAGCGACGCGGCACTCACTCCCAAGCCGGTAGTCTCCGCAACGGCTGCCGTTCTAGGCAACCCCAGCCCTTGCAATCCCCCCTCAATGATCTGATTCAACCCGTGCACGACCCCACTGGCGACCAGAATAACGGCAGGCAACACGGCTGGGAGAAAGCCGGTTCCAAACAATAATGGAATACCCAAGGGAGCGCCACAGGCAAGCAACACGCCAATCGGAAGAGCCAGCACAACGCTGAGACGCACCGTGCGCGCAAAGGTTGCCCTGGCACGATCCGAATCTGACGATGAGGCAACTCTAGGGAAGATGACAGATGCCACCGCGGACAGCAATTGTACAAAGCTACCGCCCCAAGTTGCGGCTACGGCATACAACCCCAAGGCCTCCGCGGGGAGCAACGCAGCCATCATCAACTGATCCAGGCGAACACTCAGCAACTGCGGCGCCACCGTCAGGGTCGCTGGTATCCCAAACCGCAACATAGGTCCCACCAACCTCAGATCGGGCACATAAGGGCCCGATACACGGGAGGTGATGACCCAATAACCGATTGCGGGGATCAGCAACGCAAGAGTCAACAGGTAGCTGCGTGCCAGAAAACCCGGGGTCCGATGCTGCGTGACCAATGACAGTACCAGGATTCCCAGCCACAGAAGCGGCGCTGCAAGACGAAGAGGGTTCCAAGCAACGAAGTCGCTGCGACCCTGCAGCGTATAAAACGAGAGTCCCAGAAACAATATGGGTACCAGTAACAAGTAGAGCCGGGCTTCTTGAATGATGTTCCAGGATTGAGCCTGCAGCAACGATGGCATGATCAGGTATCCAATACTGACCATGGGAAGGCTCAAGGCAAGCAATACCGTCGTGGCCGTAACCAAAATCCGCCCGCTAAGCTCAGGCTGGCGCCCCGTATAGTATATGACCGCCTGGGGCAAACCTACGGAGCCCAAAGTCGCCAACACACCGGGCCAGTTTTGTATTGCTGCCAGTTCCCCGCGACCGTGAGGACCGAGAAGCCGTGCGGCGAGGCTACCGGTCACCACAGAAATGGCCAACAGGGTTATGTTCGTGGCCATCGTAAGGGCCACATGGCTGCGAAAGGAAGACGCCCTCTTGAATCGATGCCAGAGGGTGCACATCCTGCCAGAGAAACCGACGCGCGTTTCGAGATCGGTCACTAGCGGACTCGCGCCTTCTCTATCTCCGCAAAAGCCCTCTGCCCATCGTTTACAAATTGGCTTACCGTCACGCGACTGTACTTATGATCCACCATCTTTGACATGAATTCCGGCGGGATAGTAATAATGTGAGCGCCAGCCATCGCCGCCTGTTGGATGTCCATGACACTACGGATGCTGCCGGCAATGATTTTGGACTTGTAGCCCCACATGTCAAGCCACTGGCGCGTTTTGTGAATCACCCCGGGGCCGTCGTTGCCCTCATCGTTAATGCGACCTAAGAAGAGACTTACGAATGTCGCGCCGGCCTTGGCTGCCAGCATCGCTTGGCCCAAAGAGAGACAAGCCGTGACATTCACTCGGATCCCCTCGCCTTCCAGCGTCTTGACAACATTTAAGCAGGGCGCTCCGTTTTCATCAATAATGGTGATCTTAACCACGATATTACCGGCCCAGGTGGCGAATTCCCTCGCCTGCCTCAGCATCTCGTCCGGATCGTTGGTATACACTTCTACACTTACCGGAAGAGGATGGACCAGAGCCGTAATCTCTCTGGCGCCCGCTTCCAGGTCCCGATGTCCATCCTTCAGCATGATGCTGGGATTCGTGGTAACGCCATCCACCACCCCATGACGCAGCCACTTGCGGATTTCAGTTATATTTGACGTGTCAAGAAATATTTCCACCTCTTCCCTCCTGCATTCGTATGAGCCTTGCGGCAGCCAGTAGATTCTCTGCGATAAAATCAGGTCGGGCATCCTCGCCATGCAAAATCTGGCACTGGTCGCATTTGACGCTACCCAGCCAGATCGTTCTGCAACCAGCCGTCCGACCGGCCTGGACATCAACGGTGCCGTCCCCGATCATATACGAGTCAGCCAGATCAATATCGAACTCCCCGGCGGCCCGTCGCAATAGACCCGGTTTAGGTTTACGACAATCACAGACAACCCGGTACTCATCGATTACTGCTTCTGGATGGTGCAGGCAGTAGTAAACAACATCCACGCGTGCCCCGATAGCGGCCAAGTCTCTGTTCATCTTCTGAGTGATCACTTCCAACAACTCGGGAACCATCTTGCCCTTGGCAACCCCTGGTTGGTTTGACGCAACCACAACTAAAAAACCCATGTCGCGCAACAATTGGATCGCTGTTCCCGCGCCCGGCAGAAGGCGAAACTGGCCGGGATTTGCAGGCGCATCCATGGTGCCATGTTCTGGGTCCCACCACATGGCGTTGATCACGCCGTCACGATCGAGAAACGCAGCGCGACTTCTCCCCATGGTGCAACTACTACCCTTGGACAGATTCCCACTTCATCCCGGATACCCGTACTTCGGGATGAGACACCAGAAGATGCCAAATAAGCGCCTGGAAACCTTCCGTGTGCGCAGTAACTGTTTCTGGATTTACGGTTGGAACTATCACGCAGGCATCGGCCACCTTGGCTGTGTAGCCACCTTCCCGCCCAACAACTCCGCATACGGTAGCGCCGACTTGCCGGGAATACTCCAGAGCCCTCACAAGATTGGGACTGATGTTGCGCTCGACGTCCCCTCCTCCCACCGAAAAAACGAAGACCATGTCATCCCCGTTGAGGTGACTTCCTTTCAGCCAATTGACGAACACGGTGTCCCAACCTTCGTCGTTGATACGGGCAGTCAGCTCAGATACATTATCGGTGGGAGTGTAAGCTTCCATGCCGGCAATTTTGCGGAAGTCATTCACCGCATGCGAGGCATGGCCGGCGCCTCCACCCACACCAAGGAAAAAAAGCCTCCCCTTGCGCTTGCGCGTTGCGGCTAACAAGCTTGCCATCTTGTCAATGGCAGCCGCATCGATTTTTTCCAATATCTCGGCTGCTTCTGTCAGATAGTCGGTCGTATACGCCATCGTTTGCTCAACATCCGCCTGACCGTCTCAACTAGAAGTTGACCAGTACCTTAGCTCCTTCATAGTCAAAATCAAAAGGTACTTCGCGAAGGCCTTCTCCAACCAGAGTCTGACGCACCGCCGCCTTCGTCCCATTGGGACAGTAAACCATGAGGAAACCTCCGCCTCCTGCCCCAATAACCTTTCCTCCCAAGGCTCCACTCTGCCTCGCCAGATCGTACCAGCGATCAATTCTGGAGCCGCTAATCTTGTTTGAACGCCGTTTCTTGTTATGCCAATGCTCATCGAGCAGCAGCCCAAATCTATCCAGGTCTCCTCTCTCTAGAACTTCTTGCACCCGAAATCCCAATTGTTTTGTTTTATGAAGACTATCAATGACTGTACTGTCTTGATTCTGGGTATCTTGTTTCTGGTTTTGCAAAATATCATGACTGCGCCGGGTGATGCCAGTAAAGAACAGCAGCAAGCGGCTCCGTAGTTCCTCCACCGTGGCGATGGAAATATTCAGGGGATTAACCGTCACTTTTCCATCCCTTTGAATATCCAGGCACGTAATACCCCCAAAAGCAGCCAGATAGTGATCGTGCTTTCCGACCGGGTGGCCGGCGAGGTCCATCTCGATATGAACCGCTTGTTCCGCCAGCGCCTGGGTGGGTATCTTTTCGCGTTTCAACTCATGCAAGGCGGTCAGAAGCGCAACCAGATAGCTTCCCGATGAGCCCAATCCTGTACCGTCGGGCACATCGGCCATGGAAACAATTTCTATCGTGTCCCTCAGATTCAACAACTTAAGGGCCGGACGCACCAAATCATGTTGAATTTCGTCAACACTTTCCGTTTGTTCGTAGCGCGAGTATTTTATTCGAATCAGGTCATCGGCAGCCGGGCGGTTGACATATATATAGACGTACTTGTTGATACACGCGCTTAGGATGAAACCTCCATACTGACAATAGTAGGAAGGAAGATCTGTGCCTCCACCACCCAACGAGATACGAAGGGGTGCGCGAGCCACAATCACGTTAGTTGCACCTCTTTTTTTTCAACCAATCTCCGCACGCGTTCGTAATCTGCAGGTGTGTCGATCCACCATAGTCCCTCAGACATCGGATAACTGTAAAGGCGCCGGCCAGCCGAAAGCAGCTTTGGCACGACATCACGCCCGAAATCATACGGGACGTCAGCGGGAATCCAGTCCAGCACCTCTGGTTCCCAAATCATTAATCCCGCATTGACCCACTGGCTGAAAACCTCTTCTGGCTGCGGCTTCTCCAGAAACCGAGTGATCCTGCCTTCCTCGTCGAAGCTAGCGATACCGCTGGCGATTACATCCTCACGCTTGAACAAGGCAACCGTGCCGAAGCCCCCTTTTCCCCGATGATGCGTTATCATACGGCTTACGTTACAGGTGGTTACGTTGTCGCCATAAAGCACGAGAAAAGGCTCATCAAAGAAATGGCCCACTTTCTTGACCGCGCCGGCTGTACCAAGGAGGTCCAACTCATAGGAATAAGTAATGGAAACATTCCACCGTTCTCCCGTGCCGAAATAGTCAGTCACCGCCTGCGGGCAGTGATGCAAGTTCACGATGATTTCTCTGATGCCGTGTCTTGCCAAAAGGCACAGGTTGTGTTCCAGCACTGGCCGGCCTGCGACAGAAAGCATCGGCTTCGGCATGCGATCCGTGAGAGGGCGCAGGCGGGTACCCTCACCGGCCGCCAACAACATGGCTCTCATCGGCAGGCCAGTTTCACCTCGCATTTGCCCGCTTAGCTTTGCAAATGATCCCTTCTGTCCGCATCACGCGCTCCGCCTCATGCAGATACTCGTATCCATGCTGCTGTTCCTTGATCCATTCGGTGTACTCGGCGACATTCTGCTCCACCGGGATCGTCGGTTCCCAGCCGAGAGCCCGAAGTTTCGAGATGTCAGAGAAGGTGTGGCGTGTATCCCCCAAGCGGTACTCCCCAGGGATCATCGGTTCGAGGTCGCTGCCGAACTCCGCCAGCACGATATCGGCAAATTCCATTACGGTGATCGGTCGTCCGCCGCCCACGTTGAAAACCTGAAAGTCAGCTCGATGATCTTCCATCACCAGCACGTTCGCCCGTGCCACGTCACGCACATTCACGTAATCACGCAATTGTTTTGCATCCTCAAAACAAATAGGTGGCAGCTTGTGAAGCAGGCGCAAGATGAAGATCCGGGCAATTCCTGAATAGGCATTGTATGAGGAGTTGCGCGGGCCTTGAACATACGTATACCGCATGCACACCGTGGGTATATCGTAGCGCTGACCTAGCCGATCCGCCAACAGCTCGATCGCGTATTTGGATATCCCGTAAGCCGTGCCTGGACTGACTGTCGCTTCGTCAATCGCTAAAGGTACCATCGGGCGCTTACAGTGCGGGCAACCAATCTCCCACTCACCTCGCTCGAGTTGTTCAATTGGGCGTGGAGGAGGCGTGAGCGTGCCATGTTCCTCGCAACGGTAACGTCCTTCTCCACACACTGCCTGCGACGAGGCAAAGACGATCTTACGTATTTTCAACTTCTTTTCCACGATGAGTTCGAACAGCAAAGCCGCACTCTCGGTATTGGTATGAATAAACGTGCTGAAGTCAGGCATATAGTCCTGGTAGGCGGCCAGGTGAAACACGAAGTCCACGCCGCTCAGAGCCTGCCCAAGTTGCACCCGGTCACTCACATCTCCTTGAATGAACTCGGCTTTCTTGTTTAACCACGGTGGCTTTCCCCGAGGATGCACGCGCGCCTGCAGGTTATCGAGAACGCGAACCTGATGTCCTCTTTCCAATAGCAGGTCTACGGTGTGCGAGCCAATAAACCCAGCGCCACCCGTAACCAGCACCTTCGTCATTTTGAGATCAACTGAGGATAGAAACTGCGGACGTTAGGGGTTCCGTGGGACGGGAGGAGTTGCCGTTTTTCTCGGTGAGAATACGCTGGTATGCCTCAGCCATTCTGTCCCCATACTTATCCCAGGTAAATTCCCGTACACGCTGGCGCGCCGTCTCGCCCATCAGGCGCTTCTCTTGCGGATGCATGAAGAGCCATTCGATACGTTCCGCGATCGCCCTCGGGTCACGGATGGGAACTACAAATCCGTCAACCCCCTCTCGAATCAGATCGGGCCCACCGGAATGTTCCGTAGCAATGACAGGGATACCGCAAGCCATGGCTTCGGGAATCACATGGGCAAAACCATCTTCTAGGGTCGGCAACACTAGCACATCCGCTTGTGAATATAACCACGGTAGCCTGCTCTGGCGCACAAAGCCCTCATGACGGTAACGGTGGGCGTGCTTCTTCATAAGCTCTCGCACGCTGTCCTCGATGTGTCCCACCAGCACCAGCTCGCAGTCCGGCAGATTTAACTGTTCCATCGCTCTCATCAAATATTTCACTCCCTTGCGCAGGCTGATACCGCCGACATACAGTACACGAAAACGATGGTCTTGTCGGGGTTGGGGTTGGAAGAGATCCGTGTCCACTCCCAGCCCTAGTTTGATCAGTTTCCGTTGCGGCACACCGTGCTCGACAAATGTCCGGTAGGCGAACTCCGATTGGACCACGACATAGTCGGCCGCGCTATACTCGCTCAGTTCTCTGTCAACGACCCCAGGATCAAAGCGAAACGGTATTCCGGAACGGGCATATTCATCGGCCAAGATATCGCGCTGAAAAAGGATGTGGGAACTGCCGCGCTCGACCAAGCCTAGCGCGCCCATCTTGCGGACAGCGAGAAGACATTTCTTTGCAAACCCCGAAAAGGCAGAAAAAATGTCACACTCAGGCAACCGTCGCTCTACCAGGTACTCATAACACAGAGAGTGCCAGTACGCGCTTGACACTCTTCGCCTCAATACAGGTATACGTAGGATTACGCGCTCGGCGATTGCCAACGGTGAATAGGCCTCAACCTGTGATGGCGGGATGGCTGGAGCGGGACGTAATAGCAGAGACTTGGGATAACTTGTGAAAAGCCGCTGCAACCAGCCCCGCTTGGCTAGCTGCAGCGCGGGGTATATGCCATCTCGCATACATCCAATCGAAAGCACGACTTTCAAGTACGTACCTCTCTATAGAAAAAGACAAAACAAAATTTAGATTGTGAGACCGGGTAGATGAGCTTTATACGCCGAATCAGTTCATCGACAACTGCACGCACAACAGGTCATCAAAATAAACGTCATAGGGTGTCTTATATTGAAGGATCCAAATTTGACCTTTAGTAGCTCCGGTTGGCGGCAGATGGAGCCCAGCGCACGGAAACCATTGGCCCGTTCTCGAATTGCATGGCGTGTAGTCTATCTCGCCCTTGCCAACCCAATTAACTCCAAAGCCGCCAAATCCTTCCTCGCCGTAAGACCAAGCCGTGGCCAGGTAAACAGCGCCCGCATTGACGGAAAACGGATACGATATCAAGCCGCTTGAACGCGTAACACCCTGATGAAGCAGCCCAAGGACGTGAGTCATCTCGCCATTCCGCCTCTTCAACATGACACGCGGAGATGTGACCCCGCCATACGCTTCTTGAGAATACCCGGCGACGCCACGCGAATCGAAAGGCAACCACTCAAATCCACCATTCGGAGCCAGGTTGACCCTCACGCCCTCTTGAGCCCACCGGTCTTGCGCTATTTGTTGCCCTGGAAGGGATATAACGGTGGAATCGGTCTTGCGCCAAAAGAATATCATTTCCACGCACGGCCCGGCTTCCAAGCTCTCCCGATCGAGGGTGTAACCCTCGAGAATCCAACCCGACGGTAAAGGTCGCCCCACGACGAAATCCGGTTGCAAGTCCATGACGCGTCGGTAAGCAAGCGAGGTAGCGCTGCTGTGAAGGATGCCGTCCAGACGGGCGAGCCTCAGCCAGGCCGGCGCAAACTCGGGAGCTATCTGGATCGCCTTTGCATAGTGCGTTGCTGCGCTCGCGAACTTTTTCTGGTCCTCCATCCTCTGCCCTAAATACGCTTGCACGCGAGCGAGCTGTAAACGGGACAATGGGTTTGAATGACGGTCCTGGGGGACATTACCGGGCAGCTTTTCAAACCACGCCGCGGCCGCGGCACGGTGATCTGCCATCCAGAGCCACCGCGCTACCAGGTAATCGGCTTGTACTGGATTGTCGGCTACCAGAATGCCCTTCATGTACGCTTGAGCCAGCGTTTCGTAGTAGGCTCTATAGTGCGCCGGAACGAGACGCCCTGCACCTGCCGACAGCCCCAGGCGATACTCTGCAATCGCGTTCTCAAACTGGCCCGCGTTCTCCAGTACCTTGCCCAATAAAACATGGAAGCGGTAGTCCTCGCTTCCTAATCGCACACCTAACGAACCGGCCCGCCGACCTCGAGAGAATGCTTCCGCGCCCCTGATAAGGTCGCCGGCCTCAAAACCAGCGATTGCAACCAGGGGATCCAACTCTTTTCTCTCGGGCCGGACGGATACAGCGAGTGAGAGATATTCGGTGGCGAGATTTGCCCGACTGGGCAACAGCGATGACTCCGTTGCACCCGAGTTCCTAGCCATCAGCACGGGCGCCAGTACGACAACTCCTAAATTGCCAAGGAGGGCAGCGGCCAAGCTCCGCCCCTCGATGATGGTGACAAGAAGTAGAGCCACCAACAGATAGGTTGAGCGATGAAAGAAAGCTGGCCCCTTGAACCGAAGCGACCTGAGGCTAAATTTCTTCACCTTGGTCTTCTCAACGATACACGGCTGGGCATTCCACATGGGGTCAGTAAAGGAACACCCGTTGTCCGGTTCTGCGATTATCCATCCAGGGTTTGCCCCACCAGTGTCTCATCATATTCAGACTTTCGGTGTGGAGCAGTTACTCTGCCGGCAGACAGGTTCCACGGTTCACGAAAGCGAGCATGGATCAGGCAGGCAAGCACCACTACAATTGCAGAGAGGACAAAAAAGAGAATTCCATACAAAATAATAGAACTCCAGCGCAGGGCGTTTTCCGTGCTCGAGCTGGCTGGAGCCGTGACCGTGTACAGAAAAGTCTGGGGATTCAGATTTTGCGAAGATATCTCCTGGTAAATTGAGGTCACTTGATCCAATGATTCCAAGATCTCATTTAAGACTTTTTCGGAACCGGCTTTCACCGTCGCTGCCGTCTGCGTTGCAACCCCGTTCTGGCTTGGACCTCTAGTCGTTAGACTCCTTACAAATGGCAATAGCTCTTCATAAAAGGCAACTTCCTTCTCCAAAGATACGCTGATCAACCCTTCTGCGACAATTCTCTGTGTCAGCTCCTGTCTAAATTTCGCGTCATTGCTTTGATTTGACAACTCAACTAGGCGGTCAAAAAACGATTCGCTGATCTGGGGAATCAATGTCTGCGCGCTTCTGTCACCCCCTCCCATCGGTGTAGACCCGCCGCTTGGGACATTGCCAGGCCGCCCTGCTGAAGCATCCATTGAGCCCTTCGCCATTGCATATTGCCGGAGTCCCTCCTCTAAGGTTTTTACGTTGCCCCGGGCTTCCTCAAGCGCCCGCTTCTTCTGGGAAAGTTGGCTTTCCCAATAGTAAATCGCGAATCTTGGATCCTTGGATAAACTAGTTGCCCGAATCATCCCAAACAGAGGTTGCAACTTAAAGCGAAGGATATCTTCCAAGTTCGCCTGGATTTCTTGCAGCGAAATGCGTTCCTTTCCAACGCGAATTGTAGTTGCCCCCGGTAGATCCGAAATTGATCCAATGTTTCCCAAAATTCTGTTTGCTTTAGAACGGAGGATGTCTACCGCAACAATGTAATCCTCAGCTTCAATAAATTCCTTTTGGACGACATTTCGTGAATACACAGGTCGACGATACTGCAGCATACCCTTCCGTTGATCCGCAAACGATGCCCAGGTTCCCAAAATATCATTCAAAATCTTGGTCGATAGGGAGGACGGCATAGAAATGCTGTGCTCTTCCAATGTCAGATTCAAGGAATATTCGGAACTGCCCAAACTTTCCCGTCTTCTTTGATATTCCTTTTCAATTCGTTCCCGGTCCACCGGAGTCACCTTTGGATCTGCCAATTTGGCATTGTACTCACCCGCCAAGTTTTCTAAGCCGCGATTGGCGTCCAAAATGAAAACCGAATTCTTGAACTCCTCGAAAGACATGTACCGTTTCAGATTGTTGGTTTCAAAGACGTGAGCTAATACTGGCGTCGCCAGGATCTCTGAAACACTAAACTTGCTACCGTTGGGATACTCCCCCTTGTCAACTCCTTCAAACTCCAAACGGAAGTTCAAGTTCGCTATCTTTTGAGTAGGCGCCCTCAAGTACGCGGCAAGACCCCCGATCAAAAATACGGTTATCAGTGACGCCAAAGCGATACTCACTACTTTTCGGTACTCTCGCAGCGTCCCCAGGATGGGCAACCACAAATCCGTCTCGTCAGACGCGCCTCGATTTGCTTCGCGATCATGGTGAGCCGGGGAGGGGATAGCTTTTTTCAAATTTTCGTCGGCCATAAGTACCTTCTAGAAATTCTATCGATCATAAGAATGTCAAACTTCAACTGCCACAAAAACCAGTTTGAGGATATCCAAAATTCTTTGCTCGTTATGACAATGTTGCTTGTCAAAGACAGTTTCGAATATAGGCGTCACAAAAACGAAATCTTGTTCAGTGGAATCCTCAAATTTTCAATCCTCTTCCGGATATCTTTTGATTTTTTAAAGGTAGTCACCACAATACGATCGTACCAATTACGTTCTCGCCGATCGGCAAGCTGATCAGGAGAACCGATCAAGTGGCCGAAAAATCTCTCGCCCCTCTTGTTGTCGTCCACTACTCCAACTAATTCGAAAACCGAATCATTCAGCGTGATATAGGCGATTTCCGCCACTTCGCCGGCACCGTAAAAAACAACCCTTTGTCGGCTCTTGCCCGCACCTCCTCCCAAAGGTACGATCTGGTCCAGACTCTGCCTGATCTTTTCTCGCGTCTCTTTATACGCGCCAATCGTATTTTCCAGGTAGGCCGTGGAAAGCCGGGTTTTTTCAACGACTCCTTTCGGTGTCAGCACGTATTTTGTCTTCTTGCCTTTCCTGGTTCCGTCTGTTTTGATAAATCCTTTCTCCACCATCCTCTTGACGAGCTGATTCGCCAGGCCCAGCGCGATCCCGAGTTCTCGAGACAAGGATCTCTGGGTAACCGGCTCGCCGGTTTCGATCGCCAGCAAAATCTTACGATAATGTTGATCGTGATTGGCCACGACGCGCGCTCCGCGCTCCTCAGTCCCATAAGTCGGTCCTACAGCTCGCCACAACACCCCGAGATAGGGAAAAGTTGCCAGTAAAGCGCTATCTTCTTACTGCCGCAGGAGGAAAACAACTACCTCCTGAACAGTTCACAAATTGAACGCATTTTATAGATTCGCGACAGAAAGTCAAGAGAAAGTCGGCCTCACTTTTCCTCGATGTTGCCGCGGCCGTAGCTACAACGATCAACAAGTATGCGGTTTAAACAAGGCGCCCGAGAGCAGGAGTACCCTCGATGGAAACCAGAAGCAACGAGATTTGCAGACTGAAAAAATAGCGAGAACAACGCTCCGGTGACCCTCACCAAGAGTTACGATCCAATATCTCTCCCCCGTTCTCCAATTGCCACTCGAACAGGGGCGCCCCCTAGCAGCGATGATCGATACACGGCATCGACCAGTTGAACTGCCGCCAGTCCATCTTCGCCGCTCCCCAGCGGCACTCCTCCTTGATCGATAGCTTTTCTAAACTCCAGCCATTCCTTTTTCCAGGAATCGTCGCCTCCTTCAAAAACGATCTGCTCTACGACCGGTGGGCCCGACTCACGGCTCCGCCGACCCAGGGTTAAAGTTTCAGTGCCGTATGTGCCGCCTAAACCCTCGATACTTGCATAACCTTCGTCTCCAAAAACTTCAAAGCTGAAACGATTTTTCCATTGGGTCCAGCTAGCGTGGATGCTCGCGACTCTTCCATCAGCCGTCTGCAAAAGGGCGAAGCCATTGTCTTCCAATGGGTCGATCTTCCAAAAAAAGCGCCGCGTTATCCCATTCACCTGTACAAATTCTCCCAGGAACCAGCGACAAAGGTCCAGCGCATGAATCCCCTGGTCGAGCATCTCACCTCCTCCCGCTTGTTCTATGTCCCCGCGCCATTCCTTCTCGTAGCCAGCTCGACCCCCATGCCCATAAACACAGCGGATGAACATCAGTTTTCCCAGTCTTCCGCTAATCGCAGCTTCGCGAGCCTGCTGGATGGCGGGATGATGGCGGTGGTTAAAACCTGCCTTAAGTACCCTTCCAGTCTTTCTCCCTGTCTCCACGATTTCCCTTACTTCGGCCGGATTACGCCCCAGTGGCTTTTCACACAAGACATGCTTCCCATGGTTCAGAGCGGAAAGTGATATTGCGTGGAGATACTGATTCGTCGTTGATACCACGACGATATCGATGTCAGGGTCATCAACCACCGGTCTCCAATCGTTGGTCCCATGACAACCATATTCCTCCGCTGTATTTCTAGCTCGCTCGCCGACCACGTCAACAACCACCACCAGGTTGTCATTCACGTTCCGCAAAACAGCCGCTCGTTTACGACCCACGAATCCACAGCCCACAATCGCAACATTCAGACTCATTTGAGCTCGGACAATAGCGGCTTGAGCGTAAACGGATCTAGCCGGCGCATCGTGAACATTGGACTACTATTAATTTTCTCTAATTGTCCCACCCACTCCCGCCAGGGATCGTGGGGAGCGCTAATTAGCTTTCCGGTTAATCCTCCTGATTTGTCTGAGGCCAGGAAAACAGCAAGGTCCGCCGCAAGCGTGGGAGACACTCCACCCTCTTGCTTTTGTTTCCTTGCAAGCGCGGCGATCTCGTTCCCCGCTCGATCTCCCGCGGCTAATACCTGATCCAGCATCCGTGAATTTACCGCACCCGGAGCCATCGCATTAATCTGAATGTTGAATTCCTTCGCTTCTTCGGCCAAGGTTTCGGTCAACTTCACCACCGCCGCCTTAGACGATCCGTAAGCGCTAAACCTCGGTCGTGGTAAAGTCGCTCCTCCCCCTGAGAAGTTGATGATCTTTCCCTTTCGCCGACGCATCATCTCAGGCAAAACCGCGTGGCACGCAAAGAAAGTTCCGCACAGATTGATGGCCACTGCCTGGACCCATTCATTCGGATCGATTTCATCTATTCGACCGATCGGGCCCTGAACGCCTGCGCAATTAACCAGGATATCAACCACAGGGGCCAGCGCCCTGCTGTCCCTTTGCAAGTCCAATACTGATCGGCGATCCGCAACGTCCATGCTACGAACCACCACCTTGGCGCCATAGTTTCTTACGCAGCGATCCGCTACCTCGTGCACTTCGACCTCAGTCCGCGCGCCCAGTGCAAGTTTCGCGCCTTCGCGCGCAAACGCCATGGCGATCGCCTTGCCAATTCCTCGGCCCGCGCCCGTAATGATTGCCAATTTCCCCTCTAAAATCCGACTAGCCACTACGCCTCTCGATCGACCACTCATGATATCGTGCCTCAGTTGCAAGCTCGGTCCGGTAGACCCGGATAGCGGAGTTGTGGGTCCCAGTAAGTGGACGGCACATGTACGCCCCTTTTACGGATCACAAGAATAAATGTCGTGTGCCGCAACTTCGATTCGGGCAGCGAGAGACCCCCTACTCAAATTTCTCGGCCGACACGGGGACCGAAGCCGCAACCTCGAGCTTCGACTGGTATCATGATCTTAAGTTTGAGAATTGTCTTAGCGGCAAACTTTGATAACGGGCGAGATCGGCGTCAACCATCATTTCTATCAACTGTTGAAACGAAGTCTTGGGCCTCCAACCGAGCATTCTTTTTGCCTTCGTGCAGTCACCAATCAAGCAGTCCACTTCCGCCGGACGGACAAACACGGGGTCGACCACCACGTGGTCACGATAATCGAGGCCCGCTCTGGCGAACGCAACTTCACAAAACTCCTGGACCGTATGGGCTTGCTCCATGGCGATCACAAAATCTTCTGGGGTTTCTTGCTGGAGCATCTGCCACATTGCCAGCACGTAGTCTCCCGCAAAACCCCAGTCGCGGCTGGCTTTCAGATTACCCAAGCGCAGTTCTCTGGACAATCCCAGTTTGATGCGCGCGGCGCCATCGGTGATCTTTCGCGTAACAAATTCCAATCCACGCCGCGGAGATTCATGGTTGAAGAGAATTCCTGAGACGGCAAAAAGATTGTAACTTTCGCGATAATTGACCGTAATCCAATGTCCATATACTTTGGCCACACCGTACGGGCTGCGAGGATAGAAAGCAGTCTTCTCATTTTGTGGAGTTTCAACGACTTTTCCAAACATCTCGCTGCTAGACGCTTGGTAAAAACGGATCTCGCGGTTGACGGCACGGATCGCTTCCAGCATACGAGTCACGCCCAGTCCCGTAAACTCTCCCGTTAAGACCGGCTGCGACCAGGAAGTGGGGACAAAGCTCTGCGCCGCCAGGTTGTAAACCTCATCCGGATTGCAATCCCGCAGGGCGTTGATGAGCGAATTTTGGTCGAGCAGGTCCGCCTCCAATACGTGAATGCGATCCCGGATGTGTTGGATCCTTTCAAAGCTTGCGGTGCTACTGCGGCGGACAATGCCAGAAATCTGGTAGTTTTTTTCCAATAGAAATTCGGCAAGATAAGAACCATCTTGACCGGTAATGCCGGTGATCAAGGCTCTCTTCATTTTCTTTCAAACTCGGTCTGAATAATGGTGAATTACCCGCCGGATAATCTCCTCCAACTGCACTTGCGGTTCCCATTCGATGTAGTCTCGGATTTTCCTAATATCCGGTACCCGGCGCGGCATGTCTTCAAAACCCGCTCCGTAGACCTGGCTATAGGGGACATATTGAATCTCCGAATTACTTTTCGCGATGCTTTTCACTTTCCGCGCCAAATCTCCAATGGTGACCTCGGTTCCGTTTCCAACATTGAACACCTGTCCCACGGCACGATCACACATCGCCAGCTTAATCAGTGCGTCAACAACATCTTCTACATAAGTAAAGGAGCGGCTCTGCGTTCCATCCCCATAGACAGTAATCGGCTCTCCGGCTAATGCCTGCCGCACAAAGTTAGGAAGCACCATCCCGTATTGACCGGTTTGGCGAGGCCCAACCGTGTTAAACAGTCGCACCACCACCACGGGAAGTCGTTTTTCCTTCCAATAGGCGATCGCCAGGAATTCGTCCAACGCCTTGGAACAAGCGTAGGCCCAGCGACCCTTCACGGTAGGTCCTATAACCAGGTCGTCATCTTCAGAAAAGGGGATCTTAGAGGCCTTACCGTATACTTCTGAAGTGGACGCAAGAAAGACCTTCTTTTTTTTCTTATTGGCCAGTTCCAACACAACTTCCGTGCCCCGCACATTGGTTTCAATCGTGCGGACCGGGCTTTCCACAATTAGCTTTACGCCAACGGCGGCGGCCAGGTGGTAAACCACATCGCACTGATCGACTAATTCCGCCAACAATGGGACGTTCATCACGGTGTCGATCGTGTATTGAAATCTGGCATTGCCGGAGGCAACGACTGACAAGCCGCGCTGGCGAGCCAAAACACCGTCTTTCAAGATGCCATACTGCCGCTTGAGATGTTCGATGTTCTCAATTGAGCCCGTGGAGAGATCATCGATCATAGAAACATCATGCCCCTGCCGCAGCAATTCTTCCGCCAGATAGCTGCCGATAAAGCCAGCGCCCCCGGTAATTAAGCTTCGCAAGTCCTGACACTCCTTCCGAGTAGCCCGTATTCTAACCGCCCGGCGCCAAAGGTACAAATCAAAAAGCCCGGATTTTCTTTCCAGCGGACTTTCTTGCAGCAACACGTTTTTCTATTCAAAAATTTAGTTTCCCTCTAAAATCCGGCAGTAGGCTTTTTCTTCTTCCGGGAATGATCGAATGAGAATTTTAACAGTAGTTGGCGCGCGGCCCAATTTCATGAAAGTTGCGCCGCTCATGCACGAGTTCAGAAAATATCCAGAACTATCGGTTTTGCTGGTCCACACCGGACAGCATTACGATCCAACTCTTTCCGACGTATTTTTTGCAGAGTTGGACATTCCCCACCCTGATATTCATTTAGACGTCGGTTCGGCATCGCACGCGATACAGACGGCACAAGTGATGATCCGGATCGAACCGGTAATGATCCAGTTTCGTCCCGACCTAGTGGTGGTGGTCGGAGACGTCAATTCCACCATGGGCGCTTCGTTAACCTCGGTGAAACTCGGCATTCCGGTTGCCCATGTCGAGGCGGGCCTACGCAGCTTCGACAGAGCGATGCCTGAAGAGATCAATCGCGTGGTAACCGACGCCGTCGCCGATTTGTTGTTCGTTACTGAGCCACAAGCGATTGCCAACTTGAAAAGAGAGGGCCGGCCGGAAGAACGAATCTTTCTCGTAGGAAATGTAATGATCGATACGCTGCTGGCGAACGTGGAAAAAATCGACGCTCGCACCATTTTGCCACGACTCAATTTACGGCCACGCGAGTACGTCGTGACAACCATTCATCGCCCCAGTAATGTCGATACTGAGCGAGATTTGTTGCGAGTCCTTTTGGTTCTGGAAGAAATCCAAAAAAACTGCAACGTTGTCTTTCCCATCCATCCAAGAACTAAGAGCAAACTGCAAGAATTCTCACTGATGCGGAGAATCCAATCGATGGGGAACCTGATGTTGATCGAGCCGCTCGGCTATTTGGACTTCATCAAACTAGTTAAGGAGAGCCGATTGGTAATGACCGACTCGGGAGGGATCCAGGAAGAATCCACGGTGCTAGGAGTCCCCTGCTTGACGATGAGAGACAACACAGAACGTCCGGTCACCGTCATGGTTGGAACGAATGAATTGGTCGGCAGCGATCCGAAAGAAATCTTGCAAGCATTTTATCGCACCCTCTACTCCAACCAAAAGTCAAGAGCGATCCCTGAATATTGGGATGGTCATGCGGCCAGCAGAATTGTGGGAATTATCCTCAAGTTCACAGTTTCTCACTTCGAATCTAAAATCGGGCAGCCGTGTGGTGAAAGATTGCCACGCCAATAGTCCAGGCAGGCAGAAAGTGTTTGTTGAATGCCAATTTCCGGTTTCCAGCCTAATTTCTCAACCGCAAGTTGGTTGGAGCCACGTATTTCGCGAATTTCCTGAGGTCGCAGGCGCGTCTTGTCTACCTCTACGGTAACGTTCTCTAACCGACTGGCAGCCAGCAAGCAATCGAGTAGCCCGCGAACAGAGTAGGAGCGGCCCGAACAAATATTGTAGGCGGCGCCCCGCTCCCCTTTTTCAACCGCGGCAACATAGGCACGCGTTACATCACGAACATCGCTGAAATCGCGGAACACATTCAGGTTGCCAACTCTTATCACCGCTGGCGCCAAGCCGAGTTCCATTTCGGCGATTTGTCGAGCAAAGCTAGAAACCACGAAAGCATCCGTCTGGCCAGGACCGATATGGTTAAAGGGTCGAACACGGACAATATCTATGCCGAAGGATTGTGAGTACTGAAATGACAATAGATCAGCAGCGGCCTTACTACCGGAATAGGGATTCGTAGGGGCGAGAGGGTGCTGTTCATCCACGGGCAAGTACTGTGGAGTTCCATAGATCGCAGCGGAACTGACAAAGACAACTCTGGCACCGGGACAGCGAAGGCGTACCGCTTCCAGCAGGTTCAGAGTCCCCAGGAAATTGACTCGATACGTTTTCCGGGGCCATCCGAACGATTGAGGAACAAAAGTAATGGCTGCAAGATGGAAGATCCAGTCAGGTTGAAGGCGAGCAAGGATTGATGTGACACCAGAGGCATGAGTGACATCCATTTCAAGCCACGAAGCACTTGGGGTTGTGGCGTGTAAAACGCCGATTCTCGCCAAGCCGGTTCGGACTTGTTGCAAGTCTTCTGTTGCTGCCGTGACCTCGTGGCCTGAACTTAACAGCGCCTGGGACAGATGTTGGCCGACAAATCCGCCGGCACCGGTGACCAAAACCTTCATTTCTTAGTTCGAGGATGTGACGAGAGAAAGGCGGGCAACGTCGGCATCATAATCGGCCATATTTACTTGAAAGATCTAATATTGCGTGACGGATAGAACGCAAACGCCCCTGCTCCGCCCAGGCTTGTTGTAATTCCTCAGGCGCCACGGTGGCTGTTCCAAGTTTTCCCACGACGATGCCGGCGGCCAGGTTTGCCAGCCTGGCAGAATCTACCATAGAGGCGCCACTGGCCAGGCACAAGGCTAAGGTTCCCACGACCGTGTCCCCGGCGCCGGTAACGTCGTAGACTTCTCTAGCACAAGCTGGAATATGAGTCGTTTCTCCATTCCCCTCAACAAGAGACATTCCTTCCTCTCCTCGGGTGATCAGCACCGCGGAGAACCCGCCTTGGTCCAGCAAGGCGCGACCGATCTCCACAAGCGAGTCTTCGTCAATGATTTCTCGTTGCACCGCCATTGCGGCTTCAACACGATTCGGGGTAATTACGGTGGCGCCCCAATATTTGGAGAAATCCCTTCCTTTAGGATCGACAATGACTGGCTTGCGTTGGTTTTTGGCCAGAGCAAAAACGTGCGCCAGCAGATCTATGGTGACCACACCTTTGCCGTAATCCGATACCAGCACCGCGTCCACACTTGAAATGACATCCAGCACATACGCATACAATTCCCGCATGGTGCGCTCAGAGATCGGCTGTTTTGCTTCGCGGTCCATGCGCACAACCTGCTGGTTATGAGCGACCACTCTCGTTTTCAACGTCGTAGGACGATCCTCGTCTTGCTTTAATCCCTCGAGTTCGACCCCCATGCCACCAAATGCTGCTTTAAGCCTGCCGGCGGCCTCATCGGTTCCCATCACACCGCCCAGGCAGACGCGTCCCCCCAGGCTGGCCACGTTTACGGCCACATTGCCCGCCCCGCCAGGCATAAAGGAGCTCTGTTGTACCTCCACCACGGGTACCGGCGCCTCGGGTGAGATTCGAGAGACACTGCCATAAACATATTCGTCCAGCATCACATCACCAAGGACGAGAATCTTTTTATGGGGAAACGCTGATACTACCGCATCCATCATCACAACTTTCTATTCGGTCTTCTCGCACGAAGAAAAGTAGAGTCGTATTCTAGCCACTAAAATACCGGGGCACAAAATAAAAACGTCTCCAGCCACGCCTGCGCCCATCTGCTCAGGGCCGTTGGTGTCTTGTACGCGAGATACAGGAAAGAAATCACGTCCGAAGGGCCGCCAGTAAATAGGCCCGTGCGTAAACGGAGGGACAAGCAATTGTGGAATTCGGTTTGCGGATTTGGAGTTGAATTGCCATTCCGCAATCCGAAATCTGCATTCCGCATTCCAGAGTCCGCTTGCTTAGAAGGCGTGAAAAAATCAGAGCCGCGACTGTAAGAGAGCGGACCCTTTGACGAGTGTCCACTTGCTTACGCGCGCGTCTCTGAATTTTTCAAGTTCTCACGCTCGCAGCTATTCTCTCTCGGCCCGGCGAGCCTGCCGAAATTGCTCGGAAGCTTCAAATCCCAAGCTCGACATGTCCAATGGGCTTCGTACAGGAGACAGCAACAACTCCTGTCCTTTTTCACCATTTCTTGATTGACATGTATGCAAAGAATATCCATACTTTTTCCAAACCTCAATCGAGTTTCCGGAACAGGGCTGGAGAAATGAGTATGCTTGTGTCATCGGCGCCCTAGCCCGTCCCTTCTATGGCCCTACGCTTGGTCCCAACCACGAATTTCCAGCGGGCGACTGCTTGCGCCTGCATTGCGCCTTGTCAGCCGGCCTATTCCGCTGATTGGCTCGCTTTTGTTCCTCGGTTTTTTCCCGATCCATCTTTCGCCCGCGCCAGCACAGGCGGCTTCACCCAATCCGGAGTACTTGGACGCTCTCTGGATCGCCAAAAACGATCGGATCTTGAAGCTTGCCGCTGCCGACGGCGCTCCGTTGTTGGAAGTCGCCAGCATTCGAAAGGTTGCGGCAGCGGCCGTGGACGAGCGACGCGGAGTTGTTTGGACATACGGAGATGGCACGCTGCGGGGTTACAGCTTCAATGGCGCGCCTTTGTTTGTCGTTTCGATCGATTTGGAAAAGCCGGGAGAAGAGAGCGGCGGCCGCGGCCATGCGGCTTTAGCTGTCAATTCCACTACCGGAACTGCGTGGCTGGGCATTCGGAGAAGGCTGTTTCAATTTAACCTACAGGGGCGGCTGGCTAGGACCTATTCTCTTCCAGAAAACGTGCAAAACCTGGTCGCTGACCCGGTCACCTCTCTAATCTGGGTTGCGACCAAGGAGACCCTGAACGCTCTGGGTGACAACGGAAATCTGGCCGTAGCCGTAAATTTGGAAAAGAATCCCGATCTTCAAGATATCGACGTGGACAGCAAATCAGGACAACTCTGGGTGGCTCTCAAGAAGACGCTGCGCCGCTACAACGTCAATGGCGCTCTTCAATTTGAAACTCGCTTCGACAATTCGGAGCGGATCGCCGCCGCAGGAACAGGCGGTTTATGGGTGGCCACAAACAAAGAATTGGTCCGAGTGACCCAAACCGGCGAGTTGGTTTCGAAGTTTCCCCTTCTTGACGACAAAGACGGCAAGCTTGTCGATCTTGTCGCTCACACGCGCAATCTTTCCGTTTGGGTCGCGACCGAACTGGCCTTGAGTCACATCAATGCTGTAGGACAAGTCCTTTACAGGTTGGAATTCAAAGGCCCCGTCATTGAGGATTTGACACTTTATCAGGACACGATTCCACCCGTGATCCGCTTTACCGCTCCTGCCAACGGAGCTTTCATCAACACAAAAACACCCAACTTTCGCCTCAGCTACAGCGATGTCGGCTCCGGCGTAAACCCCGCGACACTCGGTCTGCGGGCAGAAGAACCAGTTAGGCAGGAACTTCCAGTTACCTGCGCTTACCTCGAGAGCACCACTGTGTGTGTGCCGCTCAGTCCGCTCCCCGAGGGGCGGGCCTCCCTCTTAGCCAGCGTGAAGGACTGGAACGCCAACCTCTCTGAGGCCGCTTCTTTGGCCTTTACCGTAGATACTCTCCCTCCCCGAATCACATTGCAGTCCCCGAGCATCGACACGCTGACCCACCAGCCTCAACAGGTGCTGCTCGGCGCTGTCAACGAACCGACAAGGAGTCTCACTCTGAACAACCAGATCATTCCCATTGCGGTGGACGGCACGTTTCAACATGGCCCGATTGTTTTTCCCGAAGGAATCACTGTTTTTAATCTGGTGGCTGAAGATCTTGCCGGCAACGTGGGATCGCTGATAGTGAGGATCACGGTCGATACCATTCCGCCTGCAATTTCGCTGGCGGTTCCAAGAGATGGATCGTTGACCAACCAGCCCCAGCAAACGTTCCGCGGCCAGCTCAGTGAAGCGGCAAGCCTTATACTCAACGGCCAGGCCGTATCGGTCGCAACGGATCTTGGGTTTCAACACAGCCTCCTCGTTTCCGCCGAAGGCTTGAACGTCTTCAATTTAATTGCCACCGATCGAGCCGGCAATACCGGGTCGCTGGCTGTCCGAATCACGTTAGATACCGTTGCGCCTACAGCGCCCAACCCTGCGATCATTCAACTAGGACCGATCATCAATGGACAGGTAAACATCATTGGAAAACCCGCCAGCGTGGAAGGGGGATCGACGGTCGTCATCACGAATCTTCGTAGCGGGCAAAGCATCAACACTGCCGCCGGCGCCGATGGCAGCTTCACAACTGTCATCGCCGCGCAAGAGGGGGACAAACTTGAACTGGTCGCAAAAGACCGCGCCGGCAACAGCAGTCCTGCAATTGCGCTGCAAGTGGGCGTCACCCTACCTCCGGACCCCACGACTGTGGCGCCGCCGCTGGATCGCAGCGTGGCCACAACTGTTCAGATGGCGAGCCAGTTTTTGTACACGGCAAGCAACCCAATTCAAACCGGCGTGGCAGCCGGGACTATCCAGGCAAAGCGCGCCGCAGTGTTGCGCGGCCGTGCCACGGACCGAAACGATGCGCCATTGGCGGGAGTGCGCATCAGCGCGTTGGGCCATCCTGAATTTGGCCAGACATTGACCCGAGCAGATGGGATGTTCGATCTTGCGGTCAACGGCGGCGGTCCGCTGGCTCTGGTATACCAAAAAAGCGGCTTTCTGCCCGCCCAGCGACAGGTCGCCGTGCCGTGGCAGGATTACGTTTTCCTTCCCGATGTGACGCTGGTGGAGCAAGACGGCAAAGTTACCACCGTCGATCTGAGTTCCAGCATTCCCATTCAGGTCGCACGTGGGAATCCTGTCTCTGACGCGGATGGCACACGGCAGGCGACGTTACTTTTTTCACAGGGTACACAGGCTGATTTGCTGCTGCCCAATGGCAGCACGCAAGCGATAACCAATTTAAGCGTGCGGGCCACAGAGTACACCGCCGGCGACAAAGGCCCCAGGGCGATGCCTGCGGCGCTTCCCCCGACAAGCGCCTACACGTATGCCGTGGAATTCAGTGTGGATCAGGCCGACGCCCTGGCCGCGACGGACGTTCGCTTCAGCAAACCGGTCTGGTTCTACCTGGAAAACTTCCTAAAGTTTCCCGTGGGCGGAATTGTTCCGGCCGGCTACTACGACAGAGTGAAGGCGACGTGGGTACCCTCGGACAACGGCCGCGTGATCAAGATTCTGGATGTTGGCGGCGGCCTGGCGTCACTGGATGTCGATGGAAGTGGCGCGCCGGCAAGCGCGCAGGCCCTTGCCAATCTTGGAATCACCGACCCGGAGCGCCGGCAGCTTGCAGATCTTTACCCGGCGGCAGGAATCACCCTGTGGCGCGCGCCGATTGACCACTTTACTCCCTGGGATTTCAACTGGCCCTATGTCCTGCCGGGCGACGCCCGGCCTCCTGGTCAAGCCGAGGCAAGAAAAGACAGCAAGATCGACAGTCCGTGCCGGGCCACTGGTTCGGTCGTCGAATGTCAAAACCAAGTATTGGGCGAGGCGATTGGCATCGTCGGCACTTCACTGAACTTGCATTATCAGAGTGATCGAGTCACAGGGCGCAAGGCGGCCAACCTCATCGAGATTCCTCTCAGCGCTGCAACCGTCCCTGCGAGTTTAAAACGAATGGATCTGGTGATAGAAATCGCGGGACGACAGTTTTCTCACAGCGTAGCCGCAGGCCCAAACCAAACGTTCCCCTTCACCTGGGACGGTAAGGACGGCTACGGTCGCACATTACAGGGAAACCAACCCATCACGCTGCGGATCGGCTATGTTTACGGCGCAGTGTACGCACAGCCGGCTCAGTTATCGAGAAGTTTCGGCGCCTTTTCTGCAATCCCCATCTCTACTACTCGAACGCGTCAAGAGATTACATTGTGGCAAGAACAAAACACAGCCATTGGCCCCTGGGATGCGCTCGCTCAAGGCTTAGGCGCCTGGAGCCTGAGCGAGCATCACGCTTACGATGCCATCGGTAAGGTTCTTTACTTGGGAAATGGGCAGAGACGCAGCACGGAAAACCTCTACTCGGTTGTCAGCACCCTCATCGCGGGTTTAAGCTCACCTGCAGCAGTGGCCGCGGCAGCCGATGGGAGCCTCTATTTTGCCGACGGCAACCGCGTTCAACGTGTCGCTCCCGATGGAATAATCACAGTCGTTGCTGGCACTGGCGCATACGGCTATGCCGGCGACGGGGGTCTTGCAACGCTGGCGCAGCTTGCATCTCCTCGGGGTCTGGCCTTCGGCCCCGATGGCAGCCTGTATATTGCCGACACCAGCAACAATCGTATCCGTCGGGTGGGCCTTGACGGAATCATCACTACGGTTGCCGGATCTGGAACTGCCGGCTTTGGCGGCGACGGCGGCCTGGCAACTCAGGCCAAGCTTTCTGCGCCGGCCGGCATTGCTGTGGGTCCTGACGGTAGCATTTACGTCGCCGATTCCAACAACGATCGCATTCGCCGCGTCGCCCCTGACGGTACCATCACAACGGTGGCGGGCAATGGCTTCCGTGGCTTTGCCGGCGACAGAGGCAAAGCCACCGCGGCAAGCATCGGGTTTCCTCAAGACGTGGCGCTTGCCGCCGATGGCAGTTTCTACATCGCCGACTGGACCAACTTGCGCATCCGCCGCGTCAGCGCTGATGGGATCATCACCACCGTAGCGGGCACAGGTGGCACTGACGTCAGTGGCGACGGCGGGCCGGCCATCGAGGCCGCCCTAGGATTCCCATCAGGTATTGAGATGGCTTCCGACGGCAGCTTGTACATCTCCCTTGCAAGCAACGACCGTATCCGCCGGCTCACTTCTGCCGGGATCATTACAACGGTGGCAGGCAGCGGTACGCGAGGCACAGCCGGCGATGGCGGCCCGGCCACTCAGGCTGCGCTTCTTGCGCCGGTCGATGTCGCAACAGGACCGGAAGGAAACCTGTACATTGCGCAGACGGGGCGCGTCCGAAAAGTCACCTCGCCGCTTCCGGGGCTTTCGATCGCCGACATTGTCATTCCGTCGGAAGACGCAAGCGAGATTTATGTTTTTGACGATGCAGGCCGCCACTTGCGCACTTTGAATGCCTTCACGGGCGTGCCCCTGTTGCAGTTTCGCTATGACGCTCAAGGCCGCCTGATCCAAATTCAAGATGGCGACGGCAACACGACCACCGTCGAGCGCGACACTACGGGCAATCCCACAGCGATTGTCGCCCCGTTTGGCCAGCGCACGCAGCTCACACTGGACGCTAAGGGGTACTTGGCTCGCATCGCCAACCCCGCAGGCGAATCGGCTTCGTTTGCCTATACCAGCGACGGACTTATGACCAGTCTCACCGATCCCAAAGGCAGTCTCTACCAATTCAATTACGACCCGTCAGGGCGATTGGTGAAGGATCAAGATCCTGCCGATGGCTTCCACGCCCTAGCCCGCAGCGAAATTGCAGGCGGCTGGGAAGTCGCCAAGACCACCGCTCTGAACCGCGTCACACGCTACCGGGTGGAGCGCGCAGCCACAGGCGGCCGGCATCTGCTCACCACGTTTGCCGACGGCACAAAAACCGACGTCACCGTGGGCACCGATCAACGCCGCCTCACTACGCTTCCGGATGGGACAACCTCGAATTTGTTGGAAGGCCCCGACCCGCGTTTTGGCATGCAAGCGCCCTTTTCTGCAAATCACACCCTGAAGACTCCCAGCGGAATCCTCTCCACGATCACCGGCCAGCGCACGGCAACTTTGTCCGATCCAAACAATGTCTTGAGCCTGACCAAATTGACCGACCAGGTCACGATCAACGGCCGCGCCTTTACGCGCATTTTCGATGCTGCGACGCGCAAGTTCACGGCCACTACACCCGAGGGGCGACAGACCTTCAGCATGGTAGACGCGCTGGGACGCGTGTTGCAGCATCAGGTCACAGGCCTTGCTCCCGCCAATTTCGCCTATGACGCTCGCGGTCGATTGACCACGGCCACCGTGGGAACAGCAAGTGACACGCGCGCGACTACTTTTGCGTACAACAGCTCCAGTTACCTGGATAGCGTCACCGACGCGCTGGGCCGTGTGACGCGCTTTGACTACGACTCGGCCGGCCGCGTCACACGGCAAACCCTTGCCGATGGAAGGACCATCAATTTTTCCTACGACATCAACGGCAATGTCATGTCCGTCATTCCGCCGTCTCGGCCCAGTCACAATTTCTCTTACACTCCGCTGGATCTGCCGTCCAAGTACACGCCGCCGTCGGTAGGCGGCAGCAGCCAGACCTCGGTCGACTACAACGCGGATCGGCAGCCCGCGCGCATCACCCGTCCAGACACTTTGACTTTGGACTTTGGCTACGACTCGGCCGGCCGGCTGAGTAACTTGAGCCTGCCAGCAGGTCAGCTTGGGTACACCTTCAGCGCAGCGACAGGAAACCTGACCGGCATTACCGCTCCTTCGGGCGGCACGCTTTCTTACTCCTACGATGGGTCGCTTCTGACGAGCGAAGCTTGGGCCGGCGAGATTGTGGGCATGGCCTCTCGAACCTTTGACAACAACCTGCGCGTGACTTCCCACAGCGTCAACGGCGGGCAAACCGTCACGTACCAATACGACCGGGATGACCTGCTGACCAAGGCCGGAGATCTTACGTTGAACCGCGATTTGCAAAACGGTTTGATCACAGCGACTGCGCTGGGAAACGTGATGGACAGTTGGAGCTACAGCGGATTTTCCGAGGCGACAAGCTACAGCGCTTCTCATGGGGGCACGCCGCTTTATTTGGCGCAGTACACCCGCGACAAGCTCGGTCGAATCACCACGAAAAACGAGACGGTCTCCGGCGCCGCCACGACGTACGGTTACACCTACGACCCAGCCGGACGACTGGCCGCGGTCACCAGAAACGGCGTCGCGCTTTCAACTTATACGTACGACAGCAACGGCAACCGGCTGACCTACGCGGCCGGCGGCGCTAGTGCTGCCCCGTTGTCCATGTCGGAGCCACGACCGTTAGAACGTGCGAAGGAATCCGAGCCGCGACCATCAGGGAGCGGACCATACGAAGACTCGCGACCGTCAGGAGGCGAGGAATCCGAGCCGCGACCGTCAGGGAGCGGTGGAGTGAATCTGATCGCCGCCGGCGCCGCTGCCGACGTGTACCGAGGGATCCGTGATAGTGTTTCAGAACCGCTACATTCAGGGACCGGCGGGGGCGGCGTGACCACCGGGAGCAGCGGCAACGTGGAGAGATTTACGACAGAGCCGCGACCGTCAGGGAGCGGACCCACCGACGAGAGTCCGCTTGCTTACGCGCGCGGCTCTGAATTTTTTCACAGCTCCTCAGGGAGCGCAGCGCCGGCGTCGCCCGATATTGCCCGCTCCTTTACTACTACAGGCGCCATCGGCGGCGGTGATATCACGGCCACTACTGGCGCCACGATCACCGCAACCTACGACGCCCAGGACCGTCTCATCCAGTACGGCCCAACGACGTACAATTACACCGCCAATGGCGAGCTGCTAAGCAAGACGACTGGAAGCCAAACAACCCTCTACCAGTATGACGTCCTGGGCAACCTTCTGAACGTACGCCTGCCGGATGGCAGCCGAGTGGATTACATGATCGACGGCGCCAACCGCCGCATTGGCAAGAAGGTCAACGGCCTGCTGGTGCAGGGATTCCTGTACCAAAATGGCCTCAATCCCATCGCGGAACTCAATGGCAACAATGCTGTCAAGGCGCGCTTTGTTTATGCAAGCCGATCCAACGTTCCCGATTATATGATGAAAGCTGGCGTCAACTACCGGATCATTTCCGACCATCTGGGCAGCCCGCGAATTGTGATCCAGGCCGCAACGGGCGAAATTGTCCAGCGGCTAGACTATGACGAATTCGGCAGCGTCCTTATGGACACCAATCCCGGCTTTCAACCCTTCGGCTTTGCCGGCGGCCTATACGACCGCCACACCGGCCTCATTCGTTTCGGCGCCCGCGACTACGATCCGGAAACCGGAAGATGGACCGCCAAGGACCCGATCGGGTTTGGCGGAGGGGATACGAATTTGTACGGGTATGTGCTGGGTGATCCAATAAACTCACTAGACATTGTGGGGCTTTGGAACCGCGACCTGCATGAGGGGGTGCCTGGTCAAACCTATGGGACCTACACTAGGGCCCAGTTGCTGGGCTTCTCGGACGCCGCAGCCAGAGCAATCGGTGCAGCCAATATTGGAGTCGACAGCTTCTTCGGCACTACTTCGCCTTATCCTACTCCGTGGAACTTCGGGCGGTCGCGGCACTTCGACATCCCCCTTGGGGGAGCTGATAGCAGGGATGCCTGGGCTGCGCTTGAAATGCTGAACGCACTCGAAGCATGGAAACGCGGGGATTGTTATGGGGCTTACAGAGCATTAGGGCGGGGATTGCATAGTATTCAAGACAAGTATTCTCACGGAAACTGGGATAATGAACACCATCCTTTTCGTTACCACGGGTCGGAGTTAGATGATTGGAGTGGACGGGATGCTGCTACACGCCGTGCGGTTGAAAGAGCAACCGACGATTACTTGCAACAATTTCTAAATGCCACAAGCCTAGGAGTTCTTTGGTTATCCAGCCCGTGATCAATGAAAATCCAAAGAAGTAAGCAGCTGTCGTTAACGCGTGGGGTCAAGTTTGTGACAGCTTGAGGGACTCCTGAGTGAAAGCTCTATGTCAAAGAGACGACTAGTCGGCGCGATCGTAATGGCCACAGCATTGGCTCTCCCAACGATATTCGAGGTGTCCTGGACTACTAGCGACAAATTGAGCATCGCCCTTATTCTGATCAACCTCCCGGGAATACTGCTGACAATTCCGTGCCTGCCTCCCGAAGGGTATCCTGGCCTCTGTCTGGGCCGCGCCACCTTGATGCTTTTTGTGCAGGTCGCTCTTTGGCAGTTTGTTTTAGGTATCCTCAGCCAAAGAATGCGACGACACAGTAAGAAGCAAACATGACAGCAGCCTGGACGTGCCTCTCACCAAGCCGTAACAATTATGTGGATTTCACGGCCATTTGGGAAAGCCAGCGTGCTGTTTGCAAAAGCCGGTAGGCTCTCTTCATCCCGTCTGCCAGCATTGAGTTCGTAGGCCACTGCGCGGATTTTGCACACAAATGCTCGGGTCGCTTCAAGTTGGTCAGTTTGCGCGCTAATGGAATCGGCGTAGCCGACTTGGGACATGCGCTATGCGCCACCAACAACTGAGTTCCTACACTACGGAGAGCCCGGCCGGTGGAGAAAAAGTCGTTGCCAAGGAGTATCAAGGAGTAGCTCTGAACCTCGATCAGCCTGGGGCTTGTGCGGGAGGCAATAGCGAGCCAACTCTATCGGCCAGCTCCTTCCACCGTTGTTCGGCGACAAGCCAGGCGTCGATAAGCGGCTGGCAGAGCAAGTGCAGAAAAGTCTTGAGTCCCCAGACAACTTTCTGGCGCTTGAGCTTGAGCGCGCCCTGAAGGAACGCCGGCAGGCGTCCTGGACCGGCCAGTTCCCCGGTCACCAATTGGACAAACTTGCCCGAGCCGAGGACTCTTATACGGGTCATTGCAGCATCGGGCCTGAGCTGGCCGGATCGGTAGCAAGCGGCAAAGTGCTCCGCATACCATGCCTCTCGAACCTGCCGCCGAGGCCAGCGACGCCGAATACCAAGCGGTACCACGACGGCTTTGCGCCTGCGCCTACCGGCATAATGTAAATAGCTGGACCAGCGATAAGCATTTACGTCGGTGACCAAACCGGCTCTCAGGGGATTGGCATGCAGGTAATCGATCAGTCGAAGCATGTTGGCTACCGTCGGTTCCCAGACGGCATGCTGGAAAGGACCCTGCCAGAGCGTTCCTGCCGTATGATGGAGTTGATTGTAGCAAGTCGAGATGTGCCAATCGATCCGCTGCATCAGCTCACTGATGGAAACATCGTTTTGAGTGGTG
>JACQSX010000011.1 GCA_016211105.1 Acidobacteriota bacterium | reverse complement strand
GAGACAACCGACTAGCGCCACCGTACGGACCAGCGGAGGACTCACGACAGCGACGTAAGCTGCAAACCTGTGAATCTTAAACATACCTACTTCCTCCTTCAAAGAATCGTACTGTCAAAAGTTTTTGGTCATTAAACTGCTACGTTGTGGATATTTTCGATGCGCGTCGCGTATCAAAAGAGCAACTTCAGGGCGAACTGAATTTGTCGAGAGGTCGTTACGGTGCTGCTGATTCGTCCAAAGCTCCCGCTGGGAATCCCCGAGGCATCGTTAAACACGGTCACATTGGGGAGGCCAAAATTCGCCTGATTAAACAAGTTGAAAAACTCAGCTCGGAACTGAACATATCGGGTCTCTGTCATGTGAACGTTCTTCACAAGTGAAAAATCAAACGTCGCCAGCCCCGGCCCCGTGATTGTATTTCTTCCCAGGTTGCCTAACGTACCCGGTTCCTGAAGCTGGAAGGGACTTGCATCGAGATAACGGTCCGGTCCCCCCAAGACGGGATTGTTGCTCATGCCAGGCCTGAGGTCCGGCCTCTCCAGGTTACTGGCTGGAGCAAACAGGTTAAGGTTCCGGGACCGGTTCACACTGCCGGAGACTAAGCTATGTCTGCCAGAAGCAACATTAAGAAGGCCGTTGATCTGCCACCGGCCCAAAACAGCACCTGCTATTCCCCCCAAAGTCGAGCCGGCAGGCAGATCGTAGGTCCAATTGAGACTCAGGTTGTGCTTGACGTCGTTGTCTGAGAGGCCTCGGTCGCGCTTTAAGTCGTATGGATCCGAGTAGGCGCCAGACTGTATATCGGAAACAAGGTCGATATTGCTGCCGAAGGTATAGGAGCCCTGTAACTGCAGGCCGCCGCTGAAACGTTTGTTGACGCCAATCTGGAAAGAGTTATAGGAAGAAGTGCCGCCAAAAGACCGTAATTCCATAGATGAAAAGGCAGGGTTAAAACGGGGGGAGTTTTCAGGCCAAAACTTACGCCCGTCAGGCAACGTAGTGAATCGGGCAATGTTAACATTCTGCGCCCCGGGCAAATGGATTCCTCTGGATCCCACATAGCTGGCCGAAACCACTGTCCCGCCCCAGAACTGCTGTTGTGCTGTGAGATTCCATTGCATCATGTCAGGCGTGCTGAGATTAAACTCGGTTGGGCTGGGATTTGCAGCAGACGGACCGGAAAAGCTTGATGGAGGTGGCAGGGGCGGGTTGACAAACTGCGCCCGCGTTTGGAAAGGAGGCATCTGCATGATGGAGACGTTCCAGACGGCAGGCGTGACCTGTTGGTGAAAAATTCCCCATCCAGCTCGAATAGCCGTTTTCGCTGTTCCAAAAGGATCCCAAGCTAGTCCAACCCGAGGGTCAAGGTTCACTTTCGAGACTCGGAAGAAAGGATCGCCGATCGTGGGTGCTGTGTCGTGGAGCAAATCCCGCAGATTCGCAACGCGGCCGGCCACTTCCGTCGGGGAAGCGGCAAATTCCCAGCGCAGACCCAAATTCAGCGTAAACTTTGAACTGACTCTGATGTCGTCCACGACGTACAATGCAAAAACATTCTGCCTGAAACCCCTGATAGTGCCAGTCCCGGGGACAAGAAACTGCCAGGCAAAAATCTTGCCTTCCAGGAATTCTCTGTAGGAGTTAAACCGCGCCTGTCCATGCTTGAGGTAGGCTGAAAAGCCGTTCTGCTGAATTCGGGAAAAATCCACTCCAGTCTTAATCGAGTGCCGACCGGTGACATAGCTCAATTTGTCCGTGAATTGGAATACATTCTGGATCACAGTGCGATCGCCTATGAAGTTGGTGCCAAATTGGCTGAGAGCGGGAATGTTTGTCTGAGGAGCAAGCCGGTCCGGCAACGGGATCAGACTTAGGGAGGGATCAACGTTTTCGGCCCTGTTTTTGCTGCCTCCATTGGAGCGAGTGAACGAAAATCGAAACGTATTGAGCAAACCCGATGAGATCACCTTGTTCTCCTCGATCGTCACATACTGATATCGCGTGGCGGAGTCGACGAAGAACTGGGGGAAAGACTGAGGGCTGACTTGAGTAGCATCGTCAAAGGTATATCGAACATAAAAGGAATCCGTCCCGCTTAATTGATGGTCCACCTTCACCATGTAGTAGTCTTCATCGATTGGCCTGTTTTGCGGGCCTGTGAATTCGCCTGTACCGTCGTTGAAAATACGGCCGTTTGGGAGAGGCATTGCATCCAAATATTTTTTTATCAGTGGCGGAATTGTCACGGGACCACTGGGCAGTCTGCCCTCTCTCGCTGCGGTATCGGGCACCCGAATCACGTTGCTCGTGTTGAGCCGCTCTCTTAAGCCCTCATAACTGCCGAAGAAAAATGTCTGGTCGCGCCTCATGGGTCCTCCCACGGCGAAACCGAACTGGTTGCGTTTGAACGGCGGCGGATTTTTTCCGGGATCGAAAAAGTTTCGCGCATCCAGAGCGCTATTGCGGAGAAACTCGAAGACGGAGCCATGCAACTCGTTGGTTCCCGATTTGCTCACAGTGTTGATGACCCCTCCGGAGCCGCCGAACTCCGCACTGAAGACACTGGTTAACACTGAAAACTCTCGGATTGTTTCCACGCCAAGGTTTTGCCCGGCAGCACTCCCCGGAGTCCGTCCAAAGGAGTCCCTGATATCGGTGCCGTCCAGGTAAAAAATAGTATTCATCGGCCTTGCTCCCCCGATGACAAGTTTTTCTCCGCCCCCACTGAGGGTATTGAAACTGGCGCTGGCCGTACGAATGACTCCCGGCTGGAGCAAAGCCAACTGTGTATAACTGCGGCCATTGAGCGGGAGGTCTCGGATCTTCTTTTCGTCCACCAAAGCCGACAACTCCGACTTAGTCGTTTCCACCAGCGGAGCCTCACCGGTAACCGTCACTTTTTCGGTTATTTCTCCCACTCTCAGCGCAAAATCGACGATGGCCTCCCGCCCTACCGTCAACTTTATTCCGGTTCTTACCCCCGTTTGGAAGCCTGCCAGTACAGCTTCCACCTCGTACCCGCCCACTGGCAGGTTGGGAGCACGGTACCTTCCTTCGTCGTCAGTTATCACAGTTCTCACTCTGCCCGTCTCCTGGTTCTTCACCGTCACGGAAACCCCGGGCAACAAAGCGCCGGTCTCATCCTTGATGACCCCTGATATAGTGGCGGTTATTTCTTGCGCCAAAACAGTGTGGCTGCAAACAAACAGAGATGACAAAAGAATGGAAACTTGCAGTAACCTCCCGGACATCTCTCTTCCATACTTCAAGGCTCGATTTGAAAGTTTTATACGTCGGTCAGGATCTTGCATAACTATTTTATCCCTTAGCCCTAAAGTCGATAGAAAGCCGCTACTACTAAACATGCTATCCTCCCCTATATAGTAGGACGTTGAGCGCCTGGATCGAGCAGCGTTACAGGATTCAGTTGCGCGTGCGTCAATAGCCAGCGGATGTTCCGGCAGTTTGGCTTCCGGTTGCGCAAGCCGCGATCGCGTCGCGCACTCGCACAGCTCCAAAGTACCCGACACTGCGCCGCGTGGCATACATGCCAGAAGCAGCGGATCTTTGGTTTCCGGGGGAACCTACATCCGACAGCGGGAGCCATACCGTTTAGAAGTCCACTTCTCCATCGCCCAGAGGTCCACCCTAGGGTGACCGCTTAGCTTTTAAAGTTTTTTATTGGTTCTTTGCGCTCCTGGATCGGCATGACGCGCCAATGCCGCCCGCGCAATGGTGACGATTGTCCCCCGCTCCCTAAGCTAGCGTCAAGCTAGCCAAAGGTCTCATTTTCCATGGTCTGATTTGCTCATGTCGGTTGACCGGTTTTCGCCAAATTTTGGCTTTTCCACTCCATAAGTTGTTTATTCTCAATCCGCGACTTAGCAGATCTCCAAAATAGTAACTAATGCAGTGCATTTTTATCTTTTTGACCGATATGAGTGGCATGACGTAATTTTGTCTGTGTAACAAGAAATGAAGATGATCTGCGCCAAAATCGTCTGACTGCAAAATATCAGGCCAGGCAAAATGGCAAGATAAATTAGAGAATGGGCATTGCGGCTTGTCGACATCCCTCCTCTGTATTTTGAAAATCTCAATAATGATGGGTGCACTGCATGCCACATTCACCAACCAATAGCAAGAAAACTGATCGACCCCTGATCCGTTACTAATGGGGCGTGGGCAAATCGAGAAATGGACGCTATCCTGGCCTTTGGGGAGAGTCGCGAGAGCCAAAAGGCGGGCGCACTACCAGTCGAAGAAGGCCGGCGAAAAAACATGCTTTCGGCTGGGAGACTTAAGGGATCGACACAGCGGCTCGGGATTTTTCGCTTAGGAGCGGGAGACCGTGATGAGTATAATACCTGCAAGAACATCACCAGTCAGAGAGCGGAAATGGCGAGCACAGCAGCCTGCGGTGAGCTATTGGGCCAGGTTGAAAACACGAGCGATGGTGTGTTCGCTGTGGGCCTTGACCAAAAGATCATCTGTTGGAATCGCGCTGCCGAGGCGTTGCTGGGCTTTGATTCCAACGAGGTTTTAGGACGGTATTGCTATAACGTGATTGCAGGTCGTAATGGGAACGACAGGTGTGTGTGTCGTCAGAATTGCTCTGATTGTGAAATGGCAAAGATGAGGAGAACTGATTCCCAATTACAACCTTTCAACGCGGAACAAGGCGCAAGAAACAGTGTGGATCAGCGTGAGCCATATCCTCTTAAAAACTCCTGGACCTACGATTGTTCACGCATTTCGTGACATCACGGCGCACATGCGACTCAAAGAGTTTGTGAGAAAGTTCTCTCAGCAGGGATCGAAACTTTCCTTCTAAGGAGAAAGTGAATTGAATTTCTCCAGGCCAGATTTAGTTTCCCTTGTCACGCTCACTCGTAGAGAGCACATGGTGTTAAAGCTGATCGGTGATGGTATGGGGACACGAATGATAGCCGATGCCCTTTCCATAAGCGTTGACACAGTGAGAAACCACGTTCAGAATATTTTTTCAAAGCTACACGTCCACAGTCGAGTTGAGGCCGTGACCATGGCATTTAGAGGTGGCTTAGTCGAGTCTATTTCAGGCGGATTTCAAAGGAAGTAATCCGCAACCGCGACGGCTGGCGGTTTAATTTGTTCAGCCAGCTCTTCAAGAATAAAGTCCCATCCAAACCTATTTCATTGAGTGAACCGCGCCAAAGGCAAAAGCTTGTTTTCTTGTCGGCTTCTTTCCAGCATCGTGGTACGCGCACTGTTCGGGCCTTAGTACCTCGATTCATAAATACGATAACGTTTGCGGATGGGCCTGCGAGGCGAGGTCGAGGAGCGAGGAGGAGTCGATGCCCGTGTGCATCGGCGACGACGAGCGACGAAGAGATCGCCCGCAATCCCCATCCGCCCAGAGAGATGCGGCGGGACACGCCCGCTTTCTTTGTCGCTCCTCCTCGCCAATGGACCCGGCATTGACTCGTCGTCGCTTCTCGAAATCGGGGCTGTCGCGCTCGCAACAAACGTTATCGTATTTATGAATCAAGGTACTTAGTGTCTGTTTGCAGACACCCGGGCAACTAGTCCAAATAGGTCACGGAAAATGAGGCACTTGACGGATTGACGCCAGCCTTGCGGCGTGAATAATTTGCCGGCATCCTCCAAAAATGTCAAACAAAGATTGAGGAGCATTGGTGGTATTCGAGAGCTGGGTTTATTACCTCGAAGTCTCGAAAATAAACTCGAAAAATAGAGAGGAAAAGCCATGTTGACGAGCCGCAAAAGCAGCTTCCCAATTTATCTTGCTGTTGTAGCTACCCTACTATTTTCCAACCAGACGATTTCGGCACAGGTTACGACGGCGACCATTTTAGGAACCGTTCGTGATGAGAGCGGAGGCGTACTGCCGGGTGTCTCGGTAGGGGTAAAGCACTTGGACACAGGAGCTGTACGAGCCATTGTTACCGACGATGAAGGGAGGTACCATGCTCCCAACTTGGCGTTAGGGAATTATGAGGTCCAGGCCGAGTTAGCTGGCTTTCAGACTGCTGTCAGGAGCGGCCTCAAAGTTTCGCTGGGGCAGGAAGCCATTTTGGATTTCACCATGAAAGTGGGGGAGATCAGTGAGAAGGTGGTGGTAAGTGGGGAAGCGCCGTTGGTGCAGACAGCCAGCTCTACGATTACGGCTCTCGTGGACGACAAGAAAATCCGTGACCTACCCTTGAATGGTCGAGATTTCAGCCAATTGGCGACGTTACAGGCCGGTGTCTACGCTCCTCCATCCATGGGTCAGAATATCACCGCCCTTTTCGGCGCTGGACCTCGGATTTCGATTTCAGGCGCTCGGCCCACCCAAAACAACTTCCTTTTGGACGGTTCCGATGTGCAGGACGCGACGGGACGGACTCCAGCCGGAGTGTCCGGAACCACGCTAGGCGTGGAAACGGTTCGAGAATTTACGGTGCTGACGAGTATTTACAGCGCCGAATATGGGAAGGTCGCCGGAGGGGTGATCAATGCCGTGACCAAATCGGGAACCAACGAATTTCATGGAACGGTGTTTGAATTTCACCGCAATGATAACCTGGACGCGCGTAATTTTTTCGACGCGACCAAACCTGAGTTTAAGAGAAATCAGTTTGGCTTTACCGCCGGAGGTCCTGTCCGCAAGGATCACACTTTCTTCTTTGGTAGTTATGAAGGCCTTAGGGACCGTCTCGGGTTAACGCAACGAAGTATCGTTTTGACGCCGGAGGCCCGCCAGGGGATTCTTCCCAACAGGACCGTTCCCGTCAACCCTAAGGTCAAACCCTACCTGGATCTCTACCCGCTCCCTACCCCGGGCGGAACAAATTTTGGGGACGGCCGAGCTGAATTCATCCGGGGCCTCAGCATACCAACCAACGAAGATTACTTCCTGGTCAAAGTTGATCATACCTTGTCCAATTCCGACTCCATTTTTGTCCGTTACAACTTCGACGCCTCCTCGATTATCACCCAGCAAGCCACTCCTGGCTTTCAGAATGTAGGAAAAACTCGAAGACAATTTACGACGATTGAGGAAAAGAAGGCAATTTCTTCTGCTCTGCTCAATGAATTTCGCTTTTCTTTCAATCGCAATGTCTATGGCGTGGGTGCAGAGCAAACCATTACCTTGGATCCCTCGCTCAGTTTTCTGCCGGGCCTGCCGATGGGAGAAATTGGCGTAGCCGGACTTTCCGGATACGGCTATAACGCCCGGCAGGATCGGTTCTCGACTCAGAACATGTTCGAATACATCGACAACGTCTCCTACAACAGGGGGCGACACTCGATGCGGTTCGGAGCTCAGATAAAGAGAATTCAGTTCAACGTTGCCTCCGCTTTTGCGCAAAATGCAAGATGGGTGTTCAACACCGTGGATAGCTTCCTGCGGGGACAGCCTTTCCAGCTAGACATCATGGTTCCGGGTTCGGATACGGTTCGGGGGTGGCGGCAGGTTTACTTCGGAACGTATATTCAGGATGATGTAAAGATTACTCCAAGGTTCACGCTTAACCTGGGACTCCGCTATGAACTTAGCACTGAACCGACGGAAGTTAACGGAAAGGTAGCCAATCTGGTTCATCCGCTCACGGACAAGCAAGTCTCCGTACTTGACACGCTTTATGAAAATCCGTGTCTGAAGTGTCTTTCCCCCCGATTAGGATTTGCGTGGGACATTTTTGGAACTGGCAAGACGGCACTAAGGGGCGCCTTCGGGATTTTCAACAACGTCCTGTTGCCCACGGATTGGATGTACCCCGGCAGCAACCTGCCACCTTTTTTTGAGAGACCGCTGTTATTCAATCCTCCCTTCCCCAGCGTTCTTGAGGCCCTGGCCAGTGTGGCGAAGCCACCTTACGGGCTTCACTTTATCGAAGTTACGCCTTCCCAACCGTATCTCTTGAAGTACAATTTGAACATCCAGCGCGAAATCGTTCCAGATCTGGTAGTGACCGTAGGGTACGCAGGCTCAAGGACTGTACATGCGGTCCGACAACAAAACCTTAACATCAATCAATTTCAAGTGCTGCCCGATGGAAGGAAATTTTTTCCGGTGGGAGCGCAGCGATTCAACCCGGTCTTTTCTGCCTATGCCATGGAGGTCTTTGACTCACAGGCCACATACAGTGCGCTGCAAATATCAGCGACCAAACGCTTCAGCCATGGTTTCCAGTTTCAACTCTCTTATACATTTTCGAAGACCATGGACGAGGTTTCAGCAAGTTCCGGTTCTGGGGAGGTAACCGGTACTACGGTTGGCACTATGGATCCATATGATCGAAAGGCGGACTATGGACTTGCAGGCTTCCACGTGAAAAACGCCGCTGTGTTGAATTTCAGCTATGACTTGCCCATAAAAGTGACAGGCGGATGGAACAGGCTGATCGGGGGCTGGCAGATCAACGGCATTGCCACTCTGGCTGACGGAAATGCAGTCAATCTTGTGAACAGTATCGATCGATCCCGCGCTGGCAACTCCACTGCCACACAGGGAACGCATGACAGACCCAACCTGAAACCTGGTGGTAACAACAATCCATTTAGGGATCGGAATCCAATCAACTATTGGGATGGGAGCCAGTTTGAGCTCCAGGAGGCGGGTTTCTTTGGCAACCTAGGGCGTGATACCGGGATTACTCCGGGGATCGCGACTGTTGACTTTTCCGTAGTGAAAAACGTTGCTATCGACGAGCAGCGCACGATCCAGTTCCGTTCTGAGTTCTTCAATCTTTTCAACCGCGCCAACTTTGGTTTGCCGAGTAGAAACGTTTTTGAAAATACCTCGGGAATTCCCAGCCCTACGTTTGGCAGAATATCGACGACCAATACGACATCTAGGCAAGTTCAACTGGCACTGAAGTTCCTCTTCTGATACCGCCGCCTTTTTATTGAGCGCTCGGTGCCGGGGTGCCGATGACGTCTTGGTTTTGGCAAAGGGGAGGGCCATCCTTCCGCCCTTAGACTGATCCAAGACAGCGGCACCAGGACAGTGATATCCGAGTAAACCTGGAAATGATGCCGTTACCATTGGGGTTTAGGTGTAAGCACACCAGGCCCACCGAGCCATGACCTTTTCGACAGAATGGTTCTTGATCTTGTCCCAACTCTTCAGGACTACTGTCCTTCATGGAATGCGAGAAGGTGGGGTCAAGGGAGCGCTAGCGCCGAGTATTTTTGACAGTACGATTCTTTGAAGGAGGGGGTAGATATGTTTAAGATTCGCAGGTTTGCAGCTTACGTCCTTGTCGTAAGTCCTCCGCTGATCCGTACGGTGGCGCTTGTCGGTTGTCTCCTATGCAGTGTCAGCACGAGAGGGATGGCGCAGGGAGTGGACTTGATCGTGTTGAACGGGAAGATTTACACGGTTGACGAGAAACCACTGTTTCAGAAGGGATCGTCACCCACCGCGGGTAGAGTCTTTGAAGCCATGGCGATTCGGAATGACACCATCACTGCCTTGGGTACCAACGAGGAGATCCTCAAGCTAGCTGCGCCTGACACCAAAAGGCTAGACGTACAGGGCAGGGTGGTCCTGCCTGGATTGATTGACAGTCATAGCCACCAAACGGGTTTCCTGCTTGAGGACTTTCCGGAATTGACGGTAGTGCGGATTCCGCCAAGCGCTGACAAAGGCGAGGTGAGAAAACAGATCGAAGAGGCCATTCGAAAGAAGGTCCAGGAAACAAAGCCAGGCAGTTGGATTGTGGTCAGGCCAATTGGAGATGCCGCCAGAGAATTAATTCTATTTACTGAGATCACGCGCGCTGATCTGGATCGTTGGGCCCCTAATAATCCGGTGGAACTCAACGAGACCGGGTCAGGTGCCAATAGTCAGATTGTGATCAACACCAAAGCCCGAGAGATTGCGGAAAGGGAACTTCCCGGTTTGAAAAAGTTGTCCGATCATGACCTCAAAGGAGATGGGGTCATGTTGGACAAAAACATACTGCAGGACATCCTTTTGCAGGGGAGGGAGCAGGATTATTCCAAGTCCCTGAAGAAACTACTGATCGCCGGGCTCTCCACGGGGACTACGACCAT
>JACQSX010000002.1 GCA_016211105.1 Acidobacteriota bacterium | reverse complement strand
TGAACATCAATCTACCCGACGCGTTACCTCATACCGACACCCTTGTAGTCACGCGCAAGAAACTGCCCGAGCGCCGCAAACCCCGTTAGTTAAACAGGTTGCCCGGAAAAGATGACTCTGCCCGAAGGGTGAACATCCGCTTCAACTCCCGCTTCGGTCTCTCTTGCATGGCTGATCGCGCGTCCTAGTATCACGGCTGCCATTGCAAGCGCCACGAGCTTGGAACAATGGAACGATCTAGTCGAAGCAACAAGAGTTGAGTTGGATGATTCTTCCATGGAGCTATTAAACCAAGCGAGCGCTTAAGTACCTCGATTACGGATTGATACTTCTTTTTCAGCCGAAAGCGGCGTAACATGGACGACAAGATGGCAGCAAAGAACGGTAAGGAACTTCAGCATGCGATGGCGTTGATGATGCAAAATCAGGCGGCGCTAATGCAACAACAGACCCAGTTTCTTTCTCATCTGGCCGAAACACGACGGCAAATGGCTGAGTTCGAGGACGAAATCCGTCGCAGGCTTGGCCACATTGAGGCGATACTTTTGCGCCACGAACAGACCCTCGCTGGCCTGCCCGAGGCAATTCGGCAGAAGGTTGGATTCAAGCCCGGCCGTTAGTAGCTAACTCTTCAGAACGGCGCTTTCTTTTCCGCAGTGACGCACGGGCGGTCTTTTTACAAACCAGGTTTATCCGGTTATCTATGGTTATCTTGGTCATCTCCCTTGCCCCCACATCCGAGTTTCCAGTAAGATTGTGCGCAATTGAGTAGCGATCGAAGGAAAAAGTTTGACCGATCCCTGCGCGCCACAAAATAGGGTCGGGAGAAGGAGCCAAGTAGCATGCCAGAATCAGAGAAACTCTCCGTTGATCGTCGCAACTTTCTAAGGATGGCCGCCACTGGCGCGGCAGCGCTGGTTACCAGCGCACAAGAAGGCAGGGCAGAAAAGTCCGGCTCTCCAGGACCTGAAACACCACCGGAGATGCCGAAGGACGTCGAGATATTGACCACGGATCGCCCCGGGTCTGACTTCATGGTCGACGTTCTCAAGTCACTCGGCCTTGAGTACATTTGTTCCAATCCGGGCTCCAGCTTCCGGGGTCTGCATGAATCGGTCGTCAACTATGGCGGAAATAAGAATCCCGAGTTCATCACCTGCTGCCATGAAGAGTCGTCGGTCGCCATGGCTCACGGATACGCAAAGATTGAAGGCAAACCGCTGGGGGTGTTTGCCCACGGCACGGTCGGGTTGCAGCACGCGGCGATGGCGATCTACAACGCGTTTTGCGACCGGGTTCCGGTCTACTTGATTCTAGGCAACACGCTCGACGCGGAAATGCGAAGGCCGGGCGCAGAGTGGTATCACAGCGTCCAGGATGCGGCCGCCATGGTCCGCGATTATGTGAAGTGGGACGATACTCCGATCTCGCTGCCTCATTTCGCCGAGTCGGCCATGCGAGCCTATAAGATTGCGATGACCCCGCCGATGCTGCCGGTGGTGTTGGTAGCCGACAGCGAGCTGCAAGAAAGGCCCATTCCTGAGGGGGTCAGGTTGCGCATCCCGAAGCTCGTCTTGGCGGCGCCTCCGCAAGGCGACTCGGGCGCGGTCGCCGAGGCAGCGCGATTGCTGGTCGCAGCGGAGAATCCGGTGCTGATTGCCGATCGCGTTGCGCGCACGCCGGCCGGCATGAAGTATCTTGTCGAACTAGCAGAAGCGCTTCAAGCGCCGGTCATCGACGAGGGCGGGCGGATGAATTTTCCCACGCGTCATCCACTCAACCATAGCGACCGCCGTGGTGCGCTTATTACAAGTGCGGATCTGATTTTGGGGCTTGAGCTTGGCGACTTTTGGGGCGCCGTCAACTCGATGCGCGATCAGTTGCATCGTACCTGGCGACCCATTACCAAGCAAGGCGTGAAGCTGATCAGCATCACCGCCGCCGATCTTTATACCAGGAGTAACTACCAAGATTTCCAGCGCTTCCCGGAAGTCGATCTGGCCATCGCGGCCGACGCGGAGGCCACTCTGCCTTCACTCATCGAAGCAGTCAAACGATTGATCAACGCCGATCGCAAGAGGGCGTTTCAGGATCGCGGCACAAAGCTGGCTGCGGCTCGCCAGCAATCGATGGAGCGGACCCGCACCGAGGCGACCTATGGCTGGGACGCCGGCCCGGTCAGCACCGCCCGGTTAGCCGCGGAGGTTTGGCCGCACATAAAAGATAAGGATTGGTCGCTTGTTTCGGGAACCCTGAGCGGCTGGCCAAGACGGCTGTGGATCTTTGACAAGCATTATCAGCACATAGGCGGCAGCGGCGGCGTTGGCGTGGGTTACGGCTCGCCGGCCGCGGTAGGCGCTGCACTCGCGAACCGGAAGTACGGCCGGCTGTCGGTCAACTTCCAGAATGACGGCGACCTGATGTATGCGCCGGGTGTCTTGTGGACGGCCGCGCATCACCGCGTCCCGCTTTTGAACATCATGTTTAACAACCGTGCCTATCATCAGGAGGTCATGCACCTACAACGCATGTCTAGCCGTCACAATCGCGGCATTACCACTGCCTATATCGGCACGACGATTGAGGATCCCAACATCGACTACGCAAAACTTGCGCAGAGCATGGGCTGGCATGCCGAGGGTCCGATTACCGACCCCAAAGATCTTGCGCCTGCCATCCGGCGAAGCGTCGAATTGGTTTTGCGCGGCGAGCCTGCGCTGATTGATGTCGTCACCCAGCCACGCTGAGTACCTCGATTCATAAGTACGATAACGTTTGCTGGTGGAGCTTGCGAAACGAGATCCAGGAGCGAGGAGGAGTCGATGCAGGGGACATCGGTGACGACGACCGGCGCCGAGATGGCCCGCAACCCCCACCAGCCCGGCGGGTTGCTGCGGGACGGCGGTCATTTCTTCGTTGCTCCTCCTCGCCAATGGGCCCTGCATTGACTTGTCGTTGCTTCGCGAAATCAGGCCCATCGCGCTCGCAACCAACGTTATCGTATTTATGAATCGAAGTACTAAGGAGGCAAACTTGAATCGATCTGTTTTGTACTGTTATTCGCCGGGTACCATGGTTCTGATGGTAGCAGCGCTGATTCTTGCGCCGGCGGTAGGAGCTCAGGTATTTGAAACGACTCCAAAATCCGAAGCCGTCCCTGTTGGAAATGCGCAAAACGGGAAGCGGATTTTTACTGCCTACGGGTGCTACCAGTGTCATGGTTACGAAGGTCAGGGAGCGGCAGCAGCCGGTCCGCGAATTGCATTGCCGTCACTTGCGCTTCCCGAATTCGCGGCGTACGTTCGCCAACCAGCGGGTCAGATGCCCCCCTATACAAAGAAAGTCGTGGCGGACTCGGAGATGGCGGATATCTATGCATTCCTGCAGTCCCGGCCCAAGCCGCCGCTGGCCAAGGATATTCCTCTTCTAAATGACTAGTACTAGTGCATGTAAAAGAAGCACGCGAAGAGGACAGGTTTTTCGATCACTTTGATCACCCCATTGTCTGTAAGCAGACTCACCGCTCTCGGGGGACTATCGGTGGTAAACGCAGTCGCTTTCGTTCTCAATTCTATAGTGTCATGGCCAGTTGCCTCTTTTGAGATTCTAAAGAATAGATGAGCCAGAATTCCTGAGGGAATCGCTTTCTTCGTCTTGCTTTCGATCTTCACCTCGAGTATCGAGTTCTCAGGGTCGTCGGCGTCCCTTCTTGTCTCAGCACTTACGTCGGCATCGGCTGAAACAGCCGACAGATCCTTTCTGGCCTCTTCAAAGGAGGTGAGTCTGCTGGCAAACGTAATCTCCACTTGCACACCGCCGATGTTGACCTCGTCGCTGGAGATCAGCATCATAGGTACGAAGGCTTGCTCTCCTATGTTGGTTTGGTCGGACCCAAGATGCAACCTAGGGGTGGTCGGCTCTTGTTGAGCGGCGCCAGCCCTCGCATCAGAGAAGCCGGCTGCGCACAACAGACCCACCAGGATTGTCAAGACCGCCGCACTCTTTCTCATCGCTTGCTTCCCTTACATCAACCGATCTAATCTGTTAGAACTGCCTTTCCAAAATAGTCCGGCGATTTGAAAAGAGTCCTGTTAATAGGGCCAAAATCAGGACTGGCGTAAACTACTTTTCCACCCAAGATGGTCGCCAGCACTTTTATTTGCCCTATTTCGTCTGCCGGCACCTGAAAATAGTCCCGATCAAGCACGAGAAGATCGGCCCACTTTCCTACCTCAAGTGAGCCTAACTCTTTTTCCTTAAGCACATAGAAGGCCGGCCAGATGGTGGCCATTCTTAAAGCGGAGATCCTGTCGACTGCTTGTTCCGGAGCTTGTACCGCGCATTTTTCCACGCCTACCTTGCCTTGCTCCGGCAGGGTCGGTGTGAAGCACACTCGGCGGGTGATGTACATTCTCAAATTGTCAAATACATTACCGTAGGCAATCTCGCCAATCACCGTGGTAATTCCATTATCTAGAAAGCTCTTAGCTGGCTGGTGCCACTTCAAGTACTGTTCACCGAAGTTCTGAGGGACATTGGCCGCCTTCGATGCATCAAGGTTTCGAACAAAATAGTTCGGAGCGTTCGACATGATGATTCCATATTTCTTGAGTTTCGGTAAGTGATCCGGTCTTACCAGAGCGAGGTGCTCAAAAGTCAAACGTTTTTCCCGAATGTCCTCATCCGTCATTCCGGTCTCGCGTTGGACCTCCTCGATTATTTCCAACAAAAGATCGGCCGTTTTGTCGCCAGCCGCGTGATACTCCACGCCCCGGCCATATGCAATCTGATCTTTTATAGTAGCCCGGATGAGGGGATTGTTCAGAAAACAAAGGTCGATACCTGCCTTTTCATCCCGTTCCTTTAACTCCTTATTCCGAAGCGGAAGAGTCGTGCACGGGCCTGTCGTCGGAGATTCTGTCAGCTCCTCTCCCTGACCCAGGTTCCAAAGGTACCTGCTTCCCGCACCGGCGAGATTAGGGAATCGCTTATAAAAGCCTTCAGGGTTGTAATAGGAACCGTCGCTAAAGAACCAAGCAAATCGTATGGGCATCTCCCCTTTGCGGTCTACGAGAACAAGCGCGTTGAGAGGCGTCCTGGGTATCCGGGTCCCTACGGTTGTTATCCCCTGTGTCGCAAGCGTGGAGATAATCAGTTTCCTCCATGATTCGGCATACTCCTTGTCTCTCCGTTTTAGAATTATGTCTTTGACCACCAGGGAACTGAGATTAGTTCCATCTATTTTAATATGCGTATTGGGAAACTTCGTAAAAGGTGGGAACTCCTTCTCGATAAGCTCGATTGCTTTGCTGTTGAACATGATTTGACTCGGAGCTCCCGTGCCCGCTTCATTGATCATGACAGGGTTACTGGGAGCCAGGCGATCCAGGTCAGCGCGGGTAATTTCTTCAAACAGCAGCACTTCCCTCCCGGCCTCTCCCATCGGATTGATAATAATCCACTGACCCGGCTTCACTTCCTGCCGCCTTTTCCTAAGGGCGTCCAGAATCCCTTTCTTCACTTCATCCCTGATTCCACTGGGCGGGACTCTTACCCCCTTCGCTTCAGGAAAATCCTCCGCCCTAAAATCAGTTGCGTGGTTGTGCGGATCGATAATGCCCGGAATAACCGTTCGGCCTTTGAGGTCTAGCTTCTTGGTGTTCGTGCCGGCTAGTTTGAGAATTTCTTCATCCGTCTTCCCTGCAGCTACAATGGCTTCATCCTTGATTGCCATGGCCCGAACGAAAGTCATGTTTTCGTCAACAGTCGCGATTTTGCCATTGAATAGAATCAAATCCGGTTCTTGCGCCATCAGCACGCCGGTAAGACTCATCTGCAGCATGCCGATCAAAGCGAAAACAAATACGCCTGCGTGGTTCTTGATTGAGGTGTTGATGTGACACATACCGTTCTCCCATGGTCCAAAATGAAAGTTGTCTTGAGAATGCCATCTCATGAAATCACCGCCCGATTTCCTCGGCGGGACGAAGGATTCTACCGTCAATTACTCCTGCCAGCAAGCCGTTTCATCCGTCCGTCTATCCATCCGTCATCTTTAGTCATCAGTCGTAATTAGTTATTTGTCGTATTCGTTATTTGGAATGCGAGCCACGAATAACGAATGAGTGTTGGCTGATGACCGAGGACTGCCGATCAGTGAACACCGCACGCAAATGCGACTCCCTAAAATACTCTGAAATGGTAAGATACATGATGAGTCTATTTAGAAGATTCCAATGAGATCTCGCTTATCAAGCGGCGGTAGAATTCTCGGTAAACTGCCACTAGAAGAGGGCGACGATGGGACTGATATTTGTTCGCATTCGGGTAGGAAATCCGGCCAACACCGTGGAACCAGTCGAAGTGCGTTGTTTGGTAGATTCCGGAGCCGTTTATACGGTGATAGCTAAGGCTACGCTGCAACAATTGGGAATCCGACCACATTCCCGGAGAGAGTTCATACTTGCAAATGGAGAGGTCATCGAGCGCGATCTTGGGACCGCCGCTTTCTTCTATGAAGACCGGCGTGGCGACTCGTTAGTCATTTTCGGGGAGCCGGGGGATGAATCCCTGCTTGGAGCGACCACTCTTGAGAGTTTCGGACTGATCTTGGACCCGTTTCGCCGTGAGCTCCGACCCTTACCGATGAAGTTGGTATCGTATCTTCGCTAAGGCCCCCACTTGCAACGATCCTGCGTTCTTGGCAATAGAGTAAGTTTAGGGGGATCGTGAGCGCACACTCAACAATCATCTGACCCGCCCAATCCGTCCGGGCTATGCCGACAATGTCATTGTTGGGATTAATCCAACTGCGTTAAATTTACACTGGAACATCTCCCCCAACCCGGTTATAGAATGGGTCACATACCCCTGAGAGGAATCGCTAAAAGGCGCCTACATGAATGTACGGGCCAAACGACGGATTGGACGAGTCATCTTGCTTGCTTTGTCATCGGCGGGCATAGTTGTTAGCGCGCACACTCTGGCACAGTCCCCGCAAGTTCAAAGCTCACCGGCTGAAAACCCTCCGCCCACGGCTCCCCTGGCCGCTCCTTACAAATTTACGGCAGAAGTTGATGTGGTAAGCGTCAGGGCCACAGTGCTCGACGAACGTGGCAGGTACAGGGATGACCTGAAGGCCGAAGATTTTCGAATTTTCGAAGATGGACAAGAACAGAAGGTCTCTTTTTTCTCACACGACCTTCGTGTCCCTGTCAGCGTCGGCATCCTAGTGGACGCGAGCGGTAGCATGAAATACAAGATCCAACATGCGTTGCAAACCGTGCGCGAAATCGGGCTCGCGCTTTGGCCGCAGGACGAGATGTTCCTGGTCAGCTTCAACTCGGACGTTCAGGTTCGGCATCGCTTTACCAGTGATGCTGAAAAGATTGAGCGGCCACTCCGAGACATCAAGGCTGGCGGGGAAACTGTCATGTATGATGCCATTGGTAAGGCGATGCAGGAGATGAGGGCCGCCAAACACGGTAAGAAGATCCTTCTGCTGATCACGGACGGTTTTGATACGAGGAGCCGCATCACCTCCACCGTGGTGGAGGAAATGCTGAAGCGATCCGATGTCTTGCTTTACGCCATCGGCATCGACGACGATGAGAATGATCCTTCCACGCGCCTCCGCACCAGGTACCACATCTATCATCACGCGTTTAACCGGCTTACCGCCGTCAGCGGTGGCCGTGCGTTCCGAATGTTTACCGGCCGAACCTCCGCGATCCAGCTCATCGCGCAACAGCTCGTAAACGAGTTACACCAGCAATACACGTTGGGCTATTACCCCACTTCGCGACCCGGCGGCAATGACTGGCGTCAGGTTGAAGTCAAAATGAACAGGCCGACTTCACAGGTCTGGTATCGACCTGGTTATTACGTCAATCAGACGGGGAACCAGCCTCACCGATGATCAGGACCCAGTCTGACAATAACCCAAGGATTTGGGAATACCAAATCTTCTTTCCACGGTGATTCCGATCACACAAAATGAAGGGGAGAAAAGGGTCAGGGCCGTTTCATGCCGAAGATTGGAGATCTCGTCCTCGAAGTGGCTGGCGGGCCCAAAGAATGTACTGTCTGTGGAAAGTTGACGCACATGGTGTGCGAAGGTTGCCAAGACAGTCATCCCCTCGTGCGCTGGATCATGATGAATTTTTCCCCCACCAACTCCGACGCGAAGGATAAAGATTGGCCTCCCAGAAACGATGAGTTACGGACATCGGTAGGCCAGCTCATTCAGGCCGTCATCGCGTTGACCCAAGTTTCCCAAGAGCAGCGGAAGAAACTAGATAAAATCAGCCGGATGATTGTTGGAGCTACCACCGTGATCATTGTCCTACTGATCGCCGCAACCTTTTATCTCAGCAAACTCTGTGACGTTTTGTAGAGGCTCTTAGGACTTCCGGCAAACGGGCAACAGAAACTCGGGAATTGCGCCACTTACCAACGGAAATTCCCGAGGGACGCTCCGCATGTTGTCTTCGCGACCCGGATGCCGTCCGTTGCGCGGCAGAGGACGGCGATCCATAGCGTGGGTGTGCGAGAAGATTGATCGCTGTAAACCCGGCGAGGCGGCCCGCCCAGCTCCGCAATATGGTAGCTGGCAATCATCACGCCACCCCAGATCCAGGAACCGACGACCCGCAGTGTGGCCCCGATATAGAAGAGTGGATGAGCCTGCAGCGTTGGGCACAACGTGTAGAGGACAGCACCCTGCCCCCTAAGATGGCGCCCGTATGATGGTAACTTGACGCTGACTTGGCGCAGGCGTATAAATCACGCAATCCGCATGTGCCCCCAAACAACGTGACGCAAAGACGGGAGGCGACACAAATGGCAGACAGAAAACGACTCCTTAAATCAGCTCTGAAAGCACTACACTCGGAACGCCGGCACATGGATCGAGAAATTGCCACAGTTTAGGAAGAAATTTGCCATTCGCAGTCTCTAAGAAGCTAACCGTGCGCCACTGCGGCACGGAGGGGACACAGATGCCTAAGTACACGAAATTCCTCCAACGGGGCTGGGAGTTGGTGGTCGCGTCCACGGCGGTCGTCGCTGCTATTGATATTCCGGCAAGACTCGTTCTTGATTACGAGACTCTAACCCGAGTGACCCGCCCTGACTGGGCACTCACAATCATCTTTGTGGCCGATATACTCCTGAACCTGCGTCGGGCCGGGCGGACGGGCAAACGATCTTCAGCAGATACATCGGAGTCGGGGTATCCCTGGCAATGGTTTGCGATCGACCTCGGCGCAGCGATCCCGTTTGCCGCTTTCTCGGCTCCCCCGCTTCTGCAACTCCTTCGTTTGTTGAAGCTGGGGCGGGTTGCCCAACGGATGCGCCACTGGCAGCGAGCCGAACTCCACAATCCAAACATCGTTCGGCTTGCGCTTTTCTTCTTTTGGCTGGCTCTGAGTCTGCACTGGCTTGCCTGTGGCTGGTTGGCGCTCCGTGGGGTCTCCCCCGACTTTGACAAGGCCACGGATTATCTCCGTGCTCTTTATTGGTGTGTCACGACGTTGGCGACGGTCGGCTACGGCGATATCACCCCCACTACGAACGCCGAGGTGATGTACGCCATGTTGACAATCTTCCTTGGCGTCGGTGTCTTCGGATACGTCATCGGTAGCGTAGCCAGCCTGCTGGCCAACATCGATCCTGCACGGGTCCGCCATCGAGAAGTCGTAGAAAAAGTCAAAGCGTTCATGAGGTACCGGCAGGTTCCTGCCGGACTGCAGCAGCGCATTCTCGATTACTACGAATACCTCTGGGAGAAGCGGCTCGGCTATGACGAATCGACGGCCATTTCGGGACTTCCTCCTTCTCTCAGGACGGAAGTCTCTCTTTTTCTCAACCGTGACATCATCCAAAAGGTTCCGCTCTTCCGAACGGCATCCGAAGATTTCATCCGGGCGATCGCCTTGGAAATGCATCCCGTCATCTTCATGCCAGGCGACTACATCATAAGAGCCGGTGATCCGGGCGAAGAAATGTACTTCATCAGTCAAGGCTCGGTTGAGATCCTGTCTGCGGATGACCAAATAGTTTATGCCACTCTCAAATCCGGGGAATTCTTTGGCGAGATGGCGATCGTGCTCAGTCAGCCTCGAATGGCGAGTGTGCGGGCGGTTGATTACTGCGATCTCTATGTGCTCAGTAGAACATCCCTCGAGCGAATCCTCACCAGACACCCCGACATTACGGCTAGCATAACAGCCATTGCAAAACAGCGCCAGGGAGAGAACGGCTCGATCATCTCGACGAGCAGCCGGACGATGCATCGCAGCGTGTAGAACTCGCCGCTTTCTTGCTCTCACGCGCTCGCGAACTGGAGAGGAAATACTGGTAGAGGCGCGATGTCGCTGAAGCAAATGGAATTCCCAACGTCGCACAGAAAGCCGGAATCAACAGAGTCGGCATCTACAAACCGCTGTCCACTAGGGAAAATCCGTAGCTCGATACGCTGCAGAAGATCCTCGATGCGGACTGCATGTTAAACAAAGACTAATGCTGAGGAGGGAGGATGTCTTGGGTACAATGGTTTACAGTGATCTCGGGGATTCTCGCTATTGGAGGAGTTACTATTGCCCTTGGCAAGAACTATCTCATCCCCTATTTGAGAAAACACATAAACAAGCCACTGGATCCTTTGCGACCTGTAACAAGGAATACACTAGACTATAAGGACATTCCAAGTGCTGTAGCACTCTTGGCCGAAAAGATTTCTTCGAAACGTCCTGATATTGTGCTTGGGATTGACAGAGGAGGAGCTGTTGTAGGAGGCATACTTGCTAAGTATTTTCGCATTCCGATTCGCCTATTGTACCGAATAGAGTCAGAGGAGGGATTCTATTCTGATCTTGACGCTTCAGACGTGAATGGGAAAGTGGTTGTGCTGGTTGATGATGCCAGCCGTACAGGCCGCTCCATTGAGAAAGCAGCAAAATATGTAAAGAGTCGTCTCAGTCCCCAAAGTTTAGTAGTTGCCGTATTGCTTCTTACAAAAATAGATTACCGTGGGCACAAAGAAATTACTCCTTCAGAACTTGTAGATCAGTTCTCATATTTTACCACTCGGACAGATATTAAGTTGCCGTGGGATAGGGGGGAGTAGGCTATGACGACAAGCCGTTCGAGGTCAGTGAAATAATCAGCAGCACATTTCTGCTCGAAGCGACCGACGTAATCGCGCATGGTTGCTCCATCGTACCGCAAGCCTCGGGGAGGCATCCCTGAAGACGACGGATTTCAGCCATCCCAGAAGGAGACACTGACTGTTCACCATCGTCTCGAGTACAAAAGCATCAAGGACACGTGTCTCCGATTCAACGTTGGTTAACGGCCCCAGGGAATAAGTCAGTTAGCCGTCCAGGGGAGAGAATCGCAACCGGAGTGCATGGGGAAAAGGCGTGGTTTTAAATCCGTGGAAATAGCTCAAAAACCAACAATTTATCGCTGTTTCGGGAGCAAAAAAAATGTTATAATTTTTTTATGTTATGGCCTTATGGAGCAAACTCATTATGATTGAAAAATCGGCCGTTTCCGCGAGAGAGGAAACGGCGCAAAAACCCTCCGTCTCATCGGATTACACGGCAGATAACATAAAAGTCTTAGAAGGTTTGGAAGCGGTCCGCAAGCGCCCCGCCATGTACATAGGCTCGACCGGGCCATCGGGTTTGCATCACCTGGTGTATGAGGTCGTCGACAATTCTGTGGACGAAGCGCTGGCAAGTTTCTGCGACAAAATCCAGATTTCGATTCACATCGACAATTCCGTGACCGTGATTGACAATGGGCGGGGAATCCCAGTCGACACCCATCCCCATCAAGGAAAATCCGCGGCTGAAGTGGTGATGACCGTGCTGCATGCCGGCGGCAAGTTCGACCATGACAGCTATAAGGTTTCTGGTGGATTGCACGGAGTCGGCGTCTCCGTTGTCAATGCGCTGTCGGAGAGGCTGGACCTGGAAATCTGGCGCGATGGCAACGTTTATGAACAGTCCTACGAACGCGGGGTTCCCGTTGCCGAGTTCCGCAAGACCGGCAAAACACAAAGGCGCGGGACCAAGATCACGTTCAGACCGGATGCGGAGGTTTTCGAAACCACAGCGTTTAGTTTTGAGACGCTGTCGCAACGGTTGCGCGAACTCGCCTTCTTGAATCGCGGTCTTGAAATTACGTTGGAGGATTTGCGCGCGGAAGGCGGAGAAAAGAAACAGAAGTTCTTGTACCGGGGAGGAATCGCTACTTTTGTTGAGCACTTGAACAAAACCAAGAATGTGCTGCATAACAAACCGATTGCCTTTGAGGAGGAACGTGACGCCGTCACTATCGACGTTGCCCTCCAGTACAATGACGGTTACACGGAGTCGTTGTTTTCCTTTGCCAACAACATTAACACTACCGAGGGCGGAACTCATTTAATTGGCTTTAAGTCTGCGCTGACGCGCACCATCAACAACTACGCGGCTTCAGCCAATATGCTCAAGGACCTGAAACAGAATCTGCAAGGAGAGGATGTTCGAGAAGGTCTGACAGCCGTCATCAGTGTAAAACTGCCTGACCCCCAATTCGAGGGGCAGACGAAGACCAAGTTGGGTAACAGCGAGATCAAGGGATTGGTGGAGACGGTCGTCAACGAGAGGTTGAGCGATTACTTTGAGAAAAATCCTCCGGTGGCGCGCCGCATTGTTGAAAAAGCCATTGACGCGGCGCGAGCACGGGAAGCCGCCCGGAAAGCACGCGATTTGACGCGCCGCAAGGGGGCCTTGGACAGCCTCTCTCTGCCCGGGAAGCTGGCCGATTGCCAGGAGCGTGATCCCCAATTTTCGGAGATCTTCATTGTGGAAGGAGATTCAGCGGGGGGATCCGCCAAGCAGGGTCGTGACAGAAGGTACCAGGCAATTCTTCCGATCAAGGGGAAGATCCTGAACGTAGAGAAGGCACGCTTTGACAAGATGCTGAGCAACCAGGAAATCGCCACGATGATCTCGGCGTTCGGCACCGGGATTGGGCAAGATGACTTTGATTTGAGCAAGCTACGATATCACCGAATCATCATTATGACGGACGCGGATGTAGATGGATCCCACATCCGCACGTTGTTGCTGACATTCTTCTATCGCCAAATGAAAGATTTGGTTGACCATGGCCATATTTACATCGCTCAGCCCCCGCTTTTTAAAGTCAAGAAGGGGAAGGAAGAAAAATATTGGCGCGACGAAAAAGAATTGAATGAATATCTGATGCAGCGGGCAACCGAGGATCTGGCGGTGGAGTGTAAACAGCTAAAACAAGAGTACAAGGGCCAGAAATTGATTGATGCGATGCATCGGCTGATGGAGTTCAACAAGGTCTTTGAGAAGCTAAACCGCCGAATGAATGGAACTCCCGTCCTGGACATTCTAGTGACGCGCTTGGCGGGAAAGAATGGCTTGTTACAGAGGCATCACAATCTAAAAGAAGTCTTCGGGAGTGAGGAAGCTGTCGGGCAGTTGGTCGGCGCGCTGCAGAAGGCGGGCTACCAAGCCAGACAGGAGAAGGAAGAAGAACACAATCTCTACGAAGTCTCCGTGCGCAACGGCAATGCATCTGAAATCAAGATCGACTGGGACCTGCTCTCCTCCGCGGAATTCGGAAAGTTGGTTCATACGTATCAGCAAATTGTAGATTTTGAACATCCGCCATTTGTTATTCGAGAAGGGAACAAGGTGATTGAATTGGGTTCGCGCGAAGAACTCCTTGGTTACGTGATCGCGGCGGGGAAGAGAGATGTCCAAATTCAGCGTTATAAAGGGCTTGGCGAGATGAATCCGGACCAGCTCTGGAAAACCACGATGAATCCCGAAACCCGGACGCTGCTGCAGGTCAAGATTGACGATGCCTACGAAACGGACGAAATCTTCAATATCCTCATGGGTGACGCGGTGGAGCCCAGGCGCAAGTTCATCGAAGAGAACGCGTTGAATGTCAAGAACCTGGATATCTGAGACGGTTCTCGAGCAACTCTCGCCGCAAAAAACGCGAAGGCAAGACATTTCAACATGTGAGCCAATTTGTGGCTGCGGTCGTCGAGATCCAGACAAAGTCTCGTGCCTATGAAAAAGTTTACCCGAATCTCCGCGCCCGGCGCGACGCCAGCGTTCGATAAGGGCTACTGAATGGAAATTGCCAAGCGGCAGATTCCCATCAATATCGAAGACGAAATGCGTGTGTCCTACCTGGACTACGCCATGTCGGTCATTATCGGCCGCGCCTTGCCCGATATTCGCGATGGCTTAAAGCCGGTTCATCGCCGCATTTTGTATGCGATGCGCGAACTCGGGAATACCCATGACAAGCCCTATAAGAAGTCGGCCCGCATCGTGGGAGATGTGATCGGAAAATACCACCCTCACGGTGATGCCGCCGTCTACGACAGCATCGTGCGCATGGTCCAGGATTTTTCCATGCGTTACCCCTTGATTGACGGCCAGGGAAACTTTGGTTCTGTGGACGGCGATTCGCCGGCGGCAATGCGATACACAGAAATTCGCATGGGGCGGCTGGCTGAAGAGCTGCTGGCGGATATCGATAAGGACACGGTCGAGTTTCAGTCCAACTACGACGAATCGTTGACCGAGCCAACCGTGCTTCCCGCGAAATTTCCCAACCTCCTGGTCAACGGCGCCTCCGGAATTGCAGTGGGAATGGCCACCAACATTCCGCCGCACAATCTTTCTGAGATCATCGAAGCGACAATTGCGCTCGTCGACAACCCGAATACCCCGGTTGAAAAGTTGATGAAGATCGTACCGGGTCCGGATTTTCCCACCGCAGGGTTTATCTATGGCCGTTCCGGCATCGAACAGGCATACCGGACAGGCCGCGGGATCATTCAGATGCGCGCCAGGGCTGCCACCGAGCAGATTGGAAAGGATCGAGAAGCAATCGTAATCAGCGAGATACCTTTCCAGGTAAATAAGGCCAAGCTTCTGGAGAGGATCGCGGAACTGGTGAGGGAAAAGAGGCTGGAAGGTGTGGCCGATTTGCGTGATGAATCCGATCGTGACGGGATGCGTGTGGTCGTCGAGTTGAAACGAGGCGAACAGCCGCAGGTGATCTTGAACAACCTATACAAAATGACGCCCCTGCAGGCGACCTTCGGCGTCATTCTGCTGGCGATTGTGAACAATCAGCCACGCGTGCTGAGCCTGCCGGAATGTCTCAATCTCTTTGTCGAACACCGCAAGGAAGTCGTCATCCGGCGCACTCGCTTCGATCTGGAAAAGGCAGAAAAGCGAGCCCATATTTTGGAAGGGCTGAAGAAAGCTCTAGAGCATTTGGATGGAGTGATTACCTTGATTCGCAGCTCCAAGACGCCGCCGGAGGCTCGCGACGGACTCATGAAGAAATATGACCTTACCCGGCCTCAGGCGGAGGCGATTTTGGAAATGCGGTTGCAACGACTGACCGGCCTGGAGCGCGACAAGATCATCGAGGAGTATGAGGAAACACTCCGGCTGATCGCGCAACTGAAGGAGATTTTAGGCAGCGAAAGGGTTCTGAAGAAGGTTATTAGCGAAGAGCTGAGGGAGATCCAGAAAGCGTACGGGGACGAGCGGCGTACCACGATTGTCGATGAGGAGGTTGAACTCACGTTAGAAGACTTGATTGTCGACGAAAACGTGGTAATCACCGCAACCCACTCCGGTTACATTAAGCGCACTGCAGCCCACGTGTATCGCAGCCAGCACCGCGGAGGCAAAGGGCGCATCGGCATGACCGCGCGGGCCGAGGATTTGATCGATTACCTCTTTGTCGCCTCAACTCACGCCTACATGTTGATCTTCACCAACCGGGGAAGAGTCTATTGGTTGAAGGTGTATGAGATTCCGGATGTCGGAGCTGCGGGCAAAGGGAAAGCGATTATAAACCTCATCAACATCGGCCCCGGGGAAAAAATCGCGGATATGATCGCGGTCCGCGAATTCTCTGAGGGGCACTACGTTGTGATGGCCACGCGACGGGGTGTGATCAAGAAAACGGAACTGACCGCCTTTTCAAATCCGCGCTCCAGTGGCATTATCGCCATGAGTGTCGACGAAAGCGACGAGTTGATTGTGGTGAAACAAACTGGCGGCGAACATGATATCTTTCTGGCCACACGAGATGGGCTGGCGATTCGCTTTCCTGAGAGCGAGGTGCGGGACATGGGGCGTGCAGCCTTCGGTGTCCGTGGTATCCGGCTCCGAGAGGGCGACTGCGTGATTGGAATGGACGTATTTGATCCCTCAGCCAAAGAGGAAGGAGCCGTGCTCACGGTTACCGAGCGAGGTTACGGAAAGCGAACTGCAGTGTCCGAGTACCGACCGCAGGGGCGAGGCGGCAAGGGGATTATCAATATTAAAACTACCGAGCGAAACGGTAAGGTCGTGGACATCTGCCACGTGCTGGAGAGTTCAGAAGTCATATTAATTACCGAGCAGGGAAAGATCATCCGATTGGAAGCTTCCCAGATTCGGGAAACCGTCACGCGCAGTGCTCAGGGTGTGAGGTTGATTGTGCTGGAGGATAACGATCATGTGGCGGATCTCACGTTGGTTACTCCGGGACTGGGAGAAGAAAATCAAGACGGGTGAAGACTGAAGATCAGGGCTGCGACCCTCAGTCGCGGCCGACAAGGGGCGCACCATGCAAGGGCAAATCCGCCAACTCTGGGATCAGACAAAAGATAGCGTCTTGGTGGGACGCGTTCGCGAATTTTTGGGCCGCGTGGCGGATGATCCCTTTTTGTGGGGTGCGGTAGCCCTGGCAGCCCTGCTGATTCTTTGGACGATGGTATTGCTATTTCGCCGGAGACCGATCGAAAGCCATGGTAGCCAGCACGCGGTAGAAGAGGATGCCAAGCAGAAGCGCAATGTCAGGAAATCGATCGAGAAAACTTTACAGGAACTCCAACAGGAAGATCCGCAATTTGTCAACTGCATGCATTCCATTCTGAAATACCGCAGTCTGGACCAACTCTTGAACCAGGAAGAAATCGAGGTGGCGTTTGGTCGTCTTTCGTATTTGCAGGAAAAAAGACGAAAGGCTCCCCGCAAAAGGTCCAGCCTGCTGGCCCTTTCGGAAAACTCTCACGATTTCATACAAAGACGTGCTGCGATGACGACCATTGTGCGCAGTTGTTACGGGTCTGATGAGATCTACTCAGCACTCGATGACGATGGACGCCGTTCGGTCGACCGTTTTATCGATGGCCTGTAGCGCAAAATCGCGGGAATTGGGAGAAATTCTGGGAAGCCCACTCTGTGGGCTAGCTCCAAGACCCACAAATTTGTCGCACGCCCCTGCTTCATTCATCAGCCGTTTCGGAAGAGCGCGGGCTGGTGATTGGAAGTAGCGTATAAAATCCTACCTTTGACGTAAAATCCAGCGGGTTGGGCAAGCATTTCTATTTTCGCATTCGAAAACAGTGGTAGATTTAGAGCGTTTCTTATAGT
>JACQSX010000009.1 GCA_016211105.1 Acidobacteriota bacterium | reverse complement strand
GGACGTTACCGGCCCGACGACAAGCTGTTGGCCTTCTTGGAGAGCCTCTGATTATGCCGACTCTGAATGCAACCCGAGCGCCTCCCCTGCTGTGGTCCGCGTCATGGAGTCGGCATAATCGGGGAGTCGGCATGATGTCGCAGATCATGGAAAGTAAAGTTGGTGATCTTCGCTTCCATCAAGGCGGTGTGGAAGGATTTCTTCAGATCCGTGATCCTGCTGCTTGTAACCAGGGATGGAAAAACCAGTCCCTTCTTAAACCTGGAAGGCAGAGTCTTAAGCACAGCTTCCACTGAGCCGTTGATGGGAATGAATCGAGATTTTCCGCTTTTGGATTCCACAACCTTGATCAGGCGGTTTCGGAAGTCTATATCCTCCCATCTCAGGTTAAAAATCTCCTGGCGGCGCATCCCGGTATTCAGGGCCATCAAAACAAGGTTCTTAAGCTGGCGTTTCTCACGCTTTGCCTTCTTGTAATCTTTTGGCTTCGGCTCGCAGGCGGTAAGCAGGCGCTCGATCTCATTCCTATCCAGGAATCGAGTCCGCTTGTTGTTTTCTTTGAACTTTTGGACTGGCTTGACAGGGTTTGCTTCCAGCAATTCCCACCTGATCGCCTTGTTAAAGAGAATGCTCAAAATGGCTCGATCCCGATTCCGAGTAGCGGGCGACACTTTGTCAACCTCTACCCGATGGCTCAGAAATCGCTCCACCTTTTCTGTGCTGATTTCAATAAGCTGGAGCGATCCGAAGCGCTGTTTAAGAGTCTTCAGCATTCCCTCCAGTCCGTGCATCCGTTTGTGCTGGCCGTCTGTCTTCCAGTAGCGGTCACACAACTCAGAGAAAGTACACTTCGGGATTCTCTTGATGTCCAGGTGCCGATTCTCTGCCACCAACACATGCTTCTTGGCCAGAATCTCACGGGCCAGCTTCTTCTCACTTGTGCCCGTGCTCTCACGGCGGATGTGCCCGTTTTTGTCCGAGTAGCGTATCCACCAGTGTGGCGAGTCCGTGCGCCTGAACAGGCCCCTGTCTGATGATTTCTTGGCTGTCATACACCTTTCTTCCTCCTTTTGGTTTTTGACTGCAACAGCAGGCACTCAGCCGCTAGTTCGGCCAATCGTGGCGGTGTCAGATCCCCCCTTTCCCACCGTGCTACGGGGCGGGAGCGAGAGTTGTTCCAGATTCAGTCGAGTTGATCTGACGCTCCAGAGTTCTCAGTTTCTCTATCACGTTATTAAATAAGGGTGGGGTTCCGTAGTACATACCTGCCGATAACATCTCCTGGAAGTCGGTCCTAAGCTCCCTCAGCATCCCTTCGTCTGGCAGCAACCGGAGCTTACCATTGAGACAGTCATCATAGTTGGCGTAGCTACTAGAGAAGAAGGCTTTTTTATGTTTCACGACATCCTGGAACAGAGATCTTTCAGCTAGCGCCTGAACTCCTAAGCGATGGTCTGCGAGCATCGCCAGATCGTACCAGTGCCGAGACAAGTGCTCCACCTTACGATTCAACTGAGATCGGTTGCATTGCATATGTATCAGCGTAGCCTTTTCCCAAAATGTCCTTGCGCAGGAGAGCACAATTGGGGAAGCTTCCGGAAAGCTTAACGCCGGTAAATGGGTTGCGACGTATGGACGTATGGCAAACTCACGACTCGGTTCGGTGACATTGCTACCGCCGAATTCCACTCGCACCTGACTCTTGATATAGCTGCTGGCCTCGTCGAGTACAGAAGGGTACGATAGGCTGAGGGTTACGCCCTTTTTATCCTGTCCCACTTCGAGAGTAAATTCCTCGCTTCCAATCTCATTCTCAATAACGCCTTGGAAATGCGGTAACACTATCTCCTGGACATGGCGTAAGACACCAGCATCTAACTGGTCTCTAAATTTCCTCCGCTTCTGTCCCGATGCCTCTGGCGAGAACGGATCAAATCCGTCATTGAGAGTCCGATAATCCAGTGTGATATCAACGTCCTCAGAAAATCGATGGATGACTTCATATACCTTAGAAAGTGACGTGCCCCCCTTTAAGGCCATGGGTAAGCGGCGAGGCGTGACAAAGAGATGCTGGATAACCCAACATAACCAAACATCTTTCTCCAAAGCGGTCGGCGAAAGTCCAATTTGTGAAGCAACCGTTGCAAGAATTTCTTTCTGGCGCTTGCGCGGAAGTTGAAGAAATGCTTCAGGCATGTTGCGCACCAGCACGAATGTATTGGAGGAAGGTGTCAGCCATCCATCCTGGCATGACATTCGTAGCAGATTTCAATTCTTTGAATTCCTTAGGTCGCAGCTTCTTTCGAATACTTCCGATGACCGCAGGGGTCACCTCGTTCTTACCCAAATACCACAATGCAAGAAGCGCTAGGCCGGCTGGTCTATTTCCCAACTCTAACTTCCGTGGGCTTACACGTCTGAGGACGATTTGTAATTTTCCCATCTGAAGCCGCCTACTTGGGCCGTCTGTATAAAACACCGGTTGGGTAGGTACTTGCGTGGTTAATCCAAGACGCAGGGCAGCTCCAGCACCGTTTATCTGAACTGTTGCGCCAGATGCTTTGACGACTGCCTCAGCAATCTTGAACGGTTCTGGCATAATTGTGCCGACGTAAGGACTCTCCTTTGGCCGCATATAGACCCCACGCGTCACACGCACAATCAGACCTGACTTGGCTAGGCGCGATAATGCCTGATCCACGGCTGCACGCGTTCCTAGGCCGAGAAATTCACGGGCAGTAAACAGTTCCCCTTTAGGTCTCTTTAGAATGTGTTCAGTCATGTCAGAAATTATAATCATTTTTCTGACGAAGTCAAGTGTAAAGTTGACAGCTTCAACAACCTGCCCAAGCACTTACCGCCCAGTAAGGGTCCCTCTTTGCTTGCCACGCCGAGATATGACTATGCGACAGCTTTTTCAGGCAAACGTGTTGCTCGTCCTGCCCTCTTGCGCTGGTCAAGCTACTGTTGAATTTCGATCCTATCGAAACGTACACGCGGTTTCTCGCTACCTGTCCCTAGACGAATGGAAGGGATGTAGCCCATCCGTGCCCATTCGTATATGGTAGATGACTTGACGCTGAGCATTTCGGCCACGTCGCTCACTGTGAGCAAATGCTTATCACTCATGCGGCAGTACTCGGCGAGCGTATTCATTCAGCAGGTGGCGCAACACTGCGGACATGCTCTTCCTTTGCTTTGTGGCCACAGCCCGTAGAAAGCCGCGTTCATCGGTGGTCAACCAAGTTTCAACTCTGCAGGTGCGGTAATCACCGGTGGTTCTTCCGCTGTTTGCCATAAGTTGTAATTCTTCTGTCGTCATATTGATTTCCTCAGTTCTCCTTGGAGGGTGCGACAGGCCCCTCTGACTCCACGGCCCAGTCCCCACTGCGTCGTTCCCCCTGGTTGACACGGCCAAGTCAGAGCCAGGACTTGGTGCAGTAAGGGTTGCTGAACCGCCGAAGGCGGTAGCCTGTCGTTCCCATAAACGGCCCCACAGCGAGAATGTGAAGCGTTCGAGCGAGGACATATTGGCTGTGTTGTGATGCCCCAAAGTGTTCGCCCTAGCGGTATAGCTCTCTTTTTCTTTCAATATGTCCATCCCGGACACATCGGGACAAATAGTGTTTAGTCATATAGATCCATCCCGGACACTTCTGGACAATGCCTCATCCCCTGTCCCGAACAGATCGGGGCAGAGTTGAGCCGTTGCCCGGAGTGAGGCAACGGAATCGGTAAGTTTCGGAGGCGAGTCCTTGGTGAGGAGACGTAGCTCCCGCAGTTCCTCTATCGCGCGCTCTCTGACTGTGCGGGGCAGAGGAAGCGAGTCGATGGCCTTGCCCGCAATAGTGGCCACCAATACCTGACGCCTTGAATCGGGTATGCAGTCGAGCGCGACCCGGAAGGCATCTTGTAGGTCTTCCTCGGTGACTTTTTCCCGGTGATTGAGAGCCGCAATACCCCTGGCGATGGCTGCCAGCCCCTTCGAGATGCGAGTGTTTGCCTCTGCCTCGGGAACATACTCAATTTCACGATCACCATAGCTGTTGCGAAAAACGTGGGTTCTAGACAACGAGACAACCTCCGCAATGGCAGCAATCCGTCTCACCATGCCGTCAGCCAGCAAGGGGGCTGTGCTCGTGGATTGCTGGAACAATGTCGTGATTACACCTTTACACAATCTTTGGATTTCCGACTCGTGCCCTTGTTGCCGGATGGCCCACTCACCTGCTTCGGGGGAGTCTGGCCGGCGCCAGCGAACTTGAAGGAAGCGTTCGCCAAGAGTTGAGAAAATGGAGTAGTGTCTATCGAGCACGGGAGTAACGGCAGCAATTACAGTAACTCGTCCCCTCCAAATCTTAGTCTCACCGGTTCCAAAGTCCCTCTTAAATTCCCCATCATGGATTTCTCGCAATTGACTCAGAATTACGCCCCGCTTCTCGCGCCGCATGGACAGGACGGTGGTGAAATCTTTGACCAAAATAATGGCGTTGCCATTTGTGATAAAGGTATCGCTATTCTGTTGAACTGGTCCAAGCTTCTCAAGCAGTCCAGGTGTTTTGTGTTGATAGAACCCGCTGAGAAACGTGTTTTCGCTAAGGTCTCCTAATTGGATTACCTCGGGTAGACCGCAAGCAGACATGATGCTCATGGTTGTTTTTCCAGTTCCCGGAGGAGCCACGACAAAGAGCCATGGAGGATCACCGACATCCAGATAGTGAGCCTTGATGGTGCCCAGTACAATTCGCATAGCCTGCAAATCCGGCTTGTAGAACCACTGGTTGAGCAGTTCATTTGGTGCTGCGAAGGGGTCCTCTGCCTGAGAATTTGAGCCGGATGGCGGAACCGGTGCCTCAGCGGCGGGTTTGCCAAGAACGGACCTCAACAGCTTGGGTATCCGCAGAATGGTCATGCCGACCTCCCCAGCCGCTGAGCTATTCCGCTCGGCATGCGCTTTGCCAGCTCCTCAATGAGCCGCCATTCGCGAAAGCAGTTTGCAGCCGCATTCCTCGATGGTAAGAAGTCTCGAAATGGATGATAAACTAGGCTCCAGAATCCATCTGGAGGGCAGTAAAGAAAGGGCCACTTGCCGCGTGAAGCGGCGCGGGCACGTACTTTGAAGTGTATTCGGTTGTTGAAGGTTTTTTTGTTCATAAAGACATTTTCTCTTTTTTGAGAAAATCCCAACACGGCGAACCTATTGGACTTTAGTTATCTTTGTGTTGCGGCCAAAAAGCGGGGTGGGGAAAAATGGGGAAAATTGGCCGTCGTGGAGCCAGCGCTTGAAAATGGCGGGGCCAATTCTGGCAGCGTCCCTCCAAGTCTCGGGGCGCTTTTTGAATTTCTCTTCGATTCTATCCTGAAGCCGATCCGTAATTTTGTGGCCAGACTCTTGTAGTCTGAAAACAGCTTTGTTGAGATCTCCAGCGTACCGACCGCCTCTCTTAAAATCCTCATAAACTGCTCTTCGCACTACCGTGAGACCACCAATCAACTTCTTCCCGTCAGCCTGACTTGATGATGGCTGCTCCTGGATTGTGGTCCCTACCAAGGCATGCAGTCGCCCAGCAACACCGTTGAGGTCACGATAATCGATAAATTGATTGCGGGCCTCCCGGTCGATGCGCTCGGCCAGTTGCCGGGCTTCATCGTTTTTCCGAAACTCTTTCATGTACGAATCGATGAAATATTGGCATGCCAGCTCCTCCGCCTGACTTCGCTTATAGAGCTGGCGAACCGCATTCACGTGGCTCCGTCTGACCCCACGGGGGAGTTCCTCGATTAAGCGCTGAAATTCAGCGTGGTACGACTCGAACAGTTTCATCCAAGGATTCAAGAACGTGGGAATGATATCCCTGGGCAGGATGTCGGCCTTTTGTTCGGCCAACAGCACAGACTTCCGCAGAGCGGCGATTGCATCCGCTGTGTTGGATAACCACTCCTTGAGGTGTTGCACAATGTCTTCAAGAGACACCGCTGTGTAATCAGTCACTCCCGCGAGAAGGCCACGTGGTGTTGGCATATGCCCTTTTCTAATTTGTGCGAACCCCCTGGCAGACGGTGTTGTTGCTCAGGTGGGGTCACTTCCCCCGTTGAGAACTTAACCTTCATGTGCCGGGGGAAACGGGATTTCAGGACTCCCGGTTAGACCGTCCTGCGCTGACGAAGCCTACCAAACTGGTTTATTTGAACGGTCCCTTCTGGAAAAACGGCTCTGATTTCCAACGTTCCGCCCATTGCCTTGATCATGTCTTGCAGGGTACTCACGTACATATCTGTCCGCCGTTCCAGTTTGGAGATCGCTGACTGTTTTACGCCAAGGATCTTGGCCAGATGCTCCTGAGTTAAATCACGTGCTAGCCGCAATTCATCCAAAGGCATCTCTTCAATCACCTTCTTTGCCTTGGCCTCCGCTCGTGCACGGGCATCGGTCGGCATTTTCTCAAGTAAAGTCCTGAATTTCTTAGCCATCGTCAATCAAACTCTCCTTCCGACGAGGCGATTACGTCTGAGTGTGGACGCCGAAGAGCCGGTCCAATTAACTCCAACAGCATCACCTCTGCTGCTACGTCCTCCTGTTCCTCCGTTGAAAGGCTGTTCCACCACTCCTCAAATGTGTCCGTGTACTCAACTTCCCACATTCCTAACGTGGAATATAACAGATATGGAATATCGTAGCAAACATTAAAAATGTCCTGAACCTATTTCTCTGCCACGCTCGTCTAAAAGCACGAACAATTGGAGTCAGGCCACAGCAGCGGAAAGCCTGGCTCCTAAAATGAAGCGCATCCCACAGTCACGATTCGCGCAGAGACGCTCAGTCATGGTCCTGTAGTGGAGTGCACAATGGAGGAAAGAAAACAATGAGAAAGAAAAAAATCAGTGCGGCGCTTTTTGTCATCACGTTTGTTGCGACATCTTTGAGCAATGCCCAAAAGGTTACTTCCAAAAACGCCTATTTAGAAGCTCACAAAGTCTGCCTACTTGCAAGAGCGGCTATCGAGAATGGCACAGAAGCAAACTTAGGTGGATTTTTTGAAGAGCTGGACTTTAGGAAGGAGGAATCAATGTTTGTTGGATATGACCAATACGCGTTCCTCGACAAACTGGGCATTGTGCGAGTTGCGACCAAGAAGACAAATCCCTGTTTCGTACTCTCCTATTCTTGGCTCCTTGGGAGCCCAGCGCTGCATCCAGAGGTGGTAGCAGCCCTCATTGCGCGGGCCTCCAAGGTAGGGATTAGCGGAACTCACGAAGTGGACATTACGTTGTCAGAGGGCCCACGTGGGAGCGAAAGCATCAAAGTAAAATTCGATGGTTCTCTCTCTACCGTAACATCATCATCGTATAGATGACGGGCGACTAACGACAATTCCTGGAGACTCAACGTCCGTAAGGGGACTTCGGCAGGTGTCAGCGGAAGTTAATCTACCTTAACCCTTGCTTAACCTCAGTTAAGCGATTGAAAATAATAAACTTGCATGGCGAAATCCTAAGCGATGGGATTAACCAGCGCGTGAGCAGATGCCCGTATATACCGGTCTGACACTTGTTGATTTGGTCCGTTTTGCAGTTCCGCTGATCGTATCAACGTTTGTCCTTACTGACAGTCAATAGTATTCGATCTCTGTAACCAAGCCGTCATCAACGTGAATGCGGATGCGATCTGAGCGGAAAGTATAGATGGACTGATAATCGCCTACAGCCACCCTTTCCCAAGTCCCAGTGAACGTTTTCAAGGCTTGATTTTCCGTCATGCGAAATGGAACAAGAAACACTGCCCTAACTTTCTGATTCTCGCCGAAGCTGATGCGATAGCATTCCCAGTTTCTCGAAGAGTCCTCATACTCAAATGTCTGGTTTCCTAACATCTTCTTGGGAGCGCCCAACAGTTTTTCTACATCCGCCTTACTACCCTTATTCATTAGACTCAGGATAGTCAGGGGCAGAGGTGGCGTGGGCAGAGGCAGCGGAGGTGGGCCCTGCCAATGCTGGGGCCGTTGCAGAAGGTCGGGCGCTTGGTTCTGGACCGTATCGCCGACTCCTTCAGCATTAGAGGCTTCCGCTGCTTTGACTACGGCGGACTGTTTTGAAAGGAGAGATTTCCCATTGGTGCTAATAAAGTTAAGCGCTCCAAGGAGCACATCTTTATCCGGTTTGCTCCACCTCCACTTTCCGATTTTTGTTTGCGTGAAAAGTAATTTGCCGTCTGATGCAAGATGGACGCTGGCTGTAACTTGCCAACTATTGAGCCGCATGGACCTCTGCTCGTTCGTCGTTACTGTTCCGTACACTGTGCCAAGCCCCCCAGGACCTAACACGTTAACGTTCGCCGTGATAGGGTGTTGAACAGGAATCGTGTAAGTGACTGTTGCTGAATTCGTGGCGTCGATCCATATAACTATGAAATCGGCTTCAGCAATTGAGCGAACCATTCGCGCCGAAAGTTTGGAACCAGGCTTCTTCTGAGAATCTTTCCACCATTGCAGCATATTGCCTGACCACCAGTTTTCGATGAATTTGTTCGAGGCGATGTCGAAATAGCAAACCACAAACCGTGGTTCCTCTGACATCACCTTGGCCCCACCCATTAGCAAACCGATGATCAACCAGCACACCACTGGTAGCATAAACCGGTATCGCCTTGTAAAAGCTTGCCTAAAAAATTGAGGTTTGCGCATGTTGCGCATGTGCGTTGACCTCCTTCAGCCGGAAATGGATGATTAATTTAAAAACTGGTACTGGTGACATGTCAAGAAGGAAGAAGAACCGAACATCGACACAGAAGAGATATTCCTCGCGGACTCTGTGAGGAACGGGACTCCGACTTAAAGGCAATTTTTGTTTTAAGAAAATGCAAGTACCCCATGTTGCCTTTTAACCACTGTGTCAGTTTTTGTGTTACTTTTGTCGTCACAATCGCCTGCTTTTCGCTGACATCGGCATAACTCCCACAAACGGCATAATCGCGTGAAATGCAGTCTGGATGCTTGCTTCAGCCTAAAGCGTTGTCAGGAGTGAGCCGGGGCGTTTGGCCCCGGAACTCACTCGCATTCGGAAGGTCGAGGGTTCGAATCCCTTCGTCTCCACCAGATTCTAAAAGACTTACGCGCCTGCCGCTAGTGCATGTAAAAAAAGCAGGCCGATACATAAGGATTCAGGTTATTCATCCCGCTCTTGTCGATGTCTTCGAGCCGCGGAGGAAGAACCTCCACCAACCCATCAACCGCATGCAACTGTTCCTGCGGGGAGGAAAGACTTTGCGTCACATGGATTCTGGCCGACGCCGCCACCCGAACCTTACCAGGCGCAGCATTCTCCTTGATTCTAAACACCAGAAACGCAATCACTCCGGCAGGGAACAACCCGCTGGCGGAGGGTGGACTCACTCGAATTTTCACTTTGCCAAAGCCGTTCTCACTCCCAGTTTGCAGTTTCTTCTCAGTCGTGACCTTCTTGGCCTTTTGCACCTCTACGAACTCCAAAACAGCCGCGGGATAGGAGACCTCCAGATCTAGCGCTGCCCACTGCACGTCCGGGCTGGGAGCGAAATTGACGGGAACCAAGATTACACTCCCCGCATCCCCTGATTGCTTCCCAATCCTAATTCCGGGTGTTCCGGCCTTGGGCCGGTGGTCTTTGTCAGCCTGAACCTGAGAACCTCCACGCGACGGACTGCCAGTGGCTTGGACAGGTCCTTGCTCTTCCGGAGATACGGCTGCTTTCGGTCGCATATCCATCTGGGCGACAAAAATAGAAGCTCCCATGCACCACGGAATGAAGCTCGAAACGTATCTTTTCAGCATTTCTGGCGTTGAACCCTTAAAGATTCTCGACTGGTGCCATCAGCAAACGTCACCGTATTTATGAATCGAGGTACTTAGGCGCGGGGAATCTCGTCCCTTCGAGTCTTCTCGCGTGTAAGGCGTCCCCACGGATAGTTCTCTTCTCGCATCACAAACCCGATGAAGGCAAGCGTCAGCAACCCCGCCACCGAATTAACAACCAGGTCCACCAATCCAAAATGACGCTTGGGCAGCAAACCTTGTAAAGTTTCATCACCCACGCCGATCAGAGCGACTGTTGTCAAGGTCCACACGTAGAGGTAGCGATCGCGGCACTTAAAACGTAAGGCATCAAAAACGAGCACAGTAAGAGGCCCGTATTGGAAAAAGTGGAAGCGTTTTGCGGGAACGGTCAGAAATTCCAGGGAATAAGCGAGCGCCAGGCAAATGAAGAGAAAACTGAGATAAGAAGCAAGTCGCCGTGGAAGAAAAAAAACCAGGAAGGCGAACAATGCCAACCCGATCGGCAGATACATCCATGTCATCAGGTTAAAGAGCACCTTCCCCAGTCGATTCAGCATCGCCACATAAACGTCATAAGCAAGCGTGAGAGTGCTGTACAACAAGAGCGTGTAAAGCGCAACCGCGATCCATGCCTTCACCGGAGATGAAAAAATTCCTCGTTTCATTGTCATCACTCCGTAGTACTCAGCAACCGCAGAGCCACGAGTAGACCGAAACCCACAACCAGAGCGCGAAGCAGCCTCGGAGAGATCCGTTGCGCGGCGTGGGCGCCTGCGTACCCGCCCACCAGCGAGGCGCCAGCCATAATCCCCGCGGCCACAAGATCCACCGCTCCGACAACAATAAAATAAAGCATTGCAATGCCATTGATAAGCATTGCGAAAAGAACCTTCAATGCATTCGCATACTGCAGATCCTCAGGCAGGAATATCGCCATCGCAGCAAGCATGAGGATGCCAATCCCCGCTCCAAAATAGCCACCATAAATTGAAATGAGAAACTGGATCACCCACAGGAATGGGGGCGTTCTCCTTGAAGTCACGGTTGTTCTTTGGGCAACCCACTGCGCAACGGGACCCTGCGCCAGAAGCAACACGCAAGCGAGCAAGATGAGGTATGGAACAATGACGCGAAAGGCTCTCTCGGGTGTGTGAATAAGTAATATTGACCCCAAGAGCCCTCCAATCACGGAGGGCGTCGCCAGAGCGATGGCTTGGTCACGCCTGGCCAAAATGTGCGGACGGTAGGCCCAAACACTGGCGAGTGATCCCGGCCAGAGAGCCACCGTGTTGGTCGCATTTGCAACGACGGCTGACCTTCCACCGAAAAGCAAAGCAGGAAAGCTAAGCAACGAGCCACCCCCAGCCATCGCATTCACAAACCCGGCCGCAAATCCAGCGATAATGATGAGTATGAAGCCAGCCATCAAGAGATTTCCTCTGATTCCAAGAAGGCAAGATCCACGAAAGTGTGGTTATTCTTGAGCTTAAAACGCCTATCCGCGCTGTTCCACACTGCAATCGGGGGAGATTTTGGCCTGAATCGGACTAGTTTTCGGAGGGACCTTCTCCATGACCATCGGCATAGAATTCACCCTGTTGATCGCCCACGAATTCGATCTGTCTTTCAATCCACTCGAATCGCTCTTCCCGCCGCATCGCGTCCCATCATAGCAAACAGCGTGACTTCCGAGGTATGACTTTCAAAGCGATGACTTTGTTGAAGGAGCAGAGGGAGACAGCTCTTGTTTCGACAGCCCCAACGTTTCCCGCAGACGCATCGCTAGCTTCTTGAAAATTTCCGGATTATCCCGCAAAAACTGGCGCGCATTTTCACGCCCTTGGCCCAGGCGTTCTCCATTGAAGGAAAACCAACTACCACTTTTCTCAATGATCTTCTTTTCTACCCCAAGATCCAGCAGGTCCCCTTCTCGTGAAATTCCCTCACCATAAAGGATATCGAATTCCGCTTCACGAAAAGGCGGGGCCAACTTGTTTTTCACAATCTTGATCTTGGTGCGATTTCCCACGATCTGGTCACCTTCCTTAAGCGAGGCAATCCGGCGGATCTCCAGACGGATGGAGGCATAAAATTTTAATGCCCGGCCCCCAGTGGTCGTCTCCGGATTACCAAACATCACTCCAATCTTCTCACGCACCTGATTGATGAATATAAAACACGTATTCGACTTTGACACAATACCCGTCAGCTTCCGCATCGCCTGAGACATCAGCCGCGCCTGCAACCCCATATGCGAATCGCCCATTTCCCCTTCCAGCTCCGCCTTGGGCACCAGTGCGGCCACCGAGTCTACGACCAATACGTCAATGGCGCCCGAGCGAACCAAGACTTCGGCAATTTCCAATGCCTGCTCGCCGTTGTCTGGCTGCGACACCAAAAGTTCGTCGATATTTACGCCCAGTTTCTTAGCGTAACCCGAATCCATTGCATGTTCGGCATCAATGAACGCGGCGTTACCCCCCTGGCGTTGGGCTTCAGCGATCACCTGCAATGCGATCGTAGTTTTTCCGCTGGATTCCGGACCAAAAACCTCGACTACACGCCCTCTCGGAAAGCCACCGATTCCCAATGCCGCATCTACCGCAAGCGATCCTGATGAGATTACCGGCACGGCCTGCACTGGTCGATCCCCTAACTTCATGATCGAGCCCTTGCCGAACTGGCGTTCAATCTGGGTCAGCGCGGTCTCAATCGCTCGTGTCTTTGCGCTCTTATCGTTCATGGTTTCTCCCGGATTTCATTTCTGCTTTCCAAAGATATAACTAACTCCGTGGGCTTTTTGCGAATGACGCATCGTATTGATAAAAACCCCGGCCGCTTTTCTTTCCCAAGTAGCCGGCTGCGACCATTTTCACCAACAGCGGACAGGGCCTGTATTTTGGATCTCGAAACCCCTCATACAGCACATTCAGAATATCCAAACACACGTCCAGCCCGATTAAGTCCGCAAGCCGTAAGGGCCCCATCGGGTGATTCATTCCCAACTCCATTATCGCATCGATAGACTCAGCCGATCCCACTCCCTCAAAAAGCGCGAACATCGCTTCATTCAGCATCGGAATTAATAAGCGGTTGGAAACAAAGCCCGGAAAATCGTTCACTTCGACTGGTGTTTTCCCTAACCTTTCTGCCAACGTCCCCGTGGTGTTCAACGTTTCCTCCGAGGTCTGCAGTCCGCGGACTATTTCCACTAGCTTCATCAGGGGAACAGGATTCATGAAATGCATCCCAATGAAGCGATCCCGGCGGCCGCTGCTGGCTGCAAGCCGAGTGATGGAGATCGAGGAGGTATTGCTGGCCAAAATGACGTCCGGACGGGTGATTTGTTCCAGTTGCGAGAAAACTTCGCGTTTCACATCGAAGTTTTCATTCACCGCTTCGATGACAAAATCCACATCGGCCAGATCCTTCCAGCTTGTGGAAAAATAGATCCGGGCCATCGCTGCTTGGAACCGTGTCGGCGCGTTTTGCGGATCTTGCTTATCCAAAAGTTTACGCAGGCTATGCTCGATCGCCTGGCGAGACCGATCCAGGAATTTCTGATCGACATCCCGTATTACCGTATCTAGACCGGCAGATGCGGCCGTTTGCGCGATGCCACTCCCCATCGTGCCTGCACCCGCCACTCCGATTTTCTTTACGCTCATCATAACCGCTCCACGGCTACCGCTACCGCATTGCCGCCGCCAAGGCACAAGGCTGCAATACCCCGCTTTTTGCCCCTCTGCTGCAGCGCACAGAGCAACGTCACCAGAATCCTAGCACCGGTAGCTCCAATCGGATGGCCTAATGCCACTGCACCTCCGTTGACATTGACACGCGCACGATCCAACTGGAGTTCACGAATCAGCGCTACCGATTGCACCGAGAACGCTTCATTCAACTCGTACAAGTCTACATCGCTGGCTTTCCAACCGGTCTTTGCCCAGACCTTCCGCACAGCCTCCAAAGGAGCCATCATCACCAGGGCAGGTTCAATACCGCTGGTAGCATAGGCGACCACGCGCGCCAGCGGCCGAAGATTTGCCTCCTTGACCTTTTTTCCCGCGATCAGAACGAGCGCAGCCGCACCGTCGTTCACTCCTGGCGCATTGCCCGCAGTCACCGTACCATCGGCTTTGAACGCAGGCTTTAGACGCGCCAGCGCCTCCAGGGATGTGTCTTCACGAGGCCCTTCGTCAGTATCGAAAACCAACGTACTCCCCTTTTTCTGCGGAACTTCAACCGGGAGGATTTCTTCTTGGAATCTTCCAGACTGAATGGCAGCGATCGCTCTCTGATGGCTACCGAGAGCATATTCATCCTGTTGTCTCCGCGAAATCTTATATTTCACGGACACAATTTCGCCGCTACAACCCATATGAAAATTTTCATAGGCATCCCACAGGCCGTCATGAATCATCGAATCTATCAATTCCCCACTTCCCATGCGTTGCCCTTCTCGGACCTGAGAGAGCAGATAGGGAGCATTGCTCATGCTCTCCATGCCGCCTGCCACCACGATGTCCTGCGCCTCACAATGAATCGATTGCGCCGCCAACACCACCGCTTTTAACCCCGACCCACAGACTTTGTTGACCGTCATCGCTGCTACTGTCACTGGGAGACCGCCCTTTAATGCAGCTTGCCTGGCCGGATTTTGGCCTAAGCCCCCAGAAACCACATTCCCCATGATTACTTCTTCCACCTGATCCGGCGGCAGGCCGGAACGCCGCACTGCTTCTCGCACTACCAGAGCTCCCAGTTGCGTGGCGGAAAAAGTCTTCAAGCTCCCTAAAAACTTTCCCACCGGGGTGCGTACGGCAGAAAGGATATATGCATCTTGCATGGAAAGTTCTCCTTCAGAAAAGACGCGCTTTCCATTTTGGGTGGAGAAGGCGACTCTACCAGAAATAATTTGCCTGTCAACACCCTCCGCAAGCCAAGCCTCCGCAAGCGAATTAGTTGACGGCAGCAACGGCGCCGTGGTACTGGTAGAAGTGTAAATCTTGCAAGTTCAAGTTAGGGGAGAATATGGCACGATCTTGTTCCATCTGTGGCAAACAGGCTCAATACGGGCACCGTATCAGTCACGCGCACAACGTAACAAACCGAAAGTTCCACCCAAACCTTCACTACGTCCGCGCGGTGGTTGACGGCGTCACGAGGCGCATCCGGGTCTGCACCCGCTGCATTCGATCCGGGAAAATCCAAAAACCCATACTCTCCCAATGAGCCGAAAAGTTATCAGCACGAGTCAGGCACCGCAGCCTTTGGGACCTTATTCGCAGGCAGTGGTTGTCGATTCGATGATCTTTGTTTCAGGTCAGATCCCACTGGACCCTCAAACGGGACAGCTCGTTGAAGGTGGAATCGCGGAGCAAACCCATCGAGTCTTAAGGAACCTTAAGGCAATCTTGGATGCGGCAGGCAGCAGTCTCGATAAGGCCGTGAAAACAACCATCTATCTGAAGGACCTGAATCACTTCCAGGAAATGAACGGAGTGTACGCAGAATACTTCAAAAAGGACCCACCTGCCCGTGCCGCCGTGGAAGTGGCGCGCCTGCCCAGGGACGTATTGATCGAAATGGACCTCATTGCGTTGAAATAGGTCGAAAACCCATTCCAGTTAATTCATCGTTTGAGCCGCTCCACGTCAAAAACCCCCGGCACACTCTTGATGTAGCCAAGAATCTGATCCAGGTGTCCCAGGTCTTTGATCTCCAGTGTCATACTGATCTTTCCGCGCCGATCGTGGCAACTAGTGGCCTTGACATTGATAATGTTGGTATTGACCTTGGCGACTGCAGCGGTAATATCCGCCAGGATACCCTGACGATCCTCCGCCTCAATACTTACCCTGACCGGATATAGTTCACCATCGACATCACCGGTCCATTCAACGTCGATTCTCCTTTCTGGATTGTGCAGCAAATTTTCCAGGTTGGGACAATGAGCCGCGTGTACTGCGATTCCCTTCCCCACCGTGATGTAGCCCACCACATCTTCGCCCCGAATCGGTTTGCAGCACTTCGCTCGATATACCAGTAGATCATCGTGCCCTTTTACCTTGATCTTCGAATCTGACCGGCCCAACACCTTATTGACCACGGAGGTCAGTTTTGACTCCTTAAGCTCTCGGGCCTCCGCTTTGGCCACATCCGGCTCAATCGCCGCCAGAATCAGGCGCGCCTGAATCTTTCCGTATCCGATATCCGAGAAGATGTCCTCCAACTTCTGATACTCAAAGCCCGCCAGCACCTTTTGCTGCCGCTCTCCCGGTTGGAGGAACTTTTTCAAATTGACCTTAAATTTACGGGCTTCTCTTTCCAGCAGCTTTTTCCCCACTTCCACCGCCTGCTCTTTCTGTTTGGCATTGAGCCAGTTCCGAATTCGGTTCCGAGCCCGAGAGGTTTTCACAAGGGACAGCCAGTCGCGGCTAGGTCTCGGTTCAGTTCCAGTCAGAATTTCGCAGATTTCTCCATTCTTCAATTTGTATTTCAGCGGCACCAGACGGCCGTTGACTTTGGCGCCGGTGCATCGGTGTCCCACTTCGGTGTGGACGGCATAAGCAAAATCGACCGGGGTGGCATCGCGAGGTAGCGTAATCACCTCGCCACGCGGAGTAAAAATGTACACTTCTTCCGGGTAAAGATCGATTTTCAAATTGGTAAGGAATTGCCGCGGATCTTTTACTTCCTGCTGCCATTCCAGCAAATGACGCACCCAGACGAGGCGCTGGTCATGCTGATCTTCTTTAAACTTGCCTTCCTTGTATTTCCAGTGTGCGGCAATTCCCTCTTCCGCAACCTTGTGCATTTCGTGCGTCCGAATCTGCACTTCAAAGGGTTGGCCATTTTTCCCGATCACGGTGGTATGCAAGGACTGGTATCCGTTCACACGCGGCATGGCGATATAGTCTTTGATGCGCCCCGGAACCGGATTCCACAGATTGTTCACGATGCCAAGGACCGAGTAGCAATCCTTGACGGAATCCGTGACTATGCGCAGCGCAATGAAGTCATAAACCTGGTCAATAGAAATCCGCTGACGACGCATTTTGTTGTGGATACTGTAAATTCGCTTGGTGCGATCCTGGATCTCAGCTTGGATGCCATGTTCTCGAAGTTTCTCGTCGATCTGTACGGTGACTTCCGCAATGAATGAATCGCTGTATTGTTTCTTTTCCCGAACCTGTTGCAATACGTTGTTATAGGCCCCAGAATCCAGATAACTAAACCCCAGGTCTTCAAGCTCACCGCGTACCTTCGCCATTCCTAGCCGGTGCGCGATGGGGGCATAGATGTCAAGCGTCTCCTGCGCAATCAGCTTTTGCTTCTCCACAGGCAGATATTGCAGGGTTCGCATGTTGTGCAGGCGGTCCGCGAGTTTGACCAGAATCACGCGAACGTCATCGACCATCGCCAGCAAGAGCTTGCGAAAGTTTTCTGCCTGTTTCTCTTCCTTGCTGGAAAACTGAATTTTGCTGATCTTGGTAACGCCGTCCACCAGATGTGCCGCCTCTTCACCGAACAGGTCCTGCAGCGTCTGACGCGTCGTCAGCGTATCTTCAAGCACATCATGTAGCAGCCCCACAGCCACGCTTACCACATCCAACTTCATCTCCGCCAGGATATTGGCCACCTCAAGGGGATGGGATAGATATGGCTCTCCTGATCGGCGTACCTGTCCCCTGTGCTCGCGCGCGGAAAAGATATAAGCTCGTCGCAACAATTCCAGGTCCGCACCCGGATGGTACTGTTGTACTTTGTCCTCAAGGTCCTCGAAGCGGATCATCTTCCTATATTGTAGAACGAAAGCTTCTCGAACGCAGGTTGTCGATTTCCGCGACAGAAGGAACCGAGTCGATGAAGTGGCTGCGGCCGGCGCATGTGTCTCTCAAGCACCTTACAAAGATTCACGTCGACCCTATTGCTGGGTTATTTCTGAGGCGTTCCGGGTTGGCGCCTTGTAATTACAAGACGCGATATCCGTTACTTCCAGAATGTAAAAGGGAACCGCCTTGCCATCGGTAGCGTTGCCGCGGCAATTCGGATAGGAGAGAGTAAGCAAATCGTAAAACCGCACGATTTTTCAGGGCGGCTTTACGATCCATTGCCGATATCTACCACGGGTCGTGAATCGTCGGCGAATGGCACGCAATAAAAAAGGGGCGCGTCTGGTAATCGCACCCCGAAAAGCTGCAAACAGTCACGCTCTTTATTCTGTCTTGCCCTCCGCGCCACCCATGCTCTTGCGCGCTCTTGCTTCCTCTTCTTTTTCTTCTTTCTGCCACTCCATCGCGTTGAGCGCAAGCTTATCTGCTTCCTTGAGCCACTGATCCTTCTCCTCCTTACTTACCAGCTTTGCCTTCTCGCGATACAGCAGATTTAAGAACTGAGCGGCATCCGAGTACTTAGGCCTGATCTCCATGGCCTTTTTCAACACATCGATGCCCTCATCCACCAAGCGCTCCACATCGGCTCTCTCTGCATCGGGCATATCCTTCACCTTTTCTCCCGTAGTGCCAATTCTCGGAGAGACCAAACTGTAGTCAGTGCTGCCAATGCCATACAGGGGCTCGGGATTCGAGGGGTCAGCTTCCAGGCGCTTCCGATACCACTCTTTAGCGATTTCGTACTGTTCCAGATCGGCATAAATTCGCGCCAAACTGGCGATCGTACCAATATCCTTCGGATCCCTCTTTAGAACTTCCTGGTAAATCTCGATCGCCTTCTGCGCGTTCCTATCGTTGTCCGGAGAACGCCCCCCAGGGATGAACATCGTACGGTACGTGGTCGCCAGATAAACATTGGCCACCATGAGATCAGGATCAAGGCGGATCGCTTCCTCAAAATACCCGATGGCTTCGTCGTACTTCTTTTCCGTATAAGCGGTAACACCTTTATTAAGCCGGTCACGCGCTTTAAGCTTGTCGATCAACTGGCATCCGGAACCGGCGACCAGCAGAACGATAAGCAGGGCGTACATGGCAAAATGCTTGCCATTCCTTCCCATTTCAGTGCCTCCAAAAGTCGAAAAGGATTTAGTCGGTAGCCTGTTGTACTTCTTCCTCGGTGATGAGCCCGACATCGCCCACTCCTGCACCTTTGGCAATGTCGATGATTTTCACTACGGTCCCGAAGGGAAGATCTTTGGCTCCACGAATGAACATGTTCTTGTTAGCACGAGCGCTGTAAATTTCAAACAAACGCGGGCCCAACTGGTTCAACAAGACTGGATCTGCGTTGATCATCAGGTTGGCCTTGGAATCGACGGAAACCACAATGGTATCGGTGACAATTTTGATGTCTTTCTGCTTAAGTAATTCTTCGTCTTGCGACCTTTCCGGAACCCGGGCCTCCAAATCGTACTGATCTATCGGTTGGATGACCATAAAAATGATCAGCAACACCAGTAGAATGTCGATGTAGGGAGTCACATTGATATCAGATTTTGGGCCCCCGCTAGAGCCTACTGCCATTGCCATAAGTATAAACTCCTAAGATCAAGCTAAGACTTCGTTTAACATGCGTCCTTCAGCGCGCTCCTGGTGCGGAACCGGGAGCTTTCTCCTCACGGTCTACCATCAGGGCGATTCGCTTCACCCCCGTGTCTCGGGCAGTATTGACAACCTCTACTACCCTCCCGTACTTAACCGCGATGTCGCTTTTTACAAACAGAGGCTTGTCAGGAGCCTTCGCGATCGAATCGGCAAGCTTTTGTGGCAACTGAGTGAGGCTCACTTCGTCTTTATTCAGATAAACTTTCTCATCACGCGTCAAGGCAATAGTAGTGGAGTCTTCATCGGTTGCCCCTTGTGCCACCTGGGCATTCTGAGCCTTCGCCATATTTAGATAGACCCCCTCTTGCAACAGAGGGGTCGTGATCATGAAGATGATTAGCAACACCAACATAATATCAGCCATCGGCGTAACGTTAATATCCGACGTTACGCCGCTGACCTTAGATCCTCCGCCACTAGACATTCCCATGGCGCCGTTCTCTCTGCTTCAAGAAGTAGTCTATCAACTCGGAACTGGAGTTATCCATTTCCACGACGAAAGACTCAATCTTGCCGGTAAAGTAGTTGTACATCCAAACTGCCGGAATCGCGACAAACAAGCCAAAGGCGGTCGTAATCAGCGCCTCGGAAATACCTCCGGCGACCGCTGCCAGCCCCGTATCTTGACCAGCGCTCATGCCGGCAAAAGCGTTGATGATGCCCACCGTGGTCCCAAACAACCCCACAAATGGAGCGGTGCTGCCTACGGTGGCCAGCGTGCCCAAGCCGCGTTTTAGCTCTTCGATGCCAATCGCGGTCGCACGTTCCAGCGCCCTGCGGGATGCTTCAATCGTTTCCCCGGGAATATCTTTACTGCTTCCGTGAGCCTGGAACTCCTGCAACCCGGCGGAAACCACTTTAGCCAGGTGGCTTTTCTTGTGCTGGTCCGCAATACTGATGGCTTCGTCGATCCGACCTTCTTTGAGAGCTTCAGCGACTGCGGGAGCAAAATCACGAGACTGATTGCGCGCCTGGCGGAAAGTGATAAACCGTTCCACCATGACCCCAATCGACCAGATGGACATAATGCCCAGGACGACCACGACACCCTTGGCCAGGAGACCCATCTGAACCCACATTGAAACGACACTTGCGTGCATTTGAGTTACACCTCCAAAATTTTTAGGAACTAAAACGTTACCATTTATTTCAGTACAAACTGAACCGTAACCGTCGCGATGACGGGAACAGGCTCGCCGTTCAGAAGGGTGGGCGAGTATCTCCACTGTTTCACCGCGTTGACGGCGCCGTCAGTTAGCAATTGATGACCGCTGATGACCTTCACCTCGCTGACATTACCCTGCTCGTCGACGGTTACTTGCAGCACGACAACTCCAGAGACACGCGCGCGTTTGGCCAACTCGGGATAGACGGGCTCCACTCTGTTCATCAACTTGGAAGCCTGAACATTACCGCCGACCCGCAGTGGCTCTTTCTTCTCCGGAGGTGGCGGCGGCGCCGGGGTCGGAATTCCCCCAAGGACTCCACCGGGAATTCCACCTTTCACCCCGCCCACCGCTCCGCCGGTGATTGCTCCACTCCTGATTCCCTGAATCACTTGCGAAAGATCCGGTACGTCGTGGCGCTCCTTGGGGATTTCCTTGGGAATTTCCCGCGGTATTTCGAAGCCGCTCACTCGCACTTCTTTGATCACTTGCTGCTGAATTTTAGGCGCCTCTGTGGGTGGTGGAGGAGGAGGCGGCGGTGGAGGCGGCGGCGGCGGCGCAGCCAGAAACGTTAGAAGCTGCTGCTCCGGCAGCACCTGGTAGTAGATGAGGGGGATAATTACAAGAATAATAACCACAATGAAGTGGACGACCAAAGAAAGTACGATCGTCTGAGACTTCTTCGTCTTCTCTCGGTTGGGCGATGATTCAAGTAAATTATCAAACATCCGGCTATGTCATCCTTTCTCTGTCTCGACTTTTACAGGGGGGACCGGCATTTTAAGACCGCGAGATGTTACTACCCACCCCACCCCAAGTCAAGACAAAATCCAGCGTCCCACTTAATAAATTTGGAAGCCTCAATTTATACCATATTTGCCGCAATAACTCACGCGCGATAGGCTCTCAGCGCAACTTTTCTATGAGCCAAGACGCTTTGCCACCAGACCAGCATGGGAGCCGCAATCGCGATTGAAGAATACGTTCCCACGATAATCCCTATCACCAAGGCGAAAGAAAAGCCGCTTAAAACCTCTCCACCAAAAAAATAAATTGCCGCCACGGAAAGGAACGTCAGCCCTGAGGTCGTCACCGTCCGGTTCAGCGTCTGATTAATGCTCATGTTCACCACCGATTCGAGATCCTCGCGACGCATGCCTTTGAGGTTCTCCCGGATCCGATCAAAAACGACAATCGTGTCGTTGATTGAATAACCCGTCAATGTCAGTAGGGCAGCCACCACGGTCAGCGTGATTTCATTATTGGTGAGAGAGAAAAATCCGAGCGTAATAAAAACATCATGGAACAGCGCGATAATCGCCGCCACTCCGTAAATGAACTTGAATCGAAATGCGATGTAAACCAGCATGCCGAGCAGCGAGAACAAAATCGCATCGCGGGCCCGACTTTGGAGGTCTCTTCCCACCTTGGGCCCGACACTTTCCACACTGAGCACCGTAAAAGAGCCGAGATAGCTATCCTGCTTGAGTTTGTCAATCACCGGCTGGGGTACGCTGATCCCCCGAAGCTGCTCATAATCGCTCAACAGGCCGCCTTTCTGAGCCCGCAGTATGAGGATGTCCCGCGCCAACTGGGCATAGTGTTCGCTCGCGCCGACGCGCCCTTGCAGTTTCTCCGGATCCCAGGTCTGCAAGGCAGACGCAAAATTGTCCACGCCCACATTGCTGAGATCTACTTTCGCGGATGCGGCATTTTCGGGGTCGAAGACTTTGCGCAAAGATTCAAAAATCTGATTGGAGCCGAGGTTCAAATCCTCGGCCTGTTCGCTTTCAATGCGAGCCAACTTAATTTGGACCTCATTTTTTGCCGGCTCATCGTACCGAGTTACTTCCTCTACCCGGATCCCGGAGACTCGCAGCCCCTCTCGAATGCGCTCGATTTCAGGCGTCTTAGCGAAACGCACATAGACGAGAGTCCCACCGGTGAAATCCACCCCCAGCTTCGGTCCTCCTTTAATAAAGAGTGAGAAGGTTCCTGCTACCGTCAACAGGATCGACAGACCCATAAACACCCATCGCAGGCTCATCCAGTCGACGTTCACATCCTTAAATAGTTGCATCCAGAATCAATAGCTCCCCAGACATCCTCTCCGTGTTTTCGACACCGGAGAAAAGAAGAAGTTCCCTAAATCGAAATCTTTTCGCCTCCACGCAACTCAATCAGAAGACCAAACATCGTGCGTGAGACATAAACCGCGGCAAAAATGTTGGCAATCAAGCCTACGGCAAGCGTTACGGCAAAGCCCCGAACCGGCCCAGTTCCAAACTGGAAGAGAAAAAAGGAAGATACCAAGGCGGTGACATGGGTATCGATAATGGTGGAGAAAACCCTGTCAAAGCCTGCTTCGATGGCCGCGCGCACCGATTTGCCAAGGCGCAGCTCTTCCTTGATGCGCTCAAAAATTAGCACGTTCGAATCTACCGCCATGCCAATCGTCAAAATCACCCCTGCGATACCGGGCAATGTCAGCGTTGCATGGGTAGCGCCAAGAACCGCCAACAATATCATCAAGTTGACAACTAAGGTGGCGAAAGCGTTCATGCCGGAGAACTTGTAAATGATCAAAATCGCCGTCACCACGAGTGCCAGGCCGACAAGCGATGCGAGAATTCCCTGCCGGATCGAATCCAGTCCAAGCGACGGCCCGACGACCCGGTTCTCCAGGATCCGGATCGACGCCGGCAATGCGCCGCTGCGAAGTTTCAGCGCCAGGTCATCCGCCTGTTGAACGGTAAATTGGCCGGTGATTTGCGCGCTCTCCTGATCGATTCTGCTCTGGATCACGGGAGCCGACACCACTTCTCGATCCAGCACAATCGCCAGTCGCTTGCCGATGTTGGCTCCAGTCACGGCGGTGAACTTCTGAACACCGGCGCTATTGAGTGAAAAGTTCACCAGGGCCGCGCCATTAATGTCCTGGCCGCGGCGAGCGGTTTTCAAGTCTAAGCCAGTCAGTGAGGCCCCTCGCCGAACCACCAGATACGTTGGGCGCTCCGCATCCTTCTCGCGGTAGGCAAGAATCTCGTAATCAGAAGGCAGGCTATTATTAAACGCACGCAGGGCATCTTCTCGCGTTGGGTAAGGCCCACTCTTGGCATCGCCGGTTTCATCACTGTAAAGCAGCCTCAATTCCAGTTGTGCAGTACTTTTGATGATGTTTATATAGCGACCGGGATCATCCACTCCAGGCAGTTCCGCAATGATCTGGTCAGTCACGTCGCCCCCGCCATACAGTTGAAGGGTGGGCTCCGCGACCCCTAGGGCATCCACCCGCCGGCGAATTGTCTCCAAAGCCTGCTGTACGGTTTGTTGTTCCAACAGCTTCCGTGCCTGGGGAATCAAACGGAGCCGATACTGCACCCCAGTCCCCACGTAACTGGCTTGATACTCAAATTGCCCGGAGAAGTTTCTGTCTATCAAATCACGCACTGCCTGATCGCGATCCTGAGGCACTCCCGAAACCAGAATGTCCAAGTCTGACAGTGTCACGCTGGCACCCAGCAGGTTCTTATCCCGCATTTCGCTGTTTAAACGATCCACAGCTTGATTGGCCTCCGCTTCCAATGCATCCCGAGTCACTACCTGAAGCACGAGGTGTATGCCCCCCTTCAAGTCCAAACCCAAGCGGATTTTATTCTGAAGAGGATAAAAGAAGTAGACGCTGGCCCCCAGGACAATAGAGATAATCAGTACGCGGTACCAATATTTCTTACTCATCCCTGTCGTGGTCCATGTTCTGGTAATTGTTAAACTCAGGGCGCGGGATTTCCTTCGGACTGCAAACCAGCAACGGCGCTCTTTGCGACTTCAATTTTGACTTGCTCAGAGATCCGCAGCAAAAAGGTCTTTTCCTTTACCGCGGCAATCGTCCCATAAATGCCACCCGTCGTGATCACCCGATCTCCTGATTTCAAATTCGCAATCATCGTTTCCACCTTCTTTTGCCGGCTCTTCATCGGGCGAAATACAAGCAGATAAAAGATGATGGCGATCAGGACAATCGGCAGGAATTGGACGAGAGCTGATTGACCTGTAGGCATCTGCTGCGCCAACGTGGAACCCACCACCCCTTCCTTCCTGTTGCTTAAACCACTGATCCTGTAGAAACAGCCAGCGAGGAACCGACCGGCAGCCACAGCCACAACGTAACGTGGATTGTGGTGTCACGGTCTCCCCACATTGCTGCCTTCAAACCCATTGGATCAGAATAAATTTCAAGTATATCAAATCGACGAGATATCGCGGCTTCTCACCGTCTCGTCCTCACTACAATATTCACCCAAGAAATTCCTCTTAAATTCGAGGAAATTTTGGGAGGCGATACTTTCGCGAATTTTTGCCATCAGGTCAAGGTAAAAGTGAAGATTGTGCAAGGTATTGTACACGCTGGATACAATCTCGCCGGCCATGTACAGATGCCTAAGGTACGAGCGGGAGAAGCGTCGACAAACCTGGCACAGGCAGCGCTCATCAATGGGACGGACATCTTCGGCGTAGCAGGCGTTCTTGATCGAGAGGCGTCCTCGGCTGGTAAACAGGTAACCGTTGCGCGCGTTCCGCGTAGGCAGCACACAGTCGAACATATCGACCCCGAGGGCGACACATTCCAGCAGATCCGGCGGAGTTCCCACTCCCATCAAGTAGCGGGGGAAACCCTCCGGCAACAATTCGCCACACTGAGCGGTGACCTCGTACATGAGCTCTTTGGGCTCGCCCACGCTCAGCCCTCCAATGGCGTACCCAGCAAAATCGATTTCTTGTAAGCGCTCTACTGCATGCTGCCTCAAATCCGGGTACACGCTTCCCTGGACGATCCCAAACAGCGCTTGCCGGCCGGACATCTGGGTAGAGTAAGACCGCTTGCAGCGCTCCGCCCAGTGAAGGGTCAACTCCAACGATTTTGCGGCTTCAAAATGAGTCGAGGGATAAGGAATGCATTCATCCAATACCGTCATGATATCGGCACCAAGGCGCTGTTGCACCATCATAGACTTTTCCGGAGTGAAGAAATGCCTGGAACCATCCAGATGGCTTTTGAAGCGCGCTCCCTCCTGGCTTACGGAAATTAGATCCCGCTGACTAAAAATCTGGTAGCCACCGCTGTCGGTCACGATACAACGCGTCCAGGACATAAATTTGTGCAGGCCCCCTAAACGCGCGATTCGCTCATCTCCGGGCCGAAGATAGAGATGATATGTGTTGGCAAGGATGATCTGCGAATCCAGTGACTCTAAATAATCATGTGGCATGGCTTTTACCGTAGCCGCCGTCCCTACCGGCATAAACGCCGGAGTGTCAACCACGCCGTGGCTTAGGGTCAACCGCCCTAGCCTCGCCTTGCTTTGGCCGTCTTGCTTTAAGACCTGAAACATTTCAAGCCGGGAGTGGGCGAAAAAATGTCCCTCCACCGTCAGCAGTCTCTTGTTGCGCCCTGCCGGCAGCGGACCACAGACCGACAGACCATCCGTCGACCCTGGCAACTGTTCTTGCCTCTTTCTACGCTCGATCTTGTTAATATAACACCTCAATGAGAGTTGGAATTATTGGGGCCGGCCCGGCAGGAAGCTTGGCGGCAACCCTCCTTGCCCAATCGGGCCATGAAGTGATACTGTTTGAGCACAAACTGGGCCGAGAAAAGGCTTGCGGAGGCGGTTTCACGGCGCGCGCCTTGGACGCGGGCGCACTCTTGGAATCGCACGTGCCCTGTACATCGATCACGGAACTGGAGCTGCTACAAGACTCCCAAAGCGCCGTTTTGCCGTTGAATGCGCCGTTTCATGTCTACGCGCGCGCAGAATCAGATGTTTATCTCATGAATCAAGCCACGGCGGCGGGAGCTCTCCTCCAGGTCCGCCATGTTACGAATCTCTTTCGCTCTGGCTCCGGTTGGGAAGTCATCGCAGACGATGAAACTTTTCACTTAGACTGGTTGATTGGCGCCGATGGCACTCATAGTCGCGTTCGCGCCACCTGCTGGCGCCCTTTTGAACTGGCGGACCTCTCGATGACTTTCGGTTATTACCTTCCAGGCAAATTTCACCCTCAACGGGCGATTGTGGAATTTCTACCGCGGGGCTTCCCGGGCTATCTCTGGTCGTTCCCGCGCACAGGGCACAGCAGCGTCGGAATCATCAGTACTGCCAACCATCCTCCCACCAAGATTTTGCGGCAGTATGTGGATCGATTCCTTCGCCGGTATTACGGACTACCCCCTCCGGGAAGAGACCAGATCTATGGCGCCATGGTCCCGACTTTGCGGGAGTCTACATTGCGATCGAATTGCTGCGCAGGAGAAAACTGGGCGCTCATCGGAGACGCGGCAGGATTTGTCGATTCCATTACAGGGGAAGGGATCTATTTCGCTTTGCGGAGCGCACGGTTATTAGGATTGTTCGCGCATGAGAAATCCTTGAAGGAATTCGACCGTCTGTGGCGGCAAGATTTCGGAGAAGAGTTAGTCCGTTCCGCGCGGTTGAAGCAGCGCTTTTACTACGGCGGCAGATGGCAGCGCAGTTATGCCGAGATGTTGCCGTCGTTAACCCAACAAAGTAGAACAGTGCGAAAAATCGAGAATGAATTTGTTGCGGGAAAGCAGGGATACGTCGGTCTGAAGTGGCGCATCGTGCGAGAGAGCCCGCGCATTTTGGCCGAGCTATTGTTTGGAAGGTAGACCGGACCGTTTGGGGGGGGGGTAAACAGGTCGACGGCGGGTTGGTCACTCACCAATTTCCCGCCGGTACGCGATAGAGGTTCGCAGAATCCGCCAGGATTAAATCTTCGTTGGGTGCGATGAGCACCCCTACAAGCATCGGACTGCTGACCAACTGCTGGATCTGGCGGTCCGGGCCAATCGCAAAAATCCCGCGCCGGCCCCGATAACTTGCTGCGACCAGGAGACGCCCGGAGGAATCAAATGTCATTCCCTGAGGTCGGCCAAGTCCATGAAAGAAAACCTTGGGCGACCTCTCCTGTCCGATTTCGTAAATATTGTCCTGAGTGGCGAGCGTCGGGCCGCTTACAAACAAAGTGTCGTCTTTCCTCACCGCCAGATGGAAAGCGGAAACACTAGGCTCGATCTCACAGATGATTTCGTCTTTGGCAGCAGGATCCAGTCTGTGAATCGCGCCACCGCGGTCCCCCACGTAGAGATTTCCTTTCAAATCCAGGGCCAAACCGGTAGCAATTCCCAAATTCTCTGCGAACTTTTCCACGTTCTTCTGCATTGTGGACTTGTAGACCGTTCCCGTATGTCTGCTGGATATATAAAGGATCTCATCTGCGCTAATTGCGATTCCTGAGGCATTGACAATGTCTGTCAAGAAGGGCTCTTTGACGTCCGATCCCGCCGGCAGACGGTAGACAGAAAAGGGAACCGTCGCCCCCCTCGGTCCGCTGAAGGTTACATAAATATTGCCCGCCCTGTCAGCAGCCGGATTCCCCACCGGATTGACTTCGGTCGCAATCGGAAGGCCCGCGTAAACAGAGAACGACGAACTTGTGGTCCCTTTCCAAGTCAACGTGACAGTACAAAGCCCTGAAACAACGGGAACCCGAACCAACATCGAATGGGATGACGCTCCTACGACCAGCGCTGGGTGGGAATTGAAGCAAACGCCGAGGTCTCCCGCACTGAGATCTGGTCCGTCCAAAACGAGCCGAACCAGTCCGCCAGGCAGCGCCACCCCTGGCTCGACCCGTTTGATGTCGAGCTTCTCCATGTCGTCGGCATGATATCACACGAAGTCCCCACGGACCGAAATCCGATTCCCTTCCGCCCCCGCAAGCACGGGGTTACTACCCGCAGTAGGAGTAGGGCTGAAACGTCCAGGCGGGTTAACGCAGGAGAACTGCCAGCCACGTTGTCGACAAGGCGGCTTACCCAGGGCCGGGAACTGCGGCATTTGTATGTTCTTGCCGAATTCTTTATAGTGTTTCCCGGTTGGAAATATAAGCTATGCTGTCCAAATCGCTCTCCTTCCATCTGGAGCCGACGTTTCGCTGCAACCTCGGTTGCGAAATGTGCCCTCGGTTTTCTAGTGAAGATCCTCATCTGGATATGACGATGGACACCTATGGGCGAATCACCGGTGCAATGGGTTACGCTCACACCGTCGACTTTACTGGCTGGGGTGAATCTCTCCTCCATCCCCAAATCTATGACATGATCAGGATGGCCAAACCGGCGGGATGCTTCACCGCCATGACTACCAATGGAACCGCCCTGACCGAGGCGAATTGCCTCAAGCTCCTTGAAGCCGGACTGGACCACCTGGCCGTATCGGTCGATGGCGTCACAGCCGGTACTTTCGAACGCATCCGTGTGGGGGCAAGCTTCGGCAGGATCGTGGAAAATTTGAAAACTCTGAGCCGCATGGTGGAAGAAAAACGATCAGGCCTAGAACTGGCTGTTGCTTTTACAATTCAGGAAGACAACGCCTCCGAGATTCCACGCATCCTTCCCTTTATGAAAGAAGTGGGCGCCAAGGTGCTTCATTTAAAGCACCTGAACGCGATCTCCAACCACACCGATTGGGGGAAGAGCTTCCTTCGCTATAGGCTGGAACCCCGAGTTCGCACGCGGCTTTGGCGAGATCCTCTCAGAAGACTGGAAAGAGATATAGAAAAGTTGGTTGAATGCTCAAGAAATTTCGAAATTCAGGTGCGAATTCACTCCGAATGGCCCCTTACCGACCGTCTGGCGCCGAGACACTGCTTGGCAGCTCCGCTAGAGTCAGCCTACTTTTCCTTCGAAGGGCTCGTATCTCCCTGCTGCTACTTCGGGCATCATGTGGCTCGATACTTCCAAGGAGTTCAGTATCCTGCGAGCGCGCTGTTTTTCGGCGACATCAGAAAAGAGACCTTTGAAACGATCTGGAACTCGCCGGAATTCTTAAAGTTTCGAGGCGGATTTTCCGAGGAGAATTATCCCCGGCAGTGCGCCAAGTGTTACCTGCTTTACGGAAAATAAGCATTGCGCCTTTCTACCCTAGCCCCACTCCTTAATTGACAGCGCCAAATACCGTTTCCTAGACTAAATATTCTTGTATGGCCGTTGGGTATGTTGTCTTATGAGTCAGAAGGACTACCTCATTGTCCGCGGCGCCCGCGTACATAACCTGAAAGGACTCTGCTGCCACATTCCAATCAATCAATTGACGGTGGTGACCGGCGTCTCTGGATCGGGCAAATCGAGCTTGGCATTTGACACCCTTTATGCCGAGGGACAACGACGTTATGTGGAGTCGCTATCGGCGTACGCTCGACAGTTTCTGGAACGCATGGAAAAACCAGCGGTGGACGAAATCATCGGTATTAGCCCAGCCATCGCAATCCGTCAAAAGAACACCTCTAGAAATCCGCGCAGTACCGTGGGGACGGTGACGGAGATTTACGACTTCTTACGGCTCACCTACGCTCGCATCGGCCGCACCGTCTGCCACAACTGCGGCCGTCCGGTCAAGGTGGATTCAATCGACAGCATCGTGGAAGCACTCCTAGGAGCGGCAGGACGAAGGGTCTACCTGCTGTTTCCGCTGCGCGGCAGCACTTTTGACCTTTACAGTGACACGGTATCCAATCGTGACGAACAACCTTTACCGCCCATGATTCTAGATAACTTAAGAAAGCAGGGATTTCGACGCCTCTTCAAGGACGGACAGGTGATTGAAATCGACTCCCTGGACATCCCCTCATTTTCCATCGGGTCGTATCGCTCCGTGGTCGACCGGTTTGAGATCCACCAGTCAGAAAGGCAGCGACTCACTGACTCACTCGAACAATGCTACCGGGAAGGAAACGGTTTGGCAGAGGTCTACGTGATCGGCGATGACCCATTACCGCCAGTCTTGCAAGGATGCACAACAAGCCAGCCAGATTTGAAGGGGGGAGCTTTGATCCGATTCAGTGAGCGTTTTGAGTGTCCGCAGTGTGGCATCCCGTATAAGATTCCGGAACCGAGGCTCTTTTCCTTCAACAATCCTTACGGAGCCTGCCCCGTCTGCCAAGGATTTGGCAATACCATCACGTTAGACATGAACCGGATCGTGCCAGATCCTTCTCGCTCCATCGACCAGGATCCCATCGACCCCTGGCGAAAACCCCGCTATCGCGGCTTTCAAAAGAAGTTAAAAGAGTTCGCTCTGAAAAAAGCGATGGACATTCGCACGCCCTACCGTGACCTTTCTGCCGAAGAAAGACGTTTAATTTTTGAAGGCGAGGGCAAGTTCCCCGGGATCCAAGGATTCTTCGATTACCTGGAAACCAAGAAATACAAGATCCACGTGCGGATTTTAATCAGCCGATACCGGGGATATACGGTTTGCCCAGAATGCGGCGGCGAGCGGTTGCGCCGCGAAGCGCTCGATGTCTACCTGGGCGACAAGCGCATCACCCAGGTTACGGCCCTCTCGATACGCGACGCCGACGAGTTCTTCACCCACCTAAAGTTAACACCAACGGAAAGCTCCGTAGCAGAGCGGTTGATTAGCGAAATTCGCGCGCGTCTTGATTTCCTGCTCCGGGTTGGCCTCGACTATCTCACGCTGGACCGGCTCGCATCGACTCTGAGCGGCGGCGAAGCACAGCGAATCCAACTTGCAACCGCGCTCGGATCCTCACTCGTGGGAGCACTCTACGTTCTTGACGAGCCAAGCATTGGATTGCACCCCCGGGATAGCGGTCGTCTGATCGATATCCTGAAGAACTTACGAAGCGCAGGCAATACGGTACTGGTCGTGGAACATGACCGCGAAATAATTGAGTCTGCAGATCACATTATCGATATCGGACCAGGCGCCGGCGAGTCGGGCGGTGAAGTCGTCTATGAAGGCGATTACCCCTCGCTGTTGGCCAACCGCCAATCGCTGACCGCCCGTTACCTGAGGGCCGATCTTCATGTTGCGACGCCGACATTCAGGCGCCAGGGGACCGGACAGGAGATTATCATTCGTGGGGCCTGCGCGCACAACTTGAAGAACGTGGATGTGCGAATCCCGTTGAACGTACTGGTATGTATCACTGGCGTTTCCGGCAGCGGAAAATCCACCCTCGTGCATGACGTGCTGTACGCGGAGTTGAAAAGGCAAAAAGGAGAGTGGAAAGAAACGGTCGGCAACCACCAGGGATTAGAGGGCGCAAAATTTGTTACTGAAGTGTTGCTGGTGGATCAATCTCCTATTGGGAAAACCCCGCGCTCCAATCCCATTACGTATATCAAGGCATTCGACGAGATTCGACATGTCTTTACCGCCACGCGCAGCGCAGTAGCGAGGAATTTTGCCCCCGGCCATTTTTCTTTCAACGTCCCGGGTGGGAGGTGTGAAGGTTGTGAAGGGTCAGGAACCGTCACCGTGGAGATGCAGTTTTTGGCGGATGTGGAATTGGTCTGTGAAGATTGCAAGGGAATGCGATACAAGCCTTCGGTACTGGAGGTGACCTATCGGGGGAAGAACATTCATGACGTCCTAAACATGACTGTCCGCGATGCAATCTTCTTCTTCTCTCACCGGACCCGGCTGGTAAAGAAGCTGAAAGTCCTGGATGAGGTTGGATTGGGTTATCTCCGGTTGGGACAATCTTCAACCACTCTCAGCGGTGGTGAGGCGCAGCGCATCAAGCTCGCTTCTTTCTTGATTAAGAAGACCTCCAGGAGGCCTCTGTTCATCTTTGATGAACCCACCACCGGCCTGCACTTTGACGACATCAACAAATTGATGAAGGCGTTCGACAGGCTTATTAAAGAAGGAGCTTCCGTGATCGTAATTGAACACAATCCTGAAGTAATTAAGTGCGCCGACTGGATCATTGACCTGGGACCCGAAGGAGGGGACCATGGAGGACAGATCGTCGCGGCAGGGCGCCCCGAAGATATCGTTGTGAGTGAGAGATCGTATACGGGACAGTGTTTGAAGAACTATCTAAACGGAAGCCGATGAATTGGCAACGTTACACCACAAAAGTCCAAATTCCTCCCTGGCACGCAATGCTCTGCATGAGGATGTCAAAGCATCAGCAGTGTAGCGATCACCCCAAAACCCTAATTTTTCAAGAATCCAACCGCCTGCTAAAGACTCGGCCGGCTGCCTTGATACAACCTGGCTTCCGTCTCAAATCCGCGCACCGTGAAATGAATGGCACGGTCAAAGAAAAGATCCACGCTGTTGTATAAGTCTTGCGCTTGATAAAGCTCCAGAGCCGAATCGAAAAAACCCTGTTCCAGGACAAACATCCAGAGGTGGCGTTTCGTCAGAATGAGGGCCTGTACTACTTCACTCAACCGGAACCCTTCGCGGTATCTCTCTGCGCCCAGCTTCGTGTAGATCTCCCCAATCCGGCGCTGGTGTGACTCAGTCTCAATCCATTTCCCTAACTGGCAGTAAACGTCATAGGCACGCTCGTGTAAGTTGTCCTCTGGGAAGTGATGGTACGTCGGGGTCTCTTGGTTTTTTTGAACATCTCGTAACCAGCGCCCGGCAAGCTCAGTAGCATGCGCCTCGATCAAGTGTATGAGTTTCTGTGCGATCATAAAACCCACTCCTGGTGGTGTATTGTACTCCTTTAGGATCTCTTGAATGACACGCGGTTCTCCCCAGCGCGAAAGAAGCCAAATAGCGCGCGCCCTTAGCAGAGGCGTTCTTTTCGTAGCACCTTCAACCGTCTCCTCCAATCATGGTTGATCCCGATCAGGTACGCCTCCACCGCGGCGCCGAGGCGTTGGGCAAGATAGCGCTCCTCCGCGTGCAACAGTAGCAGCGGCGTCACGCAGTACAACAGGGGCGGTTCATCGGTCAATCGCACGCCCAGGAAATAACCATTCTGGTGAAACGCATCTTGTTGATGCGCCTGTAATACGATGCGCCAATAGGAAAGCCCTTGGAACAACAAGTCAATGGCTCTTTGCGTTTTTACCTCGATGACTACCAACCGCCCCCCTTCGGTGACGGCGACCAAATCGATCACTCGTCGCCGGGTCGCATAGGCCGGCACTTGGGCATAAATAGGGAAGGTCCTCAGCTCCGGGTCCAAGACCTTCGGATCCTGTAGGATCAAACTTTCCAACCATCGCTCCGAATGGAGCTGATAGCACGGATCCGTGCGAAAACGCGCGTGGCTTCGACGAACTGCCCGAATCCGCTGGTACTCCTGACGCACCATGCCACGGGCTACGTCCCCGTCCGGCTCCGTGCCACTATCTCGCAGCGGGAATCTCCAGGTACTATGATCGGCGTCAAAGACCGCAAAGGCGATTCCTAAATATTCAAAACTGCAATTCTTTGCGTTGCGGACCAAAGCATGCACTTCAACCGGAAAGCCAAACTCCGAATACAGGCTCCTCAACTCGGCGCGCACATGCTGAGACGGCCACAATAACGGAAAAGCGGCCGGCATTGCACGACAGAACGGCTTCAGCGCGGGCAGACAATAAACCCGTACGGGCGCTTGCAAGTCGTCTAGCAAACGCGCTGCCAAATCGGCCAATGGATATGGGACAAAAACGAACCCTGCTTCAACTCGACGTGCGCCAGAAAATTCAAATCGCCTCCACAGCGCGAACAATTGAGAAAGGATTACTTCCACGCGCACGTTCTCTTCGTCTCCCGCGGCCACCGCCACAAACCAGCATTTTCCTTTTCTAAGGACCATATGAAGCAGAGGCCCACCGCAAGCAGATGAATAAGCGGAGCGTATCAACTTCCACTGCTGTCCGGCACGCTCTTCGCACCGCCAGCGAAATTGTTGACGTCGCAACCAAAGCTCATTCTTGCGTGATGGCTTCAGCAGGACTACGCGGGCGTGGGAGCCCAACGTGAACCGATGCGTTGTTCGTCTCCATGCCGGATATTGCAAGACCAAACGAAACGGACCTACGTTAAATTCAAGGCCGGCCGAGGAACGACAAGAATGAAAGTCACCCCTGGCAAATCGACAGCACTGGCGTCCCGTCACCAACACAAACTCGGACGCCTCAGAAAGAAATTCCAACAGGTCGTCGGCCAGATGTCGTTGCTGTTCAGCGAGGTTCATGAACCTCCAACAGAGAGGATTCCACTGCCATCCAACAAACTCCCACATGATTTTGGACGCCATGATTGGTCCGGCGCTAGCGGACGCCATTCCTCTGTGATAGATTGCTGCCGGCAAGCAACAAGTCATCAGTGGCAGGAACGCGGGCTCCCGCCGCTGCGATAGAGCTTCGCCATTTTTTGCCGCGGCAACCTGCCTCTGGAACAAAACCGCCCATTCAGGCAGTTTGCGAAGCATTTGGGGGTTCTCTCAGATGAATACATTCAGAAATCTGAAATTCTCGATCGATCGTGGAATCGCCCGGCTGGTGATGTCGCGGCCTCCTTTGAATATCTTGAATACTGCCATGCTGAACGAAATAAATCGGGCGTTGGACAGCCTAGCGGACACAAAAGAGGTAAAGGCGCTGGTTTTTTCTTCAGATCAGAAAGCTTTCAGCGCAGGCATGGAGATGGCTGATCACACAGAAGACAAGGTATTTTCCTTGATTGATCAGTTTCAGACGATATTCCGCACCTTGGAGGATCTATCCATACCCACCGTGGCTGCTGTACAGGGCATGGCGCTAGGCGCGGGGTGCGAATTGGCCGCCTTTTGCGATTTTGTGATCGCCACAGGGAATTCCGTCTTCGGGCAACCTGAAATCAAGATCGGCGTCTTCCCTCCGCTGGCCGCAGTTTACTTTCCCCGTTTGATGGGGGCGCGCCTGGCTGCGGAAGTGCTCCTTTTGGGAGAAAGCATCGATTCCCAGAAGGCGCAACAGTACGGGCTGGTTAGCAAGGTAGTCTCGCAGGAAAGTATAGACTCGGAGGTGGAAGCATTATTGAGCAAACTCTCCAGCATGAGCGGAGCGGTGCTGCGTGTGGCCACTCGGGCAATGCGAATTGGCATCGCGGCGACATTCCAGGACACCCTGGAGCGGGTGAGTTCACTCTATCTGGACGAGCTGATGCTGTTGGAAGACACAGGTGAAGGAATCCAGGCATTTGTGGAGAGAAGAAAACCCGAATGGAAGAACCGTTAGCAAGTCAGGGGCCGGCATCGAGTATCACGTATCAGGTATCAACGGCAGCGGCGGGATACGTAATGTTTGACTGGACCTTTACTCTTGACCTGCATGGTTCGTCAGTGAAAGGTCGTAGACTACGACTTAACACTTGATACGTGATACGTGACCCCTGATCCCTATTCAACAAACCTCACTCTCAATGTCACCGTAGATTCGAGCACTTCACCGTCTCGGACGGCAGGTAGAAACTTCCAACTATTTTCAATCACAGCCAGAGCACGCCGGTCAGCCTCTGGTGACAGCCCTTTACTGATATGGGCATCCAGTAGTTCTCCCCTCTTTGAAACCAACCCTTTGACTTCAACCTCCGACCCCGGAAGCACTGCACCGATTACTTTGGGATCCGACTTTTGCACGATCAGTGGAGGCAGTACCTCCCCGATTTCTGGAAACTGCCCATCGAGGTTCTCGGTTTCTCCGTCGGGATAGTACTCCAATTTTCCGTAGCCCTGGATAATCCCTGCATGCTTGAGTGCCAATTCAGAGTTCTCGCGTTGCAGATCAATTGTGGTAATTTGCCGCGCTAGAATGTCCAACTCAATCTTTTCTAACTTTTGCAAGAAGAAAAAGCGTGAGGCGCTACGAAAAACCACAGCACTCGGCTCCGGCATCAGGTCTCCCATCACCGTAAGACCGACAAATTCGCGCGGTTTGATGAGCCGTGTCGCATAGAACACGTCGGCAGCGCCTTTTTCGTCTTTTTGGAACACTTGTCCTAGGCTCGTCTTCGATCCAGCCTGCAACAGGACATCATAGGGATGAACAACCAGGACTTCGTCACTTAAATTGATCACGTTCAAGATCAGCCGATTTTCAGAAACAGGCTCAATTGTGATCACCCGGTGATCCGAGACATAGACGAAAGAAAAAGACGCCGGCGCACACAAATCTATCAGTAGAACGAAGGCTGCGACCACAAACGGGATCTTCAGCAGACCCATGCACATGGCATGGAATGATGTCAAGATCGAGGAATGGAAAGGTTTGCGATTCATCCCGCGCTCGCGCAACATTCCATAAATTCGAGTCAGGTTCGCCATAACGCTTCCTGCGACTATAGCGCTAATACTCCCATGCCTTTATAATTATCAACGTTGCCTGCCGTTGCTCTTCAGGCGCATGATGGTTCCGGCAATTTTTGAAACATTCGCGCGCCTATCCCATCGAACATACGACAGAAAAGAAAGGCCGTTCTTATGAACGCAAACTGCTTCGGTCTTTTGCTGGCCTCAGCACTAGTCTTTTCGTCTACGCCTCGTCTTCTCGGCGCAAACACCGAGTCTTTGCCACACTCAATCGATGCCAGCAACATCCTGCGTCTCCAGATTCAAACCGGTGGCGGCCAGATCCGGGTGCGTGGCTGGAACAGACGCTACATCGATATAGTGGGAGCAAAGCAAGCCGCCGGACCAAGACCCTTCATCACGCAAGTTGGAGGAGAACTGCGACTCAGCCCTTCAGACCCAGACCAAAACGCGCTTTACATTGACCTATACGTGCCCGCAAGCTTGCAAGTTTCCATCACCTCATCCGCAGCAGACGTTTTCTTGCATGGCATCAACGGCCCGGTCTCCGTGGATACGGCTGTCGGGAATATCCACCTCTATGAAAACAGCGGCAAGATTCAGGCGATGTCCGACTCTGGAGAGATTCGGCTACGCTTGGCAGAGTCGCAATCCACTGTGGAGATTCGGAGCCAGGGGAGTGATATCCACGTCACACTGAGTTCTGAGAGGTTCAGAATTTATGCCGCCACGGGCGGTACCCTCTTCTTGAATGGACAACAACACGGCGCCGGTCTTGATGCGCGCAAAGAAATCGTCCTGAATTCGGGAAGTGGCAACTTCGGAAGTGCCTTACGACTGGTCAGTGACACGGGCAGAATTGTGATTCAAGCTCCAAGTACGGATTTGGCCACTTTGGGTAAGCCACAAATGGCGAGAGCCGAAAGTGTCGGTAATTCACACCTCCCGGCAGAAGAAAATCTCGATGTCGCTGCTGCCGCCAACGGCGGCGCAGAGGTTAACCCACCTCCCTCCCATCCCACTGGCGAAACAAAGGACGCAGGCGGGTCAGGCTCCGGGATGCCCGCAAGCAAGGCCAATTATAAAATGATTGGTTCGACCATTGATTCGGGTTACGCCATCCGTGCCAGCGTGGATTACATCAATTTTAACATCAGCGTTCGTGACCGAGACAATCGCAGCGTGGCAAATTTGCATAAAGAAGAGTTCTTGGTTTACGAGGACGGGCAACAACAACAGGTGCAAAAATTACTCACGACGGAGGCACCCTTCAGTTTGCTGCTGTTGTTAGACATCAGCGGTAGCACCTCCGGATTTATCAATCTGATGAAAGAAGCTTCCATCAACTTTCTGCATCGGCTTAAGCCTCAGGATCAAGTGGCTGTTGCTGTTTTCAACTCCGACATCGCTTTGTTGGCAGATTTTTCCGCGGGTCGTCCCGAAGCGGGGCGCGCGATACGAGACATCCGCTCACGCGGGGGAACCGCTTTCTACGATGCACTCGACACCAGTGTCCACGAATATATGGCGCACGTCGAAGGCCGCAAGGCGATCGGGGTTTTCACCGATGGCGTGGACAATCGGATGGAAGGCAGAGGCTTTGGCTCGACGAGAACTTTCGAGCAAGTGCTGCGCGGAATTCAGGAAGTGGACACCATTATCTATCCAATTTTCCTCGATACAGAGGCAGACTCGATGGTCTCCGTAGGTGGATTCAGTCGTATCTTAGCCGACATCCTCAGTGGCGGCACAACGCGGCGCTCAATCCGCATCCGACAGGGCAGCAAGTCGGAACACCATGAGCGGGCACGCCGGGAACTAGCGATGGTCGCAGAGCAGACGGGAGGCCGGATGTACACTCCCCGCAAGATTGAAAATCTGGAAGGGGTGTACGCCCAAATTGCTGATGATCTTCGCGTCCAGTATACGCTGAGCTACGCCTCCACCAATCCCGCCAGGAACGGGAAATGGCGACGCATTCAGGTCCGCATCCAGGGTCATCCCGAGTACTTGGTTCGTACCCGACTCGGGTACTATGCGCCCGACGACAGACGAATGGAAACCGCTAGGCGTTGATTTGCCTGTGGGGGTACTTCCAGCGGCAGGCTCACCGCGCTCGGGAAGATTGGAGGACCCTCCTCACCTTCGTTAACTCATTGGCTGAAAACAGTTTTGCGCGACGCGCTTGCGCCGTGAGCATTTCTTGACACGGTGAAAAACGGTGTGGTAGCGTGTCTGCTTGCTTCCCCGAAAGATTGCCGCTACCGATGAGACTCGACGAAAATTTACATGAGAGTACATGAGAGAATGTTTCACTCCAGGAGCGCTCCCGTCCCTGGCCAACCATTTGCAACGCTTATGCGCAGTCGCTGCATCATTATTTTCTTTTCCCGATAGAGATCCGACGTGGGACAAGATCACGCCTTGAAACAAACCCCCTTGAATCCGATTCATCGGCGGACGGGGGCACGCATGGTCGATTTTGCGGGCTGGGACATGCCGGTGCAGTACGAAAGTGCTGTCAAGGAACACCTTGCGGTAAGAACGGCCGCAGGGCTATTCGACGTGAGTCACATGGGCGAAATCGAAATCCGTGGGCCGGACGCGCTCTCCCTGTTACAGGAGTTGACCTGCAACGATGTGGCGGCCCTGCAAATTGGTCAAGTCCAATATTCCGCGCTGATGCATCCACGGGGTACTTTCGTCGACGACACCACGGTATATCGTCGCGGCGTCGATCACTATTTCCTTTGTGTCAACGCCAGCAATCAGGAAAAGGACTTTGCCTGGATTTGGGAGCACGCACAGGGCCGAGTCACAGTAGAAAACAGTAGCGATTGCTACGCGCAACTGGCCGTCCAGGGGCCTGAAGCCCTGAGCATCTTGCAGCCTCTTTCAAGCGTGCCACTGGAGGACATCCGGCGCTACTGGTTTATCGAGGGGAAGTTTGTAGATGTTGCATGCATCATCTCACGAACCGGCTACACGGGTGAGGACGGTTTTGAGCTCTATTTTCCACCGGAATTTGCCGAAAAGATCTGGACCGCCGTTTTAGAAGCAGGCAAGCCACGGGGGTTGCTTCCGTCGGGACTGGCTGCCCGAAATACGCTGCGCCTGGAGGCGAAAATGGCACTGTACGGCAACGATATTGATGAGACAACCACAGTCCTGGAAGCCGATCTCGGATGGATTGTCAAGTGGCACAAAGGCTCGTTTATCGGCCGTGACGTGCTCGAAAGACAAAAGAGAGAGGGGGTGCCGAGAAAATTGGTGGGCTTTGAAATGGTCGACCGGGGCATTGCTCGCGACCATCACCCCGTATACCTCAACGACAAACCGGCAGGACAGGTCTGCAGTGGCAGCTATGCCCCATTCCTGGAAAAGAGCATCGGCCTGCTTTACTTGCCTTGGGAACATTGCACCCTCGGCAACGAGTTTTCTGTTGACGTCAGAGGCAAGAAGCTAAAGGCGCGAGTGGTGGCGACTCCCTTCTACAAGCGCCCCAAGTAAGATCCCGGATTGCGGTTCCAAAATCAGACAACGCCTGGAAAACTCGTGGTGATTTGCCGGAGGAAATTGATAGTATGCCAATCCTTACCCGAAGTAGCGGCACGAATTTCTCGGATAAACGGTAGCGGGAAAGTAAAGATAATGAATCTTGAAGATTTGCGGTACACAAAAGATCACGAGTGGATACTGGTGGAGAACCAGATTGGCACGGTAGGAATCACCGATCACGCCCAGCACCAACTGGGAGATGTGGTATTCGTAGAGTTGCCTAAAGTGGGTGATTCTTTCAACGCGGGAGAAGCTTTCGGTTCGGTCGAGTCGGTAAAAGCGGTCAGCGAGCTTTACTGTCCCGTTTCCGGCCAGGTGATTGATGTGAACGAAAAACTCAGAGAGACTCCGGAAATGATCAATTCGGAACCCTACGGCGGGGGGTGGATGATCAAGATCAAACTGCGTAATCTGCAGGAACAGAAGAACCTCCTCTCTGCGTCTGAATACACCGCCTTGACACAGCAGGAAAAGGAGTAGAGGTGCTCCGCTATATCTCGCTGACCCAAGACGAAAAACAGCAGATGCTGCAGACCATCGGTCGGGAGAACGTGGAAGCATTATTCGCCTGCATCCCGGAAAACATCCGTCTGCACCGGCCGCTCAATATTCCCGGACCGCTGTCGGAAACCGAGATTTTGCAGTTTTTCAAACAAGTGGCTTTTCGCAATTTTCACGCCAATGAGAAAGCCTATTTCTTGGGAGCGGGCGCTTACAATCACTTTGTGCCGGTGGTGATCGACGCCTTAGTCTCCCGCGCAGAGTTTTATACCGCTTATACTCCCTACCAGCCAGAAGTGGCGCAAGGAACATTGCAGAGTATCTTCGAATTCCAAACCTTAATCTGCCAATTGACTGGCCTGGACGTCGCCAACGCGTCGTTGTACGACGGAAGCACTGCTTTGGCCGAGGCGCTGCTGATGGCGGAGCGCGTCCGTCAACGGAACCATTTCGTGCTTTCCAGTTTGATCCACCCACAATACCGCGCCGTGATCGCCACTTACACCCGCAATATGAACTACCGAATGGATCTGCTCCCTTACACAGGCGGAGGTTTGACAGACCTGGGTACCGCGGAAGAGAGGCTGACCGATCAGAGCGCGGCCTTGGTAGTGCAGTATCCGAATTTTCTTGGAAACATCGAGGACGTGGCGAGCGCCGCAAATCTGGCCCACCGCTGCGGAGCAATGTTGATCGTTGTTGTGACCGAGCCTATCGCGCTTGGACTTCTTCAGGCGCCCGGGTCCCTGGGAGCCGATATTTGCGTAGGAGAAGCCCAGCCGCTGGGCCTCCCCCTCAGTTTTGGTGGGCCCTACGTGGGCTTCTTCTCCACCCGGGAAGATTTCAAAAGACACATGCCAGGACGCATCGTGGGCGAAACGGTCGATGCGGATGGCCAGCGTGGATTTGTTTTGACCCTTGCCACGCGGGAACAGCACATCCGGCGAGAGAAGGCAACTTCCAATATTTGCACCAATGAGGCATTGTGCGCGTTGATGTCCAGCATCTTCATGTGCATCTTGGGCAAATCCGGCATGCGCGAACTGGCGCGGCAGAACTTCAGTAAGGCTCACTACTGTGCAACACAACTGGAACAAGGCGGCTGCTCTGTCGCGTACGGAAAAAATTTTTTCAATGAGCTTGTGGTGAACCTCACCCGGCCCGTTGCTCATACCAATGCCCACTTGGCCGAGCTAGATATGATCGGCGGCTACGATCTATCGATCGATTATCCTGAAATGGCCAATCAGATGCTGGTGTGCATCACCGACCAAAACACGCGCGAGCAGATTGACCGTTTTGTTGCGGCACTTCAGGCTGAAAAGGGATGCGAACACGTCCAGTCGTCAATATCAATGAGGATTTAATTTTTGAACGCTCGGCGCCGGGCAAAGTCGCCTATTCTCTGCCTCCACTGGACGTTCCCGACACGGACCCGAAATCTGTTTTGACTGAGGCCCTGCTCCGAGACGAGATCCAGGACTTCCCCGAAGTTTCTGAATTCGACGTAGTGCGGCATTTTACCCGCCTTTCCACCTGGAACCATCACATCGATATCGGGATGTACCCGCTTGGATCGTGCACCATGAAGTACAACCCGAAGCTAAATGAAGAAGTTTGGAGACTCGCAGGCATTTCAAACTGTCATCCCCTACAGGATCCATCCCTGGCCCAGGGTAATATCCAGATTCAGTACGAGTTACAACAGCTCCTGAAAGAAATCACAGGCATGGCCGCCGTCTGCCTGCAGCCGGCGGCGGGAGCTCATGGAGAATTGACGGGCATTCTGATGGTACACGCCTACCACGATGCAAAAAATCAGAAGAGGAAATTTGTGCTGATCCCGGACAGCGCACATGGAACCAATCCGGCGAGCGCCGCCATCGCCGGATACCAGGTCAAATCGATTCCATCCAATTCAGATGGGCGCATTGATTTTGAAAGATTCAAAGACACTGTCAACGATGCCGTGGCGTGTCTGATGTTGACCAACCCCAACACGCTCGGAATCTTTGAGCGACGCATCCGAGAAATCGCAGACATTCTTCATGAGAAAGATGCGCTGCTCTACATGGACGGCGCCAACTTCAACGCTTTGATGGGATATACGCGCCCCGGCGAGATGGGTGTCGACGTCATGCACCTGAACCTGCATAAGACTTTCAGCACTCCTCACGGCGGCGGTGGTCCGGGCGCCGGACCGGTCGCTGTCAGTAGCAGGCTGGAACCTTTTCTGCCGCTACCGCTGGCGGCAAAAACCGCGGACGGCACTTACTACTATGACTTCCAGCGCCCAAAGAGCATCGGGCGCGTGCGCGCTTTCATGGGAAACTATGGAATGCACGTCCGCGCCCTTTGCTACATCCTCAGTTGTGGGAGTAGTGGTTTGAAGGAGATTTCCGAGACGGCGGTTCTCAACGCCAATTATATTCGGCATCGATTGCAAGGCTTGTTGGATCTCCCCTATTCTGAGGCCTCTCTGCACGAAGTGGTCTTCTCCGACAAGCTTCAGATCAAGAAGGGAGTGAAGACGTTTGATATCGCCAAACGCCTCATGGATTTTGGATTTCATCCCCCTACCATTTACTTCCCCTTAATCGTGCCGGGCGCTATCATGATTGAACCGACCGAGAGCGAAGGACTGCAGGAACTGGATGCTTTCGTAGACGCAATGAAGGCGATTGTAAAGGAAGCGGAAGAGAACCCGGAGATCCTAGCGCGGGCGCCTCACAAGACGAAACTGCGCCGGTTGGACGAAACCCGCGCCGCCCGCCAGCCGATTTTACGTTGGCGAAGAAAAGCGAACAAGGACCGACCGCCGGGGTAAACAAATACGGCTAAGAAGGTGAGTTCTTAACCCAGCTAGGCGATACGCCTGAGAAATGGCTCCCAATAAAAAATCGGTCGTGAATCACTTACTTGCCGATGAAGCACCATGCCGTTTTGCGCGCGTTCCCAATCGCCCAACCACAATCGACCGCAAGGGGGATCATTGAAGACGCAGTTCCACATGAGTAACAAGCTTCCGCCTTATGTTTTCAAGACGATCAACGAGATGAAGGCAGCAGCGCGGGCGCGGGGTGAGGATATCATCGATCTGGGGATGGGGAATCCCGATATCCCCACGCCTAAACCGATTGTCAACAAGCTCATCGAGGCAGTGCGAAATCCGCGCAACCACAGGTACTCGGTGTCGCGTGGGATTCCTAAGCTGAGAGAGGCAATCGTCCAGCGCTATCAGCGTAAATGGGACGTTTCACTGGATCCCGAATCGGAAGTCGTCGTCACCATCGGAGCCAAAGAGGGGCTGTCCCATCTGGTGTTGACCACCCTAGCGCCAGGGGAACGCGCGCTAGTTCCCGAACCGGCCTATCCCATTCACATTTTCTCCACCATGATGGCCGATGGCCAACTGCTGCGTCTCCCTATGGGAAATTCAGACCACTTACTGAGCGGGATTGCCAACAGCATTCGGACAAACCGGCCCAAGCTGCTGATCCTATCCTTCCCGCATAATCCGACCGGTACCTGCGTCGATCGGGACTTCTTCAGAGAAGTGATCGCACTGGCACGAAGGCACGAGGTTCTGGTAATTCACGACTTCGCTTATGCGGACTTAGTTTTCGATGGTTATGCTGCGCCTAGTATCCTCGAGATCGACGGCGCCAAAGAAGTCGCGGTGGAAATCTTCTCCCTCTCCAAGAGTTACAGCATGCCTGGTTGGCGCGTTGGTTTCTGCCTGGGCAATGCCGAGGTGATCACCGCGCTGTCCCGAGTCAAGAGCTATCTGGACTATGGAATTTTTCAGCCGATCCAGATAGCGGCCATCATCGCCTTGAACGAATGCGAAAACTACGTCGAGCAGATTGCCGGGCAGTACCGGAAGCGTCGTGACGTACTTGTTGAATCGTTCGGCCGCGCGGGCTGGCCGATCGAAAAACCGCGGGCCACCATGTTTGTTTGGGCGCGCATTCCAGAACGCTTTCGTTCTGTGGGCTCCGTGGAGTTCAGCAAGATCTTGCTGCAACACGCCAAGGTGGCCGTCGCCCCCGGCCTTGGTTTCGGAGAGTCGGGAGACGAGCATGTGCGCCTGGCCCTGGTTGAAAACGAAAAGCGTATCCGGCAGGCGGCGCGAGGCATCAAGCAACTGTTGTCGGGACAAGCAACGGAGACCGGCCAGGGTCTGATGGTCGGGAGGCCATAGGTGCGACCTGATTGGGGCTTGAGGGTGCGCGGAAAAAATTACCTTTTTGCTTGGCCAGGTTTATAATTGCGCCCAAGCCGACACTCGCAATTTTCAAGGAATGCTTACCGTGGCCGCGGGAGGGAGAACGATTGTCGCCACGGCGATTCAATCGAGTACCCAGGCGGGCCGGTTTACGACCTTGCCCGTGACGCGCCTGCAGTAAGTAAGTCGAAGGTCAGAAAATCGAAGTCAGTGGCGATGGCGCGGGAGTCGAGATAGCGAAGAGAGGACAACCGCATGGCGAGAAAGGAAGACATCCGTAAAGTCATTTCTGAATACTTTGCGGCGATTCGGGCAATGGACGCTGGCGCCTGGGTGGCGACTTTTGCAGAAGACGCCGTCAGCCACGACCCGGTGGGGAACCCGCCGATCCGGGGTCGGGAGGCACTCGACCAGTTTTTCAATGGAATCGCAGCCGCATTTCAGAGGCTGAATCTCACCGAGGACCAAATCTTTATTGCCGGCAATGGCGCAGCGGTCAAATGGACGGGTCGTGGCGTCGGGAAAAACAGTCGCGAAATTTTTTTTGAAGGAATTGATGTTTTTGACATCACCGAGCAGGGGAAGATTCAAACGGTGTGGGCTTATTGGGACATGGCAGCGATGTTGGCGCAACTGCAGGGCACATCGCCGCAAATGTGAAACTTGTGATTGCTCAGTTGGAAGAGTTCTCTCGCGTTTCTGGCTGAAAGTCCGCAGTGGCTTCGGCCAGGGGAACGCGCGTTGTATCCTCCCCTGGCAAACTTTCAGAACAGACCCCGCTGCGGGTTGGCTGGATCCAAGCCGAAGTGATCGTATGCAAGACGCGTGGCCACGCGGCCCCGTGGAGTGCGGTTTAAGAAGCCGATTTGAATCAAGTATGGTTCATAAATGTCTTCGATGGCGTCTTGCTCTTCGCTGATCGCGGCAGAAATCGTTCCGACGCCCACCGGGCCACCGCCAAACTTGTGGATAATGGTCAGCAGTAATTTCTGATCGATTTCATCAATTCCGTGACGATCCACCTTCAGCAGTTCCAGAGCCTGCATTGCGACCTGCCCGGTGATTGTCCCGTCGGCCCGGACCTGGGCGTAGTCGCGGACTCGCCGTAACAGCCGATTGGCAATCCGTGGAGTACCACGAGAACGCCGCGCAATTTCCGTCGCTCCCTGGTCGTCGATCTTCACATTCAAGATCCCGGCAGAACGGAGAGCAATGCGCTTCAAGTCGGCTTCCTCATAAAAGTCAAGTCGATGAATAATGCCAAACCGTCCTCGCAACGGTGAGGTCAGCAGACCGGCCCGGGTCGTGGCGCCTACAAGCGTGAACTTCGGGAGATTGTATTTGATGCTTCGCGCGCTAGGTCCTTCACCGATGACCAAATCAATCTGGTAGTCCTCCATTGCGGGGTAAAGAATCTCTTCAATGGAAGGTTGCAGCCGATGAATCTCGTCAATGAACAAAACGTCGTTCGGTTCCAAGTTCGTCAGGATTGCGACCAGATCTCCCCGCTTTTCAATCACTGGACCAGAGGTAGATCGGAAATTCACCCCTAGTTCATTGGCAATGATGGTGGCAAGTGTCGTTTTGCCCAATCCTGGTGGACCGTATAACAGTACGTGATCGAGTGCCTCCTTGCGTTGCCGCGCAGCCTGCACAAAAATCGCCATGTTCTCCTTGACATGAGGCTGTCCGAAATACTCCTGAAGTGTGCGAGGACGCAGATTGGATTCAAACGCAATTTCCTCATCAAGGTGACCCGGATTCATTAAGCGTTCTTCCGGCATGACAGGCAATAACCTCTCAGCGGGGCCCTTTCTCTCCCGATAATTTTTTCAACGAGGCCTTCAAAATCACCTCAAAGGATGATTCAGCCGCACCGTCCTCAAAAATAGTTTTGACCGCTTTCTCCGCATTCGTTCTTTGGTAGCCGAGATTCATCAGCGCGGAGATTACATCATCCTGGACCGTACGTGGGAGAATTTCCGTAGCTCCGGCGGCCACCGCGATGTCTGCCACTTTGTCTTTCAACTCCAACAATATCCGCTCCGCAGTTTTCTTCCCCACACCTGGAATGGTCGTCAGTTTGAAGAGGTCTCCTTTCTGTACCGCAACCACGAAGTCCTCCAATGGGATTCCAGATAGAATCGTGATTGCCAGCTTCGGTCCGATACCCGCAATACCAATCAGCCGGGTAAACATCAGCCGTTCCCGCTCCGTCAGGAACCCAAATAGCGAGAGGGTGTCTTCCCTAACATGCGTGTATGTTTGGAGCGAAACATCATTGCCAGTGTCCGGGAGAGGATAGAAACTGGAAAGTGGGATGTGGACTTCATAGCCCACGCCATGAACATCCACCACGATCAGGTTTGGTTTCTTCAGCACCAGACGTCCGGAGAGTTGAGCAATCATCTTGAAGTTTGGATTTCAGATTTCGGATCTCAGATCCGGCGATTGCGCGCAATCCGATCTTACCAATCTAGCTGGGTCTGGAGGAATTTGAATTTTTACATTTCGGCGCCTTTCGACAATTCAGCATTCAAATTCTCCGCGAAATCTTGATACACTTCGCCTCTTAGGGATGCGCAACGAACTTTTACGCAAACAGCAAATCGTGGAGATCGGTCAGTGGATTTACACCAGGGGATTTATCTCTTCCACCGACGGCAACATCAGTTATCGGGAGGGAGATGAAGTGCTGGTGACCGCCAAGGGCCTGTGCAAGGGACGGCTCACGACTGAGGATATCGTCAAGACAGATCTTCAAGGAAATCAACTTGCGGGATCGCGAGAACCTTCCGGTGAAATTTCGATGCATCTTGAGGTGTACAACAACCGGCCTGATATCAACGGAGTGGTTCACGCACATCCAGTGTATGCCACGGCATTTGCGGTCGCAGGCCTTTCCATCAAGAAGCCAATTTTGTCGGAAGTGGTCCTGTCACTTGGCTGTATCCCTTTGGCGGAGTATGCCACGCCTACGACTCCGGAGTTGGCAGTGGCGCTGCGCGATTACATCCCGCATTACAATGCCATCCTACTGGCAAATCATGGCGCGCTCGCTTACGGTCAAACTCTGCTGGAGGCCTACTATCGAATGGAAACACTGGAGCATACGGCTCACATTGCAACCATCGCGCGCATCCTCGGAAAGGAGACTGTGATCTCCAACGAGAACCTGGACAAGCTCTTTGCCGTGCGAGAGAAGTATGGTATAAAAACGCCGGATCTACGGGCCCTTGGATGCCCAAGTACTACGGGCTCTGATGGTTCCAACGAAATCTATACGGTTAGTAAGTCCGAATTAATTCAACTAATACAGTCGGTTTTGGAGAAAACAAAATAAGCTTCTGGCAATCGCCGCCGACCGTGGCTGGCGGTTGAAAGCTGGGAGCTACGGAGGATCGATGGCTGAAACACTGGAAGCGCTTGGCATGGTGGAAACCAAGGGGTTGGTTGCCATGATTGAGGCAGCCGACGCAATGGTCAAGGCCGCGCAGGTGACGTTGGTGGGCTGGGAAAAGATTGGATCGGGCCTGGTAACCGCCATCGTCCGTGGAGACGTAGCCGCAGTCAAGGCAGCTACGGACGCGGGAGCGGCGGCCGCACGGCGGGTTGGCGAACTGGTCAGCGTTCACGTCATTCCACGCCCGCACTCCAACCTGGAAGAAAGACTCCCGATCACACCCAAGAAATGATCTTGGGACGCGTCATTGGCACGGTAGTTGCCACCCGGAAAGATGAAAAGCTTGCGGGCAAGAAGCTGCTTGTCGTACGCACACTCGACCCGGAAGCGGGCGAAGAAGAAAGTTACTCCGTTGCTATTGACACCGTAGGAGCTGGTGTCGGTGAAACGGTCATTTGTGTATCCGGTAGTTCTGCCCGCCTTGCTACGGGCATGAAAGATCATCCGGTAGACACGGCGATTGTGGGAATCGTGGATTCCGTGAAGCTTGAAAAGCTGGCTGGAACGCAAAAAGGACCTACCAAAGCAAAGCGTTAGAGTGATGTTCGGTTTCACTCCTTGGATTCTGCGTTTTCGGAGACCAGAATGTGAAGGTCGCAATGCGGAACGCGAAACGCGCGATTTAACTCTATGAAGCTGGCACGCATCATTGGTACGATCGTATGTACTGTGAAGAATCAAACATTGGAGGGGAAAAAGATTTTAGTTCTCAAGCCCATCGACATGCACGGGCGGTTCTACGGGAAAGCTTTCGTCGCTCTTGATTCTGTCGGCGCAGGCGTTGGGGAAGAAGTTTTCTATGTTGGCGGCAGGGAGGCTGCGTTCCCCTTCCTGCCGACGGATGTTCCATCTGACCGCACCATCGTGGGACTCTTGGACCTGGCCAATTTCAACTCCTCAGGGAGTAGCACCCAGTAACGTAGCCAAACGCGGACCACCCCGATAACGAACAGTGAACTCGGATGCTCATCGGCAGAGTCATTACCCAGTTTTTTGCCACGCAGAAGAACGAGAAATTCCATGGAACCAAGTTGCTCCTCGTGCAACCGCTGGACCTGGACAACAGCGCTCGGGGGGAACCGGTTTTGGCGGTTGACTCCGTGGACGCCGGCATAGGAGATCGGGTACTGGTCGTTTTGGAGGGTTGGTCGGCAAATCATGCCGCCGGTACTTTTGAAGCTCCTCTGGATGCCGCCGTCGTGGGGGTAGTCGATCGTGTCGATCTTTCAAAATGAAGGAAGACCTGGCAAGGACGGACATGTCCATGATCGTTGCCACCGTCGATGGTGGGAGTGTAAACCGGTACCATTACCATCGTCGTCCAGAAAACTGATATTGTTGATCTGTTAGCTGAATGGAAATGAAAACGCTCGTTATCGTCAAACTTAAGAAAAGCGTTCTCGATCCTCAAGGAGAAACGATCCGTCGGGCTTTAAACAAGTTAGGCTACTCCGTTCAATCTGTCCGCCAGGGCAAATATTTTGAGCTTGAGTTCGATGGCAATTCAGTGGATCCGGACACAGTAGAAGCGATTTCGCGCGACGTGCTGTCCAACCCCATCATCGAAGATTTTCAGGTACAGCTCCCAGTGCCTCAAAGTACTGCGGAGACACAGCGCGCCGACTCCCCAAAATCCACACGCGACGGCAAAACATGAAGGTCGGCGTCGTCGTCTTTCCCGGCTCTAACTGCGACCATGACACCTACTTTGTGACCAAAACGGTGTTCGGACAGGAGTGCGTTTTTCTTTGGCACAATGATCCGGCGCTTAAGGAAGCCGACGTCGTAATTCTTCCCGGAGGATTTTCCTACGGAGATTATCTTCGCTGCGGCGCCATTGCCAAGTTTTCCGCGATCATGGACCGGATCAAGGAGTTTGCGGCCCGAGGCGGCCTAGTTTTCGGGATTTGCAACGGATTTCAAATTTTGCAGGAAGCGCGGCTGTTGCCAGGAGTGATGTTGCGCAATCGCGGTCTGAAGTTCATTTGCGACCATGTCTACGTCCGCGTCGAGCGCAATAACCTGCCGCTGACCGTACAGTGCCAACCGGGACAGGTGCTGCGCCTTCCTATTGCCCACAATGAGGGGAATTTCTATGCGGATCCTGAACTGCTCGATCGTATTGAAAGCAACAGACAGGTGATCTTCCGCTACTGCAAACCAAACGGGGACATCACTGACGCCGCTAATCCCAATGGATCGCTCCATAACATTGCGGGTGTGGCCAATGGGCAAGGCAACGTCTTCGCGTTGATGCCGCATCCGGAGCGGGCCTCAGAGCTCGCGCTAGGCAGTGAAGACGGCAAACACCTGTTTCAGTCGTTGGCATACTGGGTGGATCGGCGAATGGCAGCCACGGGATGACATTGACGAATGGCAATTGCTGAACTGCTACAGCAGCATAACCTCACCGAGGGCGAGTACGATCAAATTGTACAAATTCTCGGCCGTGAGCCCAACCTGACGGAATTGGGGATTTTCTCGGTCATGTGGTCCGAGCACTGCAGCTACAAAAGCTCCCGAATTTATTTAAAGAGACTTCCAACACGGGGTCCTCACGTCATTCAGGGACCAGGAGAAAATGCTGGGGTTGTAGATCTTGGAGACGGGCTGGCTGCCGTCTTCAAGATCGAATCCCACAACCATCCCTCTTTCATTGAGCCGTACCAGGGTGCGGCCACTGGTGTGGGCGGAATCATTCGGGACATCTTCACAATGGGGGCGCGACCCATTGCACTTATGAACTCGTTGCACTTTGGAATGCCGTATTCAAGCGGCAAAGTGGCACCGACACGAATACGAGGGGAAAAGCAATCCCAGCATATCCAAGTTTCTGACAGCAGCACGGGTGAATTCCGCGCCAGGAACCCGGAACTCAAGACCCTCAAGCCAAAATCCGACACTCGACACGCAACCTCTGAGACCCAATTTTCAAGTAATCAGATGATTCTCGAAGGCGTAGTGGCCGGTATTGCAGGCTATGGCAACTGCATCGGAATCCCTACGGTAGGCGGCGAAGTTTTCTTTCACCCGTGCTATGACTCCAATCCTTTGGTCAATGTCTTTTGTCTGGGAGTTGCGTGCAAAGACAGAATTTTTTACGGCCGAGCCACAGGGCCGGGCAATTCGGTCATCTATGTGGGGGCGAAAACCGGACGTGACGGCATCCATGGCGCCACCATGGCGTCCGCCGAGTTTGACGAAGACTCCAAGAAAAAGCGACCCACAGTTCAGGTCGGAGATCCATTCTTGGAAAAACTGTTGCTGGAAGCTTGTTTGGAGGCCATGGAAAGCGGCGCGATTCTGGGAATTCAGGACATGGGTGCCGCGGGCCTCACTTGCTCTACTTGTGAGATGGGTGGTCGCGCAGGAACCGGGATCGAAATTGACTTGGCGCTGGTACCACAGCGGGAACGCGGAATGATCCCCTACGAGATCATGCTTTCCGAATCGCAGGAACGGATGCTACTTGTTTGTGAGAAGGGCCGCGAGGAGAGGGTTTTGGGAATGTTCCAAAAGTGGGATCTGGATGCGGTGGTCATTGGCAAAGTCACCTCGAACGGAATACTGACGGTCACGGATCGGGGAAACATCGTGGCATGTATCCCGAATGATGCGCTGACCGAGAAAGCTCCCGTTTATGCTCGACCCGCACGCGAACCGGAGTATCTCCGCACGGCTCCACTGCTGGAAACTGACCAAATCCCGGAACCGGTCGATTACAATGACCTAATTCTTAATTTCATTTCCACTCCCAACATGTGTAGTCGTCGTTGGATTTTTCGCCAATACGATCATATGGTCAGAACCAACACTTGCGTCCTTCCAGGCCACGATGCGGCCGTGATCCGTCTAAAGGAATCTGAGACTCTGGCCCTGGCAATGACCCTGGATGGAAATCCTCGTTATTGCTACTTCAGTCCCAGACAGGGCGCGCTATTGGCGGTGGCGGAGAGCTGCAGGAACCTGGCTTGTGTTGGAGCGACGCCTTTGGGAGCTACCAACTGTTTGAACTTCGCCAGTCCGGAAAACCCGGAAGTAATGTGGCAGTTCATTGAGACGATTGAAGGAATCAAGCAGGGCTGTGAGTATTTCGATGCACCCATTACCGGGGGAAATGTCAGCTTCTATAATGAAACTATGGGGCGCGGTGTTTACCCGACACCGGTCCTGGGAATGGTCGGCGTACTGGATCGTCAACAAGTCGTCACGGCGAGCCTGAAGAACGAAGGAGATGTTCTGCTGCTGCTGGGAGACACCCGACCCGAGCTCGGTGCCAGTGAATATGTCTCTTACGTCATGCAACAGGATCTTGGTCCCACCCCGGAGATCGATCTGGCAGCGGAAAAGAGGCTGCACGACCTGCTCCGCACACTGGCAAAACAGCGACTGCTGCAAAGTGCCCATGACTGCTCTGAGGGTGGCCTAATAATGACGTTGCTGGAAAAGTCATTTCTGTCAGGAAGCCTAGGTTGGAAGCTTTCCTTCGACACAAATTTGCGGGCAGATCTATTCCTGTTCGGCGAATCCCCATCGCGGGCCGTGGTTTCGTGCCAAAAAACCGCGCTCGAGCAGGTAGTAGGCGAAGCTCAATTTGCGGGCGTTCCCTGTCAACAGATCGGCGAAGTCGTTCCGGAAACACTGAAATTATCCCTGCAGCGAAAGCTTCGGTTTGACACAAACCTGGCTACAGCACGCGCCGCCTGGCTAGATGCTTTAGAAAATGTATTCAAGACTTGAAATTACCGTAGAGCCGGACAAATTCTGGGACCATTGTGGGATTTTCGGGATTACTAATCACCCTGAGGCTGCACGCAACGTGTATCTGGGATTATACGCGCTCCAGCACCGCGGCCAAGAGTCGGCAGGCATTGTCACGTCGGACGGGAGACGCTTGCATCTGGAAAAAGGAATGGGGCACGTGGCGGATTTCTTTGATGAGCGTAAACTGACGCGTCTCATTGGATCTCACGCCACCGGCCACGTGCGTTACTCTACGCAGGGAGCAAGCTTTCCGCGCAATGCACAGCCGATCTTAATCGATGGTTGGCGTGGTCAAATTGCTTTGTCCCATAATGGGAACCTCCTGAATGCAGCCGAACTGCGCTTCCAACTGGAAAGGGATGGCTCGATCTTTCAGACGACCAGTGACAGCGAGGTGATCTTGCATTTGATAGCGCGCTCCCGCAAAGAAACATTTGAAGAGGCGCTGATGGAGTCCCTGTCGGTAGTACAAGGGGCATATTCCTTATTGATTCAGACGCCGACCAAAATTTTTGCGGTTCGGGATCCCCAGGGCTTCCGCCCACTTAGCATCGGTAAGCTCGACCACAGTTGGGTCTTTTCGTCAGAGACCTGCGCATTCGATCTAATCGGGGCGGTCCGGGTACGCGATGTAGAGTGCAGCGAAATTGTCAAGTGGGACCTGCACGAAGATCGATTGGAGTCGATCATGATTCCCAAGCCGCCAAAACCTGCCCACTGTATCTTCGAACATGTTTATTTCTCTCGGCCCGACAGTGTCGTCTTCGGGAAGGGCGTCAACAACAGCCGATACCAAATGGGGCGCATCCTGGCCCAGGAAGCTGCCGTGGAGGCGGATATCGTCGTGCCCGTGCCCGATTCCGGTCTGACGGCGGCACTTGGATTTGCCGATCAGTCTGGCATCCCCTTCCGGTTCGGCTTAATTCGCAATCATTATGTGGGGCGCACTTTCATCGAACCGAAGCAGGCAATCCGTCACTTTGGGGTGAAAATTAAGTTAAATCCCGTAGCGGAAATTCTGCAAGGCAAGCGCGTAATCCTGATTGACGACTCCATCGTTCGCGGGACAACGAGCCAAAAGATCGTGGAAATGGTGCGCGCTGCAGGCGCCAAAGAGGTGCACATGCGCATCAGCTCTCCACCGACGATTTCTCCTTGCTACTTTGGAATCGACACGCCCACTAAGAATGAGCTGATTGCGTCCAGTCACACGGTGGAGCAAATTCGGGAATTCCTACACGCTGATTCGCTCCACTTTTTGAGCTTGGCCGGTTTGAAACGCGCAGTCGGAGATCACAAGAATTTTTGTACCGCCTGCTTTTCCGAGGAATACCCCTTACCCATCGAGACAGGTCGCAGTCAATTAGACCTATTTCGTAAAGAGACCTGATCGATGCCACGGCCACAATCGATCACTTACACATCTGCCGGCGTAGATATCGATCGTGCCAACCGAGCTAAAGCAAGGATTAAGCGCTTGGCGCGCAATACCTTCAACCGCAACGTCTTATCGGAGATCGGCTCTTTTGGCGGTCTATTCCGGCTCGCGCGCATGAGGGAACCCGTATTGGTTTCTAGCATTGACGGCGTGGGAACAAAAATCAAGGTGGCCATTGCCGCCAACAAACACGATTCTGTAGGCTATGATCTCGTGTCGCACTGCGTCAACGACATTTTGGTGCAAGGCGCGCGCCCGTTGTTTTTCCTTGATTACTTTGCCATGGGGAGGCTAAATCCAAGCGTAGCTGCACAAGTCGTCGCAGGCATCGCCAAGGCATGCCGGGAGAACGAGTGCGCGCTGATCGGCGGAGAGACTGCAGAGATGCCGGATCTCTACCGCAGGCGAGAGTATGATCTGGCCGGTTGCATCGTAGGAGTCGTAGAACGACGACACATGATCGATGGATCCAAAATTAAAAGTGGGGATCAGATCTATGGTTTGGAATCCTGGGGTTTGCACACGAATGGTTATTCATTGGCGCGGGTTGTCTTCTTCCAACGCTTGAAGTTGAAACCGGATTCCTACGTTTCTCAACTGCAATTGACGGTCTCTCAGGCGTTGCTCACCAAGCATCGGTGTTATTTCGGCGACTTGGCATCCCTGGTCAGAAAAAGGATGATTCATGGACTAGCGCATATTACCGGCGGTGGCATTACAGAAAATGTTCCACGCATCTTGCCCCCGCATTTGGCCGCACGGATTTCGCTGAAGGCCTGGACCCCGTTGCCGATATTTTCTTTCATCCAAGAACATGGCGATGTCCCCCGGCGAGAGATGTATCGGATTTTCAACATGGGTATTGGAATGGTGGTCATCATTCCGCGCGTCCGGTGTAAGGAGATAGAAAGGTTTTGGCGCGCCCGGGGGACAACGTTCCACGAACTGGGAGAAGTTGTTCCTTCGCGCAAGTCGGCCGTGCAATATGTATAGCACATCATGATCCTCGGTATCCTCCTGTCCGGACGCGGTTCCAATTTTGCCGCGATCGCGGAAAACGTGCTTACTGGAAAGTTACCCTGTGAAATTGGATGCGTCATTAGCAACGTATCATCCGCACCAGGATTAGAGAGAGCGCGCTACTGGGGTTTAAATAGTTACTTCCTTGATCCAACCGCTAAGGATCGCGTCGCCTATGACGCCGAAGTGATTAAGAAATTGCGCGCCCACAACGTTGATTATGTCTGTCTTGCCGGATATATGCGCCTGCTAGGTGCGGAGTTCGTCAATGCCTTTCCGAACCAGATCTTAAACATTCATCCTTCCCTGCTTCCGGCCTTTCCCGGTTTGCATGCACAACGGCAGGCTCTACAACATGGCGTTCGATTTTCCGGCTGCACGGTGCATTTTGTAGACACCGGTCTGGACAGCGGCCCCATCATCCTGCAGGCAGTGGTTTCCGTTCTGCCGGATGACACCGAGGAAAGCCTGTCCGCGCGCATTCTGAAGGAAGAGCACCGAATTTACCCTGAAGCCATTCGCCTGCTATGTGAGCGAAGAGTACAGGTGGAAGGGCGTCGGGTCCGCATTCTGCCTTGAAGGCGACCACGATGAAATCGGTGCAGGAACAACTCAACTACATCTGCAAGGGCGCCGCAGAGATCATCTCGATATCCGAGATGCAAACGAAGTTGCAACGGTCTGTGCAAACGCGTCAACCGCTGACGGTTAAGGTGGGCTTCGACCCTACTGCGCCCGACCTGCATCTTGGCCACACAGTGTTAATTCGCAAGATGCAGCATTTCCAGGATTTAGGCCACCGCGTGATTTTCTTGATCGGGGATTTCACCGGCCTTATTGGGGACCCTACAGGGCGTTCCAAAACGCGGCCGCCGCTTTCAACCGAACAAATCCTGCAGAACGCCGAAACATACAAGAAACAGGTTTTCAAGATTCTTGATCCAGAGAAGACCGTCATCGATTTCAACAGCCGCTGGCTTGCCGCCATGACCAGCCAGGACTGGATCAAACTATGCGCCAAATACACGGTTGCAGCCATGCTTAAGCGGGATGACTTCGCCACCCGCTACCGGACGGAGCAGTCCATCGGCATCCATGAGTTGCTTTATCCATTGGCACAGGCTTACGACAGTGTGGTTTTGCAAGCTGATTTCGAGTTGGGTGGTACCGATCAAAAGTTCAACCTGCTGGTGGGCCGTGACATCCAGCGAGAATTTGGAATGGAGCCGCAGGTGATTCTCACCATGCCGATTCTGGAAGGCTTGGACGGGGTGGAAAAGATGAGCAAGTCGCTCAACAATTACGTCGGCATCCAGGAAGACCCCAAGACCATCTACGGCAAGATTATGTCTATTTCCGACGGTTTGATGTTTCGCTACTACGAGCGATTGACCAATCTGGCGCCGAGCGAAATCGAGAAGATGCGTCGAGACGTCGCGTCCGAGAAACCGTCTTTGCATCCCATGGAGCTGAAGCAAAGGCTGGCGGAGCAGATTGTGTCCGATTTCCACGGACCGGTTGCCGCCCGGGCGGCGGCCGAGGCTTTCGGGAGGCAGTTCCAGCAGCGCGAAGTTCCGGAGGTCATGCCTGAATTCTCGTTCACCGGCGCACCTCTTTCTTTGGCCGATGTCTTGACACGCTCTGCTTTGGCGGAATCTAAAAGCCAGGCGCGACGGCTGATCCAGTCCGGCGCGGTTTCTGTCGATCAATCAAAGGTGTCGGACGTCGCGCTGAAGTTGAGCGTGGGACAGTACGTCATCCGTTGCGGCCGCTTGAAGTGGGCGCGGGTCAAGATTGACTAGCCTGGGGAGAAAAATGTCGTAGGTTGAATGTCGCTTCCACTCACCGTATCGAGGCGGACTTTCGAAATCGTGGACATAGCCGTGGACGTCACCGCCATCCAAATTAGCCATTGAGAGTGAGAGATTTGAAACCTATTCCGTCTGGGGGCATCTTAATTAAAAGAAGCACTGAAAAGCCGCACAGTGCGATGCGAAAAAGTAAGATTCAGAAGGTCCAAAAAAAGGCCGTTGACATCGCAATGGCGGTAGCATAGAATAAACTTCTTTCAGTTCTTTGACAAATAGGTAGTGCAAGCCAGAGAAGTCGTCAAAGAAGTCCTGAGAGTGAAATTCGATTGGGTTTCAAGCTGAGGACAGACATGACGAGCTTCTCCAAGCCGAAGATTCTACGAGAACTTCGGATCAAACCCATAAGACAAGAAGGCTGCCGGGAGGCAGTTTTTTTAGTCCCAAAATCTGGTCAACCAGACAAAGCACACACTCCCGGATCGAATCGAGTAACCTCGGAAGAATCGAGGACGAAAGTGATTCGGGCGAAGGGGTTGGATGGCTTGCAGCGCCAGCTTCCGATCGCATACGAGGCGGTCGGAGGCCGGCGCTGCAAAGTCCCGGCCTCAACGAGTTCAAACTGAGAGTTTGATCCTGGCTCAGAATCAACGCTGGCGGCGTGCCTAACACATGCAAGTCGTACGAGAAAGGGGCTTCGGCCCTGAGTAAAGTGGCGAACGGGTGAGTAACACGTGGGTGATCTGCCCTCCAGCGGGGGATAACACATCGAAAGGTGTGCTAATACCGCATGGTGTTCCGGTTGTCGCGACCGGAATGAAAGCAGCAATGCGCTGGAGGAGGAGCCCGCGCCGGATTAGCTAGTTGGTAGGGTAATGGCCTACCAAGGCGACGATCCGTAGCCGGCCTGAGAGGGTGACCGGCCACACTGGAACTGAGACACGGTCCAGACTCCTACGGGAGGCAGCAGTGGGGAATTTTGCGCAATGGGGG
>JACQSX010000052.1 GCA_016211105.1 Acidobacteriota bacterium | reverse complement strand
AGGTAAGTCTGGGTGGCGGTTGGGAGGACTTGGCCGGCGTCATGCCCAAACAAAACGGGGCGAGATCGATTTTTGCGAAAAAACTTCCAAAGGCCACCTCTGAAAACGAGCAGCCCCTGCAGCTAAATCATTGTCAATACGAGAGACTTACGGTCCGATAGTGGGAGGCAGTTGGTCGAGGTTGTCCAATGGTAGGAGGCAGTTGGTCGAGGTTGACACCTGCCGGTTTCTGGTGGCAGTCAAACGAACAACGTAGTGCGTGACCGTTCATGACACAAGGGACTTTATTGCGGCCTGGACATCGCGCATTGAGGCCAGACGACGCTGTTCCACATTCTCAACTTCTGCTGGTGTACATGGGGTTTCCTCCAAAAGTCTCCACAGATCAGGGTCTCCCACCAGCTCCACATCTCGGGCTCGGGCTTCCGCTCTCGCTTTTGCCGTAAACATACCGTTAGTAACCACAATCGGACGGAGGGTTACAGTCCGGGGAATTCCCCTGAGGTAGCGGGCGCGGTAAATCTCTATCGCGCCGACTACTTCGGCAAGAACATCGGCATCCACGCTTGCACCCCAGATACTGTGCTTGCACTGGACGACGCGCATCTGGTCATGTCCTACCGCCAGAACGTCGGCCTTGTCATCTCCACCATGCTGAGTCAGCACTATCCTAAAACCGCGTTTTTCTTCGAGGACTCCTATAAGTGCTTCGAACCGGTCCCACGGTAGCAACCGAACGTCATCCTTAGTGAGGGTGCGAGCAGCAGTGGAATCTCCCGGGGCCTCAAGGATGTTCCTTAGCAGCTCTAGTTCCAGGTCCTCTTCGCTCGGCATGGGAGTTAAGAACTCGGAGGCTAGTTCCCGCCGCCGCCGGACCAGCGCATCGAGCTTCTCATCGAAGGTCTCAAAAGCACCCTGGGGATCCTTTGCAATTAGGTAGTAAACATGGACATTCCGGGTCTGCCCGATTCGGTAAACGCGGTCCGTGGCCTGGGCTTCCTTAGCTGGGTTCCACCACCGCCCATAGTGGATCACGTGGTTCGCTTCAATCAGTGTCAATCCGACTCCGGCAACATCAGGCGAAAGCACGATCACATTAAAGCCGGCGCTTTCGCGGAACCTTTTTACGATGCTTCGGCGTGTCTGTCGCGCACGTCCCGTATCCCCGTGACGTGGAGTTGCGCCATTGATGATCTCAACGTCCAGGTCAAATTCAGCGCCGACCACAGCGGCAAGAATCCCCTGCATATAGATGCTGCGTGTGAAAATGAGTGCCTTTTCGCCCCGCTTTCGGACATTGCGGAGGCACTGAACTACTTCAGCCAGCTTCGGGCACTGTTGGACTGCATCCATCGGCTGCAGAGGTTCGTAACGAGGTACAAGAGCGGGGTGCTCGTACACTTTCATAAGTTGCTGAAGCAGGCTCAAAGGGTGGTTACCTTCGCCTCCTGCTCGCGCCCGACCAACAATATCCAGATGCCACTGCCGTTGTTTCGGGGAGAGTTCACACGAGATAACATGCTCCTGCTTCGAGGGAAGCTCCGGTAACCGGGTCTTTTCGCGGCGCAGAACGAATGCGTTGGGTCGATTCAGCTGCAGCCGTTCTTTGAGCTGAGGAAGAACCGACGACCCTGTTGCGCTTGCCTCACATTCAACCGGTTTCTCGTAACGGTCTCTGAACTCCGCTGCGCTCCCCAGTAGCTTGCCCGGCTGCAAGAAATCGAAGATGTTCCAGATGTCCATCAACCGTGTTTCCACCGGAGTTCCCGTACAGGCAATCCTGAAACCTGGGGCCAAACTCTTCAGGGCATGGGAAATCTTGGTATTAGGGGTCTTGTACTCTTGTGCCTCGTCGGTTATCACCACTGACCATTGTTTCTTCATCCTCGCAAAAGAATGCTGGTAATTCACAACCGTTTCGTAGTTGGTAAGCACGACTCGATGCTGCCGCAACCGATCCAGATCAAGTACAGCCTCCCCAATTACTGTCTCTTGGCCTTCGACCCCCTCTCGTCTAAAATCTCGCAGCCGAGTCCCATGCAAGGTGATCCAGGGCCGGAAGACCTCCCCCTGATCTACGAAAAACTTCCGCATGTCCTCTATCCAGGTTTCGTTTTCCAACAAGGTAACTGGGGTGACGATGAGAATGGGATCCCAGGGGGCGGCTTCAGGATTCGCGCTTCCAATCCCCAGTTCGCCCTTTTCAATAAGCCATGCCAAGAAGACAAGTACTTGAAGAGTTTTCCCAAGCCCCATGTCGTCAGCAAGAAGACATCCCCTCCGCTGGAGTCGAAAGATTCTCTGCAGCCAAGCGAACCCGGCCAATTGGTAGTCCTTCAAAACTCCTTTATTGAGCGACCGTGGTAGAGTAGTCCGAGTTTCTTCACTCGTTATTTCTTCGGCTTCTTCGTATTCAAGCTCGTTCTCGTTCGTATATATAAGAAGGTATTTTCTCGGAGTAGGTGTTTTTCCGGAATCCTCGGTCTTCGCTGGCGTAACTCGGCCGACCAACTCATCAAGCCCTTTCAGAAGGCTGTCGTCCACAATAATTGACTTTCCGTCAAAGTCGACAGATCCTCGACCAACTCGCTTCGCTTCCTCCGCAGCTTGCCTAAACCTGAGCAACTGTTCCCGAGATGTGAAAGGTACATCCTCGGCAGTCCCGTCTGAGTACTGACACTTCAGGCCGGCATCAAACTTGCCGCGCACGCCTCGATTACTCTCGGCATCCTCAAAGATGCCGGTGGAGCTCCGCTGTAAATAGGGATGCGCGGCAAAAGGAAAATCACCTACGCCTCTCACGCGTGGTCCCAAATCGATCTCAACTGCGCTGGCGACGCCATCGAAAACCCGGTGAGGGTCCCTCAATACTTCCGCCTTTTCGACTCCGGCCAAGTGCCGGACCCGTTGCATCCTGCGCAAAACCTCCCGCTGTGTCTCATCCAGAACGACTCGCACCCGACCGCCTTCAGAGTCATCCAGCGAGTACACTTCATCAACGTCTTCAGAAGCCAGGAATGCTTCGCGCATCGCATCTCGCGGAGCCCCGTCGATTTTTGGCGCGAAGGATATTCGGCCACCGTCCTCCACAATGAGGTCCAAACCGACTCTTGATGGAACGATCACCCGTTCTCGCCCGAGAAACGCATCGAGTTGGGCACCAACCCCTTCAGCAAGGTCCTTCACCTCTGCGAACCGGACGAACGCTTCACGGCTCGCCTTGACCTCTGGTGCCAACGAATTGAAGGCATCAATCGCTTCCACCAAACTGAAGGTCTGGGGGTCAAACCGGAAGATTGCCTCGTGCCGCCGAACGAAGCAGCCAAGGCGTTCTAAATTGACAACTTGCGAACCGGAGTAGAACCGGTAGTAGTAACGGAAGGACTCTCCGCCCGGCCAACCAGTCGTCTCAATCTCAATGGCAAAGGGTGCCCAGGGAACGACGCCTTCGAAGGCGTCGATTCGGTGCTGTGTTTCAAGCAGAGCGAAATCTCCATGCTCGATACGAATCCCCCCCCTTTCCTCAGTTGCTAATCCCAGCTCAAGAAGCTGGGGGATCAGGGTAGGCAGAAGCCGACCTAGGCGATTCTTTGAAGTCGAAGACCGAAGCTGGCGGATATCGAAAACCCCCGTTTTGCTTCGGAGCCAAACGCCATCTGATTCCACGAAGAGACCAAGATCATCACTGACCTCAGCTATCAGCCAACTCATTGCCGGTCTCTAGGTCGAATACCGAATTGTGCCAAGATCTGGCTTGCTTCTTCCTGCCAGGCACCAGGCCAAGCATTCCTGTGAACAATCCGTTGGAGACACAAGCGGGGTTGCTTCAAGACCGTCAAGTAAAAAGAATCAGGAGTCCAGAAATCAGGAATGATCTTCTCGATATCGTCCTTGCGGTATAAATAACAGGCATTTCCTACCGCACTAAACTCCACTGCTAAAAGCGGGCCGAGATCTAGAAGGAATCCGCTGGTGGAACCGTCCATCAAGCCAAAGTTAGCCAACTCTTGACCCTTTTGCTTGAGAATGGCCTGCAATCGGGATCGATCTTCCCAAGTCAACAACGGTCGTGACCTGATCACAGAGGAAAGATATCGAAGCCAGAACGCCTTACGACCATGAGGGTCTCTTCCTTGACTCAACACGGTCTCAAAGAAGAAAACGATGTCGAGCTGAGACAGCCACTCAATAATCCGGCGTTCCGCCTCACCTATGCCTGCCCAGTTGAGTCTGTTACGAGGCAGCCGGGGATCGCCCAATCGCGTGTCACTGAGTGCAAAACGCCTTACTGCCTCTTTTACGTCTGTCGCCTGGATTGTGGCAGGATGAAGAATCAGTTGACCGACTTCGGACTTGAAAACATCGGGGGGCCATCCACTCCACGGAAGCAGCTCTTTAAGTAGGTATTGGCGAATCTCTGGGACACGCTCAACTCCGTCACGGCAGACCTCAGCGGCGTGACGAACCGCCGCTTGGACGTAGGCGCAGGTTTCGTCAGCGACTCCCCAGGACTCACAATGTTGCTTGATCACAGACATTCCCTTGACCATTTTCGCACCCAATTCTTGGGCACCCTTGGGGCCCATTATGACACTTGAGCCGACTTTCCACCGCGACAGTAAGCGATTCGCGCCCTCGTAAGTCTCCAATCGGCTACAAACCCGAATAGCAACTTGGCTCTTAGCAAACTGTGTGGACCAGCGGCTGTGACACGACCGCACCAAGCCTTGCAAAGAGCGAGCATTTAAAGTTACCTGATGGTGATCCAGATAGTATTGAAAGCGGTGCCCTGTGGCGATTTCCGGTTCCCAGCACAAATAGCGAACCGCCCGGGCTTCGAGCAAGTGGTCTTTGTCCTCCAAACATTTATTCCATTGCTTCACGTATTCTTCTGGACAGCGAAGCGACTTGGTGGGTTTCGCCTGCCCCAAGGAAGCCACAGCCACCCGAAGACGAGCCATGCGGAGGTTAGGTTCCGGCAACGGCTCGCCAATCTCACGCTGCAATTCACGTGCTATTGCTTGGAGGGAGCGAAGAGACTCAGCAAGTTCCTTCCCTGGGGTCACGAGCATCATTACCTCTGCAAATCGGTACGAGAAGATGAAGGTGTAAGGTTCTCACGCAACTCCCTCTCTTCTTGAGACCGGACTCTAATCTTGAATTGCACGCGCCGAATCCGAGCCATCTCCCCCGGACTTAGCGGCAGGCCCTTACTCTCACCTTTACCTCTACCGCTTGCCGAGAGCAGGGTCGTAAAGCATTCCTTCTCTTCCGGCACGTCGAGTGTGGCAAGACTTTCGATTACGACTGCCGTTGCCCTGCTCTGGCTAAGAGGAATGTTGTGCTCGTCAGTACCCCTGGGGTCAGCGTGGCCCTCCACTACAATTGAACCAATTTTGTCCTTAAATCGATCCGAGCAGAGTGTTGAAGCGAGTTTGGGAGCGAATTGCTCGATGAACGTGTGTCCCCTGTCGGAAATCATGGATTCGTCAGTTGCAAAATTAAGGAAGCCCTGAGGCACGATTACCAGTAGGCTTAGAGGGTCATTCTTATCGAGTTCGACAACGATACGTTCATTAGTGTCAGGCGTGGAGAAGGAGTTTAGTTGTTCCTGTAATTCAATCAGAATCCTATTCAGAGTGATTTGGCCCTGCCGTCGTTCATTGTTTTGCGTCGCAACAAACAGTAGGATGAAAATGACGGCGAGAGAAGTCATCAGATCGGTCAATGAGCTTCCTAAGCCCGTATCTTCATGATGGTCGGCTGCCATCTGAGCTTCTCCTTGTCTTCTCAAGAGAATCTGTCAGATCCTGCAGGTATTCATCCAACTCATTCACGGAGGCTCCGAGTTTCTGAGTTGCCGATGCAAAATGCTCATCTGCCACCGCGAGCAATCGCTCATATCCTTGCCTTGTCAAATCGATGTGGGAACTGAGGTTCTGTGTAATTTGCGTAAGAAGCTCCCGGGCGGATCTTTCCGTCTGAGCGAACACATTCCTGTACTGTTCCATGCTGCCATGAATGGATGCCCATACTTCCTTTTGGGCTCGATTTCCTTCTCCGAGTTGTTCTAGTTGCGAGGCCGCGTAGGCAGCGACTTGTTGCACAGCCTTCTGAGCTTCCTGCATGGCACGGGTTGCGCCTCCAGCCGCTACAACGGTTGCGCTGGCATCGCCTGCAATCTTTCGCAAGTCGCTGTTCAATGCGGCGTACTGCCCGAGCGAGTCGTTAAAAAGGCTCAAAGCGGAAAGAAGCGCGGCCTCCACATCCTTCACGTTGTTCAGACGGCTGTCGTGCTGCTCAAGAAGCTGTTTAAGCTGTTCCGCGCTCTTGGCCGACCAGGTCCCGGCCTGCTCCACCACAACAGAGGCGGCGCTCGTGGCCTTGTTGGTGTTTTCTTGCATCGTCGTCGCCATTTGCTGCCCTAGCTCTGTAACCCTTGTGGAAAGGTCGTGAACCACACCTGTTAACGTGGCTGCCATCTGAGTAACTGATGCCCCGGCGGTTTCATTCATTTGAGTCATGAACTGCCGCAACACCGCAGTGAGATCTTCAACCTGACTTCTGCCAAGCGCCATCTGCTCAGCAGTCGAAGATTTCGCCATGTCGACCAGATCATTAAGTGCAGACTGAGTCATTTGTGACTGAACGTTCATATTCTCCAGGAGCCGCGCGGTGCCGCCTAAAGACTCCGTGACCTTGGCGAACTCGTCCATCGCGCTGCCCGAAAGCGATTCTTTGAACCTCTCGCCCATTCCTTCCAATGATGCGGTGATGGACCGCTCTAAGTTCCGAAGCATGGTTTCCAATGAGCCCGTGATGGATTCCTGCTTCTGTGCCTCGGTAGCCCGCAGCAACCGGTTAAGTTCGTCAACGACATCCACCATTCGCTGGATAGTAGGCCCCATACTTTCACTGAAGCTCTGCTTCAACTTCAACGACAAATCGGCGTTGAAAGACCGGAATGCCATTGACTGCTCAGCGATGTCCCGGTGGAGTTCGGCAAGAATGCGTACTGACGAGAGGCGTGGCACAAGCACATTGAGGGCTGCTAGGAGGCGCAGACGAGCTTTGGTAAGACGATGCAAGAGCGGCCTCTCGGCGACGAGGAACACTGTTGCCGAAAAGAGAGCCGCAATTGAGGACACAAACTTTCCCGAAAGCCCTTTGATTAGAAGGTCTAGACCGGCAACCTGTTTATTCTGGTCAATGCTGACGTCAAGGAGAGCAACCAATATAGCCAAGAACGTGAACAGGAGGCCGGTCCCAGTTACAATTCCGGGCAATCCCGTGAAAAAACTACGGTTCAGCCTGCCTTCGAACACGCTGGCTTCACTAAACGCCACCTCTGCGTTATCCGATACCCAGTATTGCTCTTCACCCGAAGCATCTCGTCGACCGACCATCAGCGAGTTGAAGGCATTCCAGGCTGCACTGAGTGAAGTCGATGTCGCGAAGATCTGCACAAGGCCTTCGTACATCGCAGCTGAGAGTCCGCGACCAGGTGCCACAGGCTCTCGAGTCCTAAGCTTGTCGACCGAGGTGGCGGTGCGCTCCAACATGCGGGATTCCCGTCGAACCACCCACCATAAATAGACCAGCACGCACAACGGCATGACTAGTAAAACGCCGGCCGCCCACCAAGCAAAATACGGTGCGTCAAGTCCCCCGATTTTCTTACTTGCCTTTAAAAGTTCAAGCGGATTCATTGTTGCTCGATCCTGCGATTGTGCAATAGGCAGCAACTGCGCCAATGATACTCTACAATCACTTCGGAGAAGAAACTACGAGTCCCCTAGGCGAATCATACAGCCTTACCGACTACTGGTAAAATGGTTGGGTTCGGGTTCCCAACTGTCGGCCTGCAACATTTATAAATGAGAAACCCGGAAGACTGGAATCGGCGTCAGGTTTGCCTGGACAGGCGGTCACCGACTAACGAGACGATTTCCTCGGCCAAGCGCACCGCCTGCTTCGCTGCATCCTCTCCGTATACTCGCGCCGGGATACTGTCTGGGAGACTGTTGGGATAGCGGGTGGGAACATAGTAGCCATCCAAAGCCGCCCAGCTCCCGCAGTGGTTTCTGATTGCCGGATCCAATCGGATGGCCTCCCGGCAAAGTCGCTCTACAGAATGTCCAAGAACAATTTCCTCTCCCTGAGAGTATAGAAAAGCTTTCAGAGCTTTCTCGCCAACCTGTTGCGCCAGAAAGCAGGCCAGGTAATATCCTCCTCGAGATGCCAGGTCTCGAGCCCAGCGCAGGTCTTCTTCCGCCTGCTCCAGCCATCGCTTACCCTCTTCCAACGGGCTCCTTCGCATAAAGAACAACTTCTCCCTCCAGAGCGTACTTCAACCATCCCCCAGCCTTGAGCGCAGAAAACTCATCCGGCGTATAGCAGAGAATGTCCGCGTCCACAGGCAGGGCCAGCAAGCAGTACAGGCGATGCAACCTCTCGACAAAAGGTTCCGCGGTTTCCATCACGACCAGGACATCCAGATCCGTCATGAGGTCTCGTCTCCCTCTTGCATACGAACCAAACAAGCTGATCCGCTGCACCCCTTTCAGGCTCTGCAGCTTTGAAACCAACTCCAGGACGGACCTTTCCAAAAGTTTCTTATAGTTTTCACGCTTCAGGTCCAATGGCGAACTCATCGTTTAGCGCAGTTTACCACATGGAGAACGTCACCCGGGGCTTGGACTCTGAACTTTTGACGAGACGAAAGATTGGCGCTCAACCGTTCCGGATTTTTAGGATCAGAATGCTTGATGCCAAAATGAGGCCAACGAGGTTGGACAGGATGATGGGCCAGGCAGAGAGCAAGATCCCGTATGTCAGCCACAGCGCAATTCCAGTTACAAAAAGAACGTACATCCCAAGACTGATATCGGCAGTGCTGCGCCCTCTGATCGTCTTAAGCACCTGAGGAAGCAGAGCAATGGTTGTCAACGTTCCTGCAAGATAACCGACGATCTCCACGAATTCCATAAACGTGTGCTGCGAGTGGACTGATGGCTCTCTTGTTTCTTCAAACCGGGCTGGTGTCTCCCGTGCGGACATCCACGCGCAGAGCAGGCAGGGCCGGCTCAAGGGCTCTCATCTCGGCCAGCGGCGCCTGCAAATTCTTCTGTTCGTCATTGCTCAGCGCCCGCAGGGGCGAAACGTACAACACTCGCACGGCGTCTGGCAGAGCCGGACCGCTCTTCAGAAGCTGGCCGATGGCCCACAAGAAGCCGGCAAGCGTTTTGCCCGACCCAGTGGGAGCGGCAATCAGCGTATGCAATCCACGGCCAACCAGCGGCCAACCCAGATGTTGGGCCTCTGTGGGTTCCCCCAGCCGGGAGGAAAACCACCACTGGATCGCGGGATAAAAAGCGGACAACGACATCGGTAAGAATATATCCTACCGGGACTACTTCTGCGAATGATTGGGGGCGGCGCTCGGGTCTGTTTTCCAGAACTTCGGAATTCTGCTCCTGCCCGCCTACTTCTTGACGTCCTTTGACGTGATGTCGTACGTGATCATGAACCCATTGGTCCCTTTGAACTCAAACGGCTTCTTGCCAACCCGGTACGCTTCAACCTCATTGGGCATCAAGACAAACCCGGTGTTGCGCGGGGCACCGAAATATCTCAGGTTCCTGATTACTACCGGCTCGTCGGTCATACCTGGATTTCGCCTCAGAATCACCTCAGCCGCCTTTCCGCCGTCCAGCCTGGCCTCAGCATGGTCCTTGGTAGCTTTCCACTCGATGGGAGCATCCTTTCCCACGGTAAAGGACTTCCAGGTTACCGGATAGACATGGGGCACGATGGTAGTGATTGCATCGCGCTGTTGTTTGGTTACCAAAGGTTCGAACGTAATCTCAGCCCACTCGGCGCCTTTAGCGAAATCGGAACCCAAGTCCCCTGCGATCCAGAATTTGACGCCATCGAGCTTGACATTTCCGAAGTTTCCCCTGTTAACCTTGTAGCCCATATTGAAGCGGCAGAAGTGCTCTACCATGGATTGGTGACCGTGGCCGGTTGGCACCGTGCTGAAATAGCAGGGACAAAACATCGTACAACTGCAGGCCTCAATAACGGTAGCGTCAAACTCCCACTCAGGTCCAGCGGCCTTTCCCTGCTGAGCCGCCGCGGAACCAGTCTGCCCCTTGAGAATCCAGGAGCGTGCTCGTGGATCGAACGCGACTATCGTCGCGCCCGAAGCGACTGCTGCTGTTTGAAGAAACCTACGACGTGATAATTGGTTGCGCATAAACCCTCCCAAATTTATGCACCGTTTCCGGCGCTTCTGGTTGCAGTGATCAACTACAATTTTGCTCGCGCCACGCAGCCGAAGTCAACAACCTGAATTGCCTTTTGAGCCCGCGGTCGTTTTTTTCCTCCAATTGCAATGCTCCGTAAGATAGGTCGAACGTGTACCCCCCCCCGGAGTTCTGCTACGATTGGCTCGATACTGCGGTAAACTAAAAGATTGGAAAATCTGACGAGGCGGATGGCAACCGATTTGTACATAACACGCTCGAAGCTCACAAGACGCCGTAAAAAGATCGTGCGGAAGTGCCATGGCCATCTCCTACTCTTGAAGTGCCCCTACAAGACCCCGTCCTGTCCAGTCATCTGCGTTCGATCGATGGACCGGACTGCTAGAGAGAAAATCCGAATAAGAGGGAATCCCAGCGCGTTTACTGTGTGAGAGACTCACTTGGCCATGTCGATATCGTAGAGACGCCTCGCCGGCGTCTCTACCAGTCGCAATTCAATCTTGTGAGCAGAATGCGGCTTAGCGTTTCACGGCGCGAACTGGAACCGATGCCGGGCGGTCTAGGACCAGTTCCAGGACGGTGCCCTTTTCCAACACCTGGTCCCTGCTTCCGGTCGCCGCGCTTCCAATAATCCCAGCGATAATTCCAATGCTTGCGCCTACGGCCGCGCCCTTTTTTCGACCTACTGCCGCCCCCACCGACGCGCCGGTTGCGGTCGCTCCGGCAACAATGACGGCGGTCCGTTTGCCGGATTTCTTTCCTGCGGCAACCCCTTCGTCAGAGATGCTCACGGCTGTTCCCTCCGTGGCAACCGGGGAGGCACTGATCTCGAAGGTGTCACCGGAGGGAAGCTCCACTTGGTGAAAGTAGAATGCCAGTTCTGCACGGCCTCGCAACCGCCCCGCCCTGCTGGCTCGCACGATCGCGCCATGCAAGATGCTCCCCTTGGGGATGATGATCCGGTCCTCCAAAACGCAGTTGTCCACCAGAGCTGCCTGGAACGGCTCTCCTCTTTTTGCGGTTTTTGTGGAAATCTCTTGGGAAAGGCCTACCTTGAAGTGCGTCCCCTTGGGAACTTCAATATTTTCGCCCGATAGCCAGACAAAGGATACGGGTAGAACCATAAGGATCGGCAAAATAAGGCGCTTGGCTCGGTTTGACCTTTGAGACCGTGCTGAGGCAAGAGGTATCGTTCTGAGGTTCCAAAGTCCCCATACGGAAACCCTCACAAGAAGCTCTCCCGAAATGCCCCCAAGTATGCCATTCGAACCATTAGATTGACTCCAGCGGAATCAGGTTCAATGCAAACCCCGGCCGGCGATCGTCACTGCAGTTTGTAGAGACGCCCCGCCGGGGCGTCTCTCTTCAACAATCGTGGGTTAGCCCATTTGTCCCCCATCTACGACTTGCATTGGAAAACCGATTGCGATTAGAGTTCAAAGGAAGATGGCTGAGGTTCGCTTCACGTTAGACAAGGGTTGTGGTCTGCCCCTCTATGAGCAGGTCAAAGAACAGCTTCTTTCTGGACTTTACACGGGAAAACTAAAACCTGGGGATCGCTTGCCGTCCGTGCGCGAAATGGCGCGCCATGCCGCCATCAACTTGAAGTCAGCGCAGAGAATTTACCAGAAGCTCGCACAAGAAAATTACGTTGAGATCCACAGAGCCAGCGGAGTGTTCGTCCGGGAGCGAGACCAGCAAGCGTACGATCGCATGCGTCGCCGCGCGGTCCACAAGTTGATCACAGACACTCTGGAAAAGGCGCGAGGGTTGGGGCTTTCCTTGGAAAAACTTCACCAGTTAATCGACAACATCAGCACCGGAAGAAACCTCCGGCGCATCGTCCTGACCGTGGTGGATCACGAAGAGGAAGCCAATATATTTTCAAACGAGATCCGGGAACGCGTTCCGCCCGCCGACGTCCATGTTCTGTCGTTGGGAGAACCACAAGATGGCGGGGACTCCGCCGGCCTGGAAAAATCAGAGTACATTCTTACTACGAGCTGGCATCTGGATATCGTGCAGGAACTTGCCGGGCGTTTTCGAAAACCGGTTTTGGAAATCCGTCCCAATCCGTTGATTTCCGCCGAGATTTTGGAAGCGGCTCGGACCCACAACGTGGCCCTGGTCGTGAAGGACGAGAACACCATGCACGCCAGTTGGGACGACCACATGACTCTCTTCTACCCATCCACGGATAAGAAGTTTTTCATCTGTCCACTTCACAGAAAAAAGATGATCCGACAAATCGTAAAAGAGGCGCAGATCATCTATGTCACGCCCGCATGCTGGGATGAGATGCGCAAGGTTACTCCTGCACACGTGGAATTGAAGACCTACCAGAACTTCATTTCCGATGAAACCATCGCCACCTTAAAGGAAATTCAGTTGTACGACTGACGGAATCACAGAAGACTTACAATTGCGGATTTCGGATTTATGCCGATGACCGACTGCGGATTTGACTTCCTGGGTCACGTCCCAGTGACTCCAAGAGGAAGAAGCCAACAAGATTTCTCGCAGAATTAATCATTTCTCGAAAATGGCACATGGAAATCATTCCACCATCCACAATCCGCAACTCGCAATCGAATTACGGGAGATCCCCAAGATCGAACTCCACGTGCACTTAGAGGGCTCCCTCACCGAATCACAGTTGCGGTATCTTGCCAAGAAGTATCGGACTCCGTTATGGGAAAGCCAGACGGACGCCGTCGCCGAACTTTACAACTTCCAAACATTCCCGGACTTCCTCAACGCCTACAAAGTCTGCTGCCAACACTTGAGAACACCGGAAGATTATGTGCAATTGACCGGATCTTTGTTGCAGCAACTCGCGGATCAACACTGCGTCTACGCCGAAATCCTTTTCACCCCCTCTATCTGCAGCCGTTTTGGCCTGCCTGCTGAAGAAGTGATCGAAGCAGTGCTGCAACGCTCCATCGAAGCCTCACGCAGCGGTCCTCACATACGGTGGGTTTTCGATACCGTTCGACAATGGGGACCCGATTTGTGCTGGCAGACACTGGAGTGGGCGATCCGCTACCAAGAGAAGGGGGTGGCGGGAATTTGTATTGGTGGAGATGAAGCGAGCGAGCCCGCGCGACGGTTCCGGGAGGTATTTGAATCGGCAGAAAAGGCGGGACTTCATCGGGTCGCTCACGCGGGCGAAATCTGCGATGCCCGTAGCGTTTGGCTCGCCATCGAAGAGTTACGCGCGGAAAGGATCGCTCACGGGATTCGCGCGCTCCAGGATCCGCTGCTGGTGGATTACCTGGTCGGCCATCGTCTTCCTTTGGACGTGTGCATCACGAGCAACTTCAAAACTGGCGTGGTTGAGCGCGATCAACCCCATCCCATCGAGAACATGGCTCGGAGCGGCATTCCTTTTACGCTCAACAGTGACGATCCGGGCTTGTTCCAAACTTCACTGCTGCAAGAATGGGAACGCGCCGCAGAAATACTACATTGGTTACCGGAGCAATTTGTGACGTTAACGCGCCAGACACTGCAATATGCGTTTCTCACAAGCGAGGAACGCCGGCAATTTCAAAACCTTATAAGGTAAGTCGCCATCGCCGGGCGCAGATTTTTGTCAAACGTGGAGCCAAGGTTGTGGCATATTCCTATATTGTAGAAGATCGTCTTTCTACCAGAGGACATCCGGTCGAAGCGGCATCTTTCCTTTCCTCGCTCGGCTTTATGATAGAAAGGTCCCAGGCAGAGAGGACATGAGACATTCCGAAACCAACCATCGAAAGTTGCGCACACGGCAAATCGCCAACTTCCAATCCCGATTTCCCATCCGGCCACCCGCACGCCGCATCCTTCCAGTTCTATCGCTGCTGGCAGTCATAATCCTTGCCACTGCAGGCCAGGGCAACCAACCGATGATCCGAGGCAGTGACAGGAAGGAGGTTGCCGGCTCGGAAGAAAGGAAATTTGATCAACTGGTGTCACAGTGGCTGGATGACTCCTTCCGGTTGCGTCCTCTGGAAGCTACCGCGTTAGGCGTTCATACGTTCGATGATCAGCTTGGGGACTTTTCCGCCGCCGGCTTCAGAGCGCAAGGCGAACTAGCACAAAAATATTTGAGCGCGCTCGAGCAGATTCCCGTAGCCAGCTTGTCGCCGCCGGCGCAAGCAGACTATCGGGTGCTGCAAGGAGCTTTGAAAGTGGCCATCAAAGATCTCAGGGAGGTGGAATCTTGGAAAAGAGTACCGTCGCTGTACGCAGACAGCCCGGCGCTGGCCATTTTCCTCATGGCATCCCGCGAGTACGCGCCTCTTGAAAGCCGACTCGGAAATATCATCGCTCGCATGCAAAGGATTCCCGAAGTGCTGGAGGTGGCGAAGCGTAATTTGAATCGTCCTCCCAGAATCTGGACCGAAATTGCGATTGATTCCACCCACGGTGACATCGACTTTTTCGACTCCTTTGTGCCATCCCTGGCTCGTTCGGCGCCCGCCCTGGGAGAGAGCTTGGTGAAAGAAAGCAAGCGAGCATCCCAAGCTTACCGTCAGTACCTGAAATTCTTAGAGGAAGATCTGCTGGCGAGATCGGACGGAGACTTCCGCGCCGGCAAGGAGAACTTCGAATTTTATCTGAAAAACAGCTACCTGCTGGAAGAGAACAGCGAGCAACTATTGGACATGGCCCGCATACTTTTCGATCGCACCAAAAGACAAATCGTGGATGTCGCCAAGTTGATCGACTCCGGCAAAGATTGGAAAGTGGTCTTAGATGAAGTCAAGCATCATCATCCTTCGCCGAATGACTTGATGAGCGAGTATCGAAAAGAAACGGAGCGCGTCCGGGCTTTCCTTCTCAAGAAAGATCTCATCACAATTCCCCAAGGCGATAAACTGCAGATCATTGAAACGCCTGTTTTTGAACGCGGCACGATCCCGTACGCGCAGTATTACCGCCCCGCGCCTTTCGACAAGGAACAGGCGGGATACTTCACGGTGACTCCGATTGACACTGCGCGGCCTCCCGAGGAGCAGGAGGAACGGCTGAAAGGCCACAGTCACGGCGACATCGTCAACACGGTGGTGCATGAGGCATATCCGGGTCATCACCTGCAATTTCTTTACGCCAATAAGCTGGAATCGCCGCTACAAAAAGTGCTTCCGAGCTCCATCTTTTCGGAGGGATGGGCGCTTTACTCGGAAGAACTGGTTTCGGAAAACGGATATTACACCCCTGAAGAACGACTCATCCAGTTGCAATGGACCCTGGTGCGGGCCGCGCGGGTGCTCATCGATGTTGGTCTTCACGTTGGCTCCATGTCATTCGACGACGCGGTAAATCTCCTCGTCGAGCAAGTGCGACTCGACAAGCCGGGAGCTGTCAGTGAAGTGCGACGTTATACTTTGTCTCCCGCCCAGCCACTCAGTTATCTCGTGGGCCGCGAAATCATCTTCCGTATCCGGAACGAATACGCGAAAAAACAGGGAAAGAAGTACAAGGCGAAAAATTTCCATGCCGAGTTGCTCAGCTATGGAGCACTCCCGCCGACGCTGGTCGAGGAGCTGATGTATAAAAAAGGGTTGCTGGCAAGATAGGTTGAACGTCACCGCGCTAGGTTACATCGGCGTTCGTTGGCTGGTAGAGACGCCCCGACGACGAGGCGTCTCTACCGGGATTTTCTAGTCCAACAACTGTAATTTCCACCACAGCGCTTTTTCCAGATAATCGAAGTCAAAGGGTTTGATGATGTAGTCGAATGCTCCCATCGTTAAGGCGGCGCGTCCAATCTCTTCATCCGTCACGCCCGTCACCATAATGACGCCGATGTCTTTATTATACTCCTTGATTTCTTTCAGAACTTGCAGCCCACTCTTGCTAGGCATCCAGATGTCAAGTAGCACAACCTTTGGGCTTTCTTGGCGGACATTTTCAAGGGCCTCCAGTCCATCGGAAGCTGTTACTACTGCGTAGTTCTTTCTCTCCAGGAACTGCTTGAGTAAATCAACAATGACCGGATCATCATCCACCACGAGAATTTTGGCCATATCTGATCCCCTGCCCTTGAATAGCTCGCAGTTGCCTACACTGCCGCTAAAGCTAAACCACAGGCCCTAACTAACGTAACCCAACCGTCTTGAAGCGACTGTCAGAGCTACAAGCGTCAGCGAGCGGACACACCTTCAGTGGTTTAGGGTCCGCTCCCTGACGGTCGCGGCTCCGTGACGAAGTTGTGCTAGAACTATCACAAGAAGCGGAAATCTCAGCATCCCCCGGGAGTCGAATCTGGAGATTTCGATTCGAAGTACACTATGAAACGCGAGGCAGATAAATCGTAAACGTGGTTCCATTGCCCAATTGGCTGTTGAACTGAATATGGCCACCGCTCTGTTTGACGATCCCGTAGACGATTGACAGACCCAACCCGGTTCCCTTCCCTTTGTCCTTGGTGGTGAAAAATGGTTCAAAAATGTGGGATTGAACCTCCGGGCTCATTCCGGTGCCTGTGTCGCTCACCGACAGCACCACCCAGGAACCAGGAGGAATGGTGGAAGGCTCGCGCATGGGTGTCTCAGCTACGTCTGTTCGGGCAGTCCCAATGGTGAGTTTACCCCCTTCAGGCATGGCATCGCTGGCATTGATTACCAGGTTGGTGATGACTTGCTCTATCTGTCCTGGATCCACCTTGACCTGTCCAACTGCATGATCCAGGAGTGTAACCAATTCCACGTCGCGCCGAATTGCATGCCGAAGTAGCTTCTCCACGTTGGTTATGATCCCATTCAGGTCCACGACTTCAAGGTGAAGCTCCTGCCTCCGGCTGAAAGTCAATAGCTTGCGGGCCAATACCCCAGCCCGTTCCCCGGCGCCTTTGATTTGTTCAAGATTCCCTTGTAGCGGGTGGTTGGGTGGCAGCTCTCTCCGACTTAAGTCAGTGTACCCACTGATCACCGTCAGGAGGTTGTTGAAATCGTGCACAATCCCACCCGCAAATCTGCCGAGAGCATCCATCCTGTCGACATGACGCGCATGTTCTTCAAATCTCTTGCCTTCGCTAATGTCGCGAAATACGGTCTGAAAGGTAGGTCGGCCAGAAACGTCAATCAGGCGGACCCTCACGTGGACATCACGGATGTCACCCTGCTTGGTACGATGCCGGGTTTCGAAGTCATCCCATCCGTCCCGCAATATTTTTTCAATATGTCGTTTTATCTCCTCGGGCTTTTCGGCAACTTCGTAATCGGAGATTCGCAGCCGCGCGAACTCCTCGCGGGAATAGCCCAACTGTTGGTGAGCGCTATCGTTGAAAACAAGAGGCAAAGCAGTTTCAGGATCAATGATCAGAATGCCATCGGGCGATTGGTCAAAGAGAGTTTGGTAAAGTTTTTCAGACTGCCGGATTTTCTCCTCCAGCATATGTTTCTCTCGCCAGTGATTCGCTTCTTCCTCCACCCTCTCTTTCGAGCGATGGCCCTTATATATGGCAGTAGAAGACAGCCCCACGGTAGCCGCAACGATCCCGAGGAGCCAGAGCATCCCTTTATGTTCTTCTTTCTCAAAAGCCGCCACCTCATCATAAGGGACGTTTAGGGCCACAATCCATGAGCGGTTGGCGAACTCAATCGGCTGAAAAGCAGCCAACTTTTTGGGGCGTCCCTTGAGCTGGTAGTCAACCGTGCCTTGTTTCCGCTTCAGCATCCGCTCGACATAGTCGAATGAACTGTGACACGGATCGCAACTGGCGTCTCTTTGATGAACATTTCGGCCCACCATCTCTGGATGCTCGGATTGAAACAGGAGTGTACCGTCATTGTTCATCACCCACGCCTCTTCCGGTTTAACCTTCGGGCTGATTCTGGCAAGCTGATCCGCAAAGAGTTCCTTCAAATCAACGGTCATCGAAAGGGCGCCGAGAAATCGTCCGGTGGGGCTGGAATATTCCGAATCAGCAGGCTGCTCATATAGAGGCACCGCCAGCAAAAATTGCGCGAAAGAGCCCGGGTCCTTCGAGGATGCCACATCCCTCTGGGTCCAGTCCCTTCGAATAAACGAGGAAACAAAAACTTTTCCCTTGCTCTCCTTTTTTGTGGCCCAGTCAAAGAAATCGTATTGTGCCGCGTCCAGTCCCACAGCCTGAGGAGTCGTTGAAAAAACGATTTGCCCGTTTTCATCGTAACGAGACATCTCACTGACATACATCGCTCTGAATCTTTTAAAGAAGTCCTCGATCTCGCCAGCGCCGGCTTCCCCATTCTGGTGTTGCAAAGAGGCGCGCGATGAAAGCGCTTTGAGATCCTCAGAGCGCACGCCCAGATATACTTCAGCCTGATGAGCCAGTTGTCGCGCTATCAAGAGCTGTTGCTCATTGAACTGCGCAAGCACCCTTTCTTCAGCCAATCTATGGAGGTCAAATGCGAAATAAAAAACCGCACCCAGTATGGCAACCGTCAATAAAGCGATGACAGAAGCGCTGCACAAGAAACTATTGAAATTGGAACTTTGGCAGATGAAGCCCCAGCCTAGTCTTCTCGACATTACATTTCTGGTCAAAAGCCGCACCCTACTAAAACTAGATCAGGTCCGCGTTGTAGTAAGTAACCACTTCCTTCCAGATAAGTCAATGTCCATCTGTCCATCTCTTGCGACTTCTTGTGCTTGGCCAGCGACGCCTGCCTCCGGTTCTTCAGTCTCCCCGCCACTGGTCAGAAACATCCACCCCGCGGTGTCCGGAGAGCACGCAGCCGACTTCACCAATCCCAACACGAAAAGTCGGCGGCAGGCCCGACCTGACGGTCGGGCCCCCTCAATGGCGGGCATATCCAGGGCAAGCCCTTGGCCAGTCAGCAGAAGGGCCGCCACTAAAGTTAAGTTGCGACCCTGCAGGACCTGCAGCGCGGCATGGGCGTATGCCAAAACTGGGGGTGGGTAAGCCATCTCGGGAGATCAGATCGGTGCGTAGGGCGTCGAGGAGCGCATGGCTGGACATGGCAAGCCCACAACCCGCGGCCCCTATCGAATACCGATATAGCAGGGCGGGAGGAAGTTTTCGCCCACTTTGAACCGTACAGTGTGTGCTTTGAATGTTCAGGTCTTCTCGCCTCGACTCTTCGATCAGAAGGAGGAAATGCGGTTCCAGTTCAGGATTTCTTTATCAATTGGAGTATCCCGCCCTGTGCCACATATTCTTTGATCTCTGCTTCCCGGTCCAAACTTCGGGTTCTCTCCGAGATCGGCCGCAGATAAATGTCCAAGACCTGAATGCCGTAGCTACCTTCTTCCAAATCTTGCAAGACGATACTGATATTGTTGCTGTCGGTGCAGTTTGTGATGAAAATTTGCGATGCGGCGTCGACTGAAACCTGAGAGCGCGTTCCGGAACGGAGGTAAATGAAAGCCTTCTCTAAAGATTGAATTTTTTGATCCGGGAAAGCGAAATCGCCAAAGGCCTGGAACTCACCCTTGGTGAGGTCCCACTGATGTTCTTTGTAAAAGCTCAACCAGGCTTTGACGATTTCCCCGTGTGACTGCGGCGACTTCAGGAAATTAGCGCCGAAAGCGGGTACACCACTCAGCACGGTAGTGGCCGCAAATTTCGCTACCGTTGTGGTAGTGGCGTTGGGTGGCCAATACATCTCATCGGTGCCAATCACGACGCCTTCGCTGAAGGGCCGCATCGCCATACTGTAAAGTCGCATCGCATCAAAATCGTTCGGTGAATCGATGCTTTGCCAAAGATTTCCGTAGCGCTTGTTATTTAGGTTTGCAACCGGATAGCGCAGTTCCACGGTAGGAGCAGCGATATGACGGAGCACGCTTTCTTTGATCGCATCTTGAGCGGCGCCAAACGCGCGTCCAAAAGTTGAGGTATGTTTATGGCGAGCTTCGCAGGTAAAGGGAATCGTCTCTTGAAAGTCCAGCCAATACCCGTCCGGAAAATAAGTTTCCGAGACCCGGTCAAACAAAGATCTCATGTAGTCGACCGTGGCGGAATTTCTGGGACAGAGATTGACGTTTTCGTCAAATCTCCAATCCAGGGGAAGCGTGTCCGGAGCGGTGACAATGCCGCCCTTGTACTGCGGCCTGGACCTGACAAAAAGTGTATGTGCGCCTTTCAACGCTGGATAATGCACGCTCGTTCTGCCCATGGAGTAGGGGGCTAACCACAGGATAACGTTCATCTGGAGCGACTCTTTTATCCGTTGCAAAAAATCGGCAAATCCGGGTAGTTTGTCTTCGGGAGCAAAGTAATTGCCCACGGAACCCCACAGCCATTTGGCCAGTTCTCCATTACGTGACTCCCAGCCGGCATCGAAAAGGTACGACTGGAAGCCAAGTTCTTTAGCATGAAGCAAAGTCCGCCAGTAAAGATTCAGGCTGGTTTCGTCTTTGGCCCAGTACCAAATATCGTACATCGGATAGAAGCAGGCAGGCGAAACCGGAAAGGGCTCGTACTGCAATTTTTCATCGACCCAGCGCGCATAGCTCCGCGTGACTTCAAACCAGCCGCCAGGGCTAAGGTCCGTGAAAACGGTTTCTTCAAAGTTTGTGAGGGCGGCAGTACTAAAGAACAGGGCAATTTGATATCCCTGATCGCTTTTCGGCTCGCCATTCAGGAAGACCGTCCGATCCTGGCTCAAAATGCCAACGGCCAGGAGGTTGTCGCCATCGCGCGCAGCCAGTAAGGCGTAAGGAATTCCAAAGTTCGCCGAGGTCACATCGCCGAAGGCTTCAGAGGCGAGAGCCCGGTAATTCCTACGGGTTCTCGCTGCATCCACGTTGTAAGTCCAAGCGGCGAAAAGCCGATCACTCGTCAGTTCCCAAGCCGCTTGGAACGCTCTTACGGTAAAGGGCTGTTGATCGTCCCGTCGCAGCCTAATTTTCAGTTCGTTTCTGCCGCCCACCTGCACTGGTTCTAGGACCAACTGATAGCCGTTACCCTCGTAAGAATTTAGGCCAGTCGTTTCCCAATGGTCCGCGTCAGGCCCTAGTTGCAATGAAACATTCAACGTCACGTCATCTGCCAGCTCAAATTGAAATTCAGATGCTTCGATGTGGCGACAAAAACAAAGTAAGATTCCCAAGGCGACCGTCGCCAAGGCTTTATTGGAAGGGTTTTGCATCGTCGACCCAAGAGACCAGGAAATTGTTAAGTACCTCGGATGAGAAAATTCATGAAGCAGCGAAAAAAGTACCTAACGGCCGGATCAAGCATTTTCCTTTTGAGAATCGACCCACGACTCCCAATTGCCACCCAAGGGCTTGTTCCATTGAGGACCACGATTCTAGCCTGAATAGGAAATCGAGTGGTTAAGTCGATGTAAAAGTTTTGTTAAGAATGTAAAATTTGAACGTTTGCTGATGAGGCTTACGAGGCGAGATCCAGGAGCGAGGAGGAACCGATGCGGGGCCATCGCGCTCGCAACCAACGTTGTGGTATTTATGAATCGAGGTACTTAGTTCAGCGACTTGGTCAAGTCTTCCGAAAACTTAAATTCTGCGGATTCCTTTCCGTTTTTTACCTTGAACGGCTTAGAGAGATCGACCTTCTTCGAAAATTCGAGGATGCCGTCGATACGCTCGCCTTTGACGACTTTTCCGTCCTCAAAATGCTTGATATTGTGCGGCGTGGCCGTGATGCTCTCTCCACCCTGCTCAATCGTGAACGTGGTATCGAGATTGATCTCCTTCTCGGGCATTCCCTGCACGAAGAGCATCGTTGTCTGCTTGGCTCGCGCTCTCATGGAATACTTGGTGGGCGCCTGGAACAAAGCGTCGACCGTACGGTCGTTCAAGTACACTAAATTCAAAATTAAGCCGTCGAATTTGATCGATCGAGTGAAATCCTTCAGCCGGCTGGGTCCGCCTTCATGGGCCGGCTGCGGTGATTGAGCCAATGCGGATGACGCCGCAAGCGCAAGCATGAAGGCGACAAAGAAACGTTTCTTCATCTGACGTTCTCCTAGTGTGTTGATTCAATCAAGCAAAAGGGTTCACAGACTATCCAAAGTTCTCACATCAGGCAACGATTATCTCGGCGATGGTTGAAAAATCTGCAATCGACGCGCGGCGGCGACAACCGTCGACGTTGGATCTTTCTAAGAAGAGATGGCCGCCGGTCATGCCAACGGCATCACCAGAGCCGAGCCCTCCAAGTTGGTTCTTGCTACAAAGTACGCTTCGGTTTACCTTTTTAAGTCATTCACCCCAGGAAAAGGGGATCATGTGGCGCGCCATCCGGAGGAACAATCGCTGAAGTACAGACATCGCCAACTCTTGCTGGTATGCGTTCTTATTGGGGTCCTTCCTTTTGCCGACGCGATGATCGGTCACCGGACGGTAGTGCCGAATGGCTTCCTCTCCCAATATGAGCCTTGGCGATCTGAGTTGTCCGGACTCAGGGAGCAAGCGCTCGGGCACTTCGATCTGCTCTTTCAATTCCTTCCCTGGGCGGAGTTTTTTCGGCATTCAATTTACTCTGGAAACTTTCCCCTTTGGAACCCCTATACCTACCTTGGAAGTCCGTACCTGGCGAATCCTCAAACCGCGGTCTTCTTCCCTCTGACCTGGATCCACTTGATCGTCCCTCCACCACAGTCCTTTGCTGTCATCTTTGCTGCCAAGCTTAGTCTGTTCCTCATCGGCACGTTCTTGCTGCTCAGGCAGCACGGACTGAGTTCTACATCCAGCTTCGTCGGCGCAGTTCTCTTTTCGCTCTCGATGCACACAGCCGCTTCCATTCCTTACCCATACTCGAATGTTACGGTCCTGTTGCCCTGGATCCTCCTGGCCATTCATAAGACTTTTTCAAATAATTCTTTGTGCGGGTTCATCGGTACGGCCGTAGCGGTTGCACTCTCGATTTTTGCGGGCCAGCCGCAATCGGTGGTGCCGCTCCTGGGAGCCGCCATTCTCTTCTCCTTTTTTGTTTCCAACGGCGCTCCTGGAAGGGCACGCATCTGTTTTTACTTGGCTACCGCCTGCGCCACCGGATTGCTGATATCGGCGATCCAATGGATACCAACCTACGAATACATCTCAGACAGCATGGCAGTGGTCGGACCCCGGATTGCCAAATCCGGACCAGCCTACCCCTTGTCAAGCCTCATTACGGTTCTCATTCCGGATTTTTTTGGCACTCCATCCGATGGCACCTTTTGGGGCTACCCGGGCTACATTGATCTTAGTTTCTACTCGTCGATTCTGACCCCGTTTCTTGCAGCATTTTCCTTTCGGAGAAGATCCCTCCGTCAGGATCCATGGTCCGCAGCCTTTCTCTTATTGCTGGTAGTGTCACTGGGTCTGATGCTTGGGCTGCCGATTCTTGAGTCATTATTCAATGTACCCGGTTTCAGACTGGTCGGAAGGAAAAAGTTTGCCTTCCTCTTCACCTTTGCCATGGCTTGCCTCGCAGCAAAAGGGAGCGACGATTTGCTGACAGACACACCCGTGGATCCCGGGTCCCGAAGCCACCGCAGACCGGTGCTGGGAGCCGCGTTCATAGCCGGCCTTCTGATGTTAATGATTGTCGTCTCCCTTTTCTACTTTCGCCCATTCTTGTTGGCGATGGGTACCTACCGCAAGACACTTCTCTTGGCATCCCGATCCGTGTTGGTACTAATTACAGGCACCGGCATATTGCTCTATCGTAAGCAAGGCCAGAGGCGCTTTTTGTTGCCGTTATTACTCCTGGCTGATCTCGGCACTGTGGGATACGGCCTCATACCCAGGGGGACCGCCACTCCAGTTTATCCTGCTCTGCCGGCCCTGAAAGCGTTTACCGACCCACGCCCTTCACGGGTGGCAGCCCTTGGCACGATACTACCGCCGAATAGCTCGGTTGTTTATGGGTTTGAAGACATCCGAGGTTATGACGTCCTAACACCGCGCCGCCTTTTCCACTTTCTCAAAGCGATCGATCCCGAAGCAGGGGATGCTTACCGTTGGTTGGTGACACTGGATCCAAATACGATTCACCAGAACACTCTGACCCGACGTGTGTGGGACCGTGAGATCGCCAAGTACGGCGTTGAATTGACTGACTACCTGCGAGTAGCAAACTGGTGGTACCCTATGCTCAATCGAATTGACCAGCCTCGTCTTTTCGAACTTCTCAAGGCGCGATACCTGGTTGCTTCACCGGTGGATGACGTACCCGCAGGCTATTCTCTTGAAAGCAACCCTCGGGGGTTCAGAGTATTTCTTAATCAAGGGACGGATCGAGCCAAGCTCTTTTCGAGTTGGATCAGGAGTACAGAACAGGAGGCGCTACAGAAGATGAACACAACGGATCTGCCAAATACTGTGGTCGTCGAGAGTGACCTACCTCCACCTGGCTCTATATCGCAATCGGTCCCTGGGACTGCGGAAAGAATCTCTCCTGGCGGCCGGGGTCTGGCGTTTAGCCGCTATGAAGTGGTGACTGGACGAGGGAAGGTACTGGTCGAATTCGATCGTTTTGCTCCAGGCCAAAAAGTCTATGTTGACGGCAGACTCGCTTCTCTGTTTCCCGCAGACTACCTCTTTAAAGGAGTGTTTGTCCCGCAGGGGCGACATATCGTTGAATTTCGATACCAGCCTGACAGCCTCTACCTTGGGATGGCCGGCACTCTACTGGGACTGGTGGGTCTACTTTTATTCGTTTTCCTTCACCGCAGACTGGGCAGGGAGTATATTTCTCCTTCATTTGCCGGACGTAGGGATGGCTTTCGATTCTGCGCACGCTAGCGGCGGCGGGATACAGTTTTTCCGGCCGAGATGATAACCAGTAAACCCAAGTTCTTACATCTGCTGCGCGCTTCACTTTTGTGGCTTTACTTCTCGGCTGGCCACTGGCGGCAGCACACGATTCCGGAAAGATCCGTCCCGCAGGGAAGCGTCAGAAAAAGGAGGTTATCGCCGTTTCTACTGAAACTCCCGTCAAGCTGGACGGCGTGTTGGACGAACCCATCTGGCGACGGGCCCAGCCCGCTGCCGACTTCATCCAACGGGAGCCAAATCAGGGTCAGCCTGCGACGGAAAAGACCGAGGTCCGGATCCTGTACGACCGTAAAGCTATTTATTTTGGTGTGTACGTTTACGATTCGGAACCGGAGAAACTCATCATCAATAGTCTGGAACAGGACTTTACTCATGGCAACGATGATGGAATCGGTATTTACCTGGATACTTTCGACGACGACCGCAATGCCTTCGTCTTTTACACGAATCCAGCGGGGGCCAAGAAGGAAGTGCAAGCCATCGATGAGGGAAGGGATCAAAACGTTGCCTGGGAGGACGTGTGGGACGTGAAGACGAGGATTACCGAAGAAGGATGGTTTGCCGAGGTGAGAATTCCCTTCAAATCGCTGCGGTTTCCCAGGTCAAAGGAGCAGCATTGGGGAATCAACTTTCAAAGACGGGTTCGTCGCAGGAATGAGCAAAGTGACTGGTCGCCCATCCCCCGCCGCTTCAGCGGCTATAATCTTGTTTTTGCCGGGGATTTGAAAGGCATTGAGAACGTTCGACCGGGTCGCAACTTCAAACTGAAACCCTTTGTGACCGCGGCCTGTCAATAGCAAATTAAAATGACCGCTGCTACCGACACTTTGTGACCGCGGCCTTGAGCAAATTCGCAACCGATGATATGGCCGCCACAGGGGATGTGGGACTCGATTTTAAGTATGGTCTGACTCCGGGACTGACGCTGGATGCGACGTTAAAGACCGACTTCTCCCAGGCTGAGGTAGATGAGCAGCAAATCAACCTTACCCGCTTCAGTTTGTTTTTTCCCGAGAAGCGTGATTTCTTTTTGGAGAACGCTGGAATCTTCGGCTTTGCTCAGACCCGGGAGGGTTCGGCGCCCGAAGGGGAAATCCTTCCCTTCTTCAGCCGTCGCATCGGTTTATCCTCGGATGGCATCCCGCTGCCGGTGTTAGGGGGAGTTCGCCTGACAGGTCGGGCGGGCAGCTACAGCGTGGGGTTTCTGAACATGGAGACGCAGAAATCGGAGCCCGAACCTGGGAATAATTTCACCGTCCTGCGGGTAAAGCGAAATATCCTGGCCCAATCGGAGCTGGGCGTTCTGTGGATCAACCGTCAATCCGACCAGGCTGGGGACTACAATCGCACATTCGGCGTGGAGTCTAATTTCCGCATGTTTCAGAACCTGCGCATCAGTTCCTTTGTTGCAGCGACAAGAACGGATGGTCTGGAAAACCACAATCGGGCAGCCAGGGTCTGGGTCGAATGGAAGACCAACCTCTTGGAGGCTCGCCACAGTTATCTGGACATCGGGAAGAACTTCAATGCGAAAGTGGGATTTGTACCCCGCGTCGACATCCGCAAGAACGATACCTCGGTTGGCTGGCGCCCGCGGCCGAAGAATCCCTGGATCCGGGAATTCTTTCCCAACGCCAGGGTACAGTACATCACCGATCATCAGAACCGTCTGCTGACCCGAACGACCGAATTGGACTTACAGGCTGAATTTCACAGCGGCGCAATCTTCACATTGACCCGAGTGTTGAATTTCGAGAGGCTGGATGCACCGTTCCCGATTCGTCGACGGATCCACATTGATCCGGGAGATTACAATTTCAATGATTGGCTCGTCGACTTTCGTTCCAACCCGAGTGCTCGGTTGTCTGGCCAGGTGCGATACGAGCGAGGTGATTTCTGGGATGGCGAACGTCGTGAGCTCCAGCTCGGTTTGACCTTCCGGCCCCACTACAAATTTTCAGCCACAGGACGGTATCAGCGTGACGAGCTCAGGCTCAAACAAGGAATTTCCACGAGTCATCTTTTTAATATGCGTGTGCACTATTCCTTCAGCACCAGGATGTTCCTGGACACACTGATCCAATACAACAGCGACCTCCGTCGGGTCAGCTCCAATATTCGCTTCAACCTGATTCACCGCCCCTTGAGTGACATCTTCATCGTCCACAATGAACAGCGAGACGCGTTCCAGGGTGGAGTAGCGGACAAGTCTTTGACTTTCAAGTACACGCACATGTTGGACCTGTTTTAGAAATGCGAAAAAGGAAAAACCCCGCTCCGGAGAACGGGGACTGTTTTTAGCGGCCGGGCTTGAACCCGACTTTTAGCCGGATCGCCTCGGGCAGGTCGGCGAGCACTTGATCGTGCCGGAGGAGAATCGCTTTGATTTGCTCCAACTCCCGCCGAATCACAGCCATATCCTGCTGCGTTTCTCGAAGGTGCGAGACAAAGGCTGCTTGGTTCTGAATCAGCAGGGCCATGGCCTGCTGAAGATTCTCGTTGCCGTTGCTGGATTTGGTTGCCATTTTGTCCTCTATTTTATGCTACTTTTGCGTCTAAAATCACGCGCAATTCATCCGCTGCCATTTTGTCCACCTGCTTTGCTGGCGTCCCTTTAAACTCCAGAACCTTTTCCCCGGTTCATTGATTCTTCATCGGGATAGGGGGGAGGCCTCGCGGCTCCCCTCCTCCCACGCTATCAAGTCAGAGAACGAAAAGAAGGAACAAGGACCGCCACATCTGACTATTTTCGTCGGCTAACGATGCCGATAACCGGCCGGACACGAGCGGGTGAAGCCCGCTTGTGGAGGGTTCGTGCTCGCTTTAATTTTGCTAGAGCGCAAAATTTATAAATATTGTAAGATACCAACAATAAAATGAACAAAACAGAGCTTCTGGAGGTGTTGCGAGCTTGGAATCCCTGGGCACGGGAGTTGGACACCGGAGTGCCACGCAGCAGACACTTGGCAAGGCTCATGGGTTTTCTCAAGAGCCGCCAAGTGGTAACGATAACCGGTCCAAGGCGAGCCGGCAAGTCCTTCCTAATGAGGCAGGCAGTGACAGAGCTGCAGAAGGAAGGCGTCAACAAGAACAATATCCTGTTCGTCAACCTCGAAGATTCGAGATTCGCAAGACTGGATGTCAGGCTGCTGAGCCAGATTTATGACACCTATCTCGAATTTCTCGCTCCTGAAGGCGAGATTTTCGTTTTCCTCGATGAAGCGCAGGAAATTGTTGGGTGGGAGCGCTGGGTGCGCACGATGCACGAGCTCCAAAAGGCCAAGATTGTCGTCTCGGGCTCGAACGCGAAGTTACTGAGCGACGAACTCGGGACGCTGCTCACTGGCAGGCATCTTGATTTGGCTGTGTATCCACTCTCATTTGAGGAGTTCCTCGCTTTCAATAAAATTGAGTTGAAAAGCCAGATGGACATCGTCGACAAACGCATTGAAATCCAGCGGCGGCTGCGGCAGTACATGGAGAATGGTGGCTTTCCGGAAGTTGTGCTTGCGGACCGTGACCAAAAGGAAATCCTTCTGAACCACTTTGACGACCTCGTTCGCAAGGACATTCTCCAGCGATTCAGGATAAGGAAGCAGCAGGAGTTGAAGGACCTGATTAGGTTCTACGTGAGCAATATCGGCACGCTGACCACTTACGGCTCAATGGAAAAGTATCTGAAAGTGACGCGAGGCACGATTGAAAGGTTTTCTGGTTATCTGGAGCAGGCTTTTCTTTTCTTTTTTCTGAAGCGGTTTTCGTTTCGGGTCAAGGTCCAGGAAAAAGACCCAAGAAAGGTTTATGCCGTGGACACAGGGCTGAGCAATGTCGTGGGCTTTAGATTCTCAGAGAATGTTGGCAGGTCTGCTGAGAATGTCATCTTTCTGGAACTGAAGAGGCGGCAGGCGCTCAATCCCGAACTGGAACTCTTCTATTGGAAGGACGTCCATCATCGCGAAGTAGATTTTGTCGTCAAGGAAGGACTCAAGGTCTCTCAGTTGATTCAGGTGTGCTGGAATGTCCAGGATTTCAAGACGAAAGAGCGTGAGTTGCGAAGTTTGAAGAAAGCGATGGGTGAGCTCGATTGCCGGAATGCTGTCATCGTTACCGAAGAATATGAAGGCGACGAGACACTCAATGGCAACACCGTTCGATACGTTCCGTTGTGGAAGTGGCTGCTTGCCAGAAAAGCAGATGACCAAGGAAAAGTTCACTGAGGTCTATCAGTTCAAAATTTCTCTGCAGGGGCTGGAGCCTGCCATCTGGCGGCGAATTCAGGTCCCAGGAAATTACACCTTCTGGGATTTGCATGTTGCCATTCAGGACCCAATGGGCTGGCTGGACTACCATCTCCATCTTTTCCGCATGCTCAATCCAGCGACGAGAAAAGAAGAGAGCATTGGAATTCCCGACGAGGAAGAGGATCTTGACTTGGAGATCAGCCCGGGCTGGGAGCGGGAAATCTCGAACTACTTCTCGATGGAGAACCCTGCGGCAGAATACCAGTACGATTTTGGAGACAATTGGCTTCATGATGTGACGCTAGAGCAGATTCTCTGTCGAGAAATAAATGTGAAATATCCGAAGTGCGTTGGAGGACAGCGGGCATGCCCGCCAGAAGACTGCGGCGGCATTTGGGGTTATCAGGAGTTTTTGGAAGCGATTTCCAACCCGACTCACGAAGAGCACGAGAGAATGTTGGAGTGGGTTGGAGGTTCATTTGATTCTGAGCGATTTGATTCAAAAAAGGTGCGCTTTGAAAATCCGGCAAAGCGCTTCGTTTTTGCAACGTAAAATTGACCCACCTTTGTCGAGCAAAATTGACCCACTCCTAAATTGATTGTTGAGTGAGTATCATCGCCGCCGGGCCTGTGCGGAAATGTGGTAAAGCTGAGTGTTTTTTGCGAGGCTTTACCAAACCTCTGTGGGAATCCACGTCTTTTGTGGATTTCCATAGAGGTGTCATTTTCCACAGGCCTTGCCCTTCTTTCTTTTTTGGTTCTTTTTTCTTTCTTTCAGTCACGGGAACTTTTGCACAGTCATGGATCAACTGGCCTCCGCATCTGGAGGCGGTCGATCACCGGCTCTTTTCTTGAGCTTGTTGTTTTTCAGGCTATCGGTGAATCGGATGCTCTCCCAATCGAACTCGTGGATCGAACAGTGATGAGTCAGCCGATCCAGCAAGGCCGCAGTCAAAGTTGCATCGCCGAAAGTGCTCGTCCATTGCGCGAACGGCAGGTTCGATGTCACGATCAACGATGCTTTCTCGTACCGGTCTGAGAAGACCTGGAACAGTAGCTGCGCGCCTTCAGGCGAGAAGGGAATATAGCCGGCCTCGTCCACGATGAGCAGCTCGAAGCGCGAGAGCTTGGCCAGATACCGCTTCAGTTGCCTCTCTTCGCGGGCTTCGATCAACGTGTTCACCAGATGTGCCGCTGTTGTGAACAAGACGCGATAGCCACGACGGCACGCCTCGACACCGAACACAGTTGCCGCGTGTGTTTTGCCCGTGCCGTGCTTGCCCAGCAGTACCAGGTTCTCTCGCCGGCCGATGTAGGCGCATTCGGTATACTCGCGCACCCGCATCCCCTCCAAACCGGGCCACTTCTTCAGATCCGTGTTCTCCAGCGTCTTGACCAGAGGAAAGCGAGCCTCATGTAACCGGCGCTGT
>JACQSX010000050.1 GCA_016211105.1 Acidobacteriota bacterium | reverse complement strand
CCTTCCAGGCCTCATTGCCGTGCATCAAGCTCTCCTTCACCTTGCTTTCATATTCCTCCCGGCTCATCCCCATGGCGTCCCACATCCACATTTCCCGGGCCTGAACCCCTCTCTCCGCCCAGGCCTGTTTCATAGCTTCCCAGACCTGTAAATCCTGGCCCCACTGAAGGAGCACGTACACGGTCTGGCCGCTTTGCATCTTCCCCAACGGGCTCATCCCCGCACTCTGGCGGACGGCAAGTCGTGCCGCCTCTAATAGCCCCTCTTTCGTTGCGTTCACCAAATACTTCGGATATCGGGGCTTGGGGTAGGTTACTTCCTGCTGCGCCTCTTTCTGGCGCGCACAGCCGAGCGTCACCAGCACGAGTAAAAGAACCAATATACCGAAGCTGTAAAACGGTGATCTCTTGAGTCCCAAAATAGAACAAAATAGTTTTCTTCTAGCCATACGTCCTCCATGTTTCATTTTGTTAGGCCTCCTAAACTCGTTTGCTATTCTTGCGACTCACTGCATGTAGAGAAGCAGCCTCAGTACCTGCTTCGTGAAATGCATTTAGCATTGAAGTTCCAGCAATGCCGGAAGAATTTGTGTCGGCCAAAGATAAGCTTTCGCCCTCCGGATGTCAAATCTTATGTAGCAGATTTACTCGGGGACAAAGGGGCGCAGTCCAGTAGACTGTCCCCACATTTCTTAGGGAGAAGCGAGTTAGGGTTGTAACTCTTTGACCCTATCTTCTTTCACTGCACCTGGGCCCCCTTTCCCCGCAACCGTCAGCTCAGACATAGTCCCTTGCCACCAGGACAGCAGCCCATTTTCCCAGTCATCGAGGTAGGTGTAGACAACGGGTACAACGATGAGTGTCAGGAGTGTGGAGGTAATCAAACCTCCAATCACCGCACGCGCCATGGGGGCACGCAGTTCGGCGCCCGCACCGAGCTCAAACGCCAGCGGCAACATGCCAAAGATCATCGCCAGCGTGGTCATGATGATGGGACGCAGGCGAATCTTGGCGGCCGCCACCAGCGCCCTGGAGCGGTTTTCTCCTTCACGCTGCAGGCGATTTGCATAATCCACCAGCAGAATGGCGTTCTTGGTCACCAATCCCATCAGCATGATCACGCCAATCATGGACATAATGTTGAGCGAATCGTGACTCCCCCACAGAAGCAGCGCCACCCCCAGAATCGACAGTGGAAGAGAGAGCATGATCGCTAGAGGCTGGAAGAAGCTGCGAAACTGTGATGCCAGGATTACATAGATAAACGTCACTGCGAGAATCAGGGCTCGGTTGATATAGTAGAAAGTCTCTCGCATGTCCTCGGCCTGTCCGGTGTAATCAATCTGTACGCCCGTGGGTAGTTGGATCGCATCGTTGTGCGCTCGTAACTCATTGACCACATCGCCCAGCGGCCGATCCTGTATTGACGCCATCACTCGTACTTCCCGCGTCAGGTCGCGACGGCGAATCAGGGAGGGAGCTTCCGAGTCTTCCAGCCGGGCTACCACGGACAAAGGGACGCTCGAGACACCGCCGGGATTTACCTTCACAACCGGAACGTAAATCTCCTCCAGGTCCTGGCGCAGGCGCCGCTGGTCTTCCTCTAACCGAACCCTCACATCGTAGGCGTCCCCATCGGGGTCTTGATATTGCGAAACCACTTCACCCGCAACCAGGCCGCGCAGCAGTGAACTCACAGTTCCTAGGTCCAATCCGAGATCAGAAGCGGTCTTGCGATCCACCTGAATGCGAATTTCCGGTCGGGGGTCTTCACGGCTGGAGTCGACGTCCGTCGCGCCACGTACGGCTCGCGCATGCTCGATGATCTTGGCGGACACTGCATTCAGGTCGGCCAGGTTGGTTCCTCTCACACTGATCTGGATCGGGCGCGCTTCGCCCATCTGTTCCGCCTCTCCGATGCTGGACCGGAGCACAGGCCAACGTGCCAACTGTTCACGCAACTGCTGTCGCAATCGCATGTCCGTCAGGTCCCGCTCGCTTCTTGGGTTCAATTTCACGTAGACGCTACCCTCGTTCAAGGGTGTGGTTCCACCGGCTCCGATCGTCACAAACGAGTAAGCGACGTCTGGCGACCGCCTCAGCATCTCGCTAATGCTTCGGCCCACCTCCGTGCTTTCGCGCAGCGTAGTGCCAGGAGGCATCTTGAAGGAAATTTGGAATTCTCCCCTGTCGTAGTCCGGTATGAAGGCGCTGCCCAAACGGCCGAAGATGAAAAAGCTGAAAGCGACGGAGAGGATTCCAACACCCAGCACCCATCCTCGGTGTCGGAGCGCCCATCGGAGGCCGCTTCCGAGCCCTTCCTGCAGGAGGTTAAACTTCTGGTTCAGCGCCTCAAGCCAATGGCTCAGCCCGCGTCGGCGCCCGCTCTCGATGGCCGGGTCGTACCATCGGGAAGAGAGCATTGGGTCGAGCGTGAATGAAACAAATAATGAGACCAGTACCGCAAATCCTACCGTCATGCCGAACTGATAAAAAAAACGCCCGACGATCCCACCCATGAATGCCACCGGGAAAAACACCGCAATGATGGTAAAGGTTGTGGCCATGACAGCAAGGCCGATCTCCGCCGTTCCTTCGCCGGCAGCTTCCATGTGGTTCTTGCCTCTTTCCATGTGTCGCACAATGTTTTCGCGGACTACGATGGCGTCGTCAATGAGCATGCCGATGGCCAGTGACAATCCCATCAGGGTCATAAAATTCAACGTGAACCCTAGTGCCCACATGATGATGAACGCGCTGATCACGGATACCGGTAAAGTCAACCCTGTGATGACCGTGCTGCGCCAACTGTTGAGAAAGGCAAAAACCACAATCACGGTAAGGATTGCGCCTAAAATCAAAGTGGTACGCACATCTTCGACGGCATCTCGAATGAAGACGGAGTTGTCGCGTACCACACGCAGTTCCACGCCTTTCGGCATTTCCCTCTGCAGTTTGCGCATGCCCTCTTTAACGTTGTCTGCCACTTGGACGGTATTGGCTCCCGACTGCTTCTGAATTTCCAGGGCTACCGCCGGCTCTCCATTCAGTAGCGAGAAACTCCGCTGTTCCTCGACGCCATCTTCCACGTTTGCCACAGATGACAGCGGAATCGGGTGGCTACCCCGCACTGCGACGATGATTTGATTCAGATTGCGTGGGTCCTTGATACGACCAGCGACACGCACCAGCGATTCACGAACCCCCTGATCCAGCTTTCCCGCAGGTACATCCAGGTTTTCACGCCGCAACGCGTCGAGTACCTCGGGATAGGTCAATCCGAATGCCTTCAGCTTGTTCTGGTCCAACAGTACATGGATTTCGCGCCGCGCTGCGCCGACAATCCGAACCTGTCCCACACCGGAGATGTTCTCGAGTCGCCGCTTTAGAATCTTCTCTGAGAGTGTCGTGAGCTCTTTCGCGTCCAAACTGGACGAGAGAACGGCTACCGAAAGAATCGGAAGTTCCTCAGGGCGGAACTGCTGGATGACCGGCTCCTTCACGTCGCGGGGAAACAGGCTGCGAATGCTGTTAATCTTGTTTTGAATCTCCTGCAGAGAAGTGTTGACGTCCGTTCCCAATTGGAATTCGACGACCACGCTGGAGAATCCCTCCGTAGTCGTCGAGCTTACATGGCGGATACTGCCGATCGGGTTGACCGCCTCTTCAATTCGCTTGGTGACCTCGGTCTCGACCGTTTCCGGAGCTACACCCGGATACTGGGTGGTAATACTGACCACCGGCAGGTCGACATTGGGAAAAAGGTCGATCTTTAGCTCGTTATAGGAAAAGACGCCGATTACCACCAGGGCAACGACCATCATCGTGGCAAAGACGGGCTGGCGAATCGAAAGATTGGAGAGAAACATAAATTTTTACTGGCGGCTTTTCAAGGAACGCTCGTCGCAGAGACCTCGCGCGGCGAAGCTGCCACCGTCAGAAGGTGTGAAAAATTCTGAGCCGCGCGCGTAAGTACCTCGATTCATAAATACGGTAACGTTTGCTAATGGGGCTTGCGAGGCGAGATCAAGGAGCGAGGAGGAGTCGATGCGGGGACATCGTCGTCGCTTCGCGAAATCGGCGCTATCGCGCTCGCAGCAAACGTTATCGTATTTATGAATCGAGGTACGAAGCAAGCGGACAACTGCAATGCGGATTTCGGATTTCGGAATGCGGAATGTAAAAAGTCCACCGAAATTCGCCATCCGCATTCCGAATTCCGCATTTGAGGGTCCGCTTCCTGACGCGCATAGCGCCGCAAAGGAGCCATTTGAGTGGCGGCCAGCAAACTGCGTAGTCATGATTTCTAGCCGCCCGATTCCATGTCACCCGCCACGCTTTCTTTGAAATTGCCTGCTTTTGTCATCGCAACCGGGATTCCGTCGGCGAGTTCAAGATATTGCTCGGCAATCACCCACTCGCTGGCTTTAAGTCCGCCGACAACCTCAATGTTCTCTGGCTGTTCAATGCCGATCTTTACCTGGCGCCGACGCGCCTGGCCTTGCTCGACCACGTACACAAACGCTGGCTGCCCCGCGCGACGCCACACAGCGCTGGCAGGAACGAGCAAGGCATTCGCTTTCGTTCCAACCACAATCTGACCTTTGAAGAACATTCCGGCCTTGAGTCTGCCTGTGGGATTGGAAAAGGCTGCTCGAACGACGAGAGAGCGATTTTGAAGCTGAACTCCAGAGCTGATGGTCACGATGCGGGCGGTGAACGCTCCCTCCGCAAACGATGCGACGCTGAATCGGATGGTCTGTCCTTTGGCGAGTCGTGAAATATCGGGGGCCGCCACGAAAGTTTCCAGCTCCAAACGGTGGTTGTCTACCAGCCGGTACAGCACCGTATTAGCATCCACGTAGCTGCCCGGGTTGAGACCCTTGCGCTCCACGGTCCCGCGAATCGGCGAAAGGATGCGACAGTCATTCGAGCGCTTCTGGGCGATCGCCAAAGTTTGTCGTGACTGTTCGATTTGAGCTTCCGCGAGCTTCACTTGGGCCTGCGCGTCTCGAGTCGCCACCTCTGCCGCCAGAAAATCCTTTTCCGTAATGCCGCCGGAGCGCAGCAAGTTTTGTGCCCGCTCCTGTTCTGCCTGGGCGTGTTCCTCGGTTACCTTGGCTCGATTCAGCGCTGCCTGCGATACCTCCAGGCTCGCGTTTGCCTGTGCCATCGAGAGTTGGGCATTGGCGTCATCCAGTTCGGCCAAAAGCTCTCCCTGTCTGACGGAATCCCCCTCTTGCTTGTTCATCTTCACCACGTGGCCGGCGAATTCCGTATTCACATCCACAGCCACGGAAGAAATAAGCGATCCGGTGACGTTGATCGTTTCCTGCAGCGGGTGAGGCGCAAGCTGGATCGCCTTCACGGTCAACGGGGGAGCGGCCGGGCCTGTCCGGACATTGTCTGTGGAACAACCTGACATCAGAGCCAGTGACAAAAGAAATAAGAGCTCCCTCAGGTTGGCCAACGCCACCCAGCCGCCAGCGGGCGATTGAATCTTTGCTTCAGTTGAATCGAAAAGTTTACTTTGAGGAGTTTGCATTTGCGCCGTTCTGTTCCAGCGGATCCTGCCCCATGATGTATCGAACCTGCGCTCGCGCCACGGTGTGATCGTGAAGCCCTTGGTACAGCGTCCAACGTGCCGTGGTAACCGCAGTTTGGGAGTCTAGGACATCAAGCGTCGTAGCGGCTCCATACTTGTAGTTATTCTGCATCATCTCGAGCACGCGTTCCGCCTGTGTCACGTTGAGCCGTGCCGCCTCAATTGTTTTCTCCGCGCGTGCCAGCTCGTCCAGTGCGCTCTGCGCCTCTAGGCGAATGGCTTCCTCCTGCGCGCTGAGAGTAAGTTCTGCGACCTTGCGCTGCGCCAGCGCCTGCTGCAGAAGACCGTCGCGTTTGCCCCCGTCAAAGATCGGCAGCGACAGTTTGAGCGAGAAAGCCCAGCGTGTGAAATGGGCATCCACCAGATTGGAGGGGTCTCGCGCCGAGAGGCCGTATTCTCCGACGAAATCGACACGCAGTCTGCTCTCTGCCTGCGCCAATTTTGTCTGCATATCCGATTCAAGTTCATTGATGTGAAGTCGTCGCAATTCAGGCCGCTGCGCTAGGGCGTCCCGAACGATTTCTTCACGCTTGGTCCTCGTCCACGGTACAAAGTCCAGTTGCCCCAGTGTCTCGGTGGGAAAGTCCACCGGACGGACCAGCAGGTTGTTAAGCACGGAGCGCGCGTGGTGGACCGCGTTTTCCGCACGAAGCAACTCTGGCTGCGCGTTGGCAAGGCTCACCTGCGAGCGCAGCACATCGACCTCGGTAGCCACGCCCGCTTCGTATCGAACGCGCGCCAGTTCCAGGTGGCGCTGGCGCTGCTGGACCATCTCCCGGCTCACTTCGAGCAGCTTTTCGGCCAGCACCAAATCGTAGAAGGCGCGGACGGCGCGCAGCCGAATTTCCTGTTCGACGCGTGCCTGATCGATGCCGGTGCCCTCCATTTCCAGGCTTGCTAACTTTAAGCCGCTGGCCACCTTTCCCGAACTGTAAAGCGGCTGTGACACCTTGAAGCTGTAATCGAAAAGATTGGCCCCACGCGGCCTCAAGCCTTCCCGAAACTCGATGGGAATCGTGTCAAAGCTGGACGCATTCAAAAAAGAGGGATCGCGCAGTCGGAGCGAACTGCTGGTGAAGCTGATGAAAGGCAAAGCCTCCGCTCGCACCTCGCGTACTTTGCCCCTCATCAGATCCACCTGCGCGCGCGCGATCAGCGCCTGCTGGTTGCGCGTCACGGCCAGCGCCACTGCTTCGTTGACTGTCAGCGCTGGCTTGTCTTGCGGGCTGGCCGCCAGAAAAAGGTTATGCAACCATAGGACGCTCAGTACACTTACGGCGAATTTTCCCCTCCTCGTTCCCATAGGCGCTACCGATCGGTAGAGGCGGGCATACAACCGTGCAGCAGTAGGTCCACGGCCCCCTCGGCAAGCGAGCGGCGCAAAACCGGCTTGCCGGCGACCAGAAAATCGATAATGTGCACTGTGACAATCCCGGTCAGGGCGTCGGCGATTTCCCGAGGACTCCCTCTCATCTCCCCTTTTCGGATGCCCTCCGCCACGATTCCTTCAATAAAGCGAGCGTCGAACTTGCATAATTCATCGTACTCGATTACCGGCGAACCTTTTTCGGGCGCAAGGATCATTCGAAACGCAAGGCGGGAAAGCTCGGGATTCTTTCGCACAAAAGCAAACATCGCTTCCAACACATCCACGAGTTTCACGGCAGTCGTCCTGCTTTGCCGGGAAGCCAACAACAGTTCCTTACGGTACTCGTTGAAAGCATCCAGGATCAGTCCTTGATAGAGGTGCTCCTTGTTGCCGAAATGGTAGTAAAGCGCGGGCTTGGTGATACCTGCCCGGTGGCAGATTTCTCTTATCGATGTGGCTGCATAACCCCGCTCCGCGAAAAGAGCGGTGGCTGCGATATGAATCGCCTCCCGGCTGGAACGGTGAACTTCCCGGGGCGAGCGAGTCTGACGAGGTTGCGACGGCCTCATTATTATACCGACCAGTAAGTATATTCTCGAATGCGATTTGGTCAAGATATTTTTTGTCCTTGCCAGTCTCCAGATAACCCGTAGCACCGAGTGGAGCGCTGAAATGTTTTGCTAATGAATAATCCGCGTCCTATTGGTTTTTGTTACGAAGGATGTGGAAGCTGATATGGTTAGCGTCTACACTGCCCACGACCGGCGAGACATTGAAGTAATTTATAAAATCGTCCGTTGCGCTGATTCCCTCGACCACGAAGTCCGGCGTTCCCCCTAAGCGTGAGGAAAGAATGAGAATTCCTCTGCCGCCGTCTGAAAAAAGAACGCGCAGGACAGCGACACCGGCGCGTTGATCCTCCCTGGCGCCAATCAGATCCTGAGTAACGGTTCCTAGAGCTGTCCCGGGAGCCAAACGAAAACTAATTACCTCGACGACGTCGTATGTGCCGCAAGGTGTCACATTACCTTGCGGATCTTGCACTGCCCACGTTCCCCCGCCGGTGACGCCGCTTCCAATCCTGGGACCCTCTATCCGAGGTGGCTGATCAATGCGAAAGGTCCCGCTACCAGTGAAGATTATCTTCCAACCGTTAGCTGCCGCCGCTGACGCCGATCCACCCGGTCTCAGGATAGGTGGTTGCAAGCTTGCGATATCCCATCGGTAGAGCTCACCGTTTTCCTGGGCATAAACGTTGGCGGCGCAAATGTATAGAGACAACAGGACCAGAGCGATTCCCCAATGTCCGTGATATTGTTGTTTCATCTCCACTCCTCCTTTTCAAAAGTTGGGATTCAAGGCTTCCGTTTGAACCTGAAGCAAGAGTAGACCTATTCTCACCCAAAAAGGTCAAGGAGAAGAGATCCTGGCACGAAGTCAACGATTGCTCTCGCGAAAGGACCGGCCCAAAAAAACCAGGCTAGGCTCTCAAATATCTGACTTTCTCGTCCGATTCATCAGAAATTAAAATTACTATTAGCTTTCCATTGACCCATTCGGGTAGCATATGTCCCATCCGTCCAGACTAATGACCCGGTTCAACTACTCGGGCGTCAATTGGTCCATCGAGTCTATAAAAGTCGGAAGGAGTGAGAGGAGCACCCCCGATGGCTAGTATATTTGTTATTGCCTCCCCGTATCGCCTGCATGAGATTTTTTTTCTGGCTAGTACTCGATCCATTTTCTCAGGTCTCAAGTAAATGAAATCCGTCTCACCCTCACTAAATGAGATCCGTCTCACCCTCACTAAATGAGATCCGTCTCACCCTCACGGATAGAGCAGGCGATGGCGTCGCGCCAAATGACACCTCGATTTGCCGGAGAGTGCCGCCTCCGGGATCGGGAAAATTAAAGATGAAAAAAGAGCAAGTACCGACCTCACGCACACAGCTTGAATGTTTCTGCCCGCGTTCGTTTGTATTGGCGGCACTCATGGTCATACTGGGTTCTGCAGTCGCGGGAACTGTAGAGGGGGTCGCCGCGCAGGGATTTGAGAAACGGACCTCTGACGATAAATTCGGGGCCGCCCCCAGGACAATCAGCGGACAGGTATTTGAGGACAAAGATGGCGACGGCGTCAAAGAGCCTGGGGAGTCGGGACTGCAAGGCTGGACAGTCTACGTCGATCTCGACAACGACGGGAGGCTCGACTCGGGAGAGACTTCGACAACCAGCGATGCCAGCGGAAATTATTCGCTTTCGGTGACTGAGGCCATTTACAACGTCCGCGAAGTCGTTCAGTCCGGCTGGACGCAGACTACCCCCGAACGAACGGTCAATACGACCGGAGGCTCCCGGTCAGGTGTGGATTTTGGCAACTTTAAGTATGTGACAATCAGCGGAACGAAGTTTGATGACACCGAAGGCGACGGCGTGAAGGATTCCGGCGAGCCGGGCCTGCAGGGTTTCACGATTTTTTGCGACGACGACAATAATGGAACACGCGATGTGGGAGAGCCAGTGGTTGCAACCCTTCCGAATGGGAGTTACAGTCTTGGAGGTGCACCCACCCCTGTGGGTCCCGGAACTTGCAGGCTCCGAGAGTGGCTGGTTCCGACGCCTGGCTGGAAACAGACCGCCGGGGATCGCAATATCACGACGGTGAGCGGCCAAAATGTTTCCGGAGCGGATTTCGGCAACTTCAAGCTAATCACAATCAGTGGAACAAAATTCGAAGATCTGGACGGCGATGGGGTCAAAGACACAGGCGAGCCGGGGCTTTCGGGCTGGAGGATCTTTCTGGACGATAATCTCAATGGAACCTTGGACAGCGGAGAGGCTTCGCAGCTTACGGACGCAAGCGGAAACTACACTTTCGGTAATCTGGGCCCAGGAACACTTAGGGTGCGAGAGGTGCTGCAAGCCGGCTGGAAACAGACGACTTCAGACCCGAGCGACTTCGCATCTAGCAGTGGTATCGATCGATCAGGCGTTAACTTCGGCAACTTTAAGCTTGCTTCGATCAGGGGGACGAAATTCGAAGATCTCGACGGCGATGGTGTCAGGGATGCAGGCGAGCCGGGAATCGGAGGCTGGAGAATCTTCCTGGATGATAACGGCAACGGAATCTTGGACAGTGGAGAGGCCTCGCAGCTTACAGACTCAGGCGGAAATTACAACTTCGTCAATTTAAGTGCGGGGACATTCAAGGTCCGAGAGGTTCTCCAACCCGGCTGGAAACAGACCACGCCAAACCCGGACGTCGCAACCGCGAGCGATGCGATTGCTTTGGGTGTGGATTTCGGAAATCAACAACTCAGCGTGTCCACGACGACGACGACAACTGGCACGACGACGGGGACGGTGACCACCACGACGGCGACTGCTACCCTGACAAGCTCCTCGACTACCGCTACGGGGACGTCGACCACGGGCACGACAACGATAACCACAACTACAACGATCCCACCCACCTCTTCGACGGGTACTTCAACCACAGGAAGCGGAACGTCATCTACTGCCACTACCACGACCGGCAGCGCTACTTCCACGACGAGTCCTTCAACAACAGGAACTGCAACGTCCGTGACGGGCACTGCCACCTCAACAACCGGCACTTCTCCCACTGGCACCGCTACGTCCACAACCCGGACGGCTACCAGCACATTCGTCACCGTAACCACGACAACCCGCACGCAGACGACCACCAGTACCACGCTCCCGGGTGTCCCGAACCAGGTTTTGGTTGGCGGCCCCGGGATTGACAATCTGGTCGGAGGCGAAGGGAATGACTTTCTGGATGGTCGGCCTGCAAATGACACTTTAGACGGCCGCGGGGGCCACGACACCTTGCTTGGTGGAACCGGCAGAGACAACATGCTCGGCGGCAACGGTGATGACACAATTATCCTCCGGGCTGGAGACGTGCCGCCCGGGGAGAGGGAGAACATCGATGGCGGAGGTGGGACAGACAGGGTTGTGTTAAACGGCGGTTTTAGCGCCAGTGTTCTTTCAAAAGGTTCGGGAGAAAAGGGCAACACGGGAACAGATGTGGCTGGTGAGATTGGAGAGCAACGAAATGCTTCCGCGTTGGTTACCGATCCGGTCACGGGGGGCGCCTACAGCATCATTAATGTGGAGAAGATCCTACACTTGTTCCTGTTTGCCCAGTTGGGCAACGGGTCGCAGTTTGTCTCTTCTGTAGATCTGACGAATTCCTCTGCAACCACAACGGCCGAAGGCGGCATCGATTTCTCCGATGATGATGGTAAACCGTTGCCGCTGGCGTTGAATGGGGGGCCTGTCGACAACGGCGTCGACTTTACTATCCCGCCGCTGGGCAGCGTCACGTTCAACAGCGATGGAATAGGGACTCTCGTGACAGGCTCAGCCCAGGTGCTCTCCAATGTGCCGCTGGGCGGAGTGGTTCGTTTTTCAGCTCCCGGATTGGGAATTGCCGGAGTAGGAGAGAGTCAGCTTGTAGATTCCTTTATCACGCCAATTACTAGAAACAGTGCCCAGGGAGTCAGCACGGGAATCGCGGTTTTCAATTTTGGGCCCGCAACCAATCTGAGGCTGACACTCAAGGGTCTCAATGGCGCCGCTTTTCGCCAAGGACAACTACCCATCGCAGTCGATGGCCATGTGGCCCGCTTTATTCAGGAACTATTTCCGGGCCTGGGAGATTTCCAAGGAACGCTCTCGGTCACGGGCAGCCCAATCGCGGCAACGGCGATTCAAGTGGGTGGAAGGCCTGGTGAATTTACTACGCTCCCAGTCACCCCGATTTCTCCAGAGCCCGCCGGCGGGACGGTCTATTTTGCTCACCTCGGCAATGGCGGCAATCTCTCGTCCTCTCTGTTTTTGACTAATCCCTCGGCCACGGAGCGGGCCCGAGGGGAGCTGGCTTTTCTCAACGATGACGGTAACCGTCTACCGATCTCTGTCAACGGCGGGGCCTCAGCCAGCGATATTCCGTTTGACATCGCTCCTCAGGGCGGGGCCGTTTTCACGACCGACGGTCTGGGGGCAGTCACCACTGGCTCGGCTCGAGCAAATGTCACGGAAGGAGTCGTGGGGGGAGTGCTACGCTTCACGTTGCCGGGCATCGGGATTGCCGGCGTCGGCGGAGGCGGTAGCTTCAACGGATTCATCTCGCCAGTTCGTCGCAGCCGGGAAACCGGGATCAACACGGGCGTTGCGGTCAACGCGACGGGCAGAGCAGTAACGTTGCACCTGGTATTGCGTAATGCCAGCGGACAACCGGTCGCGGGAGGCACAACGACGATAGCGCTGAAAGCAGGTGGTCACGTGGCCCGTTTTATTGACGAGCTTTTCCCCAGTGCGGACACCAACAATTTTGAAGGGACGCTGACGGTGACCGCCGAAGGGGGCGGCATCGCGGCGACCGCGATTCAATTGGGCAGCCAAGCCGGCCAGTTCACAACACTGCCGGTAACGCGGCTGCAATAAGTCACTGTTGAATAACAAGGACGTTGAATCGCTGGCCAACCGCCTGGTCTGTAAAATCGAGGTTATAGATTGTCCATTGCTGGTAATTAGAGTCACTATCGTATTCCACCCCAACAGCTCGTGCTGTGTAGTTGCCGCCAACAGGCGTGACGATCAGAATGGCATTCGGTTTTCCATTGGTCAGCGGATGGTCAATGTACGTTCTCAAACTCTTCCCTTTGCTGGTGTGAACAAAGGCCGGTTTGGGATTGCCTGACACTTTGATGGCGCCGTTTCTGATTTCAAGGGCGCTCCCGTCTGGGCTGCTACTTTCTGCCAGCACACCGGACCCGGTGGACGTTTTCCCAACAACTCCGAAGGAGGACTCAGACGTACCATACACGCCGACTCCGGCATCAGACGTCCCAAAGACTCCCCTACCAGAAACTGAGGTACCGTAGAGTCCCCAGCCGCTACCGTTTTGCGATCCCCAGACTCCAATACCCTGGCTGCCGGTCCCCTCATTAATTCCTCGGACTCCAGCAGAGAAGCCACCCGGCGAGGCAGCTCTTACCCTTCCAATCATCCCAGCCGCACTTGCCTGGGTTGAGTAAGTTTCCCCTCGCAGGCCAGGCTCAGTTCCGCTGGAGCTGCTGTGCAAACCATAAACACTTGAGCCGGTTCCACTGTTGGTGAAGGTAATCAGCGCCGAGGCGGTCGAACCCTCGATACTGGCACCGGGTGAAAAGGTTCCTGCAGGCCCGGTCGCGCCGGTTGGACCTGCGGACCCGGTGGCGCCGGTTGGGCCTGCTGGCCCCTGTGGGCCGCTGACGCCTGCTGGACCTGCGGGCCCGGGGGCACCCGGCGGACCTGCAGGCCCCTGAGGTCCAGTGGGGCCTGTTGGACCTTGCGGACCCGCAGGCCCGGACGGTCCCTGTGCCTCAAGCGTGGGAGTAATCACCGGCACGGTGGTCAACTGCGTTCCATCCGTCCGCAGTGTCACCGGAGCAACCGGGACATCGCTGGTGATTTTGACTGCGCCATAGATCACATCCAATCCGGTAAACAGCGGCGGAGTCGTCTCGCTTAGAAACCGCGCCCTCTGTCCTCCGGCCGGCACACTCAAACTGGCCGTCCTGCGCACGCTGCCGTCCGGGTTCATCAACGAGAGCGTCAAATTCGAGTCGCTCACAGGACTCGCTACCGCCAAGCCGGTGTTCACTCCTTGGGCAGGACTGAAGGCCGCCGTTATGGAAAACCCTTTTACTAGTGGCGACGGCAACACGCCCGCTTCTGACAGGAGATTTCCACCAGCATCAAAAAACTGGAAGATTGCGGCCACACCCGTCATCCCGCTGGAGCGAACTCGGGCAAAACCGGCGCGAGAAAAGCCGCCCAACGACCCTAATGTTCTAACAAAGGCGGAACCTCCGATTGGCAGTGTAAATGTCACCGAACTGCCTGTACTCAACACCGACATAGGCGACGCGTCGGGAGAAAACGCGTCAATGGTCACAGTGACTGCTGTCTCCGCCTGGTTCACTGTAAAAAACGTTGTGATCGCTCCTCCCCCGTCGGCTATCTGCGGCAGATACTGCGTTACCTCCTGACCGCAAATCGGCGTTGGCGAGGTCGCGAACAGACACAAAAAAGAGAGAGCTGCGGTTTTTCCAACCGTCATCGTGCACCTCCTTACCGCTGGATGAATGAAAAGATCAAACGGCAGTTCACCTGAGGGCCGTTACCGGCAAGGTTGTAAACTCTCCCGGCTTCGATCCAAGTTGAATTGCAACACCAACGACGTTGCCTCCCTCCGCTGTCGCCGTAAGAGTTCCTTCAAATTCTGCAGTGTCAGCACCGGGAAAGAGTTCCTCGATGAACTTGGCAGTGTGGCCGTTTGTCTTCAATTGCAATCCGGCCTGGCCTCCAGCAACCACCAGCGCATTGGACCGTCTGAGCGTCAATGTCACGCTTACCTCTGCGCCAACAGAGGCGATCGCCACACCGGTGCTTAACTTCTTCGCAGCGCTTCTCGTCACCGGAATCATGAATGCCTGGGTTGGAGTGCCCGCGCCCACTCCTGCAATCCCAAGACCGGGCAAAGCAAACCGCAAGACTCCTCCAATGGCGCCGCTTGCGCTGGTCCTTGCCGATCCGGAAACCAAACTCCCCTGGCCATTGGTATTGAAAATGAATCCGCCGCTGGACTGGATGTTGAAAGGCACACGGTCCAGCGCAGGCTGCCCCCCAGCAGAAACTGACAGACGGTTGCCATCATTGTCAAAGAAGCCCAGTTCACCGCTGGTTGTTGCGCCCAGAGGGTTCGTGAAAAAGAAGGACGAAGTGATATTTAAGCCGTCGCCAAAATGGGCAAAGAACAAATCCCTTGTTGTTGGCGCTGGATCAACTGGAACTACAGGCAAGGTCGTGAATTCTCCTGCGGAGGCGCCGAGTTGAATCGCTGTTGCAGCCACCTTGCCTCCTGTTGTCTTAACAGTGACCACCAGCGTGCCCTGGAAGTTGCTCGTATCGGCGCCTGGAAACAATTCGTCGATAAATTTGGCCAAGTGCCCGTTACCGGCCAGAGTCACCGTGGCCGTACCGCCGGTCACTTCGTTGCCGTCTAGCATTCGAAGCGACAGCAACAGCTCCACAATGGCTTCAAGCGTATTGGAGATCGCCACCCCTGTGTTTAATTTCCTGCCGAGGTCGCGCACTGCCGGCGTCATGAAGGCGGCCAGGGGAATGCTTTCACCCACGCCCGCGATACCCAAGCCGGGAGAGGAAAACCTCACCACGCCCGCCACTGGAACGTTGCTGGCGACGCGGGTCGAACCTGAAACCAAGTTGCCAGTGCCATCGGTTGTAAACGTCGCGCTCCCAAGAGGCGGGATTAAAAACTGAAGGGTGCTTGCCGGGGCCTTTCCGTTGATCGATGTCGGCAGCAGCAGTCCCGAGTCGTCATGGAAGCTGAGCAACCCAGTTGCCGTCTCCGTCCGTGAAGGATTGGTGAGAACGATCGAGGAAGCAAAGTTGGCGCCATTGGCAAACTGGGCAAACTCCGTTTTCTGGTTCAGCGGCGCGGCAGAATAAACCCAGAAAAATGGTCGATGATCAAAATTCAAATCGGGGTCGAATCGATCCGGGAGGAAATCCGCATCCACATTGTCCGGCGTTGGCGTGATCTCAGGATCGATGCAGTCGATGACGCGGTCTCCGTCGACGTCCAAAAATCCGGAAAGGTACTGGCCTGGGTGCAACTTCCCCTCACGCGCTCGCGTCAATGGCTCCAAGTTTTCCCCGGTGCGGGGGTTTATGACTGGGGTCTCGTCGTTGAAAAACCCGTCGACCGGGACAAGCTTCTCTTCCCCGATGAGGTATTCGGACGGCATCTGAGGGACATTACGTCTCAGCAGTTCGTTTCCGAACAGTCCAGGCGTGAGGCGCAAGGGATCAACGAACAGGTAAAACGTGCCGTTCTTGCCATAGAACAGCGGGCGAGGATTCGAATCGATATTTCCCGCCCGGCCGCCCGGCCAGCGCTGGATGCCGAGACCGGACGGACCTCCAAGATTATCGAGAATCACGACCGCGTCATATCTCGGGAATCCAAGCTCGTTACCGGCGGCAGTTGCTCCTTGTTCAAAGTCACTTCTTGGACGTTGGGTGACGGCGGCCGTGAAGGTAAAGGAAAGAGCTCGGGCCAGGCGCTGGTTCAACGCAAATTGCTCGATTCCCATATTCAATCCCACTCCCGTTGCGATGCGATCCAGCTCCATGGTGTTGAATAACATTTCCAGGCCGGCCTTAACTTGGCCGGCAGCAATCTGGTCTTTCACTGAGCGGGGGATCAGAGGACTGTTGTTATCTAAAAGGCGCTGGCGGTTGGACGGCGTATCAATGAAAACAACCAGGAGGTCAAAGTGACCACAGGTTCGTCCCATCCAAGGTAGCGGTCTGCCGTTTTCCAAGTACATACCCTCATAGTGCTCGCTCTTGAAGTAATAATTTGGGAAACACATCGGCTTATAGATCGACTTGTGGATCCTGCCCTGTTGCTCGGTAGCGTTCTCGACAGAAAGTTGTGAGTCCTTGGCAGTATCAGTGCACGAAGACGTAATCACAGTTGGCGGGAGCGTTTGACCGAACAAGGTGCCGGTCGAGGGCGCGGCGTGGGGCGCAGCAGGGGCAAACTGCCGCTCTGGTGACATTGCTGCGGCGGATGTACCAGCGGTGGACCCCAAGGAGGCATAGTTGCCTTGCGCCGTCAGCGGCGCCAAAAAGAAAACAGAGATGATGACCAACCCTAGCAACTTTGCCGTATGCATCTTGGCCTCCAGTAAGATATGCTTTTGTTCGAAAGGGAAGGCTTTTCTTCGGCCCTGAATCCTATATGGGACCTCTCTCTATGGGGGCAATCATACCACCACCGTCAAACTTGAGGAGCTTTTGCCAGCGCCGGCATCACAGCATTGGAGGAAACCGGCACGGTGACCACGGAGACGCAGCATTGCTGGCACCGGTAACGCAGTAAACTCTCCTGGCTTCGATCCTAGCTGAATCGCGGTGCCGTTGAGATGAGCCCTATCTCTTAGCCGTTGTAAGGTCGAGTTGCGAAGATTCTAGCGATGGGCTGCCCTGCGTTCCTGTGGAGGAATGCCCATCAGATCCTTGTGTGTTTCCATATGGGACCGCACAATCTCCTCTGCTCTGTTCCGGTCCGCGTACCAGACCGTGTTGGCCTCAATCAGGTCCTTTTGGCTCTCCGGAACTTCGTCCTCGCTTGGATAAATGGCCTGGACGGGGCAGACCGGCTCACAGGCTCCACAATCGATACATTCTTCTGGGTGGATGTAGAGCATGGTAGCCCCTTCAAACTCGGCCTCAGACTTGCCTGGGTGGATGCAATCGACCGGGCAAGCGTCGACGCACGCGGTATCCTTAGTTTCAATACACGGGTCTGTGATGACGAACGCCATAAATACCTCCTCCTATAGAGTGCTACATCAGCCGGAGCCGCTGTCAAGTGATTTGGTGCGGTGATTTTTGGTGCGGTTATCCATACGCGAGGCTCGTTGTTTGCCCGACAGAGCAAAATTGAAGCCGGTGACCTGTTTTTCACCTCGATCAGCGCTGGAATTCTCTAAACTTTGCAGCGGCGGTCGAGGAGGGCACAGAAAGTTAGAGAGGTTATTGGACGGCTTCCTGAAATCTTGCGCCCAAAATGGTTAGCGTCCCCCCTTGATGCGCTCTTCAATTTTCTTAAGCTGTTGACCTTCGGCTAGAGCCACCAGACTGTCTCCTGCTTCCACTTTTTCCTCGGGCGCAGGATTAAAGACCATCTTGCCTGAAGCGCGCTTGATTGCAACCACAATCATCTCCGCCCGTCCGCACAAACTGGAGTCTCGCAGGGTCACTCCCAGACATGGAGAGTTCGGCGGCACGGTGATTTCCTCCAACTGCAGCTCGAGGCTTTGATGATGCGTGGCCAAATCGATGACATCAACGACCGCCGGGCGGAGAACAGCTTGGGCCATACGATGACCACCCATCGCATAAGGGGAAATCACTTTGTTGGCCCCAGCTTGCAGGAGGGTCTTTTCACTGCGTTCGGTTTCCGCCCGCGCGACCACAAAAAGATCACGATTCAATTCCTTCGCGGTCAGCACCACAAAGACATTGGCCGCATCGCTCATCAACGCTGCGAAAAGGCCCTTCGCTCGACTCACGCCGGCTGCCACCAGGCTTTTTTCATCGGTTGCATCTCCCTGTACGACGAGGTACTGCGTCCGGTCGGCTGCACGTACGCGCTCTTGCTCCTGCTCGATGATTACGAAAGGTACGGGTTTTGAAGAAAGCTCGCGGCAGACCACCTCGCCAATGCGTCCAAAACCACAGACGATATAGTGACCTGCCAAAGATGCGATTCTTTTTTCCATGCGTTTTCTCCCGAAGAATTGCTGGAACTCACCCTCGACAATCTTGCCTGTAACCGCCACGGCGGTGTAAAAAACGACGCCTAATCCTCCCACCAGCAGCATGATTGTGAAGAGTTGGCCGGTGGGGCCGAGAGGCCTGACTTCCCGAAAGCCCACCGTTGAAAGCGTAAGGGTCGTCATGTACACGGCTTCAAGCCACGTGTAGCCCTCCAGGAATCGATATCCCAGGACGCCTGCAGCGACAATTGAGGAGAGGAGCAGGATCGCCATCCGTAACCTGGACAGAAAGATCACCTCCTTGCCTGGGGATCGAGTGAATCAATCATGAGCCGATGAACTTATAACCGAGACGGTGTACGGTCAGTAGGAATTGGGGATGGCTAGGATTCGGTTCAATCTTTTGTCTCAGCCAAGCCACGTGGACATCGACGGTGCGAGTGGAGGGCGTCGCGTTGTAGCCCCAGACTTCGTCCAGAAGTTTATCTCGTGACAGCGCAATGCCCCGATGCTCGATGAAATAGCGCAGCAGTTGAAATTCTCTTGCAGCAAGTTCCAGCTTCCTTCCGTTTCGGGTCACTTCGGCACTGAGAAAATCAACACGGATGTCGCCAAACTGGTAGATCTCTTGGGACGACTTAGCCAGGGCAGGCGCGCGTCTGAGAAGCGCTTCCATCCGCGCTTGCAGCTCAATCATTTCGAATGGTTTGCTGAGATAATCATCCGCTCCAAGTTTCAATCCCAGGACCTTGTCAACAACCTGACCGCGCGCCGTCAGCATAAGGATAGGCGTAGCGATGCCGCGCTGCCGAAGGTCCCGGCATACGTCGAAGCCATTTTTGGACGGCAGCATCACGTCCAAAATGATCAGGTCATAGAGTTCCTTCGTGGCGCGCGCCAGACCGGCTTCGCCGTCCGAGACGGCCTCCACTGTATAGCTTTCCTGAGCCAGCCGATCCTTCAAAGTCAATACCAGACCCGGCTCGTCTTCGATCAGCAAGATGCGAGACTTCATGGTTGGTGAGTCATATGTCAGTAAGATTGGTCCTCAGCGGTTCAAATAGAGGTGCCGTCGCCTTGCGAGACTCCTACTTGAAAGATTCCCTCGCGGTCCGAGGTAAAGCGGGAAAGTGCAGCGTGAAGACGCTGCCCTGGCCGGGGCTGCTCTTTACGGTAACTCTCCCCCCATGGGCCTCGATGGCACTTTTTACGAGGCTCAAGCCCAAACCGTTGCCGTGAATCTGCGCAGCGAGCACTACCCGCCCGCGGTAAAATGGATCGAATATATGCGGCAGATCCGTCCGCGCAATGCCCAATCCTTTGTCCTCAATGGTAATTCGTACTTCCTGACCTCGCTTGCCGGTCATCGCCTGAGCTTGCAGTTTGATCCAGCGGTTTACACCTCCGTACTTAATCGCGTTGATCAGCAGGTTCTGAATGGAACCGATCAAGGCGGCAGAATCCCCTTTTATTAAAGGCAAATCGTTTTCGATTTCCGTCTGCAACTGAATGTCGGCCTCTTTCAAGTGAGGTTCACAGGCCGCAAGCGCGCTATCGATGAGTTGCCCCGGTCTGATGGGACGCATCTCATAGATTCTCCGGCCCGACTGGATGCCTGCAAATTCGAGGATCTGTTCTACCATTCTAGTAAGGCGTCGCCCTTCATTTAGAACCAACCCGCCATATTGCTTTACCTGCTGTTGGTCACGGATGATTCCGTCGGCGAGGTTCTCGCCTGCCGAGCAGACCACGGCTAATGGCGTACGTAACTCGTGAGAAACGCCAGCCACAAAATCCATCTGCTGTCTGGCAAGCTTTTGCGCGCGCTGGGTAACGATGATGATCAGCGTCATGCTGGTCCCCAAAAGCATAAGGACGGTAAAGCTGATCATGAGGTTTCGCCGCCGCGCGCTGCCAACTACATCCTTCAAAGAGCCGCCGCGATGCTTGATGGTCAACTGCCAACGACCTTCCGGTCGCGGCGCCGGAATTGGAGGTAATCCCGGAGCGGCGAAGTTTGCTCCGCGGCGGAACGATCCGGGTCTGTCGATCCTGCCCGAAAAGCCGTCTGCAGGACGGTTCTGGAGCGCCTCAAAGCGCAAGGTAAAAAAGGTCGCTGCCGCGTCCGGGGAACTGCGCACCGAGGCCGATAGCTTCGGATCAGATTGATAGATGATTCTCTCCGGATTCCTCCGGCTTACTATTACCAGTGCATAGTCGCTCATCCCCTCAGTGCCGGGAAAGTACCGCCTGGCGAGCGCCGGGACAAACTCCTGTTCCAGGTAAATACGGTCCAGCCGGACGACGGAGAAACCGACGATGGCTGGTGGATTCAATCTAGGACCGTCTGAAAAACGAGGACGGTGTCGCAGTGGAATTACCAATTCCGGGAGATCTTCGACCGTCGGGTCCAATGCCGTTCCAAACGATGGCCGAAACGCCATACCGCGATTTCGCAGGCGCTCGGTAAATCGACCGCGCCAGTCAGCAAGCTCGGCAGGCCAGCTACTTAATTCCAGGTGGTTAGTCTCTCGATTAAAGCGTGATATCCGCAGTTCATCGCTTCTGTCCATGTCCACCCAGAACAAGTCGTGCACGAGCCGGGGATAGGGCGCAACTGCCAACCACTGGCGGTAGCGGTGCGCGTATTGGTCTTCCAGCCACCCATAGTGGCCAAACGAATCCCCTGCGTCATTGAAATCAACCTGAAGGTTGAAACTGCGATAAATTCGGGTCAGTTCGCCGTCGAACTCTTGAGTGAGGCGAAAGACGTCGGCACGCAAGCTCGACCGCATGCGCTGCAGCTCCGCCTCGCTTACTTCTCCCATCCATCGATACTGCAGCGTGGCCAGCAACGCAAGCAGAGCCAGCAGCACGGCAATGAGGATCGACATCCGCAAGGCTGGTTGTCTCCAGAAACTCATGCGGCGATTGTAGCATCCCGCTTGCGTTCAAATCGCCGGCCCCTAAAATTTTACATTCTTAACAAAAACTTTACTTATACTGGTTTCCTTCTCATCGCAACCATGGGAGGATTGATGAAAAGACTGCGGTTGGTCCGGTTGGTTGTTCTATTCAGCGCCATGATGGTCTGCCCGTCGTTGCTATCTGCGTTAAGGCTCGCCGTTGGGCGTGCGCCGGCAGCTACGCGAGAGCCACGTGGGGCGGATAGGGCCCGCTTTGCGACTGGCGCGAAGATGCAGAGCGACTCCAACACGTCATCCATCGATCCGGCCAAAGCGGAAGAGGCAAAGTCCATCTCGGAAACAAAGAGTGAAGAAATCGCTGCCGTGGAGCGGGCTCTTGCGGCCTTAAAGAAATTGGAAAAGGCCGCCAATGAGAAAATGACCTTGCGCGAATACAATTCCAAGGTCAACGATGTCAAGGCCGAGGTGAGTGAATGCCTGCGTCGCGTGAGTCCGAGAGAATTGAGGAAAGAGATCGGTCTTGCAGTGGAAGCATATGCGGATGCCATTACTGCCTGGGAGGAAATGATCCGGTATGACTTCATGTCTGCAGACTACGAACCCGGCAGCAGCTTGCAGAAGAAATATTCGATTCCGACTTCAGGGGACGCCACTGGTCGGATTATGGCCCGCGGAGCCGTGCTAAGTACGATTTGGAAGGTGGCCCGCAAGCACACTGATAAAGTTTCCTCCATCATTGGCAAATGAGCAAATCCCGTCCAATTTCACATTCCGGCCAGTGCATTGTGATTGCAATCCGGTGGCATGACTGAGATCGTCTGGATTGCGAGACACGGAAATCGCCTGGATTTTGTCGATCCAGAATGGTTCAACACGGCCGAGTGGCCCTATGATCCGCCGCTGTCCGCAGATGGAATGCTGCAGGCGCGGCTGCTCGGCGACCGGCTCCTCGCAGAGAAGATCGATCACATCTTTTCTTCCCCTTTTCTTCGCTGTGTCCAAACGGCTGACCAGATCGCGCAGCTCCTTCAATTACCCATCAAAATTGAGTCAGGTCTGAGCGAGTGGCTGAATCCAGAGTGGTTTCCGTACGAGCCGCAGACGCTGTCTCTCGAGACGCTCGCCAAACGCTTCCCCCGGGTGGATTCCGGTTACAAATCCTATCTCGCGCCGGAATATCCTGAGAATGATGGTGCAGCGCTGCGGCGCACGGGTGAGGCGGCAGAACGTCTGACCAGCGGCTTTGCTGGAAGTATTCTACTGGTGGGGCATGGTGTATCGCTTTTGGGTACCATGCTCCAGTTGCTGCGAAAATCTCTTGAAGATCGGGACACTTTTTTCGCCCAGACTCCCTGCTGCTGTTTGAGCAGACTGAAACGGCAGGATCAAGCATGGGTACTGGAGATGGACAGAGATATCTCCCATTGGAAATAGAGGAAATAGGGGACCCTATCTGCATTGATCCGAGCCCGTTGCCATCCACGTTGGAGAATGGGATGATTTCAGCGTGCCATTTCCTTTTTGGCCCTTTGGTGGTCCAGAGCGCCCTTCAGTCCTCGGGCCAGTTCTGTCGTAGAACCGAGGCCCCAGTAATGAAGAAAAACAGTGCGAGGGGTTTCGCCTTGCATGTGATTATGGATGGCCACGATGTTGATGTTTGCGGCACGCAATGCCTTTAGTACCGGCTGTAATTCATCTTCATACGTAACGAAGTCCCCATCGACGACCGCCTGATCATCGCTGCCGGCAAACGCCGCCCAGGTATTGACGCCCATGGTGTTGCCAACCTCATGGCCGTGCATGCGTGCCGTCCGGCCGATGGTGATCTTGTAGACTCCTTGGACCATGTCTCCCTTGAAGCCAAGGATGTCTTCGATTCTTTTTGAAGCAAGGGAAGTTCTTGCAGGATCTATGTCAGCTCGGGGCACGATACCCCTGTTTCCGCTCGTCTCTTTGATCTTTGCCAACACTTTGCCCACCGCGTACCCCAGTTTTTCTTCATCCCCCAACCCGGCGATGTGCATGAACATCACTTTCGGAGAATCCCAAAAGAAGTGGTTATGCAAGGCGGTGATCTCCAGTCCGTTGTCCAGCGCCACACTCATGACCGGATTGACTTGGTCTTCAAGCAACACTGTGTCTCCCATAACCATCGTTTGGTTGCCGACCTTTTCAAAGGCCGCCCAAGATGTAAGGCCCAACGCTGGTGTCAGCTTCACTCCCGCCGCGGTGACGCTGAGGTCTGGGCGTGGCACGCTGACCTTAAATACTCCCTCTTTCTCGTTCCACACGCCCTTTGCGCCGGTGAGTCGCTCGATCTTGTCTGTATTCAGTCGGATTGTCTGGCTAAACATGCCGGTCGCGCCGCAAAGACAGATCATCACTTGCAGGCCGACAATGGTGGTTCTCTTGACAATAATTTGGCTCTTCATCGTCAAAACTCCTCTTCGTCTTTCTTGTCCTGTTTTCCATTTTGGTAGTACCCAAAGTATTCCCTCGTCTTGCCGCGCCTCACGTCAATTCTTTACTATGGGTCGACATCCCTTTGATCTTAAGTTTTCCTTACAAATTCTTCAGAATCTAAGGTGCTACAATTAAAGACGATGAATGCCGTACTATATTCCAGAATTATTCGGCCGTTGCTTTTTGCGCTAGATCCAGAGTTTGTGCACCGGCAGACGATCCGTGCCGGATCTCAGCTCTCCAAATCTGCGGTAGCTTGTCGTTGGTTACATAAGGCATTCAGTGTCCAGTACGAAGAATTGCGCGTGGAGGCTTTCGGTTTAAGATTTCAGAATCCTGTGGGTCTGGCTGCCGGATTTGACAAACATGGCTACGTATATCCGATTATGGCGGGCCTCGGGTTTGGGCACATGGAAATCGGATCGGTCAGCTACCAGCCCTGGCTAGGCAATCCCTCTCCGACGCTTTTGCGACTTCCCCTGGACGGAGGCTTAATCAACCGCCTAGGTCTTAACAGTGAAGGAAGCGAAGTCGTTTACGGCCGCCTTTGCAATGTAAGATTTGAGATCCCGACCGGGATCAATCTTGTAAAGACTGCCGATCCCACGATCTCCGGTGAACATGCTATTGAAGACTATCTGCAGGGCTTTTCGAAGTTTTACCCTCTGGCCGATTTCATCACCTTAAATCTGAGTTGTCCCAATACAATTGAGGGGCGGACTTTCGAAGACCCCGAATTGCTGGCTCCGCTTCTCGAGCGGATGGGAAAGCGCACCGCCGAACTCCTGGCTGACGGCAGCCGCAGGAAGCCAGTTCTCATTAAGCTCTCGCCCGATCTTGAGGACCATGTCTTGGATCGGATCGTAGCGCTCGCCGCGCAACACAACATCGATGGCTTTGTCATTGCTAATACGACGGTGCGCCGCGAGAACCTCAAGACTCCAAAATATGTGCTGGAGAGATTTGGTTTCGGTGGCCTCAGCGGGCGACCGTTGAAAACGTACGTTGAAGAAATGGTGGAAAAGGTATCAGCGAGGACCGCCCGGAGGATTCCCATCATTGCCTGTGGGGGGATTGGATGTACTCCCGGCAAGGATCCGGCAGAGGAAGTTTGGGAGTACTTGAATCTGGGCGCTACGCTGGTGCAATTGCATACCGGCCTGATCTATCGTGGACCATCGATTGTCAGGCGCATCAATCAGGGATTGGTGCGAATTCTGAGAAAAAACAAACTCTCCAGCTTGGCGGAATTTTTTCAAGGACGGGCCGGTTTCGGCAACGACCGGTCATCACCGCCAGTAGAGATAAGTCACTGTGATTCGTCGCCGCCATCATTTACGGCGTCGATCTGACGAGTCGCAACCTCTTGAATGTTGGTTCGGATTTCAGGCTGATTGGCGGAGGGGCCAAGAAGAGTTTTGAACTTGCATTAAATAGCGGCCGCCCTTTGACAAGGATTGGGTCTTCTCCCGCCAAAGCCACTATTATTCGCAGAAGTGATTGGGGGCACGTGTCTTGATGCGATAACTCGTTCCGATATTCAACGTCGGATCAGTACTGCCACCTCCAGTCCCGAATCTCAGGCATGTCATCACCGTACTTGCGAATGTACTGCTTATGTTCGAGGATGTGAGTGCGCATCTCCTGTTTGACGTGTGCAGCCTTCGATCCCAAATTCGGCAAGCGATCGATGACATCCTCGACCAAGTGGAAGCGGTCAAGATCGTTCAGCACGGTCATGTCGAACGGGGTGGTGGTCGTTCCCTCCTCTTTGTATCCGCGCACATGAAGGTTCCTGTGATTCGTCCGCCGATAGGTCAGCCGGTGGATCAACCACGGGTAACCGTGAAATGCGAAGACGATCGGCTTGTCAGTCGTAAAGAGAGAATCGAAGTCTCTGTCCGACAATCCGTGCGGATGTTCGCTCGCAGGTTGAAGCGTCATCAAATCAACGACGTTGACCACGCGGATTCTTAAGTACGGCAAACGCCGGCGGAGAATATCCACGGCAGCGAGTGTCTCCAGCGTCGGAACGTCTCCAGCACAGCACATGACCGTGTCCGGCTCTGTGCCATGGTCGTTACTCGCCCATTCCCAGATGCCGATTCCTGCGGCACAGTGCCTGATCGCCGTATCTATATCGAGGTACTGCAGCGTGGGTTGCTTGCCCGCTACAATAACGTTGACGTAGTGGCGGCTGCGCAGGCAGTGGTCGGTCACGCAGAGCAAGGTGTTGGCGTCGGGCGGGAAATAGACCCGAACCACCTCCGCCTTCTTGTTGACAACATGATCGATGAAGCCGGGGTCCTGATGGCTGAAGCCGTTGTGATCCTGTCGCCAGACGTGTGAGGTGAGCAAATAGTTAAGCGATGCAATCGGACGACGCCAGGGGATGTGGCGCGTGACTTTCAGCCACTTGGCGTGCTGGTTGAACATTGAATCAACGATGTGGATGAACGCCTCGTAGCAAGAGAAAAAGCCGTGGCGTCCGGTCAGCAGATAACCCTCAAGCCAGCCTTGGCACATGTGCTCGCTCAGGACTTCCATCACCCGCCCGTCCGGAGAGACATGGTCATCGCCGGGTAACGTAGTGCCCGTGAAGACCCGGTCGGTTACCTCAAAGAGAGCATCAAGGCGGTTGGAAGCAGTTTCATCCGGTCCCATCACGCGGAAATTACGGCTGTCGGCATTGCGCTTCATCACGTCACGCAGAAAGCGACCCATCACGCGTGTTGCTTCTGCCTCAACGGTTCCCGGTTTGGCGACGTCAACGGCGTAATCGCGAAAATCCGGCAGCTTCAAATCTTTAAGCAGCAATCCACCGTTGGCGTGGGGGTTGGCTCCCATGCGACGTTCGTCCTGAGGGGCGAGTTCGGCGAGCTCCGGCAGGAACCGTCCATTTTCATCGAAGAGTTCTTCTGGCTTGTAGCTACGCATCCACTCTTCGAGCATCTTTAGATGTTCAGGCTTGCTAGCCAGCTCTGCTAATGGAACCTGATGCGAGCGAAACGAATTCTCGGCCGGTAAACCATCCACTATCTTTGGTCCAGTCCATCCTTTGGGTGTGCGCAACACGATCATCGGCCACTGCGGACGCCCGGAGAAACCTTTGGTTCGGGTCTCTCTCTGGATTGCCTGGATCTCGGCAAGCACGGTATCGAGTGTCCGCGCCATGAGTTGATGCGTCGTTTCCGGTTCATCGCCCGCGACAAAGTATGGATTGTAACCATAACCGACAAAGAGGCTCGCCAGTTCTTTCTCGCTCATGCGCGCCAAGACTGTCGGGTTGGCGATCTTGTAGCCATTCAGATGTAAAATGGGAAGGACAACGCCATCACGGGCCGGATTGAGGAACTTGTTGGAGTGCCAGCTCGCGGCTAAGGGACCGGTTTCTGCCTCGCCGTCGCCCACGACGCAAGCTGCCAGTAGATCTGGATTGTCAAAGACTGCGCCGTAAGCGTGCACCAGCGCGTACCCGAGTTCGCCACCTTCGTGGATCGACCCGGGAGTCTCCGGGGCAGCGTGACTTGGGATGCCGCCTGGGAACGAGAACTGCGTGAATAACTTCTTCAAGCCCTCGGTATCTCGCGAGATGTTGGGATAGAAGTCGGTGTAGGTTCCCTCGAGATATGTGTTGGCTACTAGGCCGGGGCCGCCATGCCCGGGTCCGGTGATGTAAATGACATTCAGATCGTGCGTCTTAATCACACGGTTGAGATGCACGTAAATGAAGTTGAGCCCCGGCGTGGTGCCCCAGTGGCCGAGCAGTCTCGGCTTGGTATGCTCGAGCTTCAGCGGTTCGTGCAGCAGAGGATTGTCGTGCAGGTAAATCTGCCCGACCGAGAGATAGTTTGCCGCACGCCAGTAGGCGTTCATCTTGCGCAGTTCTTCCGCCGAAAGAGGTCCTTGCGCCGATGCCTGTTTTGTCGTCCTGTTCTTGGCGAGCCTGCTTCGGGTGGCATTGAGTTTCATAGCAGCCTCCTGCAAAGAGAATAGATCGCGCTTGGGCCGCTCGCAATTCATTATGGGAACGCCACGGCTCAGGCCGTACCGGAGGTAGTGTATCCGCTTCTATCTGAATCTACCTGAAATTTGGAGTTCTTTGGCACCGTTCTTGCTGCGGACTCAGGGATGATCGCCTACCGTGCCGAGTCGGTGGCCAGTGAGGCTGCTTTGAAACCGATGGAAGAATGAGAATGAGATGTAACTTTTTGACGATCCCATTGCTATGTTTTGTTTCTCTGCGAGTCCAACTCGGTAGTACCATCGCTGATTTGTTGACCGCTTCGAAACGTTAGGAGAGAGAGGATGTTGACGTTGCACCGACTGTTCGTGAAGACGGCCATCGTCTATTTGATTTTAGGAACCGCCTTAGGTGGATTTATGCTGGCAAACAAAGGATGGTTCAGGATCAATATGCCGCACCACTTTGTCACAATTCATAATCATATGATCAGTGTCGGATTTGTCATGATGATGATTATGGGCGTGGCGTACTGGATGTTTCCGCGTCCGTCTGGAGTGCCGCTGCGCGAGGTCGGGCGCGAACCTATGGCGTGGGCGAACTATTTCCTGTTGAACCTGGGATTGATTTTGCGCTTCGTTTTTGAACCGTTTGCGGATTGGCAGCCGGCGGGTAATCTCCTGATCATCTCTTCATTGCTGCAAATGCTTGGGATATCCATGTTCGTGGTCAGCATTTGGAAACGCATTCGCTTTCCCGCGGGGAAGTGAAGGAACGGGATGTGTCTTACGAGAGGAGATCAGCCATTCAGAATATAAGCTTCGCTGATTTCAAATCGGATCAGATAACTCCATGAAGGAAACCACAGACGCCATTGGATGGGCGCTTATCATCGCCGGTTTGTCGGCAATTACGATCTTCGAAATCGATCTCGCTTTTCCATCGCTGGCTGTCGGCGTGCTGTATGTAGTTGTGGTTCTCATGTCTTTGTGGTTGCCGGGGAGGCGCTACACACTAATGTTGGGTGCCGGCTGCAGCAGCCTGATCATTCTTGCGATCCCGTACTCTCACGCAGGAGGTGGTTTGTGGGAAGGATTCGTCGATCATTTTTTCGCGCTGCTGGCGGTTTGGGTCACAGCGATCCTGGCGCTGCACCGCAAGCGATTGGAAGAGGCGGTATTGAAGAGGGAAGCAAAATTTCGACAACTGGTGGAATCCGCACCTGATGCGAAGATCATGATCAACAAGGAAGGCAAGATCTCGCTGGTGAACTTTCAGACAGAAAAGTTGTTTGGGTACCCCCGCCAGGAATTGTTGGGATCGGCGATTGAAATTTTGGTACCGGAACGCCTTCGCCGCAAACATGCGCAGTATCTAAAAAGCTACCTCGGTGACCCCCATCTGCGGCCGATGGGCCCGGGATTGGACCTCTATGGTTTGTGTAAGGATGGCAGCGAGTTTCCGGTCGAAATCAGTCTCAGCCCTCTGCATACCGAGGAAGGAGTATTCATTATCACCGCAATCCGCGACGTTAGCGAGCGTAAGCGACTGATTCAGGAGGTGGAGGAGGAGCGAGACAGAGCGAAGAAATATCTCGACATCGCTGAGGTCGTGCTCGTGGTGGTCGACACAGAGGGAAAAGTGACCCTAATCAATCGGGCAGGATGCCGTATTCTCGAGTATGAAGCAGAAGACGTTATCGGCAAGAACTGGTTTGAGCTCTGCCATCCCACAAAAAATAGGGAAGAAGTGAGGGCTACGTTTAAGTCGCTCATCGCCGGCGACGTAGACCCGGTGGAGTACCTGGAAAATACCATTGTGACAGGATCTGGGGAAGAGCGACTCATTGCATGGCACAACACGATTTTGACCAATGAAAAGGGAAACATTATCGGCACTCTCAGCTCCGGAACGGACATCACGGAGCAGAAGCGTTTTGCGGACGCTCTGCGAGAAAGAGAACAACGGCTGCAGACGATCATTCATACCGCAGCGAGCGTGTTTGTCTGGCTCTCGCCGGATCATCGCATTGTTGAGTGGAATAGAGCGGCTGAGGACCTTTATGGTTGGAAGCGGGAAGAAGTTTTTGGGAAAAGCTATCTCAAACTATTTGTGCCCGAAGAGCACCGGGATGGCGTAGCCGCTGACATAGCGAAGGTACTGGCGGGAGAGCCGACCACGGGTTTGGAGAACCCGATCCGAACACGGCAGGGAAAACTCCAGGTGCTGTTGTGGAATTCGAGTCGATTGCTGGACTCCGCAGATCAACCCATTGGAGTCATTGCTTTTGGACAAGACATCACGCGTCTGAAGCGCCGGGAACGGCAACTGAAGGATTCGCGCACGCAACTGCGGCGCCTTGCCAAACATCTGCAGTCGGTGCGAGAAGAGGAGAGGGCCGAAGCAGCCAGGATGATCCATGATGAGTTGGGCCAGGCGTTGACAATCCTCAAGATGGATCTGTCTTGGTTGCAAGCGAGGTTGTCGAGTCAGAAAGCGCTGTTGGAGAAGACCACGTCGATGTGCAAACTGGTGGACCATACGATCGGATCCGTGCGAAGGATTACAGCCGATTTAAGACCAGCGGTGCTGGATGACCTGGGCCTGTCAGCCGCCATAGAGTGGAAGGCGAAGGAATTGGAAGGGACGACTGGTCTTGAATGTAAGCTGACTCTCGATCCTGAGGAGATTATTTTAGATCGGGATCGTTCCACGGATATCTTCCGCATATTTCAGGAAGCGATGACCAATGTAGTCCGCCATGCAAATGCAACGACTGTGGAGATCGGCTTAAAATTACAGGAAGGCGACTTGGTGCTGGAAGTCACAGATAACGGCAAGGGTATTGTACTAGATCGAGATTTCGGTTCGAGGTCGTTTGGACTTTTGAGCATGCGAGAGCGGGCGCTGGTTTGGGGAGGCGAGTTAACGATTCGGGGCATTCCGGACAAAGGAACCCGAGTCACGGTGCGGATCCCTGTTAACGGTTCTGAGAAAGTCGGAGGGCGCGCATGATCAAGATTCTCGTGGCGGACGACCATGCGGTGGTTCGCGAAGGCTTGAAACAAATTGTCTCAGAAACTAAAGACTTGGTCGTGGCAGGAGAGGCAAGTAATGGCCAGGAGGTCCTGGATAGAGTCCGCAGCAGTCACTGGGATGTCGTTCTGTTGGATATCGCGATGCCGGGCCGGGGTGGGCTGGATGTGTTAAGGGAGTTAAGGAGTGAGAGACCAAAACTCCCCATTCTGGTATTGACTATGCATCCAGAGGATCAATACGCCGTAAGGGTGCTCAAGGCAGGCGCGGCGGGATATCTCACCAAGGAAAGCGCTCCCCAGCAATTGGTGGAAGCGATTAGAAAAGTGGTAAAGGGCGGGAAATATATCAGCCCGTCGGTTGCCGAGGAGTTAGCCCTTTATCTGGAGCCTGATGTTGAGAAACTGCCACATGAAATCCTATCCGATCGTGAGTATCAGGTTTTCTGCATGATCGCATCAGGCAAGACCGTGTCCCAAATTGCCGTAGAACTGGCACTGAGTGTAAAGACCATCAGTTCCTATCGGACCCGGATTTTGGAAAAGATGAGAATGAAGAACAATGCCGAATTGACCCACTACGCGATGAAACGAGGGCTGGTAAGTTAAGTATCCAGATTGAGAAATGTGATGATATTTGCTTTGAAAATCCGAGGCGCGAGCGGTAGTGAGCGCCCGAAAATTGTGTCTTGTCTAGTCAACAGCCTCGGTTTCTCAGCAAGCGCCTAAGGTCTGTTGCCTCAACCCGCATGTGCTCTTGCGTCGCCGCCGTGACGAACCTCCGGTAAATCCCGCGCCGAGTTGTAGGACGAACACCCACAAAAAAAAGCGATTTTCACTGATTTTTTCGCCCCTTTCCAAGATCCATAATTGCGCGAAATCGAAGCGATTAAGCTCAGATTATTCCTTTTCTGGAAATTGATTAGGAAGGAGAAAGCGATGGCCGCCACATCAGGTGTTGTGCACAGGCAGGTAGAGGGCTACAGGAGGCCGGCGGGAGGAGACGAACCGGAAGTAACCTCCAATCGGCATTTCCAATTCGGAGGGGAAAACGGGTATTTGTCCCAGGCAATCAAATTCTCTCCCTCGCAGTCGGGTTTCGTTGGTGAGTCTCCAGTTGCAAGGGAGATACTGGGATTAGCCCAGAAATTGTCGGCCCTGCATTCCACGGTATTGATCACTGGAGAGAGCGGTGTGGGCAAAGGACTGGTAGCGCGCATGATCCATTCTGGCGGACCGCGTGCAGAGCAACCTTTCGTCACGGTTAGTTGTACCGGGCTGCCGAGCGAACTGGTTGAATCGGAGCTGTTTGGGCATGAAAAGGGCGCCTTTACGGGAGCTTACGAAAAGCGCGTGGGGAGGGTTGAAATTGCCGACCAGGGGACTCTTTTTCTGGATGAGGTAGGCGACCTCCCGCTGGATCTTCAGCCGAAGCTACTGAATTTCTTGCAAGAGCGAACCTTCACTCGCCTTGGGAGCAATAAAACAATTTCAGTCGACGTGCGCGTCATTGCAGCCACCAACCAGGATCTGAAGGGCTTATGCAGAGAAAAACGCTTCCGCGAAGATCTCTATTTCCGATTGAATGTTCTGCTGCTTCATATTCCAGCGCTACGCAGCCGGAAAGAAGACATTCCAAGCCTGGTAGATTACATTCTGACAAGGATTTCTCAGTACCGTCGATGTAAATCTTTTCTGGTGGCCGAGGATGCCTTCGAGGCTCTTCTACGGTATGACTGGCCAGGGAATGTTCGAGAGTTGGAAAATATCCTTGAGCGCTCGACCGCCTTCTGCTCCGATTTCACAATTCGTTACAACGACGTTCCATCAGAGATTTTAAATCACGCGGCGCCTGATATTGCCGAAGCCAACTCATTGGATGGGCTGTCTCTTGCGGAGATTACGCAGATGGCAATTCTGCGAACCCTCGATTTATGCGGGGGAAACAAATCTCAGGCTGCTCGACGGCTGGGAATCAGCGAGAAAACCATTTACAACAAGATAAGAGAACTTCGCTCTTCTGACAGGAACGGAGCGTTGCTGCATGGAAACGCTCTGGAAAACCTTTTTCAAAAGAAGACGGAGAGAGTCGCAGTTCGTTGAAAGACGTTTGTATTTTGGGAAAAACGAACGAAGTCATGATGAGCGACGTGGGAATCCGAAAAGAGGTGCTTCAAGAGCTTCAGTGGGACACGGGGGTCGGAGAATCCAACATTGGAGTGGAAGTCGAGAAAGGGGCCGTTACTTTAGTGGGCTCGGTGAGCAGTTTCGCGAAAAAGCTGGCGGCTCAAGAAGCAGCTTATCGCGTAGTCGGGGTGTTGGACGTAATGAATGATATTGATGTGAAAATTCCGCGCAGTCTCATTCGTACTGACGCGGAGATCGCCCGCGCCGTCCGACAAGCGCTCGAGTGGAATGTTCTCGTTCCTGACGGGCGGATCCAGTCCTATGTGACGAATGGTTGGGTAACTCTGCAGGGCACGGTTCAGCTCTTGCGGGAGCGGGAGGATGCCGAGCGGGCAATGCGATGCCTTATGAGCGTGCGTGGTGTAATCAATAAGATCGTTGTCAGAGCGCCGCAAGTGCATCCGGATGTTTTGCGCGGCCAGCTTGAGCAAGCGCTGAAGCGGAGTGTCCAGGCTGGGAGGGAGCATATTGAAATTGTCGTTGTCGACGGCGCTGTGACCTTGTCTGGGTGGGTACGCTGCTGGGCAGAAAAGGAAGCGGTGATCGGTGCAATCCGCCACGCGCCAGGTGTGCGTTGTGTCAATCTCCAGCTCCGCATCGATCCCTACGTTTAACTTGTGGAGGTGCTAAGACTGTAATTTACCGGTTGGAGCACGGGTACCAGCAAGAAGTTGTATCGGCAGGAAGGCGTAAGGAGCTAATAGTAGATTCATCGCTCGCCAAAGAGGTAAGTCGAGAAAAACATTCGCCCTGTTTGGGATTCAGGTCAGAGAGGAGGGCGCGATGCCGCAGTTCAGGGAGATCGTCTATGAAATTTTGCGTTTCGAGAAAGGATGGAAAATTGTCAAGCAGGATAGCCCGCTGGTGATTGCAACTTCTGGCACCGTCGACGCGGCCTTGAGCCAACTGGAACTCCCCCCTGGGGTTCCTATCCGGATTCGAGTTTTCAGAGAAGATGGAACGATCGCTGAATTGCATGGGTTTTCGCCCGAGCAGCGCGGTCTGAACAACCGGCGGAGCGGCGAAAGTCAGTAATGGCGGAACGTTCCGGCCGCTTTCAGAAACTTCTTTGACCGCGAAGGACGTAAGTTATTGACTTCACCTGCAGGTCCCTTCCTCGATACCAATGTTGTTCATTTAAGAGCCAGCAGCTCTTCTGGCGGCGGCTTCCCCGAAGCGAGTCCGTTCTTCCAGGCGCTCTCTGATCGTCGCGGTTCCGTCGGTTACGATTCCGGTCTGCGTGGCCGTTCGCTAGTCTGAAGTGGACGCGCTCCTTTGACTTTTGAGCGGCGGCGGCTTTGGTCCCCCCCCTTGCAGTTGATTCTTGTTTGCCTCAGAAGTAGGCAGTCGGTCAATTTCAAGCAACCTAAATCAGTCAACGAATCCTTCGAGTAGATTTTTGATTCGGCACTTCGCGCACTGGACCGAATCAGGCTGCAAAGTTAGAATAGGGGCTCGGTTCGGTAAGCAGTCGACGTGTTGTACAAAAGCAGGTTGAAAACCCGAATGAGGTAAATCTCCAGCCCTCCACCGGTTGTTCCCCTATCGGTAAGAATAGAAGACTCTACCCTGTTTTTCCCTTGCGTGCTTTCCTTTAATGCCGGATCTTGGAGTGGTGAGAGTCTTAAAGCTAGAATAAGGGTCCTAATGAGAAGGAATCCGCTAACGATTGTCGCCTGGGCGGCAGCGCTGCTTCTCATGTTAAGTCAGCCTGCTACTTCCTGCTCCGGGACGGACAGAGTCGTCTCTCTCTGCGGATCTAAATAATCGTCGGAAAATACTTGCCTCCCCAGCAGCGCCAATTGGTTCCCAGGCTTGAGGAGAAATGAGCTTGGGTTATTCAGCGTGCTCAACGCAATCCCGTCGAAATCCAATGCGGTGAACTGAATGTTGGCGTCACGCGCAGAAAAATTTGAAACTGCGTAGCCGGTAAAGGTTGAGGGGTCAGACCGGTAAAGAGGAATGAAAAATCTGTTCGGCATACCGATGACCGGCCCGCCCAGCGTGGTGATCTCTCCATTGGCGGCGAGGTCATGATCGCCGCGCTGCCCATCGACCAGGTGAAGCAGAATCCGGCCCGTTTTGAACTCCGCGCCCGTCTTTCCGTCAAACATGAATTGGTAAAAGTGAGGCGTTGGATTGTCCGGTGTCGGTCCGTAATTAAGGTAGGACGTGAACTTAAGTTCGGGTGGGACAAAGAGCGTTACAGTCGTTGAACCACCCATAACCTGGAAAGGAGACTTTGCGCCCACGGTAAATCGGGCAAACAGCTCGTAAAAGCCAAGCGGCCTTCCAAACTGGCCTTCAAATAAAGTTGCGCCTGCCAACGCGGCGAGATACGTGCTTGCATTGGTTAACACACTCTCTTGCGAAACTTCGATGGCGACACGTCGCCCGGACGAAGTTGTGAGGGGTTGCACATTTGGCTGCAGCCTGTCGGGTGTAAAGTCCCCGTTCGCGTCCCCGCCATTAAGATTCTCCTCCTCGTCGCTCACGCTATCGCCGTCGCTATCGAGCTTGATCGGCGCCGCCGCCGAGAACTCGGACGTATTGCCCTGTGCGTCTGTGACTGTGCAACTGAGGAATTTTCCCAGCTTCACCGGAGATACGAATGATGTGGGGCCATAGCCTGAGTCGCTCGTGGTGACGTTTCTAGTAAGAACAAAAGTATCGCCTTCCCCGTAACCCGAAGGATCTGGCGTAGTGCCGGTGAAGAATCGAACGGTAAAGGTTTCGTTCTTAGCGCTTCTAAGCCGCATCCGGACCCGGCTGGTATCGCCGCTGGCCGTAGCCGTCGCTGAATAGATCTCCGCCGCGTTCTGCAAACCGTTCGGCCCGGTATCTGCGTCTCGCAGATCGATCCCCTCAGGGCCGTCCCCTGCAAGATCAATTCCGAGGGCGCCATTATCGGAGATGGAGTTGACCAGAATGGAATTGGAAACGGCCGCCCCGGAGATAACGATGCCTTCACGGACATTAAACCGTATCGCATTGGCCCGCTGAATCGTTTCTCCGCCGATGGTCGTGCCCGATGCGTCGATGATAAAGATCCCTCTGACATTAGCCAATATCGCGTTTCCCGCAATCACGTTCTTCTTGGCGTTTGTTCCAGCAATGAAAATACCGGCGGCGAAGCCTTCGGTGATCGCATCATTTCCATTTCCGGCAATAACGTTACCGTCAACCGGTTCGCCCCCGATAATGTTGTTGGCAGATTCCGATACCGCGATTCCCGAGTGCACGTTTCCGATTACGCGCGAGACACTGCTGTCAGTGCCGATCAGATTATTGACAATGCGGTTTGCACCGCTGCCCCTGATTAAGATCCCATGGACTTTGAACTGGCTGATGATCAACCCCTTGATGGTTGAGTTCCCGGCAGCCACTTCCAGGCCGCTTGCCTGGCTTCCTGCTTCCAGACCGTTTAGCTCCACCACAGGCGCAGTATCAAACCCAGGCTGCGAGGACCCATCAATCGTCACCGGGTCTGTCACTATAGGCAACGGAGATCCTGGCTGAATGCGGTGAGGAACCATCCCGGCGATGTTGAAACGAATGACGTCTGTCCCGCTCTTGCTGTTGGCCTCCTGGATCGCCGCCCGCAGCGTGCACTCGGCCCGCCCCCCGATGGTTTCCCCTGTATCGCAGCGGCCATCTCCTGTCGTCCTGTCTGGCCGATCGGAGGTTGAATTGACGATGAATGCTTCAAAAGGGGGCGCAGCCCCCGCGCAGGCGGAAAACTCCGAGGTATTGCCATTACGATCGGTAGCGGTTGCCGTGAAAAACCGCCCGGAAGGCAATGCAATGGTGCGCGCAAAGTTGCCGCTCGAATCCAGGCTCACATTTTCTATCACCTGCAATAGTCGTTCGCCTTCCCCGTGCCCAGAGGGATCGCAGGCCGCGTTGGAGAAAAGCTCGATGCGAAAGGGGCTATCGGTGCTTCTGCTGTTGAGCGCTACGGTCAGGCCCGCGCCGCCCGGCGCCGGCGTCAGGACCGGAAAGTTCTGTAGCTGATTGGCACCCGCGTCGGCATCACCGGGATCATTAGGTGTCACACCGTTGCCCAAATCAGTCCTGGAGTCGGTTCCCAGTTCAATTCCCAGTTTCGCGTTGGAGAAGATAGAATTGGATACAATGGAGTTACGCGATCCGGCGTTGACCCAGACGCCGTCACCGCGGTTGAACGCGATGGTGTTGCCTGCGCCGGTTTCCGTGCCCCCGAGACAAACTGCTCTTCGGTGATCAACAGCACTCCGCTACCACCGTTGCCGAGCGCCCCAATCCCGCGGATATCCGTGCCAATGTAGTTCCCGATGATCCTGTTCCGCTGGTTTCCAAAAACTCCACTGATGATCACTCCATCCAGCGTGTTTCCGGAGATGACATTGCGCTCCGCCGGAGTCAATCCTCCGAGGGTGTTATTGTTTCCACCCAAATTCACCCCGACCTCGCTGTTTCCGAGGGATTGGGTCCCAGTGGCATCGGTGCCGATCAGGTTTCCCTGCAACCGGTTTCCGGTAGATTCATTGCCTCCCATGTCGACGCCGTTCCGCCGGTTGCCCGAGATGACGTTGCCCGCCCCTGCCGTCGCGCCGCCGATGACATTCCTGGCGGAATTGCTCACGATAATCCCGTCCCAGCCATTGCCTAAGGCGGAGGCACCGCTCGCAGATACTCCGATGTAGTTTCCAAGGATTTGGTTTTCCCCCTGGGAAGCGACGACAATCCCGCTTCCCCTGTTTCCAGAGATGACATTGCGGGCTCCCGGCACCGAACCGCCCACGATGTTTTTTGGGCCCTGGATGTGAATAGCCTCCTCCGAAAAAGGAGTATTAACGTCTCCATTGCCGATGGCCTGAGAACCGGCGGCATCGGTTCCAATATAGTTGCCCTGAATCTGGATCCCTGTGACACTGCTATTGAGAAAAATGCCGTCTGCCACGTTTCCTGAAACTACGTTTCGGGCGGCAGGCGATGTCCCGCCGATTGTCGTCTCTTTCCCGGAGTGAAGAGCGATGCCGTAAGACTGATTACTCACCCTCGCGTCCCCGCGGGCGTTCAGGCCGATGATATTTCCCTGGATTCTGTTACCGTCCGGATCCGGCCCCACGCTGCGGTCGATTACTACCCCGGAAATCAGGTTGCCCGCTCCGGCCTCTGTGCCCCCAATCACGTTGTTCTGTGAGTCTACAATCGTGATTCCGCGTCGATTGCCCTTGGCCTGCGTGCCTGTGCGACATCGGTGCCGGCGTAGTTGCCCAGGACTTGATTGCGGTGCGAGCCGCCGGAAATCGACAGGTCATCACGCGCGAAGCCCGACATGGCAATTACATTGCGATCTGCTGCCGTGGTTCCACCGATCCTGTTGTCAGTCGACCCATTGTCAGCCGAAATGCCATAAGAACTTCCCGGCGATGCAAAAGTGTTCTGATTGAGATCAAAACCGAGGTAGTTGCCAGCCACTACATTGGACCCCCTCGTTCCCATTCGGATGCCGCCAATAGCGAGGTTCCGAATTGTGCTGTTGCCGGTTGAAACGCTGACCTGGACACCAGCGTTGCCGGCCTGTTTGACCTCCACTCTTCCCGCCGATCTTGCGTCGATCGTAATCGGATTGGATGTACCCGGGCTGGGAAATCCTCCTACCCCAACAGTAATGGATGTCACTCCTGCAAAACGGATTTCATCCAGCCCTGGATTTGCCGGTGTTCCGGAAACCTGAGCCCTTTCTGCAGAAGTCAGGCTCGACACTGCCAAACTTCCATTGGCAATCGACATCGCCTCTCGCAGCGTCAACACGGCGTCTCGGGCGGACGTGTCGCCGCTACTGTTGACCGTGATAATCGCTCCCGGAGCCGTCTCGGCCCACACAATGGGATGGCCTCCGCTCTTCAAAATGGCCAGATCAGTCAGGGCATCGCCGTTCAGGCGCATGGGTAAGACGGAAACCGGAGATTCCTGCATTTGAAGAGTCTCAGAAATCAACAAGGAGCCGCTTTCCAGCTTGGTGAAGTTGTCGGATCGCCCGTCGGAAACTTCGTTCTCAACCCAAAGATGCAATTGCCGGCTGACAGAATCGATCACCAGCAGAGCATCTTTCGCAATGCTGGCGGCACGCGTCCTGACCAGCAGAGCCGATAGAGCTTGGGAACTGGGAGGAGCTTGGAGCACCGCTCCCGGATTCCAGGAGCGCTTCCATGCACGGTGAACATCGCCGGACTGGGCGTGAGAAAGGGCACTGCTCTCAGCCGCTGTTGTGGCGCCATTACTTTGCAACTGCTGCCGCTCCCTCTCGATATCGGCGTCCCAGAGCTCCAGGCGACCATCATTGAATAGCAGGGCCAGAGCAGCGCTACCATTTCCACGAAAGTCTCCCGCCGCGATAGAGCGGATCGCGACTGAAAATTGGAGGCGCTCGGTTGTCGCCGGACCTACTTGCTGTCTGGACTCCTGATTCCAAGACAGCCTGTGGTCGCGGCCATAAATGATCAGTAACTCGGTTCCGGCCGCAACGGCAACGTCGGTCGGATAATCTAGGTTGAGCTGTCCCGTGACAATGGAAACTGCCTCGGCATCCAGCGGAAAACTTTCCGGCCTATGCAGCAGGCCTTCAGCGCCCTTATCTCTTCCTCCGGCCGCAGTACCCTCCGCCAGGGCTCCCGCCGGTCCCTCAAACACCAAGAGCTCTGGTCCATTCTTGCCTGAGACGCCCACCAGAATGTCTTCCAGGCCATCCGCCCTGTTGACATCACCGGTGGCCAGCGCTGTGACGGTTCCAGGCAAGGCGATTTCCCTTGCTGCTGTAAATGCGCCTCGGCCGTCGCCCGATGCCCAGTGAACTAGGTTGCTTCCCCGCGCAGCCGCTACAAGATCCCAGTGGCCGTCGGCGTCAAAGTCGCCGCTTCCCAGAAAATCTGGCGCAGCGGGCAACTCAACCACAATCGCCTGCGGTGCAAAAGGAAAAGAATTAACCTCGCCCGAGGCCTTGCGTTGCTGCGCGCCTGCTGTGTACGGGTGCAGGAAATCAATGTTGCCTCGCTGCACCAGCAGGAAACCGGCTCCGGCTGCCTCGTAACCACTCACCAGGTCCGGCACACCATCCTCATCGAAGTCGGCCGCAGCCAGCGACAAAGGTCGCATTGCGTGGTTTTTCAGCACCCCTACCGCGTCCTTTTCCGGATAAAAGATGGGAAGGTCGCGACCGTCGGCCAGGTTGATCCAGGGGTACCCTCTTCCCGAGGCACGGACAGTAACCTCTCCGACCGCTGGCGTGCGGTAAGAGGCAGGCAAGACTCCTTCCCACTGTTCGAAAGTCGCCCCAGGGCGCGTCTCTGCGGGTAGAGACGACTCTGTGGGTCCCCGAGCAGGAGTGGCAGGCTGACTCAACGTGAGAAACAGCGTTACTACCCAGGTGACAATCGTTAGCAGATTCCTTTTCATTAGGCTGTATGCAGTTTTTAGAGAGTCTTGATGACTTCCATCACGCCTTTCACGAACTGTCCGTATCGTTGGTGGATATACAGACCGATTTGGGCAATCAGAGAATAAGCCAACGCGAACTGCGCAAGGGCAAAGGCCGCAACAGTGAACTGGCTGACGCTGAAGAGCCCGATGCCAAACTGAGCGATGGTAATGACACGACACCCAAACTGCCCAATGGCGATGATGCCTTTTGCTACGACGGGTACTCGGTTTGGCCGATATTTGAAAGAGACATGGACAAGGGGCAATCCGAAAATGGTAAGTCAGGATTTGTACTCATAGCCCCAACCATCCCATTTGTCTCTGGCGGGAAACGGTGCCCCGCATTGGGGACAAGAGACTGCCTGTTCTGAAATCTCATGCCGACATTCTCTGCAGGGTTTCATCTGTCCTCCTGCTTTGACTCATATTGGACTTCCCAATGATAGGCCAAACGGCCCCATTTGTCCGCAGTCTTTCGGAGAGGTAGCTTCGGGATTGAAATTGCTCTTTGAATTAGCGCGCGAAAACTGATAGGCTACGCCGATTTTAAAAACTGCAAGAGAGGGCGGTAACCTCCGAATTTGACAATAAAAGGTTTGTATCGCTTTGTGATGGTAGTGATTTTCTTGGAGCCATTCTTGGCAGCTCAGGCGCCTGTGCCTGGGGGGACACATGGCAGGAGGTCCGTGCAGATCCTCAAGGTGGCTCAGGCCCCAAAGCTGGATGGCTTATTGGACGAGAAAGTATGGGCGGATGTAGAAGCCGCCAAGGATTTCATACAGAGAGATCCGAAAGAGGGACTGCCCGCAACTGAGAGGACCGAAGTGCGTGCTCTGTACGATGAGAAGAGTCTTTATTTCGGTGTGAAATGCTTTGACAGTGATATGCCCGGCATTTTGGCTACGGAATTGCGGCGCGACAACAGCTTTGGCAATGACGACAGCTTTGCCGTCATCATCGACACCTTCCATGATCACCGAAACTCATTCTTGTTCCGGATCAACCCTAGAGGCACGCAATACGACGCGTTGGTCGTTGAAGAGAGCAAGGACGTCAATGTCAGTTGGGACGAAAGATGGGAGGCCGAAACCAACATTGACGAATCTGGCTGGTCGGCTGAGATTAAGATTCCGTTGAAGTCCATCCGCTTTTCAGCTTCGGAGGAGAAGCCGATTTTCGGCATCGACTTTGAACGTGTCATTCGACGCAGAAACGAGTTCGCCTATTGGAATAATTACAGCCGCAACTTTAACTTTAACCAGGTCTCACAGGCAGGGCATCTGATGGGCATGGTGGCGCCGGAGACGGGCTTAAGGGTTCGAGTCAAGCCCTACATCAATACCCGCATGATCACGCAAGGGGGTACAAACCGAAACACGAGTTTTCTGGGCGACGTGGGCCTGGAGGACCTCAAGTATCCGGTTACACCCGGCCTGACGCTAGACTTGACCGTAAATACGGATTTTGCCCAAACAGAAGTTGACAATCAAATCATCAACTTTGACCGTTTTCCGGTCTTCTTCCCCGAAAAGCGTGAGTTCTTCCTTGAGGGAGCAGGTGTCTTCGAGTTCGGCGTTCTGCGCGCAGAGTCCATTGGACGCACTGAGGGAATACCCCAAATCAAACTTTACCACAGCCGCACGATCGGCCTTTCGAAAGATGGGAAAGCCATTCCCATCTTGGCCGGTGCCAAGATGACGGGAAAACTGGGAGAAAAATTCACTGTGGGATTGTTGGAAGCTCAAACGAGTGACTATCAGGCAAAGCCGGGCGATAACTTTGCGGTCTTACGCTTGAAGCGAAACATTTTTTCCCGCTCTTCGCTGGGATTGTTGCTTACCAATCGGCAGGCGAAGGGTGGAGATTACAATCGTTTGATTGGGGTCGACCAAAACCTGGTTTTCCTGAAGCACATGAAGGTTACGGGAACCCTCGCCAAGTCTTTCACCGATAGAATTCAGGATAAACAATGGATGGGGATCCTGGGAGCGTCCTGGGAGGATGATTTTTTTAACGCTGGGATGGATTATGCTGTGGTCGAGGGAAATTTTGAATCCGACCTGGGTTTTCTGTCGCACGTGGGAGTGCGAAGGTATGAGCCCAGGTTCGGAATTTTCCCACGCCCCCGCCAAAGCAAGAAGATCCGCCAGTTCGAGTTCTCCTTTCGCATGGAGCACATTGTCAGACTGGAAGATGATCAACTGAATACGCAGCATATCCATTTGAACAACTTCATTAACTTTCAAGATGGAAGCCAATTTCGGGCTCCACCCCATCGCCAAATCGAGAACTTGGTGAAACCATTGTATCTTCCCGGCGGATTAATTGTTCCACCTGGGCGCTACAGTTGGTGGTATTTGCCAGTTACTTATGTCTTCAATCCCGCCCGCAAGTTGAGCGGCAGTTTTCAGTACCGGCATGAAAAGGACTACTATGGCAAAGGTGGAAGACGCCAGTTGATCATGCTACAGCCGGTGGTAAAGCTGGGACGGCGCTTTTCTACTGAGATTGACTATTCGATCAACCGGATCAGGTTGCCAGGGCAGGCAGCGGTCGTTTTCCACCTGATGAATAATCGTTTCAACCTGGCGCTCAGCCGGAAATGGTTGACTAGTACCCTGGTCCAGTACAACAGCGCCGGCGACTTGTTTGGAGTGAACTTTCGGCTCAACTACATCTATCGACCTGGCGACAATCTTTTCGTCGTCTACAACGATTTTCGCATAAAGACTGGCTCTGTCACCCAGTTAGATCGATCTCTGATCGTCAAATTTACCCATTCTTTTGATTTTTAACCGAGATACGCTTTTCCGGCCATCGCACGCCGCAGGACCGCCGTCTGCCAAATATTTGGAAACTATTGTCTTTCGTTGGCATCTAAAATTTTGTGGTTTTCTTTCCCGAATCTCTGGATGCATTGAATGCTTGCCTCGGGACACCACAGATCCGAAGAGAATTTTGGATCGTCTTAAGAATGTAGATACGAAGGAGCAAAATAAATTTGATCGACCTCAGCAAAGAAAAGAAGCAACACTTCGATGAGAGCGACGACATCCGGCGTTACCCTGGGCAGTTTTTGGTGGCTCCAGAGGGCGCGTTTGGCTTATTGGGAGCGGTCGATGAAATCGCGAGCTTGGAGACCAGACTTCCAGGCGCTCAAAGGAAAGCCGATCACCCTGAGGAAGGGTGGGAGGAGAAAGAATCGGAGCTTGAATTTGAAGAGCTGGGGCAAGACACCGACCCTGTTAGATTGTACCTGCGCGAGATGGGAGCGGTTCCCTTATTGAGCCGGGAAGGGGAAGTGGAGATTGCCAAGCGCATCGAGCGGGGCCAAAATACCGTGCTCAAGGCATTGTCGCGCTGTCCTCTAGTGGTCAACGACGTCATCAAGACAGGGGAGGCGCTGCGCCGGGGTGAGCATGAACTTAAAGATTTTATCCAGCTTCGTGAAGAAGAGATCAGCGACAAGGCTACTGAGAAACACTGCCGGCGAGTGTTGCATGTTGTGGGAGGAATTGTGGAGCTGCAAACGGAAGCGGCTCGGCTTTGCAAGAAGCTGGAGAGAGTGCGCAAAGGATCCTCCCCCTACAAGAGATTCCTCTATCGGTTGGCGCGTTTGCGTGTTGCTATGGCCCATCGGATTTGCAATTTGGAGATGGCGGCAGGTACGCGCGCTCATTTGACTGACTTGATCAAGTTGCGGGTCAACCGGCTACTGGCTCTGCAACGCGAGTCGCTAACCTTACGGAGGCTGCAAAAAGGTCCACTAGCGCGGGAGGAGCACAAGAAGATCAAGATGCGTTTGCGACAGATTCGACGGGAAATGAAGGAGATTGAGGCATCGGCGCTGCAAAGCGTGCCAGAGTTGAAGCGGGCACTCGCGGCAATCAAGACTGGGGAGTTGGAGGCCGACATTGCCAAGAAGGAAATGGTAGAGGCCAATCTGCGGCTGGTCGTTTCCATCGCCAAGAAGTACATGAACCGTGGGCTGCAGTTTCTGGATTTGATTCAGGAAGGCAACATTGGGTTGATGAGGGCGGTCGATAAGTTTGAGTATCGACGGGGGTATAAATTTAGCACCTATGCGACGTGGTGGATCCGTCAGGCGATCACGCGGGCGATTGCGGATCAGGCCCGTACGATCCGTGTTCCTGTTCATATGGTGGAGACGATCAACAAAGTGGTCCGAGTCTCACGCAGCTTGGTGCAGGAATATGGGCGGGAACCAACGTCGGAGGAGATTGCCAAGAAGTTGGAGCTTCCTGTTTGGAAGGTTCAAGAGACGTTGAAGATTGCCCAAGAGCCGGTCTCTTTAGAAACGCCTATCGGAGAGGAAGACGATCACTTGGGTGACTTTATCAAGGATCGTCGTGCCGTTTCTCCTGTTGAGTCAGTTCTTACCAGTGACCTGAAGGGGAAAACCGCAGTGGTGCTGCAAACGCTGACTCCGCGAGAAGAGCAGGTTATCCGCATGCGTTTTGGAATTGGGGATGACAGTGAACGCACGCTGGAGGAAGTGGGAGAGAGATTCTCGGTGACTCGAGAGAGAATTCGTCAAATTGAAAAGCAGGCACTGCGCAAGCTCCGCCGCGCCGGCCAGATACGGGGGTTGAAGTCGCTGTTGACGCCGACGGAGGCCAGTTAAACAACCGTCTCTGCAGCGTCGGGCAGTATAGTTCCAACATTCTTGGAAAATTTATTGAAACCATATCGGCCCGACATCGCGAAGGAAAATACGAGTGGTCACCGGTCCTATTCCATCGAACTGCTGCAGACGCCGGATCAAGGATTTTCTGTTTTCTGACTGTTCGAGAAGGCCGGTGACGCTGCCGTATCGGTCCTCTAATTCCCTGCAGATGTGCAAAAGTTTTGCTGCGGTGGAGAAATCGTAGCGTACATAATGGCCGCGGTCGAGCACTTCGACCAGTTTGTCCCAGCCAGCTTTGAGGATGGCGTCAGGAGTCACGAGTCCTTCCCTGACGAACTCAAAGTAAGTGTGCTGTGCGACTTTTTGTTGGATCGGCTTGCCAAACAGGAGGCAAGCTAAGAACCATCTAAAGAGGTCTTCCTCGTGTTTGGATTTTAAATTGATTCCCAGGTCTTGTGAACGGATCGATTTTTTGGACATCGTTCGGTATCGGATTTCCTTGCGTGTCTTGGCGCGCAATGCGAAGGGAATTAAGCAATTCAAAGTCCACTCCGGTCGGCGAATCTTGCCGATTCGAAGGCAGGAGGGTCGGCCCATTTATTGCTTATTCGAAGGGCGGTTAAGTTTCAGAAGGAGGTTGCATGCGAAGCCGTAAGCGATATACAAACGCCACCTTCACCAAGCGTGTGGATCACGAGGCGGGACGCCACCATACGCCGCGTGCCCCTGTGGAACCAGAAGTGTGCAATGTGTGCGGTGCAGTTTACTCCGACCGACGTTGGGTGGCTGCCGCCGAGGTTCGGAAAGGGAATCGCAAACACAAGCACTGGCATCCGGCGCAAGCTGTCGTCTGTCCAGCTTGCCAACAGCAAAAGGTGGGGATTCCGCGTGGCTTTCTCTATCTGGAGGGTGCTTTCCTGGAAACGCACCGTAACGAAGTACGCCGACTTCTTAGAAACGAAGCTGATCGAGCGGCTGAGGATAATCCGTTGGCCCGGATCATGAAATGGGAAACGGATGAGAGCGGTCGGCTCGTTGTTTCAACGACCACGCAACACCTTGCGCAACGACTTGGTCATGCGTTGGAAAAGGCCTTCAGTGGCAAAGTACGCTATGATTTCTCTCATGAAAATGAGCTCGCCCGCGTGTCGTGGCACAGGGACTAAAAACCTCCTGCCGACCTGACTGTCGGTGCCCGCCTGCCTGTTCCTGGGGCGAACGGAGCAAGGGCTGAAACCTGCTGACGGCTTGACTCATGGGAACGAGTAAGGGATTTTCCTGCTAGGTACGAGGTTTTTCCAGGTGCTGGTCAATCGATAGTAGCTCAAAGCAAATCGCAACCAGCAAGAAAAAAGCGCCCGCGAGGAGCCAGCTACGCGTAGATATGAAAATGCGCGAATCCTGGACTCGCGCGATAAAGCCAATCAACACGCTCAGAAATGCTGCTGAGATGGATAGAAAAGTGAAGTTTTTCAACATAGCTCCTCCGTAGGCCGTTTGCCTAGAAAGAACGGCTGCACGCAAGAGTCTATCCAAAGAAGAATATCCTCTATTGATTGAAGGTTAAGGTGGCTGCCCCATCCCAAAATCGTTAACTGAGCTCCATGTCCTTCCGGTAATTTTTACTGTCTCAACCTTGCTGAATCGAGCGATTGGTTTGCGCGTAAGGGACTTTCGCGAGAGACAGCGAATACGCGATCTTCGATCGCGTTCTGGCACGATGTTTGCGCTGCAGACTGTGAATGAACGATCGCGGAAATGAGGCCGACCCGAACTCTCTGTGGTGAAGCCCGAAATCCTAGTGACGTCCTCTAACACAAAGGAAGGTTTCTCACATTGTTTGAGGAGGCAAAAAGGCGGGTACAATAAGGCGCGTATCCAATTATGAGGGAGGCACTTTTCTACGAGAAACTGGCCGGCGACCGAGTCCGGTGTACCCTCTGTAGCCATTTCTGCAGTATAGGGGAGGGGAGGCCGGGTGTTTGCGGAGTCCGGGTCAACCATGGCGGACAACTCTATACCCTCGTCCACGATCGGGTGGTATCGCGAGAAATTGATCCGATCGAGAAGAAGCCACTTTTTCATTTTTATCCCGGCGCGAGAGCATATTCTGTTGCGACGGTGGGATGTAATTTCCGTTGCTTTTTCTGCCAGAACTATGAAATTGCGCAATATCCAAAAAGGGCTCACCGCCACAAGGCGGAAGTTCTTTGGGGGGATCTCCAGCCAATCCGCTCTCGGTTTGAGGGAGGAATTCCTGGGGAAAAGGTCACTCCCGAACAAATCGTGCAGGCGGCGAAAGCCTCTGGCTGTGAGGTGATTGCTTACACTTATACTGAGCCGACCGTCTTTTTTGAACTGGCATATGATACGGCGCGATGTGCGACCAAAGAAGGGCTGAAGAATGTGTTTGTCACTAATGGGTATATCGGCGCTGAAGCGCTGCTTACCATCCGGCCGTATCTTCACGCGGCCAACATCGATCTCAAAGGGTTCACAGACGAGTTCTATAAGAAGATCTGTGGCGCCAGGTTGCAACCTGTGCTGGACTCGATCCGAAGGTACAAGGAACTGGGAATCTGGATTGAGGTCACTACCTTGGTCATCCCTGGTTGCAATGACTCCGACCGCGAGTTGAGGCAGATTGCTCAGTTCCTCAAGAGCGTGGGCGACGATATCCCTTGGCATATTAGTCAGTTCTATCCCGCCTACAAAATGGTCGATACGCCAAGGACTCCTGTGAGCACTCTCCGTAAGGCCCGGAAGATCGGTTTGGACGTGGGGCTCCGGTATGTTTACCTAGGCAACGTTCCAGGGGAGGTAGGCGAAAGCAGTTATTGCTACCAGTGCGAACGAGTCTTGATCTCAAGATACGGACTTTCGGTGTTGGAAAGTTACATGGAAGATTCTCAGTGCCCGGATTGTGGCGCTCGCATCGACGGGGTTGGGCTGGCCGGCCGGGACCCTGCAGAACGTAAGCAGGCGCTTCCCGAGTGGACGTGAGGCTGAGGTGAAAATGTTCGAGTTGGATGAAAGTAAATTGCAGGTCTATCTATCGTCCGTCTTCAGGGAGCGTGTCCGACTTCTGGGTGTGTCTTTGCTGGGGGAACCGCGCTCGTCGGAGGCGCTCAAAGGTTATGGCTATGGTGTCCCGGTTCGTTTGGAATGCGAAGTTTCTGGCCGGCGTCAGTCGGTGGTGCTGGAAACGATCAGTCCAGGTCCTTTTGATCATCAGCATATGGCAGATCGAGCGCGGATATTACTCTGGAGTCACCATACTTACAACCAATTGCCTCAGCATGCCCACAGTCTGGATGTAGGAGGTTTTGGTAAAGAAGGGGAACTCCTCTCCTTACGAGACGTGCGAGAGTTCTTCATCTTAAACGAATATGTGAGCGGTCAAGAGTATTTCCATGACCTCGAACGCCTGCGAGATGGCGGCTGCCTCGCCGATCTGGATACTGCTAGAGCGGATGCCCTGTGCAACTATTTGGTTGAAATCCACCGCGAGCGCGGTCGCGACCCGGAACTCTATATTCGTCGCGTCCGTGAATTGGTTGGCCACGGAGAATGTATCATGGGCATTCTGGATGGTTATCCGGCGCGATTTGGCTTTATAACATCGAGACTGCTGGAAGAGATCGAGCATTTCTGCGTGCGTTGGCGTTGGAAGCTTAAGTCTTATACCCATCGACTTCGCCAAGTTCATGGAGATTTTCACCCTTGGAATATATTGTTTCGTGAGGGAACCGACTTCACCGTTCTGGATCGCGCGCGCGGGGAGTGGGGTGAGCCGGCCGACGATGTCGCAAGTTTGACAATGAACTACCTGTTCTTTTCGCTTCAGCGCGGCGAGCGTCTGGAAGGAAACCTGGAGATTCTGTTTCGTCGATTCTGGGAACGTTATTTGCAAGGGAGTGGTGAACAGCAGATTCTAGAGGTGGCCGCGCCATTTTTTGCCTTTCGAGCGCTCGTCATGGCCAGCCCCGTGTGGTATCCGACCTTGAGAGAAACCGTGCGCCAAAAGCTATTTGCCTTTGCTCGGGCGGTGCTTGAGTCCCAAGCTTTTGATCCAGAGCAGGTCAATCGCTATTGTGGGAGTTAAGCGTGGAACCGGGGTTTGCAATCTGGATCACCGGTTTGCCGGCTTCTGGAAAGTCTACACTCACCAAGGCCTTGGTCCGGGAGCTATCTTGCAGAGAAACGGCGCCGGAGGTGTTAGAATCTGACGCGTTGCGCCAGATCCTTACCCCTCATCCAACTTACAGTGAAGGGGAGAGAGAAATCTTGTATGGGGCGATGGCCTATGTTGGAGAGCTTCTTACCAAACACGGGATTTCTGTGATCTTCGATGCCACCGCTAACCGGCGCGTCTATCGGGATCGCGCCCGGCAGCGCATCACAAGGTTTATCGAAGTTTTTGTTGAGTGCCCTCTGAACATATGTATGGCCAGAGATCCGAAGGGGATTTACCGTAAGGCCGAGGTGGGGGAGGCAACGATGATTCCCGGCTTGCAGGCGGCCTACGAACCTCCCGAAAATCCTGAAGTGGTGGTTTCCGGAGAGTGGGAGGATCCGGCCAGGGCCGCTCGCAGGGTAGTGGAAAAACTGCGGGAACAGGGGTATCTCTAAGGAATAGAGCCATGAACCGGATATATATCGAGCAGGCGCAAGGACTGAAGACCAGCGAGCTTGAAGTGGAGATTGTGGAGCGAAAAGGAACGGGTCATCCCGATACAGTGTGTGACGGTATTATGGAGAATGTATCGCAGGCTCTATCGAAGGCTTATTTGGAGCAAGCAGGCGGTATGCTTCACTATAACTGCGATAAAGCGCTTTTGATCGCGGGTCGGGCAGAACATCGATGGGGCGGAGGCCGCATTTTAGAGCCGATGCGCCTCATCCTTGGGGATCGGGCCACCTCATTTTGGGCGGAACAGAAAATAGATGTGGAGAGCATCGCGATTGAAGCGGCCAAGGGCTGGGTGCGAAAGAACCTACGCCACGTTGATCCCGATCGCCATTTACATTATGAAGTAGAGCTAAAGCCGGGATCGGAAGCGCTGGCGGACTTGTACCGACGCGCCGACGGCGTGATCGGCGCCAACGACACCTCTGCCGCAGTGGGCTATGCTCCTCTAAGTGAGACTGAGCGTCTGGTATTAGAGACCGAACGCTATTTGAACTCGGAGAGCTTCAAAAAGCAATTTGCGGAAACGGGAGAAGATGTCAAGGTGATGGGTGTGCGGACCGGCAGAAGTTTGCATCTTACAGTCGCGATGCCTTTGATAGAAAGGTATCTGGAGAGCGAAAGGAAATATTTCGGAAGTAAGGCAAGGATTTATGAAGCGGTTCTGGCCTACTTACAGAGTCGGCTGGACGCGCTGGATGAGTTGAAGCTGAGGCTCAATCCTATCGATCGGCCTGGAGTCGGTCTGGTTGGAATCTATTCATCTGTCTTGGGCACTTCTGCTGAGGATGCTGATTCTGGGGAAGTGGGTAGGGGCAACCGCGTCAATGGCCTGATCTCGTTCAACCGTCCCGCGGGATCGGAGGCTGCAGCAGGGAAGAATCCCATGAGTCACGTCGGAAAAATCTACAATGTACTTGCGTATTCACTGGCTCATAAGCTCCAAACCGAGATACGCGGCTTGGAAGAAGTTATCGTGTGGCTGTGTAGCCAGATTGGCAAACCTGTTGACCAACCTGAAGTCGTTTATGTGCAAGGGCACCTCAATTCCGGAGTTCGCCTTTCAGATGTCTCTGGCGTCATGCATGACCTGGTAACCGCGGAACTGGCTCGAATGCCTGTGTTCTGTCGGGAACTGACCGCCGGTCTCTTTCAGATTGGCTGAGGTGATCGGATTGGGAAGATGACCTTCGACCTCCGGATCCCTGAAGTTCGGTTTGCCTTGCAAGCCGTGAAGGAAACCACCTGTCTGGCGCGGCAGATTCAGTGTGAGATGAATGGTGACGCGTTGGCCAAAGAAGATCGCTCTCCTGTAACGGTTGCCGATTATGTGGTCCAGGCTGTGATGGGGTACCTTCTGGCGACCGCGTTCCCGGACGATCCACTGTTGGCCGAGGAGGACTCTTCCCCCCTGCGTGCGCCACAGGCGGGTGCGGTCCTGGCGATGGTTCATCAGTTTGTAAGCCGCCTTCGTCCCAGCGCTACACCGGAAAACATTTTAGATTGGATCGACCACGGTCGTGGTTCACCAGGTGAACGGTTCTGGACGCTAGACCCAATCGATGGCACGAAGGGATTTCTACGGGGTGACCAGTACGTGGTGGCTCTAGCTTTGGTGGTAAGCGGACAGGTTCAGATTGGTATCCTCGGCTGTCCTCGGCTGCTGATCGAGTCTGGACGAGCGAGTCTGCTGAGTGGTCGCGGAGAAGCCAGCCCGGATTCGGGATCGTTGCTGGTTGCGGTTCGAGATCATGGAACGTGGAGTACTCCGTTGAACCGTACAGAATTTCAGCGTCTTCACGTCTCTTGTTGTAGTGATCCTAGCCAGGCGCGATTGCTCCGATCCTATGAAGATGAACATACGAATGTGAGACAAATCAATGAACTGGTTCGTGTCCTGGAAGTGGCCCCTCCGTTAGTACTCATGGATAGTCAGGCCAAGTACGCGGTGCTGGCGGCAGGAGCAGCCGACCTCCTCTTCCGGCTCACCAGGAACGGCTATCATGAAAGGATTTGGGATCAAACTGCGGGCTCTCTAATTGTGGAAGAAGCCGGGGGCCGTTTAACGGATCTGGAAGGCTGCCCATTGGATTTTACCACCGGTCGGTCGCTGACTCGCAATAAAGGTCTTATCGCGTCCAACGGCCATCTCCATTTGGCGGCATTGAGAGCGATCAAACAGGTCGTCCAGCCTGATGCAGCCGATGAACCGTCTGTTTGCAGTTAAAAATAGTCGGCCTCACGCTCGTAACTTTGCGCTTGGCGTGTCGGAACACCTGTCCGCTGCCAATCATTGCGCCGGGGGCGCGGTGGCCCCCGGCTGTCGAGAAATTGGTAGGTTTTTCCCCTCCCTTGTGCATTTGCCGAGCCACATTTCTCCCGGATGGGATCAAGCAACGCACGATGGCGGTTTTTGCTGATATTCGATTGAATTGGTCGAACGTCAGGCGATTGGGTGCGCCTCCTGCGGTAAGAATTTACAGCGGGCAAAGAGCAAGATTTACTAAGTTGGATACTTGCATACAATTGGATGCGCCGTTGGTGACTCAAGGGTCAGCAACAATCCTTGCAAGTCCTGAGGCTGCCGGCTTGGTGACGAAGTTAGGCTAGGCGACCGCAACTGTCTTGGGCCGCTGGAGTTCTTTCTCCGGCTTCAGAATCCTGTGCCGGTCGATCGCCTTGAGCACTCGGATGGCGTCCTCGAGGGAAAGCTCTGGGACCTGTTTGCCTCTGATCTCCTCGGCCTGAAGGACGATATCATTCATACAGAGAATCCCTTGGAGCACGCCCGCCTTGTCGACCACAGGCAGACGCCTCACTCGCTTCTCTTCCATGGTCTTGAGCGCGGCCTTCAGATCGTCATCGGGCGCGCAACTATAAACTCTTCCCGATATGAGCTCGCTCACTGGAATTTCTGAGGCCAGCCGGTGCTTGCTAGCCACGGCGATACAGATATCGCGATCTGTTATCATTCCAGTTACTTTCCCTTTGTCGTCCACCACGGGAACCACGCCGCAGTCGTTCTCCCACATGATCATCGCTGCTGCGGCTAGGTTGGTTTCAGGTCTGCAGGACTTTGGATTGACGCTCATAATTTCTCGAACTTTCATGGTGCCTCCGCGGGCCGACGATGAGGGCCATCCCGGTTTGGAGTGTTTGCGCTCCGCTGTGGCATTGCCCAGGGGTAGGCTGCCTCGCTCGTCGATAGGGGCTCTTGCGGGGACTGTACCTCTAGTCCCTGGAAGGGCCCGAGTCTACAACTATTCAAGTGGGTGATAGCAATCGACATGCCAAAGAACACCCAAAAATTTTTAAACGCATTTCTTCTCTCAACCAAGTCTTGCCGTACACAGAGGGGTCGGAATGCAAGAAAGAGTTACGGAGCCCGTGGGGTAAAATTTACACTCACTTTAAATCAGATCAGATTTTTGATACAAGCGAGCCTCATGAGACTGGATCAGAAAATAGGGGAACTGATCTCAATATTGTTGTGGGAGCATCGGGCGATCCAGGTCAGCAGCACGGAACCCTTTCAATTGTCCTCCGGGAATTTCACACCTCTCTACATTAACTGTCGTCTTTTGATCTCCTATCCGGGCACGCGCAGTGTCATTGTTAGCTTTGCTCAACGCCTGTATCACGAGCGCCAGATCGCTGCCGACTGTATTGCTGGTGGCGAAACTGCGGGAATCCCTTTTGGCGCTTGGTTGGCGGAAAGATTGGACAAGCCTTTCGTGTATGTGCGCAAGAAAAAAAAGGAACACGGTACCGGGAGTCGTCTGGAAGGCGTGCCAAAAGGTGAAGTTCTGCTTTTTGAGGATCTGATTACCGATGGAGGAAGCAAGCTGTCATTCATTGAGGCGATCAGAGAAGCGGGATGCATGATTTCTCGTTGCCTGGTTTTGGTCGACCGCGAACAGGGGGGCGAAGCGAGTCTGGCGCGTGTCGGCGTGAAGTTGCATTCTTTGGTGGGAATCTCTCGCTGCCTGGAGACGGGGCGCGCACTCAGCTTGCTATCTTCTGAAGCGCTAGCTCAGGTGAAGGAGTATCTGGCGGATCCCAGCGATTGGCATCGACGCAGGGGTCTGGACTTTATCGAAATAGCAGAATGAAGCAGGAATGTAAGATCGGAATGATCAGCGGGACCGGGACGGAGGGACAAGGCATCGCGCTGCGTTTAGCGGCGGCGGGTCTGCAGATAGCTTTGGGCTCCCGCTCGCTGGAACGAGCACAGCAGGTAGCTGGCGAGCTTAACCGGCAGTTGGGACAGGAAAGAGTTGCAGGAGTGGACAATCGTACCTTGGTGGCGAACTCAGATCTGTTGTTCCTTACCGTGCCTTTCGTCCACGTGGATTCGGTTTTGCAGCAGTATCGCGACCAGTTTTCCTCGAATCAAATCTTGGTTGACGTCACCGTTCCCGTGGTTTTCGATAAGGGACCACGCCTGCTGGACTTAGGTGAAGGCTCAGGAGCGGAATATATTCGCGGACGGCTTCCGGACCGTGTGCCCTTGGTGGCGGCATTTAAGACTTTGCCGGCGCATTTGCTCGTGAAACGAGATATAGGGTTAGAATGCGACGATTTTATTTCTTCCGATTCTGTTGAGGCTAAAGAGCATACGCTCGAAGTGGTATCTAAAATTCCGGGACTGCGCTGGATCGATGCTGGCCCGCTGCGCGCCTGTCGCGCGCTTGAAGCAATGACTCTATTGGCCGTCATGATCAACCGCCGGTACAAAATCAAGTTCGCTCGATACCGAGTGCTAGGCCTTGAGCATGAGTAACGTAAATATCTGGGTCGTTGGTCACTCCGGGCATGCCGAGCAGGAACGGTGAGAACGCATGAAAGCCGGCAACATGGCGATTGATACGAGCATGAATGTGGACGAATTGTGTGCCGCCGCCCGTACGATCCGCGACAAAAAAAAAGGTCGCGTGGTGAGTTTCTCCCCGAAAGTGTTTATTCCTCTCACGCGATTGTGCCGTGACTTTTGTGGTTACTGTATTTTCAGGCAAAGCCCACAGCAAGGGGAACACCTGTACATGAGTGCGGAGGAGGTGCTGGCGGTCGCGCGAGCGGGTGAGAGGTCGGGCTGTCGTGAAGCGCTGTTCGTGCTTGGGGAACGGCCGGAGCAACGCTATCCTGAAGCACGATCTTGGCTGCGAGAACATGGTTATGACAGCACTCTGGAATATTTGCGCGATATGTGCGCATTAGTGCTCCAAGAAACCGCTCTTTATCCCCATAGTAATCCCGGAACGCTCAGTCGCTCCGAACTCGAAGATCTCAAGCAGGTCAACGCCTCGATGGGGCTGATGTTGGAGAGCAGCAGTGCACGCTTAAGTCAAGCCGGTGGGCCTCACGAGTATGCTCCCAGCAAGAGGCCAGAAGTACGGTTGAGGCCGCTTCGTTTAGCAGGAGAGCTGAAGATTCCATTTACGACCGGTCTTTTGATTGGGATCGGCGAGACGGTCGAGGAACGCGTAGAGGCATTGCTTGCCATCCGGGATCTTCAAGAGCAATATGGTCATATCCAGGAGGTGATTATTCAGAATTTCCGTGCCAAGCCAGGCACGCCGATGGAGCACGCCCGCGAGGCCTCGCTGGCAGAGATGCTTCAAGTGGTGGCAACGGCGAGAATTATTTTCGGCGGTGAGATGAATATCCAGGTGCCGCCCAACCTGGCGTCCGATGATGGCAATGACTCATACTTGATCTACCTGAATGCCGGGATCAACGATTGGGGAGGGATTTCGCCGGTGACCATCGACTATGTCAATCCAGAAGCGCCCTGGCCGCACATTGCCCGAATGCGCAGGGAGATGGACACCGCGGGATTTGAGCTGCGAGCCCGCTTTCCTGTTTATCCCGAGTACATTGTGGAGAACGATCACTATCTGCCCGAACACCTGCTCCGGCGACTTCGCTGCGAGGCTGATCCGCAGGGGTATCTGGCTTTTACATGAATCAGAGGAGTGAAAGATTTGATCGGCATTGAAAAGCTCCTGAGCGAAATCAGCTCTGAAGCGGCCCAGATTCTTCAGCGCTCCTTGGAAGAGCGGGATTTGACGGAAGAAGAAGTCACATGGCTATTTTCCGTGACTGGAGCTGAGTTTCTCGCCCTTCTGATTGCGGCTGACCATCTGCGCCGGGAAAAAGTGGGAGACGTCGTCACCTATGTGGTCAACCGCAACATCAATTTCACCAATGTCTGCATTAAACGCTGCAGTTTTTGCGCGTTTAGCAGAACTCATCGCAGCCAGGAGGGATACTATCTTCCCGAGGAAGAAATCATTCGTCGGGCGCGTGAGGCGGAGCGCTATGGGGCGACGGAGGTCTGTATCCAGGCAGGTCTTCCCCCGGATATGGAAGGAGACCTCTACCTCCGACTTTGCCGCGCCATCAAAGAGGCACTTCCTCAAATCCATATTCACGCGTTCTCGCCAGAGGAGGTCCTTTACGGAGTGCAATGCTCCGGCATGAGCATCAAGGAATACCTAACCGAATTACAAGCTTCCGGAATCGGCAGTCTACCGGGAACTTCCGCCGAGATTCTTGACGACGAGCTCCGCAACAGGATCTCTCCCGGTCGCATTAACACTGCCCAGTGGATCGAAGTGATCACCACTGCGCATTCGCTGGGCATCCCGACTACCGCCACGATCATGTATGGTCATCTCGAAACCGGGCGTCATTGCGCCAGACACCTTCTTCTACTTCGTAACTTGCAGCGGCGGACGGGAGGATTCACCGAATTTGTGCCGCTGAGCTTTGTTCCTTGGGAGGCGCCCTTGTACCGGGACGGTCTGGTCAAGGGCGTACGAGCCGGAGCCTCTGGAATGGAAGTGCTCAAGATGCACGCCGTCAGTCGTCTCGTACTCAACCGAGACATTCCCAATCTCCAGGTTTCCTGGGTAAAGGAAGGAATGAAGCTTTCGCAGGCTTGCTTAGCTGCCGGTGCGAACGACCTAGGAGGCACGTTGATTAATGAGAGTATCTCGACGGCGGCCGGCGCAAGTTATGGACAGATGGTTCGGCCGAGCGATCTTCGGCGCTGCATCCGGGACGCTGGCCGGACTCCGGTAGAGCGCTCAACCCTGTACAAGACGCTCCGTCGATTTGATGACCCAAACGGTGATGCGCCGGAACCACTTGACCGATTGACAGAGGAAGACGCCACGAGGTTTGGTTCCTATCATCATCTCACTCGTCTGAACGAATTTCGATTTCACAGGAGAGAGAAGCGGGACCGCACCGGCTTACTAACCTAATGTCGCGTGTGATAATTAGCCACCTGAGGCCGATCCCTTCCTCTGAAATTTGGTTGGATGATCTTCTTCATCCACAAATCAAGCTGTTCCATTTCGGGCGCCGCAGGGTGGATTGTCACGTGTTCTAGACCCTTGCTCTCCAGAAATTTCAAGCGCGCTACAATATCATCGAAGGTGCCTACCATGTAGCACTCCTGCAGATGTTCCCAACTTCGGTGAGAGCCCATCATGGTCTGCATCGGTCTGCGCTGCAGCGAGAGAGCTTTCTCTCGGTCAGCCGTGTCTACGAGATATCCAGCCTGTACGTGAGCCAGGCCAAGAGTGTTGGGATCTCGTCCCGCGGATTGTAGATATTGCTTCACTGCATCGAAATCGCGCGCAACCCATTCGGTTTTTCCAGAGGCGCGGCAAGTAAATACATCTGCGTGTTTGAGGATGCGCTCCAGCACGGTTTTGACCATGTATGGTTTGTCAGGGGAAAGTGGATCGGGAACACGCGAGCCCCCGGCTACCCAGATGGTGAAATATTTCTTGGGTCGAGGCTCGATCGTGACGTTATCAAAGTGAAAGAACTCGCCATGGAAGGAGACGTTGTCTTGAGTCAGGAGCAGCCTAAGGGCGTCGAGGATCTCATCGGTGCGGCGGCCGCGCTCCCGCATGGCGATGCCCATCGAGGTGAACTCCGGCTCATTCCATCCTGGTCCGACTCCCAGAAAGAGACGTCCTCCGGAGATGGAATCTATGGTCGCCAGTTCTTTGGCCAACAGGACGGGATGGCGGATGGGGACCACCAGGATATGTGTGCCGATGGGGATCGTTTTGGTTACCGCCGCCGCACCTCCGAGCACGACCAGGGGATCCAACCAGGAACCACCGTAAAGTCCTGGGGCGCTCAGCATATGGTCCCATACGGTAAGAGAGTCAAATCCCAGCTCCTCGGCTCGTCTGGCCATGTCTACGGTGATGCGCCGGGCCATTGGACAATCCATGCCAGGCCATGTAAAAGACGGAAGAGTTATTCCGAATTTCATGTGCGTCTCGTTCTTGTTATACTTCCAGCACCCTGTCTGTAAAAGCGGGAAACATTGCGCGTGCCTCTTCTACCATCTTGACATCAATCTCCGCTTGCAAGATGCATTCTAAATCGCCACCGCTTGTCACGATCGTTCCCCACGGGTTTATCACCATACTGTGTCCAAGAAACTGTTTTTGACGATTCGTCCCTACACAATTGCTAGAGATTAGGAATACTTGGTTTTCCAAAGCTCTCACACGATTGAGCATCAACCAGTGCTCGAGGCGCGGATACGGCCAGGCCGATGCAACCAAGAACACATTTGCGCCCTGGAGCGCTAATTTGCGGTAAAGTTCGGGAAATCTCAAATCGTAGCAAGTAGAAAGGCCAAAGCATGCCATCTTGGTTTCAACAACAACAATATCAGTTCCTCTTTGCAAGAGTTTATTCTCGGAGGAATTGTGTCCGTAAAGGTGGATTTTGCGATATTTGCCGACGATTTCTCCTTCGGGATCGATCAAGACACTCGTGTTGTATATCTGCTCGTCAGATCTCTCCAGTAAACTTCCGGCAAAAATGAAGCAACCTTTCTGACGGGCTTTTCCCTTCATACGCGCCGCGATTTCACCGTCCAAACTTTCACCGGCGCTCGCGTAAAGATCAAAAGAGTAATATCCGATGGCCCAGAGTTCAGGCAGCAGAATTAAATCGGCGTTTTGGACGCCGTCGATGAGCTCTTCGGCCTTGCGGAGATTGGTCTCTTTATCGTCATCCCCTATCCTCATTTGGATCGATGCCACCTTCATGGTTGAGTCGTGATAGGCTCTTGCGTTGGAATCACTCAAACGCCGGAATGCCTGTGATCTCCTGGCCCAGGACCAACGTGTGTATATCGTGGGTCCCTTCGTAGGTCTTTACCGTTTCCAAATTGCACATGTGGCGAAAAACCGGGTAATCGTCGACAATTCCATTGGCGCCCAGCAGATCACGCGCCATACGCGCCACTTCCAGCGCCACGTAGACATTATTGCGCTTTCCCAGAGACACTTGAGCAGAAGTCGCCCTGCCCTGATCTTTCAATCTTCCCAGGTGATAGCAAAGCAGTTGCGCCTTGGTAATCTCAGTGAGCATCCACACCAGTTTCTCCTGAACCAGTTGGTGAGAAGCAATGGGCTTATTAGAGAACTGTTTCCGCTGTAACGCCCATTCCAACGCCGAATGATAACAGGCCATGGCTGCGCCTACGGCTCCCCAGGCAATGCTGTAGCGAGCCTGGGTTAAACACATCAAGGCAGACCTTAAGCCATCGGTCCCAGATAGCAGTGCATCTCCGGACACCCTGCAATCATGGAACATCAGTTCAGAAGTAACCGAGGCACGCAGCGACCACTTGTTCTTGTATTCTCGAGCCTCAAATCCAGGAGTTTCCTTTTCTACTAGAAAACCGCGGATCTTGTCGTCGTCACAACGGCCCCACACCACCGCGATGTCGGCGACATTGCCGTTGGTAATCCACGCCTTCGAGCCGTTGAGTACGTACCCGTCCCCGCTCTTGTGTGCGCGAGTGAGCATACCCGCCGGATTGGAGCCAAAATCCGGCTCGGTCAGTCCGAAGCAGCCAATCGCCTCTCCCGCCGCCAATCGTGGCAGCCACCTCTGTTTCTGCTCCTTCGATCCAAATGTGTGAATGGGATACATCACCAGTGAACCTTGTACGGAGGCAAAGCTCCTCAAGCTGCTGTCTCCCCTCTCCAGTTCCTGCATGATGAGTCCGTAGCAGACATTGCTCATCCCGGCGCAACCGTATCCTTGAAGATTAGCCCCTAAGAATCCAAGCTGCGCCATCTCCTTGACCAGATGGATCGGAAAGGTCGCTTCCCGGTTGTGCTTTTCAATAATCGGCAGTACGCGGTCCTCTACAAAATCTCTGACCGTCCGCCGCACCATCTTTTCTTCATCAGAGAACAGCGGGTCGATGTTCATGAAATCGTAACCTTTAAACATAAGTGCCTCCAATCTCGTTTTGGCGACGATTGTTGCAGTGCCTGTCCTTTCGTACCTCGATTCATAAATACGATAACGTTTGTTGCGAGCGCGATGGCCCTGATTTCGCGAAGCGACGACAAGTCAATGCAGGGCTCATTGGCGAGGAGGAGCGACAAAGAAAGCGGGGCCATCCCGCCGCAACCCTCCGGGCTGGTGGGGGTTGCGGGCGATCTCGGCGTCGCACGTTGTCGCCGATGTCCGCTGCATCGCCTCCTCATCGCTCCTGGATCTCGTCTCGCAAGCTCCACCAGCAAACGTTACCGTACTTATGAATCGAGGGACTTAGTCTCTCGAGCGAATACTAGAGTAACGGGTATGATAGTTAAGGCTCCCAGGTAGAAAACCAGAAATGCCACATAAGATCGAACATAAATCCAAACCACGCGACGAAAAGGACAATCCACTGATAACGGCTAATTTGCTTGTGCCAGCGAATTTTGATCTCGTGGCCATCGACGTCTTTCACGACTACTGCTTTATGCGATCTACTAGCGTCGGTCAAGGTTCCATTCTCGGTGGTGGAAGTTGGGGGTGTCTCACTGGAGGATATGCCTTGGATGTAAACAATGCAGTTTTGCGTTGCCTCAAAGCATCAGAGTTGGAGCAGCATTATACTCCTGCAGTCAAGGGAAACCGCGGCACTTTCTAGCACTAACACTTTGGTCTCGCATAATTTTCTTAGGATAGGCCCCGAATGATGATGTTCCTGCATCATGATCATCACTCGCCGGTGGGCCGCAATGTGGCCCGTCGCAACTCTGCTGTGGCAGCCTCGTCAATCACCCACTGGTCTGGAAGTCGAACGAGCTGACCTTCCCTACTTGTAAAGCGGACGATAACGCCATAGCAATCTCTAGCTGCTTCAGGGGTGATGTAGCCAGCGATGACATCTTGGCGAACACGCTCGGGGTCGCGTGCAAAGGAATCTCCATAACCACCGCCTCCTGGAGTATTGAGATGAACGACCTGGTGGAGTTGAAGGTCTACCTGCTCCTTGGGGTTGGGACGAGCCCCGGTGTCCAGAATGAATTCACCGCGAGCGCCGGGTTTTCCGCCAAAAAGACCTGGGGCGGGAAACTTCGTGCGGTCTATGATACAACTCACGCTCCAGCGGCCCTCGGCCCGTTTGGTGAACTCGGTAAGTTGACCTAAGCCGCCACGCCACATGCCGGCGCCACCCGAATCCGGGCGAAGTTGCCGACGGCGCATCACCAGCGGTGAGAGACTTTCGATGATCTCCGCCGGCACTCCAGCCACGCCGCTTGGAAAGCCAATCGCGTTAATGCCATCTTTGGTCGGGCGTGCACCCATACCGCCGACCTGAAATATCGAGATGGTAAACGAAGGATTGTTTCCGCGCCATACGCTAAGCCAGATCGGGTCCGCGCCGGGTGCCACAAGGCGGCCGGGAAGGGCCTCCGCCAGCGCAGCGAAGATGGCACTTGGGATGAAGTGTCCCATGGCGTGGCGGCTGGCCACTGGCGCTGGGTCAATGGCGTTTAAAATACTGCCAGGCGGCGCGGTAACATGTACTGGACGGAAGCTCCCTTCGTTATGGGGCACTTCCGGATATACTGCCGCCTTGACAGCAAAGCTCGCATAAGCATGCGTATAATTGAGCACGACATTGATCCCATGAGAGCTCTGGGGGGATGATCCGGCAAAATCAATTGAGATTTCGTCGCCCGCCATCCGGCAACAACAGCGGATAACGATCGGCTCTTCGAAGCCGTCGCTCCAGGTCTCACTGTGGTACTCGCCGTCCGGAAGCTCACGGATATGGTTTCGAACAGCGGCCTCCGAACGAGAGACAATCTCTTCGGCAACTGCATCCAAGCTTTCTAGGCCGAACTCCTCCATCATTTCCAGCAGCGCGCGGCCTCCCGCATCGTTACATGCCGTTTGTGCATGGAAGTCGCCGAGGACCTCGTCTGGCTGGCGCACATTGGCCTTTACAATCTCCAGTAGAACCGTATTTGGCTTGCCGCAATCGAATAGTTTCATAATCGGCAGCCGCAGGCCTTCTTCGTACACTTCCCGCGCTTCCGCAGATAAAATACGACCGCCGATATCCGCGGCGTGGCAAGTGTTGGCAAACAGGGCTACCATGCGGCCATTCTTAAAGATTGGGGTTGTAACCGTAATATCGTTGATCTGGCCGGCTGTCATCCATGGATCATTTGTGATCAGCACATCGCCCGGCGCCAATCTCTCCTGCGGATAAGCAACGAGGAAGTGCCGCATTGATGTAGCCATGGAGTTGATATGACCAGGAGTTCCACTCAACGACTGCGCAATCATGCGCCCTTGTCGATCAAATACACCACAAGCCAAGTCCTCACTCTCCCGGACGATCGTGCTAAACGCAGTTCGCAATAGCGCATCCTGCTGCTCATTAGCCACGGAAAGCAACCGGTTCCAGATTACCTCCAAGATTACGGAATCAATGAGCATCTCAGGCATCAGCAAATTTCACGATCACGTTCAAATACTCGTCTACCCGGGCTTGGCCTCTGGCTCCAATGATGAGGCTGGATTCACGCTCTTCGATGATGGCGGGTCCGCGGAGGCTCATTCCCGATCTGAGGACATAACGGTCATAAACGGGTGTTTCTACAAAGCTTCCATATTCGGGGAAGTACACCAATCTTGAGCCCTTTTTAGCCGTTTCACCAGTACGAGCCGGTGTCGGGCGGAAGTGCATTTCCGGTTGTGGACCGCTGGCGACAACCCGCCAGTTGATCACCTCCAGGGGCACATCCGGGCCCGCCCGCGCGTACAGTTCGCGGTAAATCTGCTCGAAGGCCGCTGTCAACGGGGGGATGTCACGCTCGTCCAGGATTCGGTTCGGGATTGGCACCGATACCTCGTGGCCCTGACCGGCATAGCGCATGTCTGCGCTACGCCGGTATGAGATCTCAGATGCGGCAAGCCCGGAGTTCTCCAACACCATGCGACCTTGCCTCGCCATTTCTTGCAGGAGCGCATTGGCGAAGCCCCAGTCCAGACTGTCCAGCCTGCTGTAGGCGCTGCGCACAAAATCGAAAGCCAGTGGGGCGACGAGAAGCCCAAAAGTGGAACCCACGCCGGCGCCAAGGGGTGATATGAGCGCCGGCAAATGCAGGACTTCGGCTACGCGGTAGCCATGCACCGGACCGGCGCCGCCAAAAGCGAACAGCGGCATGTGGCGCGGGTCTTTGCCGCGTTCTCCAAGGTGTACCCGAGCGGCGTTTGCCATGTTCTCATTGACGATTTGGTGGATGCCCCAGGCAACCTGCTCTGTGGTGAGACCCAAGGGCTTAGCCAGGCGATCAAGGGCGCGATGCGCGGCTTCCACATCCAGGCGCATCTTCCCCCCCAGAAAGAACTTTGCATCCAGGTAGCCAAGCACCAGATCAGCGTCGGTGACTGTCGGCTCTTCGCCGCCGTACCCGTAACATGCTGGCCCGGGCTCAACGCCCGCGCTTTTGGGTCCAACCTTCAGCAGGCCAAGGCTGTCGCTATGAGCGATACTACCGCCGCCTGCACCGATCTCAATCATATCGATGACTGGAATCTTAATCGGCAGCCCACTTCCTCGCTTGAAGCGATAAACCCGGTCCACCTCGAATTCGTGCGTCTTCAACGGTTGACCCTTTTCTACGACACACAGTTTGGCGGTGGTGCCTCCCATGTCAAACGAGAGCAGATTCGGGTGTCCGGAGCGAACTCCCGCGTGCGCAGCTGCCAGCGCTCCGGCTGCAGGGCCGGACTCCAGCAAGCGAACGGGGAACCGCGCCGATGTTTCTGCCGTGGCGATACCTCCACTGGAGAGCATGACAAAGAAGGAGCCGACAAAGGCCAGGCTGTCCAAGCGTTGCTGAAGCTTGGTCAAATAATTTGCCACCAATTCCTGTACGTAAACATTCGCGACGGTTGTGCTGGTGCGCGGAAATTCTCGAATCTCAGAGACCACGTCCGAGCTCAGAGACACTCGAATGTCGGGTGCTACCTTGGAAATAATCTCAGCGGTCCGCCGCTCGTGCTCCGGGTTACGGTAGCTGTGTAGATAACATACGCCGATTGCCTTAATACCCTTGTCGCGCAGCTCGGTTACTAGACGTTGGACATAGGCTTCGTCCAGAGGTTGCAGAACGGAGCCATCTGCCAGTATGCGCTCCGGCACGTCGAAGCGAAGGTAGCGCGGGACAAGAGGCTGCGGAGGTTCCAAATTCAGGTCGTACAGTTCATAGCGCTTTTCACGACCGATTTCCAGCACATCACGGAAGCCAGCCGTCGTGAGTAATGCCGTCAGCGCGCCCTTGCGCTCAATAATGACATTGGTCACCAGCGTCGTTCCATGGATGAGTTCTCCAGGTTCACAGGGCTTGGTCACTCCCTCGCCGAGTGCTTGCCGTAGCGCGGTCTCTACCGCCAGGCTTGGATCGGATGAAGTGGTTAGAGTCTTGCCAATAACAGTGCGCCCATCTTGTCCCAGCATAAGCAAGTCGGTAAACGTCCCGCCGATATCAACCCCTACTCGATACATAACGCAAGACTGCTGTCGCGCCGCTTATAAGTTATACCCTTGCGGATCGTTTCTCCCGCAAGTCCGTTGTTCCGCTTTAGGGAATAACCAAGAGCCGCCCTCTGTCTGGCTGAGATGATATCAGACCTAGCGGAGGCGGCTATAGCCAGCGGGGAATGATAGTGCATAGGAAATAGTCTTGGCGCTCCAAATCGCCATTTTGGGATCATCACGTGAAAATGAAGGGCGACTTGTTTGAGAGTTTCTTGAAATGGCCAAACACTTTGGAGCGTAAATTCTAAGATATGACAAATCCTACACTGCGAAATTACTGGATACCGAGTGGCGGCGCTCCAGCGCCAGCAGTTACTTAGACGTGATAAATCCGGCAACTGCCTGGGATTCCAAGGTTGACGTCAAATTTCTGCTGGAGAGATTGTATTGTCTCCTCTTCTTGCACCTGCTTGCTCGACACGAAATCCAACTTGGTTCAGTGGCAATTCGCTTGCGAGGTTGGACTACAACCGTTTAGACTGCTTCGACACTCCGTCTGCGGTTCTATCTTATGGTTACGATGCGGTTAGTTTTTGAGCTTTCTTCTTAGCTGCCCAATAAGCTTTCATACGTAAAGAGTGCGCTTTTTTCTGGGCGGGGCTCATGCGCCGTCTCTTGGTGGTTTTTGGTCTTATAGACCCATCTCCGGCCAGTTCTCGGGCAATCTCAGCAATTTCCTGATTAATTCGCGCACGCTCTGACTCCAAACCTTTCAATGCTAGTTCTAGTAGTCTCTTCTTGTCTGCCATTTCTCCTCCTTGGGCTGGAGTATACTCATAGAATACGTGGCTGGCAACTCTTGAAGTTGGCTTTCGTTTTTGTCGAAAATGGAAAGGAGGCTTTAATGAGGAGCAATTCTGTAGTTTTCGCAGGCTTGTTTTTGCTGCTCAACATCTTGGGCACGGCTGGAGCAGGGGAAAAAGACTTGCCGGCGTTGGAGAAGTATATCTCAGCTCAGCAGGCGCTGGTTGGAGATGACTATGCAAAAGCGAAATCTGCGTTGACGAGTTTGGCGACCCAAGGCGAAGGTGAGGTTAAGAGGCTAGCACAGGCGGCTGCGGAAACGAACAATATCGAGGCGATGCGGACGGCCTTTAAGTCCCTTTCTGAGCAACTGATCAAGATGGAACTTCCGAAAGGCTATGCCGTAGCATTCTGTCCCATGGCCGACAATAACAAGGGCGCATCCTGGATTCAAAAAGACGGGCAGGTGATGAATCCGTATTACGGATCCTCGATGCCGCACTGCGGAACGATCAAGGAACACGGTCAAAAGTAGCCGGACGTGCACATCCCATTCGGAGGCCGACACTAGGAACTCTCTGGGGCCGCAAGGATCGTTGCCGCAATTGAGGACTCGTGCCTAGTGACGCTGGCCCAGCATCGCATTAGGCTTGGAATTCCTTCATCTGCTCCCGCAGATGCCATGGCATTTCATGGTAGACGTCCTGAAAGAGCGTCTCCCTGGTGGGTAAAGGTTCGGCCAACGCCTGATTCGCAGCTTCCTGCACTTCCTGTCGGGCACGCTGCCGGATTTGCTCTCCAAAATCCTTCGACCAGTAGCCGAGCTTCCGCATCGATTGTTCGAGCAACAGGATCGGGTCTCTCGTCTTCCAAGCGATGACTTCGATCTCATCTTGATATAGTTTGGGGTCGTCTGAAGTCGAGTGTGGGCCCAGGCGATACGTTCGCGCCTCAATCAGCGTTGGCCCTTCGCCCTTGCGGGCTTTTTTTACGGCCCGAAGGCAAGTCTTATATACGGCAGTCAAGTCGTTGCCGTCGACGATTTCGCCCTTGAAGCCGTAAGCCTCCGCTTTGATGGCAAAGCTCTCCGAGGCTGTCTGCTGGCCGGCTGGAACCGAGATTGCCCAACCATTGTTCTGGATAAAAAAGACGACGGGAGCATTCCATACGCCTGCAAAGTTCAACGCTACATGGAAGTCTCCTTCTGACGTGGCTCCCTCGCCCGCGTAGACCATAGTAACAATGTCGTGCCCTTTTATCCTGGCGGCCCGGGCCACGCCGACCGCCTGAGGGAATTGGGTGCCCACCGGGGCGGAGATACTCACGCAGTTGACATCGCGAAAGGAATACTCAGGTGGAATATTCCGACCCTTTACCCGATCTGCCCCATTACCGATTAGATGATTAAATAGCTCTTTGAGGCGGATTCCGCGCAGCAGGGGGATGGAATGCTCCCGATAACTCGGGAAAATCCAGTCCTTGGCCTCCAAAGCGCACGCGCTGCCGAGGATGGCAGCTTCCTGGCCGAGGCAACCGAGAAAGTTATGAATTCGGCCCTGCCGCTGGAGGCTGGTTGCCTTCTCGTTGAAGAATCGGGTTTTCACCATCAGCTCATAGAGTCGCTTGATCTCGGCCTCCGTGAGCCTTTCCTCCGCAGTCTTCGGTTTTTCAGTTCCTCGGATGCTCATCAAAATTACGCTTACTTATGCACCAGGACCGTAGCACAGTTACTCCCGCAGTCGGCATCTTCTGACTAGCACGCATCGCTCTCTTCTCCTTATGGAACAGGGTCTTAGCAAGCTCGCTTCCGCGATGAGTTACTGGGATCCCAGCAGTTTTCTTTCGTGCCATGTTACGATTTCACGCGCGGCGCCTAATAAAACTCAGCACTTTCTTATTATATTCCTGGGGGTTTGCAAGGTGCATGGTATGAGAGGCCGCGGAAATCGTCTCCCACTCCATGTTTGGCAAGCATCGTCGTAATGTCTCTGTGATAACGTGAAACATCCTGGGACTGTCCTTACCGCTTAACAACAGCGTCGGCGCCTTTACGGTGTTTAAATCGCGACAGGTGGGAATCGGGAAACATCGAGATTCAGGGGTCGAGATCTCCGCTCTTTTGGCTTCCACATTGTCCATCATGCTGCTTTGGACGGGTGGCGGGAGCTTGTCAAACGAGCCCACTCCCATGACGGCATCGATAAACAGCCTGACCCCCTGCTGCAGATTCCCATTTTCGAATGCTCTTCGTGAAGGTCCCCAGGCGTCAGTCATAAAAGCTGTAAACAATGCATTGCCTTCCGGACTGCTTTTAAGCAAGGGAAGGATCGGAGGTTCTCCCAAAACCAATGTGCGGACTAACTCCGAATGTCCAATTGCCAAAAACAGCGCCGTGTAAGCCCCGTAGGACGATGCGACTACGTGAATCGGTCCGAGTTTGAGAGATTTGACCAGCTCGGCAAGATCCTCAGCATGGGCCAAGGGCGAATAATCGACAGCACTTCCGACCGAGTGGTTGGGATAGTGGTAGCGCTGGCTGTAAGCGATCACGCGATAGAGTCGCGAAAAGGATCGGATTTGGGAGCTCCAAGTACGAAAATCGCTGAGACTGCCGTGAACAAAGACAAGCGGATCGCCCTCTCCTCGCTCGATATAGCTGAGTTGCTGGGCGTTGACCGTAATCTTCTTGATAAATTCCTGCGCCTTCATTTTGTCGTCGCCTTGCAATGCGATGCCTTATAAACTACTTTATCGGATACTTCTTTTTGGGACATAGGAAAAACACCTGAACGATGGCGAAAAGACTGGCTCTTATTTTTTTGGCCGTCCTGCTGGTCAGTGGTTTGTTTTATTACCTGACTATTTCTTCAGTGCGGCATGAATGCGAAATTGTTTTCGAGTATAAAGGACGTTCTGTCACCACTCGTGCTTCCGGAGCGACCCAGGAGGACGCTTTGCGCACTGCTGTGACCGCGGCTTGTGGGCAGATTACCAGCGGGATGTCCGAGTTAATTCAGTGTGAGAATACTCCTCCGAAATCAGTGGTTTGTAAGTAGAGGGCTCGAGGGAGGTATGACAGATATTAAAAGGATAGGAGTCGGGAGGAAGAGCGACTTACAGATCGTGGAATCCTTTTCTGATTGTTGGGGGAAGATATGAGGATCAAAACGCGTCGGAATCTTGTGTCGCGTCTCCTGCCGGGCCTTTTCGCAGTTAGTTTAGCGATTATCGTCTTCCAGTTTCCCCTTGAGGCCGAAGTTCTTTCCGGCCGCTACATTGTCGAATTGAGTGAGCATCCGGCGGCGCGTTACTTGTCCAAACGGGGAGGTGAGAACGCGCCGGAACGGCGTGCCCAGATTCGAACTGAACAGCTACAGGCCCGCCAGGAGTTACAACGACTCGGAGCAGAGGTGGTGGACGCGGTAGAGACGGTAGCCAACGCCCTGATCGTGCATGTTCCCGACGCCAAAGCTCCGCTGCTTGCCTCCATACCTGGGGTGGTTCGGGTGCACCCCGTACGTAGGATCAAGCCTTTGCTGGACCATGCTCTTCCTCTGCACAAGGTCCCGGACGCTTGGGCACAGATAGGAGGGATCGATTCTGCGGGAGCTGGCATCAAAATTGGCATTTTGGATACAGGAATCGATTCGACGCATCCTGGTTTTCAGGATGATTCACTCCCCGTCCCCGATGGTTTTCCACGGGTCAATGGAGACTCCGATGTTGTCTGGACTAATCACAAGGTTATTGTGGCCCGAAATTACGGCTATTTATTGAATCCCAGGGATCCAACCTCGGCTGGCGATCATAACGGTCATGGGACGGCCGTCGCAATGGCGGCTGCCGGTGTTCCGAATACGGGTCCTTTCGGTGTTATTGCCGGCGTGGCTCCGAAGGCCTACCTGGGTAACTACAAAGTTTTTCTTGGCACCAGGATTGACGAGCTTCTCTCAGATGATGCCGTCATGTTGAAGGCCTTGGACGATGCCGTGGCCGATGGGATGGATGCAGTCAACATGAGTTTTGGCGATCTCCTGGCGCGCAGGCCTGTCGAAGATATCCTTGATGAAGCCGTCGAAGAAGCCGCCATGGCGGGCGTCCTGGTAGTCGTAGCCGCCGGAAACGAGGGCTCTAATCCCAATACGATCAATTCCCCCGGTACCACTGCGTCTGCCATCACGGTGGGCGCTTCCGTGAACGACCGGATTTTCGCTGGTTCGGTAACAGTAGAAGGGTCCTATTCCGTTCCGGCGATCCCCGGTAACGGCCCCGATCCGATGAGCTCTATCACGGGACCCTTATTGGACGTTTCTACGCTCGATCCAACTGGTCTCGCCTGCCAGGATCTTCCCACCGAGAGTCTTAGCGGACGGATTGCCTTTATTCTTCGGGGCGAGTGCTTCTTTGAAATCAAGCTGAATAACGCGCAGGAAGCTGGCGCTGTGGCCGCCATTGTCTATACGGATGCTGCGAGGCCAGATCCGATCATTATGGACGTCAGAACGGCAACTCTGCCTGCGGTGATGGTCAGTCACGCCAACGGTATTCAGATCAAGCGGCAGTTGGAAACAACGGCGCAGCTTTCCGCGGCGCTCCAGTTTTCCATCGGGCCCGTTCCTGTCGATTCGAATCGTCTCGCCGATTTCAGCAGCCGAGGTCCAAACGTGGACGACACCATCAAGCCTGATCTCTTGGCGGTCGGTACATCGGTATACACTGCCACACAGAGGTTGGACAGCGATTCCGAGCTCTTTCACGAGACTGGGTACCTCGATATTGACGGTACCAGCTTCTCCTCTCCATTGGTGGCCGGAGCGGCGGCTGTATTGAAAGCAGCCCGTCCGGGCCTCTCTTTTCAGCAGTATCGATCCTTGCTGATTAACAGCGCTAGTCCGTTCTTATTAGGCTCGAATGAGGAGGCGCGGGTGCAGCAAGCCGGCGCCGGATTGTTGAATTTGGCGTCCTCGCTGCAAGGCATGGTGGCCGCCTATCCCACCTCATTGAGCTTTGGCGTCGGAAATGCGTCGCCGGATGTGGTGAAGGATTTGATAATTTCCAATGCGGGAGCCGCTTCGGACACGTTTACGATTTCGATCTCTCCCCGTGCGGACGGTCCGGCGCCCTCCGTCTCTACGGATACCTTCCAATTGGATCCGGGCAGCTCCGCCAACGTGACGGTACGCTTTTCGGCATCCAGTCTCAATCCGGGCGAATACCAAGGCTTTTTACAGATTCGCGCCGGCCAGACAGAGGCTCAAGCTCGCATCCCTTATTGGTATGCCGTACCGTCTGACGTTCCTGATTTCTTAACGATCTTGAGCGCCAATGAAAGCGCAACTGCGGGCATCGTTTCGAGAGGAGCCATCATTTTTCGGGTGACCGACAGCTCTGGAGTTGCCCTCCTGAATGTTGAGCCCCTCGTGACAACTATTTCTGGAGACGGAGCGGTCATCGACGTCGTAGCGCTTGACTCCGACATTCCGGGTGCCTGGGGTGTCAATCTTCGATTAGCGCCGGGCAACAACATCTTTCGAATCCAGGTGGGGGATCTGCAAAGGGAGGTCAGCATTCATGGAGAATCTACCGCTACTCCATGAAGTAAAAAACTCGACTGGCTCGCGAACGGAAAATTCTAGCTGCCCAAGGGATGACGAACTGGGTGTTGAAAAGTTCATAATCAGTTTAGGGGACACGGGATAATGCAAGTCAAACGGGTGCTGGAAACCTGCCTTTATGTCGATGATCTTGCGGTTGCGCAAACATTTTACACGCGGGTCTTGGGTTTAAAACCCTTGTCCCGAGTTGCGCATCGCCACGTCTTTTTTTATTGCGGCGACAGTGTCTTTTTATTGTTCAATCCTGTGCAAACTTTACAATCGGAATCGAATGTACCGGTGCACGGCGCGACCGGGCCCGGACATGTTGCCTTCGCCGTTGATGAGGACGAGATTTCAAGGTGGCGCAAATACCTCAATGAACAAGGTGTGGCAATCGAAGCGGAAATCTCATGGCCTGGAGGGGGCAACTCCATCTATTTCCGCGATCCGGCAGGAAACAGTATTGAGTTGACGACGCCTCAAACCTGGGGGCTGGGGGACAAGGAACTCATGATTCATAGTTCCTAAATCCCGTGGTCTTTGGCTTGTTACCTTGCTTCTAACAAGTGTCAAACCACCTTTGGTCTGCAAGAACTGCAGAAGTATCAATTTGACGTTGTGGGACCAACCAATATTTTTTCAGCAATCGGTCCTTCTCCCCTCTTGAGACCAATCGAAAACCGTGTTTCTCATAAAAGCGGATCGCCCAAACGGCGCTTGCCCAGGTACCGATCAAGATCGGTCGGCTCGTCTGGGCGCGGAGCTGCATCAGCAATTTCCCCCCGATGCCTTGATTTTGTCTCGCTGTGCGAACGTACGCATGCCGAATAAGCGTCACATCCTGAACGTGTTGGATACCCATGACGGCCACCAGTTTGCTGTTCTCCTCATATCCCCAGAATAGGACGCCGTCATGGATCTCACAGCGAAGCTCCTCTGCCGGCATATAGGGTTCCTTCCAACAATCCTCGGGAATCACTCCCTTGTACGCTTGCGCAGCGTCGTCGATGATTGCCTCGATCATCTCAAAGTCATTATCGGAACATTGACGGATCACCACCGCCCCCTTTCCATTAGGAAGGTCATATTACCGGCAAATATCCGGTGTGAAACTCTGCCGCCCTGGGAAGGCAATTTACCGATCAAGTTCCTCACGCACCATCGCCGCCAGGAGTGGGAGCATCAGCTCATGGTGTCCTGTGAGCGCAATTCCGGTACCACCCTGCATCACCGGTCGGCGCACTACATTCTGAACGGGACGATACTGCTGAATGAAGTCCATATTGACCGTGGTAAAGTCTCGCAGTGGGTTTCCGCAATTCCTGACGATGGAAACCGCCTTCAGAAAAATTTCAGGCAGCAGGACAGCTGATCCAACGTTGACATAGACCCCTCCCTCGTGGAGCGCCTTGACTGCAGACGTAAATATCTGGAAGTCAACGAATGTCGCTTTGCCCAGGGCTTCGCCTTCTGCGGAAGGATGGATGTGAGTAATATCGGTCCCAATTGCCAGGTGACCTGTAACAGGAACTTCACATTTCAAGCTCTGTAACAGGAGACTGTGAGTTGCAAATGGCGGGTCAAGTTCTGCTAGCAGGTGGACCAGCGCATCACCGAGACCGATACCCTGCCTCCTTGCGTTGTCAGCCGCCTGATTGCAGTACAAGCCGGTTTCTTCAGCCATCCCGAAATTGCCCTGTTCTAATTGTTCTGAGACGTCTTCGGAAGTCGCCCCTGTCAGAGCGATCTCTAAATCGTGAATCATCGCGCTTCCATTCATTGCGATCAGCGAGGCGGCCCCCCGCGCGACCAGGTCAATTAAAAGGGGAGCCAGCCCCACTTTAATTACATGTCCTCCCAGGCCCCAAATGACCGGTTTGTCTTTTCGCACGGCCCTGGCAATTGAGACCGCTGCTTTTCGGAGTTCTATTCCTGCCAAAATACGCGGGATCGTCCCCATAAAATCCGAAAAGCGATCACCCTCCGGCGGGGAGGCGAAATCCGCGACTGTCACCTTACTTTTTCTTGTCTGCAGCGGATACGTTTTAGCCTGGCTAAAATCAAAAGGGGGAAACTTGCTCATGTTACAGAGTTAAAGGTCGAGGATCATTGGAAGTTCGTTCCTGTCATTGCTTATTGATCGCGAACGCTCTTCGCAGTGCGGCTCCCGTGTAAGACTTGGCGCAACTTGTGACTTTCTCAGGCGGACCTTCCACCACGATGTTTCCCCCTTGGTCGCCTCCTTCGGGGCCCAGATCAATAATCCAGTCTGCGGACCGGATCACGTCCAAGTTGTGCTCGATCATAATGACCGTATTGCCACGATTTACCAGGCTTTGAAGTATGTCAAGCAGTTTCTTGATGTCGTCGAAATGTAAACCTGTGGTTGGTTCGTCGAGGATATAAAGCGTTCGTCCTGTGACTCGGCGGCTCAACTCCTTGGCCAGCTTCACTCGTTGAGCTTCCCCTCCAGAGAGGGTAGTAGCGGGCTGTCCCAGCTGTAAGTACCCCAGTCCCACGTCCACCAGAGTCTGCAGGCGTTGCCTGACCGCAGGGATGTTTTCCAATACCGGCAACCCGTCCTGTATGTTGAGGTTCAGAATTTCCGAGATGGAATAACCCTTGTACTTGATCGATAGGGTCTCGCGGTTATAACGCATGCCAGTGCATGTTTCGCACGTGACGTAAACATCTGGCAGAAAATTCATTTCAATCTTGATTAAGCCATCACCTTGGCAAGTTTCGCATCGTCCTCCTTTAACATTAAAGCTGAAGCGACCCGGCTTGTAGCCCCGCAGTCGAGACTCAGGGAGCATTGCAAATAGTTCGCGAATCGGCGTAAACAGGCCGGTATAGGTGGCTGGGTTGCTGCGCGGGGTGCGCCCCAGGGGAGACTGATCAATTTCGATGACCTTGTCGATCAGTTCTAGGCCCTCGATGGAATCGAATTCCCCCGGTTCAGCAGAGGAGCGGTAGAGGTTCCTGGAAAGTGCTCGGAACAACACTTCATCTACCAGAGAAGATTTGCCCGAGCCGGAAACTCCCGTTACCGCGATGAAACAAGAAAGCGGAAAACGGACCTCGAGATTTTTCAAATTGTGATGGCGTACGCCCTTCAAGACTAGCTGCTGGGCATTCGCCTCCCTACAAACTCTCTCCCCGACCACTTCCAATTTCCCGGAAAGGTAGCTGGCCGTCAAAGATTCCCGACTGGCTAGAACCTCTTGTAGATCTCCAGCGACTACGACTTGCCCGCCTTTTGAACCCGCGCCTGGGCCTAAGTCAACGACATAGTCGGCGTTTCGGATGGTTTCCTCGTCATGCTCCACAACGATGATGGTGTTCCCCAATTTCTTCAACTCTTGCAGCGTCTCGAGGAGCTTGGCTCCATCCCGGGAGTGCAGGCCGATCGAGGGTTCATCCAGAACGTAAAGCACCCCCCTCATTTTGGACCCAATTTGAGTCGCCAGCCGGACACGCTGGCCCTCCCCTCCAGAAAGTGAAGAAGCGGAGCGATCCACGGTTAGATAGGAGAGACCGACATCGATGAGAAACTGCAACCGGTCCTTGATTTCCTTCAAAATCGGACCGGCAATCTGTTCTTCGCGTTCACTCAACCGAATTCCTTGAAAAGCCTGCAACGCCCCTGTGATAGGAAGAGAAACGTAGTGATCGATGGAATGTCCCGCCACCTTCACTGAGAGACTTTCTTTTTTTAGACGAGCGCCTGCACAGGCGGTGCAGGGAACCCACTTGAACAGTGTTTCAAACTCCTGGGTCTTCTTCTCAGAATGGTTCCCTCCGAAACGTTCCATTAGCCAATGAGCGGCTCCGGGATAACTCGAACTGTAGCGATAGCCGCCGTAGGAGTAGGTTAGCGGTTCGGGAGAACCTTCCAGAAATTCTTGAACCACACTCTGTGGCAACAATCGAAACGGGGTGGAAGCCGGTATCTTATGCCTCCGCGCAATCGCGCTCAATGATTCACGCAAGAAGTAAATCGCATCACGATCCTCTAAAGAAACTTCAATGGACCCAATGGGTTGATCCAAATCGGGAAAAATCTGCTGCGGCGACAATGCCAGTTGCCGCCCGAGACCGCGGCACTCGGCGCAGGCTCCAAATTTGCTGTTGAAAGAAAAAGAGCGCGGTTCCAAGGTGGGTACGGATATGCGGCAGTCTACGCAGGCCATTCTCTCGGAGAAAAGAATTTCTTCCTTATCAATGACCGATACCAAAACCAAACCCTCAGCCAATTGAATGGCGCTTTGTACCGATGTTTCCAACCGTTTGCGAACCTCCTGGTTGACCATTAGCCGGTCTACGAGGATCTCAATGGTGTGGTTTCTCCGCTTGTCCAGCTTAATTTCGTCTTCCAGGTTTCTGGTAATGCCGTCAATGCGAGCTTTCAAATATCCTTGTTTTAAGTAGCTTTCCAGCAATTTTTTGAATTCTCCCTTGCGAGCCCGAACCACGGGCGCAAAAATGATTACCCGCGAATTGGAAGGCAAATGGAGAATACTTTCCACGATTTGATCTACCGACTGGCGCGCTATTCTTTTTCCACAATTGGGGCAGTGAGGAGAGCCAATCGAAGAAAACAACAGACGCAGATAGTCGTAGATTTCGGTAATGGTGCCGACGGTTGATCGTGGACTACGGCTGCCGGTCTTCTGTTCAATGGAAATAGCTGGAGATAAGCCTTCGATGGAATCGACATCTGGTTTCTCCATCTGCTCAAGAAACTGCCGAGCGTAAGTGGAAAGTGATTCGATATACCTTCTCTGCCCCTCGGCATAGATGGTGTCGAAGGCCAGGCTCGACTTGCCCGATCCGCTTAACCCCGTAATTACGGTCAGTTTCTCGCGGGGAATATCCACATCGATATCTTTTAAGTTGTGTTGGCGCGCTCCGCGAATAGAAATGCGGTCGATCATAGATCGATATCGGGACCGACAATCAAACCCTTAATTCTAATGCAGAGAAGCTCCAGCGAGAAGGATGGATTTCTCGCCCTTGGGAAGCACGCCGTGGTCGCGAATGCCTGTAAAGGTGCCGGGACAGGTGCCGATGGTCGACAACTACTTCAAAGAAATAGTCTTGCGAATCTCCTTATCTTGGCGCAGACAACGGAAAACAATTCTGGGCGCAAAGACGTTCTTCATCAACGCTGTCATGTACTGATCCATATTGCGCACCATTGTGTCGTTCACCTGGAGAATCACGTCTCCCTTTCTGAAATCGGCGTAGGCTGCGGGTGTATTCTCCATTACTTCGGTGATCACCAGGCCTGGAGTCGTCGGTGACTGTACGGAGTCAGTGGCATAAATTCCCAGGAACATTGCGTTGCGGCTCTTTATAATGCCTGCAAGGTCGGCGCGCCGAACACGAACGGCGCTATTTTCTTCGCGGGGCACTTCCACGACATAGGTGGGTCGCCTTTCGAGTTTCTCTCTTATCGCGACCGTTGGTTGGAACTGGAGAATCTTGTCGCCGCGCAGTATCTCCAGCTTCAAGGGAGAGCCCACTTGCGCTTTTTGGATCATGCGCACGACCTGCGATAGGTTTTCGGCAGAGACATCGTTCACTTTGAGAACAATATCATTTTCCGCGATTCCCGCCTTGGCGGCCGGGCCCTCCGCAACTACATTCCGGACAATGACGCGGCCAACGGTGGCGCCCTCCTGTTCCCGGGGGAGGTCTCTCAGGAAGAGGCCGAGCCAGCCGCCACGGATGCTAGAGCGCGTCTGGAGGATTCTCTGTACGGACGGAACGATGCGCTCTGCAGGGATCAAGTTGACAATATGGCTTTGTGTTGCTGGAGGCTCCTTCGAGATGGTGGTAAGAAAGCCGGCAAAGTCCCCATCGGAGGTAAAAACCAAGCTCCCAGGTCGGCCAGATCGCAATTTCCTGACGTGTAATTTATGCTCACCCAACCCCGGCTGTTTTTCCGCGCTCAGGAGCTTGCAGATCGAAAGATTCAATCCGTTCTCCAAGGAGGCCACATAAAAATCCCGATGAGATTTCCAGCGAACCTTTAATTGTGCCGGAGCCGGACGAAATGTGGCAGCCTCCGTCTGAACCACCGCGATGCCCTGTGCTTCGTCGATGCCTACGAGCCTAGCCGGTACATTTTGACCGTCGGTAGTCTCCACGGTAATTTCCAGCGAACCGCGACCCATCCAACCCCCAGCCGGGCCGAGATAGGCGACCACATATTTGGGATCATCGTAGACCCAAGCATCTGTCTCGTAGGTGGCATAGAAGCGGGGCGCGATGTTCTGGATCATTGCGCCGTTGATTGCAAATCGAAAGTATTCGCCGCTTCTCATGAGGTCACGGTTCCACCACAGGCGCACCACCGATCGATGTAGTAATTCCTCCAGATTGGTTTCGGCATCCGAAGAAGGAGACTGTCCCCTGAGACTGATGAGCATAAAACAGGTCAACAGCAGGGGGACAAAACGGCGCATCAGTGGCTTACTTCGCTCAAAAAGAAGTCTTGAGTCAATTGTTTGCGTGTGATCTTCACCGTAGAGGGGACTCGAACCAGCATGCCGTCCTGCTCGCCGGGAACAAAAACGTGTGTTCCAGGCGTGCCAGGATCGGCGGGCAGTACCACCTGCGTTACGCGAACCGGAGCATATGAAGGCGACGATGGCGATGTCACCGGTTGATTGTTAGTGGGGAAAAAACTGGTCAAGACGAACAGAATCAGAACGGCCACGGAGGCAGCGCTCCACGCCAATGGGGCAGGCAGCCACGACCGCCGTTGTCTGCGCTGGCCACTCGCATCTAAGCGCCGTTGGAAAAGGCAGTCGAAATCCTCCGGGGCCTTTGCGGTTAACTCGTTTCGCGCTAGATGGGTCAAAAGCTCGAAATCGCGCTTCACTGCTGCGCAAGTGGGGCATGTTTCCAGATGGGAGCGCAACTGTTGCGCTTCTCGCTCACTTAAATCCTCGTCCAGAAATGATTGCAACCGGATCTGTGCTTTCTTGCAGTTCATAACGCACCCGATTGGGATGGGAGAAGATGACCCAATTTTTCCCTCAAAAATATTTTTGCCCGATGGAGCCGCGATTTGATCGTTCCCTCGGAAGTACCCAAAACGCTTGCAATTTCCGGGTAAGAAAGTTCCTGTACCTCTTTGAGCACGAAAACAGTTCGGTATTTGTGCGGCAAGCAGGAAATCGCTTGGGCCATCGCACGCCCGAGTTCGCGGCTGTACAACGCCTGATCGTGCCCTGGTTTGCCGTCGGAGATCTCCAGCCGGATGTCACCTTTTTCATAGTTGGGAAACACGTTCATGAAGAAGAATCGTCCGCGGCGTTTACGATTGCGGATCTCATCGATTGCTAGGTTGGTAGCGATTTTGTAAATCCAGGTGGAAAAATGGTACTTACGTTCGTAACGCGCAGCGTTCTGGTAAACTCGAATAAACGTTTCTTGGGCTAAATCTACGGCAGTGTCGTAGTCGTTGATCATCGAATTTATATAGTTGATGATCGGGTCCTTATAGCGGTTTACGATCTGATGAAAAGCGCCGTCAATTCCTTCCAGAAATGCTTGAATCAAATCGTTGTCGGTGGCGCGGGTAGACGTCTCGCGGATCGCCGGGTCACAAGAGCTTAATGGTCCGAGCAACGCCTGCTCTTGAATCATCTGCCTCAACCTTTATCCGTTGAATCGCTTGCCCATGCGCCTTCTATTATTACGACACAAACGTGGGAGCGTTCCTCTATTATAGAATTTTTTGGCCCATCTTGCATCAATCCTTTGACCACGCCTTACCGATCAGCGTCTCAGCCTTCAATGGGACATCCAATGAGTAAACGTTCTCCATCTCATGCTGAACAAGCTCGGCCACCCTGGGAGCTTCAGATTCGGATCCCTCCAATACAAGCTCGTCGTGAACCTGGAGGATCATACCGGATTGAAACTTTTCTCCTTTCAGACGCTGGTGAATTCGAATCATGGCAATTTTGATCAGGTCTGCAGCCGTACCCTGAATTGGAGCATTAATCGCGGTACGCTCAGCAAAATTGGCGACGCTCCAGTTTCGGTTGTTGATCTCCGGTATCTGGCGTAGGCGGCCAAACATGGTTTGAACATATCCGTGCAGACGCGCAAATCGGATAGTGTCATCTAGCCACTTTTTCACGCCAGCGTACCGGACAAAGTAGTCATCAATGAATTTTTGTGCTTCGGCGCGTGGAATCTTTAGATCGCGAGATAAGCCAAAGGCGCTCAGGCCATACATGATGCCGAAATTGAAGACTTTGGCGAGACGGCGGTAGTGGCCGGGATTTTGCGTAGCTGCCTCACCAAATACTTCGATGGCGGTGCGTTGGTGGATGTCCTCCCCTTTGCGAAAGGCATCTAGCAAAACTGGGTCCTGGGACAGGTGGGCCATAACGCGGAGCTCAATTTGCGAGTAGTCGGCCGTGACCAGCAAGTTTCCAGGGGCGGCAATGAATCCCCGGCGGATTCTTCTACCCAGCTCCCCTTTAATTGGAATGTTCTGCAAATTCGGATTGCTGCTGGAGAGGCGTCCTGTAGCAGCCACCATTTGGTTGTAATTGGTATGGATTCTTCCCGTCCTCTTATGAACCAGTCTGGGAAGTACATCCAGGTAGGTCGACTTCAGTTTCGCGAGTGCACGGTACTCGAGTATTAGGCGCGGGATTTCATATTCTCCAGCAAGCTGTTCGAGGACCTCCACGCCGGTAGAATAAACCTTGGATTTTTTTGTTTTCTTCAGGGCCGGGATGTTCAACTTATCGAATAAGATTTTGCCCAATTGCTTAGGGGAGTTGATGTTGAATTCCTGTCCTGCAAGCCGGTAAATGCGGCCTGTCAAACGTTGAATCTCTTGCTCCATCTCTACAGACATGCGCTGGAAGAGGTCGCTGTCGATCATAACTCCGTGCTTCTCCATATCAGCAAGGACCGCAACCAATGGCAATTCGATTTCGTCGTAAAGTTTCTGCAAGCCGGCGTGGGTGGTATCCGCCAGTTGAGCTGCCAGCCGAGAGTGCAACCGGCCGGTGACGTCCGCGATCTCGCAAGCGATTTGAATGCGTACCGAGTCTCCTAGCGTTGGTAGCTGGCCAGAATTCAAGCTTGCCTCGCCGATCGGATGTCGCAAATACTCGAGTGAGAGCTTGTCGATGCCAAAATTGCTCTGATTAGGGTTTAGCAGGTACGCGACCAGCATTGTGTCGTAATAAGGGCGCGACATCTTGAAATTTTGGTTGGAGAGAACCAGCAGGATGGGTTTGACATCATGCAATAACTTTGTAGTATCTGGATCCTCAAAGAATTTCTGTAGCGTCTCACGCCAGATCTCCAACTGGGATACCGTGAGAGCCCGGGCTTGGTGGAAGTGCAGGGAGATGCCCAAACCGAAGATCTTAGAGTCCAAGTAGTTTTCGCCGTTGTAAAGGATTGAAATCGCCGCTCGCCTCTGTCGGCTTGCCGCTTGAAGAATTTCCTCTAGCTCCAGCAGCGAAGAGATTGGACCGTAGTCAAGGCTGGGTATATACTCGTCGACGGTCGCATATTCTTTCAGAAAACCGGTAAATTCCAGTTCCGAAAAAAGTTCCATGGTGGCAGTCGTATCGGCTTCCTTAAATCGCAATTCGTCCAGATTCAGCTCGATGGGAAGCATGGTGTGGATCGTTACCAGCTTCCTGCTGGTCAGAATCAACTCGCGGTTGTTCAGGAGACTCTCACGGTAGGTCCGGCGTGGAACCTCGCTGGCGTGGTCCAACAAGTTCTCAAGAGAACCATATTGTTGGATCAACTGCTGGGCGCCTTTTTCACCGATTCCCGGAGCCCCGGGAATGTTGTCAGAGCTATCACCGCAGAGGCCGAGGAAATCCACAATCTTCTCGGGTGGAACTCCCATCTTTTCTTCGACCTTTCCGCGGTCAAAATAGGTGTAATCCCTGGTATCCAGCACCAGTATGCTTTCGTTCACGAGTTGCAACATGTCCTTGTCGATGGTGACGATGACGGCAGTGTGTCCCTGCGCCGCCGCTTTTCGGGCGAGTGTTCCAATAACGTCGTCGGCCTCATAGTTTTCGTAGGAAAGAACCGGAATGCGGAGGGCGTGGCATATTTTGAGAATATAGGGGATCTGTACCACTAAGTCGTCTGGCATTGCTTGTCGCGTTGCTTTATATTCCTCGTATTGCTCATGGCGAATGGTCTTGCCGAACAGGTCGATGGCGACCCCGATGTATTTTGGTCTTTCCTCCTGAAGCAGTTTTCTCAACATGGTGGTGAAGCCGTAAATGGCGTTGGTCGGCAGCCCCTGCTTATTCGATAGCCCGCGGATGGCGTAATATGCCCGATACATGTTGGACATCCCATCGACAAGAAAAATACGTTCGTTCATCATTCAAACATCATTCAAACGCGTGGATCGTCAAAAAGTTCATGGATGAGCCGGGACTGCCATCGTTGTGACGGTTCGTGAGAGTGCAGACTCTGTGGATTTCCACAGTCTCCTAGTTTTCACTCTGCCCTCTTGGTATTCTACCGGATAATCTTGAGTTGGAATGATGGGTAAATTAAGGATTCTTGAGAGTAGAAAGGTTTATGCCGGGAAAATAGTCGACCTCATTGTAGATCGACTGGCCAACGAGGACGGCGAGGAAACTATCCGGGAAGTGGTACGGCACCCGGGCGGGGTCGCGGTGGTTGCCGAGCTGGATGGCGAGATCTTATTTGTACGCCAGCGGCGCTATCCCATGGATGTTGAACTATTGGAGCTTCCCGCCGGCAAACTCGATGGTCCGGAGGATCCGGAGGTGGCAGCAAATCGTGAATTGGAAGAGGAAACTGGGTACCGGGCGTCGCGGTTGAGAAAGATTGGGGCGTTTTTTACGTCACCCGGATTTTGTGATGAACTGCTTTATATTTATGTGGCCGAGGGTTTGCAGAAAGGGTCGCAAGAGTTGGAAGACGACGAGGACCTCCAGCTCGAACAGTATAGTCTGGCCGACGCGATTCAAATGATCGCCAGTGGCGAGATCCAGGATGGTAAAACCGCCGTTGGCCTGCTGTGGCTGGCACTGGAGAGGAGCAGTATCGGGACACCCCAATGAAAACCCTGTGTCGAATCCGCTCCCTGATGCTTGTTCCGATTATTTTGCTGTGGACGGCGCTGATGGCATTGCTCTCCATTTTGCTATCTTTGCCGGATCGAGATGGGCATCTACAACACGGCTGTGCGCGAAGTTGGGCTCGATTCATTTTATGGGTTTCCGGGGCCGACGTGCACGCCGATAGCTTGCGGTCTGTAAGTGGTCCTGGACCGTTTATATTCGTGTGCAACCATCAGAGCATCTTTGATATATTTTCAGTCCTTGCTTTCCTGCCAGTGCAGTTTCGATTCTTTGCAAAGGATTCCCTGTTTCGAATCCCTTTTCTTGGCTGGCATCTGAAGCGCGCAGGGCATTTGCCTGTTGACCGAAGTAACGCACGGGCCGCATACCGCAGTTTTTGGTCGGCAATGGAGCGGATTCAGTCGGGAATGTCCGTGTTGGTATTTCCAGAAGGGTCTCGCTCACTGGCCGGGGAGATCGGATCGTTCAAGAAGGGGAGTCTGCGTCTGGCTTTAGCAGCCGGAGTTCCCGTGGTTCCTATTGCGATCTACGGGTCGTGCCGGGTATTGCCTAAAGGCTCCATGCTGATCTCTCCAGGTCGCATCGACCTTTCTGTCGGCCCTCCGATTTTGCCGGGTGAGGAAGATCTGAAAGATAAGGAAAATTTTGTCGAGGAAGTTCGCGGTCGGGTGCTTGAGCAATACCGAAAGCTGGAACTGGGAGACGCGGGGAACTTCGGGAACGCGATTTGCTCCGAGCAAGCAAACGCAGGAAGGGAAACTGCGGTGCCGGATCAGCGGGGAACGTAGATAGAATGATCCATATCTCGAAGATACAGGCGGAAATTGCCGCCGCAGATCTTGACGGTTGGTTGTTTTATGGATTCCATGACATCGATCCGATCGCGCTTAATATTCTGCAGCTTTCCAAGGGTCACCTCTATTCCAGACGCTGGTTCTATCTGGTCCCGCCGCAAGGGACGCCCCAGAAACTGGTCAACCGCATTGAAAGGGAAGTTTTGGACATGTTGCCCGGGGAGCGTTATGAATACACGCGCTGGACTGAGCTACACGAAAAACTGCGACATCTGCTGCAATCAAAAAAAAAGGTCGCCATGCAGTACTCACCGGAAAATGCGATCCCGTATGTATCGCGGGTTGACGGTGGAACGGTGGATCTGGTGCGTAGGTGTGGGGTTGACGTGGTGAGTTCGGCCGACCTAGTTCAAAAATTTCAAGCCGTCTGGTCCAACGCTCAATTGCAGATGCATCAGATCGCGGCAAGGAAGCTGCATGAGATCGTACAAGAAACGTTTGCCTGGATCAGGCAGCAGTTTGAACATGCCGCCGTGGATGAATACGAAATCCAACAGAGGATTGTCCGCCTGTTTGGGGAAAAGCGTCTACGCACGGATCATCCTCCAATTGTGGCGTTGAATGAAAATGCGAGTAATCCCCATTTTTCTCCTCGCATAGAAACGTCAAAGCAAGCCCGGCGGGGCGATATTTTATTGATCGATCTCTGGGCGAAGGAAATGCAGAAAGGCGCTGTCTACGCTGACATCACCTGGATGGCCGTGTTGGACGATAAGGTCTCAGATCGTTACCAAAAGATGTTTCAATTAGATGTCCAGGCCAGAGATGCCGGCGTAAGCTTCCTCGAGCAACGTTGGCAGGAGAGGCAGAAAATCTGCGGATGGGAAGTAGATGTCGCAGTGAGGAAGGTGATCGACGACGCAACCCTGGGAGAGTATTTTGTGCATCGGAGCGGCCACTCCCTAGGGGAGAACGTTCATGGCAACGGCGTCAATATGGATAACCTGGAGACTAAAGACGAACGAGAGGTCATTCCTGGCGTGTGTTTCTCTATTGAGCCGGGTATCTACCTTCCGGAATTTGGTGTCCGCACTGAGATCAACGTTTATATGGATCCAGAGCGGGGACCGGTTATTACGACCCAACCGGTTCAGCGGGAACTAGTCAGGATCTTGGAATAGTGCAAGCAGGACTTCAAAAATTCTTCTTACTGTCGAGCAGGATGGTTACCGGACCGCTGTTGGTAAGTTCAATATCCATCCTTGCCTGAAACAGTCCTGTCTGAACGGGAATTTCCGCACTCAAACGCCCCACCATTTTTTCATAGTATCCTCGAGCAATATCGGGTGGGGCAGCCTCAGTAAACGAGGGCCGGTTGCCTTTGCGCGCATCCCCATACAGGGTAAACTGAGAAATCAGCAGGATGGATCCATTCACGTGCTTTAAAGTTAAATTCATTTTTCCCGCCTTATCTTCGAAGACTCGAAGATTCATGATCCTAGTGGCTAGGAATTCCAAATCGTCCTCAGTATCATTCCTCCCTACTCCCAGGAACACCACGAAGCCTCTTTCGATTTCGCCAATCATTTTCCCCGCGACCCTGCAACTGGCTTGTGGAACACGTTGGACAACCGCTCGCATGTGTCACCATGAGCCTCTTGCCATCCTACCTACCTACGGGCATGAGGTCCCTATCCTTTCGCCATCTTCACATGGTGCTCTCCACCGATGCCTGCAGTGTTCAACCGGCCGCCCGTTGCCTGCTATTGTTTACTCTTGGTCCACTTTTCAGGTGGCATGTTGGGCGATTCTTCACGGTACAAAAGAATGAAGATTTTAGCCCGCTTCCGGGCGTTGCTAAGCCATTGGTCCAGTTCCTGATCCACTTTCTGTTCGATTAGAAGTTTCTCAATTTGTTCGCGCACCTCATCTTGAGGAGGAGGAGTAGAGATCCCCTTATCTTTTAATTCCGGCACCAGGGTCTCGCGGTAATAAGTAGCAATTTCATCGGGCAGAACGATGACGAACGGACGAATACGAAGATCGATGAATTTTAGGACACTCAACTGGCGACGGATGGTGAGGCGCAACTGGTCTTGAGAAAGACCCATCTGTCCGGCTTCGCTCTCAAGTTTTTCTCGACCGCCGTGGCGGAGCTCCAACTTTTTCAGCTCGGCTGCTACTTCCTCCTCGCGCAGGACAAAAGAAGGCTCTTTTTCGACCTCCTGGGCTGCCAGCTCCTGTTCGATCATCTGGTTCAAGCGGTCGTCAGTTGCCTTTTTTCTTTTCGCCGCATCGTCCGGAAGAGCTGTTTGGCTGTAAATAAAGCTCCACTCCACATCACTCAGTGTGATAACTCGGTCGTTGACGACAGCGGCGACTCGATCGACGATCTCAGCCCGGAATGCAGGGAGAGCGCCGATCATCAGGAGAAAGCTGACCGCCAGCCATGAAGAACGGACGATACGGCGCGGCGGCCAAGGGTCTGAGGGTGGCAGACGGAACGCAAAGGATAGCAAAGGACCGTTGATTCTCATCAGAACGTTTGACCAATGTTGAAGAAGAACAGCTCCTTTTTAAAGTTGGGCGGCGGATTCAGGTTGTAACCAAAATCAGCCCGCAACGGACCGACCGGAGTGTTTAGACGCAGACCGAAACCGACGGCGTGGGAGAAGTCCTTCAACGAGATATTCCCGGCATTCCGGAACACATTTCCTGTATCGTAAAACAAGACACCCCGGATGAAGCGAAACACTGGGAATCTTAGTTCCGCATTCCATATAAGCAATGCGTTGCCACCGATGGGTACCAACCGTTTTTCCGCTCGTTCCTTAATGGTAATAGTTTTTTCCACCAGGGGTCCCGCTTGGTCCAGGCGAAAACCTCGCAGTGAGGTTGATCCGCCTGCAAAGAAGCGCTCGCTGATCGGGATAGGATTCTGAAGTTGGACGGGAAGGGAAGTGTCCACTGTGTTCTTTCCGAATGGTTTTAGCAAGCCAAACCGTTCGGAGACGGCAAATACCAAGCCATGCGCCACAGGCTGAAAGTACTGCTGCTGTGCAAAGAGGCGCATAAACTGCGCTTCTGATCCAAGAAATCGAGGCGTCAGTTGCAGGTCGACGCTGTTGAATGTGCCGCGGTTGGCGTTAAGAGGGTTGTCGCGGCTGTCATTGAGCAACGATACAGATAGCCTCGCAAGGCGTACTGGACGATTTTCCCGGAACAGCGCTTCCAGCTCTTCAATGTTGCTTACGCTGACTTTTTCGTAGTTAAAGCGGAAGAATAACGATGTCGGTCGGTTGATCCTGCGCTCACTTTGTAACTGAGCCGTCAATCGGGTGGTATCAAATGGCTTGCCCAAATCCTCTTGTAGATCTCCTTGTCTTTTGCGCTCATGCTGGGCGAACAAGCTGAGTAGCGTGGGTAAGCGCCACCCGAAAGGGCGTGGAAGAGTGTAACCAATTTGCCCTCGTTGCTGGCGCGCCCCGACGCGAAAGGCGGTCCCCAGGGTTCGGGCCATGCCGAGAAAATTGGTGTCGGAGATGCCGACGGTGACGCGTGGATCGGCATCTTCATAACCAGCGCCGTAGATCAACGTGTAGTGCTCGGCTTCCTCCAGGTGGACCCTCAATATCTTTTGGAATGGATTCTGAAAAGTCGGGTCTGCCTCAATAGAAACTCGGTTAAACACCCCCAGGTTATAGAGGTTACTTTCGGTGGTGAGTAGCTTTTCCAGCGAGACCTGTTCTCCGGCGACCAATGCTAGTTCGCGTTGAATTACGTGATCACGCGTGATTCTGTTCCCTGTAATCACCACATTTTCAATCGTGTAACGGTCTCCTTCGTTTAAATAATAAGTAATATCGGCGAGACCGGGAAACGGATAATGAATATCAGAGCGAAAATCGATGTTTGAGAAGCCCGCATTTTCATACATTGTGATAAGGATACTGCGATCCACTGCTACGGTGTAGGGAGAGTAGATGCCCCCGGCGCGGCTCTGCAAAGAGTCCAGAAGAGTTTGGTCGTCGAAAGCTCGGTTCCCAACAATCTCAAGGGAGTTCACATGAAACTGAGGTCCGGCCGATACCCTGAAAATCACAAATGCCTCTTCATCGCGCGGCTCCAGCCGCGGCTCTACACGCGCGTCCGCGTATCCTTTCTGCACGAAGAGATTGCGGATGCGTTCCAGATCATCTGCAAGTGTCTGTGATGTATAGACCCCACGCGAGAATAATGATTGTAATCGCAGCGCCAGTACGCCACGCAATTCGCCCTCCTCCAACGGAGTAATGTTTTCAAATCGAATCCCGGCCAGAGAGAATTTTTTCCCCCGTTCAACATCCAGGATTACGGTGCGCGGAAGCTCGGTTCGGATCGCTGGCTTGACTGCGGCAAAATAATGTCCCCTTTCTTGGAGATACCGCTGTAGATTCTGAGCGCTTTCTTGGACAAAGACCGGCTCAGTACTACGCTCGGGAAAAAGCGGAAGAAGATCCCATTTGTCTGCATGGCTCAACTCTATGCCCCGCACGTCCACGTTTACAAAGTCCCTGGGATTGATGCGAATGGTAACGCTGACGGTATTTCTTTCCGGGTTGTAACTGTTCTCTTTAATGTAAATGTCGGCGTTCAAATATCCCAGCAGTGCAAATTGACGTGTCAGATCTTGGATGTCTTCATCTAACACTGCGCCAGAATACTTTTCACCTTGCCGCGTTTTGATTTCTTCTCGGATCACGGAAGCGTTTGCCGGAAGCTCAACGTCGAAGACCAGCTTCTCGACGCGAGCACGATCCCCGGCACGGATTTCAAGGTCGATATCCACCACACTTCGCGACTTGTCCCAAATCAGCTTTGGCGTGATCTGGCTGCGAAAGTATCCATTTTTCTCGTAGAACACAAAAAGTCGAGAGATCGTGCCTTCCAACGCTTCGCGATCAAACGACTCCTTCTCTCGAAAAGTTACCTGTCGCAGGAGCTGAGCGGTATCCAGTTTCCTGTCGCCTGAAAAGCGGAGGCGATTGATATACACATTTCGCGCCATTTTGAAGTCGACCGCGCAGTGTCCCGGGGACAGAACTTGCACATCTATCTGGACGTCGAAAAAGAGATGGGTGCTGAAGAGCCGCTCGATGCACTGTCTTATAACCATCGCCTCGTACCTATCTCCCGTGCGAATCAAGATGAGTTTACGTAGATTGGCCTCGTTTATTTCTGTGAGCTTGCCGTCTGGAGTCAGCGTTACCTTATCGACAATGAAGCCTTCAAACATAGCGCTTGTGACCTCTGCGTGGCTGGAAGGATCCCGGGAATATACATCCACAAAAGGCGGTGCTGAGCTTGTAGGAATCTCCGAGCGCTGCGTTGTTGCGGAACTTTGGGCTACAAAGATTGGCGGAAACAGGAATATGAGAAGAAGCGTTGTGAGCAGGAAAGGTTGATTTGAAAAGCAGAAACAAAGATAGCCATGGCTGCCGTTTCTTGTCTCTCGCGCTTCCCCAAAAACCTTCATCAAAATCGTTTGCGCAGCTTCACGTCCAAACCGAAAGCTCCAGTTTCATTGCGGGTCGCCACCAGAGTTACACCTTCGCGAATGGTATATTCAACAGTGACCACTTCGTTCTGAGTCGACGACAGATCGGTCGCGAATATAAGCGACACGTTCTTGGAGATTTGCTTACCCAAAGTCACTCTCGCGCCAGGGCTGGTTCCGGTGAATATAAATGGATCCACAGTAAAGCGGTCGAAGCCGAACAGCCGGGTGCTACGGCCGGCGAGTTTTTCGGTCAGGCTACGGGTCAAAAAAGTGCTGGCTCCATGGAAGGCTAGAGTCTGGCTGCGCTCCTCCTGGCTGCCAGCGCGGGGAGCCACCTCTTGGATGGGGCGCCCGATGGCAAGCATGCTTATGATATCCGAAGTCGTCAATGGTGGGTCAGATCGGAAGGACGTCGTCAGATGATCGATCGGGCCACGTAGGTTAATCGTCACCGTGTAGTCGCGGACATTCGTCTCTGCCTCAAAATCTAGGCTAGGGGTAATCTTGCGAGGATTGTTAAAGTTGACAGCACCCCGAGTGATTTCAAATTTGTTATCCTGCAGAACTAGCTTGCCCTGATCTACGTTTAATCGTCCGAGAATTACGGGTTCGTGGATGGTACCCCTCACATTGAACGCTCCACTGCCCAGCGCGTCAGCAAGATTGTTCTTGATGCGGATGGTCTTATAGGCCTCCACGTCCAAGTCAAGGTTGATATCTTGTTGGCCGTAAGTGCGCACGGGCGGTAGAGCTCGGTAATTAGAGATTTGCATAATCAGGTCAGCAAGCGTGGTGTTCTTGACGTGTGCGGCATCGCGGATGTAAAGCACTCCGGTTAGGAGCTGATGGGTCGTGCTCTTCAAAAAATCTACGTCCACGTCTATCGTGCATTTGACGTCTTGCGGATATTCGATGCGCAAACTTTCGCCGGTAATGTTCAAGTGGCCGCGAGTGGGGGCCGCACCTTCCAAAGACATACCTCCTTCGACATGCAGCGTCCCGAAGCGCGTCTTTGTCGTGAATGACTCCACGGAAACCTGGTTGGCGGTAAAGCGTAGTTGGCCATTTACGTCGAATAATGCGCTCGGCCAGTCTGGCCTCATAAAATAGCCCTTTTCAAAAGCGGCGCTTCCTAAAATTCTCGGCTGTTGGATGGTTCCTCCCGCGTATACGTTGAGCTCGATCCTGCCCCCGGCGTTGAGATCTGGGATGAAACCGGCCAACACCATCAGGTTAGCGCCGCCAGCGATTCTGACGTTGATTGGCTGGTTCCTCACGGTTGAAACCTGACCGGAAATGTTGAGCGAGGTGTCAGGCCCAACCATCTTGGTGGGTTTGATCTCCAAAAGGCCATTGAGGTACTCCAGTTGCACCTCGCCTTCGTTATGTAGTTGATATCGATTGACGATCAACTGCAACGTGGAAAGACGGGCCTCCGCAGCGGCCCTTTGCCATTGCTTCAAGGCTCCGTACGCTTGGACCTTTCCAGTAGCTAACCCATCGATGTCAGCGGTGAAAGTTGGCCGGAAAAAGACCAGGTAAGGATGAATGGGAGCATTATGAAGTTCCAGAGTAGCTTGAAAGGGGTAGTCTCCAGTAACGAGGATCGTGCCGCGCGCGTCCATGCGATTGTCGCGGAAACTTGAATTGGCCGTAAAGTCGATGCGCTGTCCCAAGCCTCGGGCATCCAGGACGAGATTCTGCAGGTGTTCTACGCGAATTCTGAAATTGGACACCTCGGCGCGCAGCGTATAGTTTAAATTTTCCCAGCCTCCGTTTCCACGCAGCGCAAAATTCAGCGCTCCAGCGAGTTGATATTTGCTTAGGTTCACATATCGGATGGAGCTTAGAGAGATCTGGCGGCCGTAGAGTTGCACTCTCGCTTCCTTGGTATCTGTGCGACCAGAGATTACGCCGCTGACCACACCTCCGCCTTTTTGAATACGTAGATCTTCGACGCTGTACTCTTTGTCGTGAAACCGGATCGCGGCAGTAAAACTTTCGAGCGGCTCTCGGTAAATGACAGGTCGCTGCACGGATACTTGGGCCGTCCCTTCCATTGAGTTCAGATTGAGACCTCGGAACTGGATCCGCGCGCCCAAGATGCCGTCGACTGGATAATTCCAATTGCCCAGGGAAAGAAGATCAGCAATGGGGGCGTTTCGGATTGTCATGTTCGCTTCGATTCGCTCCCCCTTTTGTACAAAGGGATACCGCAACGAGCCCGTAATGGCGCTATCACCAAGCTGGATCGCAGCCCCCTCTAAGCGGAGAAACCGAGGGGTCCATTCCACGGTGGCGTCCCCGTGTGAGAGCTTGACGTTTTTCACTTGCATCTGGGAAGCACTGCCGTGTCCGGCCAGGCGGAAATCAGTTCTTCTACCGACCATGGTTCCGTCGAAGTCGACCGAGCTGTGGACTGTGATCTCTCGCTGCTGCAGTTGGCGCCTTGCGTCCGCGCTAAAAAGCGCAGCGATCTGCAGCAATTCGTCTCCGTTTTTCGTTTGCACATATAGCTTCAAGTCGTAGTCTCCATCCAGCGTCGCATTACCGCTATATTGGAGGTGGGTCTGCGGCGTAACTGCACTCGCTTGTTCCACTTTTAAACTCGTTCCCGCTTGTGTAATTCTTGCGGAACCCAGATAGGAAACGGATTCTTGGAAAGCCTGAGGAAAACTGTTCTGCACCGTTGTAGCGGCAACCAATTGTCCCGAATAGTCTGCTGTGATGGAACCGGCTGATTCGGCAAAATCGAAGCGGGGCCAATGGAGGTTGAACTGTGCGCGGACCTCGCCCCTTATATTGTTCACCGGAATCGCCAATAGCGCCAACACCGTTTCGATTCGGGCCCCACGAATTTGGCCTGTTGCCTCGGAAATGGACCCCGCTTTGAAGCCTACTACGAGCCTGCTTTGGAAAGAGCCGCCGAATATTCCGCCGCGGAGTTCCTCAGCCACAATTCCTTCCGATGTCATATGTACAGCGGCAGAAATTCCAGCAAAGGAGTAGCGCCGCACCTGAAATCGGTCCACCGCGACCGTTCCGGTAAGGTCGAGGCCGGCCCTCACGCCTCGGATGCGCCCCGAAAAATCCACCACTCCTTGGAGGTCAGTTCTTCGGAAAGGTGCGTAGGTGACTCGACTCAAGTTGACCCGACTCTCACCCTCAAAGTCGTACCGCAGATCGTGATAATTGACATAACCACGCTTTGTCTCCAATTTTCCCAGGTCGCTAGCGAAGCGCAGCTTATGAAAAATGGCCGTCTCATTTTCTATGTGGAACTCTGTTTCAAACTGGAGATTCCGAATCATCTGTTCGCCACTGCGCAACGCCAATTGTTCGGCGTCAAAATCGACATGGTACGTGTTATCAGCGGCGCGATAAAAGAAGCTAGCGGTTAAACCCCCTCCGCGCGTTTCCAAAGGAATGTGTTTATCCAAGTAGAACAATGTTCCGTTTTCAATGGCGATGCTTCCCACATCCTTCAGCGTAAAGCGGTCTCTCTTCCCTTCGCTCGCCCTTGACTTGAACATGTTGATGAGGTTGATGCCGTGGTCCGGATCCTCCCGAACCCGGATGTTCGGTGCGCGCACGAGGATATTCCTCATGCCGAAAAAAGGGGGCCGGATGTCATAGGCGAAACGGACTTCGATTTCCTCAACCATAATGGGCGGGGGAAGAGTTGGGAATCGTTTACTATTTATTTTTAGGCCGCGCAGCGTGAAGCGGCCACTTGTAAGATCCAGGTGGGCGGAGTCGATTTGTGCGTCGACATAGAATCGCGCTTCCAGGTAACGTACGATCCAGGTTTGGACATGGCGATCCAGCGAAAAACGCTGCCAGAAGTAGAGGGCCAGCAAGAGCATGCCGGCCATTGCCACAACCGCTGTGGCCAGTATCCCAAATTTCCATTTCCTGGCAAGGGGGAGCATAGGCACACCCGTAATCTAGCTAACTATAACTAGGTGAAGCGTCTACCCGTGATATCCCGGACCATGACCGAGAGCAGAAGCACCCGTGCTTGCCCAATCCGGTTTTTCACCCGTTGAATCTTTTTCAGTACAAACGTAACGAGAACAAATTTTCATCAGGTCATCCAGCACCGTCTGAACGCCTCCGTCATTGTAGCATGACGATTTTGGTTGTCCGTTCTAGAGAAGCCCGACGATTGGCGATTTCGGATTGGGGTTTTCTTAAGATTCCATCAGTGACCCATCGGCTTAAAGACGGAGTGCTCCTCCTTCCGGTGCCGGGTTCCATCCCCCCCTCCTCCAGGCGCGGTTTCGCGGCTCGTAATTGACAGATCCTGCCCCTCTCGGTATAGTTGCAAAACTTTTGCGGTAATATATGATTGCCAGCTTTTATGAGTTTGTACGCTGAGGTGGTCAAGATCACCGTTGGAAGTAGTTTAGGCCATGTCGATTTGTTGCAGGCACTCGCGGAGAACATAACGCGTATGATGGAGTTTGACGAGAATACGGCGCACCAGATTGGCATATCGATTCGTGAGTCAGTGATTAACGCCGTTTGCCACGGTAACAAGCTGGACGAGTCGAAGAAAGTTAATGTGGAATTTGAGATCTATGCAGATCGGCTAGTGATTAGCGTTGATGATGAAGGGGAAGGATTTAACCCAGCTACGATCCCTGACCCGCTGGCGCTTGAGAACCTAATGAAACCATCCGGCCGGGGGATTTTCTTTGTAAAATCTTTCATGGATGAGGTGGATTTTCTTCCCAGTCCGGCCGGTGGCACTCGACTGAGGATGCTGAAGAAGAGAATCTATTCCCCGTAGAAGGAGGGCAAAAATGAGTATTGGAACTAGAACCGCCGATAGTGTGACCATTCTCGACCTTAGTGGCAAGATCACACTCGGTGAAAGTAGTGTGGAATTACGCAACAGAATTCGAGAACTGGTCAAATCAGGTCATAAGAATATTCTCCTGAATTTGGGGAGCGTCAGCCACATGGATAGTTCTGGTATAGGCGAGCTTGTCAGCGCGTATACCAGTGTAACCAACAATGGCGGACAGTTGAAATTGTTGAACTTGACCAAGAAATTGCACGAGCTGTTAGCGATTACCAAACTATTGACCGTTTTTGAATGTTATGAGAACGAGAGCCAGGCTCTGCAGGCTTTTCGAAGATGACAGGGAGCAACATCGGGCCTGCCACACCGCGGCGCCGCACCGGCAACCATAGCGGCGGGAGCGGGTGTCGTTGTCGCTATACGATGAAGCAACCCGCGTTCCAGCTATGACGGCCGAAAGCGCGCGATTGCCGCCTCTTGAGCAAGAATAGATAAGTCAAACCGCCTTCGCTGAATAACTTTCTCGCATGATGCGTCCATTCGTCTGAAGACATGCAGGAAGAAGCGCGTTCCCTGCAAAATCCCCGGGCGACACACTGAAATCCGGTAAAATGTAGTTGATGCGTAAGAATCACGATATCTATGTGGTGGATGGGGAGCAGCGAATCCCGTTCTTGCGTGGTATGGTTACCCATTCTCTGGTAAAGAGGGGTCTCAAGTTTAAGGAAGCTTACGAAATAGCTTCACTCGTGCGCAAGCAAATAGAACCTCGCGGAGAAATCGAAAAGGGAAAGCTTTCTCAGTTGATTGAGCAGACGGTGCGCAATCGCCTGGGTGATGTGCCTCTTACCGATGTGAAACCTGTTTTTGGCCACGACCAAACCATCCGGGTGGTAGATAGCCGTACCGAGTCGCCGTTGTCCAAGGGTATTCTCTCTCAATCGCTGCAGGCCTCTGGACTGGAACCGTCCATCGCTTACGAGGTCGCGCGGGATATTGAGACACGCCTGCTGAGGGCGAATCGAGTGTCGATTACCAGACAAGAGTTGCGCGAGCTTATTTATCAGACTATCTCGAAAACTCAAGGAAGTCAGTACGCAGAACGTTACTTGCTGTGGCGCAAATTCCGGGCGCCTGACAAGCCGATCATTGTTTGTTTTGGCGGCGCCACCGGGACGGGGAAATCGTCACTGGCGACGGAAGTAGCTCACCGATTGGCGATCAGGAAGATTCTCAGTACCGATACGGTGCGGCAGATCATGCGCATGATGTTTAGCGCCGAGCTGCTTCCATCGATTCACCATTCCTCGTATGAAGCATGGAAGGATCAAAAGTTCCTGCACCCCTCCAAGTCTCGCGTCATTGAAGCCTTTGAGGAGCAGGCGTCCAAAGTGTGTGCCGGCGTGAAGGCGATGATCATGCGGTCGGTAGAAGAGAATATCAGTCTGGTGATTGATGGTGTGCACTTGGTCCCCGGCCTGATTGACTACGAGATCTACGCGGATCGCGCTTATATTGTGCCAGTGATTATAACCACGTTGAATCGAGCGAAGTATCGGGAACGGTTTTTGCAGAGGCAAGCAGATGCGCAGAATCGTGAGGCAGACCGGTACCTCGCCAATTTTGACGCAATTCTGGAAATCCAAGATTACATCATCGAGGTGGCGGAGCGTTACCGCATTCCAATCATCGAGAATGTGAATTTTGAAGAAAGTGTGCTTTCTATTCTCAGCTTGATCAGCAGTACGCTAAAAGAGAAATTCAAGAACATGGGAGGTTGGTAAGTCACGCTATTTCAAATAAGTGGTAGGGGCAAAGAACGAGGAATGAAAGGTGGAGATTGGAAAACTGGTTACTTCTTCACTCGGTATTCTTCGCCATCCCTTCTATCGAAAGATTGGCAGGCTTTTATTGAGGTCATTGAAGATCACGATTCCCATTAAGAGAATCAAGAAGATAAATCCGATCTGAAAAATTCGTTCCTTTACACGTAAGCTCAAATCTCGACGCAGCAAGCCTTCTATCAGTATCAAAAAAATCACTCCACCATCCAGGATCGGAATGGGAAACATGTTGAAGATTCCTAGCTGCAGGGAGATCAGACCCATAAAGCTCAGCAGTGGACCAACGCCAGCGCGAGCGGCAGCGCCGGAATACTTCGCGATTTCGATCGGTCCAGACATCGCGCGAATGCTCGCCTGCCCGGTGACGATCTTTCCCACGACGTCGAAGGTCAATAGGGTAAGCTTGTAGTTGCGCGCCAGCGCTTCCTGGATGGCTCCTACGAAGCCAAATTTTTCCGTCACGTACGGGAGATTCTCTCGCACATAACCAATGCGTACGTCGCCCCTTATTTTGACGGGTATGATGGTGTGGACAAGAATTTGCTGACCCCGCCGAATCGTAAACTCCAGTGGCTTGCCTTCGTTCCCAGCAATCAGTTCGGCCGCAGTGGGAAAACTGAAAGCTTCCATAGTGGCTGACTTGACTTTGATTACCACGTCGCCCGGTTTTAAACCTGCCTTCTCTGCTGGACTGTTAGGCTCGACCGAGGCTACGATGGACGCGATGTGAGGAGCGATGCCTGCAGCTCCTATTTCCGTATTTGACACGGCCTCTGGCGTGACTGTTACGGTTAAGGTCTGACCGATCCGTTCCACGCTGATTGCCAGGGGTTTGCGCGGGGAGGTTCCTATGGCGATCTCCACGTCCTGCCAAGTGGCAGTCTTGGTTCCGCCCACAGAAAGAATTCTGTCCCCAATTTGTAAATTGGCCCGTTGTGCCGGGGATTGTGGGCTAATGGAACCAATCACCGGAGCTTCGTGCAAATATGCAGGAAGCTCCACTCCCACCATGAAATTGGCAGTCACCAAAACCAGTGCGAGAAGAATATTCATCAGTGGGCCCGCGGCTGCCACGGCCAGACGGTGCGATTTGGGCCGCGAGAGGAACTCATCCCCCGAGCCGGTCAGTTCTTCGTCTGGATTTTCTCCGGCCATTTTCACATAACCGCCGAAGGGAAGTGCGCTAACCCGGTAGTCAGTGTCACCCTTGCGAAAGCCGAACAGACGGGGGCCAAAGCCCAGCGAAAAAATCTCCACGCGGATTTTCAACAGTTTCGCCACAATGTAATGGCCAAGCTCGTGTACCAAGATCATCACCCCGAGTACAAAAATCAAAGCCACTACGTTCGTTCCAATCAAATGCAACATGTTTGACAAACCAATTCTCCAGCCACAAATTTGGAAAAAATTATAGGCAACCCTTGAATGTTTCCCTTCAATTCTTCCCTTTAATCTTCCCTGAAATAATTATAACCCAGGCCTAAGCCCGAGGGAAACCGGTGAGTGCAGCCCAACGTTAAGGTTAAGGCGCCTGGATCGGCTCTCGAGCCACATGTCCGACTGGCAGGGGGTGAGTCAGCGTCAGACGGTTCTGATGTTTTTTTCGATTATAAGCCGAGCTCTGACACGAGTCTCCGCGTCGATGTCCAGAATCTGGTCCAAGTCCTCCAGCGGGACGGGTGAATGCTCGCTTATAGCGCGTTCAATGATTGTGGGAATCGCGCCAAAAGGAATCTGTTCCTGCAGGAAGTGTGAAACGGCGACTTCATTGGCGGCATTCAGAACCACGGGCATGCTTCTGCCGGAGCGCAGGGCATCATAGGCAAGCTTGAGACAAGGAAAGCGCGACATTTCTGGCTGCTGAAAGTGCAATGGTCCGCAGGCAGTTAAATCCAGCGCAGGCAGCGGCGAGGACAACCGTTCGGGATATGTGAGCGCATAAAGGATGGGCAAGCGCATGTCGGTAATTCCCATTTGCGCGATCAGAGAACCATCCAGCGTGCGCACCATGGAATGCACCACGGATTGAGGATGGATCAGCACTTCGATTTTTTCCGGAGGCATGGCAAACAAGTGATGTGCCTCGATAATCTCCAGCCCTTTGTTCATCAAGGTGGCTGAATCGATCGTGATTTTTTTCCCCATGCGCCATGTGGGATGCTGCAAAGCATCTTGTACCGTTGCCGTGGCTATTCTTTCCGGGGGAAGGTTTAGAAACGGTCCTCCACTGGCAGTTAATATGAGAGTAGAGATATGTTCGGGCTTGATTCCCTGCAAACACTGGTGAAGCGCGTTATGTTCGCTGTCTACCGGCAGGATCGCGCTCCCGCTTCTTACTGCCAGAGACATCATTAGGTCCCCCGCCATCACCAACGTTTCTTTGTTAGCCAACGCAAGCATCTTGCCGGCTCTCACCGCCTCATAGCTCGGCACAAGTCCAGCCGCCCCGGATATCGCGCCCAGGACCATTTGCACGTCCGGCAGCGTTGCCACCAGGATGGCGCCTTCGGTGCCATAAAAGATCTCCGGGGTATCAACATGCAGCTCGCCGAGCTGATTTCGAAGCCGATCCGCACACCGGGCGTCGGCAACAGTTACTACTCGCGGATGAAACTGCCTGATTTGATCGCAGAGCAAGTCGATATTTCTGCCTGCTGCTAGAGCCGATACCCGGAACCTATCTGGGAAAAAGCGAATGACATCCAGCACGCTTCTTCCGATCGATCCGGTTGAGCCCAGTAACGTAAGGTTTCTTGTCACCATCGCCACCCTTCCATTACATACAAAACAGGACAGCAAAACAACAAACTATCAACGCGATCCAAGAACCCGCCGTGCCCCGGAATTCGATCCGATGAGTCCTTTACTCCGGCAGCCCGTTTTAAGGTGGATTCGAAGAGGTCCCCGCACTGCCCGACCACATTTAAAATCACCGCCATGGCAAGCCAATGCCAGTTTCCCGCAGAGCGAAAAAAAGCCAGTCCCACAAGTAGCGCGGAAGCCAGTCCGGCAAGAGAACCTTCAATGGTTTTTCCGGGACTGATGGAGGGCGACAGTTTATGTCGGCCGAGGGAGCGGCCCACCAGGTATGCGCCGATATCACTTGCCCAAGTAACGAGCAACAGGAATAAGATCCAGCGGCGACCCGAATCTCCCCGATGGGATCGAAGGAGGATCATCAATCCGAGAGACATGGGAATATACATCAATCCAAAGATGGAGGTTGCGATTGCCGGAAGTACCTGGTCCATGTGCGTAACGCTCCACAAGGCTTGAATGATCACTCCCAGGAGTACCGCAAGTAAAACCAAGCAAATCGTTGACGTCGACTGACTGGCAAAAGCGAAAGCAAGGACAACCACACCGGAGAGCGTCGTTAACCAAAATTGCCGCTTTCGATCTCCAAGTATGGGAACGAGCTGGAGGTATTCAATAAAACTGAATTGGGCCACTAACAGTACTGCCAAAGTGAACAGCAGCGGAGGAGCCAAAAATAAGACAGCAAGAGCGACAGGAGCGAGGATGAGCGAGACGATCGTTCGCGCCAACATCAAGTTTGGTTGACGATAATTGCACCGAAGCGACGTTCACGCTTCTGGAAATCGAGGATCGCCTCCAGTAAATGCTCGCGGCGAAAATCGGGCCAGAGAGTCTCCGTAACGTAAATCTCCGCATAAGCGATCTGCCAGAGGAGAAAATTGCTGATTCGCATTTCACCGCTTGTGCGAATAAGTAAATCCGGATCGGGCAACCCACGGGTGTAAAGATGCTGTTCGATGAGCTGCTCGGTAATGCTTGACGGTTGAAGGTTAGGATGAGACTGCAATACGTCCCGGAATGCGTCCACTAATTCGGCGCGTCCGCTGTAATTCAAGGCGATAATTAATTTCATCCCCGTATTGCTTGCCGTGCGGTGACAGGCTGCGTCCAGTTCCTGCCGCACCGAGGAAGCTAATTCCTCAATGCGTCCCATGCTGAGCAAAGCGATATTGTTTTCGTTCAGCCTGGCTACTTCGCGTTGCAAGTACTCTTTCAGCAGCGACATCAGGGTGTTGACCTCGGTCCTTGGGCGTTTCCAGTTCTCGGTAGAAAACGCGTATAGGGTCAACACTTCAATGCCCAGTCGGGCAGATATCTCCACGATCTCGCGGACAGAGTCGATTCCAGCACGATGTCCGGAGACTCTGGGAAGATGACGCTGACTTGCCCAGCGGCCATTGCCATCCATAATAACAGCAATGTGACGTGGGAGACGTTGTGGATCGACTTGGGAAAGCAGGTGCGCTTCGCGCGACCCGTCTCTCACAAGTCCTTTTAAATTGAGCATTGACCAAAACCCATTAGCGGTGTGGCGGACAGTGATAAATGCTAGCACAACCCTCCGGGGATGTTAAATAGCCATCAGTCTGACAAGTCTCACCCCTGGGGCAAGGATCCCGTACTTAATAAATGACCCGCTTGAGCGTCAAGCCGTGCGCCGGAGCCCTCGGACCCGCCTGTTGTCGATCTCGTGATTGTAGAATCTGCCGCATTGCCGCCGCGGCTAATTTCCCTTTGCCTATTAAAAGTAGCGTTCCCACAATATTGCGTACCATATGATGTAAAAAGCCGTCGGCGGCTACCTGGTATACGGTAAGCGCTCCACTTCGAGTAAACCTGGAAAACGCAATCTTCCTCTCAAGGGTTGTTGCGGTGGTGCTAGCCGCGGCAAACGCCCGAAAGTTATGATCTCCCACAAGATGATGCGCTGCCCGGTGCATTGCGTCCAAATCGAGTTTCTGTGGGACGTGCAGTGCGAAATTGCGCCAGAACGGATGCATCACCGGGGCGTTCCAGAGGCGATACCAATAAATTTTTTGCTTCGCTGAAAATTGTGCGTGGAAATCGGCGCCAACTTTGGAAAGGTGTACCACACGAATAGCGTGCGGCAAAACGGCGTTCACGGCCCGCAACAGCTTGGAAGGATGGATTGTGTGGTCTAGGACGAAGTTGGCTACTTGGCCTTCGGCGTGAACACCTGAATCGGTGCGGCCAGAACCAATGACAAGTGTTCGCTCTGACGTGATTTTTTGAATTGCTCGCTCTAGGTCGGCCTGCACAGTGGGATGGCTTTTTTGTTTCTGCCATCCACAAAATCTGCTACCGTCATATTGAATTGTGGCTCTGTAGTTTTGCGACATCACAATTTCGGCAGAGTGAGATACAGACTCACGGCAATCAAATCCTGGCAGCCCCTCTCAACAGGGCGAACCCGACCTTGATCCTGGCTGAACCTGCTGGGAGACGCCTTTGCCAAACAGTATCAGAAATTCGCGACGCTGAATTTTCAGAGAGGTCCATGCCGGAGTCAATAGATAAAATAGGACTGCATGCATCGGCATTGGAGACTGGCGTTTTTGGGTGTTACTTTCCTATTCGTTTTGTACGCCTGCCATGAGCAACGCGCGAAGAGTACCGCACAGGGCCGAACGGTCATGGATCAACTTTCACGCCCGATCACGATTTCGCCTTACCCGCGCCGCATTGTGTCCATGGCCCCTTCCGTTACTGAGATGCTGTATGCCCTGGGAGTATGGGATCGAGTTGTTGGAGTGACGCTTTATGATACTTATCCACCGGATTGTGACTCGCGGACTAGAATCGGAGATATGTTGCGACCCAACCTGGAAGTGATTCTCAGCCTCAAACCCGATCTGGTTGTGGCGACGGTGAACGGCAACTACCGGGGGAATGTGGAAAAACTGCAATCGCTGGGCATCCCGGTTTTTGTCGTAAGCGCCAGTCATATTGAAGAAATTCTCCAGAGTTTCCGACTGTTGGGCGACGCTCTCAACGAGCGATCCCGAGCCGACCAGGTGATTCATCAGATGCGTCGCGGGATCGAACAGTTACGGACACGTCTTGCCGCCCAGCCGTTCATACGAGTTCTGTATCTAAACTGGATTGATCCTATCATTGTGCCTGGGGGCGACGCTTTTGAGAATGAGGCTTTGGCGCTTGCCAAAGTTGACTCGCTGACGCGAGACCTGTTTAAGGAGCGGTATATGCGGTATAGCCCAGAGCAAATTATCCGTCTAAGTCCCGAGTATATACTGACAGTGCAACACAACGCCGAAGGACTGCAGAACATTTTGGAGTCGCGGCGCTGGACGGCGATACCGGCCGTCCGGAAAAGGCGAGTCTACATTGTTTCAGATCTGATTCAGCATCCAAGCCAGCGAATCCTGGAGGGCATTGAAGAAGTAGCGCGGAAACTGCACCCGGAGGCATTCGGAAATTGAACGGGAAGCAAACTCCGCGCGAAAGTTAGGCGCCCTGCGCTACCTGCCGCTGGATCCACTACAATTCTTAGCGATACGGAATCTTGCCTCTCGAAATCCGGTTCTGGAACTCCTGGCAGTGCGCATGGCATACGGCGATGGCAAGGGCGTCAGCCGCATCATGAGGCTCAGGGATTTGTTTCAGTCCTAGAAGGAGTTTTGCCATCTGCTGAAGCTGAGCTTTCTCGGCGCGACCATATCCGACTACCGCCTTTTTTATTTCGAGGGGAGAGTACTCGTGCAATGGGATATCATGCGTGGCGGCACATAGAAGGATAATGCCGCGCGCATGTCCCAGGACGAGGGCGCTCTTGGCATTGGCAGCGTGAAACAGGCTTTCTACTGCGATCACATCCGGTCGATACTCTGCCAAAACCGAGTTCAGCGTGTCGTAGATATTGCGCAACGAGTGTGGCAAATCCTGCACCCGCGCGCGACGGATGCAGCCGTAAGTGAGACATTCATGTCGTCCGCCGTCCGTGCGGACCACTCCGTAGCCGGTTACACGACTTCCGGGATCAACACCCAAGATAATCACGACGAAGTTAAGTGGAATCTCCTGTTGCAATTACAGTGCTGTTCCAAGCGGCCTCTTTCAGCCGTTGATGCTTGCAGAAATTTGCAATCAGACTCTGAAGTTTGCGGGTGTTCACGCAATCTAACTCGCAGCTTCCAGGATGGCCTCGTCAATGTCGAAGTTGGCGTAAACGTTCTGCACGTCATCATGCTCTTCCAGCGCTTCCATTAACTTGATCATCTGTTCGGCCTTCTTGCCTTCAAGGTGGACATAGGTTTGGGGCAGCATAGTGATTTCAGCGCTCGTTACCTTCTTACCGTGGTCTTCCAGAGCTCTTTTGACCTCCTCGAATTTTTCTGTGGCGCAAATGATCTCATAGGTATTTCCCTCGGACTTCAAATCATCCGCACCCGCCTCCAGCGTAATTTCTAGCAGTTCGTCCTCGGACCCCTGTAATTTGTCTAACGAGAGATAACCTTTTTTTTGAAACATCCAAGCAACGGAATTAGTTTCGCCGAGATTTCCTCCGTACCTGGACAGCACATGCCGGACCTCTGCGACTGTGCGGTTTTTGTTATCGGTTACCGCAGTGATGATCATTGCCACTCCGCCAGGGCCATATCCTTCGTAGGCAACGTCTTCGTAAGCCTGACCTGGAAGTTCGCCAGTCCCCTTCATGATGGCCCGTTTGATGTTGTCGGAGGGCATGTTTGCGGCCTTCGCGGCTGTCACCGCCGTGCGTAGGCGGGGATTGGAATCGATGTCTCCACGGCCTAACCGGGCGGCTATCGTCATTTCCTTAATCAACCGTGTAAACTCACGGCCCCGTTTTGCATCCACGGCGGCTTTCTTATGCTTGATGGAATGCCATTTTGAATGTCCCGACATTGCTCTTTCTCCGTAAATTTTCAGGTCTAGCTTAGCTCAAATGACTAGCCGCTCCAAATGAACGTTACCAGATCAGGAAACCACGATTCCCGCGTAACCGACGACACTCTTGTAGTCCCCGGTGACTTCTCCCGAATTGGCGTAGCGAATCAGCACTGCTTGCCGAGCTCCTAGCCGGGTTGCTGCAAACAAAGCCGTAGTTGTTGGCGCGTAACCACACATGCTAATTTGATAATCCTGGATTGTCTCGAAAAATTTTCGGGCATCCAAGTCTAAAATGGCCCGGATTGCCTTATCGTCCTTTTCACGGGCACGATTAGCCGGCTCGTAGTGCGTCATGTCGGTGCTGGAAATAATCAGTATTGGATTTTTGGATTCCGCCACGACTTCAGCGATGGCAAATCCAATCTGGCGCAGGTCCTCAAGATTTCCAATCCCGATATTGATTGGAACGAACGTGAATGTGGGCTTCAGAAATTGAAGAAACGGAAGATGAACCTCCAACGAATGTTCCGACTGGTGGGCCACGCTATCTTCTTGAAAGAGACGACTCGCTTCTTTTAGTCGGAGTGCCAACTCGGTGTCGATCGGAACATCTCCTAAAGGCGTATGCCAGCTCCCCTTGCTCATGACCGCAACAGGAGCGCCGCGGCCAGTATGGTTTGGACAGAGAATAATGAATTTTTCAGGGAGTTCTACCCGAGTATAGGTTTCGCCTGCCACCCTGCCAGAATAAACGTAACCTGCATGAGGCCCAATTAGTACAATAGCTCTTCGTTTCTGCGCAGGGGACGCTGTAAGCTCCAACAACATGCGGCGTAAATCTATGTCCTCCGCTGGGTAAAAGCTGCCGGCTACCGCCGGTGGGCGAATCATGATGTCTCCACGTTCTTTCGACCCAGTTATTTTAGCACTTCATCAGGCTGTGTGACCCTGCCCTGGATCCCTCCTTGGGTAAGTTAAATGTCCCACGGAAAGGCGCGATGTGTCTCTGGGGTTCGGGTCGACGCGGGCGCCCACGCCGACCGCAGCCCGCGACCTGTTTCCCTTCGACAAGGTGGGAGCGACCTGGCTCGGCACAGCCTGAGTGCGAATGGAGGATTTAGTAGGTAAGTGTCCCCTTGCGTCCCAGCAAGCGCTCAACGCGTTTTTCGAGGGGTGGATGGGTAGAGAAGAGTTGGAGAATAGCGCTGCCCGAAAACGGCTTTACGATGAAAAGGTGCGCTGTAGACTCTGAGGCTTCCAGGGGACGTACTGAAGCACTCGCATGTAACTTCTCTAAAGCACGGGCCAAGCCGTACGGATTACCCGCAAGATGCGCGCCTGTAGCATCCGCTCCGTATTCCCTGGATCGAGAAACGGCCATTTGAATCAAAAGTGCGGCAATCGGCGCAAGGATGATGGTGAATAGATAAGCAAGAGGTCCGCCATCACGTTCATCTCGGTTCCCAAATCCTCCAAACAATGCAGCGAAGTGAGCGGTATGGGCGATCCACATGATCGCGCCGGCGAGCGTGGCAGCCACACAACTGATCAATATATCTCGGTTCTTGACATGAGACAGCTCGTGAGCGATGACGCCCTCCAGCTCTTCGTAGGTTAAAAGCCGCAAAATTCCCTCAGTCACGGCAACGGCGGCATGTTGTGGGTCTCGCCCGGTGGCGAAAGCGTTTGCCGCGCTTGTAGGAATGATGTAAACGCGCGGCATGGGCAATCCCGCACGCTGGGTCAAGCTCTCCACGATGCGAAACAAGTCAGGCGCTGCATCGCGCGTTGCTTGTTTCGCGCCGTAGGTCGCCAATGCAATTTTGTCTGAGTAGAAATATGCGGCAAAATTCATGACCGCGGCAAATATCAGGGCCACCAGCATGCCACTGGAACCACCCAAAAGGTGTCCAATTACGAGCATCAGGCCCGTCATCAGCCCAAGCAGTAAAACGGTCTTGAAGTAATTAGTCATCTGAAATCAATCCTCCGTTCTCAATTATACAATTTAATTTGATCGATGTCTCTTCACTCGAGCTTCATTGTCTGGGCTCTCAGAACCCTTCACTGCGCTTCAATCTTAATCGATCGCGGACGGGTTTCCAGCTTCTTGTGCAAAACGATCTCGAGAACCCCATCCTTAAAGCTGGCATCCACCTTTTGCTGGTCCACTTCGCTTGGCAGCGTGAATGAACGGAAGAAAGTCCCATACGTGCGCTCGATTCGACGGTAGTTCTCCCGTTTCACCTCGCTGTCAAACTTTCGTTCGCCGCGTATATTCAGGGTGTCGCCCTCGATCCGAACATCCAGATTTTTCCTGTCAATCCCCGGTAACTCAGCCTTGATGATGATTTCGTGGTCCGTTTCGTAGATATCGACTGCCGGAGTCCAGGCGGCAGTCGAAGTGGCGTCATCGTCGCTCAATCGTGAGCGCGCCATGCTGTCTTCGAACAAACGGTTCATCCGGTCCTGTAAGGTTATCAAGTCCCTCAAGGGATCCCACCGTTGAATAGCCATTGTTCCTCCTTTGCCGGACGATGCATCTCCGCCACTAATGGATTTTCTGTCCCAATGCCAATTCCGCAGTTGAAAAGGTCAGTTTTTCACAACTGGAATCAAAGTCCACCAGGACATGATCGCCTTCCTGGATCTTGCCTTCAATTATTTTTAGGGAGAGCCGGTCCAGGATCTCTTTCTGGAGCAACCGCTTTAGCGGTCGGGCTCCATAGACCGGATCGCACCCTGCGCGGGCCAGATGATCACAAGCCGCTTCGGTTACCTCCAGTTGAATGTTGCGATTGGCGAATAGTTGGGCGAGCCGCCTCAATTGTATTTGAACAATCTCGCTCAGTTGTTGTGGCCCCAGCCGCTTAAAAATGATGATGTCATCAATTCGGTTCAAGAATTCGGGCTTAAAATGAGCGCGCAACGCTTCCTGGACGCGGCGCTCCACTTCTTGGTCGGATAGCCGTTCCAGATCTGAAATCCATTGGCTCCCGATGTTGGATGTCATTAAAATCACTGTGTTTTTGAAATCGACGGTGCGCCCCTTGGCGTCGGTAAGCCGCCCGTCGTCCAGGATCTGTAGGAGCACGTTGAATACTTCGGGATGCGCTTTCTCGATTTCGTCGAACAGCACGACCGCGTAGGGGCGTCGGCGAATCGTTTCTGTCAAGTATCCCCCCTCTTCATAACCAACATACCCAGGGGGCGCTCCGATAAGCCGGGCAACGGCGTGTTTCTCCATGTACTCAGACATGTCGATCCGAACCATGGCTTTTTCGTCATCGAACAGGAATTCGGCCAAGGCCCGAGCGGTCTCAGTTTTGCCCACTCCGGTTGGGCCCAGGAAAATGAAGGAGCCGATGGGGCGTTTCTCGTCCTGAAATCCAGCGCGTGAGCGCCGGACCGCGTTGGAGACCGCCTGCAAAACCTGATCCTGTCCAACCACGCGCTGTCGCAAGCGATCTTCCATGTGCAAGAGCTTCTGCTTTTCACTTTCCATCATTCGTGACACTGGGATTCCCGTCCACTTGGAGACAACTTCTGCAATGTCTTCTTCATCCACTTCTTCCTTCAGCATCTTTTGGTCCTTTTGCAGTGCATCCAGCTCATCGTTGGCTTTCTTCAGCGCCTGCTGTACTTGTACCGAACGTCCGTAACGGAGTTCGGCTACTTTCCCCAAATTTCCTTCGCGTTCCGCGTTTTTCTCTTCGATCTTGATCCTCTCCAATTCCTCCTTGTATTGGCGAATCTGACCGATGATCTCCTTTTCTTTCTGCCAATGCAGTCTCATGCGGCTACTGGCCTCGCGTAAGTCACCCAGCTCACGCTCGATGACTGCCAGGCGGTCTATTGATGAGCTAGTCTTGTCGCGCGACAGGGCCTGACGTTCGATCTCAAGTTGGCGAATCTTCCGTTCTACCTCGTCGATCTCGGTGGGAATGCTGTCAATTTCGATGCGCAACTTGGATGCAGCTTCGTCGATCAGGTCGATCGCCTTATCCGGGAGGAAGCGATCGGTGATGTAGCGATCCGAAAGCTGCGCGGCCGCAACGATGGCATTGTTTGTAATGCGGACGCCGTGATGAACCTCATATTTTTCTTTCAAACCGCGTAAGATTGCGATGGTTTCAGAGACGGTGGGCGCGGAGACGTAAACGGGCTGAAAACGGCGCTCGAGTGCGGCGTCCCTTTCAATATATTTCTTGTATTCACCCAACGTAGTGGCGCCCACACAACGCAACTCGCCGCGCGCCAGAGCCGGTTTCAGCATATTGGATGCGTCTACGGCGCCTTCCGCCGCACCGGCTCCCACAAGCGTGTGCAATTCGTCAATGAAAAGGATGATCTCTCCTTGGGCCTCTTCGATCTCCTTCAGAAGTGCCTTCAGGCGTTCTTCAAATTCGCCCCGGTACTTCGCTCCGGCCAACATTGCCCCCAGATCAAGACCGACGATTCTCTTATTGCGCAATCCTTCCGGGATGTCCCCGGAAGTGATACGCTGGGCCAAACCTTCCACAATGGCAGTCTTTCCTACTCCCGGTTCGCCGATCAAAACCGGATTATTCTTAGTTCGTCGTGAGAGCACCTGGATGACGCGGCGAATCTCATCATCGCGCCCAATTACTGGATCTAGTTTTCCGCGGCGCGCCAGTTCCGTATAGTCTTTAGCATAGCGGGTCAGGGCCTGATACTTGTTCTCTGGGTTTTGATCGGTGACGGTTTGGCTGCCGCGAATGTTTTGAAGCACCTGCAGTATGTGATCGCGCTCGATTCCATTTTTTCGCAGCAGTTCGCCAGCGCGTGTTTTCGATTCGCACAGGGCCAAAAGAAGATGTTCCGTGCTTACGTACTGATCTCTAAAAACATCCGCTTCTTTTTGTGCTCCGCTCAGTACTTCGTTTAACTGGGGCGAAAGGTAGTTGTGCGCGCCCCCCGAAACCTGGGGGAAAGTTAAAAGTACTTTCTCGGTTGCAGCGAGCAATTTTCGAGAGTCTACCTCTAATTGCGCTAAAACCGCGGGAACCATCCCATCCTTTTGCTGTAGCAAAGCTGCCAGAAGATGCTCCGGTTCAATCTGTGGATGCCCTGCGCCGTTGGCAAGACTTGCAGCGCCTTCAAGCGCTTCCTGTCCTTTGAGGGTGAATTTATCGATTCTCATGAAGAATTGGTTCTTGTAGGCGTCTTTGCTTCCACTTTTGCCGGCGATTTTCACCGGATCAAAAGATCTATCTCCTTCTCCTTTTTAGATTTGCGCCACACAACTCATAGAACTTTCGTGTCTGTTTGTCAAATTTGGAAAAGACTCCTCGGATGCTCCCGCGCGCTTCGTAGAGTTGCTGGGAATCCCGGTAACGCTTGCGCGTTGAAGAACTTATTGACAAGCACGGCTGGGCGATTACAATGGATTACCGATGCGTACTGTCGTTGCGCTTTTCGCAGTTTTCCTTTTTCCCGTTCTTTTCGCCGGAGGGACACTCGCCGAGACGGACTTTGATTTATCGGCGGTGGCAGACCGGTTTCCGCACCAGAGCCTGGAAGCTCGAATTGCTTTCTGGAAAATGGTTTACTCCGAATGTGACCGGCGGGAGGTGGTTCTGCACGATCGACTCAATCTTGCCCTCATTTACAACGTGTTGAAATTTGAACGCGTGCCTGAGGCATCCCTGGAGGAGGCCGAAAAACAACGAAGCAAGATCGAAGAAGAGATGGGTAAAATCCGCAAGGCTCTCCAAGATTTTGCAACGCTTGGAATGGAGGCTGCAGGGTTGAGTGCTGCGCACAGAAAGGTTTATGAAGCGTTGGAGAAAGCTGCTCTCCCGTTGAATCCGAGTCTCTTGCGCGATGCGGCAGGTCGGGTTCGCGAACAAAGGGGAATCAAGGATCGATTCGAACAAGGAATCGTGCGCTCTGGCCTGTACCTGCCGTATATAAAGCGGATCTTCCAGGAACGGGGCTTGCCAGAAGAACTTGCCTACCTGCCCCATGTGGAATCATCATTCGATTACGCCGCTTACTCTAAAGTGAGAGCGGCCGGGATTTGGCAATTTATGCGGGGCACAGCGCGCGGCTTGCTCACCATGAATTCGGTGTTGGACGAGCGTCGCGATCCCGTTCGCTCCACGAAGGCCGCCGCGTCCGTGCTGTTGAAAAGCTACCAACTGTTGGGAAGCTGGCCTTTGGCTATCACCTCTTATAACCACGGCATCAACGGAATGCTGCGAGCGAAGGCAATCTATGGAAACGATTATCTGGCAATTCTGGAGCGGTACGACGGCAAACTGTTTGGTTTTGCTTCTCAGAATTTCTATTCCGAATTTCTGGCAGCGCTTGAAGTTGCCAAGAATTATAGAAAGTACTTCCCGCTTGCGAGCGTGGCGGAGCCTCTGAATTTTGAGCAATTGATATTGACCCGCGGTTCCAGAACGCAGCAGTTAGCATCGATCGATCAGATCCCAGGAGGTGTACTGCGCGCCTATAATCCGGGTGTCCTGGTGGATATCAAACGAAACTTCCACCGCTTGCCGTCCGGATATGCATTAAGGTTACCCGACGGCGTCGTATCCCCGGTGTTTGCAGCACTCGGTCCGGAGGAAGCAATCTGGGCGTCCAATTCGTCGCGCGGGTCGACCCCGCCAAAATATCGAGGCAGACCGAGACAGTACCGTGTTCGTCGTGGGGATACGTTGACCAAGATTGCGGCGCTTTTTCGAGTGTCTCTCAAGGCGCTGCAACAGAAGAATAAGTCTCTGAAGTCCGGTCAGATTTTTGCCGACCAAGTTATTCTCTTGCCCTAAGTACCTCGATTCATAAATACGGTAACGTTTGCAACTGGCGGCTACTTCCAGCGGACGAGACTGTCAGAGTCTGAGCGCTTGCTGCAGGCAGTTCAAAACCGTGGAGTGAGGTTGCGGATGCGCGTGACTATTGTGGCCGCGATTATTTCGGCTGGATCTTCATCGATGCGTATTTCAATGTCGGCCAGCCGGTAAAAAAGGAGGCGCTGCTGGAACAGCGCTTCCATCTCCTGCGGGCTCCGAAAAAGCGGTCTTGACAACGGATCCTGAATTCTTTTTCGAATCAGCTCGAGAGGGACATTCAGCCAGATGGAGATTCCTGTGGATTGTACTAAGGTTCGATTTACCTCTTGAACAAAAGTTCCTCCTCCGAGTGCCACGACAACATTTCGCAGCCGGGTCAGCGGGATGAGCAGCTCGGTTTCCCTTTGGCGGAAATAATTTTCACCCCGAGTTTCGAAAATCCGGCGGATCGTCACTTTTTCCATTTCTTCGATCAGCAGATCCAGATCGTAGAACTGGGTACCCAGTTTTTCAGCGAGCAGAGGGCCCACGGTTGATTTGCCGGCTCCCATGAAACCCAGCAAGTAGTAGTTTGGTTCACGCAGGTGGGGTGACACCAGTCAGCGTCTCCAAGTTCGAAAAAAAATCGGGATACGAAACGGCAACGCATTCGCTTCCATCGATCTCCACAGCCGAGTCTGCGAGCAAGGAAGCAATCGAAAAAGCCATCGCGATTCTGTGGTCGCCATACGACGAGATCCGTGCTCCGTGAAGAGCGCTACAGGGGTGGACTTTCATGCCATCGTCAAATTCATCCACGGTGACCCCTAACGCGCGCAAATTCGTCGCGACCGTGTGGATCCGGTCGGTCTCCTTGTGTCGCAGTTCACTCGCGTCCCGAATCTCCAACCCGCGAGGCAAACGGCATCCGAGGATAGAGAGGGTAGGGATTTCATCGATCAGTCCCGGGATCAGTTTGCCGCCAATCTTCTCCGGAAAGTTTTCAAAAAGAGTTTCGCGATAGCTCACCCGCAGGTCCGCGGTCTCTTCTCCGAATTCTTCAACCTGGCGCTCAACATGGATGTTTGCTCCTGCCTCCATTAAAAGCCGGAACAACGCAACTCTGCCGGGATTCCAATTAATGTTTTCTAATCTGACGTCCGCCCCAGGGATCAGACAGGCGGCAACGCAAAAGAAGGCGGCTGCGGAAGGGTCCGCCGGCACCCGAACTGTTCTCGGCGATCGGGGTTGCTGACCTCCGCGCACCGCAATACACTCGCCCTGAATTTCCACGTCCACCCCAAAGATCGGAAGAGCGCGCTCGGTATGGCTCCGACTTGGGATTGGTTCAATAACTTGGGTGATCCCTCGAGCATGCAAACCGGCGAATAACACGCAAGATTTGACCTGAGCGCTTGCCAGTGGAAGAACATATTCGATTCCGTGTAACGGCCTTCCTTGTATCTCCAGCGGCGCCCGCTGCCCCTCAGAGGCGAGAATGGCCGCACCCATTTTCCGGAGCGGGACCAAGATGCGCCCCATAGGGCGAGAACGCAAGGAGTTATCGCCCGTTAAAATGGAGGGAAACCTCTGAGCTGTTAGAATGCCGCTCAGCAAGCGCATCGTGGTGCCCGAATTTCCGCAATCCAAAACGGCCTGCGGCGGTTGTAATTGCGCCAATGGTTTACCTTCAATTGCAATACAATGAGAGTTCCGCTCTACGCGGAGTCCCAGTAGTTCCAGGCAGGCGAGGGTATGCCCGCAGTCCTGGCTAGGTGAGTAGTTGTAAATCTTCGTTTCCTCGGGACAGAGTCCCGCCAGCATGGCGTATCGATGCGATATGGACTTATCTCCCGGCAACCGAGGGGTCCCCCGAAGTCTTGAGGTGGGCTGTACCCGCATCAGCCGACCTCGATTTCCAGTTCGCGCAAGAATTTGATGCGATCTCGGTACTCAGCCGCCTTCTCAAATTCAAAGTTCTGCGCTGCTTGACGCATGAGTTTTTCCGATTGGGCAATCTCCTGGTCGATCTCCTCACGACTCCGGAACTTCTCCAATTCTTCGGCAACTTTGGCAGGCTGGAGATAGTCGGAATCATAACCCTCGATGAGTGAAGCCTCAATCGGTTTGACAATCGTTTGGGGCGTGATCGCGTTCTCCAAATTGAATCTCCTTTGAATTTCTCTTCGTCGCGCCATTTCTTCAATGGCGCGCCTCATCGAATCGGTAATGGTATCAGCGTACATGATCACCTTGCCGTTCACGTTCCGAGCAGCTCGGCCCGCCGTCTGGATCAGCGCGCTTTCGGAACGCAGGAATCCTTCCTTATCGGCATCCAGGATGGCCACTAGAGACACCTCCGGCAGATCCAAACCTTCCCGGAGTAAGTTGATGCCTACCAGAACGTCGAACACTCCCCTGCGGAGATCACGCAAGATCTTGATCCGTTCCAAGGTTTCCACTTCGGAATGCAAGTAGCGGACATTGACTCCCAATTCGGTGTAGTATTCAGTCAGCTCCTCGGCCATGCGTTTGGTTAAAGTGGTGACCAGGATGCGCTCGTGCTGTTCCACTCGGTTATGGATTTCCTCCAGTAAATCGTCGACCTGTCCGTGCACTGGCCGCACTTCGATTTCGGGATCGGTCAGACCGGTGGGGCGGATGAGCTGCTCCACCACCTCTCCTTGCGTACGGGTGAGCTCATACGGCCCTGGAGTTGCCGAAACGTAGATGCCTTGGCAAATCCGTTGTTCGAATTCCTCGAAGGTTAAAGGGCGGTTGTCCAGAGCCGAGGGCAAACGGAATCCGTACTCCACCAGGGTCAACTTTCGGGAACGATCCCCGGCATACATTCCCCTTACCTGGGGGATCGTGACATGGCCCTCGTCTACAAAGAGGAGGTGGTCTTTGGGAAGATAGTCAAGCAATGTGGGTGGAGGCTCGCCGGGTTGGCGGCCCGTGAGGTGACGTGAATAATTTTCGATTCCGCGGCAATAACCAAGTTGGTGAATCATCTCCAGATCGAACATGGTACGCTGATGGATACGTTGGGCTTCCACCAAGCGGCCCTGGCGATCCAGCAACGTGCGAAATTCTTCGAGTTCGTTCTTGATGCTCTCCATGGCCGCCTCCCATCTCCATGTGGGGATCACATAGTGTGACTTAGGATAGATGGGGATGCGATCATGTTTTTTTATGGTGGCTCCGGTAAGCGGATCAATCTGAGCCAGTTGATCAATCTCATTTCCGAATAGTTCGATTCTTACCGCCAAGTCTTCGTACGTGGGGAGAACTTCAATGGTATCTCCGCGCACTCGAAACGTGCCTCGGGTCAGATGCTGATCGTTTCTTTCGTACTGAATGTCTACCAGGCGTCGCAGCAATGCGCTTCGCTCGATATTTTGTCCTCGCTCCAACAACAGCAACATTCCGTAATAAGCCTCGGGAGAGCCCAGGCCATAAATGCAGGAGACACTTGCCACGACGATGCAATCTCGGCGTTCAAACAATGAACGAGTAGCGCTGTGGCGCAACCGATCGATCTCGTCGTTGATCAGGACTTCCTTCTCGATATACGTGTCCGTGGCGGGGATGTAAGCCTCGGGCTGATAATAATCATAGTAGCTAACGAAGTACTCGACGGCATTTTCGGGGAAAAAGGTCTTAAACTCCTGGTACAACTGCGCTGCCAGGGTCTTGTTGTGAGCCAACACCAAAGCAGGCCGGTTCGCCCTCTCGATGACTTTCGCCATCGTGTAGGTCTTGCCCGATCCAGTAACTCCTAGCAGTACCTGGTCCCGCTTGCCCTGCTGGAGTCCTTGAACCAATTGCCGGATGGCATGTTCCTGATCGCCTTTGGGCTTGAACTGATCCCGTATGTGGAATTCACCGGAGAGACGCGAAGCCCTTCCGTACTGGACATCGAAATAGGATAAATCCCCGCCGGCCATAAGTCTCTTATTATACTTCTCGTTATGCTTCTCGCGACGATCGTTAGCGCGGCGTTAGAGATCTTGAGGCTGCCATCCGGGATTTTCTCGACGCGCACAACGCTCAACCCAAACCCTTTCGCTGGACCAAGTCCGCCGATCAAATCCTGGCCAATATTGCTCACGGACCCCTCGATCTGCAGGCTTCTCAACATATGTCACGAATCAATGGGACAGGAGACTAGCGAGCCCAAGCGACGGCTCTCGGCTGAAGACACGGTTCGCACCTACAAAAATCTTTCTCAGATGGAACGCGCTTTTCGATCGTTCAAGGAAATGGATGAAGAAATTCTGAGCCGCGCGCGTAAGCAAGCGGACCCTCGAATGCGGGTCCGCTCCCTGACGGTCGCGGCTCGGATTTGCGAACACCTTCTGACTGTTGTAGTTCCGATTTGCAGTCACAGAGAAAACGAGGCAGACACTCTTCGTCCTGCTGCCACCGTCATTCTGTATTACAATCTTGTCACAAGCTAATGGACCCGTAGCGCGTTTGGCAAGACTTGGAAGTCCACAGATGCGACAGATCATCATCGAAAATCCGATCCTCAACTCACCCTTTGTTGAACCCACCCAGCATTTCAGGTTCTCCGACGACGGAATTACCGACGAAATTGTTGAAGCCCGCCGCGTGAGCTCTTACTTCATCCCCATTGCCAAGCCGAAGAAGAAGGGTAAATCAGCGCAACTGGCCTTTGACACCGAGTGGACCGAGGACCGGATTCAGGAGAACAAGTTCATCAACGACATTCGATCCCGTGTCGCGGCCTGGCGGCGGAGTGACTACGATGGAGTCACCAAAACCACACGCCACTTGCTCCACTACTGGCGAAATCCGGAACGAGAACGCAGACTTTTCTTCTGCCAGATTGAGGCGCTGGAAACGGCCATCTACATCACTGAAGTCGCCAAGAAGTATGGTAACGCCTGGATTGAAAATGATCTCCGCCACTTCAATGAGGACGCCAATCCATTGTTGTTTCGCACTGCCCTTAAAATGGCCACCGGCAGCGGCAAGACGGTAGTCATGGCGATGCTCATTGCCTGGCATGCCCTCAACAAGCTTGCCAATCCCCAGGACGCCCGATTCTCTGACACATTTCTTATCGTCACCCCCGGCATCACCATCCGCGACCGCTTACGGGTACTGTTTCCCAATGACGTGCAGAACTATTACCGCTGGCTTGACATCGTTCCAGCGGAATCATTGGTGGAACTGGGCAAGGCAAAAATCGTCATCACCAATTTCCATGCTTTCAAACTGCGGGAGCGTGGAGACGCCGCCAGGTTGACCAAAGCCATCCTGACAAAGGGCGCACCGAGCCCCTTTACCGAGACGCCAGACCAAATGGTGCGTCGAGCATGCCGGGAGCTGGGCAATAAGAAGAACATCATCGTCCTCAACGATGAAGCACACCATTGCTATCGTCGCCGCGTTGGCGGAGAAGACGTCCGCCTGAAAGGGGATGAACGTAGGGAAGCCGAAAAGCGCCACGAAGAAGCTCGCATCTGGATTTCGGGTCTGGAAGCCGTCAAAGAAAAGATCGGCATTCGTGTGATTTACGACCTCTCCGCCACTCCATTCTTTTTAAGAGGTTCCGGCTATCCCGAAGGGACCCTCTTCCCGTGGGTTATCTCCGACTTCTCGCTCATCGACGCTATTGAGAGTGGTATCGTCAAAATCCCTCGCGTTCCAGTAGCCGACGACCAGATGCGAGGCGATCTGCCCACCTATCGCAACATTTGGCTCCGGATCCGGAGCCATCTGCCAAAGAAGGGACGAGGTAAGGAGGCGCTCGCAGGGGATCCCAAGCTGCCGAAAGAGTTACAGGGCGCCCTGCACAGTCTCTACAGCAATTACGAGAAGTACTACCGCCAGTGGGAGAAGAGTGCCGCAGCCCGTGCCAATGGCCAGATCCCACCCGTTTTCATCGTGGTCTGCAACAACACGAACGTCTCCAAACTTGTCTACGACTACGTTGCGGGTTGGGAGAAGCCTCTGCCGGACGGCTCAACCGTGGTAGTTCCGGGACAACTGCCCATTTTCAGCAATGAAGAGAACAGCAAATGGCGCAGCCGGCCAAACTCCATCCTCATCGACAGCGAGCAGTTGGAAAGCGGGGAGGCAATGAGCGCCGAGTTTAAGAAGCTCGCATCAGTAGAGATTGAAGAATTCAAAGCCGAGTATCGAATCCGATTTCCCGGACGTGACGTCGATAAGTTGACCGACGAAGACTTGCTTCGTGAAGTGATGAACACCGTTGGAAAACCCGGTAAGTTGGGCGAGCAAATTAAGTGTGTGGTCAGTGTTTCGATGCTCACAGAAGGCTGGGATGCCAACACCGTCACCCACGTACTGGGAGTACGCGCTTTTGGAACACAGTTACTGTGTGAGCAGGTTGTCGGGCGTGGTTTAAGACGGATGTCCTACGTCACCAATGCCGAAGATCGGCTTGAACCGGAGTATGCGGAAGTTTATGGGGTGCCATTCTCGTTCATCCCCTGTTCCGGCTCGGCCCCGGAACCAAAGCCCGGTCCGATACCAACACGGGTTCGCGCTCTGGAAGAACGGATCGCATGTGAGATCACCTTCCCGCGTCTGCTCGGCTACCGCTATGATCTGCCGGGTGAAAAACTCTCGGCCCACTTTACCGAGGAATCCAAGCTGGCGCTTTCTACGGCCGATATTCCCACAAGAACCGAGAACGCCCCCATCATTGGGGAGTCGAGTATTCATACGTTGGATGATTTAAAGCGCCGGCGGCCTCAGGAGGTAGCCTTTCTCCTGGCAAAGTTTCTCCTGGAAAAGTACTTTCGCGACGACCGGGGGAACGTCAAACAGTGGCTCTTTCCCCAATTGCTGAGTATCTCCAAGAGATGGCTCGCCGGCTGCGTCGTTCTGAAGGATGATACTTTTCCTCAGCTTTTGCTTTTGAAAGATTTCGCTCACGATGCAGCCGATCGCATCTACAAGGCGATTGTTCAAACAGCGGAGGGCGTTAAAGCTCTCAAGCCGATTCTCCGGCCCTATGACACTATCGGCTCTACACGCCAAGTTGACTTTGACACGATCCGGGCTGTGTATCCCACGAACCCGGCCAGATGCCATGTCAGCCATGTTGTGGCCGACACCGGTTCCTGGGAGCAGAAGCTGGCCCAGGCATTGGAGGATATGGAGGAAGTGATTTGCTACGTCAAGAATCAGAACCTCGGCTTCCTGATCCCCTATACGCTCAATGGCCAGGAACACAATTACATCCCGGACTTTATCGCCCGAATCCACGACGGCCGAGACGCTCCCCTGAATCTGATCCTGGAGGTGACTGGAGAGAGAAAGAAGGACAAAGTAGCAAAGGTGTCAACAGCTCAGACATTGTGGGTACCGGCCGTCAATAATCACCGAGGCTTTGGCCGGTGGGCCTTCTTGGAGATTACCGATCCTTGGGACGCCAAGCATACGATCCGTAAGGCGCTCGAAAGAGGCATCTTCGGGATGTGAATGGATTACGTCTTTTCCGATTACGCGGTCTCAAAATTAAAGCGGCGTGGAATAGAGGAGCAATTGGCCAGGAAAATCATTGACTCGCCCGAGCAGCGTCTTACAGCGCGGCCCGGCCGAGAAGTTTTTCAATCCATTGTAGTGACGGAGGCTGGAAAGCGATTTCTGGTCAGAATCTTCGTGGACGTCCATGTGAAGCCTGCGCGAGTTGTCACCCGATACAGAACGAGTAAGATAGCAAAGTATTGGGAGAAGCCATGAAAGTAACCTAATGATCAGGAGACCGATACGCTGAATGTCATCCTGAGGGAAGACTGTACCGTCGCTGAAAGTGACGAGGCGAAGCCGGGATTGATTTTCGACTACGACAGCGACGGCAATCTTGTCTCCTTCGAGATTATGGACGCGTCCAAGCGGGTCACGGATGCGAAGAAGATTGAGTTTCAAGCAGTGCCGTAATCAAAATTGTGGTCCGAGCCGCGAGTGTAAACGAGCAGCGGGATGTGACGTACTCGCAGAACTTCAGGATCCAAAACAAAAGAATCCGACGACAAGATTGGGACAGCAATGGGCGACTACCACATCATTAACATATTCTTCTGGGAATCGAAGGGAATTTTCAATTCGCAAAAGCGTCATCACAACAGTTTTGTAATCCAGTTATGGCTAGAAAGCAAAAAACCAACCCCCAACAAAAGCCCGTAGAGGCCCACCTTCACAAGAAGGACAAGCGTAAGAACATTCCAACACGGGAACTGGCAGACTTCGTTGTCAAAGAGGAACAGACGCCGTACACGATGCTCTATCCTCGGGATCCCTCCCTCGATCCGCAGCTCGTCTGGAAAGGGAAGGACGACCAAGACCGGAAGGACCTGGAACTGCCTACCGTGCCGATCTATATCCAGGAAAAGATCGCGCCTAAGGCAATCATTGAAAATCTTCGGGCGGAACAGAAACGGGAAAGGCCAGAGCCTCAGGCCAATCTCTTTGCCGACTTCAACGGTATCGAGTTTGAAAAGCTGATCGAGTTCTACCAGCACGAGCAGAACTGGTCCAACCGAATGATCCTGGGCGACAGCCTATTGGTAATGAACTCCTTAGCCCAGAAGGAGGGACTCAAGGCCAAGGTTCAAATGATTTACATCGACCCGCCCAGGGCATCAAATTGGGCTCTAACTGGCAGGTCTCTACCTGCAAACGCGATGGGAAAGACGGTAAAGCCAACAGGCAGGCTGCGTGAGGAAACAATTCAACTATGACCAGATTGGTTACTGGTCCGAGGTCAAACTGGCGATCATCCGCGAATATGCCGCCGCTTATTCGCAAATTCTTACTGCGCAACCGGAGATCCGCCGCCACGTTTATATTGACGCTTTTGCGGGCGCGGGCAAACACCTGTCCAGGCGGACCGGTGAATTTGTGCCAGGAAGCCCGTTCAACGCCCTGCTGGTGAAGCCGCCCTTTCGCGAAATCCACTTAATCGATCTGCATGGTGGCAAGGCCGAAGAGTTGCGGAAACTGGCTGTCGACCGGCAGGATGTTCATGTGCACGAAGGCGACGCGAACACTGTGCTGCTGAACGATGCCTTCCCTCGGTGTCGATGGGAAGATTTCAGCCGCGGGCTCTGTTTGCTCGATCCTTACGGACTCAATGTAAATTGGAGTGTGTTGGAGACCGCCGGGCATATGGAGACGATTGAGATCTTCTACAATTTCATGATCATGGATGCCAACATGAACGTTTTGTGGCGGAACCCCCAAAAGGTCGATGCGAATCAGGCGGAACGGTTGGATGTAGTTTGGGGAGATCGTTCGTGGAGGGATGCCGCTTACCGGAAAGAGCCTGGACTGTTTGGCGACATCGAAGAAAAGGCCGGTAATGAAGAGGTGGCTGAAGCCTTTCGGAAACGGCTCCGGGAAGCGTCCGGCTTTGCGTACGTGCCTGAGCCGATGCCGATGAGGAACGAGCAGGGTGCGGTTGTTTATTATCTTTTCTTTGCCTCGCCCAACCAAACCGGAGCGAAGATAGTAGAAGATGTCTTCGACAAATACCGGAGCAGGGGGGCAAGATAGTGGCCAACAACTCATCGATTGAGTGGACCGGGTCGACGTGGAATCCGCTCACGGGCTGTACCAAGATCAGTCCGGGCTGCAAACACTGCTACGCGGAGCGCATGGCGCTCCGCCTGCAGGCCATGGGACAGCCGCGCTATGTGAACGGATTCCAACTTTCGCTTCACGAAGACGCCCTGGAACTGCCCTTGCGGTGGAAAAAGCCCCAAACAATCTTCGTCAATTCCATGAGCGACCTTTTTCACAAGGATGTCGAGACTTCCTTCATCCAACGGATCTTTGAAGTAATGAAGGGTGCACACTGGCATCGCTTTCAGGTCCTTACCAAACGTTCCGATCGCCTGATGGAACTCAGCCCGCAGTTGTCGTGGCCGGCGAATATTTGGATGGGGGTCAGCGTCGAAAATCAAGACTACGCCTTCCGTATCGACCATCTTCGTCACACCGGCGCAACCGTCAAATTTCTCTCTCTTGAACCGCTGCTTGGCCCGCTGCCTGGGTTGGACCTGCGGGGCATCGATTGGGTCATCGTCGGAGGCGAATCCGGCCCCGGCGCCAGACCGATGGACGCCGATTGGGTCATCCATATCCGTGACCGGTGCCGGGAGGAAAACGTGTCTTTCTTTTTTAAGCAATGGGGTGGCGTCCACAAGAAGAAAGCGGGCCGCACCCTCCAAGGTCGCACGTGGGATGAGATGCCGGAAAACAAAGAACCCGTGCTCGCCACAGCCTGAGTATGCCTCCGAAGAAATCCAACCCCAAGAAGCCTGTTCCCGTCGCATCCGTGAAGCACAAGGACAAGCGCGCCAACATCCCGACGCGGGAACTCGCGGACTTTGTCGTCACAGAGGAGCAGGCGCCGTTTACGATGCTCTATCCTCGGGATCCGTCTCTGGACCCGCAACTGGTCTGGAAGGGCAAAGACGAGCAGGATCGCCAGGACCTGGCCGTTCCTACGGTCCCGATTTACATTCAGGAAAAAATTTCCCCGCAGGCACTGATTGAGAATCTGCGGTTGGAGCAGAAGCGTGGAAAGTCCGAACCGCAGGCCAACCTCTTTGCCGATTTCAACGGCATCGAATTCGAGAAACTGATCGAGTTCTACCAACATGAGCAGAACTGGTCCAATCGAATGATCCTGGGAGATTCTCTGCTGGTAATGAACTCGCTCGCCGAAAAGGAAGGTCTCAAAGGCAAAGTCCAGATGATTTACATGGACCCGCCCTACGGGATCAAGTTCGGCTCCAACTGGCAGATCAGCACCCGGAGGCGGGACGTCAAGGACGGGAAAGTCGAGGATGCGACGCGCGATCCGGAGCAGGTCAAGGCGTTCCGCGACACTTGGAAACTGGGGATTCACTCCTACCTGGCGTACCTGCGGGACCGGTTGGTGGTCGCCCGCGATCTGCTCACCGAGACGGGCAGCATGTTTGTACAGATCGGGGATGAGAACGTGCATCTGGTACGGAACGTGATGGATGAAATTTTCGGGAGCGAGAACTTCGCGGGGCAGATCGTGTTCTTCAAGACGAGTTCGCAATCCACCGTTGGCGTCCCGTCTATCGTTGACTATTTGATCTTGTACGCGAAGAACAAGAGCATTCAGAAGCTACGTTCGATCCTAAGATTGAAAGAGCCCGGCGAGCGCGGAGCGAAACAATACGTGTTCGTGATTTCTCCCGATATGCAGGTGATGCGCCGGATGACCGACGACGAGATTGGTGGCAGAGAGTTCATCCCATCAGGCTGGAAGGTCTGTCGTCCTGGACCGACGACCTCACAGGGGCATCAAGAAAACCGCGGCGGAATTTATAAGTTTCATGGCGAAGCGTTCTATCCCAGCCCAGGTCGACATTGGAGCTATGACCCCAGCCCTGGGAAAGAGATGGACCGCCTTGGCAAACTCGGCCGTCTGAGGAAGGCTGGTAAAGGCGTCGCCACTGTCTTGCTTGCAGAAGATAATCCTTCTACCGAACTAGACAATGTCTGGTTGGACACGGGAACTGGTAGTTTTACCGAAGACCAAGTCTACGTCGTTCAGACAGCAATCAAGGCAGTTGAACGCTGTCTCCTCATGACCACCGACCCCGGCGACCTCGTTCTCGATCCTACCTGCGGCAGCGGTACGACCGCCTATGTCGCCGAGCAATGGGGGCGTCGCTGGATCACGTGCGACACCAGCCGCGTCGCATTGGCGTTGGCCCGCACTCGCCTGATGGCGGCCAAGTATCCTTATTACCTGATTACCTGCTTGCCGACTCGCCCGAAGGAATCACCAAAGAAGCAGAGGTGACCGGCCGCGTTCCTTCGTCCGCCAGGACGGAGGGAGACATCAAGAAGGGTTTCGTCTATAGGCGCGTGCCGCATGTCACGCTCAAGTCGATCGCCAACAATCCTGACATCAAAGATGGCATGACGCGCCGGGAGATCGATGCTGCCATTGCCCGCCACGCGGAGACCGAGCTTCTCTACGACCAGCCTTGCGAGGACAGCAAGCGGGTTCGAGTGAGCGGGCCTTTCACGGTCGAAAGCCTCTCGCCCCACCGGGTGCTGGCGACCGATGAAGAACGCCCGGCCACCGAGCGGGAAGCAGCCACCGCGCCGGGCACCGGACAGTTTGAGACGATGATTCTGGAGAACCTGAAGAAGGCGGGCGTTCAGAATACCGTCAAGAATGAGCGGCTCAGCTTTGACCGGCTGGAACCCTACGCCGGGGTCTACCTTCAGGCCGAGGGCGAATACGCGGAAAACAGCAAGAGCCGTCGCGCTGCCGTCTGCATCGGTCCGGAACATGGGACGGTCGGTCCGGAACTGGTCAAAGAGGCCGCCAAGGAAGCCGTCAAAGGGGTCGGTTTCGATCTCCTGGTCGTTTGTGGGTTCGCGTTCGATCCCCACGTTTCAGAAGAAGCCAAGCGATACGGAAAGCTAACCGTGCTGATGGCTCGGATGAATCCTGATTTGGCGATGGGCGACGAACTTCTCAAGAAGACAGGCGCGGGAAACCTTTTTATGGTTTTCGGAGAGCCCGACGTGAAGGTGGCGAAGCAGCAAGACGGCAACATCGTGGTCGAAATCATGGGAGTGGATGTCTACGATCCAACCACGGGCCAGATAAGAAGCCACACCACTGACGACATCGCCTGCTGGTTCATTGACACCGACTACAACGGCGAGAGCTTCTTCGTCCGCCACGCTTACTTCTGTGGCGCCGACGAGCCCTATGAAAAACTGAAGCGCGCCCTTCGCGCCGAAATCGACGAAGCCGCCTGGTCCTCCCTCTACTCCACTAAAAGCCGCCCCTTCGCCCCACCCTCCACCAGCAAAATCGCCATCAAGGTAATTAATCATTACGGCGACGAAGTACTGAAGGTATACCAGGTTTGAGCCGGAAGTCTTATGGCTAACAACGTATTCGTACTGGGGGCGGGAGCATCTGCAGGCGAATCACTGCCGATTGCCCCGCCAATGATGCAGCAATTCTTTGACAAAGAAGTGCTCGACAAGATTTATGCCTCTGCCGAAGCAGGGGGTCTGCGTCTACCAGCTTTGGAAAATGCGTTTGGAGATTTAATTGACTGGATCCGACTTCGATGGGGATTGCTGGACCCCTTTGGAACCGCGAAGTGGAGATCCCTCAACCTGGAAGATGTGTTTACCAGCCTCGCGATCGAACAGGAGTTCTTTGGTGAGCGAAGCGACCAAGGTTCGAAGGCACAATTGAGGTTGAGCGAGTTGAAGAACTACATCAGCCAAGTCCTGGCACTTACAACTCGGGGAAGTGGAAAATTTGCCAACTATTTAGTAAGAAATATCGATAAGGACGACTCGATACTGAATTTTAATTACGATCTCCTCGTAGATCGCGAATTTCTCCCCGGTCCCCAGAATCACTATGCCAACTTCCACTGGAAGATATTGGGTACGGCATTCAGTGCTTTGCACGAAGGAAACTTCTCGGAATCAGGAATTTACCTCAAACTTCATGGGTCATTGAACTGGCATACCTGCAGCAGTACCAAGTGCCCTGGCGCCGCCACAGTCCACGTAGTCGGAACAAATCCTCATGGAAAGTTGGATTTGGAAGCGTTCAATGATTGTTTGTCCGCGACCGGTCCTGTCTGGAAGCAGTGTAAAACGTGTCGAAGCGCGATAACCTGTTTTATGATTCCACCATTAGTGAATAAACCGGTCCTGGAAAATTGGGTTGCCAGGAGCATTTGGGGACACGCGTTCGATACTTTGGTGAGAGCTAAGAATGTTGTTATCATCGGTTTTTCTTTCCAGCCGACGGATTTTTACGCTCAGTGGTTATTTCGCAGTGCTCTCCAAGCCAATTTACAGGCAAACGTGTGGATTGTGAACCCACTCAACGATCCCAATAAGTCTGGGCATACCGATTTCGAATCCCGGATGACTCAAATATTTGGTCAGCGCTGTAGATTCGACTTCTTGCGTTTTGAAGAAATCGCAAAAATCATATAGGCCCTACCACAGTCGAACGGAAATTAACCAGCAGTGTTCCGAAAGATCGCCATCAAGGTGATCAACCACCGTGGAGACGAAGTGCTGAAGCTTTATGCAACTCTAGTCCGCAGAATCTGGAGTAGATCGGCCGGAAATCGTCACTACTCTGGTTTTGCCTCATCCGGAAGAGTTTCAAGGGCTAGCTCGCGGAAAGCGTTGAAGGTTTGCTCTTCCTGAAGAGACATTTCGAGACCCAAGAAGAGACGCAGCATTCCTGTCATGACCATGAAAGCCTCGTCCGCGAGTCGCTTGGCGGTAGGCTGGAATGTTGGATATATCGGTCTCACGAAAAACATCCTATCCAATCGGGCAATGCCGTCATATGCCAATCCGGAGCCGGTCATTGGACAGAAGAAAAACTGGTGGTACATCAGGGCTTTTACCCGCGCAATCATCACTTGGGGGAAGCCCGTGTCGGTGTCTTCCTTCTGAACGCTGTATAAGGAATGACACCCAGTACCTCTTTCTCGAACTGCCCTTTTCCCATCTGCCGCAGCCGTTTTGACAGATCCTCAAACAAAACTCCACTTGGCAATAAGACAATCGCGGGCCGAAGTTTGCACTGTGTCACGAACAACTCCTCGGTCTCTCCCAGATTCAGCAGTTTAATTGGGAGCTTATCGCGCTTTCGGAAATGTTGATCAGTCATCTGCTTCAACTCGAACTTTGCTGCGAAATGGTCGCTCGGGTCCAACCGCTGAACTTCCATTATCCGGGGAATGTCCGGTGTGAATGCGGTGGGTACCCAGGCAATCTGACCATTTTCGAAGTTTCGCCTGAATGTCTTTGAGTCCAAGTCGCGGTAAAAGGGGTCGATAAGCTGGGTGATCCCCATGGCGTGCGTGGACGCTTAAGATGTCAGATCAAGAATCCCATGAAATTCCTCTGAGGAGGAAGATTCTTGATCATCGAGAAACTCTACACCCTGAAAGTAAGCCGCGTCGAACGTGGAACGCTCGCATGCTTCTCGAATTATGGTGGCGCGTTTTACGCGACTCTGACGGAGGCTCTGTAGTAGATCCCTACCCCGTTTTATTTGTGTTTTGGACAATCTCTTCATTTCGATGGGTCTCTCGCGGAGAGGCATTTCTGAGCGCGAGAAATCAAGCACAGCGCCTGGTTGAGCCTCCGACATCGGTTCAGTGTGAAAATAAACATGGTTCAATAGGCCATATGTATCGTCGGCCCAGGTTTCGATGGCTCGCTTGATCTCGCTGCAGACATAAAATGGGAGGGTGTCTGGGAATCCCTCCGGCTCCTCATTGCCAGCATGGATATAGAGCCTTGTGTCCTTGTCAAACTTGCTTGCGTAGGGAATGCCCGTGATCAGTCCCCTTTTCTCGCTGGCTGAAATGGCATTTAGGACCTCGCCGCAAAAAGGCCCGTAATGGACGAATTTCCACACCCATCCCGTCAAAGTACATCCGTTAGACGTTCGAGCGTGGTAGAGATCGGCTAAGTAAAGGAACTTAACGATTCTGAGTGGAGTCAGTTTGGCAGCTCTTTGATTCGCGTACCACACAGCCCACTCGACAAATTTGACAGGGTCCATCAATCTTCTGGATGCGCCATTACGCGGAATGTTAACTGGAGGGAGTTCAAAAAGCAATCCGCGAGAGCACTGAGGGAATGAAACTGCCCAAAAGGGTTTGGCGGCGATGTGGGGACTTTTGTGGGGATTCTTGTTATGAAGCCCTGCTGCTCAATAGCACTTCACACTGCGAGGGTCATTGCGACAAGTCGTTGTTTTTATTACTCAATAGCACAGAATGTGAAATCGAAGCGCACATGGCCCCCTGCCAGCCGCCGCAACTGTTAACCGGAGGGTTGTAGGTTCGAGTCCTACCTCAGGAGCCATATTTTCAGCAGAGGTCAAACCGCAACTCGATCTTCCAGTTGGCCAATTGTTCTGGCAAGGTCTCGAGGCTTAGCCCCAACGGCAAAGAGGGAACGAACCAGAAGATCTACTGAAACGGATGGATCTCCGGCTTCCATCTTCGCCACACGCGACTGGCTGGACTTCAGTTGCCTGGCCAGTTCGACCTGGGAAAGGCCATGCTCGGTCCGCCACGTCCTCAAGCTGCGGCTTAAGGCCAGTCGCAGCTCGACGAGCGCTGCCTCTGCATTTGACAGCTTGAGAAACTCCTTGGCAGATCCGACCGCCCAACCGTGAGCCCGCAATTTGGCACGCTTGGCACTCTTCATAACTGTACTATCCTCCTTCAAGCGAGGGCATCGTACTGGCGAAGCAGCACTCCGGCCTCAATTCGGGCCTCCTTGGAGAAAGGAGGTGTCTTCACTTCCCCTCGGAGCCAAACGAGCGGTTTGCTCTCTTCTGCCATTGAACGCAGTATATGTCATATCCGACATATAGGCAAGTGTCAATTTTGTGCCCTTTGTGCCTGGTACTCGGGCTTAGAACAGAGAGAACCTTCCGGTTTTCACACAGTGGGTTGCCGACAAGAGTTCACCGGCAGCCTTTTTTTGCCTTCTTGGTGCAGCAAACTGCAGAAAGATCCGCGTAGCTCTGAATCAGTTCCTCGACGAACGTGCGGCAAACTGCTCGGGTGCGTATCGGTTTACGACTACTGCCAGAGCCCGACCTGCCGGACCAGGTCCGCAAACCGCGGATCGGAGCGGAGGGGATCAAGGGCAGGGGCGACTTTGAGGTATACCATCCATCGTTCGCGTTCGGCACAACTCTTCTCGAGCCAGTCGAACGCCTGATCCGTCTCGCCGAGACCGATGTGAAGGATGGCCATGTCGTAGGGCGAGACGTACCGTCGCTTGGCAAGGTCCTTCAATTCGCTGAGGATCTTCAGCGCCTTGTCCCTCTGACCCGACACCCCGTAGGCGTGGCCGAGCTCCGCTCTTTGCAGTTGAACCCCTCCTGAGGCGATCGCTTGGTGGAATGCGGCGATGGCCTGGTCGTACAGCCGCTTTTCCATAGAAGCCCTTGCGACCGTTCGGTGCGCTTGAGAAAAATCGCGATCCATCTCGAGCGTCTTGCGGGCTTTCGAAATCGCCTGGTCATACTGGCGTCAGGCAATCGTTGAAAATCTTCGGGCGGAGCAGAAGCGGGAAAGGCCGGAGCCTCAGGCCAATCTCTTTGCCCAAGATATTGCAATTTCAATCTTCGCGATGCACAAGCGGAGTTGCTTGGACACCAGCGAAAGGATTTTCGGGCCTTGGGATGCAGAAGAAACCAACTGCCTCCCACTATTGGACCGTAAGTCTCCCGTATTGACAATGATTTAGCTGCAGGGGCTGCTCGTTTTCAGAGGTGGCCTTTGGAAGTTTTTTCGCAAAAATCGATCTCGCCCCGTTTTGTTTGGGCATGACGCCGGCCAAGTCCTCCCAACCGCCACCCAGACTTACCT
>JACQSX010000051.1 GCA_016211105.1 Acidobacteriota bacterium | reverse complement strand
TGAAACAATCCGGGATGCGGTGGTCCGATCCCGGAGCCCAAGCGGTGCTCAACCTCCGAACGTGCCACCGCAATGGAGATTTTGAGCAGTTCTGGGAAAACCACGCAAAATGCGGATAGCAACTTTCCCGTCGCGCACCCCATTCATTCCTGCAATTGACTGGAACCGCGGAAGGGACATAGAATAAATGTTTGCCTCTTATGAAATTCTCGGCAACCAGGAGGTGGATACTTTTTGGCTGAAGTAATCGTGCAGGAGGGCGAGTCCCTGGAGAGCGCGCTTCGGCGTTTTAAGCGCAAGGTGCAGCAGGAGGACATCATTAAAGAAGTAAAACGACACTCCTTCTATCTGAAACCGGGCGAGAAGAAGCGCGTCAAACAGGCACTGGCCCGCAAGCGTAACCGAAAAAAGTCTCGCCAAATCAGCGCCTAACGTATTAGGTTTGCGATTCTTCTGGGCCCCACCAATTGGTTGGGGCCCTTTTTATTTGACTCCCCACTTCTCGTCTCCGTTTCCACAAAATGCAATCGACCCTGACCGCAAACGTGTATCATGGTTGACATTGGGAGGCCGGTATCGATTCGGGGGCCTTTGGTAGCATGCGGGTTGCAGACATCATTGCACAGAAGCGAGATGGGGGGAAATTGGCCGCGGATCAAATCCGGTTCCTGGTCGATGGATATGTCCAAGGAAGGATCCCCGATTATCAGATTTCCTCTTTTCTGATGGCGGTTTATTTCCGCTCCATGGATGACGAAGAAACCGTGGTGTTGACCCGTGCGATCATCGACTCAGGAATCATCATGGATTTTTCAAGACTGGAAGGCCCGATCATCGACAAGCACAGCACGGGCGGCGTGGGGGACAAGACATCGCTGGTGATTGCCCCGCTGGTGGCTTCCTGCGGTGTTTTTGTGCCGATGATCTCGGGCCGTGGGTTGGGGCATACGGGCGGCACGCTGGACAAACTGGAGTCCATCCCCGGTTTCAACGCGAATCTCTCGCTGAAGGAATTCAAAGAGATTGTTCGCAGGGTGAAATCGGCATTGATCGGCCAGACCGGCGATCTGGCGCCCGCAGACAAGAAACTCTACGCCTTGCGCGACGTCACCGCCACTGTAGAAAGCGTCCCCCTGATTGTCGCCAGCATCATCAGTAAGAAAGTCGCTGAAGGGATTCACGGACTGGTGCTGGATGTGAAAGCCGGTTCAGGCGCCTTCATGAAAACCTGGGAACATGCTCGCGTCCTGGCCCAAGCACTGGTCAGGACGGCGCGCCTGCTTGGCAAGAAGGTGACCGCGCTGATTACCAGCATGGAAGAACCTCTCGGTCACGCGGTGGGTAATGCTGTCGAAGTCGCCGAGGCAGTAGACGTTCTCAAGGGAGCGGGTCCGGAGGATTTGAAGGAGCTTTCATTTACCCTTGCTGCGGAGATGTTGCTGCTGGCAGGCAAGGCGCGAAACTTTGATGATGCCCGTCATGTCTTGGAGCAGAGAATTGCGGATGGCGGAGCGCTGAGAAAATTTTGTGAAATCATCGCCGCGCAAGGAGGAGACCCGCGCGCGATTGACGACGGGCCGCTTTGGGCGCGGGCGTCGCACCGATATGAAATCAAGTCACCGCGCAAAGGATTCATTCAGTCGATCAAAGCGGAACCGATTGGAAAAGCGGCGATGTTGCTTGGCGCCGGCAGGGAAACCGTAGATTCGAAAATCGATCATACGGCTGCAGTTTGGGTATGTAAGAAATCGGGCGAGGAGATCGGCGGGAACGAAGTGTACTGCGCCCTGGAATTTAACGATGACCGTCGCCTGCAAGAAGCGATTGCCCTAGTAGAGGGCGCTGTTGTCATTGGTGAAGCCCCGCCAGAACCTACAAAGCTGATCCTGGAGCGGATTGTAGAGTGCTGACCGATCCCGATGATTATTTGCGCCGACTGGACCAAGCCGCTTCGGCCGTGTCCAAAAAAATCTCCAGCAGTCCTTTGGTAGGACTGATTCTCGGATCGGGACTGGGAGACTTCCTCGATGAGCTGGCCGGCAACCTCTCGGTCAGCTATTCGGAGATCCCCCACTTTCCGCGCTCGACGATCGTCGGCCATGCCGGCAATCTGGTTTTTAACAGCATTGCAAGCATGCCATGGATCGCTATGCAAGGGCGTGTTCACTATTACGAGGGTTACGCAATCACGGATGTGGTCTTTCCCGTACGCGTGTTGGCGCGTCTGGGTATACAAAAGCTGATCGTGACCAACGCTGCCGGGGGGATTAACCGGAAGTTCCAGCCAGGGGACCTAATGGTGATTGCCGACCACATAAATCTGATGGCGACGAATCCACTGTTGGGGAGAAACCTGGACCCGTTTGGACCTCGCTTTCCGGATATGTCGGAGGCGTATTCTCGAAACTTTCGGCAACTGGCGTGCGCCGTTGCGCTGGAGCGTAAGATAAATCTTCAGGAAGGCATTTATGTCGGCCTGGCAGGACCAAGCTATGAAACACCCGCGGAAATCCGCATGCTGGCGACGCTGGGCGCGGACGCAGTAGGCATGTCGACGGTTCCTGAAGTGATCGCTGCCAATCATGCCGGAATAAAAGTTCTGGGAATCTCGTGCATCACCAATATGGCTGCAGGGATTTTGGACAAGAAACTGGACCATGCTGAAGTGATGGAGACCACCACACGTGTAAAAGACAAGATTTCAAGCTTGTTGCGTGGCGTGTTGGACAGACTTGCTACGGGTGCGGAAGTATGAAGTCTGACCTCCAACTGGGCGCTCAGCGACGAGGCATACAGTGATGAACCGCATCGATGTCGAGAAACTGATCCAGGCCGCGCTGAGAGCGCGTGAACATGCCCATGCTCCTTTCTCAAATTTTCGTGTGGGAGCCGCGCTACTGGATACATCGGGCGAGATTATCACCGGTTGCAATGTTGAAAATGCGACCTATGGACTGACGGTCTGCGCCGAACGAGTGGCGGTCTTTAAAGCTATTTCCGAGGGGAGGAGAAAGTTCCAGGCGATTGCGGTCGCTGCGGATTCCGAAAGGTTTACCCCCCCGTGCGGGGCCTGCCGCCAGATCTTGTGGGAATTCTGCGGCGACATCCCCGTCTATTTAGTCAATGTCCGGGGTGGCCAAAGCAAGTTTCAGATGAAGGATCTGTTTCCTGCTCCTTTTGATTCCAGACAATTTTCCTGATGCGCCTGCGACTTCTTTTCTGCTTTTGTCTTGTCTGCACCTGGTTGGGTCCGCTTTCAAACCATCGGCCTTTGCAGGGACGCTCTCAGGCTCTAAGTCCAGCCCAGAGTTCTGTACGCAACGTAGATCTTTTGATCCGCGACGGCATCGTGCTGACCATGGATTCTGACTTCCATGAATTTCAACCCGGCTTTGTGGCTGTTGACGGCAACCGGATTGTCGCGCTCGGTCCGATGGCGCGGCTGGGCAAGTACAAGGCTTCGCAGACGATCAATGCGTCAGGGAAAATTGTCATGCCGGGGCTGGTCAATACTCACACGCACGCGCCCATGACTCTCTTTCGCGGCCTGGGGGGCGATTCGCCCTTGATGGACTGGCTGCGGCAGTACATTTTCCCTGCAGAAGCTAAAAATGTCACGCCAGACCTGGTCAAATGGGGAACGCAGTTGGCCTGTTATGAGATGATCCAATCGGGCACCACTACCTTTGTCGACATGTATTATTTCGAGGACCAAGTGGCAACGGAGGCGCGGGCCGCGGGAATGCGTGCCATCGTGGGGGAAACCATTCTTGACATGCCCGCCCCGGATAACAAAACACCCGAGGAGGCCTTGACCTACACGCAGAGGTTCATCGAGCGTTGGCGGCGGGATCCGCTGATTACTCCAGCCGTGGCGCCCCACGCGTCCTATACCTGTTCGAAAAAAACGCTTCTCGAATCTCAGAAACTGGCCAATCAATTCCAGGTTCCGCTGATCACGCATCTGTCTGAAACCGAAGACGAGGTAAAAGATATCCTGCAGAAGTATGGGAAGACGCCAGCAGCATACCTCGATAGCCTGGGCTTTTTGCAGGACTCTTTGATCGCGGCGCATTGCGTCTGGATCACGGATGAGGAAATCTCTCTGTTGAAAAAGCACAACGTGGGAGTGTCTCACAATCCAGAGAGCAACATGAAATTGGCATCCGGGGTCGCGCCACTGAAGAAATTCCTCGACGCGGGAATTCCTGTGGGTTTGGGCACCGATGGGGCTGCAAGCAACAACAACCTGGACATGTTGGAAGCGATCGATACCATGGCAAAGCTGCACAAGGTTTGGCTTAAGGACCCCACCTTTATGCCCGCCAAAGAGGCGCTGCGGATCGCCACCTTGGGTGGTGCTGCGGCAGTTGATCGATCCAGAGATCTAGGAAGTCTTGAGGTTGGAAAATTGGCAGATATCATTCTGGTTCGCGCTACCGACGCTCCAGCCATTCCCATGTACGATGTCTACGGGCAGTTGGTCTACTCGCTGAAGGGCTGCAGCGTCGACACCAGTATCATTAACGGAAAAATCGTAATGCAAGGCCGATCCGTGCTCACGATTAACCTTGAGATGCTACGGAAAAACGTAGCGCGCTTGCAGAGGCAGGTGAGCGAAAGTTTGAGGAAGTGATCAGATTTAACCGGGTCCTTCTTATCGTTTTGGATTCTCTTGGCATCGGTGAGATGCCGGATGCGGCGCTCTACGGCGACGTCGGCAGCGACACCCTGGGACATATTGCGCAACAACGTCGCCTGCAAATCCCCAATCTGCAGCGAATGGGAATCGCCAATTTGAAGCCTCTGAATTCGGTCGAGCCTGCATCGGTCCCGAGCGCCCATTATGGGCGAATTGCGCTGGCCTCTCCGGGTAAGGACACGACCACCGGTCACTGGGAAATGGCGGGGATATTGCTAGACAAACCGTTTCCTCTCTATCCCCGCGGTTTTCCCAGTGAAATTATCAAAAGGTTCGAGAATAAAACCGGCCGTGGAGTGTTGGGCAATATCCCCGCCTCCGGTACAGAAATCATCGCTCAACTGGGTGAGGAGCACGTAAAAACAGGGAAATGGATTGTCTACACGTCAGCCGACAGCGTATTTCAGGTGGCGGCCCATGAGGAAAAAGTGCCGGTCGAGGAACTCTACCAGGCCTGCCGCAAGGCACGCGAGATTCTGCGCGGTGATCATGAGGTGGGTCGAGTGATCGCCCGCCCTTTTGTGGGAAGTCCTGGCAACTTTAAGCGCACGGAACGCCGCAGGGACTTCGCAATCGAGCCTCCCGGAATAACGATGCTGGATCTGCTGCATGAGAAAAACCTGCCCACGGTCGGCGTTGGAAAGATTGCTTCCATTTTCTGTTATCGCGGGATTTCGGAAGAAATCAAAGTCAAGAACAACATGGACAACTGCGATCAGATTTTGGAGAGCATGGGCAAGGTCGATGTCGGCCTGATTTTCAGCAACCTGGTTGATTTCGATATGATTTACGGCCATCGAAACGATGTACAAGGCTATGGACAGGCGCTGGAAGAGTTTGATAAACGGCTGAACGAGATTGAAAAATCACTGAGACGCGATGATTTGCTTTTGCTCACGGCCGATCACGGTTGTGATCCCACCACCCCCTCGACCGATCACTCGCGTGAACACGTGCCGCTGATTGCCTATTCGAAGAGAATTCGCGGCGGAAGCGACCTCGGGCTGCGCAAGACGTTGGCAGATGTGGGGGCAACGGTTTGCGAAAACTTTGGATGCCGGCTCCTCACGGGCGAGAGTTTTCTTACATCGCTGCGCTGATGCTGGCTGGCGCTACCAGAGAGCGGGGACAATACTGCTTTTCATGGTAGAGACGCGACATGTCGCGTCTCTACCACCGGGGTCAGCAGGATTCAATTAGGTCCATGCATTCGGACCAACTCTGATCTACTGTGACCGCGCTATGTGCGAAGAGTGGGTCAAATAGCTACCTCCAAATCATTCTTGAGCACCGCTACGTAGGGCAAGTTTCGGTAAGTTTGCGCATAGTCAAGGCCATAGCCCACCACGAATTTGTCGGGAATTTCAAAGCCCACATAGTCTAGCTTCACGTCAACCTGCCGTCTCGATGGCTTATTCAGCAGCGCCGCCACCTTTAACGAAACGGGATTTCGAGATTCGAAATTGTGGATCAGGTAGGTGAGCGTGAGTCCTGTGTCCACGATATCCTCGATAATAACTACGTCTTTATCTTCGATGCTCGACTCCACGTCTTTGAGCAGTTGAACGTGGCCGGAACTTTCCGTTTCGACGCCATAACTGGCCACCGCAATAAAATCGACGGAAATGGGCAGGCTTACGTAGCGGATCAGATCCGACAAAAACATGCAGGCTCCTTTTAAAATTCCGATAAAGAGCGGCTTTTTTGTCGCATAGTCGAAGGAGATTTGTTCACCGATTTCCCGAACTCTACGCTGGATCTGGTCGGCAGTCAGTAAGATCTCAACGAGAGTATTTTCGCTCCACCTCATCCCAGGCCCCGCCATTGTAAGACTCCCTTTGAAAGTGGGCCGATTTTATATGAAAAACCGACAAAGGGAAACCCGGCGGGCTGCAATTCGTGCGCGTTTCTATGCACAGCTCGGGTACGACACTATTTTTTACGAAGGGTACCAAATGGGCTACGACGATGGGTACGCAGGGCTCCGGCTGAAGGGTACAGAGCCTTAGTTGGCTTTAGGAACAATTTCGGCTAGCAGACAAGCAGTGAATGGAAATGCGAACCGCTTTCCACTGACGCCACAGCAAAGCTAGCGAGGAACTCGCTTCGGGCCGGGATCTTGTTTGTCTTCGCCTCCCAGTCTGGAGTCCCCTTCCGCCTTCCCAGATAGGCGGATCTGGCGCAACCTGCCTTTACAGCAAGATGAGCCTCTTTCATGGACTACCGGAATAGGTGGCATGGTTTCCGCAGACGTGTGACAGTTCTCAATGATAAGATGAGCGCGCTTCTGGGGGTCATCGGTAGCGTGAGGCGAGATGTCATCACCAGCGAGGAAATAACGCGTACTCCGCCGGGAACGGTCTATTTGCTGTCCAGTTCTGCGGTCATTACCCCGTTGGCCGCTGAGTTGGCGCGCGAAAAGAATATCCGATTCGACCTCGCGGAAGGCGGCAAGGCGGAAATCATCGCCATCGGCGCGGATCATGGTGGCTTTGTGGGCAAAGAAGCGATTCGAAGACATCTGGAAGCGAAGGGATTTCACGTCCTTGACTTCGGGACGCATTGTGAACAGCCGGTCGACTATCCCGACTTTGCGCGCAAAGTCGCCGAAGCCGTTGCCGGGGGACAATGTCGTTATGGCATTTTGGTAGACGGGATGGGGGTCGGCTCATGTATCGCCGCCAACAAAGTTCCAAGAGTCCTAGCGGCTCTCTGTTACGATGAAGCAACCGCGCGCAACAGCCGAGAGCATAATTGTGCAAACGTCCTTACCTTGGGGGCAAGGATGCCTGTGGAGCGACTCATCTCGGTGGTTGAAGTATGGCTGTCGACCCCCCTTGGGAGCGGTCGACATGCGCGGCGGGTGCAAAAAATTCGTGATATCGAACGGGAGTATCTGCGAAAATTTTGAAGATTACGCCTGACAAGCCAAGTCCCCCGGCTTGGGTCGGTTTCCGGTGCCACGGTGTCTTATTGGGTGATCCGGGGCACCAAAGTCGAAAATTTGGGATTGGGGCCTAGCGCAGAGTTCCTGAAACCTCACCCAGCGCAACCGAGTACCGACCCGGCACAATCGACCATGGATCCTCTTGAATTCCAGCAGCTAGTAGAACAAATCACGAAAGAAATCTTTCGCAGGAGCCAGCCAGCTTGCTCCACGGAGCGGTGCGCTTGTCACACCGTTTCCATCGATCAGTGCCCCGATCGCATGCGGCTGATCATTGAATGTGGCGCCGAGCGCATTGGGACCACGGGACCTATGGAACATCCGCTTCATGCCGAGTTGGCTCGATATATTGATCACACTCTTCTAAAACCAGACGCCATCGAGCATCAGATTGTCACGCTGTGTGAAGAAGCGCGTCGGTACAGTTTTGCGACCGTATGTGTCAATCCCACTTGGGTTTCGAAAGCCCACTCGATTTTGAAAGGAACGGCAGTGGCGGTTTCTTCGGTGGTCGGCTTTCCGCTGGGCGCTACCACCAGCGACGTCAAAAGTTTCGAGGCCCGGCATGCCATTTTCGATGGGGCGCGGGAAATCGACATGGTGATCAACATCGGCGCTCTCAAGAGCGGCTGCGACTCGGTAGTAAGGCGCGATATCGAATCGGTCGTCACTGCCTGTCACGATCATGGTGCGATCACCAAGGTGATCATCGAAACGGCCCTACTTAGCGATGATGAGAAAGTGAAGGCCTGCACGCTCGCGAAAGAGGTAGGGGCCGATTTCGTCAAGACCTCAACGGGATTTGCCTCCGGCGGCGCTACGGTGGAGGACGTGGCGCTCATGCGTCGTGTGGTTGGAAGCAAGATGGGCGTGAAGGCCGCAGGCGGGATTAAGGACAGCGAACTCACCCGCAAGATGATAGAAGCGGGCGCTAACCGCATCGGGGCCAGCGCGGGTGTCAAGATCGTTCAGGGACAGAGGGAAAGCAGCGGTTATTGAAAGTATGAAAGTGGCAATCCAGGGAGAGCGTGGATCTTTCAGCGAGCAGGCAGCGCACAAATTGTTAGCGGCCGAGATTAATCTGGTGTGCTGCGCGTCCTTTGAAGACCTTTTCACCGTTGTTAAGAACGGGAAAGCCCAGGCCGGAGTTGTGCCCATCGAGAATACGTTGGCGGGTTCCATTCACAGGAACTATGATCTCTTGCTGGAAAGCGGCCTGGAGATCACCGCAGAAACCAACCTTCGCATTGAGCATTGCTTGATTGGCACGCGCGGCGCGCGGCTGGAAGATATTCGCACGGTACTGTCCCACCCGGTAGCTCTGGATCAGTGCCGGCGATTCTTCAAAAGGCACCGCCACATCATCGCTCGGCAAACCTACGACACCGCCGGAGCGGTGCAAAATGTGCTGCGGGACGGAGATCCCCGCGTCGCCGCGATTGCAGGACTGGCGGCAGCGAAGTTTTTCCACGGTAAGGTGCTGGCAAAGAATATTGAGGACAATCAGGAAAACTTTACTCGCTTCTTTGCGCTGGAAAAACCCCATGCGCGGCGAATCAAAAAAAGAGACTCCGCCGGCGGCAGAAAGCGTAAAACCTCCCTGGTTTTCAGCACAAAGAATGTGCCGGGCGCGCTGTTTCGATGTCTCAGTGTTTTCGCGCTGCGAGACATCAATCTTTCTAAAATTGAATCACGCCCACAACATGGCAGACCGTGGGAATACTTGTTTTATGTCGACCTGCTGGCCGGAGTGGAGGAAGAGCGAACCTGCAATGCATTGCGCCATCTAGAGGAGATCACGGAGTTCTTGAAGATATTGGGTTGCTATCTAACGGTCTGAGGGGGACAAAAGAGAGAAGGATAGCGGCAAGAAGGAGTGGCACGCCGACTCGATAGGAGCTGAGCTCGAAGCTCATCAAGCCTTCGCAAAAATCTCTGCAGAAGCACGTGGTCCAGCACATCGAGCCCTTCGCGATTGCACTCTAGCTGTCATAATCCTTCGAAAATATTTCCTCAAACAGCTCCCAAACCTTTGCCCTTGCGGCTTGCAGGACCCGCCTCCCCAGCGCCGTGGCACGGAACATTCGGTGGATTCGCTTGCCATCGCGCTTCACGCTGGAGCGGAGATATCCTCGGCCCTCCAGCCTATGAAGTATGGGATAAAGGGTGGCGGGACTGACTTTGTACCCATGCCGGGCCAGCTCGTCAATGATACCGGACCCTAAAATGCCCTCGTGAACGGCGTGGTGAAGGATATGCAGTCGTATGAGGCCAGAATAAAGCTCCTGTTCCTGGTTTCTGCGGACCATTAAAATCAGAAACGGTAGCTGAACGCGGCGAAGACGAGGTGCGCGTTGAAGGCAGGGGCAAGGTAACTGCCCAGGTTAAACAGCCGGTTGCCCCACTGGTGCGAACGCGAAGAGTCGCGCAGCAGGAATCCGCTGCCGACCGGCTCTACCCACGGAAACGTGGTTCCTTGCTGCCAATCGTCCTGGCGAAAGCGCTCGTAATTGTAGCCAAGCACCAGCGCTACCCGATCAACTATGGGGAATTGGAAACGAACATCAACCGAGTGCAGATCCTGGTTGATGCGGGGCGGCGAACTAAATGCGAACGGTTGGTTTCCCCCCAACGGCGTACCGTTCCAGTTCGTCACGCCATAGCCGGCGTATGTGGTGTCGAAGTCACCGAGTGACACGCTGTAGGATGCGTCCAGGATGACGCGATTTGGTACGATCTCAGCAGTGCTGCCGAACCCGACCGTCCAATTCCGGTCACCGTTGTCTGCCGTCCACTGGCTTTCCTTTCGCGTCCATCCCCCCAGGTCGGCGGTTGCTACTGTGCTAGGATCCCCCTTGTGGTTTTCATCGAATTCGATTCCGCGCTGGCGCGAGCCGCCGCCGTCCCGGCTTGCGAACGCATTCAGCGAGAACCTGTCGTTGAACATATAGAAGGCATCCAGCGAATAGCGCGCCCGTGTCTCCTTGAGCAGACCAAGCTGGTTGCCGGGTGTCGTTGCGCTCACCTCGCCGAAGCCGGTCAAAGCGAGCGGCTGCGTCGGGCGGACATCCGAATCGAAGTCGTCGGTCCGATACCGCACGTGCCCGGAAAATGAAATCGACTCGCCCGCGTTCAAGATAAGGGTAAATTCGCCCTGGTGGCGCCGGCGGTCGGCCGCGTCGAACCGGACCATATCCGGATGGTTGTCAAACGTGAACTGAGGGTTGTTGAAGTCAGTCGCCTCGGCCCGGGTATACCAATAGCCCTCACGGGTCACGAACGGGTCGTAGTCGCCGTTGCGTTTGCCGTACACATACCGCGCGCGCAGGGTAGTCCAGCGGGCTGGCCGCAGGCGCCAGGAGACCGTAACGCGATTCTCATCCGTATCCGCCTCCCGGAAGTCACGCTGGATCTTCTCGCGCTCATATCCGAAATTGACGGTGGATTTGAGGATCCGGTAGCTCGCGTCAAAACCGCCAGTAGTCCGATCGGAAGCAAAGGGGAGACTCACTCGTTTGTTCACATATGCTACCGTGCCGTTCAGGTTGCTGGTATCCGACGTAACGTATTGCCACCTGGCCTCGGGAGTGTTGTTATCGAGGCCATAATGTCGCACCCACGCGCGCAGATTCAACCGCTCAGTCGGGTTGATTACATAGTCAACAAAGGCCTGCTTCGTTTCCATCTGCGCGTCGGCTGTTGCACGCGGCAGCGTTGAGTTCGCCAGCATGTTTGAGTGGTAGCTATAGGCCAGCAAAGTCTCGTTCTGATCGAGCCTGCCATAAGCGAAAGTTGCGCTAAGCCGGCTCTCGGCAGGGAGATCAACGCCGGCCGCGACCGACACGTTGTGATAACGATTATCAGGCGGAAGTGGACGGCGCCCATACACCGACACCGCACGATCCCAAGCGTCGAAGGTCGAATCAGGGAGAGCATTTGTGTAGATATTCTTCCATGTTAGCGTATCTATTTGGTTTGAAAAGTCCGACAGCACGTAGCTGAACTGCGCCTGAAACCACCGCCCCACGTGCTCGGCCGAGAGCGTCAGCTCGTTGGTACGGTAGTCCACCGGTTCAGTTAGCTGAATATTCAGCGTCCGAGGCGGCCGGTCGCCTATCGGCCCGAAGGCAGCCTTCAACCCTTCTTTCTTCTTTCGATCGTAGGCGATCCCAAGCTTCAGCTCTTCAAGAGCGGAGACATCCACTGCGGCGCGCCCGATACCGCTCTGTGTGCTTAGCGTCGTCGGCCGGAGGTAGGCCGCCTGATAGTTCGCAATGAGCTGGTCGCTTGCAAGGACGTTGGCCGCATCGGAAGCTGCTGTCCCCAGCTTCTTGAACGTGATGGGGACGCTGGCAGGGGCTTCTAACCACCCGGGCGCTTTGAACGCGTACGGCGTCTGCGCCTTGTTGCTGAAGTTATGGGGAATGCCGTTCCAATCCACGGTGAAGTGAAAGCGGCCTAGAATACCAGCGCGAAACGCCAGCGATTGATCTGTGAGACTGATGTTCTTGCCCCTGAATGTAAAGAATCGCCTCTTTTTCGAATCGAAGAGGTTCAGCGAGAGCCTCGGCAGGTACGCGTCATCGCCCAGGTCACGGTATTCGGTGTACTTACTGGAATTGGTATCGTTATCCACCTGCCGGCCACCGGCTGAGATTTCGCCGCTGACTTCTACCCCCGGTAATTGCTTTTCCTGGGCGGAAAGTGCCGCGGGCGCGACCAGCAGCGCAGCGCCGAGAATAATGATGAGCCTTTTCATGGTTCCTCCCTATCTTGTTTGCTTAGCACCCGACGGATGGTTCGATCCATGGGTAGCGATGTGACAATTGACGCAGCCTGAGCCGTATGGGTTGCTCACGCGGTTGTAGCGCGGCAGGTTGACATGGCCTCCGTACGAATGGCAGCTCAGGCATAGGAACGAATCCTTGCTCGCGAGCAGGTTCCGGTGGTTGGAGCCATGCGCAGTATGGCAATTTGCGCAGTTTTCGCGCACCGGCGCGTGTTCCCAAAGGAAGGGACCACGCTTCTCCGTGTGACAGGTGTAGCAGGTTTCGTTGAGCGTGTTCTTGACGAGCAGTCCTGGCGTGGAACCGTGGGGGTTGTGGCAGCTGGCACAGTCCATCCGCCCTTCGCGCACTGGATGATGGGATGTCTTGTTTGTCTCGGCACGCACTTCGCCGTGGCACTGGAAGCAGGTCTCGGGAGCGGAGGCTTTCGCGAGTAACGCGCGTTCTGACTTCTTTTCCATTACCGAGTGACATGACAAGCAGATCACGTCATTCGCCCTGTGCGCGCCAGCCTTCCAGCCAAACCGATTGCCCCCCTCATGGCACTGCAGGCAGACAGCCGATTGTTGCGCCGGAGTCAGTTTCTCGAATGCCAGTTCTTGGGTTGGATTCTCGATGTGTTTGCTCCGCGGTCCATGGCAGCTTTCGCACCCGCCATTGGTCACGGTGTGCTTGAGTGCCTGCGCGTGCATCGTCTCATCGTACGTATCCATCGGGTCTTGGTGACAGATGCGGCAGGTTTCTGGATTGTTGACAAAGGTCGCTCCGTTGAACGCCGGGTTGAGCGCCTCCCACTCGACCGGCTTTTTCGTCGCCTTGGCAGCGGAAGTTGCCTGGCTCGCAGAGAGCGCCAGTGCCAGACCTGCGATCCAGATCCAGCTATTTTGCAGCATCGTTTTATATCTCTTAAGCATTAGTTCCTCCCCCAGCCCCCGAGATAATTAGAGGGCCGGAAATAGCAGGAAAAGCCAGTAACCGGGGGTTCATGCGGGACAACAGAGCCGCGGATGCGTGAATCATGTCGAGCAAGATCTCCATGATGTATGGTCTCATCTGTGACTACTGCCTTCATTAGAAAGGAGCTGCGAAACACATTCGAGAATCTCGCGTCGCTTCACAGGTTTGGTTAGACAAGCATCCGCTCCGTCCTGTTTGCCACGCTTGGCTAATTCCTCACTCCCAAAGGCAGTCAACAGCAGGATTCTTACGGGAATCCCCTGATCTCGGATCGAAGAGATCAGCTCCAATCCCGACAAAGATCCCACCCTGAAGTCGATAATGACCAGATTGAATGGACGGCTGCTGAGCAGCCTCATGGCTTCGACACAGTCGCCTGCAAGAACGATTTGGTGGCCGGCTTTGCCCAGTATTGTTTGCAGGGACGATGCGAACGGGACATCATCGTCGACGATCAGGATCGATGCTTGTGGCGGATTTCCGTTCATTGCACGACGAGTTCTGGCAGAAACCTGGCCATACACTCCACAAATCACCTCAAGACAGGGGATTGCATTTGAAGGACCAAATGAGCCGTCTTGCACACAAAAGGAAAGGCGCTTTAATCAGAGAGAGTTACAGACGGGAAATTTTGGAGGTGTCGAGGGCAGGCGAGTGATTGGGGCCTCTCCTTGACAAACTGTCAATTAGGGTCGGATTTCCAGGACATGCTTTGACAATTTGTCGATGCTGATTTGCGTTTCCGTTCCAGGAAACGGTAGATCGTACGTGACGTGATACCGAGGAGCTTGGCGGTACGTTCTTTATCGCCTCTCGTGTGCTCCAGCATTTTTTCGATGGCGCGCTCCTCGATTTCGCCCAGTGTGCTGCCGATTGGGAACGTCAGTAGCTCGTGGTTGCGATTGCCAGGCTTCATTGATTCCGGCAGCAGGAGTTCATCAATCTCGGTTCCACGCGCCATGATGACAGCACGTTCCACTACGTTTTCCAGTTCTCGGCAGTTCCCTGGCCAGGAGTGACGCATCAAGCCATCCAGGAAGGCGTCTGTAAAAGTCAAGGCAGGTCTGCCGTTGTGCAACCGGTGCATCTCCAGGAAGTGGTGCGCTAGAGCCGGGATTTCCTCCGGACGTTCCCGCAATGGGGGGATGCAGATATGAATCACATTAAGCCGGTAGTAAAGATCTTCTCGGAATTGCCCCTGTTCGATAGCTGTCTTGAGATCGCGATTTGTAGCTGCGATGATGCGCGCGTCGGAGAATAGAGTTTGAGTTCCTCCCACTCTTTCGAAGTGCCCGTCTTGCAGGACACGGAGCAACTTAACCTGAATTTGGAGCGGCGCTTCGCCGATCTCATCCAGGAACAGGGCCCCTGTGTTTGCGATTTCAAAGCGCCCCGGATGGCTGGCCAGGGCGCCCGTAAATGCACCCTTCTCGTGGCCGAAGAGTTCGGATTCGATCACTGCCTCAGGTAGGGCAGCACAACTGACCTTTACCAAAGGACGACCGGCCCGGCCGCTGCGACGATGGATCTCTTCTGCAACTATTTCTTTTCCTGTGCCGCTCTCACCACTAATCAAAACGGTCGATGAGGTTGGGGCAACGCGCTCCACCAGATCCAGCAGTTGCCGCATCGCCTGGCTGTTAACGATCAAATGGCGCTCACCCTGGCGAGCTTCCAACTGTGTCTTCAAATTGAAGTTCTCTCGCATCAGGGCTTGCCTCTCGAGCGCTTTTCGAACAACTGCCAGCAACACGGATTTCTTGAACGGTTTGGTTACGAAATCGAAGGCGCCCCTTTTCATCGCCTCCACAGCAAGATCAACTGAGGCAAAGGCTGTTATCAGAATGACTCCAACTTCGCGGTTAAATTTCTTGACCTCGTGAAGTAATTCCATGCCGTTGAGGCCGGGCATTTTGAGATCACTGAGTATAAGGTCGAACGGCCGCTGCGCGATTAGTTTGAGAGCACTGTTTCCATCTTCCACACAAGCGACCTCGTAGCCCTCACCGCTCAGAAGCCTCGCAAGAGATTGGCGCAAACCGGCATCGTCCTCTGCGATCAGGATATGGATAGGAATTACTTTCTGATCCGGTGGTGCCGTCACGCCTGCTCCTCTCTTGGAGGTATCTGTTCGAGAGGTATGGTGATGACAAAGCGCGAGAGACCAGCCGTAGTTGGCTCATACTTGATAGTGCCGCCATGTTCGAAAATAATATGGCGCGCAACCACCAGCCCCAGGCCGGTGCCTTTTGGCTTGGTGGTAAAAAACGGCTCAAACAGCATAGGTACGCTTTCAGGTGATACCCCCGGTCCGCTATCTATGATTTCCATGCGCACATATCCATTCTGTCCGGAAGCCTCCACTCGCACCCGACCCTTGTTTCCGACCGCATCGAAGGAATTTCGAATCAGATTCAGCAGAGCCTGCCGGAGCAGCCTTGCATCCGCAGAAAATGGCGGGAGTGAACGATGGACAGAGAACTGCAAGGCAATAGCGCGAGATGCCGACTCCTCCTGCAACAGTTGCTGCAACCCCCCAAAGATATCGCCAAGGAAAGTCTTTTTCTTTTGCAGCTTGGGAAAGTGCGCAAACTGCAGGTAGTCGTCGATCGTTCCCGTCAGCAGGTCGATTTCAGAGATGATGGAGTGTATCAACTGGCGGGCTTCCGGCCTGGGCTCCCGACCGTCCGCCTCGAGTTCATCGCTCAGGAGTTCGGTGTTCAGACTGATCGAACTTAGAGGATTCTTGATCTCGTGAGCAACCTGCGCGGCCATTTTCCCCACGGTCGCAAATCGCTCGGCCTCCAGCAACTGGAGATGATTGCGGTCCAGTTGTTCCTGCAGCAGGCGTTGCTCGTGAAGGTGCTGAGCCTCCTGTTCTGCCTGATGCCTGAGATGATGCATCCGAGTGATGTAGACCGCGGTGGCTAAAACTACGATCGAAAGGAGAATCGCATTTAAAGTATATTGGCGTGTGCTTTGTTGTGCCAGGGCAGTGGTCGCATCCATGGATTCGGATATCGCTATAGTCCACCGGCGATCCGCGATGTCTAAGGGCGCATACGCCACAATCTTTTCTGATCCCTCAGGAACTTCATTCCAGCCGTATCCGACTTTCCCGCGGGTCATTTCCTTTTCCAGTTGGAACGATTTGTGACACTGCCGGCACTTACCGCTGGTGGTGTAAATTGACCTTCCAACCATCTCCGGGTGGTGCTGATGATAGAGCAACGTCCCATTGCGATCGAGTATCTACAGATAATCTTTGTCATAATGGGGGTCGTTCAAGTGATAGGTGGCGATTAGATGCTCGATCGGAACGACCACGCCAAGATAGGCCGAAGCGCTTTGAATGGGGGTTAGAAATAGCAACGAGCTTTTCCCGTGGAGCGAAAGAAGCAGGAGAAGATTCGGGTTGGACCTGGCAATAGCCCGTTCAAGCCGGGCGAGCGACGCTGAGGTCAACGCCAACGCTGACAGTTTTCTTGTCCAGAGATCTTCCGTTTTGTCTGACTTGACAATCAGGGCACTGGAGACCGCGGTGGAGAAACTCTGCTCGATTTCACCGCATATCTTTTCCGCACTCGAATCGGCTTCGAAGGGTGGAGCAATCAGCGCTGCGTACTGCTTGAACGCCGTCTGCATGTTGGTCAGGCGATTCTCAAGAGTGGCAGCGACCAATTCAATCAGGCGAAGGTGTTGAAGATTATGCTGGCGCGCCAAGGCTTCTGCCAAGTTATGGTGTGACCGGAGTGCGGAAAATATCAGAAAGATCAGGACCGTGGCGACGGCGAGCGGAAGCAGTCGCGGAGCCAAGGGCAGCTTCTTTTTTGCAATATGTGTGCGAGTCGTGGTCACAAAGCTACCAATTATACGCTTCATTTCGAGGACCCGAGGACCTTTCAAGCTAATCAAAAACCGTAATGATACCCTCAAACGCCAACTATTACCGAAACCCCTTATCAAGCACGGCCAACGCAATAAGCAAGACGCGAGGCTCACGTGCTCGGTGCGACTTGCAGTTACCGCGAGAGAGTCGCCGGGCCTTTAGCTCCTTTTCACGTCCTTCTTGGAAATTTCTCTCCCAGGTAGCGTTCGTAATCCGCGGCAGTATCGATATCAGCGATAACGCCAGCGTCGGTGGTATCGATTTCTCGCACTCGTGACCCCCGCGCCGCCAGGATTTTTTTGGCGCTCGAGTTGTCGGGCGCCTGCAAGAAAATATGAATCAGTTCTTTCTTTACCGCAATCGGATGTCCCCTTTTCCCTTCGAAGCGTGGAATGACCGCCAGCGCATCGGTTGTGAGGCATGCTTCTTTTAGGTCAGATACCGCGGTAACTCCGATTTTGGGGTGATCCACCAGGCAGATCAAAGCGACATCGACGCCAAAATCTTGCAGTCCCACTTTCAGGGATGAAAACATGCCACGTGATGGATCCGGATTCACCACGAGTTGAATACCCGGCAGAGAAAGGTTATCGCGTATCAAATTTTTTCCGCCGGCAGAAGTTACGACTCGAATGCTCTCAATGTGAGCTGACTGCAATGTCTCCACGATGTTCTCGAGGAACGACTTTCCTTGCCACTGCAGTAGCGCCTTGGGAAAACCGATCCTGGTGGAATCGCCGGCGGCAAGAATCACGGCTCCAAAGATCGTCATAAGAGAGAGGTGCAAAAAATTCGTGCTACGCGCAGAGGCGGGCGAGGCTACGGAGGGTCTGTTTCTCAGCGCCTCTACGGTGGGCGCGCGTCAATTCGTGTAGCGCCATCGCCAAAAATTTCACGCGTTGGAAGCAATCGGGGGTTCATCATACAACTGCAGCCCTCTGCGCACAACTGACTTTCAGGAAAAAAAGTCCTGCGGCCGAGACTTTTCGGCTTCCATCGAATCGAAAACAGTAGATACACGATGGAGAAGAACGGATATGAGAGCATTTCAGGTAAAGGTGAATTTGGCGCTGTTGTTTATCACTGCGTGCGCATTGCACAGACCGATTTCCGAAATTGAGGCTGATCCCGCACGATACAGCGACAAATCAACCACAATCGAAGGAAAAGTTACACAGAGTTACGGTGTCTGGAAATACGGGGTTTATCAGCTTGAGGATTCAAGCGGCAGTATCTGGGTGATAGCCAGTCGTCCCACTCCTGCGAACGGCAGCCGAATCGCAGTCAAAGGCCGTGCCCGCAGCGCATTCAATCTCCCCTTTATCAAGTTCACCGGGACGGTGTTTCAAGAAGAAGATCGTAAAACAAGGGGATTTTAAGCGGGTTCGTACGCCGGACGTGGTGGCAGGTACCGGTGGTGCGGGAACCTCTCGTGAGTGGCTCAACCGGCTTGTGAAACCAATGCTGCAAGCACCGAGAAGTCCCGAGGAAAATCCGAATTTGACAGTTCAGTCGCGTGGCGGCTATCATCTAAGGTTTGTCAAAATCAAAAGGATGTGGCTGATGAAGCGCACTTTTCAACCCCATAACCGCCGACGCAGGAAAACGCATGGTTTCCGAGAACGCATGGCCACAAAAGGGGGCCAGGACGTTTTGAGGCGTCGGCGGGCCAAAGGCCGCAAGAGATTGACCGTTAGTGGATGAAGGGCTCCGAACGATTGCTTCGCCGAAAACGCATCATGAAGCGTCGCGAATTTCTGGCGATCTACGAAAAAGGGAAGAAAGTTTATTCGCGAAATCTTGTTCTTTATGGCATGGCAAATAACCTCCAATCGCATCGTCTTGGCGTCACCGTTTCCAGGAAGATCGGAAAAGCCGTCGTGCGCAATCGCATCAAGCGGCGGTTTAGGGAAATCTTTCGCCGTAACAAGACTGAGGATACCCCCTACATGGATTTGGTCGTCAACGCCAGAAAGAGTGTGACACAATTGGAATTTGCCTCGCTGCGCGATGAATTCCTGGGCGCCGTCAGCCGGCTGGGAAAATCACTGCGAACCGCCGGATGATTAAACGCCTTATACTGTATCTTCTTCGAGCCTATAAGAGGTACCTTTCTCCGTTGCTGCCTCCTTCCTGCCGCTTTACGCCTACATGTTCGGAGTACTTTTACGAGGCCGTGCGAAAAAAAGGGCTTTTTCGTGGGACGATGCTTGGAATAAGGCGAGTGCTGCGCTGTAATCCATTTTGTCAAGGCGGCCACGATCCGGTAATGTAAATGGAAAAGAGACTCCTCCTTGCGGTTGCCATTTCAGTTGCGGTTCTGCTGGGAAGCCAAGCCTTACTGCGAAAATTTTATCCTCCTCCGTCCTCTCCACCCACAAAGACAGAACCAGACGTAGAAATTGCTCCGAAATCAACGCCGGCGCCGGTTGCTGTGCTCCCCTCTCTGCCGGAAATTGAGGGTGCACACCGCACGCTGGTGATCGAAAACGGAGAATATCGTGCTGTCGTGGACAACCAGGGCGCAGTCCTTAAAAGTTTCCAACTGAAAAAATATAAGAGTAAGTCGGGCGGGTCATTGGAACTGATCCCCCAAAAACTCCCCCCTGAGTCTTCGTCGCCTCTGGCACTAGAGGTACCGGAGAACTCTGCACTCACACAGCGAGTCAAGCAGGCAGTTTATCAGGTTTATATAGATAAGGTTCCTGTGGAGGAAAGCCGTTTTGTGCCTCCCGTGGAGTTGACCTTCCTCTATCGGGATGACGAGATTCAGGTCCAAAAGGTTTTGAGGTTCTATGCCGCTCAATATTCGTTGGAAATCGCGGCACAAGTATGGGCGCAGGGAAACCAGCAAAAAGTCGTCTTTGTACTGGGTCCTGACATTGGAACAGAAGCCGAGGAGGGTGAGTCGGATTTCCAGGGCCGGCAGGTGGCCGTCAATGTCGCCGGTTCCATTCGGCGCGAGGGATTTTCCAAAGGGAAGTCCCAGGTTTATAGCGAGCCAGTAGTTTGGGCTGGCTTTGATACCAAGTATTTCGCCGCTCTCGCAATACCGGCCAAACAACCGTTCTCGCTTCGAGTGACACGATTTGATATCAAGCGGAAGGACGCCTCGGGCAAGGAGAGCACCATTGCCTACTACTCCATGCGCTATCCTCTTGACACCGAGAGGGTGAAGCTTTACTTCGGTCCCAAGGATTACGATGTTCTCAATTCCGTGAAACCGGATTTATCCAGCATCATCGATTATGGTTGGTTTTCTTTCATCGTCCAACCGCTGCTGCTCAGCTTAAGGTTCATTCATAAATTTGCCGCAAATTGGGGTGTGGCCATCATTGTGCTGACCTTCCTGATCAGCCTTGCGCTGTTTCCCATTCGCTACAAACAGATGATTTCGATGAAGAAGATGCAGGCGTTGCAGCCTAAGATGCGTTCGATCCAGGACCGCTACAAGAAATACAAACGCACCGATCCAAAGCGTCAAGAGATGAATGCAGAAATCATGAACCTTTACAAGGAGCACGGCGTGAATCCGATGGCGGGATGTTTGCCGTTGCTCATACAGATGCCTTTCCTGTTTGCTTTCTACCGCATGCTGGATGCTTCGATCGAGCTGCGAGGCGCTCCGTTTATTTTTTGGATTCACGATCTTTCCAAGATGGACCCCTATTACGTGACTCCTATCTTAATGGGCGCAACCATGGTGCTGCAGCAGAAGATGACGCCGCAAACCACGACCGACCCAGCGCAGGCGCGCATGATGACGTTGATGCCGATCATCTTCACCGCGATGTTTTTCACGCTTTCCAGCGGGTTGGTTCTTTATTTCCTCTTTAGCAATTTGTTCGCCGTGGGTTTTCAGAAGTTGGCAGAGATGTGGATGCCGGTTGAAGACGTGGCGAAGAAAAAGAAAGTAAGAGGCGGAAAGGAGTAATCGTATGTCGGAACGAAATGAGAGGCTGGCTTCCTTTGTGGAAAAAATTCTTGGCCATTTGGATGTCCGGGCAACCATGGAGTGGACGGAGAAGGAGGGGCAGGAAATCTTGGATATTCGCGGCGAAGATATGAGTCTGCTTCTAGCCCACGGCGCTAAGGTCCTGTATGCCATTGAATATCTTGCCAATCTTGTTTGCGGAGAAAAACAGGACTGGCGCGTTCTTCTCGACTGCAACGACTTTCGCGCAATGCGCTCCTACGAATTGGAACTTGTGGCCAAGAAAGCCGCCGAAAAGGTGAAGACATCGCTTCGCCCGTTTCCTTTGCAGCCCATGCCGCCCAGCGAGCGTCGGATTGTGCACATGGCGCTGGTGGAAGATCCGATGGTGAGAACCGAAAGTCAAGGGTTTGGAGATAATCGTCGCGTGGTGATTATTCCGAACAAATTGAATTAGTTTTTGGGTGTTCTGCGGTTCGCTTCGCAATTTTCCCCCACGGTGTCCGGCTGGCTTCGTAATGAGAACAAAATTCCTTTTCGCTTGCCGGAAACGGAGGGAACCGTTGTGAGGGGACCAGCGTTTTCTTCGCTGTCTTGCCACCGATAACGTCCCGCTGCTAACCTTCTGTTATGGAAACCATCGTTGCGCTGGCGACACCGCCGGGACGGTCCGCCATTGCGCTGGTTCGCGTCAGCGGGCCGGATGCAATGGCTCATCTGAAGATGTTGACGCGCAGGGATCACTTTATTCCTCGCCGGGCGACGCTGGTAGAATTGGCGGATCCACAATCGGGGGACAAGATTGACACCTGCCTGGCGCAATATTTTCCCGCTCCACATTCTTACACGGGCGAAGACCTGTGCGAAATCTCCTGTCACGGGTCCCCGGTCGTCTCTGGCCACCTGATAGAAAGCTTCCTACGTTTGGGAGACCGTCTGGCGCAGCCTGGAGAGTTTACATTGCGCGCCTTTATGAACGGCAAGATGGACCTAGCACAGGCAGAGGCACTGCGAGATTTGGTGGCGGCGCGCACGGAATATCAAGTGCGGGTGGCGCGCGCGCAGTTGGGAGGGAAGCTTTCGCGAGCTCTGCAGCCGTTGAAGCGGCAACTGGTGGAAGTGATTTCACTACTGGAGACCGCGGTGGAATTTGTCGAAGATGATGTGGGCGAGATTTCACGGGGGGCACAGGCCGAGAGGCTAAACGTGATCTGCGGCAAGTTGGAGAAAATGGAAGCGAGCTATCAATTTGGCCGCTTCGTTCACGACGGTTTTCAATTGGCGATCATGGGGCGCCCGAACGTCGGCAAATCAAGCCTGTTTAACGCTCTTTTGGAATCAGACCGCGCAATCGTAACAGAGATCCCGGGAACCACCCGCGACGCCATCACGGAATCGACGCACATTCACGGGATACCGGTGCGGCTGACCGACACGGCGGGAATCCGGCGTTCAGCGGATCGAGTGGAGCAGATTGGCATGGAGCGGTCCCATCAGGCTGCCGGCGCAGCGGACATTTTACTTGTGGTACTGGATGCGTCCGAGCCCGCTACCGCTGAGGACGAAGCGCTGCTGGAGAAACTCGAAGCGCAATACGGCATCGTCGTGCAAAATAAGATGGATCTGATTGATGATGCTTACAAGCGAGAGGGCCCTGCCGGGCGAGGCCGCGGCATGGAAGACCGACCGGAGATCGCAGAGCAAGCCCCGGAGATGGTACCCCAGTGGCAACGACCGGCGAGCGAGCGCAATCGAACGGATGGTGGTCGGCTCGACACGATTGAAGTCTCGGCGCTGACAGGAAAAGGAATCGAAGAACTGCGGCAGGCGATCTGCAGCGCCCTCTCTCACAACGTCCCATTGGGACAGGAAGGGATCGTTATCACCAATCTTCGCCATCGTGACTGCATGACGCGGACACGCAAGGCGCTGGAGGAAGGGATCGCGGCTCTGCGGGAAAGCCTGTCGGAAGAATTTGCGCTCTATCACATTCGCCATGGTCTGCAGATTTTGGGTGAAATTACCGGCGAAACGACGGTGGAAGACATCCTGGACAAGATTTTCTCAACGTTTTGCATCGGGAAATAGAGCGGGACTGAAAGAGGGTTCCGTGCGCCCCTTTGCCGAGTCCAATCTTGCGGGATGCGATGTACGCGCTACCGATGATTGAATCGCCGCTGCCGCCGAGCGCGCCGTGTGGGATCGTCGCTCCCTTCGCGGTATGCGGTATGATGAGCATTCGTTATGTACTTTCATGAAGTTTTCGACGTCGTTGTCATCGGGGGCGGGCATGCCGGCTGCGAAGCGGCCTTGGCTTCAGCCAAGATGGGGATGCGCGCCGCGCTGTACACTCTAAATCTGGATGCCATCGGCCAGATGTCATGCAATCCCGCTGTTGGAGGAATTGCGAAAGGGCATGTGGTGCGCGAACTGGACTGCTTGGGTGGAGCAATGCCGGAAGTGATTGATCGAACGGGTATCCAGTTTCGCATGCTCAATCGCAGCCGTGGTCCCGCCGTGCAGGCCCCGCGCGCTCAGGCGGACCGAGTCCTCTATCGCCAGGAGATGCGGCGCCGGTTGGAACGCGAGCCGAATTTGTTTTTAAAGCAGGGGGAGATCGTCGATTTCATCGTTTGCGGCGATCGCGTGGTTGGCCTGAAAGTGATGGATGGCCGGCGAATCGGCGCACGGGCGGTGGTGCTTGCGACGGGAACTTTTTTGAATGGGTTGATTCATATTGGAGAACGCAAATACACTGCGGGCCGTTCCGGAGAGCCCGCTTCCATCCATCTGACGGAATCTTTCAAGCGCCTCGGTTTCCCCATGGGGCGGCTCAAGACGGGGACCCCGCCTCGCATTGACGGTCGCACCGTGGATTTTTCCAAATTCGAGATCCAATGGGGAGATCCCAAGCCGACGTTGTTCAGTTACGCCAGTCGGGAGACGGTGCAGCCGCAGCTTGCTTGCTATGTCGGCTACACGACCCCTCGCTTGCACCAAATCATCCGACAAAATATTCACCGCTCCCCTTTGTACAGCGGGCAAATCCAGGGAATCGGCCCTCGTTACTGTCCTTCAATTGAAGACAAGGTAGTGAAATTCGCGGATAAAGAACGACATCAGATCTTCCTTGAGCCCGAAGGTCTCGGCACCCGTGAGATTTATGTTAATGGCTTGTCCACCAGTATGCCCATCGATGTGCAACTGGAAATGCTGCGATCCATCCCGGGAATGGAGAATGTCGACATGATCCGGCCGGGATATGCCATTGAATACGATTTTATGCAGCCGACCCATCTTTCTGCCGCTTTTGAGACCAAGAAGATCGAAAACCTCTTTCATGCGGGCCAGATTAATGGCACGACGGGATACGAGGAAGCTGCCGGGCAGGGCATGATAGCCGGCATCAACGCCGCGCTGAAAGTGCGGGGAGAAGAGCCCTTTTTCCTTGATCGATCGGAAGCCTACACCGGAATCATGATCGACGACTTGGTGAGCAAAGGGGTGGATGAGCCGTACCGTCTGTTTACGTCACGCGCCGAATTTCGCCTTTTGCTGCGCATTGATAATGCGGATAAACGATTGATGGAGAAAGGTTTTCAGTTGGGACTGATCACGCGTGACCGCTGGGAGGCCTGTCAACAAAAGTACCGGCGGATTGATGCTGCGGCGGATTTCTTGCGGCGGACAGTCCTGAAGGAAAGTTCCCCTTACCGCCGAAAATGGAGCGACTTGGCGCAGGGGGACGTACCCGCGGGGATTTCGCTGGAACAATTACTGAAGCGTCCCGAATTCACCGTAGAGCAATTTCATGAGATCTTGCACCATTCGGGCCACCGGCTCTCTGAGGAGGAAGAGCAGATTATAGAGACGCAGATCAAATACGAGGGCTACATACGCCAGCAGATGCAAGAGGTAGAGAAGATGCAGGCGGTTCAACAACGTCGTATTCCACCCGACTTCGACTACGCCCATGTGCCGGGCCTGTCACGGGAAGTGGTCGAAAAATTGTCACGACTGCGCCCCGCCACGCTGGGGATGGCGTCTCGGATCTCGGGAGTGACCCCGGCGGCCGTGTCCATCCTTCATGTGTATTTGGAATTGGAACGGAGACGTCGAGCGGCGGCTAGTTAATTGATTTCGGATTATGTTTTGAATCCTGATCGAATAATTTCTGCCAACCACCGATGCATGCGCCCATGTCAGAGAATTTCGGCGTGCTGGATTCGAGTCGAAGAAGGTCTTTATGAATCCGAAATCCGCAATTCGAAATCTACCATCTGAGATCTCAAGCGCGAAGTCCCCGGTCACTACCCCTGACTGGTTGGAAACGGAAGCGCGTTTTTTTGGTCTTTCACTGAAGAAGCATGAAATTGAGCAGACCCTCATCTATTTGAAATTACTCAAAAAGTGGAATAGAAAGGTCAATCTCACCGGGATTCGATCTGACGAGGAAGCCTTTCGGGTTCACTTTTTGGAATCGTTTTTTGCGGCCGAGCAGCTTCCAGCCGGAAATCTACGACTCGTAGACGTGGGGTCGGGCGCCGGCTTCCCAGGCTTGGCCATGAAGATCGTTCGGCCTGGCTTGCGGATCGTGCTGTTGGATTCGCGTAAGAAAAAGGTGGCGTTTCAAAAGGAAGTCATTCGGTGCCTAAAAATGCAGCATATTGCGGCCTATCCCCTTCGTCTGCGGGATGCGGCATTCTTTCTACAGCAGGCGGATGTCGTTTGCTGGCGTGGCCTGAAGATCGAAGGGAAAGATTTTGAATTTTTGAGATCGAATACCACGCAAAAGTGCCTCTATTTGTGCTTTCAGGGCGCCGAAGAGCGAACCGAACGCAGCTTGGTGGATTGCGCTATTGAAAAAATCCCCATTCCCAAGAGCGAGAGTCGCACGTTGTTAATCGTCCACAAGATTTCTAACCGCCCCGTGTAGGGTCTCGCTTCCACCCTTGGGGCTGTAGGCAATGCGGCTGATCTCTGCGTCGTTTCTCGTAGACGATGCGTCCTGGTATCGCCCCATCTCCCCATTTCTTGAGCCCGGCTCTCGATTTCTCCGCCCGGGGTGACCGCTTTTGTTTCACGTGAAACATTTCTGTCCGGCATTGCAGATTGTCACAGATTCTTTCCTTTCCCTCGATTTCACGTGGAACAACTGCCTAAATTCTGCTAGATATTAGCTACGCGATGCACAAGATCCTCGCAGTTGCCAACCAAAAAGGTGGAGTGGGAAAGACAACGACGGTGATCAATCTTGCCGCCTCACTGGCGGTGGGGGAATTGGAAGTGCTGGTCGTAGACTGCGACGCCCAAGGGAATTGTTCCAGTGGCCTGGGATTTGATCGTTCCTGGCACGGCCCCAATCTCTACGACGTCTTGATGCGTGGGGTAGCGGTCGAAAAAGCGATTCATGTCACGGAAATCGCCTCGCTCTCTTTGTTGCCTTCAGGGAAAGATCTGGTGGGAGCGGCACTGGAGTTGGCCGACGTGGAGGATCGCGAGTTTGTGCTGCGTCGGACCTTGGACTCCATCCGAGATAAGTATGACGTCATTTTAATGGATTCACCCCCCTCCTTGGGGCTGCTCACCGTCAATGTGCTGGTGGCAGCCGACGGGTTGCTGATACCGATTCAGTGCGAGTATTTCGCCATGGAGGGTTTGACCGATCTGCTGGACACGGTGGAACGGATCCGAAACGCATTTAATCCTAATCTCTCGCTAGCGGGGATTATCCTTACGCTTTACGACGAGCGTCTCAATTTGTGCCGGCAAGTAGAGGCGGAGGTGAGAGCGCACTTTGATGGAAAAGTGTTCACCACGGTGATACCGCGCAATGTGCGGTTGGCCGAGGCGCCCAGTTTCGGCAAGCCAATTCTGCTGTACGACATCACGTCGCGTGGCGCCGTAAGCTATCTCAATTTGGCCAAGGAGTTGCTGCAACATGAAAAGAAAAGTATTGGGCCGGGGTATTGAAGCGCTGATTCCCTCCACGGGATCCGCTTCCGCTGTTGCGCCGCAAGGAAGTTTGCGGGAAATCGACATCGATCTGCTTTCTCCCAATCGCTACCAGCCTCGAACCGATTTGAATGCTGAAAAGCTCGTGGAGCTGGCAGCGTCCATTAAGCAAAACGGCATGGTACAGCCCGTGGTCGTCCGTCAGTTAGGCACGCGCTACGAGTTAGTGGCCGGCGAACGTCGCTGGCGTGCCGCGCAACTTGCCGGACTGGTGAGGATCCCAGCCATTGTTAAAAACGTCGATGAAGAGAAAAGTTTGGAAATCGCGCTGATTGAGAACATTCAACGTGAGGAGCTGAATGCGATTGAAGAAGCCCAGGCGTATCAACGGCTTTGGGAACACTTTGGCCTGTCGCAAGAAGAAATCTCCCAGCGTGTGGGAAAAAGCCGTGCGACGGTCGCCAATGCGTTGCGCCTGCTGAAACTTGCCGAGAAAGTTCGTAAGCTGTTGATAGAAACTAAATTAACTATGGGACATGCCCGCGCCCTTTTGCCCCTGGAGGACCCCAAGGTCCAAATGGATGTGGCCCAGCAAGTCATGGAACGAGAACTGTCGGTCCGAAACACGGAAAAGCTGGTGCGTCACATTTTGCGGGGTGAGAAAAAAAGCCAGGAACGCAGGATTCATATCGATCCGAACGTGAAGGCTGCAGAAGAAAAGCTGCGGATTCGTTTTGGCACTAAAGTTATGATCAGGAGGAGTGGAAAGGGAGGCAAGCTCGAAATTTACTACTTCAACAACGACGAGCTGGGCCGCATCTACGGCTTATTGATGGGGAGAAACGAGTAGCTTCCCCGAAATGACAACCCTTGCTCTGGTAAACTCAATCTCCCTCGGCTGGCGGATTGGCGCCTGAAATCAGCCAATCGGATCGCGTCGAAAACATTTTACACCCCCAGCTTCCTATAAAATGGACAATTCCAAATCAGGCTCCAGCGACTTTGGTGTCTTTTTCGATATTCCGAGTAGATCCACAGTCACCGTTTGGATTCTCGCAACCCCACAGTGAGCGCTTTACCCCAGGTGCGGGGTATCCAGCCCACTTCGGCTTTCCGAACCTATCCAATAGAATTCTCTAACCGATGGCAGTTATTAGAATTACACGCTGCAGTTTCCCTGGCACGCATTTTGCGATATTGAAAGTCAATTTCAATATCGATAACTGGAGCGCCACGTGAAGACTTCAGATATAAAGGAGCGAATCTTTATGACGAAACATCGTGCCATCAGAGACATTTCCATGATTGCTATATTCTCACTGTCCGCGATAACCGCTCTCGTTGGTTCCCCTGCGGACCAGCAGCGCACACGAAAGGTCGATCCAAACCGGATTGAAATTTCAGCGGAAGAGTTGACTCGTGGTCTATACGGACTGGATCTGTTCGATGTGCTGGCGGCCCTGGCCGTTCAGCCAGGAATCACGGTCAAGAGCTCCAGTGATCTTGGGGCGGAAGACTGGCTGCTGATTCGGGGCTATCCGAGGGACAGCGCAAGAAACGTTGTTGTGCTCATCGACGGGACGCCTCTGAATGACGGCCTCAGCGGAGCAAATGAATTTGAACACCTTCCGCCTGTCGAGTTAATCGAAAAGATCATTATTTACAAGCCGCCTTTGCCGGCGCGCTTTGGAGCGGCACACGCGGCCATCGAAATCATCACCAAGCAACAAATGGAGGACGACCACTCTGAACTTGTCGCCGGGTACGGTGGGTACACTTCGGCGCTGGGGACCATCTGGTCGGAAGGGCAAAAGGCAAAGTTTTCCTACTTCGGCGTTGTCGATTATCTGCGAACGGCAAATCTGTCGGGGGTCCGCCGGACTCCTCCACGAGACAGCCTAGTATATGGTGATCGGTCGTTCCGGATCGTTAAACCAGCCGCCAAATTCATCTTTCAACTTCCCGGGAATTCTCAGTTATCAACCCTGTTACAGTTTGTCGACAGCCACAAATTTTACTCCGATGTGATCTTTCGAGGGGAACGGGAATACCGTGACAGGGCGTTGTCGATCATCAATGTCGGTTACCGCTGGAGCGGTGCGAACGACTCGCACCTGTCCGCGGCGGCTTTCCGAACCGACGAGCGATACCAGATGAACTTAAGCATGCATCCCAGTGTTAGAGACCAGAAACGCGTCGTACAGGGGGGCAAAGCGGATGCTTCTCTCGCGCTGCCCGGGCACCAGATTCTGTCAGCTGGGGCGAACTTCTCAGCTTTCAGTGCTCAGGAGAAGCAAGGCGCGCCACTACATATCGGAACTGTCAGGACTGCGGCGCTGTACGTTGAAGACGAGATCCATTTTTCCGAAAACTTATCGCTGGTCCCAGGTCTCCGCTATGACGACCATTCGGAGGCCAAGGCTCGATTCAGCCCGGTCCTCGGGGCACGTTACCATCCAGGTAAGGCAGTGACCCTGCACGGCAACTGGGGTCGTTCGGTTCGCTGGCCGGGGCTGGCCGAATTTGACAGCGAGCAGCCTGATTCCCGCTTGCAGGGCGAAGAACTAAGTGGCTTTGACGCCGGCGCTTCGTTGACGGCCGCCGGGGGACGCCTCTCTGCAGATCTCTCGTACTTTCGGCTTGCGCTGAAAAACGAAGCTAAATACATGGGCCACCAGGCCGATGGAAGATCGGTCTTCCACTATGTCAATCTCCCGGACCAGGCAATCTCCCAAGGTGTTGAAGCCGACCTTAAGTTCGTGCTCTCCAGCCGATGGCTTGGCTTTTTCAACTACACTTTCAACCGAGTACGGAGAGCACCTGGCGATACGCCAATCGACTATGGTGGACCGCAAAATCTGTTCAACGCCGGCATTGTTTTCCAGGACACGCGCTTCTCTGCACAATGGGTCCTCCGTTCTGCCGGCGCAGCCCAAGGCGTGCAGATGGAGGGTGGCAGACCAACCCAACTTGAGGGTTGGACGATTCTCGACGCGGCTGCATCCGTTCGGCTGGTCGGCCATGCGGGACTGTTTGCACGGGTTTCCAACGTCTTCAACACAACCTACGAAACATTCGATGGCCGTCCAATGTTTGGCCGAATGGCTGTGGTCGGATTGCGATTGCGCTTTTGAAACAGCCGGTCTCTTTGCGCCTCGGAGGCGTTGCCACCTTTTCGGTCAAGCCGCTGTTTTCCTTGTGGGCGGAACGCCGGTTGTTCGGCGTAGGCCTGGACGGGCTCCCGCGCCCCGGCCGCGCGCATTTTCCCTCCGGACGACGCCGTCCACATTGGGCCATTCTGTCGGAATTTCTTTTCCCCGAAAGTAGTCAGAATTCCAAATGAAGACAGGCGAGCCGCATAGCTGGATACTAATCGACCTTCGATTAAAAAACTCTCTTGTTCAGGACAATCTTCCTGTCGGATCATCGCTCCGTGGCCTAATGGAGGGGCTCTGAATTCCCGTTCCGAAGAGGGGAAAGCCCAATCACTTCAAAGTCCAACAGAATCAAATCGCCGATGCCATTTCAGTGTAGATGTACACTTAATCGTATCTTGGATCTCTCTTCAAGGGGCGCTATGGCAAGCATTTCTACGGTCAAGGAAGAGATGAATTTCCCATGGTCGTGAACCCGGGCCGTTTTTGGTAAGGAAAAGGAAAGAGTGATTTTGACTCGTCGGGGAAAGAAGCTCGCTGCGGTCGTTCCCATCGAAGACGTGAAATTTTTGGAAGAACTGGAAGACTGTGTGGATGTGAAAGAAGCGGAGCGTATCCTGTCGGATCAAAGCGAAGCCCCTATCTCTTACAAGAAAGCGGAAACACTTCGGCTTGAAGTAGGGCTCCCAGCCGGAATGGAACGTTGGCTACACGTACGAGATCCAAATCACCCCTACGTTCCCGGCGGTCTGGGAGGCTACTGGCCGTAAAGGAACTTCCAAGACGAAGTCAGGGAGGTGACTTTGGGTTGACCCTGGATCCTGCGCCCGTATTCGGGTACATCATTCCTGAGGCTTCACATCACAGTCGCACCCGGCAGGTGCAGGCGCTTGTTGGCCGCTATCCAGTTTTCTTGAGCTCCTCGCGGAGGACACGACGGAGCGTCTCTTCGTCAACTGGACGGGTGTCCTTGCCCAGATAGGCTCGAAGGGCATCATTACTCATCGTCTGATAATCTCGCCAGTGACATCGGCGCGATCGCGGAATTCCTCCAACACGTCGTCGTCAAGATAGATCGTGATGCGTGTTTTCCCCTTGAAGGAGAAATTGAGTAACCGACCGAAATCACGCAACTGTTAACCCGTTGAGAGATCAGCTAGAATCGACTCACGCCCGGGTGGCGGAACTGGCAGACGCACAGGACTTAAAATCCTGAGCCCCGCAAGGGGCGTACCGGTTCGATTCCGGTCCCGGGCATTTATTTGCAACAACTTGAAGCCAGGGTGGTAGAGGCCCATTATTTGCTTTCTGCGGCCTCCGTCCAGTTTTCGTCCACTTTCCGTCCACCTATTGCAGCCGTCTCCCGCTGCTCAGCCTTCCGGACCGCCTCGAACGCATGGGCCTGCAGGTAATGGACGTAGCGCGTCGTCATGGCCAGCGTGCTGTGACCGAGCAGTTCACTGACGGTTCTCACATCGACGCCGTTTGCCAGCCACTGTGTCGCTCTGAAATGGCGCAGGTCGTGAAAGCCGCCGATCCAATCGAGTCCCGCTACTTTCTTGCCGAGTCGAAAGGGCCCGTACGGATCTTTCCACGGTGTCAGCGTCTGCATGCGGATGAAAACGTGGGAGCACCTGATCGCCCTCGGCAGCAACGCCAACTGCTGCATGGCAAATTCGCTCAGCGGAACGTAGCGGGGCAGTCCGCTTTTCGATTCCGACACGGTCAGCATTCGCCTAGCCATGTTGATGTCGCCCCACTTCAACCGCAGGCCTTCCGCCTTGCGAAGCGCAGTCTCGCCGAGCATGGCGGTGAACACGCCGATCACCGGGTCGGTTTTGGAAACCTCGCTCACCAGTGCGCGAAATTCCTCCACCGTCAGGATGCGTAACGCCCGCCTCTCTTCGTGCAGCAAGCGGAAACGATAAAGCGGGTGCGTTTCCAGGTAGCCCTTATCCATGGCGTACGTCAGCATGTTCTTCAGAACCGACAGCCCGCGATTGACGGTCGCCGGCGAATCGCCTCATCATAAAAGTGCCCGAAAGGGGATCGTAGCCTCATTTAAAAAAGTTCCCGAAAAGGGGAAAGAGTCGTAAGAGTAACCGCCGGTTAGAAAGGGGCGGTGAATGAGGCTGACGATGAAGGAAAGATGGGTGGTGATGAAGGGTTTTGCCGAGCCGTATCGGCGAGCGGGTAAGAAGGAGAAGGGGAAGATTTTGGAACAGGTGGTGGAAGCGACCGGATATATCCGACGCTATGCGGCGCGACTGTTAAGAAAACAGGGGAAGCGACTGTACCTGAAGAAGGGAGTGGTGCTGGAAGGGGATCTTGAGGCCCCAAGCCCTCGGCAGCGGCGACGGATCTATGGGGAGGAGGTGAAAAAGGAGCTCAAGCGCTTATGGCAGATGCTGGATTATCTATCAGGGAGGAGGATGGCGGCGGCATTGCCGGACCTGATCGAAGCCCTGGAACGACACGGTGGGCGGGTGGGTAGAGGAGAGGTTCGCCGTCAGTTGTTGAAGATCAGTGGGTCGACGATTGATCGGCTCCTGGCCGAAGAGAAACGGCGGATGCGCTTGAAAGGACGATCGGGGACGAAGCCGGGGACGCTCTTGCGCCACCAGGTGGCGGTACGCACCTTTTCGCAATGGGACGAAGCGTGTCCTGGCTTTGTGGAAGTGGACTTGGTGGCTCACGAAGGAGGGGTTGGTCGGGGGGATTACGCGCAAACTCTGGACGTGACGGATGTCTACAGTGGCTGGACGGAACTGGCGGCGGTACGCAATAAGGCCCAGGTGTGGGTCTTTGAAGCTCTGGAACAGATGAGAGCGCGGCTACCTTTCCCCCTGCTGGGCTTAGATTCGGATAATGGCGGGGAGTTCATCAACTACCACCTGTACCACTATGGTGAGAGGGAAGGGGTCACCTTCACCCGTTCCCGTCCGCTACGCAAGAACGACAACTGCTTCGTCGAGCAGAAGAACTATTCGGTGGTGCGACGCTTCGTGGGCTATGCCCGTTATGACCGCGAGGAGGAACTGAGGGTGCTCAATGAGCTCTACGCCGTCCTGAGACTCTACGTGAACTTCTTTTTACCGTCGCAGAAACTCCAGGAGAAGATCCGCCACGGAAGCCGTGTGACGAAGCGCTACGACCGGCCGCTCACTCCTTATCGGAGACTGATCGAGTCTGCGCAGCTCTCGAAACAGTGCAAACAGATGCTGCGCCGACAATTCCGGAGTCTCAACCCAGCTGAGCTGCATCGAGAGATTTTGAGAGGGCAGGAAAAGCTAGAGGCAGTCCAGGCTGCGAAGAAGAAGGCGGTGGAGGGTGACATGCCGGATGGAAAAGCAAAAGACGGCTTTCCCACCGGCACTTGGAAAACTCCTTCGGAGTTTCCCACACCCCCCACCGCCCCTGCGACTGGGCACTATTTCAAATGAACTTTCAGGCACTTTTTTAATGAGGCTACGAATATCATTTCGGGAACTTTTTTAGTTGACGCTACAGGCCGGCTTGACTTCCTGCGAGCGACGAACGACGAAATCGTGCGCATGGCTCCGCCGAAAATCCTTTAGGCGCACAGACCCGAGGATTCGAACGATGTGTTCGCACTGATCTTCCTTGAACGTGAGATCCCGGTTTCGTGCCCGGCAGTACTCTTGCAGATAGATCGGCGCAAAAACCGCTAGCGTCGGATTGCCATCGGTCGGGCCCTTCGTCAACTCGTCGCGCAACGTGCGCCACTGACCAGCGGCGATCGCTACGTCGATTCGGGCATCCAGTTGTTTTGCCAGCGTCATATTGGGCATGAGTCTTCGGAGGCGAGTTCGATCCGGCCATTGCCGGCTGAGGTAGATTTTTTCTCTGCCTCGATGATCTTTCCATCTGCGGATCCCCATATTTTTCTCCTTTCCGTTTGGGATCACGCAGGGTTTTCGCCACCGCGATCATACCACTGTGGAAGAGAGTCGATATAGCGGTCTAGATCCTCCAGCCGGTAGACCCGGCGAGCGCCGATTTTTCTTGCGGGAAGTTCCCCCAGATCGGTCATCTTGCGCAGCGTCTGCTCGTGGATGCCAAGGTAGCGGGCCGCGGCCTTGACGCCAAAAAGACGCTGGTTTGGAATCTGGATCAGGGCAACGGGTTTACCGATCATGGATTGAAGAAGCGCTGACACGAGCGCGGATGATGTCGCAGTATTCAGCGTCGCGCTCAATGAGTACGAAGTGACGGCCCAGCAGACGGCACGCAATGCCGGCCGTACCGGAACCAGCAAACGGGTCGAGGACGATGTCGCCGGAGCGGCTACCCAGTGTGACGAGGTAGGAGAAGAGCTTAATGGGCTTGACGGTAGGGTGGTTGTTCTTGACCTTTTCGAGTCCACTATTCTTCTCGCTCTTGCTCGCCTTCGGCACAATGAGAAACGGAAAGGTTCGTCGGACGTGTTCTGGCAGCTCTTTGATTTTGGCCTCCCACCACGCGTCCATCGAGAAGTAGCGGGAGAAAGAGCCTGAATCTCCATAGCCACCGCCCGTATAATCTGCAAAGCCGCCCGCTTGTTGTTTATAAACGCTCCTTTTGCCGACTGTTGAAGCTGATGTGAAAATAGAACTCCTGCTGATCCTCCCATTATTCAGCGCGTCATCGCTTACGAGCACGTTGGCGGGGAAGCGGCCTCCTGGCCTGCCAGATATTGCATCACCGTCTCCGGTAGTGTCCAAGCGTCCCTGTTGATGAAGACAGGCGACGCGCGTTCTGCTCTCCTGCGACGGTTCCTGCGCATTGACGGGTATCCTGGCATCATCGAGTCATGTGATCCCTTTTCCGTTGGTAAGTGCCTGTTCGACGAATGTCTTCTCAGAGAGCGGCTTCATGGCGACCAGAATGACTTCAACTGCAGGCTTCGGCTGGAAGCCACCATACGAGCCGTCAAGGGGTTTGGCTGGTGGAGTGGCCGGAGCTGTAGGGAATGCTTTGGCATTCTCATGCTTTGGCCTATCATTCGGATTCCTACCAAGGACTACCCTTTCGGCCCGAAACTTCTTATCCATTGTCTTGCTGATGTTCATCGCCTTTGGAAATCCCGAAGCGTATGAGTGATAGAGGGGCGTGAAATCAAGACGGAAGCCGGCTTCCTGGAGCCTGCAGGTCATTTCTCCCAGGACGTCTGCCCGCGGAGCAGACATGATGAAGGCGAAAGCGCCTGGCTTGAGAACGCGCAGGCATTCCTTCCAAATTTCAACGCTGGGCACTGCGCGGTCCCAGTCCTTGCCCATGAAGGAGTAGCCGTAGGGCGGGTCTGTGACCATCAAGTCTATGCAGTCATCGGGAAAGCAGTCCTTCTTTTTCAGAAACTGCAGGCAGTCGCCGTGAATGATTTCGTCGATGGGCAGCGTTGTAGAACTAACCTTAAGGTTTCCTGGGAAACGGATGGCGCCGCGGCGGGCTGGCTCGCCCGCACTGTCACTCCTGGCCGGCAGTTGACTCGCGTTGCCGCTACGGTTCTTCCTCCGTAGTTCTAAACACACCGCCAGAGAATGCAGGCGCGGCGCGCGTGAGACCATTGCCGGCGACGGTAAGTGGGAGGGCAGGGGCCGTGCCGCCTTCTGCTTCTGGTGTTATTGCAGGGAGTGTCCCGACAAAAAAATCTAATAGATGCTTGCGAATGCAGGGCTTGTAGTAGAATTTCCTCCGCATAAACCCGAAATTCCTCAGAAAGCCATCTTCGTGGTGAAACAGTCATTCGAGGGATAAACCAATGAAAAAGTCACAAGCGCTGGTTCTCCTACTGACAGTGTTGCCGGCCTTAACAGGGCAAGGAATGCTGGCCCAAAGCCAGCTTAGTGGGTATTGGAAGTTCGATGGAAATGCGCAAGATTCCAGCGGGAATGCCAACCACGGGCAGCAGGTGGGTGCGCCGCTGTATGTCCGCAGCCAACTCGGCTCTGCAATAGGATTAAACGGCGTAACTGATTACGTGAAAGTGGCATCCACCCCCAGTCTGGAAACTTGGCATGCGAACAGGCAACTGACGCTGGAAGCCTGGATTTATCCAACCAGAATGGATCGCGACATGTTTGTTTTCGGAAAGCAGGGTGGGAACTGCAGCGACGAGCTTGCGGTCTGGGTTGAACCTATTGGAGGCGATCAAGGTGTGATTGGAGCTCACGTCGTCGATGATTGTGGCACGGAAAGACCTAGAAGGCTTTATTCCAATCCCAATAAACCAATACTGCCAAATAACTGGTACCACGTTGCACTCGTCTGGGATGGGTCAGCAGCGAAACACATGCTTTACATAAACGCAGTGTTGGAGGATTCGGAATCTCTGCTCAGAGACCCCGTGAACTTTAGGGAGGAGCTGCACATCGGTCATGTCAGGGGAGATCCTCAGAACCTGTTCATCTTTGAGGGCCTGATTGATGAGACGCAAATGTGGAGTGTCGCCCGAACTGCGGCCGAGATCAAATCGGATATGCACAGAGAGAGGATTCTTTTCTACTCGAACCGAGACGGCAACTATGAAGTTTACGTAATGGGCACGGACGGTTCCAACGTGACACGGCTTACCAACAGTTCTGCGAATGAAAGCGATGCCTCCTGGTCTCCTGATGGCAGAAGGATTGTCTTCACCTCTGACAGGCACGATCCTCGC
>JACQSX010000047.1 GCA_016211105.1 Acidobacteriota bacterium | reverse complement strand
TTCGACGTGCCGGCGACGTAGGCCAGATACCCGCCGGTGCTGTGCTGGCACCCCTTGGGCCGCGCCGTCGTGCCACTCGTGTACATGAGGAACAACGGGGCTTCGGCCGGCATCGAGACCGGCTCGACCCCCTTCCCGCGGTAGTCCTGCAGGAGTTCGTCGACGAAGAAGTCCCGCCCCGCGACCATGGGGCTCTTTGATGAGTACTGGCCGGGATGCCGTCGCCAGACCAGCACCTTGTTGACCTCGACGCCGCGTTCACGGGCCGCAGCCACCGCCTCATCGGCCTTGGCCTTATGGTCGAGCAGTTCGCCATTGCGGTAGTAGCCGTCCATTGTCACCAGGATATGGCTTCGCGAGTCGGCGACCCGGTCTCCGCACGCCGTACCGCTGAATCCGCCGAATACTTCGGAATGGATGATGCCGAGGCGGGCACAGGCGAGCATGGAGACGGGCAATTCGGGGACCATCGGCAGGTGGAAAGTCACCCGGTCACCGACTTTCACGTCTCCGAAGCCGCGCAGGAGCGCGGCGAACTCGTTGATCCGCTTGTACAGCTCCTGGTAGGTGATCGCCTTGGTGTCTTCACTCTCCGGCTCGGGCACCCAGATGAAAGCTGCCTTGTTCCGACTGGTCGCCAGGTGGCGGTCGACGCAGTTGAACGAGGCGTTGAGTCGCCCGCCGACGAACCACTTCCAAAACGGCGGGTTACTGGTGTCCAGCGTTGTGTGCCAGTAGGCGTCCCAGGTAAGCAGGTCGGCGTATTCCTTGAAGCACTCGGGGAAGTTCTCCTCGCTGAATCGCTCGAAGATTGCAGGGTCGGCCGCATTCGCCTGGGCGATGAACTTTGCAGGAGGGTAGTAGTACGGTTCTTCGGGCCAGTGAACGGCGATTTGTGCCTCAGAGACCTGTGCTTCCTGCGCCTCCTGTTTCCTTGCCATTGCTCCACCTCCTCCTGGAAGGGCGACTCCCAGGTCAATTCGGATTCGTGCTGGTCCCTCCCAGTGGGACTGCTCGTCTGCCGATGTGACAACATCCGGTCGACCACGCCGGGTATGGCGGCATATATACCGCCACGGCGGCTGGGCTGTCAACGCGATGAACAACACCCGCCGACGGACCGCAGCGAGCTTCGGTCGTCGCATCAGGTCCGGCCACCGATGGTGGCGCGACTTCCCCTGTTCGGGCGTTCGCCTTGCGGAGGCCGCCGATCGGGGGCTTCTCCCAGAGCGCCGCAAAATAGCATTGACAAGCGAGTAATACAGTATTATAGTTTTCTCTGTAATACTATATGAGTCGCACAAAAGCTTCCTCCCACGCCGAGCTCGAACTCTACCGGCACCATGCGGACATGTGCAAAGTGTTTTCGCACCCCACCCGCCTGCAAATCCTAAACACCCTGCGCGAACAGGAGATGTCTGTTTCGGATCTGGCCGGGCGGCTCAAGGTCACCATAGGCAACCTGTCCCAGCACCTCAATATGATGAAGCAGAGGCGAGTACTGGTTTCTCGTAAAGAGGGCAATGTCGTCTTCTACCGACTATCAAATCCCAAAATGCTGAAAGCGTTCGATTTGATCCGCGAGATCTTGTCAGAACAGATGCGGCGCGAAAGCCTTCTGGTTCGACATGTGGAAGGTGCGCGGCCACGCTGGTAGGTCTCCGTGCCTTCGTCATGGAGGGAAAGGGAAATGAACAAGCTGATAGGTTTCTCGGTTGACCATCCCCGTCTTGTCATAACCCTAACCATAGGGATCACCCTGCTATTTGCGGCCCAGCTTCCGAAGATTAAGACCGACACCGATCCCAAGAATATGCTGCCCATCACCTCGCCGGTGCGGCAGTACAACGACCAGGTCGAAAGCTGGTTCGCGCTGCATGCAGACGTGATTGTGCTGGGCATTTGGAACGAGGAAGGAATTTTTAACTCCCAAGCGCTGCGCCGCATCGAGGCTGCATCTGAAGCCATTGTGAAAATCCCGGGCGTCATTGCACGCGATGTCATCGGTTTGGCCACGGTGGAGGATGTGACATCGGAGGGCGAAATACTGAGCACGCGGCCGCTACTGGCTGACATTCCGGCGACGACCGAGCAGATGGCGGCATTTCGGCAGCGGCTTCTCGCTAATCCGTTGCTCGTTCCCCGGCTAGTTTCTGCCGACGGGAAAATGACGGCCCTCTACATCCCGATCGAAAAGGCCGCCAATGGCAAGCAGATCGCCGAGCAGATCGAGCGACTCGTCGGTGAAGGGAAAGGTAGTGAGAAATTCTATCTTGCTGGAGATCCAGTGGCCCGGGACACCTTTGGGGCGGAGATGTTTCGGCAGATGGCGCTCTTCTCGCCGTTGGCGGGTGTGGTGATGGTGGTGCTGCTCTTTGTGATGTTCCGGAGCTGGAGTCTCGTCTTTACGAACATGGCGGTGGCGATGGTGAGCATCCTCTGGAGCATGGGGCTGTTCGTCGCTCTCGGCATCCCGATTCACATCATGGCTTCAATGAGCCCGGTGTTTCTGATGGCCATCAGCACCGACACCGTGCACATCTTCAATGAACTGTATTTTCGCTTTCCGGAGGTCGGGAGAAAGAAAGAAGCCATCCTGGCGACGATGGGAGCGGTAGGTGCTCCCATCGTCTACTCCGATCTGACGACCACGGCTGGTTTTGCTTCGCTTGGTATCGGTCCGATTATTCCGGTGCGCATCTTTGGTTTCCTGGTAGCGTTCGGAACGCTCGTCATCCTGCTGATGAGCTTTACGCTCGTCCCTGCCTTGATGACGCTGATTCGAGAGGAAGGGCTGAGAAATCACGCGCCGAAAGAACGCCAGGAAGCATCACGGGCTACGGAGTGGCTGGGGAAAGTTGGCCAGCTCAGCCTCCGACGGAGCAAGACGGTAGTCTTGCTCTCCACTGTGTTGGTGGTGCTATCGGTTGCGGGGATCGCGCGCATTCGTATCAACAACAACATGATTCGCTGGTTCAAGGAGCACAGCGCCGTGCGGACGGCAGATCGCGCGCTCAATGAGTCCATGGGCGGCACAGCTCCGCTGTACCTGGTGGCCACCGCCACCCAGCAGGACGCCATGAAGGACCCCGCGGTGTTGCGCGGGCTGGAGGATTTGCAGCAGTTTTTGGAGGGCAAACCTCTGGTGGGGAAAACCCTCTCCGTCGCCGATTATGTGAAAAGGATCAACCGGGTCCTTCACAAGGATGATCCACGCTATGACACGATTCCCGAATCGAACACGGTGATTGCGCAATACCTCCTGTTGCTGAACATGGGGGTCCAGCCTCGCGACCTGGACAATGTGGTGGACTACCCGTATCAGAAGGCGAACGTAATCACGCAGTTGCGGTCTTGGGACGCGGTGGAGGCAAGAACTCTTGTCCAGGACGTTCAGCGCTACCTAGCGGCTCATCCGGTGCCGGGCGTCGAGGTCAGACCCGCCGGAATCGCCTATTTCAACATGGTCTGGAACGATGAAGTTCTCGTAGGGATGCTGGAGGGCTTCATTGCTTCTTCCATCCTGGTCTTGTTCCTGCTGGCGCTGGCTTATCGTTCTTGGAAGTGGGGCCTGGTCAGCTTTGTGCCCCTGCTGTTCACCGTGGTCGTGATGTATGGGTTTGTCGGGTTGGTAGGCAAGGACTTCGATATGCCGATTTCGGTTCTGTCCACGCTTTCCCTCGGCCTGGCGGTGGACTTTGCGATTCATTTTGTAAGCCGTTTCCAGCAGCGTTATCGTGAGACTCGGGACTTGTCCGGCGCCCTACGGTGGACCGCAGCCCGCCCCGGCAAAGGCATCCTGCGCAATGCTCTGCTGTTTGCCTCCGGCTTCGCGGTGATGATCTTTGCTCAGCTCACCCCCTACATTACCGTAGGCGTTTTCATGATTGCCATCATGCTTTTATCTGCCGTTGCGAGCATTGTCCTTCTGCCCGCCGTGATCGCGCTTGCGCCTGGCTGGTTACTCCCGAAGGAGGTGTCTAGTGTTGGAAGTTAAACCGGAGAAAGGGATCCTTCTCTTTTCGCTCCTTGCAGTGGTTCTTACTGTCTCCCCTGCGCCTGCGCAATCCGTGTCCGCGGAGGAGGCGGTCGCAAAGGCCCAGCAGGCGCAATTCTACGCGGGTAATGATATGAAGGCGAAGGTTCGGATGCGCCTCCTCAGCAAGGAAGGCCAACAGAGAATCCGCGAACTGGTAATGCTGCGCAAGAATCTTCCGCAGGCGGGCGAGCAGCGCTTTTTCATCTACTTTTCGAATCCCGCCGATGTGCGGGACATGACCTTCATGGTCTGGAAGCATCCCCAGCGCGACGACGAGCGCTGGCTCTTTCTCCCGGCGCTGCACATGGTTCGCCGCATTGCTGCCGACGACAAACGGTCCAGCTTCGTGGGGTCGGACTTTAGCTACGAGGACGTTTCCGGGCGTGAGGTCGAGGAGGACACGCATACGCTCGTGCGCGAGGACACGCTCAGTGGCAGACCTGTATGGGTCATTCGGAGTGCGCCGAAGGATGAGAGAAGCGTGGACTTCAGCTACAAGCTGGCCTGGATTGACAAGGAGAACTTCGTGCTGAGGCGTGAGGAGTTCTACGACAAACGAAATGAGCTGTTCAAGGTCTTTACCGCCGACGAGGTCAAACAAGTACAGGCGCTGTGGACCGCTGTCCGGCGAACTATGGAGAATGTTCAAAACGGCCACCGCACGGAAGTTGTCTTCCTCGAAATTCAGTACAATCTCGGTCTGGAAGACAGCCTGTTTAGCGAGCGCTCCTTGAGCAACCTGCCGGCCCGCTGGATTCGGTAAGTTCACCGTTGGGTACGGGCCTTTGCGAAGACCTCTCAAAATTACATGCCCGTTCGCTTTGGATTCATCCTTGTTTTTCTTCTGGCTCCCGCGTCAGAGCTTTGGGCGCAGGTGGCCTCTAATCAGCAAAGCAAAAACTTTCCCCTGCGAATCCACGGGTTCCTGATGGGCAACTTCACTCCTCGGATCGAGGGAGACCATCCGCTTGGCGAGGAGGACAGCCGTTTTCTCTGGGCAGACGAGCGGGTACGGCTGGAAGTCACGGGCAACACTGCGAACGGCAGCCTTGCGTTCCTCGCCAAGGGCGATCTTTTTCACGATGCCGTAGCCAACAAGCTCGATGGGACAGTGCGCGAGGCTTACCTCGATGTATCACGGGGCGGCTTCGATCTGCGCCTGGGTCGCGAGATCGTGACCTGGGGCGTGGGTGATCTCGTTTTCATCAACGACGTTTTCCCCAAAGACTGGGCTGCCTTCTTTTCCGGGCGACCGCTGGAGTATATGAAAGTAGGCGTGGACGCCGCCAAGCTTCGCATGAGCCATCCCGTCCTCAATGCTGAGTTCGTGGCGATTCCGCGCTTTGAGCCGGACCATCTTCCAAACGTTCAGCGTTTTTCCTTTTTCGATCCATTTCCCAACATCCGGCAACGAAATCTGAATCAACCCGCCGTAACGCCGGGTAATGCCGAGTATGCCCTCCGGCTCTACCGGAGAGTTCTTGAGAGCGATATGTCGCTGTACGCCTATCGGGGATATTGGCGTCAGCCTTCCTTTGGTCCCGATTCACTCCCACAGCCCACGCAGCTATACGGCTTTTATCCGCGACTTGTCACCTTTGGCGCCAGCGCACTACAAAACTTTGGGGCAGCCCTGTTGAGCTTGGAGGCGGGGTATTATGATTCGCTCGATGACCGCGCCGGCACGAATCCTGTCATCCCCAATTCGCAACTCCGATTCTTGATCGGCTACCAACGACAACTTGCCAATGAGTTGGCCCTAGGGATGCAGTATTACGTCGAAATCCTGAAGGAGTACGCCGCCTACAAGAAGACTCTTCCCGCCGGCTTTCCCATGCAAGACCGGGCGCGCCATCTGCTGACCGTGCGCCTCACCAAGTTCCTGAGATACCAGACATGGAAACTCTCTCTGTTTAGCTTCTACAGCCCGTCCGACCAGGATGCTCTGGTGATCCCCGAAGTGTGGCACGCGTTCACCGACCGGCTGAGTGTGGGAGCGGGCGCAAATATATTTGCGGGTCAGCGTGAGACAACCTTTCTAGGTCAGTTCGACCGTAACGACAATCTGTACATCGTGCTCCGGTTCGACTTTTAGCGGTCAAGCAAGCAATTGACGAATGGCTGCTGGCAGCGGGACTTGTAGCCGGAAGGGTATTTCGTGCGAGCAGGGAATGTGGCCACCGGACGGCCTGTCGACTCGTCGCCCAATTGTGCTACCGTGAGAGTCAGGGCTGCCGCATTCCAAGCCACGCCAGTACGCGTGTTTCGATCTCGGCGAGTTGCCCGGGTTGGAGTCGGCCGAGCGGGCGTAGGAGCTTTGCATGGGGGATGGTGACCAAGCCCTGTGCGTCAAATGCACCCGCACGCAGGAATGGCACATGCATGGTCACTTCGAATCGAGAGCCACGGAGGCTTGTCGTGTGTGGGATCAAAGTAACAAGCGAGCGATCCGTTTCGTCGGCTGGTACACTGAGAACCAAGGCGGGACGTACCTTAGCAGCCAGCCCGAGGTCGACAAGCCAAACCTCCCTCCGCTCCGAGGCTTTCATCCATGGCTCTCGCGTTGGTCGAGTTCCAGGAATACTTGATCAGCAGCAGTTATCAGCTCCTCGTCGGTCGGGAAGCTATAGTCCGACGGGGCAGTGCGACGCAGAATTTCTTTGACGACCTCCTGCCGCTCAGCCAAGGGGAGCGCGTCGAACTCTTCAAGCAGTTTTTTGGCGCTGTCACCCATGGGGATATATTGTCACATCATGACGTGCAGAACGTCAACGCGTCGGCGAAATCCAGTTCCTGCTCGTCAGGATTGGGTGCAGACTACTACTATGGAGGAGTAACGCTGACCGATGACATCCCAAGTCCGGTAAGCCGACTATACGGGCCAAGTGTGTTGTAGACTCGGATCGGGCAGCACCAAGCCGAAGCGCCGAACGCCTTATGAAACTTTACTCCTATGTTGTTGAGCATGATACCGGCCGAGCGCCCAACCCATATTTCGGTGTGTGTACGCTTTGCCGGTGCAAATACCGCAGTTCTCCTGGGAAACCCAAGAACGTTGTGGAATTGGCGAAAAAAGGGGACTGGATCGTGGGTACGGGCGGGGCGAACCGGCAAAAGAGCGCCGGCCACGGCAAGCTCGTTTATGCAATGCGCGTGGACGAAAAGCTTACGCGTGAGAAGTACTACGCCAATCCCCGATTCGCAAAGAAGCGCGTGGAGAAGGGCCCACAGGGGGACAACGAACCGCCCGGCGACAGTTTTGAAGCGTGCGAACAATTCGCTCTCATCTCGCGGCACTTCTACTACTTCGGAGCGAGTGCAATCGATATTCCGAGAAAATTCCGTAAGCTTGGTCTCGAAAAGAAAGGCCCTGGATTCCGATGCGATTTTTCGGATGTCATCGGGTTTGTCGAATGGATCGAGGCTCACGACAAACCTGGAAAACACGGGGAACCCTGCATGAAGCCTGTGGATAGATCGAAGGGAAGCAAGAGATGCAAGTCGTCTTGCTAAGAGTCGGGATAGACACCGGTTCTGGGGGCATCCACGGACCGCTCTTCAGCGATGGTTCATTTGAGTACATTTCAATTCCGGACTGCTTCGAAGGCAAAGGAGTTGACAAGAGGACGTACGGGAATGCTCGCGGCAAACAGCGGCAGAGATTGGTGGATTACTTCCCTGAAGCTCGCCGCGAAAGGCTGTTTGACCAACCCATCCATTTGGATCCTGAGTTTGAGACATTTACGTATGGGGATCCGACGCGTCCCAAGGCGTCACTGCGTCGGCTCAGCGAGGGTAGCCTGTTGGTGTTCTACGCTGGCCTCAAGGGCTGGGATTTCGATTGCCCTGCCGCTCTGTATATCATCGGGTACTTTGAGGTCGCGAGGGCAGGCTTCGCTACTTCGTTTAGCCATGCAGAATTGGCCGGGCTGTTCCGGAACAACTTCCATGTTATGCATCGCGAGGTCTTCGAAGACCAGAAGGATCATCTAGTGCTCGTGAAGGGCAACATCAGGAGTCGACTGTTGAAGAAGGCCATAAGGATCAGCTCAGTGGGAAGGGACAGGAGCGGCCGTCCTCTCAACACGCTAATGCCAGAAATGCAACAGGTGTTCGGGGACTTCGGCGGCAACATAGGCATCCAGCGAAGTCCCCCACGGTGGGTGGTCCCGGAATTCACCCAGCGCGCGACAAAGTTTGTCTTGGCACTCCGGTGAGTCGGGTTTACGTTCTCTTCAGTGTCAACCAGGGTTATGCCTCGTTCAATTCCTACTAATAGCGACCAAGCTTGGCGGCGCGAGTGGATCCACTCCCGTGAGGTTCCCCCTTCAAGTCAAGAGGCCGTATAACGCCCTTCTCAGAAACTGAACATACTCCCGGTAGTGCTACTTCTAGTTCGCTCCCGCGAGTTGGTCTCGGTCGTAGGCAATCTTGCCGTTCAGGCCGGTCATCACTACTCGAACCTTGGGGATCTCGTCGACCGGGACGGTGAAGTAGTCCCGATCCAAGACGACAAAGTCTGCGTACTTGCCGCGCTCCAGCGTTCCCAGATGATTTTCTGCCAGCACGTACTCGGCCGACCAGGTGGTCCAAAGCTTCAAGGCCGTGACTCGGTCGATCGCTTCCTCGGGGACATAGACGGGCGCCGTCTTCAGTTCTTCTTCGGATTCGCTCCACTGGCCACTTCGACCACCCAAGGCCTTTCGAGTCACAAGCTGATAGAGGTTTGTAAAGACATTAAAGCGCCCCGACAGGTCCGTGTTGTCCAATTGGCCCACCAGTTTGATTCCTTCCTTGATCCAGGTTTTGGTCGGCATGACAAACTCAAGCGCACCCGACCCGTAGTCTCGTATCGCTTCGTTCACTTCCCCAAAAAGCCGGGGCGCCACACTGAGAATGATCCCGTACTTTTTCAGGCCGGCAATCACATCAGGCTTCTTTCCAATCATGATGCAGTGTTCGAAACTGGGCCTGAGACTTCGAATATACTCGGTCGAAAAATTTCCTTCCTTTGCCACCGCATCCAGCATTTGGATGTAGAGTCGGATGCCATGGGATCCCACGCCATGGGAGTCCACCGGACGCCACCCATTGAGAATGGCCGCCCGATAAGCTTCCCAGGGTTTCGACCCCGGCCCGGGACAGCGCTCGCGCGCCTTGATCTCCGGTGGAGCCGGCAAATCCGGGCCAAAACAGGTCTCCGACCTCAACGAGTCCCAAATTTCGTTGGCCATCCCGTCCAGCCACATCATGTCGTTGCCGCTCTCCATGGTGGTCCACTGAGCCCCTACCGTCTGATAAAACTTCCGCGTTGAGGCAATACTCTCCAACCTCCCCCGGTGCACTTCTATGTGCCAGACCAGACGGTGCGGCAATCTTCCCTGCCGGTTTAACAGATAATAGGCGCTGATGTAGCGCGGAGGGGGGATTCGCGTGGTAATCGTTGTCAGCCCCCACTTAATCAGATCTTCTCCGTGCAACCGAAAAGCCTCGGCAAACTTCTCCAGCGGCTCGTTTTTCCACCAATACTCCGGCCCAATGGAACCCCGAGTCATGATTCCTTCATACCCGTCTGCCACCGAGCCGGGGCCATTTTCCTCTTCGGCGTGTTCCTCCCATTCCGGGAAGACCTTCTTCAGTTCCTCGATAGCCCGCGTGTTGTACATGTTGGCCAGATTGGCCGAGATCCCCACGGGATTCTTGCCCGACACGGAATCGATCTGTCTCCTGGTGACCTTGCCCGTGTAGAGCCAGGCGGCGGCCGCATTGGACGGCGCCAGCTTGCTGTCCTGGACGTGAACGGAGATCCACTGCCCCGCTGGAAGCTTTTGTGCCTGGATGGCGTTGGCAATCGTGTCGCGGATGGCTTTCGCCGTCGCCTCCGGGGAGGATTGAGTGTCCACGGCCAGGTTGACGTCAGGAGTCACCACCCCCACTTGGGGACCGTAGCGGGTCAGGGCGCTTCCGTACGTGTGCGCATGCGTTTCCATCAACCCGGGAATGACCGTCCTGCCACCCAAATCGATCCTCCGTGTATTGGGATCCGCCAGCGGTTGCATCTCGTCGTTGGTTCCCAGGGCCATGATTTTTTTCCCCTTAACGGCCATAGCCTGATAAACACGTCCTGGACTGTCGGGAGTGCCGCTTCGATCCTCCATGGAGACAATCTTTCCGTTGGCCAGGATCAAATCCGCATAGCCGAATTCTGCAACCAAAGGGGAGACCTGCTGAGACAGCCCCACTCCTTGGAACAACAGCACCATCACAATACTAGCAAGCCCCATTCCTCTCATCTTGTTCTTCTCCCTCACTTTGTAGTGGACAAAAATATAGAATTGCTAATGAAATACCAACTCGCTTTCACCCTCGCGGCGCGCTCTCTTTTTACAGCACTAGAAAACCAATCTCAACCCAAATTGAATCTGCCGGGACGTCGTTGAGGTACTCACAATCCTGCCAACGGCGTTGGCAAAGTCACCACGGGCGCTTGAAAAAACCGAACTATTGGGATTACCGAAGTTTGCCCGATTGAAGATGTTGAAAAACTCGGCTCGGAACTGGAGATTGACGCTTTCCCTGAGAGGAGTATTCTTGCTCAACGAAAAATCGAATGCCGCCACTCCAGGGGAGACCAGCGTGTTGCGTCCTACGTTGCCGTAGAACCCCGGAGGCTGTAATTCAAAAGCTGTGGGATCGAAATACATATCCGGTCCCCCCAAAACTGGATTTGGACTTCTCCCAGCCTTCACACTGGGCCTTTCCTGTCCCGAAGCGCGGTCCCGGTTATAGTCGAAGAGCCCGCTTCCGCTGCCCAGATTGATCTGGATGGGATTCCCGGTGGAAAGGTTAAGGATTCCGTTGATCTGCCATCCCTCTGCAATCTTCTTGGCAAATCCCGACAAACCGGTTATGGGCAGCGCGTAGGCAAAGTTGAAGCTGAAAACTTGACCTATATGGTGGTCGCTTAAACCGCGGCTGGAGGCTTTCACGTCGTAGGGATCCTGGGGTTCCCTGGAAGGCCCGCTGAAATCTCCCGAGTGCATTCTTGACGCCTCGTCGATACTCCGGCCCCAGGTGTAGGATCCTTGGAATTGCAGGCCCGCAGTGAATCTTTTTCTCCCGCTCAATTGCAGGCTATGGTAAAAGGAATTGTAGCCGTAGTCGTAAAGAAAGATGTCGTCAAACGCGCGATTGCGACGAGGTAAGCCGGCCGCAAAGAACTTGCGCCCGTCGGGCAGGATTTCAGGCACGGCAACATTGGTGATTCGCGTGCCCCCGAGATTCACTCCTCGGGATCCTACATACGCCACAGTGAAGGCGGTTTGTCCGAAGAGTTCTCGCTGGACTGTTAGATTCCACTGCATCATGTAGGGTTGGTGCGGCTGGTACTCCGCCACGTTTTCGACTCTCGCTATCTCAATCCCCTTGAGCTCGGGTATTGGGAATGCGGGATTGTTGATTCTCACGCTTTGGCTGAGCGGAGATTGGCGGCGTCCCTGATTGGCATACTGGTAAAAAAGCATGGTCTCGTGGAAGATCCCGAAACCCCCGCGAACGGAAGTTTTCTCATTGCCAAAAGGATCCCAGGCCAATCCAATTCGGGGGGCAAAATTTCTCTTGGAAGGGTTCCTGAAAAACGGCTCGCCGAAAGTACCTTCGGCGTCCTTGAGGGGGTCGCGCTGGTTGACGATCAAGCCGTTAACCTCCGTCGGTGTGGTGGTGGCTTCGTATCGCAGCCCCAAATTGAGCGTAAAGTTAGGTCGTACCCTGAAGTTGTCCTGGATGTAGACGCCCACGACTGTTTGCCTCCAGCCTCTTCTTGTCGAAGAACCGGGCATCTGTCCATCATAGGTCACGGGCGCTCCTCGCAAGAAGTCCTCCAGGCCATTAAAAGAATAAACACCCTGGAAGCGGAAATCGAAGAAGTCGTTGTTCTGATGCCTTTGTGCGAAAATGCCAAGCCGTAGATCATGCTGGCCGCGGGTCAGAAAAACGTCATCGGCATAAGTAAATATGTTCGACAGGTTCCGGCCGACAGTGCTCAATCCGATGGTGGTGATTCCACCCCCAATATTGAGCTGACCCATCGGTTGATCCGGGATCAGGGAAATGGACAGCGGGGGAGAATCCGCCGGTGGAAGCTGGGACCAACGATTTCTGCTAAAACCAACTCGCAACGTATTCATGGCTGTGGCGGAAAAGATGTGCTTTTCCTCAAGGGCCAAATACTGATTGCGTGCATCCGATATCCATCCAGTGCCCGGCAGCGCATGGGGGAGCGTGCGCAGTCCGATTTTCTTCCCGAAGGCAAGATCCCTTGACGCACTTCCTGCGTGGGTACCGTGGCCCGCAGGGTGGACCCCAAACTTTGACGGAAGCCTTCATAACTCCCGAAGAAAAAAGTTTGATTCTTCCTGATCGCTCCACCCAAGGTAAAGCCGAACTGATTGCGCTTAAACTCCGGGGGATCGTCGGGATCAAAGAAGTTGCGGGCATCTAGGTTATCATTGCGGTGAAATTCGAACACGGCGCCATGAAAGGCGTTGGTCCCAGATTTGGTCACCATGCTAATGACGCCGCCGGCAAAGCGACCATGCTGAGCGGAAAAGTTGTTGGTCAGGACTTGAAATTCCTGGACCGTCTCGACACCAAAGAGGGCGCCGGCAACCCCGCTGGGACCCACCGATCGAGAGCTGTCCGTAATATCAATCCCATCCAACACGTAGCCGGTCATGTGCACTCTGGCGCCGCCCAAAGAGATCTTGACCTCGGCCGGCCCCGCATACTGGCCGCCTGTAACCGCGGTACGGGCTTGGGCTACACCGGGTACGAGGAGAGTTAACTGGGTGAGATTGCGGGCATTCAGCGGAAGATCATGGACCTGCTGCTCATCAATCACTTCTGACAACGTCGCGCTGGTGGTGTTAATTAAGGGAGCTTCTCCCGTAACAGTAAGTTGCTCGGTGATGTCGCCCACTTGCAGGACAATGTCGACAAGGGCTTCCTGACCCACAGTTAAGATGATTCCCGTGCGCACCGTGGCCTGAAACCCAACCAGCTCGGCTCGCACCTCGTAGTTACCCACGGCCAACTCCAGAGCCCGGTATCGGCCCTCATCGCCGGTAACGGCATTTCGAGTAATGCCAGTATCCACATTGCTGACCGTTACTGTGACCCCCGGCAAAATGGCGCCACTGGCGTCTCGTATCGTCCCTGAAATCATTCCCGTCCTGCCTTGTGAACCTAGGTAAGTCACATGCAGCGATGCGCTGATGGAGATTAAAGATAGCAGAAGAAATGTGGAAACTCGTGCTTTGCTCATCTCACCCTCCTCACCAATTTTACGGATTTTTTCATTCCATCACCGTGCTCCGTCATTCGCGGGGCAAACCTGAAGGCGGCGCCAAGCAGTGGAGAAAGAAGACCAGGAAAAGTGTTCGTTTGTTCACACCACTCCTTGCGAACGACGCGACTCTAAGATTTTTCTGCAAAAATTTTCGTCATTATATCGCTAGCCGCAAGAATAATCCCCCCTTTTTTGCCCCGTCTCCACTCGCCACGCGTGCTATACTTCATGCGCGTCGCGTCTTGAGTATCAAGAAAAGGGAGAGTTAATTGGGTATGCCACAACTATTAATCATCGGCACGCAGGGAGCGGAGAATCCAACAAAAGGAAGTTTGCCCTTCTTTCTTGCCAAGGCCGCCAAAGAGTCTGGAAGGGACGTGGCGGTTGTCTTAGCAGCGGATAGCTCCCTGCTTGTTAACGCCACGATGCGCGAGAACGTGAAGGGCGTGGGTTTTCCTCTCCTATCGGAACTTTACCAGTTTGCTCTGGATTCAAAGATTCCCATCTATATATGAGGGGCCTGAGCGAAAGCTCGGGGAGTCTCGGTCGAGACTCTGACCTACGAGAAACCGATCGATGCGGCGGGATTGATTGACTTGGTGATGAAGAGCGAGAAAATCCTAACCTTTTAGCGCCTTAGCGCCGCAATTCTGGCAACGGATTTTCTGCGCGCATTTGACATGGTTGTCCGCTCAACCAACTGCGCTGATCTTGGCCCGCCAAAGCAAGGGTCTCAGTGTCGTGTTCGCTCCGACAATCGTGTCTAAAAAATCCGGTTATTTGTGCGCAGTTTCTTAGCCTTTTTGGAGGATCTATGAAAAAAGATTTTGTGGGCATCTTAGTATTACTCGTCGCTGGCCTGTCGCTACTTAGCCCTGCCTTATCTCAGGGCCGTCCCGCCTTGGTCGATGAACAAGGCTATGCAGATATAGCCCTGGTCAACGGGAAAATAGTGACGATGGATGATCGCAGCAGCGCTCCCGATACCCCAGGACACATTGTTCAAGCCATGGCGGTCAAAGGAAAAAAGATCATGGCCGTAGGAACCAATGAGGAGATTAGGGCGCTGGCGGGCCCCAAGACCCAAACCGTGGATCTGGGCGGCAAGACAGCGATCCCCGGTCTAATCGAATCGCACGCGCACACCTGGGGCAACGCCATGAGCCAGTATGGTCCTCAACAAGGCTTGATAGTACCGGGTGTCCAGTTGTCAGTCACGACCCAGGAATCGGCGGAAGCAACCGCTAAGGCGATCCGGAACACTATTGTCAATGCCATTCAAGTGCAAAAAATACCTAAAGGGGAATGGATTTCCGTCGCGATCAAAGACAAGGATCGAGGGCCGGACTCGCTCTCTCTCACTAGTCCCGCGGCTATGTGGCTTTACATGGGTAAAATCACCAGAAAAACCCTTGATGGAGCGACTCGCGAACATCCTGTCATCCTCAATACCAGCTTGAGAAATGTTTACAACAGCAAAGCCATTCAAGAGCTCAAAACGGTCTTTCCGGAGTGGGACGAACACACGGACGCGGAGAACCGCCCCGGAGCGGCTGCCGATGGCTATGAAGGGATTATGACCAATGTTTCCATCGGCCCTGAATTCTGGTGGAGAAGTGTACCGCAAGAAATTGAAAAGATCGCCGAAACTTTTCGCCTGCACGGCCAGGGCGTCCAGAAATGGGGTGTCACTACGATCTCGACGCGCATTCCACCTCCCAAATACATCAGCGCCTATTACCTTTTGAACCGGCAAGGGAAGATGCCGTACCGTTTGGCGTTTGGGTTCGAAGTCCAGCGGGGAAGGCTTAAGGGCCTGGAATCCACGCGCGATATTTTCAGGACAGTGGGCGCGCAGTGGAGTACGTTTAACAGCGGCAACGAGATGCTGTGGTGCGACGGGATGACCAACGAATTCTGGGATTCGTTGAATGTGGAGATGTGTTTTGGCGCTGACCTGCCGGCCCCGCCTGAGGTTAAGGCTCAAGAACGCTGCCCCACTCCCAATTCTAAACCTTGGGTTTCCTACAAGGCAGCCATCCTGAACGGATGGCGGCCGGTGGGATCGCACTCGTCGGGCAGCCAAGGGGCGCGGCTGTCGCTTCAAATGCTTGAGGATGCGGCCAAAGAAGGGAATTTCAGCGCCGAGTATATCCGCAGTCTGAGACCCACGCTGGAACATGCGACGATGATCGGCACCAAGCCGGACGTGATTGCAGGGTTGAAGAAGTATGGAGTGATTCTCAGCATCGGCCCGCGGTTTTTGGTCGACACGCTGAGGACCATAAAAGATTACGGAGAAGCGGCACGGAGTTACACGGCCCCGATCAAGACCTATCTCAAGGAAGGGGTTAAAGTAGTGGGCCAGATGGACACCGCCAGTTGGAATGATTCCGCCAACCATTGGTGGGGCATGTATAGCTTCATTACCCGCAAGGCGTTCAACTACGATAAAAGAGGCGAAGAGAACCTGGACAACGCCCCCGTATTGCTTCCTGAGGAAGCGATTGACCGCGCCACTGCCTTGAAGATGTGGACCACCTGGGCCTCCGAGTATGTCTTTGCCGAGAACGAATTGGGAAGCTTGGAGCCGGGTAAGTACGCGGATTTTGCGGTCTTAGACCGGGACTACTTTACTATTCCGGAATCTGAAATTCCCAAGGTTCGCGTGGTGATGACCGGCTTAAACGGCAAGATTGTCTACGACCGGGACCAGCTTGCCGGCGCAAGGTAGCGGGACTTTTGTGATTGCTCCCAAGTTGCACCTTTGGAGGATGGAGAAATATGTTGAAAAGGTTGTTTCAAATTTCGATTCTTTTTTCTTGTGCGTTTGTTTGCAGCCGGGGTCTTTTGGCCCAAGAAACTACGGCCACGATATCCGGGACGGTTCAAGACGACAGTGGCGCGGTACTGCCGGGTGTATCGGTGGCGGTAAAACATCTCGACACCGGCAGGACCAGGGAAGTCGTCACCGATGACCAGGGCAGGTACCACCTTGCTAATTTAGCAGTAGGCAATTATCAGGTACAAGCTGCGCTGTCAGGATTTCAAACTGCAGTAAGAAGTGGAATCACATTGACAGTCGGGAGAGAAGCCGTAGTGAATTTCACGTTAAAGGTGGGAGAGATTTCCGAAAAGGTGACAGTGACCGGCGAGGCTCCCTTGGTGGAGACGACTAAATCGGAGCTCGCGGACTTGGTGGATGAAAAGAAAATTAGAGATCTGCCCCTCAACGGCCGCAGCTACACCCAATTGGCTCTTCTGCAGCCTGGGGTGATGGCCACACGGACGGGAACATCCTTTAGCGCGCTGACCGGAGGAGGCGTAAAGCTGGCGATAGGCGGCGCGCGACCGATGAATACCTCCTTCTACCTCGATGGTACCGATATTCGCGATGCATTTGGACGGACACCCGGGAGTGCCGGAGGACAGAATCTTGGCGTGGACACCATTCGTGAGTTTACGGTTCTGGCGAACTCTTTCAGCGCCGAGTACGGCGGGTCTGGCGGCGTCATCAACAGCGTCACCAAGTCGGGAACCAACGCGTTCCACGGCTCTGCTTTTGAATTTCTCCGCAACAGCGCTCTGGACGCGCGTAACTTTTTTGACACTACGGCCAGCCCTCCCCCATTCAAACGCAACCAATTCGGTTTTACGTTAGGCGGACCTATCCAGAAGGACAAGACGTTTTTTTTCGGCAGTTATGAGGGCCTCCGGGAACGGCTGAGCACGACCAACATTGTTCAGGTACCCGACGCGGCCGCCCGATCCGGCATTCTTCCTAGCGGCCCGGTCGTGATTCCTCCCTTTATCAAGAAGTACATCGACGCGATGCCCCTGCCCAACGGGCGTATCTTCAACGACGGCAGGGGGGAGTTTGTCGGAACGCGAAGCTTTCCGATTGACGAAAATTACTTTATGGCGAAAGTGGACCATCAGTTCAGCGCATCCGACTCTTTATATGTGCGCTACACCTTCGACGATGCCGTCCGCGATAATCCGCAAAGCTTCCCGGGATATGTCGTTTCCGGCAAGACCCGCTATGAGTACGTTGCCGTGGAGGAAAACAAGATTCTGTCTGCGGCGCTGTTAAATACATTCCGCTTTGCCTTCAATCGATCCAATGGTGGATCTGAAAATCAGGTGAGGATCTCGGATGCACACGCTCTGAGCATTCTTCCCCAGCCGGATCGCGTGGCCCCTCAGACGAATATTCCGGGCCTCAGCACCTTTGGAAGCAACTTCATCGGCGACCGGCTCGCTATTCAGAATACGTTCCAATACATCGACAAGCTAAGCTATACCCGCGGTCCGCACTCGATTCGGGCCGGCGTCGACTTCTCCCGTTACCAGCAGAACGGTTTTTCAGCTTTCCTCAAGAATGGCCAGTGGCGTTTCAACTCCTATCGAGAGTTCCTGCAAGGCCAGACGTTCACCTGGGCTTTCCTTGTCCCGGGGACCGGCACGATGCGCGGCTTCAGGCAGATTGACGCCGGCCTTTATCTGGTCGACGATTTCAAGGTCACACCGCGCTTTACGCTGAACCTGGGCGTACGGTGGGAGTTTGTGACGGCGCCGACAGAGACAACGGGACGCGTGGCGAACCTGCGCGATGTCTATCATGATAGGGCCGCGACGGTGGGCGATCCGTTTGTCAAAATTCCCAAGGACAACGTCGCTCCCCGAATTGGCCTTGCCTGGGATCCGTTCGGCAATGGTAAAACCGCTATTCGAGCCGGATGGGGCATGTTTCACCAGCAGTTCACGTCAGTCCTGTGGAACGTTTCGATCATGCAGATGCCGCCGTTCCAAATTCGAGCCCAGTTCACTCAGCCTTCTCTCCCGTTGCCGGTTACCAGCACCGATCCTTCCGCTGCGAATCCGAGTCCCACCCAGTACATCATGAAGACGCCGTACATGATGCAGTACAACCTGACGCTGCAGCATGAGCTCTGGAGCCAAACGGTTCTGGCGGCCAGTTATGCGGCGTCCCGGGGAGTTCATTTAACAGGCACGCAGAACCTAAATATCGCGCGCTTCACGGTCAGGCCCGACGGACAGAGCTTCTGGCCTGCGAATTCCCCCAGGTTCAATCCTGCCTTCTCGGCGATGGAACTGCGAACGTTCGGCGCGAGCTCTTTTTATAACTCTCTACAGCTTCGTTTGAACAAACGTTTCAGCGGAGGTCTGCAGCTCCAGGGCTCCTACACTTATTCCCGAAACGTGGATAACACGTCGGAGACGCAGGGTGGAGCTTTTTCGGATCCTTATGATATAAATTACGACTTGGCGCTCTCGGACTATGATATTCGTCACAACTTCTCGTTCAATTACACCTACGATCTTCCGTTCCATGGGACCTCCAAACTGAAGAGAGTTCTCGGGGGCTGGCAGATCAATGGGATTCTGAATCTTCAGACCGGGGTGCCGCAGTCGATTTCCGAAAGTATCAACCGAACACGGAATCTCAACACTATCGCCAACGCCGCCAATCTTGACCGGCCAGACTTGAAGCCTGGCGCCGACAACAATCCGGTACTGGGAGGGCCCGACCGCTATGTTTCTCCCTCTTCGTTCCAACTGCAGGAGATCGGAACGCGCGGAACCTTGGGCCGAAATACGCTTATCGGCCCCGGCCTGGTCACTCTGGATTCATCGCTGGTCAAGGACATCGCTCTATCAGAGTCGAAGACGATCCAGTTTCGGGCGGAATTCTTTAATCTCCTGAACCGCGCGAACTTTAGTGCGCCGAATTCGGTGCTCTTTATCGACACAACCGGGATCCCAAGCGGGAGTTTTGGGCGGATCAGCAGCACAAGCACGACGTCTCGCCAAGTGCAGTTTGCCCTGAAGTTTATTTTCTGATCACAATGGCATGGATTGCCAAAGAAAAAAATCTCTTCCACATTTCGCAGGCGTGGTATTATCCCTGCCCCAACAAGGATAGCTGGTCGACGAATTTGTCGATGACTGTAAGGAGACAGGTATGGCCACACAGGTAAAAGATTTGAAGCCCGTTAAGGGAGGTTACGACTTACGGGCGGTGAAAGACCTGAATGATTGGATCGCGTTGCTCAAGAGCGAGGGGGAGTACCGAGAGATCCATGCAAAGGTGGATTGGGATGTCGAAATCGGAACCATCGCTCGCTATTGCCAATCGGCCCAAAATGGGCCAGCGCTTCTTTTCGATAACATTAAAGAGCATGAGAACACTTGGTGTAGAAAATTGTTTGCCAATTCTGTGGCTTCTTATGGACGCATGGCACTGGCGTTTGGCCTGCCGAAGGATATCGATCACCGCGATCGCGTAATTGCCATGAGGGACGCCTACAAGAAGCGTCTTGCTCCTAAAGAGGTGTCCACGGCGCCTTTCAAACGCAACGTTCTTCGAGGGGATGATGTGGATATTACGCAGATACCTGTGCCCAAGTGGCACCACTGGGACGGTGGCCGCTACATTAACACATTTGCTCCTGTCATTACCCAGGATCCGGAATCCGGACAGTTCAATATGGGCATCTATCGAGGCATGGTGGCCGACAAAAATCACATTTCTTGCCTGCTGGCTCCTTCGCAGGGGTGGGGTGGCCATTTTACCAAGCTGCGTGCCCGGCAGGAACCGATGAAGGTGGCGTGCATTTATGGATGTAACGCGTTGCTGACCATCCTGGCAGCCAGCGCGTTTGGACGAATGGTTCCCGAATACGACGTCTACGGCGGAATTGTCGGTGAACCACTGGAGTTGGTGAAGTGCGAGACCAGCGACCTTTTGGTCCCAGCCTCTGCCCAAATGGTGATTGAAGGGACCATGTCGTCCGATCCGAAGGACTTCATGATGGAAGGGCCGTTTGCCGAACACTGCGGCTATTATGGAGGCGCCTATTCGCGGAAGCCAACCATCAAGGTCGACGCGATCACATTTCGGGATGATCCCATCTACCAAGGTTGCTGTGAGAGCATACGTCCAGGCTGGCCCACGGAAGATGCTTACATTACGTCGTTATCCAGTTCCGCCTTGGTTTGGAATTGGCTCGAGCAGGCGGGAGTCCCCGGGGTGACGGATGTTTGGATGAATCTGGACGGGACGTATTTCATGATTTATGTTCAAATCCGACAGAGCTATCGGCATCAAGCCAAGCAGGTGGCTTCGGCCATTTGGGGAATGTCGTTTGGCAACTGGGCGTTTAAGAATGTGATGGTGGTGGAGGAGGACATTGATATTCGTGACCCGGGTCAATTGGAGTGGGCTTTCTGCACTCGCGTGAATTCGGCCATGGGAGATATCGTGATTTTTGAAAATCACTTTGGTTCGGTGTTAGATCCAAGTACGCCGCTGGAAGAACGGGATTTGGGCAAATACGGTACGGGGAAATGGGCTCGGGTGTTGATTGATGCCACCAGGAATTGGGACTTGGGCTTCCGCCCGTTCTGGAACAACCAGGTTTTTCCGCCGGTTGTGGTGCTTTCAAGGGAGGATGAGGATCTGGTACGCAGGCGTTGGGACGAATATGGACTCGGCGATATTCAGTACATTCCTCGGATGAAGATTGACACCGACGAAGATCTCAAGTGGCGTTATTCGTTGCAGGCGCGACCCACGCCTGAATATCTTTCGGAAGAAGACAAGAAGGGCTAGAGCGACTCACTTCGGAGTGTGCTTTTTCATGGTGCGGAGGTATTGATCCGATCCGTCCAGCCAGTCTGTACGGATGGGGCTGAAGACTTCGATATCTACGGTGTCTTCCTGGGCGTAAACTTCGTGAGGAGCGTTGGCAGGTATTACGATTGTCTGACCGGCACGCACTGTCAGTTCCTCGCTGTTCACTTTGAATCCAAGAGCGCCGGAAATGACGTAGCTCATCTGTTCGCTCTCATGCCGATGTTCGGGGACAAGGGCGCCTTTTTTCAAGTAAATTGTCGCCAACATTACATTTTTTCCGGAGATGATTTTTCGTGAAATGAGATCATTCAATTTCTCTGCCGGCATCGTGTCCCATTGGTAAATTTTCATTCTTCACCTCGCTAACGAAAGCTGCCTCGGACTCATTGATAATTGACATCTCGCCTACAAGAGGCCTCGAATAAATCCGCCGTCTACGGCAATTGTGGTGCCTGTGATGTAAGAAGCGCGTGTGGAGCAGAGGAATGCGACCAGCGCCGCGAGTTCTTCTGGTTGCCCGACGCGCCGGATCGGAATGTGTCGCGCCCAGTCTTCAAAGACTTGTTCGCGAGTTATGGCAGTACGCTCGGCAGTCTTCGCCGCCAGGGATTCCAACCTGTCTGTCAGAGTGTAGCCCGGACAAATGTTGTTCACCGTAATGTTGTCGACTGCGTACTCGTTTGCCAGGGATTTGGCCATGCCCGCGACAGCGGGGCGAAAAGCGTTGGAGAGCACCAGCCCGTCGATGGGTTGTTTCGTAGATATGGACGTGATGTTCACAATTCGCCCCCACTGCTTCCTTTTCATGTAGGGAATAACTTCGCGGCAAAACGCAACCGCGCTTAGCAGTGTTACTCGGTAGGCCTGATCCCAGTCGGATAAACTTGCGTCGGAGAAGTTTCCTGCCACCGGTCCGCCCGAATTGTTTACCAAAATCTCGGGGTCTCCCAGTTCTTGCGCTACGGTAGCTACAAATGAGCGGACTCCGTTTGCGTCGGATACGTCCAGCGACTGCGCAAGAACCTTCCCTCCTAGAGCTTGCAGCTCCTGCTGCGTTCTCTTTAGTTCTGATTCGCTACGGGCACAGATGGCTAACGTCGCCCCTTCCAGAGCCAGCTCTCGAGCGATGGCTTTGCCCAACCCCTTGCTGGAGGCGGCAACGATCGCAACCTTATTTCGAATTCCAAGATCCATAGTCTTATCTCTGAGATGAATCGGTCCCTTTGAGATATTCGTAAATGCGGCGCAAGGCCCTCGTCTCTCTGTTAGACTCTTGTAGTCGAAATCCAGCCCGATCTTATGCCATCCTTGTCAGAGAATGGCAAGTGCCGGACTAATCCATTTCCGACCAAACTTTTCTCGGATCTGGCGGACTCCACCAGAGGTCGATTCCTAGATCCCGCACAATGACTTGAGCGGTATTGTACCCCGGGGCGCCGGTAATGTTTCCCGTAGGATGGGTTCCCGCACCTGTCAGATATAGATTCTTGATGGGTGTCCTGTAGTTAGAAACTTCCGGGAACGGTCGGTTAAAGCCTAGCTGCTCAGGAATCAGAGCGCCCACGTGAAAATCCCCTTCTCGCATGTTTATAAGGTGTCGCTCAACATCCAGTGGAGTTTGCGGGAACTTGTAAATGACGTTACCGCCATTCGGATCCAAATTCGGCGCGTACTCCGCCCAGCAAGCCAAGACCTTCTCCAGATATTGGTCTTTGATCTTATCCCATTTCTCGGGGCCTGCATCTTGGATCGAGTACGGCGCGAATTGCCAGGCCAACAGCACGTGCTTTCCCTTTGGAGCCCGACTCGGATCGAATAGTGTGGGCACCGCGCACTGAATTCCAATCTTCCGTGGAGGCTTGCCTTCGATTACTTCGTTGAGATGGGTGACAACTTCCTCAGGGGTCTCATAACCGACACACGTATTAAATGATTGGTTGATCATCGCATCCCACTTCGCGGCTTTATAACTAGGAGGCTCATGAGTTGCAGCGTGCAGGGCAAAGAGCACGCCAAAACTCTTTCCGGAAACGCCGTACTTATAATTCTTGACCCTTTGGACGATGGAACTGTCCAGATTTTCCTTGCCAATAAAGCGTAGGAATGTCTGCGTCGGATCGACGCTGCTGGCGATGAACTTCTTGGCCATGAATTTGTAGCCATCAACGGTTTCCACGCCCACCGCGGTGTCGTGCTGGAGGATGATGCGGGCCACTTCCATTGCGGGGAAGATGGTGCCGCCATGGCGCGCAACCATACAGCTTAGAGCATGGGTCAACTGCCTGGATCCCCCCCTAGGCAGCATGGCTTTGTTGCCCAGGAAAGTCATTGCGATGATGGCAAAGCCGGTATTGTGTACCGTCGGTGCTGGCAGGTACCCTCGGACTGAAAAAAGGAAAAGATAGAATGCCCGCAAAGCGTCATTCTCGAACATTTCGTGAACGACTTCATATGCGCTTTTTTCGTTGATGGCTAGATAGTCCTGTCCCATCTTACTCTTTTTTAGCAGATCCAATTCTTCGTCAGCAGGCAAGGGCGGAGAATAGTCTTTGGTAAACCAAATATTGCGCCCCATTTGCTGGTATTTGTGGTAAATCTGGTAATAGTTTTCGGCGTCCTTTTTGGAAAACCGCTCCAGGGATTTCTTGGTCACATTCGGGTCGGCGTGGATGATGAGGCACCGGCCATCGCTCAAGGGCATGCCATTGTTTACTGGGGGGTAAATATACTCCACGCCGTAGTTGTCTAGTTCCAAGTCCTGGTACCATGGGAGCGCAGGAATGTTGCGGTGGAACTGTGAATGGTACTCGTGTACAAAACCGGGGAAGAACGGGCTGGGAAAGGTGCCGGCACCGCCCCCGATGAAGGCGGTCCGTTCAAGGATTGCCACCTTCAAACCAGATTTGGCCATGTAGCCAGCGAGGACCAAGGCGTTGTGTCCGCCCCCGATAATGATGCCGTCAAATTGGTATGTTTTCATGCAAGCGTCCTTTTAAAATAAAACGAATTCGTTCTCAGCCAACGATCAACGCCTCAGACAAAAGACTTTTCATTGCTCGAGCTCTGGAAAAGGTCTTCAGCCGGAATATGATGTTTTTATTCCTGTAATGAACCACTGTCAAACAGAATTCTAGTTGTCGGCGGTTTGAAGTCTTCGGCAATCATCCCTGGAGCGGAGTGAGATTCGCGTTGCATTCATGAAGTTTAGTTGCCTCGGTGTGACCGCTTCTTCACTCTTGACCGTCAAGAATATTGTGATAGTCTGGCCTTGCTTCGTGCAGAGTTCGGCGAAGGAAGCGGTTGGGAATCCGGGACCTATGAGCCAATTCTCTCAAGGGGTCGATGTTCGCTCTGTTCTTTGTTCGACTGGCCGGAACATGGATATACGGCTTTCGAAGACGTGGAAGTAGTTGTGGAGAAGTACGCTTTGCGCTCCCCCCAGAGTTGGAAGAATGGGCGATTTTATCTGTAGCCGGACGTGGAGAACTAGGGGGAGGTTGATGTCAGAAGCAGTCAAGATTGGATTCGTTTGCGGCCAAACGGGCACGGCCCACGCGGCCGAAGACCGACTTCGCGGAAAAGTCCAACAAGTAATCGAGCGCGGCTCTCGCTGCTTGTTATCGCTCCAGGCCCCGGAAGGCTACTGGCTAGGCGAACTGGAAGCCGATACAACCCTGGAATCCGATTACATCCTTTATCTTCATGTTCTGGACAGATTTGATTCGCAACGTGTTTGCAAGCTGGCCAACTATATACGGCGCAGGCAATTGCCAGACGGCGGTTGGAATATTTGCGAAGGGGGTCCAGCCGAGCTGAATGCGACGGTGAAAGCTTATTTTGCTCTCAAACTGGCGGGCGACCCGCCAGGTGCGCGACATATGGTTTTGGCATGTCATCGGGCGCATGAGCTTGGGGGCTTGGAGCGCACCAACTCTTTCACGAGACTCTATTTGGCTCTTGTTGGCGCCGTCGGCTGGGAAATGGTTCCAGCAATCCCGCCTGAACTGATGTTGTTGCCCACCTGGTCCTATGTGAACATTTACGAGATGTCATCCTGGACGCGTGCCATCCTTGTCCCGTTGATGATTCTTTATGCATGCAAACCTCAATGGTTTCTTCCTTCGGGTTTCAATGTAGATGAGCTATTTTGTGACCCCCTGCGGAAAACCGCCGCTCTCGAGTGGGATCAGAAGTTGTTCGCTGCTCGGAATTTCTTTTTGATAGTGGATCGTCTTTTCAAAGTTTATGAGCGTTTCCAATGGACGTCCTTGCGCCAACGGGCGCTCGGGCGGGCAACCCGTTGGTTGCTCGATCATCTAGAGCGAAGCGACGGTCTTGGAGCGATCTACCCAGCGATGATGAATGCCGTGTTTGCTTTACTGGCACTGGGATATTCGGTGGATGATCCTCTGATGGCCCGCCAAATTCGTGAATTGGCGCGCTTTGAAATCGAAGAGGGGGATACTCTGCGACTTCAGCCTTGTCTTTCTCCTGTATGGGATACGGCGATTGCCATGGTTGCGCTTCAGGAAGCGGGCTTGCCGACGGATCATCCGGCCTTGATACGAGCAACCCGGTGGTTACTAGAGCGTCAGGTCTTGGGTCCCGGCGATTGGCAGGTCAAAAACCGGAGCGCCGAACCTGGAGGCTGGGCATTTCAATTTCGCAACGACTTCTATCCAGACGTAGATGATACTGCATTTGTTCTCATGGCTCTACGGCCGGTGGCCTATCCTAACAAGCCGGGGCTTGAGCAGGCGATCGGGCGGGGTCTGGCTTGGTTGATCAGCATGCAGAACCAGGATGGAGGATGGGGCGCGTTTGACCACAACAATGATCGCACCCTTCTCACTCGGATCCCTTTCGCAGATCACAATGCGATGATTGACCCGTCGACAGCCGACGTGACCGGCCGGGTCGTGGAGTGTCTCGGACAATTTGGCTGGCGCGGATCGCATCCCGTGATTGAGCGAGCGGTAAGCTTTTTGCGCCGGGATCAGAGTCCGGAAGGAGCTTGGTATGGCCGTTGGGGCGTTAACTATGTGTACGGGACCGGGGGCGTGCTGAGGGCGCTCGCGAACGTGGGTCTCACGCACACGGACCACTGCCACCGTGCCGCGGCGTGGCTGCGCGCCGTGCAAAATGACGACGGCGGCTTTGGGGAATCCTGTGTGTCATACAATGATCAGTACTTGAAGGGAAGAGGTGAAAGCACCCCGTCTCAGACGGCGTGGGGATTGACCGGATTGCTTGCTGTCACTGAAGCGACCGACCCTGCAGTGACTCGCGCCGTGCAATACCTGATTGAGCGGCAGAACCCTGATGGTTCTTGGGATGAGCAACCTTTCACCGGCACCGGATTTCCATGTGTTTTTTACCTTAAGTATCACTTGTATCGGAATTATTTCCCTCTTTATGCGCTGGCGCGGTATCGCAACCTGGTGCAAAGCAGCTCCCCTTCGGAGCAGATGCGGGCTTCGCCTCAGCAGCTTAAGGGTCAAGAACGGGCCAGGAGGGACTTATGAGATTTCCACTGCGGATGACAGCCGACTTGACAGCTTACATCACCGGCAAGCGACTCCGCAGAGCCGAGAAGTTTCCCTTGGTGATGATGCTGGAGCCGCTGCACGCTTGCAACCTCACGTGCACCGGCTGTGGCCGGATCCGCGAATATGAGTCCACAATCAGGGAAAGGCTCAGCGTGGAGCAATGCCTGAAGGCGCTGGAAGAATGCGGTGCGCCTGTCGTCTCCATCTGTGGTGGGGAACCGATGATTTACCCCGATTTGGGTCGCCTGGTGCGCGAGATTTTAGCGCGCAATAAGCACATTTATCTTTGCACGAATGGGATGTTTCTACGGAAACGGTTGCACGAGTTCAAGCCGACTGCGCGCTTTTTCTTCAATGTTCATCTGGACGGGTTGGAACGAACCCACGATCTTTGCGTCGAACGGGAGGGGGTTTTCCGCCAGGCCATTGACGGCATCAAGGCAGCGAAGGCTGCCGGTTTTCTGGTTTGTACCAACACCACGATTTTTAAACAGACCGACCTCAAGGAAATCGCCGAATTGTTCGCATACCTGGAGACTCTGGGTGTGGACGGTTTCATGGTTTCCCCTGCCTATTCGTATTCGGCGGTCCAGGCTAAGGAAATTTTCATGTCGCGGGAGGATATCCGTGAGAAGTTTCGGATGGCAAGTCGATTGTTGGAGAGATTCGATCTGATAACTTCGCCGATCTATCTCGAATTTCTGCGCGGCGAACGTGAAATGATGTGCACGGCATGGGGAAATCCCACCTACAACACACGCGGCTGGAAGGGGCCCTGTTATTTGATGACGGATGCGCATCACAGCACGTTCAAGGATTTGATCGAGAAGACGCCCTGGGAAAAGTACGGACACGGCCGCGATCCTCGCTGCCAGGACTGTATGGTGCATGCTGGGTATGAGCCGTCGGCGGTTCTGGGAGCGAATCGAAAATTGGGTGACAGTTGGAAGCTGCTTAAATGGCAGCTTTCTTCTCGCAGAAACGGCGTTCATGGCGCCGTGGATATGGGTCAATGATCACGCTTGTGACCGGGGCTACTGGCTTTGTGGGCAGTCACCTAGCGCGAATGCTGGTCGAACGCGGGGAGCACGTCCGAGTGCTGATCCGTCCGACGAGTGTGCTAGCCGCCATCGACCGCTTGCCGGTGGAGCGGACGCAAGGAGACCTTCGAGACCCGTCATGTCTAGAGGACGCTTTACGAGGCGTTCGTTGTGTCTATCACGTGGCCGCGGATTATCGACTCTGGAGTAGGAATCCAGATGAGATTTACCAGAGCAATGTCGCCGCAACGCGTAACCTGTTGGAAGCGGCTCGCCGCGCTGGAGTCGAATGTTTTATTTACACCAGCACGGTTGCCACCATTGCCGTTCCACGCAGTAGCCTTCCCAACGAGGAGACCCAGGCGAGCCTTGGGGAAATGATTGGCCACTATAAACGTTCCAAGTTCCTGGCAGAGCAAGAGGCTTTGAAAGCTGCTGCAAGCGGCTTGCCGGTGGTCGTGGTCAATCCGACGACACCGGTGGGACCAGGTGATTGGAAACCTACGCCGACCGGCCAGATGATTGTCGATTTTCTCAATGGCAAAATGAGAGCCTATGTGGATACGGGCCTGAATGTAGTTCCGGTTGAAGACGTTGCTGCTGGACACCTGCTCGCTGCCGAACGGGGCAGGGTGGGTGAACGTTACCTCCTGGGTGGGCGGAATATGACCCTCAAGGAAATTCTCGATACGCTTGCTGCAGTGAGCGGACAGCCGGCGCCTCGACTGCGTTTGCCACACGTGGTGACTTTGGCCGCGGGATATGTGGACGATGTGATTTCACGCATCCTTCATCGCGAACCGCGTATCCCGCTGGAGGGAGTACGGATGGCCCGTCACAAGATGTTTGTGGATTGTTCGAAGGCTGAACGGGAGATGGGTTTTCGCTCCGGCTCGGTGGACGAGGCTTTGGAACGCGCTACGCGCTGGTATGTGGGCAACAAGTATGCGCGCGTTTCTTGTCGTGGCTGTCCTGATCGCGGTCGGACAGCCTGGATATGAGCCGTGAGGACCTTGATTACATTCGCGCTTGACTCAGAGTTCAGGCCGTGGCGTCGTTTACGCTCTTTCCGCCGGATTCCAGCGGAAAGGGGCTGCGTTTGGGAAACACGCGTTGGCAAGGTCCAAGTGCGCGTGATTATTACCGGAGTCGGCCCTCAGGGTGTCGCGCAAACACTGAGTGGTACGCTCTGGAATCCACCTCCCCATGTCTGTTTGTCATCCGGCCTGGCGGGTGGCTTGAAGCCAGGGTATTCTGTGGGGGAAATACTGGCAGCCCGGGCAGTCGGCAGTTTCCACTGTCGGCAGATCATCCACAGTGAGGCAGGTTTGTTCGATCTCGCAATCCGGTGTGGGGCGAAGGGAGTAGATCTTTTTCGCAGTTCCCAGACGATTGTGGTCACGGCGCAGGAGAAATCCGAGCTCAGCGCGCTGGCTGATGCCGTGGAGATGGAAAGCTTTACCGTTATGCAGGCGATGGCCACCCGCGGAGTGCCATCTGTCGCGGTACGAGCGATCGTTGACCCGTTGGAAGTTGATCTGCCAGTTGATTTCAGCCGGGTTTTGGGCGAGCGCGGACAGGTGAGCCCTCCGCGGTTTTTTGCCCAACTGGTAAGGTATCCACACCGCGTGCCGGCACTGATGCGCTTCGGTTTCGACAGCCGGCGGGCGGCGGCATCCTTGGTGCAATTTTTGGATTGCTGGGTCGGCAGCTTGAGTGAAGAGAACAGGTACGCACAGCCGTCATCAGTGATGGTGGGAGCGGGATGATGCATGCGGGGATGACTTTAGTGGATGTCAATTCATCAACTTCGTCTCACGTGCAGCGAATGCGCGCCGGTGTTTACCGGGGTGCGGGTCGGATTTCGCTGGAATTGGTTCCGATACCGGAAATCTCTCACGGCGAGGTGCTGATCCGCGTGGTAGCTTGCGGTATCTGCGGAACAGATATCAAGAAGATTCAACATGGTTTTGTTCCTCCACCGCAGATCTTCGGCCACGAGATCTCTGGAACGGTAGTGCAGGTAGGTGCTGGAGTCGCGCAGTGGAAACCGGGCGATCGTGTGGTGACCTTCCATCATATCCCATGTGGGTCGTGCTTTTATTGCGAGCGGAAACTTTTCTCTCAGTGCCCGAGCTATAAGAAGGTGGGTGTCACGGCTGGTTTTGATCCCAACGGTGGAGGGTTCTCTGAATATGTGCGGGTGATGCCATGGATCGTGAATCGCGGGATGTTGGTGATTCCTCCGGATGTGAGTTTCGAAGAAGCTAGTTTCGTCGAGCCCGTGAACACATGCCTGAAGGCGGTTCACAAGGCTCGAATCGCGGTCGGCGAGACGGTGGTTGTCATTGGCCAAGGGCCAATTGGCTTGCTCCTTTCAGGATTGGCATGCCTTCTCGGGGCAGTCGTTTTTAGCAGCGAGCCAATCGCTGCGCGGCGCGCTATGAGCCTCCGGTTCGGAGCCACCGCATCGTTTGACCCATCGGAGAGGAATCTCGTCGAGGAGATCCACGCTCGCACCACAGGTCGAGGAGCCGACGCAGTTTTGGTGGCGGTTCCGGATGCGTCTGCGGTCGTCCAAGGGTTGGCGGTCGCGCGTCCCGGGGGACGTGTGTTACTATTTGCTCACAACGACCCGCGGATGCAGGTACCGTTCCCCGCCATGGCCGTGGGAGTGGAGGAAAAGGAAATTTTGGGTAGCTACAGCGCTTCGGTCGATTTACAAGTGGAATCTGCGCGCCTTGTGTTTGGCCGTCATGTGCCTTTGCGGGAACTGGTTTCCCACCGCTTTTCTCTGGACGAGATTGAACAGGCAGTGGCCCTGGCGGCCCGGCCGAAGGATGCGTCTCTTAAGATTTTGATAACGGCTTCATGATAACCAATCGAAACGGACACATGACCGGGGCCGTGCTTTACGGCCGCGAGGACTTGAAAGTTGAAAAAGTTGCGATACCTGAGCCAGCGGCCGATGAAGTGTTGGTGCGAGTCAAGGTGGCGCTGACTTGCGGGACCGATTTAAAGGTGTGGAGGCAAGGATATCATGCCCGGATGATTGTGCCTCCAGCCATTTTTGGCCACGAGTTGGCTGGAGTTGTCGAGCAGGTCGGCAGTTCGGTCGAAAACAGACTTCGCGTCGGAATGCGAGTCGTACCCGGCAATTCAGCGCCCTGCAACCAGTGCCTGTTCTGCCGTAAGGACCGGGCAAACCTGTGCGAGGATTTGCTGTTCAACAATGGCGCCTATGCCGAATATATTCGCATCCCGGGGCGTATCGTTCGTCAGAATCTGCTTGAGATCCCAGACCACGTCTCTTTTCTTGATGCCGCCATGGTCGAGCCTTTGGCTTGTGTGCTCCGGGGTATCGAAGAAACCGGAATGAAGCGCGGGGAGACGGCTGTCGTCATTGGGTGCGGTCCTATCGGGTTGAAATTTATTCGCATTTTATCCAATCGTGGAGTGCGCGTCCTGGCAGTGGGTAAGCGAGAGAGCCAGATTCAGGCGGCGGAGCGGATGGGAGCGGCGGCTGCATTCGATGTTTTGCGAGTCGAAAACCCGGTGCAAGTTGTTCGCCGGCTCACGGAAGGCCAGCGGGGCCCAGATTCCGTCATTGAGGCCGTCGGCTCTCCAATGACGTGGCAGTGGGCTCTTCAGATGGTCCGCCGCGGCGGGACGGTAAATCTGTTTGGCGGATGCCCGCGTGGCTCGCAAGTACAGTTTGATCCTTCGGCGTTGCACTATTCCGAGATCACGATCAAGTCGACATTTCACCACACGCCACCGTTTATCTGTGACGCGCTCGACACCATCGCGCGCGGCGAGATTTGCGCCGGGGATTTTGTCACGGGTGAGATTTCTTTAAGTGAACTGCCGCGATTTTTTCAGCACATGAAGAACCGAAACGGCGAGCTGAAGACGGCTGTTATTCCTTAGCGTCGCGCTTGGCCGGCAAACAGGTTACGGCTGCCCACGGATTTCGTTTGGGCTCCCGATTCGGTAAGACCATGGAACTGTCCGCTCGGCTGGGAATTGCTCGCGAACTGCCATCTCCCGGAAGCGCACTTCCGCTTGCGCAGCGTTACACGCGGTGGCTCGCGAAGCGCCACTATGAGAACTTTACACTCGCTTTATGGTTGTTCCCACGGCGTTTGCACCAGCATGTTTACAATGTCTACGCTTATTGTCGTTGGGCAGACGACCTAGGAGACGAAATCAGTCCGCAGGGAGACTCTCTGGAACTCCTGAATTGGTGGGAAAGGGAGCTGAGAAACTGCTATGCGGGTTCTGCGTCTCACGCCGTATTTATCGCCTTAAAAGAAACAATCGAGAAATTTGATATCCCCATCGATCCGTTTCTTGATCTCTTGACGGCTTTTCGTCAGGACCAGAGGGTCCGTCGTTATCCCAATTGGGATGTCTTGATGGGGTACTGCCGGAATTCCGCTAACCCGGTGGGTCGGATCACACTTTATCTATGCGGCTACCGCGATGTCGAACGACAGCATCTCAGTGATGCTACCTGCACTGCCCTTCAATTGGCCAATTTCTGGCAAGATGTCTCCGGTGACTTGGAAAAGGGCCGTATCTACATACCCCTGGATATCCTCTCCAGCTACGGCTTGACGGAGGAAGACCTATTCGAGCGACGCTTTAACGAACATTACGTGGCTTTGATGCGGGAGCTGATCGCGCGCACGCGCGGCCTGTTTGCGGCAGGTCTTCCTTTGGTCGAAAAGGTCGCTCCCCGGCTGCGGGTTGACATCGAATTGTTTAGCCGTGGGGGCTTGGCAGTGCTGGACGCCATTGAGGCCATCGGCTACAACACGCTGAGATACCGTCCCACGCTGACGCGCGCCACCCAGATGCAGTTTTTGGGCCGGGTCATTCTGGGGCGCCTTTACGTACTGCTACGTTCCAACAAGCATACAAGTGTTTCTCTGGCTGGCCCCGATGTGTGACGCGCAGCAATTAGCTTCTTCCTACGCTTACTGTCGCCGGATTGCCCGAACCGCGGCTCGGAACTTCTACTACGGCTTTCTCTTGTTGCCCACCGCTAAGCGCAACGCTCTTTGCTCCATTTATGCCTTTATGCGCCAGGCTGATGACATTTCCGATTCCCTGGGGCCGCCGATTGGTAAGCAAGGATCTTTAGCAGCCTGGCGGGCGAAACTGGATCAGGCGTTGATCGGGCAGTATAACGGGAGTCCGATCCTGCCGGCCTTCCATCATACGGTCATGCATTACGGGATCCCAACGCGTTACCTTTACGATCTCATCTCCGGTGTCGAAATGGATTTGAGTGTGACCTCCTATGACACGTTTGATCGTTTGCGCAATTACTGCTACCGAGTTGCCGGCACCGTGGGTCTGAGCTGTCTGTATGTGTTTGGTTTTCGCGACCCGCGCGCGCCTGGATTGGCTGAGAAACTCGGCATTGCTTTTCAACTCACCAACATCCTGCGCGACATTGCAGACGATATGGCAATGGGTCGAGTCTATCTCCCACAGGAAGACCTGGAGCGGTTCGGGTGCAGCAAGGAAGGGTTAGCCTCCCGCCGAGTGACCGCCGAATTCGTTGAATTGATGCGCTTTGAAGTCGAACGCGCGTGGACATTCTACGAGGAAGGCGCGGGACTCCTGCCTCTTGTGAGCGCGAATAGCCGCTCCGCTCTTTGGGCATTGATGCGAATTTACAGCGGCATTCTCGCAAAGATCGAGGAGAGGCGCTACGACGTTCTTTCATTCCCGCATGCTGGTCTGGCAGATACAGAAAAGCTCTGGATCGTGATTCGTGGTCGCCTCGGATTGTGGACTCCAGGATTATGCCCGCGAAAGATGTAATCATCATTGGTGGCGGGCTGGGAGGCCTTTCCGCGGCCGTGGCTCTGGCACAAGTGGGTTTTCAAGTCACTCTGTTCGAAAAGCGGCCACGCTTAGGGGGGCGGGCCAGTTCCTACATGCTTCCCAGTGGAGAGTACGTGGACAATTGCCAGCACGTCACACTCGGTTGCTGCACCAACCTTGCGGATTTTTACCGCCGCATCGGCGCAGCGGACAAAATCCGCTGTTACTCTCATCTGCTGTTCCTCGATGCGCATGGAAGGCGGCAGCGAATCCAGCCTTCGCCGCTGGCTCCACCATTGCACTTTGCCCTCGCTTTCATGAAATTCCCGTCGCTGTCCTGGGACGAAAAACGGGCGATCGCCCGATTGATGCTCTCCATTTGCAGAAATGGAGGCCGGCCGACGAATGCCAACGATATGACGATGCTTGACTGGCTTTGCCAGCAGCGACAGCCGAAAAGAGCAATCGAGCGGTTCTGGCGCGTCGTTCTGGTAAGCGCCCTCAATGAGGAGTTGGATCGGGCCAGCGCCAGCTATGGCATCGACGTTTTCTGGAAAGCGTTTCTGGCCAACCGCCGCGGATTTGAATTAGGGATTCCGGCAGTTCGGCTGGCGGATTTGTACCTGGGCTGTCGCGACGTCATTGAACGTCATGGTGGAGAAGTTCATACAAGCTTGAGCGTCGGCGAAATTGTGGAGTCTCAGGAAAATGTTGTTGCGGCACGGCTGGATGACGGAACAACCGTCACTTCCAAGTTTTTTATAGCCGCTGTGCCACCCGACAGGTTATTGCGGATTTTGCCTCGAACTGTCGTGGAGCACGACGTACAGTTCGCCAATGTGTGCAAACTTCGTCCATCACCAATCACGGGTATCCACTTGTGGTTTGACCGGCAGGTCATGGCGGATCCCTTCGCTGCCACGCTTGGCCAAACGGTGCAATGGATCTTCAACAAATCGAGTCTCTATGCGCCCCTTCTCCAGAATGCGTCGTTAGGATTCGGGTCAGTGAACACTGTTTCCGTCTCCGGTTCGAACGCAGCGACGGAAGGACAATATCTGCAACTGGTCATCAGCGCCTCCCATAATCTAGCCAGTCAGTCGCGAGAGGAGATCGTAGATTCATGCCGGAAGGAATTGAGGTACCTTCTCCCCGCCACCCGGGAGGCCAGGTTGTTGAAGTCTACGGTTATCAAAGAACCTGCGGCCACGTTTTCCCCGGAGCCGGGTTGTGACCGATGGCGTCCGACACAGCAGAGTAGCCTGAAGAATCTCTTCCTTGCGGGTGATTGGACGCAAACGGGCTGGCCGGCGACAATGGAAGGCGCCGTTCGCAGCGGTTATCTGGCGGCTGAAGCCATTTTGAGCGCGGTAGGTCGCCCTCAAAAGCTCCTGCAGCCGGACTTGCCCGTGGAGGGATTCGCACGCTGGTTCAGCCGTCGGGGCGTTGTGAAAAACACCCCCGCAGCTCCATCGCTGCGAACGGACGCTTGATCACGATCAAGAGATCAACTCCGCTGCGGGCGCCACAAACGTCGGCATGACCGTGAAACAAGACAGCTAGTTAGAATTTTTCAGTGATAACGATATGGCTCTCTGGCATGTTGCGCTATCTGCGGCCGTCGGCGGTATTGGATTTTCAGCCTGGAGCGCATTGCACCCGGCATCCGAAGTATTTGGGCCGACCCTCCGGCGCACCGGCTGCAGTCGCAACCTAGCGCTGACGTTTGATGACGGGCCGAATCCCAAAGTGACGCCGAGGGTACTTGATCTGTTGGATCGATATCACGCTCAGGCTACGTTTTTCCTCATCGGACAGCATGTGCGGCTGTTTCCACAGTTGGCGGCAGAGATCGCTGGACGCGGCCATGCCATTGGCAATCACACCGATACGCATTGCGGTCTGTTATGGCTATCCCGGCAGCGCATTCGAGCCGAATTGATATGCTGCCAGCAATCGATTGAGCGGGCTACCGGTAGGCGCCCCTTGTGGATGCGACCTCCCTACGGCTTTCGCGGACCACAATTGGATGCCGTCGCGCATGAGGTCGGATTCGCCGCGGTGGTGATGTGGTCGCTGACAGGGCGCGACTGGAACCCTCAACCTGGCGCGACAATGTGCCGCCGCCTGGGTAAGGCGCGCGGAGGCGACATTATTTTGTTGCATGACGGTGATCACCGGGTGGTCGACGCGGATCGGAGTCACACCATTGCGGCATTGGAGTCTTGGCTGCCGCAATGGAACAATGCCGGGCTGCAATTGGTGACTCTGGACGCGATCTGTCGGTAGGTCGCCGATGCGATACAGCGACAATCCCTCATTTGGAACGACCTCTTGCCCGAGGAGGAGCGACGCTGGGCGGGTCAGGGCTGCGTGTTACAATGCAGCCAGCACTCATGAGTGGGAAGAGAAAGAGACGAATCTGGCTGTGGCTGGCTCTGCTAATCGTGGCGGCGCTTATACTATTCCTGTTGCTTGGCCAGACCGAGCAGCGTCAGGTTCCACTGATTACCGCAGTTCCTGTCAGCCGAGAGAATCTCAACACTTTGATTTCCAGCAACGGCAAGGTAGAACCTATCGAGCCGCAAGCGATCCAAGCAAGGTTGAGCGCTTTTGTCGAGAAAGTGCTTGTGGCCGAGAGTCAGTCAGTCAAGCAAGGCCAACTGCTCCTGATATTGGATGGTTCTGAGACGCTTGCAGAACTGGCTCGCACGCGTGAAGAGCTGGTTGTTGCGGAAGATGAGCTGCGATCCGCGCGCGCGGGCGGTCGGGCTGACGACATTGCGCAAGTGGAGACAGATCTCCGCAAGACGGAATCGCAGTTGGCCCGCCTGCGGCAGGAACGGGAGACGCTGGAACGCTTGTTGGCCAAGCAGGCGGCCACCCAGGAGGAGCGGGACCAAAATGCGCTCGCTCTGGATCGAGTGGAGGCCGAATTGCAGTTACTTCAAAAGAGGAAAGAAGAATTGGCGCGGCGTGCGAGGTTTGATGTTGAGCGGGCGACACTCCGCATTCAGCAAGCGCAGGAGGTAATTCACTCATTGGAACAGAAAGCGGTATCGGCGCGAGTTTCTACGCCGATAGACGGCATCCTCTATTCCCTGCCTGTCCGGGCAGGCAACTTCGTTCGCGTCGGAGACTTGCTTGCAGAATTAGCGGACTTGCGCCGTGTAAGGGTGCGTGCTTTCGTAGACGAGCCGGAACTGGCGCGCTTGGCGATTGATCAGCCGGTGGAAATAACATGGGATGCTTATCCGAACCGGCTATGGATGGGTCGGGTGGAACGAATTCCCAGCGCGGTCGTATCCAGGGGAGCGCGCAGTGTGGGTGAAGTCCTTTGCTCGATCCAGAATGAGCGCCTGGAACTACTGCCGAACGTAAATGTGAACGTGCGCATTCTTGTTCATGAACTGCCCAACAGTCTGGTGGTGCCTCGAGCGGCGGTGCTTGCCGAAGGAATGCGGCGCTACGTTTTTGTTGTAGAGGGCGACAAACTGAGGAAGCGGGAAATCAAGGTCGGCATTGTGAATGCGACGAAGTACCAGGTGGTAGAGGGCCTGGCTGAGGGTAACCGCGTGGCCCTGCCTCAAGAGGTGGAAGTACGGGACGGTTTGACGGTGCGTGTGGCGGAGCAGAAATGATCTGTCCCCTTTTCATTGTCAGTTGGTTGTCGCTGACCCCGGTAGTTGTGCAGGCCGCGGATCTGCCTCTGCAGAAAGGGCAGGGTCAGTTTGAAACAGGGAATTATCGGGAAGCGGCGGCGACATTGCGGGCTGCCACCGGCGAAGTGTCCCGGAACGCGCAACTGCAGTATTGGCTTGCGCGCTGTTACTACGAGCTGCGCGATTATGACCATGCCGTTACGTATGCGGAGAACGCCGTGAGTCTTGATCCTCAGAACTCCGAATATCACCAGTGGCTTGGGCGCGCCTACGGGGGAAAAGCGAAAGAGAGTCGTAGTTTTTTCCTCGCGCGAAAGGTGAGGAGAGAGTTTGAAGAGGCGGTACGCCGGAAGCCTTCAAATATCACGGCGCGGCGCGATCTGATCGACTTTTACCTCGAGGCGCCGTGGATTGTCGGGGGTGATAAGGCGAAGGCGTGGCAGCAGGCAGAAGCGATCGCCGCATTGGACCCAGTGGAAGGACACTTGGCCCGCGCGACGTACTGGATTCGGTTAGAGAAGTCCGAGCAGGCTGAGTCAGAATATCGCCGAGCTTTGGATTTGCAACCCCAGCGGATGGAGCCGTATCTCGAGACTGCTGACTTTTATCAGGAGCGAAAGGACGCCAGGATGGCGGAAGCCGTGGAGAAAGGAGCGCGCGTGAATCCTCTCGACCAGCGACTGGCATATTATCGAGGTGTTGGGCGCATCCTGGCCGACAGGCAACTGCCAGAAGCGGAGCAATTTCTGAAATCTTATTTGGCGACGGTTCCACAGAGGAGTGATTTTCCCTCGCATGCCTCGGCGCATGAGTGGTTGGGACGGCTCTATGAGCTCCAGGGGAAACGGGCAGAGGCCGCAGGGGAGTATCGGGCGGCGCTGCAACTTGACCCGAATCGCGAAAGTGCGCGCGCCAGCTTGCGTCGAGCGGAGAAACCATGAGTAGCGGTGAAATTTGGGGCATCGCATTGGATGCGCTGCGGACGAACAAGGTAAAGGCATTTTTGACAATGCTGGGCGTGGTCATCGGCAGCGCATGCATCGTCTTGGTCGTGACGGTGTCGTTAACCGGAAAGCGCTATATCATCGCCCAAATCGAAGGGGTGGGCTCCAACCTCATTTATGCAGAACTTATACGCTCGGGGCCGCAGCAGGCGACAATTCTGGGAGACGAAATCTCTCTGGCAGACATGGAGGTCGTACGTCGGGAGATCCCACAAGTTGTGGAAGTGGCAGGGACGCGTGAGACTCCAATGACGGTAGTCGTTGCCAGCGTGGAACATCCGGTAAATTTGGTGGGAGTTACGACCGGTTTTCAACGTATTCGGAACTTGGTGATCCTGCGCGGGCGGTTTTTTGACAACGGTGACATGGAATCGCGTAGTAAGGTCTGCCTCCTGACCGAGGAACTGGCGAAGGTGATATTTCGGAACGACGATCCCATCGGAAAGGATATCCGCGTAGGCGAGCTCAGCTTTACCGTGATCGGCGTATTTCGGGAGCGCGTCGCGACATTCGGCCAATCGGAAATCACGCGCGAGTCGGTCATTATTCCATTTCCATTATTGCGTTACTATACCGGCGTCGACTTTCTTAAAGTTCTGTACGTTCAGTCGGCGCGCCCCGAGGACGTCATACTGGTCACGCGTCAGGTAGAGCAGGTCTTGAAAAGCCAACACCGCCCGGGAGCGGCGTACAATGTGCAAAACCTTACTTCAATCCTTGAGGCTGCGCAGAAGATCTCGGCCGCTCTAACCGTTACGCTGTTGCTGATTGCGTGTATGGCGCTGGTGATCAGCGGCGTTGGCATTATGAATATCATGCTGGTGACGGTTACGGAACGAACACGGGAGATTGGGATACGCAAGGCCATCGGCGCGCGATCGCGAGAAATTTTGTACCAGTTTTTGATCGAAGCCCTAATGATCAGCGGCACCGGCGCGATCGCAGGTATAGTGATCGCCATTCTTATTCCCATCCTTGCTCGTCCCCTAATCCCTGGGAATTTGGTGATCCCAATTTCCCGCCTTTCCGTGGTCGTGGCCTTCACGGTGTCTTGTCTCACGGGTATTCTCTTCGGGTACTTGCCAGCCAATAAGGCTGCCAGACTTCAACCAACGGAAGCACTGCGCTATGAATAAAAGTGGATGGACTACGATCTTTTTAATGTGGGGGGTATGGCATGTGTCGGCTCCTGCCGCGCTGCACGCGCAGGAGACGGAGGGACTCACGATTCAGCGTGCGGTGGCACTGGCCTTGCAAAACAGCCGCGAGCTTGCGTTGGCGCGCGCGCAGCAGTTCGTGGCGGAAAGAACGGTAAGCGCGAACCGGTCTCAGTTTCTACCCAATTTTTACACCGGATCGGGAGCGGCTTACACCAATGGGTTTCCCCAGACGCCCGGTGGGGCGGCGCCTTCCGTGTTCAATCTCTCTTACATCCAGGCGCTTTTTAACCCGCCGCTGCGGGGACAGCTCCGCGCCGCAGAAGAACGGAGAGAAGTTCAGCGCTTGAATCTCGAACAGGTGCGTGGCGCCGTGATTCTGCGCACCGTCTCAGCCTATCTGGAACTGGCCAAGGGGCGCCACTCCCTGGGACTATTGCGGAGGGAGCGTGAGAGCGCACGCAAGATCCTGAACTTTACCCGGGAGCGAGTAACCGAGGGGCTAGAGCTACCTATAGAAGTAACGCGCTCGGAAGTGGCCGCAGCCCGCGTTGAACAGCGGATCGCTCGGGTTGAAGGTCACGATGAGGTCCTGGAAGAAGAGCTGCGAAGCTTGACCGGGATTGTGCCCGACCGTCTTGAACTTGTTCCCGAGAAGTTGGGCCTCGAATCCCGGCAATCGATCCCTGAACTTGTGGATCTTGCGATCACCAATAACGTCGAATTGCAGCAGGCAGAACACGAACTGCGAGCGCGGGAACATCGGTTGGAAGGTGAGCGTGGAGGTCATTGGCCGTCGGTAGATTTGGTGGGTGAATACTCGATTCTTAGTCGCCTGAACAACTACGATGAGTTTTTTCGCCGCTTTCAACGGCACAACCTGAACCTTGGCGTGCAAGTCAGGATCCCTGTCTACAGCGCGCAGACGTCAGCAGCGGTTCAATTGGCGCAGAGCGAATTGGCAGCGGCGCGGGCAGAGCTGGAAAACAAGCGATTTGACCTGACCGTGGAAGTACGTCGCCAGGCTGGGCGTACGCGGGAAGCAAACGCCGCCAGGGAAGTAGCGCGATTAGAACTCAAATTGGCCGGGGAAAACGTCCGTTTGTTGCAGGCACGGTTCGATGAGGGACGCGCGAACCTGCGCGATCTGGAACGGGCCCGACTCGAGGAAAACGACAAGTGGCTGGCGTTCCTCGACACCGAGCATGAATACCAGCAGGCACAACTGCAGCTTTTCAAGAACACCGGTCGGTTAGCCAGCATTTTTCCGTAGCCCTCAACGGGACACTAGGTTATGGCTAAAGATTTCATGTAGAATGCGGTCTCGTTGAGCGGCGGTGCTTGTCGCCGATTGATTCACACACACTTAAATAAGGAGTCGTCATGGGGTCGGTGATGAAAACGCTTCTGCTGAATCCTCCGAGCTTCGATGGTTTTGACGGGGGAGCTAGTTCTCGCTGGCCGGCAACGCGAGAGATCGAATCGTATTGGTACCCAGTCTGGCTCACGTACGCAGCAGGGATGCTGCCCGGCAGCCGCCTGCTGGATGCAGCGCCCCATCAGACTACCCCTGCTCAGACAATTCAGATCTCCCGCGATTATGACTTTCTCGTCCTGTTCACCTCCACGGTCGGCTTTTCAAACGATGTGCGTCTAGTGCGACTCATGAAGGAGGCCAACCCAGACTTGAAGGTAGCTTTTGTGGGCCCGCATGTGCAAGTGTTGCCGGTGGAGAGCTTGATGGCCAGCGGGGACATCGACTTTGTGGTCGGTGGCGAGTTTGACCATGCCGTGGTGGAGTTCGCGCAGGGAAAACCGCTGAGCGAAATTCTCGGGATCAGCTATCGAGAGAACGGCAAGATAACGCACAACGCTCCGCGGCCGAACTTAGAAACGGAAGATCTGGATCGGCTTCCCTTTGCAACCGACGTTTATAAGCGTGACTTGGTGATTGAGAACTACGACGTGCCCTTTCTGCTGCATCCCTTTGTCTCATTTTACACTTCGCGCGGTTGTCCTGCTCTTTGCACTTTCTGCCTGTGGCCGCAGACGCTTTCGGGCCATGCCTGGCGTGTGCGTTCTTCTGACAATGTGGTGCAAGAAATTCGTCAGGCGCTGGAGATGTTCCCGCAGGTCAAAGAGTTGTTCTTTGACGACGACACATTCAATATCCGGAAGGACCGTGTCCTTGACTTGTGCGCGAAGTTTAAGCCTCTGAAGTTTCGCTGGTCCTGTACGGCACGCGTGCACAGCGATTATGAGACGCTGAAGTCGATGGCCGATGCGGGCGCGCGACTCTTCATTGTAGGCTTTGAGTCCGGCGATCCTCAGATCTTGAAAAATATCAAAAAAGGGACGACTGTGGAGATGGCTCGGGAATTCGTCAAGAATTGTAAAGAAGTGGGTATTGCGATCCATGGAGATTTCATCGTCGGCCTGCCGGGTGAGACGCGCGAAACCATCCAGCGCACAATTGAGTTTGCCAAAGAGCTTGACGTCGAAACGATCCAGGTCTCAATAGCGCATGCCTACCCGGGTACGGAGCTCTATCAATACGTGGTCAAAAACGAATATCTAGTGACAGAGGCTCTTGCTGATTCAGGGGGTCACCAGCTCCCGCATATCGCGTACCTGAATCTTCCACGCGAGGAAATGATGGCTGCGGTCAATCGTTTCTATGACTCCTACTATTTTCGTCCGCGGGTGATCTGGCGCATCACGCGCAAGGCCCTGTGGAATGCGCATGAGAGAGCGCGCCTCTATCACGAGGCCATGAGTTACCTCCGAGTGCGCGCCGAGCGTTGGAAATATGCGCGTAAAGACAGCTCGGAGAAACCCGCGGTTGCGACATAAATCGCCAACCCCAACCGGAATCATCCCCCCAGCTCGAAGAAAGATGCGATCTCCGAAAGCCTTACAAATGAAGACCTACGCTCTGCTGGTTCTGATCGTGTCTTTTAGTTCGCTGGGCAATATCCTTCTGAGCATGGGGATGAAGCAGATTGGCGCAATCAATGACTGGTCAACGACGCTGCTGGGCGCTGTTTTTGTAAAGATGTTGAGCAACGGTACGATTTGGCTGGGAATAAGTAGTCTCCTGCTCTTTTTTGTTTCCTACCTCTTGGTGCTTTCGTGGGCCGATTACAGCTACGTCATGCCCGCGTCAGCCAGCGGGTATGCGATCGTGCCGTTACTCGGATATGTGCTCCTTGGCGAGATTGTAACCTCATTGCGGTGGCTGGGGGTAGGGCTGATCTGCTTGGGAGTGGTGCTGGTGAGTGGCACGCCACCGAATACCACAGCGAGGGATTGATCGTGCGCACGGCGCTGTTTGTGACAATGATTGTACTGTCCAGCACCGGCGGGGAAATCACCCTGTCACACGTAATGAAGCGGATCGGCGAGGTGAAAGATTTTGCTCCGCTTGCCGTACTTCAACTGTTAGGCCGGGCTTTCCGCACAGGATGGATGTGGATTGGAATCACATTGATGGCCATTGGGTTCTTCTCGCTGCTGGTCCTGCTATCTTGGGAAGATGTCAGCTTTGTAGTGCCAGCAACGGCGCTCAGTTATGTCGTCGGTACGATGGGCGCGAGATTCGTGCTGGACGAGCAGGTGAGTATCGTCCGCTGGATGGGGGTGTTGCTGGTCTGCATCGGCGTGGCCTTTGTATGGGCGGGATGACGGTCGGGACATTGAGTATAGAATGGCGGAGCTTTTATTAAAGATCATCACCGTTCTTGGGACCTTTTGCAGCGTTGGTTATTACATTTTGTGCCTTTGGGGCGCTCGACGCTTCCTGCATCAACGTAAGACGTTTGCGCCGATGACTTTCGCCCCGCCGGTTTCGATTCTGAAACCGCTGAGCGGTGCTGACCCACAGGCCTACGAGAATTTCCGCAGCCACTGCCTCCAGGATTATCCGGAATTCGAGATCATCTTTGGTGTCAGTGACCCGAAGGATGCCGCCATTCCAATGGTTCAACGCCTCATCAAGGAGTTTCCAGATCAATCGATTCGTTTGGTGATTTGTCCGAAGATTTTGGGAGCCAATCTGAAAGTGAGCAATCTTATCCAGATGTTGGCCGCCGCAGGATACCAATACGTGCTGGTAAATGACGGCGACATCCGCGTGGGCACAGATTATTTGCGTGGTGTGATGACTCCCTTTGTTAATTCACAGGTGGGAATGGTTACTTGCCTGTATCGTGGAATCGGAGAACATACGATCGGCTCGAGAATGGAAGCGATGACCAACCTAGGCTTTGCCGGAGGTGTACTGACTGCGCTTCAGGTGGAGGGGGGGATGCATTTCGGCCTTGGCTCGACGCTGGCCGTCACGCGCCACGCATTGAGCGCATCTGGGGGCTTTGAAGCCCTGGTGGACTACCTCGCTGACGACTTTGAGCTGGGCCGGCGCGTCGCGGCAGCAGGCTTCCAGGTGGTGCTTTCGGATGCCGTCGTTGACCATTGGCTTCCCGACTATTCCTTTGCTGATTTTGTGCGGCACCAACTGCGGTGGGCACGAAGCACCCGGGCTTCGCGACCTCGTGGTTATGCAGGAGTGGTTCTCACGTTTGGCTTACCGTGGGCCGTACTTGCAGTCCTTGCTGCGGGAGGAGCGCGGTGGAGCTGGCTGCTGCTGGTAGCTATGCTGGGTATAAGATTAACCGTTGGTCTTGTGCTCGGTTTCTGTGTGTTGAAACAGCGTCGGTTGCTGCGAGATCTGTGGCTGATTCCCGTCAGCGACTTCCTCGCCCTTGCGGTGTGGATTGGTAGTTATACGAGTCGACGCGTTTTTTGGCGGGGAAATCAGTTTGTCGTCGAGGATGGTAAACTGCGTCCAGCTTAAGAAGGAGGAGATCATGGCGAGCCATATCGATCCCGTTTGTAAGATGCAGGTGAATGAGCAACAAGCAGCCGGAAAATCGGAGTACCAAGGACGCGTGTACTTTTTTTGCGCACCCGGCTGTAAGAAGCAGTTCGACAAGAATCCTGAAAAGTACGTCGGCAAAATCGAAACAGGCAAGGGTGAATAAGCCGTGGGAGGGTCTTTGCGAGTCGCTTAGAATCGAGCACTGCAAGATCCCATCGTGGCCAAGCGCGGCAAATCCCGGACAAGGGTTTCGGAGCTGGCTAATTCTAATCCAGGAGCGTTTGCTCAGGCCGCCGCGATTGAAGTGCCAGCCGTGTACGCCCAGCATGGGTGCTGGCCTGGAGGTGAACATTCTCCGGAGACCTGGTCGCAGGGATTCAGGCGAGACAACATTTTTCACCGCGTGGACTTCCTAAAAGGGGATATCGTCGTCGGTAATCGCGACATCCGGGGCTTCAGCGGTCGGTAGGGGCTGGCGCTGGCTTTCGCGCTGGACTCCGGGTCCTCCGGTCTCGCCCTTGCTTCCGAGCATCACCATGTCAGTCGCCACGATTTCCGTGGTTTTGCGCTTGTTGCCGTCTCGATCATCCCATTCGCGCGTTTGTAGCCTGCCTTCTAGGTACACCAGCTTCCCTTTGGTCAGATATTGCCCGCAAATTTCGGCCAACTTATTCCAGACCACGATGTTGTGCCACTCGGTACGCTGTTGCTTTTCTCCGTTCTTATCCTTCCACGTCTCATCGGTGGCAAGTGAAAAATTTGCTACCGCACTGCCGGACGGCGTATACCGCACCTCGGGGTCTTTTCCCAGACGGCCTACCAAAATTACCTTGTTCACGGAAGACATCTTGGTCTCCTCCTTCTTCGGAACTTACCACCACCTAACCCGGCTAGGTTCTGGTTTGCGAAAAATATTTTCTGGTTCTTGACGCAGGGATCGTTTCCTCCGCGCCGGCGGAGGGGCCACCGGTTCCACGCCCATGTTACGCAATTCTTGCGCAGCTAAATTTGCCTCAGGGGTATCGGGAAAATTGGCGTAAACATATTGCAACTGCGCGATGGCATCTGTGGTTTTTTGTGTTGCGAGAAGCGCGATCCCCTTTTTGAAGTACGCCGTGGGAACCTTATTTCCTTTGGGATACAACTGGATCAGTTGGTCGAATGCCTGAATTGCCTGGTCGTACTTTTTTTGATCGAAGTAGGAAACGCCGATATAGTACATCGCGTCGTCGGCCATCTCGGAGTCTTTGAATCGCTCTAGATAATCGCGAAACGCCTGGATCGCCAAATCATAGTTTCCCAGTAGATAGTCGTTGTAAGCGGCGTTATACAACTGATCTGGTGGAACATTAGTACCGGCCTCCGTCAGGGCATTCAGCTTTTGGGCTTGAGCTTTACTGCTCTCCTCCAGTTTTTGGGAAAGAGTTGCGATACGGCCGTTCGTGTCATCCAGTTTGATTGAGAGCGACTGGACCGCCTGCGCCATCTGATCGGTCACCAATTTGCTGTCAGCGCGACTGGTTTGCAGCGTCTGCGTCAGAGTCTGGCTCAAGGTTTGGTTTAAAGTATCCATCGATACTTTCAGCCCCGCCACACGATCGCTCAATTGCTCCAGTAAGGTCTTCAAAATGGCGTCGTTTTCGATGGTACTCTTTTGGAGTAGCTGGATCTGCGTGGTCAATTGCAATATGTCGCTTTGGAGACGAATCAGTTCTTCCTTGGTCCCTGCGGTTGCCGTGCCGGCAACCAGGGCAAACGTAAAAAGAGCGCTAGAAAAGCGATACATCGTGTCATCTCCTTAGAGCGAAGTGCGCTCTGCGGTTGAGAGCGAAGGCTGCTTCGTCATGCCCTTCAGTAAATGGGCGTTCCTTTCCGTAGGAAATCGTCTCCAACCGCGAAGGATTGACCCCGAGTGACACAAGGTAATCCTTTGCAGACTGCGCCCGGCGATCTCCTAAAGCGAGATTATATTCGGCCGTGCCTCTTTCATCGCAATGCCCTTCCAGGATAAAGGCGACATTCGGGAAGCGGCGTAGATAATCTGCATCCTGCTTGAGAGTTTCCTGCGCTTGTGGGGTCAAGTCGCTCTTATCATACTCAAAAAACACATCCTTGATGAGGCCCTGCCGCATAATCTCCTCAATTTCCATGGAAGGGCTACTGGGAGGCGCGGCTTCCACTTCTGGAGTAGTGACCGTGACGCGGGTGCTGGCGCTTGCGGACCCCACCCGGTTGGTCGCCACCGCCGTATAAGTGGAGGACTGAGGCGGTTTAATTTGCAGTGATCCGGAAATGGCCACGGTTCCAATGCCGTTGTCAATGATCAGACGCTCCGCTTCGGTCGAATTCCACGAAAGAGTAAAACTCTCTCCTGGTTTCAGGATCGATGGATCCGCTTTGATCTCGACGGTTGGTTCTCGGGAGGGTCCCGCCGGCGCCGGAGCCGGTTGCGTGGTAGGTCTACTTGTAGCAGCAGGAACTCGGGCGGGTGCTTTCTTGCATGCGAACGTTCCGATGGACAGGGCGATGATCAGCAAACCGTAACGACAGGGAAGCGTAACTTTTGACATGTGAGTCCTCCAGAGTTGTTTCGAAGCCCGTTTCGCATATTAACGAAGTCGTTAGTTCATTGCAATGGATAGCCAGACCAGGCAGGGTTGGAATTGACCCCTGACTGCGTAATCTGGCGCAGGTTTGCGCCGTCCACGTTCATGATAAAAATCTGAGCTTCTCCAGTGCGGTTAGACTCGAAGGTAATATGGCGACTATCGGGAGACCAGTTTGGATTCTCGTTGAACGATCCCATCGAGGTGATCTGGAAAATTTGGCTGGTTGCGATATTGAACAAAAACAAGTCGTAGCTGTAACGGCCGGGCGGTCGCCATGCATAAACAATAAACCTGCCATCGGGAGACCAGTTGGGTGATACCGCCTGTCCCTCTTCGCTTACCACGCGTCGGACATTGGAGCCGTCGGCATCCATAATATAGATCTGCGGGCTCCCGGCACGATCCGACACAAACGCCATCTGTCGTCCCGTGGGACCCCACGTGGGTGAGAAGTCTGCGCCAGGGGAATGGGTGATGTTGTGCCTACCACGCCCGTTCTTGTCTACCACAAAGACGTCGATATCTCCGCGCTCACTGCGAGAGCTGAACGCTATTAGATTTCCATCCGGTGCGTAAGCGGGCATATGGTTGAAACTCCCCTGCGCATAAATAGCGGCCCGGGCGCCGGTGGCGATTTCCAGCGAATCAATCCCTGGAAGCCCAGAGAGAAAAGATGAAAAGACAATGCGCCTGCCGTCTGGAGACCAAGCGGGGCTTAAATTCAGCGAGCCGTTGCCGGTTAGCAGTTGTACGTTAAAGCCGTCGTAGTCCATGATGGCGATTTCTTTCGCGCGTCCACGCTTTGTTTCAAACGCAATGCGAGTGCGGGCGACTCCGCGTGACTGTCCCGCTGAAAGTTTTTCGACCACGGCGTCGGCGATGCGATGCGCTGCTTGTCGGGTCTGTGGAAGCTTGAATCGGAAACGTTGGCCAGAGATCTCTTGTCGTGTTTTGACGTCATACAACCAACTCTCCAACACCACGTCATTTCCCGAGGCTAGGAGATTGCCAAAGGTGATAAATTCAGCATTGATCTCCGGGCGAGCGAAATCTTCAAACTTGGCGTCTTCCGGCTGGCGAATGGTCTGGAGCGGGAAGAAGCTGGGGCTGGGAAGACGAAACAACGCTGAGAATTTAAGATCGGCCCACAGCACGTCGTTGAAAACCTTTAAGGCCGTTTCGGTTTCCGGGTTAGGCTCGCCTTTAGGAACATGCTTTACAATGGCTAGAGAAGTGATAGCCTCCGGCAGGGGACGAATCACGATGCCTTGTTGCTGGGGACGAATCCACTCGACAGTGATTTCCGATGCCTGCACGGCGTTCCATTGTCGCCAAGCGGGTAAGATCAGCAGGAGCACGATCGCACCCCAACCCACCCACTTCATTGATGGTTCTCCTTGCTTTTCATCGCACGCTTGTGCCTCGGGTTATTGTCCTTTTGGTGGCGGGTACTCAAAGTAACAGACAAATCGGATCGGCCGACCTTGAAATTCCTGGGGGGGCCGAGGCAGGGGAGTGGAAGAACGAATGGCCCGCTCCGCCGCAAGATCATAAAAGGTAACACCGCTGCGTTGTTCCATCACGATGTTGTCGATTCGTCCATCGGACAAAATATCAAATCGTATCGTCGTGACAAGGTGTCTTCCAGCGAGAGATTCAAAATTGGTGCGTATCCAGTTTTCGCCGATTCGCTTCTCCACCTGGCGCGCATACCAAGAATCCATCAGACCTTCTCCGCCAGAACCGGTCCCGATGTGGATCCCCTCTCCTCCACCGAACTCCCCACCGCCGCCTGCGGTTCGGCCCGATCCACCCATTCCCGGTCCGGTTTCCCGCGGGATTTGATTGGGTGGAGTTTCAGGATTGATGATCCCCTTCAAAATTTTTGCCAGCAATTCAGGGGACAGCTCCGCTGCGGTACCTGAGGCGGGGGTCACCGGTTTTTTGGTGGCTCCTGCCTTGGGTGTCTGTACCAGAAAATCGTCTTTTTTGGGCGCAAGCTCCGCTCGCGTTCCTTTGACTTGTTCTGGCATGGGTGTGGCTGGGGGCTGAGGTTTCAATGAAGGCTTGAACAGTTCTCCGCTGCCTCCATCAAGCGAGCCGGTAAGCCCCACGTGTAAGGTTTCGCCTCCCTGGCCACCTCCTGTTCCTGTCCCTAAAATCAGGACTTGTGCCGGGAACATGATGGGAAGGATCCAGACCGTCGCCAGCAAAGCAATATGCAACGCAACGGAACGCAGCAGGCTCCCCGGAAGGCCGGGCAGCGCGGTGTGTGGCCGTAGAAGCAGGGAATCCATGCTAGCGTTTTTCCTTCCAGGGTCTCGTTACCACCTGGATATTGTGGTACCCGGAGACGCGCAACTGGTCGAAAACTGACACCACCGTCTTCCATTTAACGTCGCGATCTGCGCGTAGGTAGATCGGTTTGCTCTTGTCTAGCGCCTCGCGCTCCAGCAATTGGGGCAATTCGTTGTAATTCACGGGATCGGACCGGAAGTACAGCAAGTCGTCGTTGCTGATGGAGATGATCGCGCGACTCGTGGGATCCACTTCGGCAACGGTTCGCGTTTCTGGAAGGTTGACATCGATTCCCGTTTGCAGGATCGGCGCCGTGACCATGAAAATAATCAATAGCACGAGTACCACATCCACCAGCGGAGTGACATTGATCTCCGACAGTGACGTAGTTGTTTTACTTGACATCGTCGTATTGAAAGCCATTTGAAGACCTGTGCGGCCACTCATCGATCATGAGTCATCGATGGCAAATCAGTCGACGTAATTTCCCGGCGAGCACTGACAGAATAACCGCTGACCGATCGGTAGCAAGTCCCATCAGCAAACGTCGTCACGAATCTGCGGGACATCAAGTCTGCCTACATGGGAGCGTTTGTGAAATTTCGCTCGACCCAATTGAGGAATTCCATGGAGAAATCGTCGATCTCCACTCCGAAAACTTTTAACTTCTGCACAAATTGATTGTAGCCGATAACTGCTGGGATTGCGGCAAACAGACCCGCCGCGGTCGTCACCAGCGCTTCGCTAATTCCAGGCGCCACCGCCTGAATCGTGGTCGCAGAGCCGGTTCCCAGTCCTTGAAATGCGTTGATGATTCCGATCACAGTGCCAAACAGTCCGATAAATGGTGTCACTGCCCCGGTGGTTGCCAGCCAGCTCAAAGAACCTTCCAGTGCTGCCATCTCCACCATGGCGGATTTCTGCAAGGTGCGCTGAATCGGTAAAGTGCTGCCGATGTGGGTACGCTCATTGATCGACTGTGTGGGGCCCCTTTCAATTGGCTGGCTCGCGCGTATCTGTTGATGCAGTTCATCGTAACCGCTCTTGAAAACTCCGGCAAGCGGTGAAAGCGAATATTGCTCTACCGCATTGTAGACGTCCGACAGGCGTTGGCTCTTTTTAAAAATTGAATAGAATTGCTGGGATTGGCGCGTTACCTTTCTGAAGATCATCCATTTGTTCAGGATGATTCCCCAACTGAAGACCGAGAAACCGAGCAGGAGAATCAAGACGAGCTTGGCAATAATTCCGGATTGTTGGATCAGTTGCCAGAAACCACCTGAGAAGCTCTCTCCTAGTGCCACAAGTAAAGAAATCAAATCACCTCCTCATGTCCAATGACGAATATCGCAATTCGGCATTGAACCTTTGAATCGTCACCCTTTAATTGTCCATGTTCAAAAGCATGCATGCAAGCTCAATGCAATGTGGCATGACGAATTCCGACCCTGGCGCGTTGGGAAAAATTTTCGTGCTACACTCACTCCAAAGCATGCTGAAGTCACTGCACATACAGAACCTTGCCTTAATAGATGACCTGACCCTGGAATTTGGCGAAGGGTTAAATCTTTTGACCGGGGAGACCGGATCCGGAAAATCGATCATTGTCGATTCCATGGGACTGATACTGGGAAAACGGGCCGGCAGTGATGTCATACGGGCGGGGGCGGATTCGGCCAAGGTGGAAGCCGTGGTGGAACTGAATGCAAGGGTGCGACAGTTTCTTTGCTGCTCCGGAATTGAAGCAGGAGATGACTGGGCGGTTTTTCGCCGTGAGATTTCGCGTTCCGGGAGGGGGCGTGCCTGGATCAACCACTCGGCGGTGACTCTTGGATTTCTTCAAGAATTGGGCCTATCTCTCGCGGATATTCATGGACAACAGGACCAACAACTACTGCAGCAACCTAATCTTCACATCGATTTGCTGGATGATTTTGCCGAAAATTCGGTGGAGCGAGCCCAGGTGGAAGATGCCTATGATCGAATGACGAAATTGCAGAAGCAGATGCATGCCGCTGAGATCGCAGAACATGAGCGACATCAGCGCATCGAGTTTCTTCAATTTCAAATTCGAGAAATCGAGGAAGCACGACTGCAGCCCGACGAGGAGGAAGGATTGCTTCGGGAACGCAACTTGCTGACCCATGGCGAGGAACTGGCGAGATTGAGTGGGGAAATTTACCAATGGCTTTACAACCAGGACGAGAGCGCTCTGGGATTGCTAAGCCGATCGATGAGGAATCTCCAAAAGCTGGCTGCCATCGACCCCGAATTGCAAGCTCTTGAAGCGTCGGCTCGGAACGCTCAATTCCTCTTGGAAGATCTTTCGCATCGGATGCGCGACTATTTTGAGGCGATTGATTTTGATCCAGCGCGTCTCGAGCAAGTGGAGTTGCGGCTGGATAGAATCGAGCGGCTGAAAAAGAAGTACCTTGGATCGGTTTCCGAGATCCTCAAGTTGCTGCCTAAACTGAAGGAAGAACAGGCGCAATTGGCAAATTGGGAAGAAAACCGTTTACGGATAGCGGACCAATACGCGACGGCTGTAAAGGAGTATCAGGATGTGGCAGCGCGACTTTCGGAAAAAAGACAAAAGGCGGCGGCAGCCATGCAAAAAGCCATGGAAACGGAGTTGAGATCTTTGGCAATGGAGAGAAGTCGGTTCATTGTCTCCACCCAGCTTTCCGAGCCTACGCGTAAAGGGATCGATCGGATCGAGTTTCTTATTTCTCCCAACGTGGGCGAAGAGCCACGGCCGCTGGCAAAAATTGCCTCTGGGGGTGAGTTGTCACGGCTCATGCTTGCACTGGAGACCACCTTGCACGCCAGCGGAAGGGAATTGATGGTTTTCGATGAAGTCGACTCGGGGATTGGTGGCAGAGTCGCGGAGACGATCGGACTGAAATTGAAAAGGCTCGCATCTCGACACCAGGTCTTCTGCGTGACGCATTTGCCGCAGATTGCTGCCTTTGGAGACATCCATTTCCGTGTGGGCAAGGAGGTGCGTAAGGGGCGCACCTTTATTGTAGTCGAGCGTCTGGATGCGCACTCGAAACTTCAGGAGGTGGCCCGAATGCTGGCAGGCGCTCGTATTGGGAAATCCGCTTTGGATCATGCGCGGGAACTGATTTCTCGTTCGTCGACGTCAAGGAGCTGAGCAAGATGAGATTCCCGTCAACGGCACGTAACTTGTGAATCGGCTCCTGCTGAAGTAATATGCTGTATGGGGAGCGCCCCTCGATCGCCTTGCCGGTGCGGATTCTTTCAAGAGGTTGGGAAAACGCGGCTGGAAATATTATTTTTCAGCGAACTCTGCCTTGGAAATGGCCACTTACAAGTATGAGTCAAGAGTGGCAAAAAGTGACTACAGCATAGGGCCCGGCTTTGGTAGGCGATCGAGACCGAGATGAAGACTTTCTACATTGAAACCCACGGATGTCAAATGAACGTGCATGATTCGGAAAAGGTCGCTGGCCTGCTGGCCGGACGCGGCCTGATCCCCGTCGCATCCCCGGAGGCTGCCGACGTATTGCTACTAAATACGTGTAGCATACGAGAGAAAGCCGAACAGAAGGTGTACAGCCGCCTGGGAGAATTTCGGGCGTTAAAGAAGAGGAAACCAAGCTTTGTGCTAGCGGTTCTTGGCTGTGTGGCCCAACAGGAGGCAATGGACCTGATCGAGAAGGCGCCATTTGTGGATTTAGTTGTGGGAACGCATCGTTACCATGAGATTCCTCACTTGCTGGAACAGGTTCGTGTCCACGGCCGGCCTATCGTACGAATCGAACGGATGGAAGATCCAGAGCCAGTGGAGATCGATACGGTATTGCGCGAGAACAACTTTCGAGCCAATGTGACGATCATGGAAGGCTGCAATAAGTTTTGCACCTTCTGCGTTGTGCCTCACACCCGCGGTCCGGAGCGTTGTCGCCCGAGCTGGCAGATTCTGGAGGAAGTGCGGCGTTTAGTGGATGCTGGATATGTTGAAGTCTTGCTGCTGGGACAGAATATTGACAGCTACCAGGATCCTTCTTCCCGCAAATGGAAGTTTGCAGAGCTTTTGAAGGCGATTGGGGAGGTGCCGGGGATTCGCAGGGTTCGTTTTACCACCAATCATCCGAAAGACTTCACTCCGGACATTCTGGCGGTTCTCGAGAGAACGCCCACCATCTGCAATTGGGTCCATCTGCCTGTGCAGTCAGGGTCATCACGGGTGTTGCGGAGAATGAAGAGATTATATAATCTTGATGAGTATTTAGATATAATCAATTCAATTAAAACATTAGAGAAAAAAATTGCTCTCTCGACGGATATTATCGTGGGATTTCCGGGAGAAACCGACGAGGATTTCGAGGAGACTTTGTCCCTCGTAGATCGAGTCCAGTACGAGTCCATTTTTTCTTTCAAGTATTCGCCGCGTCCAAATACGCCTGCTCTGAAACTGGAAGCTAGGGAGGGAGTACCGGAAACCGCCAAGCAATGGCGGCTAAACCGTCTGCAGTCGATGCAGCGTCGTATCCAGGAACACCAGAATCGCCAGCTCGTCGGCACCGTACAAGAAGTCTTGGTGGAAGGTAGGGCACGCGATGGGGAAAAGTGGTTCGGGCGAACACCCAGCAATAAAATCGTCAATTTCGACCCAGATCACGTGGTACCGGGACAGTTTCTCGATATCCTAATTGTAGGCTTTGGACCCAATAGTCTTCAGGGCCAACCAGTCTAAGGAGTGTCTATGGATAAAGAGTTTAAGATCAAAGGATTGATGATGGATCCACTCACCAATTCTCCTATTGTGATTCTGCAGGATGTTCAGGACGGGGCTTTGCTGCCCATTTGGGTTGGAATCTTTGAGGCCAATGCAATTGCGCTGCAAATTGAACGGGTGGACACGCCGCGTCCGATGACTCACGATCTGTTAAAAAATGTCCTGATGCAGTTGAATGCCGAAGTGGAAAAAGTTGTCGTCAGCGACTTGCGGGATAACACGTTTTATGCGCTCATTCACCTCCGTCTCAATGGCGAGAGCGTGACGATCGATTCGCGTCCCAGCGATGCGATCGCCCTTGCGCTCCGCACAGATTCACCCATCTTTGTGACCGAGTCAGTTATCAACAGTTCCAGGAACCTAGCTCTGACAAAAGAAAAACTCGATCCTGAAGACGTCCGCAAATGGCTGGAGAACCTGAATCCTGACGAACTTGGCTACAAAATGTGACGTTCGTATCCTGGAACCTCGTGTGGATTATCTCGGCAGATCTTTCCGACGCCGGGGACGCGAGGTAATGGTCTTCGTAAGCCGATCAAAAAACCTCTTTGTACATCCTGACTGCCGGCCCTGTAGTAAGAGAATCCAAAAGAGTTGGCAATAAACGAGGGCGAAAAGCTAGTCGACCCCAAGTGCAACCCGATGTTGGTTGGGCGACAGATGACGTTCAGTAAAACTGGTAATGGGTTGTACGACCCACTATCATAAAACTTGACATAATATCTCTTATCAGACGTTCCGTCATTAGAGCGAGCTTTCAGTTCTCGTCATCGGGACCTCCGAATCCTAACGAACAGCCAGCATGGCCCGTGAGCGATGCCGTGAGATTCTCTAGGACCTTTCGTCTTGGTAATGGAGATGTTACAATTTCGGCGACATGAAAAAGTGGGGATGGTTCTTGTTCATTCTGGGCTTCCTGTGTATTTTGGCCGGAATCGTTGCCAAGCGAGTATTTGCCGTCGGAGAATACTTGGTGGCGTTTCATATCGTCGGTGGAATATTGATTATCACCGGAGGCATGCTAGCTCTCAGCGATCGTGCCGAGAGGTGATGATCTTTTGTTTGTAGAGACGAAGCGACGCGATCATGTCGCTGCCTGCACGGGGGTCGTTGGAAACAGAAAAGAATGGGCGAAGTAACGGCGATTCTGAGCAAATCCCTTTTCGGAGATCGTCTGGGCATCAATGATGCGATCGATCTGCTGCAAAGTGACGCGGTAGAAGAGATTGGCGCCGCGGCGGATGTAGTCCGCCGGCGCTGGCATCCCGACGGGGTGGTTTCTTTCATTGTGGATCGCAACATTAACTACACCAATGTCTGCGTGGCCCGCTGCACGTTCTGCAATTTTTATCGGAAGTTTGGGGATGCCGAAGCTTATATTCTCGACAATGAGGCTATTTTCAAGAAAATTGACGAGACCGTCGCGCTGGGAGGGACCGGAATTCTCATGCAGGGAGGGATGCACCCGCAGCTAAGGATCGAGTATTATGAGAACCTGCTGCGCTTGATCCGCTCACGCTTTGCAATCCAGTTGCATTGCTTCTCTCCTCCGGAAATCGTGGTGCTAGCCAAGCTTTCCAGATTAACGTTCAAGGAAGCGCTGCAGCGGCTGAAGGCTGCCGGTCTATCCTCGGTTCCAGGGGGGGGCGCTGAGATCCTGGCCGAACGCATGCGCAAAGAGATCAGTCCGGGCAAGTGTACCGCTGCCGAGTGGCTGCAAGTGATGCGCGACGCCCATTCGATTGGACTGAAAACGACGGCAACCATGATGGTGGGCGGAGGAGAAACGGTAGAAGAACGGGTCGAGCACCTGCGAAAGTTGCGAGATCTGCAAAATGAAACCGGAGGGTTTGTCGCCTTTATCCCGTGGAACGTCCAACTGGCCGGAACCGAAATGGCAGCTTCCATTAAAGAAACCTTCCCGGCACGAGAGTACTTAAAACTGCTCGCAGTGGCGCGGCTCTTTCTGGATAACTTCAAGAATTTGCAGGTCTCATGGCTCACTCAAGGCTTGGAAGTCGGCAGGGTCGGGCTCCGGTATGGCGCCAATGATATCGGTAGCGTCATGATTGAGGAGAATGTGATCAGCACCGCTGGCGCTCACTACCAGGCTACCAAGGATAAGCTCATTGAAGTGATCCGGAGCGCTGGCTTCATCCCGGCGCAGCGCGATGCTACCTACTCCGTTTTCCGCAATATTGCATGAGCTGTGCCAACGGTGGCGCGAGACCCAACCGGCAGTAGACTGGCTAATCGGGAGATTCCAAGCTCGATGATGGCTGATGCCCCCGCGGTGGAAACCGTAAGTACCCGCACTGTAATTTTCTCCCGGAGCGAATGGATCCTGGCAACGATCGCGCTTGCCGCGCAAGCGGCGCTGTTTCTGGCTCCCGCGCTATTTACATCCAAAGTCGTGCTGCCGGTCGACTTGCTGGCCTCGTATGTTCCCTGGGTAACCGACAGCCCAGCGGTTCCGCAAAATGCAAATCTCTCGGACTCTCTGCAGCAATTTTATCCCTACCTTTGCTTCTTCCGAGACCAGGTGCGCAGCGGGCACTTCCCTCTTTGGAATCCCTATGTCCTGTGCGGTACACCCTTCCTGGCGAACATGGTATCAGCAGTCTTGTTCCCCGTCAGTTGGCTGGTTCTGCTCCTGCCCCCCGAGACATTTTTCGAATGGAGTGCTTTTCTCAAGCTCTTTCTGGCGGGTCTTGGAATTTACATCTTGGCGCGAAAGTCTTTGCATGTCCGCCCACTTACGGCATGGTGTACAGCCGTCGCTTATTGTTTTTGCGGCTACAACATTTATTTTTTGGGTTTTCCCAACACGTATGTGACGATGCTGTTGCCGTGGTGCCTGCTTACGCTGGATCGGGGATTTCTTGATGCCGATGTTCGATCCCGTTGGACGTTTTCGCTGTTGATATCAGCGTTACTGGTCGCGGGGCACATTGAGAGCGCGGTGGTGGCCATACTTTTTTTTCTGCTGTATCTCGTCATTCTTGTTTTTGATCTTGGCCCAAGATGGTTGCAGGTGTCTCCGATCAGTGTGAGGCACTCTCTGATGCCGTTTCTGTTTCATGTCGCCTGGGCAGTATCGCTTGCAGGAGCGGTGGTGCTACCGTTTATTGCCAACGTGACGGGAAGCGCCACCTTCGCGAGCCGAACTCAGGCAATGAACCCCTTCCATATTTCCCTGCTGCGCTTGCCCGCGATGTGGATTCCCTACTTCTTCGGGTCTCCTGTCTTCAATCCGAAGAATGCGACCGTGGGACAAATGGAACAGTGTATATTTTTGGGGGCGATTCCACTCTTGCTCGCTTTCTATGGTATATCCCGTCCCCTGAATGCGCGGGTTCCTGCGGTCGTCGCCGGACTGCTATTGAGTTTTTTGATCACTTTCGGCATTTGGCCAATTTTCCAACTGTTCACTTCCCTTCCGGTTTTGAAGCAGGGAAATCACATTCACGCAGTTCAAATATTTCAGTTTTGTGCCGTCTTGCTTCTCGCGCTGGGCTTGGAGCGCTGGAGGACTTCGGTCCGAAAATTCCAAGCCGTGCCGCTGGTGTTTCTCCTGGTTCAGCTCGGGCTGCTGCTCTGGCAGTGGTTTTTGTTTGATAGATTCCCATTCCTTCATTTTCAATCTAGGGTTCCCTGGTACGGCATTATCACCCTTGTTTTTCTCTTTCTTTTTTGTGCCACGCAGTTGCGACCCCGTTGGGCTCCAGCACTTCTCGCCGGATTGCTGCCGGGGTTTGGATTTCTCTATGGTTTTTACTTCAATCCGGTGGTATCTCCTGATTTGCTGCGCCAGCGGACGTTACTGAATGAAATGAACCCGCAGGCAAGATTTGCCGGAGTGGGAGATGGAACGGCGCTGCCGAATATGTGCATGACGATTCCCCTGCGGGATTTCCGCGGTTATGAGTCGGTGGTGCTATTGAGAACGCAACGTTTTTTTGACCGCCTGACGGGTAAGGTGAATGATCCGCAACATTCGATCCATCAGGTAGATCAACGGGTGGCAGAGGTACTCAAGCAGTGTGGGATCGAATACTTGATATCTCCCGCTCCCTTGATGATTCCAGGATGGACCGAAGTGAGAAGGTCGGGAACCTTCCTTTATCGAGCGGCAGAACGCGTGCCTCGAGCTCTTTTTGCCGCCGCCGCCAGAAGTTCGACGGCTGAAGAGAGCTTGAACGCTCTGCTTGCGGGACATACAGAGGACACGCTTTTTCTGGAAACGCAGAGTGTTCAAAAAACGGGGATGGCTTCCGGCGGAGTGCACGCGGTCGACGAGATGCCCGATCACTTGCACTACGAAGTCCATGCTTCGGGACCCGGGTATTTGCTGATTCGCGAAACTTACGATGACGGATGGGGAGCGCACGTCAATGGGGGAGCTGTTGAATTAATACGAGCGAACTATTTATTCATGGCCGTAGCACTCCCTGAGGGAGAGTCTGTGGTAGACGTTCGTTATCGGCCCTGGAGTTGGATTGTAGGACTGATCCTCAGCTTTCTTTCGTTGCCAGTAGTTGTAAGGGGAATGGCTTTCGGGGGATGGAAGAAACTCCGCGTAGGATAGTAATATCGAATATTGAAGCGGCTAGGCGCGTTTGGTATATTAAATCTTTTTGAAAAGGCCACAAAAAGACGTAAGGAAGGTTTGACAATGCTTGCATCGGATTTGCAGCGGTACAAGGAGGCCCTCCAGGAAAAGAAGGCGGAAATTTTGCGCCAGGAAACACCGCCTCTAGGCTCCGGCCATTTCAGCGCCGGTGACTTTGGCGACCAATCTAACGAAAACCATGACTCCTATATCGGTTTGCGCCTCCGGCAGACGGATGGCAAACTGCTCCGTGCCATCGACGACGCCATCCTTCGAATTGAACGACACACGTACGGGATTTGTGAAATGTGTGGCGAGGAAATTCCCGAGGCACGTTTGAGAGCGGTTCCGTGGACTCGCCTTTGCGTCGCCTGCAAGGAAGCAAAAGACGCGAAACAAGACTAACTCGCCACCCTGTCCGTTTTCTTCGCTGAAAAATTGAGGCGGACGCTAGATACAGACGGCTGTTGATACTTTGGAGGAGTAAGGCATGCCTAAATATTTGCCAGTTCAATTGGATGCTGCCGGGGAGCACGTACGAGAAGTTTACAAGAACTACGAGATCAGTTTCGGCGTGCCGGCGGACAACGTGGTAAAAACCCTCGCCCCCAGTTCTACCTTCCTAGAAGCCTACTACCGGATGTTCCGAACTGTCATGGGCGATATTTCTCTGAACGACAAGATGCGCGAGCTGGCAATTTTGAAAGTAGCCAAATTGAACGGCTGTCAGTACTGTCTCCACCATCATACGATACTAGGGAGAAAGGCAGGCATCACGGATGGAATGGTTGCGGCTCTGGAGGATCACGAAAAAAGTGATCTTTTTACATTTGCCGAGAAAGAATTGCTCTCCTGGACGTCGGGGGTTACGAGAAATCCGGGGAGTATCGATGAAGAGCTCTTCAAGCAATTGAAAAATCACTTTACGCAGCAACAGGTGATTGAGCTGACGACAATTGCGGCTTTCTTTAACATGGTTACAAGGCTTTGCCAGTCACTGGAAATCGAGATCGAGGGACAGAAGAAGGCTGCGGGGCACGGATAGCCAGGTTGTTCGATTGGGGATTGCGGATTTTCAAGTCGTCCGTCGTCGATGGTCCCCAGCTTGTTTAGCAGCTGGTTCCGGGACAACGGATCCACCGACAGGGACGACGATCGTTCTGAAATAGACATTCCGCAATCCAAAATCCGCAATCTGCAATCGAACAACCCCCGATTAAAATGCGCTGTATTGATCGCTGCATCTACAAAGAATTGCTCGGCCCGTTTCTAATCTCGTTGCTTGTTCTCACGTTTATCGTGTTTACCCGCGAAATGGGCCGGTTCGCAGAACTGCTAATCCGAAATGGCGCAGAGCCAGGCACGGTCGTTGAGGTCTGCCTATCGCTGCTCCCTGGTATCCTCACTTTTACCGTTCCGCTGTCTTTTTTGGTCGGGACCTTAATTGCGTTTGGTCGCTTGTCCTCGGATAGTGAAATCGTCGCCTTTCGTGCTTGTGGTATAAGTTCGTTGAAACTACTCATTCCCGTTCTAAAAATAGGGGGGTGGGTGTTTCTGGTGACGGCTGCGCTAACCCTTTATTTGCTTCCCTACGGAAATCGGCATTTACTTGAGCTTCGGTATCTAGTCGGGATTCGGCAAGCGATGAGTGATATTCGTCCCCGCGTGTTAAACGAAGACATCGCGAACATGATTCTGTACGTGGAGAGGATTCAGTACAAACAAGGGATCTGGGATGGTGTCTTTGTCGCCGACACTACCGTGGCGAACGAGCAGAAAATCATTCTCGCAAGACGCGGACAAGTTGCGCCCCAGCCGGAACGAGGCACACTGCAGTTGCACTTTGAGGAGGGCACGATCTACAAGATGGATATGCAGGACAATACCAGGGACAACCTATCCGCCTTCAAGACCCTGGAAATGTCCATGCGAGTGGCCGAGAATGGCCCTCCTCCAATTCGTCCTCTCAAGCCAGAAGAAAAGAGCACTTTCGAGCTTCTTGTGCATGGGGAATCCACTGCCAAAGAGCGCCACAAAACTTCTGTAGAATTAAATCGCCGGTTGGCTCTACCGCTCTCTACCTTTGCTTTCGCATTTCTCGGATTAGCGTTGGGGATAAATACTCGACGGGGGGGGCGTGCCTACGGACTGATCATTGGAATGCTGATTACATTCTCGTATTTCGTTCTGTTTGTGACCGGAAGCGGGCTTGCGAAAGATGGGAATGTTCCCGTCTGGTTGGGTGTTTGGGGGAGCAACTTGCTCTTGTACACGGGCGCCATACTGGCGCTGCGCTTCATGAATCGTGATTCTCCGTCGATGCGGGTGATTACTGAGAACAAAGTGCTGCTGGCGGTGTTGGAGTCTGTACGCCGCGGGTGGACTGTGTTGAGTGGGCGGATCGGGCGCGACTCTTCTCGGAAGAATGAGACGTTTGCTTTCCTGCGCGTTGGTTTTCTGAAAGTAATTGATCTCTATCTGGTACGGGAATTCTTCAAGTACTTCGCCATGACCCTGGCCATAAGCGTAGCACTGTTTCTTGTCTTTACTCTGTTCGAATTGATCGATGACATCGTCAATAATCACGTCGCTCCATGGATCGTGTTGGACTATTTCTGGTACCTGCTGCCTCACGTGCTGACGCTGGCAATCCCTATGTCGATCCTAGTAGCTACGTTGGTAAATTTTGGCCTGTTAGATCGAACGCATCAGATCACTGCGTTGAAAGCAGCCGGCGTGAGCCTCTATCGGATTGTGGTGCCCGCCCTTTTGAGCGCTGCCGCTCTGAGTATTTTTCTTTTTGTAATGCAGGACTCCGTGCTTCCGTTTGCGAACCAAAAACAAGACAACTTGCGCAATCTGATCAAAGGACGACCGATTCAAACGTTTTATCATCCCGATCGGCAATGGATCTTCGGGCAAAAGCCAAGGTTGTACAACTATGTACGGTTTGATTCCACCCGCAACGAGTTTGCCCAACTATCCATTTATGATCTCGACATTATCGAGAGCCGGTATAACAGCCGTATCTATGCGTCACGAGCGGTCTGGGATTCTCGCCAAAAAGCGTGGGCGCTCCACCACGGTTTCGTGAGAGATTTTAACGATCCTGGCCATGGCTTTACTTTCTTTGAGGATATGATTTTGAGGCTTCCCGAGGGTCCCTCTTACTTTGCCAAAGAGGTCAAGGAATCGACCAAGATGCGGTACGTGGAGCTGAAGAATCACATCCACAGCCTGCAGCAATCCGGCTTTGAGGTGGAAGAGTTACGCGTGGAGTTATACAAAAAGATTTCCTTTCCAGCAGTGAGTATCATCATGGCAATGATTGGAATTCCTTTCGCGTTTTCCATGGGACGAAAGGGAGCGCTTCATGGAGTGACTCTTGGTATCTTGATCGGAATCGTTTACTGGGGCGCATTTGGCATTAGCGAAGTCATGGGCGGCAGCGGAATGCTGGCTCCAGCTCTGGCGGCTTGGGCCCCGAATCTACTGTTCGCCACTGGAGGGGTATACCTGCTGCTTACCATCCGGACTTGATGAATTCGCAATATTGAACTCACGCAAGGGGAAGAATTGACGTACGCTTCCGTATGAATCGAGGTACTAAGTAAACCAGTTGATATGGCGGCTGGGCCGTCATAAAATCCGCCCCGATGCCAGTCACCATAAGCTTTCCACAATTCGGCAATTCTCATCTTGAGGAGCGCATCCGAAAAGCGGTTGACGAGACTTTCCGAATTCTACCCGACGATTGGACGGCAATGATAGAAGGGCGTCACGGCGACTGCGACTGGAAGATGATGATTCATGGGCCACAGCAATTTGAGTTGGAGTTGATTCTGTCCGGGGAGGCTGAGCACAGCCCCGAATTCATTGTAACTGCGATCAAGCACACGATTGTAGGTGAGATGTCCGGCTGATATCCTTCCGCTTTTGCCCGCGCGCCATGGAGGCGACCACGGCACCCGCACCTCGGATGCTCGCTCCAAGAATGCGCGTCAGCTCAGCGAAAATAATCCTGTCTCAGACTCGAGGGATCTCCTTGAAAGCGCTTCTTTATCCGGAAAAAAGTGAAAATTTCGACTGGACTGTGCTCTATTTGAAGCGACCAGGGAAGCATGCCCCAACCGGTACTGTAGAAACCTGCATGACTGGAAAAATCGAGCAGGCGAATCGGATTGGGCAAGAATACAAATTCCTGGCGCAGTAAATCGACATGCTCATCGTTGTCATACCCGGTGACATACGGCATGGCTAGAGCAGGTTTGATCAGGATATCGCCTGCATTGGGGCGCTGGTCTTCTCGCACCAGCGTCTGGCCTCCTTTGCGTTCTATGTAATATCGAAAGCCCCACTCGCCGGTCGCCCAGATACGGCTGCCGGAATAATCGCGAAACGCTTGTTCGGCGATGGGAGGGTAAATCGATGCGAACCGGTAGTCAGCGTGGGCCAGCAGAATCGCATAGATAAGTGTGGCAGCGACGCTCGCGGTCATCTTGAATTGATTGCAGGCAGAGCGGCTCGCCAGGAGAACGACTGCAGGCACAATAATCGGCAGCACGTAACGAACCGAACCGTGGTAATAAACCAGTATACACGTGGCTAAAAAGCCTAACAGCCATAACCGCAACAATAGGGCATTAGATGTTGAGGTGCCCTCATCGCGATCCGTTGTCCATTGTACGTCCTCCGTTGTCGTAGCGTCGTCTCCGTGTCCTGCAAGCGCTTCTTTGACGGAGCATACGCCTGAGGCAACAAAAAGTCCCAGCAGCAAGCTGTGGAGCCAGTGCCAGTGGATCCAAAGAGCCACCGACATCGCAGTGACCAAGGTCAATGCCAGCCAGAGCAACCAGCCGGAGCGCCGATGCCGATAAAAGAGGCACAATACCAATAACATGCCCCCCACGTTTAAAAGGGTGCTGAGCAGTTTTTCCCCAAGCAAGAACCATTGCGCGTTTCCTTCTGTGGTCAAAAATTTGCCTGTGGCCGCCAAAATAAACCGGTGATAGTGGAAGGATTGTAGCCCGACCCAGCCAGCAAAACATAATAACGGGAGGATCATAACGGGCCACAGGCGTGACACCAACCGTTGCTTTTGCCACCGCGCGACTGCCAATAAGGGGATCGCCGAGAGCGCAAGATAATTCATCATTGTGGCCAGACTCAGCGTTGCTGCCGCCAGCCACTGGAAGCCCTCTCGCCGTTCCTCTTTCCAGGTAGACAGAGCAATGCCCAACGTGTACAGCGCCACAAACGGAACATCCGTCATGAGTGACTGTGACAATACATAAGTGGCAGGGTTCCAGACGACCAGCAAGGCAACCGCGAGTGGAAATCGCGTTTGATGCAATGCCAGCAAGTAGGTGCCGATCCCCAGCAGTATGGGAAAAACCAAAAAGGCAGAATGGAAAAAAAATTCATCTTCCCGACCGCGGAACCGGCGGAGCAATGCGAGCAAGTAGGAAATCAGCGGTGGATGACTGTGGGATGCCGCGTCGGGGCCGTGTTTGCCTTCAAAAACAGGCCTGTAGTCTTGGGGATACAGCGGAGTATGTGCCGCCTGGCGAGAAATCTCCAAATAGATGCGATCATCGATATGGAAAGGGCGCCAGAGGAAGGGGAGGTGGCTTAGAACGACGAGAGCAACCAGCAATGGAAGATCGCGTCTCGCTGCCGAATGTCGGATGAGCGTCGTGAGGGCTAGCGTGCGGTCTTTGTAATGCGACATTCGCCTTTTGACATCTTCTTAGGTCCGTTTGGCTTTGGAGAGCTCCGCTTGATGCATGAATTGAAGATAAATTCTCTCCATCCACTGGATGAGCGGGATCTCTGGCATAAAGTCAAAGAACTTCGTGTGTAGGCGCAGCTTCAAAATCTTAAAGTAAAAGTCGTAAATTGTCATCATGACGCCCTTGAGATGATTGTTGCAATAACGCTCGAATGCCTTGCGCTCGAAAAACTTAGACATCACGTTGATCTTAGTAAGAAAGTTCCGCTGCTCCTCGCTAAGAAATGTATTGTTGTTCATCCCGAAGTGAAAATTGCTCCATTGCTGTAAAGTTCCCGGAGGAGCGAAACCAAATTGGTCGACACACTTGTGATAGAGGTCCGTGCCCGGGTACGGCGTAAAAATAGCGATCGGCGCCACTCCGGCGTGAGGATTTTCTCCCAAAAGCTTGAAGATGAAGTCGACCGTTTGCAAGGTCTCCTGGCGGTCTTCTCCCGGGAAGCCCGTCATGAAGCCGTACTTTACGTAAAGTTGTGCGTCTGCCAATTTCTTGTTGACAGCAAGCACTTGCTCCAGCGTGTTGCGCTTCATGATCTCTTGCATTCGTCTTGGAGAACCGGTTTCGATGCCCACCCACAATTCTCTGAAACCCGCCCTTTTCATCTTGGCCATCAGCACTTCGTCGGTTCGATCCAAGAAATCTACGCGGCAGGGAGCCTGGATCAAAATCTGGATGCCGCGCTCGATCAGCAGATCGCAAATTTGCTCTACGCGCTTCTTGCTGCCGAAAAAGTAGTCATCCTCGACAAACAACGCCTCAATGCCGAACCGGTTGATCAGATACTCAATTTCACGCACCACCCTTTCAGCGCTCTGAAATCGATACTTCTTCTCGTTGAATTCGAGGTTATAGCAGAATTCGCAATTGTAAGGACACCCGCGACTGGTTACGATTTGCAGTTGTCTCTGCCCCGTGGAAGGCGCGCTGGTAAAGTAGGGGTTCATATCCAGCAGATCGTAATTGGGAGAAGGGATGCTGTCCAGCGGCTTGATCATGGGCCTGGCCGCCGTGAATCGTAGCGCGCCGTCCTGCTTGTAGCCAATGCCTGCGACAGTATCCAGATTTCCGCCGATGCACAAGCAATGCGCTAAATCTACAACGGTCGCCTCCCCTTCCCCTCGGACGACAATGTCGCAGTGCGGATCGCGCAGTGTGGACTCCGGACATAGCGTTGGGTGTACACCTCCCCACACGATGGGGGTTTGCGGACTGATATCGCGCACGATCCGTGCCGCCAGCAATCCTCCCCGGATCTGCGTGCCTGTCATGCTGGAAATGCCAACCATCAACGTATTGGTATCCACGGTCCGGTGCAATTCTTCGTCAAATCTCCGTGCAAGTCGTTGATCGACGATTCTCACTTCATAGCGCGCCCGGTCCAACACGGTTCCCAGATAGAGGACCGCCAGTGGAAGACCAACATTGATCCCAAAGAGGTCCATCCCAGTTGTAGGGTAAACCAGCACGATATTTTTCTGAGATGTCTTTGTTGTCAGCGCATCAACCATCGTTTATAGATATTCTCCAGGTGGTACGTGGCTTTTGGAAAATTCCGCTGCAGGTAAGGGTGATACCGAATCGCCTTTTGTGCCCAACTAGGCTGGTTGATGAAATCGCACTTGGCGCAAAGCGGGAGCGTATGAAACTGACGTTCAAACATTCGTCTGCGTAGACGAGCAAACTCCGGGCTGTGCCAAATTTCTACCAACGGCGTAGACTTGGCGTTTCCGACCGTGTGCGCTCCTTCCGAGTCAAAACAGCAGAGTACAACTCTGCCATCCGCCAGGATCGTCATGTAATGGAACAGCCGCTCGCAGAAGTTTTGCTTGTGAGCAAAGTTCGTCTCCTTTGGAACTTGTCCGGCCCAGTTAAAAAACATGGAAAACCTCACGTGATCCGCCTCTTTCCACGCTTCCTTTAATTCACTCTGTGTGTGCCTATTTTCCGGCGTCGTCACCATGGCGATCGTCACGTGGGGTTTGTTCTTGCCCAATTCGTCGCGCCTCTGAATGAGGTGCCGCACGTTTGCTCGCACCTGGTCGTAGTCCAATCCCAGTCGAATTTTTTCGAAGGTTTCCTTGTTTCCGCCGTCCATGCTTACAATGAGTGAATCCAGTAAATCATCGAGTAAGATTCGCTCTGTGATTTCCTGAGTTAAACGAGATCCATTCGTGGTCACATTCAAATGCGATAAAGGGGATTTTTCGCGAATGTAAGAAAAATAGTCCAAAACCCGTGGCACCAGAAAGCTTTCGCCGTGTAGGAAGGGCAAGATTTTTTTTGCGTTGTGCGCGGCGCACTGATCGATGACACGCCGGAACAGATCCAAAGGCATGACACTTCGTGGCCGCTGCATCTGGGGAGTGGCGCAGATCGTGCAACGAGCGTTGCAGGCGTTGGTTAGTTCCACATAGATCTGATCGGGGAAATCGGGGACTCGGTACATCCTGGTCAAATCACATGTTTAGCCTGAGGCCAGCCCACATTTGCCGGGATGAGGTGAGGGGTCGTCGCGATGGGTTACTTCCCGCCGCGTCTCCGTGTTCCTCCCTCCTTGAAAAGTGTATCGGTCTGCATCCATTGTTGTGCTAATTGACCCTCGACGTGGCATCCCCGCCATAGCACAAAAAATTGCGCTCAATGGCCTTTAGATATTTCCTGGAGGAAGAGAGATTGATCAACTTGGGCAACATTCGAAGAAACCTCCCCTTCGATAGAAAGAACGATAGGTACGCGCGTTGCTGCAGTTTCTTCAGGGTGAAGAAGTCAAAGTGCTCGCTCTTAATCGTAACCACTTTTTTGCCGTGCCGGGCGACTTCGTCTGGATCGTACAGTCCCTGTTCATAAATCATCTTGTTGATTTCGGTCCCCGCGTAGGGGATGACGATGCTGAACAACGCTTCATCCAGGTCTGTTTTGCGTGCAAATTCTATCGTTTGCTTAATTTCTTCCACCGTTTCCGTCGGAAAGCCAATCATGAAAAAACCCAGGGTGCTGATGCCGTATTTGCGCGTCCAACCAAGTACATCCGCAGCCTTGTTCAAATGCAGGTTTTTCTTAATCAACTTTTGAATACGCGGGCTGGCTGATTCGATGGCGATTGCAATGTGATGGGTTCCAGCCTGGGCCAGTTTCCTTACCAGCTCCTCATCAAAACATTCCAGTCGCAAACCGTTGCCAAACTGCATGTAAACGCTCCCGTCCATCTCACTGTTGGTGATCAGGTCGCAGATTTTCTTTGCCCGTGGAATATCCAGATTGAAGATATCATCCTCAATCATGTACTCGCGCACCCCATAGGTGCGGTAGAGCATTTGCATTTCGCCGAAGACGTTGGCCGCAGAGCGGCCCCGGAATTGTTTGCCGAACAGGTCATGGCAGTAAGTGCATCTCCAGGGACAGCCGCGACTCGTGAAAATCTGGATGGCCCGCTTGTGTTTGGGCGTATAGCGAGCTGACTCGACTTGGAAATATCGTTCCACCTCGAGCAGGTGATAGGCCGGCCAGGGCAACGCGTCAATGTCTACGGTCTGCGAACGTGGCATGCTTCGAAGCGGTGACCCGTTCTTGTGAAAAAGAATGCCGGGAACGTCCCATGGATCGGCTCCGGTTTGTAGGACATGAAGCAATTCGACAAAGGTATCCTCTCCCTCTCCCACAACGACGAAGTCACACATTCCGTTGTTGATGACCTCGTCGGACTCAATGGTCGGGTGCTGTCCCCCGAAAACAATGCGCAGGGAGGGATCACAGTCTTTGATTACTTTAGCGGTCTCCACCGCGCCGGGATATTCAACGGTCATACACGTCAATCCGGCTAAATCGTATTTCTTTGTTTTCACGTGATCTCGAAGTCTGGCGTGGGATGACTCGACATTTTTCTCCAGCGCCAGATCCAGGATATCGACCTCATGTCCAGCGGTTTCGGCTACCGCCGCGCAATAGGCCAAGCCTATCGGAATGCCCAAAATCATATCCATGAAGGTGGGTTTGGCTCGGACTAGAAGAATCTTCATACGTTCTCCCCCAGTGCTCCGGTTCTGCGGTCTTCGAAAATTGGCAGTTTGTGAAACAACGACCATTTCTCAAAACGCGGTACCCATCGTTTTACAACTGCGCTGTTGATTAAGAAGCTTCCGACAATGAGAAGCCAGCGCGGGTTTGGCGCCAGGCATCGCTGGCAGTCAGGAAACCCGGTGAGATCTCGGCTGATGTGAGCTTGCCGCCATCGCTGCATCGCGGGACTATTCCAGATTTCCTTCACCCCCTGGTGGTGAATATTTCCCAATGGCTTCGTCTGCCAGCTATGACAGCACGGGAACATGTTGCCGTCGACGGTAATGGCCGGTGGACCTTGCCATAGGAGATGACACGGATTTTTGCGCCGCCGTGACTTGTGTGCCTGCCCCGGCACGGACATTTCCGGAAATCCGATCTCTTCTTCCTTGACTCTTATTTCGTCGACTCCGGGTAGGTTCCACATCTTCTGGTAGTCAGATATCTGGTGATAATTCTCCCGCATTCGAACTAGCTGCATGATCGTAAACAATTGAGCATTCCGCCGCCGTTTGATTTCTAGAAAATTGACGATATTGTCGCGAACGCGATAGAAGTTCGCTCCTTTCCGATATTTCTCGTACACTTCAGGGGTCGTTCCATCAAAGGCGATGATCAAAATATCCAAGCCGGAATTGATGAGTTGGTGGGAGCGCTCTTCATTTAACAAAGTGGCGTTGGTGGAGACGACCGAGTGCATACCGCTGGTTTTGGCATAGCGGATCATCTCGTAAAGATCCGAGTTCAGGAGTGGTTCGCCGGCACCCCAGGGAATCACCAATTCGGTTTTGCCCTTCAGTTGATCCAACGTTCTTTTGAACAGTTCGAGGCTCAAGTCCTGCGGGGGCAAATATCCCAGCTCGCGCGGGCACATCGGACAATAGAGATTACATTTAGAAGTATTCTCGATGATCAGGTTGATGGGCGCGGCTCCCCCCACATCTGCACTTCGACGCAGGTAAGCTCCCAGCAATTGCAGGCGGTTATGAAAGTGACTCCAGCCCATGAAGAAACTCAGAAACCGCTAAAAGACGGCCCGATAGAATTTGAACGCAAACGACAAGTGAACCGTAACATAGTGGCGGCCTAATGTACAGTGTAATCGTCACGTTTCCTTCGCTGTTCATACACTTGAAATTTGCGCCGGAGACGGCGGATTCGCCACCGTTGATAGTGCCGCCCCAAAAAGGAGGGCGAAATCCATCCCTTGAGGTAGGCCACACCAAAAAGCATTCCGCCCAGGTGAGCAAGGTGTGCAGTCGGACTTCCCGGCGCTTGTAATGCAGAGACAAACGTCAACAGGCCCAGACCGATCACAAAATATTTCGCCTTGATGGGAACGATGAAATACAACAGCAACATTCGGTTGGGGAACATCATTCCATAGGCAAGGAGAACTCCGTAGATCGCTCCCGACGCTCCTATAGTCACCTGCACGCTCGTTGGATGCACAGCCACCGACAGCAACCCGGCGCCGATGCCTGTGATGAAGTAATAACGCAGGAAAAAGGCGCTCCCCCAAATGCGTTCTAGTTCGGAGCCAAACATCCAGAGTCCAAACATATTGAAAACGATGTGCATCAAGCCGCCATGCAGGAAAAGGTAGCTCGCCAGTTGCCATAGAAAGAATTGCTGTGCCACCAGCGCCGGGGTTAGGCCGAAGATCACGAGCATTTGGTTGGCCGTTAGTAGTTGCATCAAGAAAGCCACGGCATTGGCGATGATCAAATATTTGACTGCCGGCGTAATCGGGGGACCCAATGAAACCCGATATTCGTAGGGATAGCTACGCATGGGCGGAATTGTAACAGGATATTCGATTACAGGTTGCAGATTTCAGATCTGTCCCAGGAGGTACTTAGGCAACGGAGGAAGAGAAACTGCGTGGCGGCAGCCAAGAAAGCGGTCTTGTGCTCAGGTCGTACTTCTGCCTTGGAGAAGCCCTTATACAGACTGTTCAGCGGCTTTGTCACGGCCAGCAAACCGCCACGACGCCGCTCGGAGGCGCCCCCTCGACGGCCTAAGCTAAAAGGTAACTGGAATTCCCTTTTAAAAGGGCAAGGCGCCTCCAGCTTAGCTGAAAGGCCAATCAGCCCTCTTCTCTAATGTGACTGGGAGGGATCCGGTGGATGGGTCGCACTCGACGACCCCGTTTACGGCAGAAACCGGCTATACACTGACTGTCGAGATCAGCGGAGTGATTTCAAACGCCGTCTCCTTTGTGGTTTCGAATTGCAAGCAGTGACTCTCCACGGTTGCAATAACAACAACTCCGGTTCCCGATTCAACATATCCATGGAGGAGCTTACGCGGTTTTTCGGCCACTGCAAGAAACATTGTCAGCGCGCCGCCGCTACGTACCTTCCTCCCAACTTTCCAGGTACGCCTTCTGTTCCTCATTGAGATCGTCGATGGCCACATTCATACTCCTCAGCTTAAGTCGGGCGATCTCATGATCAATTTCTACAGGAACGGGATGGACCTGGTTGCTTAGCTTCCCCTTGTTCCTGGCCAGGTATTCCACCGATAGGGCCTGGTTGGCGAAAGACATATCCATCACGGAAGCAGGATGACCTTCAGCGCTGGCAAGGTTGATTAATCTCCCTTCCCCCAGAAGGTAAATTCGCCTGCCGTCGCGCAACAGGTACTCCTCGACAAAATCACGCATGCTTCGTCTTGCTTTGGACAACGATTCCAATGCCGGGATATCCAGTTCCACGTTAAAGTGACCGGAATTGCATACCACTGTACCATCCTGCATCTCTTGGAAGTGTTCTTTTCGAATAACAGCCTTGTTACCGGTCAAGGTTACAAAGATGCGACCGATTTTGGCGGCCTCCGCAATTGGCATCACGCGAAAGCCATCCATGACCGCCTCTAGCGCTTTGATCGCGTTGACCTCTGTAATGATCACGTTGGCGCCCATCCCGCGGGCCCGCATGGCGACGCCCCGTCCACACCAGCCGTATCCTGCCACGACGAAATTTGTGCCAGCAAGCAGTAGATTTGTGGCGCGTATGATTCCATCGATGGTGGACTGCCCCGTTCCATAACGATTGTCAAACAGGTGCTTTGTCTCCGCATCGTTCACCGAAATGATCGGAAACCGCAGTACACCGTTCTTCGCCATGCTCCGCAAGCGAACGACCCCGGTAGTAGTCTCTTCGGTTCCCCCAATAATATTAGGGATGAGGTCTTTTCGCTCGCTGAGAACCTGGGTCACCAGGTCGGCTCCGTCATCCATCGTGATATATGGCTGGTGTTCCAATGCGGCTTTAATGTGATTGTAGTAGGTTACATGATCCTCGCCTTTCATTGCGTAGACGGAAATACTGTAATCGCGCACCAGGGAGGCAGCCACATCGTCTTGAGTACTGAGTGGATTGGAAGCGCATAGACACAACTCTGCTCCCCCTTCCGTCAGGGCACGGGCCAGGTTAGCCGTCTCTGTGGTCACATGCAAACAGGCCGATATGCGAACTCCTGCCAACGGCTTCTCCTGTCTGAAGCGGTCGCGGATCTGCCGCAGGACCGGCATGGAATTATCGGCCCACTCTATGCGGCGGTTCCCTTTGTCGTTTAGGTTGACGTCCTTGATGTCGTACTGCTTGGTGTCATATGGCACGGATGGCTCTCCTCTTCAATTTGGGATTGTTGAATTCGGGCTCGACCCGCAGAAGGTAAATTGCAGGCGCCCAGCGAGATCCAGCCTCTCGTTCCGCTACTGCTGTATCGCCGCCACCTGAACGTAGCCTCGAATGTCGAACGCGCTTTGCAAAGCGGCCACCTTATCAAGCGCCTCCCAAGTGAACTCCGGCTCGTTGCGACCAAAGTGCCCGAAAGCGGCAGTCTTTTTGTAAATGGGACGACGCAGATTGAGACTTTCAATAATACCGAGAGGTGTCAGGTTGAACTGATGGCGCACCACGTCCTCTAGTTTTCGCTCGTCCACTTGGCCCGTTCCCTTGGTGTCAATCAAGACAGAGACCGGCTCGGCTACCCCGATGGCATACGCTAGTTGCACTTCACACCGATCAGCCAGTCCGGCGGCGACAATGTTCTTGGCGATATGTCGACACATATAGGAGGCACAACGATCCACTTTCGTTGGATCCTTTCCGGAAAATGCTCCTCCCCCATGGCTTCCCACACCCCCATAGGTGTCTACAATGATCTTGCGGCCGGTGACACCGCAGTCACCTTGCGGCCCTCCCGTAACGAATCTTCCCGTCGGGTTAATGAAGACCTTGGTTTTGGAATCCATCATGTGCGCGGGGATCGCTTCTCGAATGATCTTGGCGTCTATTTCTCCACGCAAGTCAGTTGTCGTGATGTCCGGGCTGTGCTGCGCAGAGACAACCACGGTATCTACTCTCACCGGTTGTGTCCCGTCATATTCAACCGTGACCTGGGACTTCCCGTCTGGACGCAGCCAATCCAGCACTGCTTGCCGGCGCGCCTGCGACAGGCGGCGCGTCAGGCGATGCGCCAGCGTGATGGGCAACGGCATCAGTTCAGGAGTTTCATTGCAGGCATAGCCGAACATTAACCCTTGATCACCCGCACCGCCTGTATTGACACCCATGGCGATGTCGGGAGACTGCCGATCGATGGAGCAAATAACCGCGCAGGTGTCGCAATCAAAACCGTACTTGGCGCGGGTATAGCCCAGTTCCCGAATGGTACCACGGGCTACCGATGAATAATCGATGGAAGCTCTCGTAGTAATTTCTCCAGCAACCAGGACCAGGCCCGTTGTCACAAGTGTCTCGCAGGCTACGCGTCCCTTTGGGTCCTCTGCCATGATTGCGTCCAGAATGGCGTCGGATACCTGGTCTGCAATCTTATCCGGATGTCCCTCTGTCACTGACTCGGACGTGAATAGATGTTTCCGTTTCATTTCGATCCGCTTTCTCCTGAAATCCTCTCAGCCATCGATCGCGTATAACACAGGACTGCAGTTGCGATCAATTCAAATATCGGCAGACGACCCAACTAGGTAGCCGCTTCCAGTCGAGGTAAAACCTGCAAGCTAGCACACGGCCAGAGGATGGGTCAATTTAAATCGCGAACATTTAAATCACGCGCCGTTAGAGACTCACTGAAGCGTATCGAATCATCACCCACAAACCCTTAAAACGTGAGAGCAAAGCCCGCCGACAAGGAGAACCATTGCTGGGAAGGACTGGCTGCGCTTGCCATTATGAGAAAAGTGAAAAGAGTCGCCGGACCACGCTCATGCCCGCGGGTGGAATTGGTCGTAAATGCGCCGCAGACGTTCGCGTGTCACATGCGTGTAGATCTGTGTCGTGGAAATATCGGCGTGCCCCAGCATCAACTGCACGGAACGCAAGTCAGCTCCGTGCTCCAACAAGTGGGTGGCGAAGCTGTGTCGCAAGGTGTGGGGAGACAAAGACTTTCGTAGGTTCGCCCTTTTCCCGTATTTCTTGATCAGTTCCCAGAAATGCTGTCGGGTCAGATTCGATCCTTGCTGGCTGAGAAACAAAATATCACTCGTCTTCCCCTTCAAATACTGGGGACGGCCTCTCTCTAGGTACTCAAAAATCCAACGCCGAGCCGCCTCTCCCAGTGGCACAATGCGCTCCTTATCTCCTTTGCCGACGCATCTAACGTAACCCACCCTTATGTCGATCTCATCCAGGCGAAGGTTCACCAACTCACTTACGCGCAGCCCGGTGGCATAGAGTAGTTCCATCATCGCCTTGTCACGAAGTCCATGGCGGGTGGATGAATCCGGAGATTGCAGGATTGCTTCTACTTCGGATTCACTCAGGTATTTAGGGAGGCGGCTCCACGACTTCGGAGTTTCCAGATTCTCAGTAGGGTCTGATGTCAGCTTCCGATCCAATAAGAGGAAACGATAAAAGGCGCGCAGGCTGGAAGTAAGACGTGCCACCGAGCGGGCGCTGAGTATGGGTTTCTGGTGGTAAAGGAATTCTACAAGATCGGCATGACGGAGTTGCAAATAGTTCCAACTCTTTGCAGTGAGAAAGGCGTGCAGTTTCTCCAGGTCTCGCCGATATCCAAAAATCGTGTTTTGACTCAGTCTCCGCTCTACTTTCAGATAGGAGCAAAATTGATCAAGGATACGAAGATCCATGGCCGGCTACAGCTTCACAGTCACCGCTAATTGTAAATCTCGAATCTTGAATGTCGCAATGTGAAAAGGCATTCGACATTTGGCTCATCCTACTTGGCCAGCGCTAGATAGCCTTCCGCGGAGCGCCTCCCAAAGAACCTCAATCTCAGGAATCCGCAGCAGCACGCAAAGCCAGGCGTACACGCCGCAGGCCAGGCAAATGATCGCCACTACGATGGTGGCCAGTGGCAGCGTCTGATTTCCCCAGGCTGCTGGGACGGCATAGTACGCGGCAAAGGCCACCACGGCCATGCCACACGACGCCAGCGTGCAGCGCAGGAACGCAGTCGACAGCCGCTCCCGGTTCTCAAAGGGGCCCATCTTTCGACGAAATTCATAGGTCAGCAGCGCCAAGTTCAACCAGGAAGTGACCGATGTTCCCAACGCCAACCCGATGTACCCCAGGGGCCGAATCAACGCGACATTGAAGAAGATATTCAACACCACTGCCATCATGGAAATCCGCATCGGAGTACGCGTATCATTCAGAGCATAAAAAGTGGGAACGAAAATCTTGACACAACTGTAGGCAAACAGCCCCAAAGAATAAGCCACCAGCGCATGGGCTGTGGCTGTGGTGTCGGCTGCGGTGAATTTTCCCCGTTGATACAGCATTGCAATAATAGGATGGCTGAGAATGATCAATCCGAAAGTGGACGGTATATTCAAAAGCATCACCATCTTTAGGGAATTGGCCAAAGTATGCTTTAAGGCTGCCATGTCCCTGCGGGCTGCATCCACAGAAGCCTCCCTTAGATTCACCGTGGCGATCGCCACTCCGAACAACCCGATGGGAAGATAAATCAGTCGGAACGCGTAGTTCAGCCAGGAAACCGGGCCATCTCCGGGGATAGACGCTGCTAGTTGCCGGTTTACCATGAGATTAATCTGCACGGCTGCCAATCCAAAGACCGCGGGCACCATCAGGCGGCCGATATGTTGCAGACCCGGGTGGGAAAGGTCAATTTTCGGGCGGTAATGAAAACCCTGCCGTCGCAATAGCGGGACCTGCGCCAGTAACTGACCGAGGCCACCGACCAGCGTGCCTACCGCCATTGCGAAAATCCCTTCCATTCCGTGTTTGCTAAACACCGGCACTAATAAGATGCCAGCTAAAATGTTCCCAATATTAAAGAGGGCCGGGGACACCGCGGGAACAAAGAACTTGTCCCTTGCGTTCAGAATTCCCATGCAGACGGCGGCCAGCGCTATCATCAACAAGAAGGGTGACATAATTCGTGTCAAAGCGGCGGTCAGTTCCACTTTGCCGGGGGTTTGCGTGAAACCATATGCAAAAAGCAAAACGAAGTATTTCGAGAACAGGAAGATCAACAGAGTAAAGCCGCTTAGAATTACCAGGAGAGCGTTGATTACCAGATTGGCCAGTCTCCATGCCTCCTCGCGCGAACGGCTGGTCAAATAGTGGGTAAATGTCGGAACGAAGGCGGCCGAGAGAGCTCCTTCGGCAAAAAGGTCTCGTAGTAGATTTGGGATGAGGAAGGCCACATTGAATGCGTCCATATATTTGCCTGCACCAAACAAGGCGGCAAACACCTGGTCTCGCACGAGGCCGGAGAGTCGGCTGATCAAGGTCGCCAGACTAACAATTCCAGCGGCGCGCGCCGCTTTGCGCCTGCGGCTCATTGCGACAGATGGGCTTGACGGCGAGAGAGAGTTTGAATCATGGACTGGGCTGTAATACCATACGTCGCCTGCGGATCGTAGCACAGCGAAACGGAGGCTCCCAAGACGAAACATGAAGCTTGTTGAAATTGCGCGGCGCCTGAACTGTGAATTGCGCGGCGGTGGTGATGTGGAAATATCGCGCGTGATCGGCATTGAAAAGGCGGGCCCTGGAGACCTCACATTTATTTCCAACAGGAGATACTTCCCGTACCTTAAGACGACCAAGGCGTCCGCTGTCATCCTGAGTCCCGAAGTGGAGTCCATCGCCATCCCCAGTTTGCGAACTTCCAATCCGTATCTTGCCTTTGCGCGTGCGATCGAGTTCTTTTACCAGCCGCCGGCGCCCGAACCTGGGATTCACCCCTCCGCAATCATCCATCCGAGTGTCAAAATCGGCGAAAATGTCAACATTGGAGCACATGTAGTATTACAACAGGGCGTAGAGATCGGCCGGGATGTTAGCATCTATCCTAATTGTACCGTGTATTCCTATGCCCGCATCGGGACCGGATCGGTGTTGCACTCGAACGCCGTCGTGCGTGAGTATGTCCAGATTGGCAACCATTGCGTGATTCAAAACGGAGCGATCCTTGGGGGAGATGGCTTCGGGTTCGCGCCGATCGGCGACGGCACCTATCACAAGATTGTGCAATCGGGAATTGTGGTTCTGGAAGACAACGTTGAAGTCGGTTCCAATACGACGATTGACCGGGCTGCTGTGGGAGAGACCCGGATTCGGTCGGGCGCTAAAATCGATAATTTGGTTCAGATCGGACATAGCAGCGACGTGGGGGAGAATACGGTGCTGGCTGCCCAGGTAGGTCTTGCAGGTTCGACAGTCGTGGGCAAAAACGTGATGCTCGCTGGACAAGTTGGCGTCGCCGGACACCTCCGTATTGGAGATCGCGTGATCGCCACGGCGCAAACGGGAATCCCCAATTCCGTGGATCATGACAAGATCGTTTCAGGCTATCCGGCGATTGATAATACCGCCTGGCGGAAGGCAAGCGCGGTTTTCCCCAGGCTTCCAGAAATACAAAGGCGTCTTCGCGCGCTTGAAAAGATCGTCGAGGATTTGAGGAAAAAGAGATAGCAGCGCTAAAGATGTCCGTGGGGATGAGGACGTTGGCGCCCTTTCGACCGTGTTGCAGCTTGACTTTACGAGAGCGTGTCTGCCAGGCATATGTTCATGAAACGTCCTTACGGTTGTGGCTGCCTCACCAAGATTGCCGCTTTCCTCGTTGTGGCGCTAATCTTGTATGCACTCCATCCCTGGATTTTTCGGGAATTGGGATATTCAGTTCTCTGCTCAGATTCTCTGCAGAAAGCGGACGTAATCGTGGTGATGGCTGGAAGCTACATTATCCGCACGCAAGAAGCAGCCGCTCTTTACCATGAGGGGTGGAGTCCACGGGTACTGCTGACGCGCGAATCGCCACCCGACAGTTTCTATCAGCTAAAGGCGAAGGGGATCTTGCTGCCGGAGATGATTGACATTAACCAACAGGTGTTGGAAGGACTTGGCGTGCCCCGCTCTAGTATCTCGCGTATTGAGATTCCGGTCGATAACACCGACGAGGAAGCCAGGCGCATTAAGGAATTTCTGGAGCGTGACCATTTACGACGGCTGATCATCGTCACCTCGAAAACCCACAGTCGCCGTGCTTGTATGACCTTTTACCATTATTTGGGAAAGGATCTTCAAATCATCTGTCGCTACAGTCGCTTCGATCCGTTTGACCCTACCGGCTGGTGGAAGAAACGGAAAGATGCGCGTGAATTGATCTTTGAATGGCAGAAATTGATTCTCTATCGAATTCAGTTTCTGCTGAGTTCGATCCGCAACGGTGGGAGGAAGATATAAATAAGCTCGGGCGGCAAGAATCATCGGAACCATTCGGCCAGAGGTCCCGTCAGGACATATCGTGCGGTCTTGAGCGTTTGAATGTCCTTAGCTCCTACAAGATACATTGTACTCTTCAATTCATGCAGTAAAACGCCGGTGAACCGGAATACGGCATCGGTCGATTCAGCAGCAGCTTTGAGAAATGGGAGCGCCATGGCACACATATCGGCTCCGAGCGCCAGGCACTTGGCTGCTTCTAGACCGTTCCTCAGGCCTCCCGACGCCACTAGCGGTAATTGCACTGCCTTTCTTACTTCGATCAAACTCACCGCGGTAGGTATGCCCCAATCCCAAAATAGCTCCCCGAGGTGTGTTTTCAACGTGTTGCCGGCGCCTTCCGCTCGGTGTCTTTCGACAGCCGCCCAGCTTGTGCCACCGGAACCGGCAATGTTGATCGCCTTGACACCTGCACGTTCCAACTTGGTTGCGACTTCTTTCGATATTCCAGACCCCACCTCTTTTACCATCACGGGAACGCGTACGCTTTTCACCAACTCAGTGATCTTGTTCAGCACACCTTTATACTGCGGTTCTCCTTCTGGCTGTACCAGTTCCTGCAGTGGGTTGAGATGAATGACCAGCGCGTCTGCGCTTATCATATCGACGATCCGCTTGGCATCGTCCGTACTTAGCCCCTTAGCCAATTGGGCCCCTCCGATGTTGGCCAGGAGAAACGCGGTAGGCGCCCGTTTTCTGGCGATCACATAGGTTTGGGCAAGTTCTTCACTTGTCAGGCCGGCTCGCTGGCTGCCCAATCCCATTCCGAGCCCCAGGGTCGCGGCAGTTTCTGCCAACCTGGCATTGATCTCTGCCGCTTCTGGCGTGCCACCCGTCATGGAATCAATTATCAGAGGAGTAGAAAGTTTGTGACCGAGGAAGGTCGTGGAAAGGTCAATCGTGTCAAAGTCAAGCTCGGGCAACGCACTGTGAATCAGCGCCACGTATTCCAGATAGGTAGAGGCGGCTTTGGCCTGCACGTCCCTATGTAAAGGGATGGTGAGACCTTCCCGCTTTCTTTGCTTGATCAACTCAACGTCGGACTGCGCGCTCACTCGTAGTAATCCAACCCGAGGTGGGTAATTTGTTCCTCACCGCGCAAGTAGCGGAGGGTGTTTTTCAATTTCATCAACTGAATGAATAGATCATGCTCGGGATAAAGTTCAGGAGCACACATGGGACTCTTGAAGTAAAACGAGAGCCACTCTTGGATACCCGACATTTTGGCGCGCTGCGCGAGATCGAGGAAAAGGACCAGATCCAAAACCAGGGGGGCGGCCAGGATGCTATCGCGGCACAGGAAGTCAATCTTGATTTGCATCGGATAGCCCAGCCATCCGAAAATGTCCAGGTTGTCCCAACTCTCCTTGTTGTCCCCCCGTGGTGGGTAGTAGTTGATTCGAACCTTGTGGTAGAAATTCCGGTACAGGTCGGGATAAAGATCCGGTTGCAAGATGTGTTCCAGTACTGATAACTTGCTCTCTTCTTTGGTCTTAAACGACATTGGATCGTCCAATACTTCCCCATCACGGTTGCCCAGAATATTTGTAGAAAACCAGCCGTGCAGTCCGAGGAGGCGCGCCTTGAGACCAGGAGCGATGATCGTCTTCATCAGCGTCTGACCCGTCTTGAAATCCTTGCCGCAAATCGGGACGTGGTATTCTTTTGCGAGGGTGATCATTGCGGGTACGTCGACGGTCAAATTGGGAGCTCCATTTGCAAAAGGGATGCCTGAGGTGATTGCAGCATAGGCATAAACCATGCTGGAGGGGATTTCATCATGGTTTTCTCTCATTGCCTTTTCCAGATTTTCCGGCGTCGAGTGGATTTTCCCTGGCTCTAGATAAACTTCTGTGCTGCCGCACCAGATCATTACCACTCGATCCAATTGGTTTTTTTCTCGAAATTGTCGGATCTCCTCTTTCAGTTGCTCGGCCAGCTCCAGCTTATTCTTCCCGGTCTTCACATTCGTCCCGCGCAAGCGAGTGACATATTTTGAATCAAATACCGCCTTCCAGGGGCGAATCTCCTGCAATGTGCCTTTCAATGAATCGATCAGCGCCCGGTCTAAAACGCCAGCATTCAGTGCCGCCTCGTAAGCATTGTCGGCGATTGGGTCCCAGGCAGCAAAGTAAAGGTTTTCCAGCTCCACCAGGGGAACAAAATTTTTGATTTGAGGAACCCTGCGACCGCTGCGCTTTCCCAAGCGGATGGTCCCCATTTGGGTGAGTGAGCCATATGGTTTTGCCTGACCCATGCGGATCGCTTCCACCCCTGCAATAAACGTGGTGCTGACTGCACCTAATCCAGCCAGTAACACCCCTAATCGACCTGATGCCGACTCTATATGTCTTCCTTTAGAGATCATGCTTTCTCCCATGAACACAAAAGCGGGAATTATTCCACAACGATCTGCGACAAGTCCCCTACCTGGCGGAACAGGAAGGAAATTCGGTGTAACAGACGTAGACGATTTTCTCGAACTTTCGGATCTTCTGCCATTACCAGTACTTTGTCGAAAAAGTGATCCAGTTGGGGTCGCATGCGCGCCATGATCTTTAATGCGTCGTAATAGTTGTTCTGTCTCATGTTATGGTTAATTGTGGGTTCCCAGGTAGTAATTTCCCGATAGAGTTCTTGCTCTGCGGGCTCTTTTAAGAGAGCATCCTGGACCGTTCCGCCATCCTGGACTTGACCTGCAAGGATGTTGTTGATGCGTTTGAAAGAGACCGCAATGGCTTCAAAGTCAGGCTCTTTGCGAATCGCCTGCACCGCCGCAGCGCGACGATACAAATCTAACAAATCATCATAGCCGGCTTCTACCACCGCATTGATCACGTCGTACTGCAGGCCCTTTTCTTTGAAAAGGTGGCGTACGCGGGCGCTGAAGAAATCAAACAAGTCCCCGATGATCTCTTCCTGCGTTCTCTCCAGCAAGCCTTTGAATAGGTCCGATGCAGTAGTAAATAACCGGCGCAACGAGAACGAGAGAGCCCCTTCGATGGTGATCCTGATAATCCCCTGGCACTGGCGACGCAAAGAAAAGGGATCACTCGATCCCGTGGGAATAATTCCAATGCAAAAGAATCCGCACAATGTGTCAATCTTGTCGGCTAGCGAAAGCAGTTGCGCGATGTGAGAGTCGGGAATCGGAGACTCGGCTGCAATCGGTTGGTAGTGCTGGTAGATCGCTCTCCAGACTGTTCCCGGGTAATTCTCACCGCGCGCATAAAGACCACCTACAATGCCCTGCAATTCCGTGAATTCTTTGACCATTTCCGTAGTAAGGTCGGTTTTGCAGAGACGTACGGCGGTGCGAAGATCGGCCCCGTCCTTTAGGGACGTTTCCAGCGCCAGGTCCTGAACTAATTTATCCAATCGCCGGACCTTCTCTCCATAGCTCCCAAGTTTCTCGTGAAAGAGCACGTGGTCCAAAAGCGGCGCACGTTCTTGCAACTTCTTGCGAGAGTCAAATTCGAGGTAAAACGCCGCATCTTCCAGCCGGGCGCGCAAGACACGTTGGTGCCCGTCGCGAATCTTTTCCGAGTGCGTGACGCTGGTATTCAGAACGGTCAGAAAATAAGGACGGATCCTTCCCCGGTCATCCGTTACGGCAAAATACTTTTGTTGTTTTTTCAATACTGTAATGAGAATCTCATCAGGGAGCTGCAAAAACCGGGCGTCGAACTCGCCAAGCAAGACCTGCGGGTATTCGACCAGGTGTACAACTTCTTCCAGCAGCGCAGCATCTTGCACGACACGCAGACGTTTTGGGAGTGCCGACATCAGTCCTCGAACAATGATACTGCGGCGCTCCTCGGGGTCGATTAACACGAAATGCTCGGCTAACTTCTCTTTTAATTGGGCAAAAGAATTCACTGGAAATACCTCGGGAGCCAGAATCAGGTGCCCCATCGTATAGCGGCCGCTCTGGATTCCCGCTACCTCGAACGGAACCACTTCGGCGCCTAATAGTGCCAGCACGTAATGGATTGGTCGCACAAAGCGTTCCTGCCTGGCAGTCCAGTACATCGATTTAGGGAACGGGATGGAAAGCACCAAGCGGGGCAACACTTCAGCCAGCACCTCTCGTGCGGGGCTTCCAGGGATTAGTTTTTGGAAAGCTACGTATTCCCCCTTCGGCGTGGAGATCCGTCGTATTTGCTCGATGTCGATCTCGTTTTTTCGCAGGAATCCCTGCAAGGCGCGAGTGGGATTGCCCTTTTCGTCAAATGCAACGGTCCGAGGCGGCCCCGTCACCTGCTCAAGAATGTCGGTCTGTCGTCCCGCTACCGCGGTGCAGTGCAGAATGAGGCGCCTGGGCGTACCCGAGGCTCGCACTGCGTTGAACTCTAGCTGCGCAGCGCGCAAGGCGCTGGTAAAATTCTCCTCAAGCGCAAGCAACGCGGACGGCATCATGAGCGCCGGCACTTCTTCGGTGCCGATTTCCAAGGTGAATTCAGTCTCCTCCAGAGGATCCCAGCGCAGCGATTCAGCAGTGGCCGGCTCAGGTACTTCTCCGGCGCTCGTTTCCATCACCGCATTCATGTGAAATTCTCCAGCTAAATGGCTGGTATGTGTTAGGCAATCTGGCGTCGCGGCTTCAAAAGCGGGAAACCGAGAGCCTTGCGGGAAGCGACATAGCGCGATGCAACTTCACAGGCCAGGCTACGCACGCGATTGATCAAACCGAGGCGCTCTGTCACCGAGATCGCACCACGCGCGTCCAGCAGATTAAAGGCGTGCGAGCATTTCAGGCAATAATCGTAAGCTGGCAGGATCCAATTCTCCTCCAGCAGGCGCCGACACTGGGTTTCGAACTGCCTGAACTGTTCAAAAAGAATCTGTGGATCTGAGACTTCAAAATTAAATTTGGAAAACTCGTACTCTTCCCGTTGCCGCAGATCCCCATATGTCAAACTTTCATTCCACTGCAGCGAGTAAACATCCTCCACTCCGGCGATAAATGTGGCGATACGCTCCAGGCCGTAGGTTATCTCCGTAGAGATAGGGTTGAGGTTAATCCCCCCGGCCTGTTGAAAATATGTAAACTGGGTGATTTCCAGACCATCCAGGAGTACCTGCCAGCCGATGCCCCATGCTCCGAGCGTGGGGGACTCCCAATTGTCCTCCTCAAAACGTAGATCGTGTTCACAGAGGGGAATTCCCAACGCCGTCAAGCTCTCCAAGTACCACTGTTGAGCTTCCAGCGGTGACGGTTTGAGAATCACTTGGAGCTGGAAATATCGTTGCATGCGGTTCGGATTTTCGCCGTAACGTCCGTCGGTAGGCCGGCGGCAAGGCTGAACATAAACCACCGAGTAAGGTTCCGGTCCTAGAACTCGCAGGAAAGTCTCCGGATGCATCGTTCCGGCGCCCACCTCCAAATCGTAAGGTTGCTGCAGGATACAACCCTTTTGCATCCAGAACTGCTGCAATCGCAAAATGACGTCTTGGAAATTCAACACTCGTCCAATTCCTTTAGAAATCGATCGGATTTCAATGTCTTTTCCAAGTGGTATTGTATCAATTTGGAATTGAGCTTCCCGAGATTTTTCAGCGTTTGGCGGTTCCAGCAGTTCCAGTCGATGGACGTAATGTTGCGCGAAAAGATTTCATGCACCAGTTGTCGTTCCGAGAAAGTCAAAGGAATATCTCTCGATGATGAGCATGCCCGGCAGAGGGCCTCGTGTCCGCCGCTGCGTACATGGATGGTGTCCTTTCCAAACTCGTGGCCACATCGGCCGCAGTTCAGGAACACAGGATATACTCCCTCCAGCCGCAGCAACCAGGTTTCCAGGTAACGTGCCCGCGCTGGCCAGGTGAGAAGAGGGGACAGGTCCAAAACCGCCAGGAATAGACGAAAAATCTTGTCGTTTGCTTCTCCTTCCTGTGAAAACTCGTTCAGGAGTTCGGCAAAGCGGGCACAATGGCAGCTCCCTTCCAGCGTGCGGCGGAGCGCCGCATGGCTTTGCAGCAGATCACAACTGTTAATAACCGCGAGCTCCTGATTTTCCTTCGCAAAGAAAATCACGCGCACATAGCTCATTGGCTCTAATGAACTGCCGAATCGGCTCTTCAAGCGTCGCGCCCCGCGCGCGATGCCGCGCAGTTTGCCGTAAGTACGGGTAAAGAAGACGACAATTCGGTCTGCTTCCCGGAAAGGATAGGTTCGCAGCGTAATGGCTTCGGTGTTTTTCAATCCCATTAACTTAAGAACTTTGATTTTGGGAGGATTTAGGAGCGCCTGGTTTCTGCAGACGGCTCCGGCTGGCGGCGAGGTCGGAACGACTGGACCAGCCGGGTGAGCGGGCCGCTTACCGCATAGCCGCACGCCAGAACCAGAAGGACCACCTGGGAATAAAAATAGACGAGCGCTAACAGTATGGAAAGTAACAGGATGTTCAAATGGGATTTTCCCTTGCTCAGATGAAGGTGTCTTAAACTGAAGTAGCGCATGCGGCTGATCATCAAAAAGGAGAGAAGCAGCGTCATAACTGCAAGAAAATTAGCCTGCAATGGGTCACTCACCGGAACTTTGACAAAATGGACGACGGCAGCCACAACTCCGGCCGCTCCTGGTATCGCCATACCGACAAAGTGCTTCAGATTCTGCGTTTGTACGTTGAAGCGAGCCAGCCGCATCGTTCCGCAGATCAAAAAGACAAATGCGGTAAAGATCCCGTAATCACCCAGTGGCGCCAATCCCCAGGATGCCATCAACACGGCGGGCGCCAGCCCAAAACTGATCACGTCAGCCAGAGAATCCAGTTGTAATCCAAACTCACTCGTGGCATTGGCTAGGCGCGCCATCCGCCCATCCAGACCGTCGAGAACGATCGCGATACCGATTGCCTTGGCCGCTTCATCATAATGTCCGTGCATCGCGGAGACAATGGCGAAAAACCCGCAAAAGATATTCCCCACTGTAAATGCGCTAGGAAGTATAAATACTGTGCGTCGTGGTCGCTTCCTGGGGAAATTCAAGTTCAACTGTTTCATGTGCTCTCCGCTTTTTAGGATGTCCATTGCCTGCACACCTACACGGGTGAGATCGCCGGTAACGATGGATTGCTGTCTGACCCGAAGGTGGCCATCCTAAATCCCCAACTCCGCATTTCCCTCGCCCATCCCCACAAACTTAGCTATGATACCGGATCCCCCCCCGGACTCGGTCACGTTTTTTTACCTGCAACTCAACGGTCGAGGGTAAGAATCGATCTACTCGTGACCCAAACCGTATTAAACCGATCCTCTGTCCGCGCTGTAGCCAGTCTCCCGGTTGAATTCAAGACACGATGCGGCGTGCAATCAAGCCCGCTATGAGAACTACTCTGATCCGCCCCCCTCCATTTTCCAAGTCCACGATACTTTGCTCATTCTCCACGGAAGCAGAGTCATCAAAGGCGGCTCGAAATCTACCCTTCCGGTACTCGATCTTTTGCACCCGTCCAGCAATCGGCGCTCGATTAATATGTACGTCAAAGACCGATAGGAAAGTACTAATCTGTACAGGGAGTTCGCCGGTCGCCGCTGCAATACGAACTACTTTGCCATCGGCCGGGGAAACGATCAAAGCAGATCCAGCAGGAATGCGTCGCTCTGGATCGCGAAAAAAAGAGAGTACGAAAACGAAAAGCACCGCCAGCAGTCCCGTCACCCGGTACCAACCGGCAAAAGCAGACAGCGCCGCCACTATCGAGAATAAGGGAATTAAGAAGCGGTAGGCGTCAGAGGCGACCCTCATAGCAGTGCGGGTTTTGGATCGAGGATTGACCGAACTTTACATCGCCGCTCCTGAATCAATAGAGCCAGCTCCCCGCGGGCTGTTTGCGGCTCGGGAGCCAATGAGTTGGATGTCGAAATCTTCGTAGATTCTCGGAAGTTATGCGCCGGTTGCTTCCTGGGTAATCCGCAATCTGCAACGCAAGTTCCACGATTTGACGATCAGTGGCCGCGAGTGGTCATCTGAGCGCGCAGGATTCGCGCCTGCATCTGATCTTTCAAAGCCAACTTTTTCTTCTTGAGAACGGTTTCCACGAGCCTCTCTTCTTCAGAGAGAAATGGTTTGCGGGTGAGTTTGTCTAATTGTTCGTCGTACGAATGATGTTGTTCCATCAATTTGCGGAACTCGCTATCCGTACTGATTAAATGGTCCTTGATTTCTTCATCCCGCATGTTTGGCCTCCTTTTTTTGACATGTTGCCATTTTTAACTACACTTTATCAAAGCGGAAAATAGGATTCAACGGACCAAAACTTGAAATTTCGCATCTCCAGTGTCGGGTTGCCAATGTTGGCTTGCCACACGGCACGTGGGTACTCCATGTCGCAAAAATTCTCAGGAATCGGTCCAGTTCGATATCTGTATCCGACGTTGGAAATTCTAGCGTAACTCCGCTATTGACAGGTCCCTACCTTCCAGGGCCAGCTCGATTAACTTGTCGAGGAATTCGGGAAAGTCGTAGCCGGCAGCCTGGGCCGACTGGGGTACGAGAGAAGTAGCAGTCATTCCGGGGATGGTATTGATTTCCAGAAAGTACGGTTCCCCACCGCAGACGATAAAATCCGACCGCGTGACCCCTCTGCAACCTAGTTGGACATGAATATCGAGAGCCTGTTTTTGGATTTGTGCTGTTAATGCCTTCGATAGTCTGGCCGGAATAATATGGTCTGATCCGCCTTCCGCATACTTGGATTGGTAGTCGTAAAAAGGCCCGAGATTCGGGATGATTTCAATCAACGGCAGTGCTTCAGGGTCACCGTTGCCCAGGATGGGAGCAGTGATTTCACTTCCTGATATGAAGTTCTCTGCGATTGCATCCTGGCCCAGTTCGAAAATCTCACGCAGGGCATCTTCTATTTGGCCGGGGTCTTCCATGGATTCAATGATGAATGTCGCCACGGATGAACCGAGGCAATTGGGCTTCATCACAATCTTCTTGCCCAGAGCAGCGATCCTGGCCAAGACCACCACGCGATCGTTTTCGTACTCCCTTTTGGAAAGCAACTGATCCCTTGGGACGCGTACACCGAGGCCTCGAGCGAAGGCCTTCATGCGGAATTTATCCATCGCCAAGGCGGAGGCCAGCACACCGGAACAAGTGTAAGGAATTCCGAGTAGATCCAGCATGCCTTGAATGGTTCCGTCTTCCCCCCAGGGACCGTGCAACGCCAGAAATGCCACGTCGATGTTGCGCTCCAGTGGGGACGCAGCCGGAGATAAATAGCGAATCAGCGCAGAATCTACGGTTGCCTGCCCGGCACCCTGGATTTCCTGCAAAGTAGGAGAGTCAAGCAGCCATCTGCCGTCCGGATCAATCTCCAGGGGGAGCACTTCGTATTTGGTTTTGTCCAAATACCACGCAATCATCTTTCCGGTCTTCAGAGACACTTCCCTCTCCGCGGACCGCCCTCCCATGAACAGCGCCACTCGCAGTTTTCCTTTTGTCATGGAATGTCTTCTTTCAGGCGTCGCCCACGACCGCTAGGAAGGATCTGTAGGCTTGGGGTAACGATTGTCCCTCTTTGCTTCCAAAGGCGCAGATGACTCGAGCCCAGACGGGGAGTCTTTCTCGTAAGCCTTGATAATCAACTGGACCAGTTCATGGCGGACTACATCGCGTTCATCGAAATAGCAAAATGAAAGACCGGGTATGTCTTTTAGGACACGGATGGCATCAATTAAACCGGAACGTTTTCCTGGGGGTAAATCTACTTGGGTGATGTCGCCCGTGATGACTGCCTTGGAGTTAAAGCCGATACGTGTAAGGAACATCTTCATCTGCTCGGGGCTTGTGTTCTGCGCTTCATCCAGGATGATAAATGCGTCGCCCAGGGTTCGTCCCCGCATGAAAGCCAGAGGCGCGATTTCGATGACCTGACGCTCCATGAATTTGCTTACTTTTTCCGGGTCGAGCATGTGATAGAGCGCGTCGTACAGAGGCCTCAGATAAGGATTAACTTTCTCCAGCATATCGCCTGGCAGGAACCCTAGCCGTTCGCCGGCCTCTACCGCCGGGCGCGTTAACACGATTCGTTCTACTTTCCTTGTAATGAGATAGAAAACAGCCATTGCCACGGCCAGGTAGGTCTTGCCGGTTCCTGCGGGACCGATTGCAAAAACGATATCGTGGTTCTGAATGGCCTCCATATACTTTCGTTGGTGGGGGCTTTTGGGTGAGACCTGGCGGGCTCCTGCGCCTAGGATCTGTATTTTTGGGAAAAAATCATGCAGCGAAAGCGCCGAATCTTCGGCAATTTGCTTGAAAGCAGTCCTTAGATCTCCGTTTCGGAATTTTTCGCCTCGGTCGACGAGAGCGGAAAAATCGGTAAGGATCTTGCTCAGGGCCTCCACATCATGAGTTTCCCCTTCAATGAAGAGGTTGTCTCCCCGAGCACTGATTTGGACGTCAAATAAAGATTCGAGGTAGCGAACATTTTGATCATTCACATCGAAGAGCACTTCCGCTCCCCGATCTGGCAGGACGATTTTTTTCATCTAAGACTTAAGTTAGCGTTCCCTCCGTCGTGCTGAACGAAAACACCCTTCTAATGACGCCACCCCCTTAGAGGTCTGAAACCAATGCGGTAATGTTGGATTGGAGTATTGAGTGCGGTTTCGTGAGACGAATGGAAACACTGGCGATAATCGCCTTCAGTTCTCGTTAAGGAGAGCCGGGAGAGTCCTTTCCTAGATTTGTTGTTTTCGTCTGCCCACGCAGTAGCCTGACCAGCCGCTGCTTCTGGCGAGTTGCGGCGTTCTTGTGGAGGATTCCTTTATAAACTGCCTTATCCAGCGCTGAGTAAGCGGCTGACAACGCTTTCTCGATGTCGACGCCTTGTGTTTTGGTGCTACGCGCCTCTTTGAGAGCTTTTTTCAAGATACTCTTGTTTCTACGATTTACTGTGCGCTGTGCCAAGCTGCGCCGTGCGGATTTGACTGCCGATTTGGTGTTCGCCATAGATTTCTTTTTTCCTTGCTACTAAAAATACAGTATAAGGGAAAAAACCTGTCATCGCAACAAAGCGTCTTGGCGTCTTGGGGGCCTCTTGGTAAATCCCGTTATTGCGCCGGAATAGCCGACAACGAGCTCAGATCCGACGCCCCGAATAGCGCAAAAGACGACACCTCACGATCCGCCTCCACTACAAAGTACCCGCCGAGCTGCCCGGTTGATTCAACTACCAGTTCAAGCAGCAGCTTGGAGAACCGCCCCCGCGGCGACAGCGTCACCGTGGAGCTTCCACTCAGAGCGCCGTCCGTCTTGTAAACCTTGATATTCAGGTTCGCCGCCTCATCGAACGGATTGAAAACGGCAAGACCGGTGTAGAAGCCGCCTCCGTTGGCCACGTGCCCGAAAGCGGCTCTCCGATTGGGCTTGCGATCCAGCGGGATCGACGCGCGGAATTTTTCTGCCGGCGAGCCGTCGCCAAACGTTACATCGCCCAATATCCCGCTGATGCTGCTTTCCACGACGATCGACCCCACATTCAGATCCTCTGCGGCAAAGCCGAAGATCTCGCGCGCTTCGCGGTTGTACTGCTTTCCCGCGTCCAGTGCGATTGTTACGGGCGCTGCCAGATCGGCGCCACTTTCACCAATTGCCCGCAGAACAACGCTCGACGAAATTTGGGTCGTCGGGCAGGTCCGAGTCGTCGTAGGTCAGTGTGAGGTCGGCGCTGAAGGTTCCGTCCGCCGGAATGGGCGGCCTGAATTCCCAGACTTTGTTCATTCCAATGAAGTCTTTCCATAGATCGACCGTGGTAGCGTGGGTGCTTGAAATGTCTTCAAGCTTCAACAAATTGGTGCCTCCAGTTATTAGGACGTCTGTCAACAAGGCAGCCGGACTTATTCGACGCTCAATGCCGCCTACCTCGCGCTCCGTGTCGTTCTTTCTGGTCAATATACGGCCACCGGGAATCGGTACGATTTTGTTGTCACCCACCGGAATCTTTAGCGTCGCCACGCTGTTAAAATTACCAGTAAAAACGAAGGCTTGATTTTCGGAGCGAGGTTCCAGCTTCACGTGAAACCTGATTCCGGCGCTCCCTGTTTGAAGATTCTGCGTTAATTGCTCAACTCGGAAGTTGACGATTTGAACCGCAGCTTTCGGGCCGGTATCCTTCAACAACTCACCAGACCAAAGAACATCACCATTTGGGGGCCTCCAGGTCTGCCTTGATACTAAATGCGCCCGGATCAACCACACGGTAATCCAACTCCATCACGAAGTTCCGAGGTAATGTAGGGGTGACTTGTATGTCCCCGCTGCTCGGTATAAGGTCAAGAACATCAATCCTTTCGATCTCTGCACGAATCGAAGGGGACAGGATCGTGGAACTTCCGTCCTTGTTTTGCAGCAGAAGGACGAAGTCAAACCAGTCGTAGTTGTTTGGAACCCTGAAGGGAGAATCGGTTTCCAAGTCAACATTGCCCGAAAATCTAGCGGGGATCTCCACCGCATCAATGACTACCGGCGCAGTCGCCGCGCCGTTAAAACGCACGGTTTTCATTCTCAGGACGATACGGCGATCGACCGGCGCTGCGTTGACCGCGACGCGGAAAATCCAGATATCGTTCACCTCCTTGAGACCCACAGCTTTCGGCAGCGCTGGGACTTCCCTCGGGTTTATTGCCCTGTCGGAGAGGACGAGCAACGTGATTTTCAATTGGGCGATGTTGACTTTCAGACGCGCTTCCGCAACGTCTTCCGATCTGTTGTCGGCTGTGATCTTTCTCAGCGTGACCTTCAACGTGACTGATCCCTCGGGAACGCCGGACAGATCCATCGCAAGGCTGAACTCCGCCATCGCCTCGCCGGTAACGCGAAAAATAGAGATAGAAGTAGAAGCGAAGACGTTGACGTTATTGTTGGCGTCCAACAGATCGAATAGCAGAACTCCACGTTCTTCGGAGACAAACTCGTACCGCTAGCCTTCACTCCGTTTCCGAGCGAGATGTGATCCTGATGAGCACGGTTTCAAGCAACAGTTTTTCCGGGAGGGCGCTCCTCTTGAAGGCGCCGTCAGTCCGATGTAGCTCACGCAGGGCGCTCGTCAGTTCTGAAAGTCTAAAGCTCCTGGATTGTTCCAGCAGGCGGCGCACGTAATAGGGATTCATGCCGCTCCCTTTGGAGACGGCTGCCTCCATTATCACGCCCCGACGTGATTCCTCTGTAGTTTTCTTTGCGAGCTCTTTTACGACCAATAACCCAGCAAAATGGCTATAGATGCTCTTCAATAACACTAGCGGAACTGCGCCGCGGGCCAACATGCGGTCTAACAATAACAGCAACCGCCTTCGATTGCGCATCGCCATTTGGTCGGTCAGATCCCAAATTTCATGGGACCGCACGTGACTGGACAAGGCGGCGACATCCTCGAAGGAGACAGTCTTCTCCTGCAGCCGAAACAATTTTAGTTTCTCAATCGTCCCAACCAACGCCTGCATGCTCGTTCCGATTTGGTCCAGCAGCTCGTCTACTACTCGAGGACCCAATTCGTATCCATCTTTGCGAAACGATTTTTCAACCATCGATCTAGCTTCGGCCAAATCAGGCTCCTCGGTGGAGACGACCGCTGCCACACGGGCGATCTTGTTGATCCGAGTCGGGTGCAACCCGGAAGTGATTAACAACAAAATCGTACAACCGTTCCGCTCTTCGAGATAAGCATAGAGAACACGCCAATCGGCTTCTTTTAACTTTGATACATCCTCCAAGATCACCAATCGTTGGGGCGCCATCATTGGAAGGGTTCGGGCGGTGTCCAAACAGACTTGGAATTCAGCCTCTGTGAAGCGGGCAACATTGAGTTTTCGCAGTTCAGGGTCGATACGCTTTTCGAAGGCACTCACGACGTATTGCTTCAGATAAGGATCTGAACCGAGAAGCAGATATGCAGGTGAAACCTCCTTCTGAATCACTTTCTGGATGCGGAGTGCTGGAATGAAATCGTTTGTCACGGATCGAGATCAAACATCGATGGAGAGAAACCAGAGGTCGGCATCCTAATTCCGCGCCATTACGGTGGCGGCAACGCTCTGGGCGAAGTCTCGCGCCATGCGATCCAGCGCGGGATTCATCTCTGAGAAAAACTGCTTGATATCGCGATTAATGACATATTCCTCGCGAAACAGATAGTTGTCATTGCGGAATAAAACCTCATTGGTTCTTAAGTTAACCATCCGGACACGAGCGTTAAGGGTGACGAGGAACGTCGTGCCGAAGGATTCGTTTCCCACGATGACCGGCGCCGCCGACATCGTAAGAACCTCACCTTGAATGGTTGCGTCAGCCCCCGATTCGGTGGAAGTTATTTTGTAAGTGCTGCGGCGGGAGAACTCCTCGATCAGGGCGCGAGTAAGCCGCTGCTCCACCTGAAAAACCGAAGTCAAATTCTTAAACGTGGGGATCGCGAGCGTCTGAATCCCTGCGATGGAAGGGACTGGCGTATTGACCCGGTAGCCGCACGCAACGAGCACCAGGCAGAGGAAGAACCCGAATGTGGATTTTGCATTCCGGAGTGTAAATTGTAAGGTCTTATCGACTGAAGCGTGCATTCCTGGCTCGACGGTGACAGGATCGGTGGAAAGGCCATGGGCTATAAATTGCAACGATTAAATTGAAAGGCCACCTTGCCCTCTTCCATTCCTCCTTGTGGTATGCAAACGACCCAGGTTAAAAGACAAACTTTGCAAACCGTCTTCTAGTCCGGAAATCTGCTTTTGCTAAGCGGCGACAATGTTGAGAAGTCGCGCAGGAACATAAATCATCTTATGAATCGTTTTCCCTTCCAGGTAACTCCGAATCCGCTGATCTTGCAAAGCCAAACGTGTGCAACCCTCCTCGTCGATTCCCGCCGGCACCAAGAACTTTCCCCGCACCCTTCCGTTGACCTGAACGACGATTTCAATTCGCTCTTCTGCCACCCAAATCGGATCCGCCTCGGGCCAGGGCTGGAAGGAAATATTGCCGCGGTTTCCCAGTCGCTCCCAAATCTCTTCACAAAAGTGCGGAGCAAACGGCGACAGCACCAAGGCCATTTTAGCGAAAATCTCACCCAGTAAAGGCCAGTTCTTCTCGACGGTATGATCATAGTCGGCGAGGGAGTTCAAGAATTCCATGATGGCTGCGATCGCTGTATTCATGTGAAAGCGGCCCATATCGGCGCCGACACGGTGCAACATCTGATGCAGCTTATGTAATATTTTCTTATCTTCCTCGCTGCGTACTTCAACCGTGTCGCAGAGGCGAGTGATGTGAGTTTCGTAACGCGAGAAAAGGCGCCATATTCGGTTCAGAAAACGGAAACAGCCCTCAACCCCGGACTCACTCCAATCAAGATCCTTTTCAGGAGGTGCGGCAAACAGGATAAACAGTCGCACTGTATCTGCGCCAAACAACTCCACAAATTGATCGGGATCAACAACATTCCCCTTGGATTTCGCCATCTTGGCTCCGTCCTTGGTGACCATCCCTTGCGTAAACAGGCTCAGAACCGGCTCATCCCACGACACCAGCCCTAAATCTCTCATCACCTTGGTGAAGAAACGCATGTAAATCAAATGGAGGATCGCGTGCTCAACTCCACCGATGTATTGCTCTACCGGAAACCAGTACTTCACCTTTTCCGGATCGAAGGGCATATGGGAGTTGTTCGGGTCGCAGTACCGGTAAAAGTACCAGGAAGAATCTACGAACGTGTCCATGGTGTCGGTCTCCCGCCGGGCTGGCCTGCCGCATCGAGGGCAAGAGGTGTTGACAAATTCGCCAACGGTAGCGAGAGGCGACGCTCCGAGCTTGATGGTCGCCACGTGTGGCAGCTCCACGGGGAGCTGATCGTCAGCAACCGGCACGATTCCGCACACGTCGCAATAGACGACGGGGATCGGCGTTCCCCAATAACGCTGGCGTGAAATGCCCCAGTCCTTAAGTCGATAGGAAATTGTGGCCTCGCCAATCCCTTGTTCCTTGATCCAGGAGTGCATTTTTTGCAACGCAGCAGTCGATTCCAAGCCGGTGAATTCTCCAGAACGAACGAGCCGGCCGTACTCGCAATAAGGCAAGTCTGTATCGGAGCCATCGAGCCGTTCGATTACCTGACGGATCTCCAGGCCATATATCCGCGCAAAATCGTAATCGCGCTCGTCATGAGCGGGCACGGCCATGATGGCTCCGGTCCCGTATTCCATTAAAACAAAATTAGCAATCCAGATCGGTACGCGCTCCCGGGTAAATGGGTTGGTGGCGTAGCTGCCACTGAAAAGGCCGACTTTTTCCGCTTCCGATCCTTCCCGAATTTTCTGTTGCGCGCGGTATCTTCGAATTTGTTCCATCGCGCGCTCTCTGTCCGGGTGTGCTGAGATGACTTCGTTTACGCGTGGATGTTCAGGCGCCAGAACAAGGAAGGTAGCGCCGTATATGGTATCCAGCCGCGTAGTGAATATTTCAATCGGCTCGCGCCCTTTAACGGGAAACTGCACGCGCGCGCCCTCTGACTTGCCGATCCAGTTACGCTGCATGATCAGTACTTTCTCCGGCCAGCTCTTCAACTGTTCCAGGTCGTGCAGCAGTTCTTCAGCATAATCGGTGATGCGAAAGTACCATTGCTCCAGTTCGCGCGTCTCGATTTCGCTGTCGTCTCTCCAACAGCGCCCATTCTCGACCTGTTCATTTGCCAGTACGGTCTGGCACATCGGGCACCAATTGACCGTCCCTTTCTTGCGATAGGCCAAGCCGCGCTCATACATACGCAAGAAAAACCACTGATTCCAGCGATAATAGTTTGGTAGACAAGTAGTAATCTCGCGGCTCCAGTCGTAACTGATTCCAAGACGCACGCACTGCGCCTTCATATAGGCGATGTTGTCAAGCGTCCACTTTTCCGGGTGGCAATTGTGTTTAATCGCGGCATTTTCCGCGGGAAGGCCGAAAGCATCCCAGCCAATGGGATGGATGACATTAAAGCCACGCATCCACTTATAGCGCGCCACCGCGTCGCCCAAACTGTAGTTACGCACATGTCCCATGTGCAATCTGCCGCTGGGATAGGGCAGCATTTCCAGAGCGTAGTACTTCGGCTTGTCGCTTCTTTCTGAGACTTCAAACTCCCGATTCCCAAACCACTTTTTCTGCCGTCTTTGTTCGATCTGCTTAAAGTCGTAGCTACCTTTCACTTTTCTTTCTTCACCTTCGAATAAACAATTCCGTGCTGCGATTGGTATTTTCCCTTTCTATCTCGATACGAGATGTCACACACGCTGTTGGCCTGCAGGAAAATCACCTGAGCAATTCCCTCGTTGGCATAAACTCGAATCGGCAATGGCGACGAATTCAAAAGACTCATGGTGACAAACCCTTCCCATTCTGGTTCAAAAGGAGTGATGTTTACGACCAACCCGCATCGTGCGTACGTGCTCTTGCCGAAGCTAATGGCGAGCACTTCGCGGGGAATCCGAAAGTACTCTACGGATCGACCGATTGCCACGGAATGGGGCTGCAACTCCAGGACATCGGCAGTCACTTTATCGAATAGCTTTTCATCGATACGCTTCGCATCGATGACTCCGCTTGCATCGGGTCGCAGAACACGGAAATCGTCAGAAATCCGCATGTCGTAGCCATACGAAGCGGTGCCAAAAGAAATGCCCGTGCTCACGAGCGATTCCGAAAACGGCTCGATCATTTTTGCCTCCCAAGCCATCCTCCGAATCCAGCTATCTGGTTGAATCGTCATAAGATCTCAGCTCCATGACTTAAAGGGACACCTCGTGGTCCGTATCACACAATCTCTTTTTCGGCAGTCTCTGTAACATGGCGCTGAAAACGTGTGAAACCCCTGACGTCCAACTTACATCATCATCTTGGAAGTTTAACACATTGTATTTACGTGCGGGTCGATTCTATGTAACACCTTGTATTACATACTTTTAGATTGACATGTTTCTTTAGACCACAATAAAATTCTTAAGTATCCCATGGAGGAGTGGTGATAAAACAAGATATCGTGAACCGGGTTTCCAAAGAACTCGGAATCGCGAAAGTTAAGGCCGAAATGGCCGTCGAATCCGTTTTCGACTCCCTCAAGGCTGCGATGCACCGCGGGGATCGGATAGAGTTGCGAGGATTCGGTGTCTTCATGGTCAAGCCTCGAAAAAGCGGAATTGGGCGAAATCCGCGAACCGGAGACGAGGTTCCCATTCCTCCGGGCAAGACGGTCCGTTTCAAGCCAGGAAAAGAGATTCGATTCTACCAGGGCGAAAGACACGAAACGTAGGCGAATTTCTCTTGAGTGAAAACGAGCTTCAGCCACTTGAATCGGAGCGCGCAATTTTAGCCTCGTCATTCGGCCTGCATTCTGTTCCTGCAATTCAGCATCGCCCCCGGATCATTCTTCCTAGCATATTATTTCTTACCACCGTGTTTACGACGCTGCTGGCAGGTATCTTCATGCAGTTCGGTTTCCTTCGACAGACAGGCGTGAGAATTCCTATGCTTCAATTCTCTTCCCTTTTGGAACCGGAAGTCTGGCTTATGGGAGTGCCGTTCTCCGTGACGTTACTCACCATTTTGATGGCCCATGAGATGGGTCATTTCTTGATGTGCCGACACTACGGAATTGATGCCACGTACCCTTATGTTTTACCTGCTCCGCCCATTTTTAACCCGTTTGGGACTTTCGGTGCTGTGATTCGAATCAAGTCTCCTTTTGCAAATTCACGCCAGCTTTTTGATATCGGGATCGCCGGTCCAATCGCCGGCTTTGTGGTGTTGATCCCGGCCTTGATTGTGGGCCTGAAGCTGTCGACTATCTACCAAGGAAGGATTGTTACAGGAGCTTATGAATTTGGTGAGCCTTTATTGTTCAAGTGGTTGTCACAATTTATTTTTCACGGGCAAGACTTTCAAATGAATCTGCATCCCGTTGGTTTTGCGGCGTGGTTTGGAATGTTGGCGACGAGCCTGAATCTTCTTCCCGTTGGTCAGTTAGACGGAGGCCACTTGGTCTTTGCCCTGCTCGGGGCAAAGGGTCACCGGTGGGTTTCGCTCGGCTCGGTCCTTTTCCTCCTGTTGATCAGCCTGGCCGCATTCCCCATGCCCGGCTATCTTCTGTTTGGAATCGTCCTGTTTCTCATCGGCTTAAAACATCCAAGGCCGCTGGATGACAACGTTCCCATTGGCAATGGCCGGATTGCGCTGGGGGCGGCGGCGTTGGCGATATTTGTTGTCACCTTTATTATGGTGCCGGTTCGAATCCTGTGAGTGAGTTCAGCGACGAATTCGAGCTTGCGTTCTTCTAGATGATTTACGATGAAGTAGACGGCGTAGCACATTTAGATTCCTGATATCCTGGATGGACGACCAGGTAACGAAGGCCGAGCTGCTCCGCACGATCGAGTTCATCGCATAGCGCTTCTACCGATCGTCGGTGAATCACGGGATCGGAAGCGGCGAGATTAATCAGGTAGCTGTCATGAGCGCCAACGAAGGTAATGCCAGAACTTTTCCAATTCTGCTGGAAACTTTCGATGGTCCTAACGTCGTAGGGGCGCGCCTTCCATTGGCTGGCATTTTTCAAGAAGATCTGAATCGCAGTCGCCCCAATCTGCAAGCCACGAGCGAACGCGTTCTGTATGCCGCCTGCAATGGAGACATGCGCCCCTACCAAATGGGTCGAGAAGGGCTTTTTTTGTGATAGGGGTTTGCCCCGCATACCGGATTCCTTTGAAGTCTCAGGTCTTTAGTCCAGGCATAACTTTCGACTTTGACTTGTGACCCTTCGACTTGCGACTTGTGACTTTGCGGCTCGTGCGGCCCATTATCGGCCGCAGCCTAATCTTTCCCTGGCTGATAGATGGATTGCCAGGAACAAAGCAACGCCACATTTTCTCCCCTCCTTCCCTGATACCCACACGTCCGCTCCAGGCGACGGTAGTAATTTCATCACCTTCGCAGATCTGCAGGGGGCTGTTTTTGAGAGTCAGATCGACTCCGTTTAGCTCCTTGGTGATGCCGAACGCGACGCACAATTTGCCTGGACCGTTTGTCAGGCCATGCTCCCTGTGTCGGCTTCGTAACTGCATCATCTCCTCCAAGCCGCCAATCGGTTCAACCGCACGGATGAGAACTGCTGCTGGAAAGCCCTCTCGGTCACAGACCGCATTGAGCATGTAGTACATTCCGTAAGTGAAGTAGACGTAACTGAATCCAGGAGGCCCGTACATGATGCGCGTGCGCGGGGTCAAGCCCCGCGCGGCATGACAGGCCGGGTCATCCTCTCCAATATACGCTTCCGTTTCTACAATGTGGCCCATTAGAACCGTGTTGTGTAGATGTCTCAACAGCACCTTGCCGATCAAGTCACGCGTGACCTGCAGGGCATTGCGCTCATAGAAGTTGCGCGGAAGTGGGCGAGGCAAAGCAACGGACAGGATCATTGCCGGGATTTGTCATTCAAGCAAGGTTCAGCTTGTACCACATCGCATCTACCCTGGATTTTACATCGTCGGACATGGTCACAGGCTCCGGCCACGGACGGGTAAAGCCTTCGTTTAGCCATTTTCGTGTCGCGTCTACGCCCATTTTAGATCCATACTGTGGTAAGCGGGAGGAATGATCGAGGACATCGATCGGACCCATTACAAATTCGATATCTCGTTCGGGATCAATATTATTGAGAACCTTCCAGGTCACTTCGCGTAGGTTCTGAATGTTTGTGTCGTGATCCAAGACGAGGATGCACTTGCTAAACATTGCCTGCCCCATCCCCCAGATGGCGTTCATGATTTTCCTTGCGTGACCCGGGTAAGCCTTCTTGATAGAGAGGATCATCAAGTTATGAAAGACGCCTTCAAACGGCATATGCATGTCGACGATTTCCGGCAATTGCTTCTGAATGATCGGCAACGCGATTCGCTCGATCGCCTTACCCATGTGGCAATCCTCCATCGGCGGAATGCCCACCAGAGTGGTATGGTAAATCGGATTCCTCCGATGCGTAATGCAGGTGACATGGAAGATCGGGTACTCAGCAGACAGGGAATAAAACCCGGTATGATCGCCGAAAGGACCCTCCATTTTCAGCTCGAAAGGATTGACATACCCTTCTAGAATGATTTCCGCGCTGGCGGGCACTTCTACGTCAACGGTTTCAGCCTTTACCATTTCTACGGGCTTTCCCCGCAAGAATCCCGCAAACATCATCTCGTCGAAATCTTCTGGCAACGGCATGGAAGCCGAAAAAGGAACCACTGGCTCTGCGCCAATCGCGACTGCCACCTCCATCCTTTCCGACGCTTGCCGGGAATGCTCCCGGCCGTGTGCCGCCCCATGCTTGTGAATGTGCCAATGCATTCCGGCCGTTCGATCGCTGTAAACCTGCATCCGGTAGATCCCGCAATTGCGCTTTCCACTGACAAGATTCTTGGAGAAGACCATGGGAAACGTAATATAGCGGCCACCGTCCTGGGGCCAACACTGCAAGATGGGCAACTCGTTGAGAGAGAAGCCGTCTTTGCGAATCACCTCCTTGCAAGGGCCCGATCGCGCGATTCTCGGAAAAAAATTTGCCAGGTCGGCTAGCTTGGGAAGTAACTTGATCTTATCGAGTAGACCTTCCGGCGATTTTAGGTTGAGCAGTTCACGCACGCGCTCGGCTACTTGTTCCAGATGGTCCACTTCTAAAGCCAAATTCATGCGCCTTGGAGACCCCAGCGCATTGATTAACACGGGAATGTCGCTACCTTTAACATTCTCAAACAGCAGCGCAGGGCCAATTTTCTTGCTTATCCGGTCAGTAATCTCCGCAACCTCCAAGACGGGATCGACCTGTTCTTTAATGCGTACCAGTTCCTTTTCCTTTTCCAAGCGGTGGACAAATTCGCGGAGATCTGAATATGCCATTACTGAATGCGCGCATTCAGCCGACGCATCGATTCATTGGCGGTGGCTGCGATCGCGGAGTCTCGGTCTTTGCTCAATTCCTGCAAAAGCGGCAGGGCGTCACTTCCTCCCACACTGCCTAACGCAGTGATCAAACCGAATTGCACCTTCTTCCTTTTTAGCCGGACAAAAGGAAAGAGTTTTCTTGCTTCCTCAGAGGAAAATTCCAGCAAATACTGGAGCGCTTGCTCGTATCGTGGGCTGTCTAGCCCATTGATCAACTCGGTCAGGAGCATATCATCTCCCAGGCGGTAGAGAGCGTAGTTAATTGCCAGGAGCACCTCCGGTCGAACCTCCTCCTCCTTCTGATTTTGCAGTAATGCGATACTCTCTTCTTTTGGGTACACAGCAGAGGGTCTGGCCCCAGCGCGCCCCAGCCCTTCGACCGCGGCGCGTCGAAATTCCGCGTCCTTGTGGTGCAGGTCGTGCGCGAATATCGACTGTGACTCCGGCGCTCCGATGTACGCCAAGGCGTCCAGAAGCCTAAATTGCAAGTCGTCTTTTCCGCTTGCGGGGATGATTTTGAAAATTTTCCGTCGCTCTTCAGGGCCGATATTGTACAGGTTTGTAAGCGGCTCCACTGCTTCCTTCGCTCTGAGGAATCCAACAGTACGAATCGCCTCATCATGGACCGACTTGTTCTCATCGTGAATGAAGGGAATGACTGCCGCGCCATACTGGGGTTCTCTGAGTTTGTAAATAGCGCGGATCATTTGTAATCTTGCGCCGGAATCCGTTTCCGCCTTAAGTTGGTCCACCAACAGCGGCGCCGCCTCTTCTCCTCGTAGCACCCCGATTGCCTGAGCGGCCTTCTTGCGAATTCCGGCATCCGGGTCGGTAAGCAGCTTCGAAAGCGCTTGGATCGCTTGCGCGCTAACCGGCACATAAGGTTCCACTACGAGGTTGTCATAATCAACATCAAACGGATTTAGTGCGTCAATGATCTTTCTTGTCTTGTGGATGAATCCACCCTCTTCGACGACGTATAGGTTGACCATCCCGGCAACGCTCTTCGCACGAATCTCGGGCTGCATGTCACCGGAGGCGATTACATATGCGTCGAGCGCTCGCGGATCATTGATCGCGACGAGAGCTCGGACTACTTCCAAACGGACGAGTGAATCGCTATCCTTGACAGTTTCCACCAAAGCCGATACAGAGGAGCGCACTTTTTTTCCCCCTAGCGTGCGCGCTGCCTCCTTTCGTCGTTGGGGATCGGGATTTTTTAAATCGTAGATCAAGCTTTCAACGGGTACTTGCCGCTGGCTTTGCGCCCGCAGGGAAACCAGCAACAATAACGGAATTACAAAACAAACAAGCCGTTTCATTTCCTGCTCACTTTGGATCGGATCCTCCACGGTCGATTGCCGGGTTTCACGCTTCCGGGCTAAAATCCCACAATCGACACTCCCCGAATCTGAGAAAATAGTACCACCAGCAGTCGGATTGTGGCCTATGGAAATGGAGCGGGGTACGGGAATCGAACCCGCAATCAAGGCTTGGGAAGCCTTTTTGATACCATTTCAACAACCCCGCTTTACCCACTATCAGAGACAACATCTTAAATTTTCGATTTTCACGTTTCAAGTTCCAAATAAGTACTGCCGCCGATATGGAAGTCGGCACCGCAAAACCGTTAGAATGGCGCCATGGATCGAAACCTGGAATTGTTCCAACATCTGGCACTTTCCCCCGGCGAGACTTTGGCCCATCCGACGCTAGTCATTGCCAGGTTCGAATATCCTACACTCGACCTTGCCCGATATCTGGACTGGTTCGAAAAACAGGGAGAGCACCTCTCCATCGCCTATCGCGCCACCGACTCGGTGATTGACCGAATCGAAATCTTAAACCAATTTTTTTATCAGGAAGAAAGATTTCGGCCTAACCACCGTGATTACTATGATCCGAAAAACTCATATCTCAATGATGTCATCGAACGCAAGCTGGGCATCCCGATTTCTCTGGCCATTGTGTACATTGAACTGGCGCGTTACCTCCACTTGACATTACAAGGGGTTGGTTTCCCAGGCCATTTTTTGATCCGCAATGCGCAAACGGTGGTCTTTTACATCGATGCATTCCAGTTCGGCCAAATCTTATTGCGCAGCGATTGTGAGAGCCGTTTTGCCGAGGACACCGGAGGGCGCCTTCCGTTTAGCGATGATTACCTGAAGCCAGCCTCCAAGGTGGAGGTGTTGGCGCGAATCCTGATAAATCTGAAGAATATTTTTGTAAAGCAAAATTGTTTCGACCGGGCAGTTGAGATGCTCAACTGGGCTATTGCGATCCAGCCTGAAATGAAATTGTATTTTCGTGATCGCGGCCTTTTGCTGGCGCGTATGGAATGTCCGGAGGCCGCAGCAAAAGACTTGGAGCATTATCTAGATCATACGGCTCTGCGGGAGGAACAGGAGCAAATAGAGGATTTGCTCGTAGCTCTGCGTCGAAGCAGAACAACCATTCACTGACCCGCGTATCTCCTTGTGCAATTCTTGAGGCGCCATTGCCAATGTTTTCACATATTCTTTGGGCCAGGGGTGGGATTGCCGGCGAACTCAAGAATGAAGACGACAACGCTATTTGAGATATCGCTGCATTACGGCATCCCATTTATCCTGTGCCTTCAGTAGTAGATCGACCACTTCGCGCACCGCCCCTTCGCCGCTTCTTCTGCGCGTGACGTAACAGGCGCGGTTTTGGATCCACGGCTCGGCGTCGGGAGTGACCGCAGAGAAACCACATCGGTTCAATACCGGCAGGTCAACAACATCATCCCCGATGTAAGCCACCTCGGCGTCCACAAAATTGTGTTCTTTCAGAATCTTCTCATAATCTACTTCCTTTTGAAAGGACCGCTGGACCACGATCTTGATGTCCAGATTCCCCGCGTAGCGGACAACCGTCTCGGACACCCGCCCGGTCAGCAACCCCACCTGTAAGCCGGCTCGCTGCGCCATTCGTATCCCGTGGCCGTCCAGCGACGCAAAGCCTTTCCACTCCTCCCCGGCGCTGGTCAGGTAGTACTTTCCATCGGTCATTACTCCATCAACATCCAACAACAGAAGGTGAATCGGTTTTAGCTTGGCGATGAATTCTGAATAAGTAAGCATGGTATTGATTCGGCAAACGATCGATCGTTATGGGCTATGGGAGATCCGTCATCACTACCTCCAAAGCTTTGGCTAAATGAGCTCCGTCCGCCAGAGATCATGGAGGTGAATGACCCCGTTTAGGACCGTGTTGCCGTCGATGACCATCAAGGAAGTGATCTTCCGCGCCTCCATGAGACGCAGCGCTTCGACTGCCAATTCCCCGCTTCCAATTGTAACCGGGTGGCGCGTCATGCATTCTTCCGCCTTCAGATGCAGTACATCTTTTCGTCTCTCCAACAAACGACGTAAGTCTCCATCGGAAATGACTCCCTGCAGTTTTCCTTCCGCATTGACGACGCTGGTGATTCCCAATCCCTTGTGAGACATTTCATAGATCACCTCGCCCATCGCTGCATCAGGGGATACCTGCGGGATCTGATCACCGGTGTGCATCAGGTCGGCGACACGCATCAATTTCTTCGCCAGTACGCCGCCGGGATGTAAGTGTGCAAAGTCTTCGGGCCGAAAACCCTTGCGATCAAACACGGCGATTGCCAAGGCATCTCCCAGCGCGAGCGCGGCGGTAGTGCTCGCCGTAGGCGCCAGATTCAGTGGGCAGGCTTCGCGATCGACGCTCACGTCCAGAACAACGTTGCTGCTTCTTGCCAGCGTCGAATTCGTATTGCCGGTGCATGTAACGATTGGGACCCCCATACGCTTGATCCGTTCAAGCAGCCGTAGTATTTCGGGAGTCTCACCGCTGTTGGAGAGTGCGATCACAACATCTCCTTCCACAACCATTCCGAGATCTCCGTGGACCGCCTCGGCCGGATGTAAGAAAAACGCGGGAGTCCCCGTGCTGGACAACGTGGCGGCGATCTTCTTGCAAACGATTCCAGACTTTCCCATCCCGGTGGTTACCACTCGACCCTGGCAATCCACGATCAGTTGCACCGCCTCATGAAAAGCATCGTCGAGCCGGCATGCGAGGCGACGAATCGCATCTGCTTCTATCTCCAAGACCTGGCGGGCGAGCGCTTTGCTCGATTTCGCGTTTTGGATTGCCGCTTTCGCGTTGTCTGACATCGCTACCGGGGCACTTCCTGGAGTCGAAAATCTTCTAAGCTCATTTCCTGTTTCTACCGCCTGTCAACCCGCAATTGTATGCTGTCTGCACACTGCATCCAACTCTAACAGTTGATCAACCAGGTACTCAAAAAGATCGAGTCGTAATGCATTGGGTCCGTCCGACAGCGCCCGGGCAGGGTCGTCATGTACCTCCAGGAAAATTCCGGCAACTCCGACTGACACGGCGGCGCGGGCAAGCGGCCCAATAAATTCGGAATTCCCAGAAGACGCCGTCCCGGCTCCTCCTGGGATTTGCACACTGTGCGTGGCATCAAAAATGACAGGAACCTTCAATTCACGCATGATTACAAGGGAGCGAAAATCGACAATCAGTTGATTGTATCCGAAAGAAGTGCCTCGTTCCGTGACCATCACTTTGGAATTCCCGGTCGCCTGGAACTTGTCCACGACGTGCTTCATATCCCACGGGGCCAGGAACTGGCCTTTCTTCACATTGACGGTCTTTCCAGTCCGGGCGCAGGCTAGGATTAAATCTGTTTGTCTGCTCAAAAAAGCTGGAACCTGCAACACGTCTACCACCTGAGCTGCGGCACAAACCTGCGTTGTCTCATGAACATCGGTCAAGACGGCCAAGCCGAATTGTTGCCGCACCTGCTGCAATATGTCCAATCCCTCTTGCTCCCCGGGTCCCCGAAATGAACGAATCGAAGTACGGTTTGCCTTATCGTAAGAAGCCTTAAAAAGAATCGCTATTTTAAGCCGGTCCCGGACATGCGACACTGCCTCGGCAATTTTCAAACAGTGGTCCCGACTTTCAATCACGCAGGGACCGGCAATAAAAAACAACGTTCCTCCTGCGTCAATTTCAACGTGGCCTGGTTCAATCTTAGTCATGCGCTTAAGCCAAGATGTGATGGGTCATCAAAATCCCTGGTGGTGGCAATGCACCCTGCACGAATCCATCCCTTGACCGAATCCAAAGCCATTCCATTACGATAATTCGACTTCACTTTCGGAGCCGCCCACAGAGGCTGCGATTTCTGTCGCCTCGCCGGAGGAGCGTCTGTATTTGCGTTGTAGCGCCGCTTCAATGAAGCTGGCAAACAAAGGATGCGGACGCAGCGGTTTCGACTTGAACTCCGGATGAAACTGGCATGCCAGGAACCATGGGTGATCTCCCAGCTCAATGATTTCGACGAAATTTCTGTCCGGAGAATTACCGCTGATCTTCAATCCATAAGAAGTCAACAATTCTTCATATTCACGATTAAATTCGTACCGGTGACGATGCCGTTCAGAAATCTCCCTTATGCCATAAATGCGAAAGGCGAGCGAGTTTTCTTCTAAAGTACACGGATAGGCTCCAAGACGCATCGTGCCTCCCATGTCCTCAATGCCGAGCAACTCGCGCAGCTTATAAATGACACGATGTGGCGTGGCTGGATCGAACTCAGAACTGTTAGCGTCCAGTCCACACACATTACGTGCAAACTCAATCACAGCCGTCTGCATGCCAAGGCAGATTCCAAAATAAGGAACCTTTTTTTCGCGAGCGTATCGAATCGCCTGAATCATCCCCTCGATGCCGCGCTTCCCGAACCCACCTGGGACGAGAATGCCGTGAATCTCAGCAACCAACTTCTGCGGAACGGTATCGGGCATCAATCCTTCGGCTTCAATCCAGTGAACCTCAACCTTTACGTCATTGGCAAGTCCTCCGTGCGCCAAAGCTTCATTCAGGCTCTTGTAGGAGTCCTCATACTCGACATACTTCCCCACGACACCGATCTTCACGGTCTCCTGTGGGTGATAAATCTTATGCACTAACTGCCGCCATGGGTCCAGGTTTGGCTCTACCGTAGGCAAATGGAGGTCTCGAATAATAATCTCGTCCAGACCCTCCTGGCTGTATACCAAGGGCACTTCGTAGATAGAAGTGACATCCTTCGCAGTAATAACTGCATCGACCGGGACATTGCAGAAAAGGGCGATTTTTTCCTTCAGCTCCCGGGAAAGGAAACGATCGGTTCGACAGAGCAAAATGTCGGGCTGGATACCGATTTCGCGGAGTTCCTTAACGCTGTGTTGTGTCGGTTTGGTCTTCAATTCTCGCGCAGTACCAATGTACGGAACCAACGTGAGATGCACAAACAGCGTCTCCTCTCTTCCCATCTCATGACGCATTTGCCGGATCGCCTCAAGAAAAGGTTGGCTCTCAATGTCACCCACGGTTCCACCCACCTCTACAATTGCTATGTCTACACCCTCGCCCACCCGTTTGATGGTGTTTTTGATTTCGTTGGTGATGTGAGGAATCACCTGGACGGTTTTTCCAAGAAATTCGCCCTTTCGTTCCTTGTTGATGACAGTCTGGTAAATTCTTCCCGTGGTGGAATTATTGTCGCGCGTCAGCTTGGTACTGGTGAAGCGCTCATAATGCCCCAGATCAAGATCGGTTTCTGCGCCGTCATCTGTGACGAAAACTTCTCCGTGCTGAAACGGACTCATGGTCCCAGGATCAACGTTGATATAGGGATCGAGCTTGAGCAGGTTTACTTTCAAACCGCGCGCCTCTAATAAACACCCGATCGAAGCCGATGCCAGGCCTTTACCCAATGACGAGAGCACTCCACCAGTAGTAAAAATAAATTTGGCCATTATGCCTCCTAATCTTCTCTCATCCTAAATCTCTGAAGTATTGTCGTTGCCCTCCGAGTCCCGGATTATAGGTCACGAGTCGTAGGTCAAAGGGACGTTATCTGAGTCGGGCCTTCGGTTGGTACTTATGGTCTGCGATCTCCGACTGGACCTTCCAACTCGTAGGCGATTCAAAAAGCCTTCGGACCCGTTCCAAGTCCTCAGCCGTGTCCACTCCCACAGAGTCGTGTTCGACCTGCACCATATGAATGGAAACTCCGTTTTCCAGAAATCGCAATTGCTCCAGCTTTTCCGCCTGTTCGAGTCGGCTGTCAGATAAACATCTCAAGCTCGTTAAAAATTCGCGCGTGTAACCGTAAATGCCCAGATGCTTAAAATAAGGTCCGCGATTGGTATCAAGGTAATAGGGAATCGGCAATCTGGAAAAGTAGAGAGCTCGCCCCTGGCGGTTCGCAACGACCTTCACTACGGTGGGATCGCGGTAACCTTCTGGATCGTGTAATTGGACCATGGCGGAGACTACCGGGCTAACACCCGAGCATACCGTATCGGCCACAGCGCGAATCACTTCCGGAGCAATCAGCGGCTCGTCTCCTTGAATATTGACGAAAAAACGCGCGGCGATTCTCTCAGCAACTTCCGAGACCCGTTCCGTTCCCGAAGTGTGCTCGGATTTGGTCAAGATGGCTTTGCCGCCGAAATCTTCGACCGCCTGAAAAATTTGCGCGTGGTCGGTGGCTACGTAGACTGCGTCCAGGTCGGCTTGCAGCGCCTTCTGGTAGACCCAGTAAATCATGGGTTTGGCAGCGATTGGGAGGAGTACCTTACCGGGAAGTCGTTGCGACAGGTAGCGGGCCGGGATGACTCCGACGACGTTCATCACGGGATTTTAGTATACAGGAGAGGTGGCGACAGGGGAAGGAATCTTTCGCGGGCATCAGCATGCAGCGGGTGGAGGGTCCAGTGAGGAATGGCGAGAAAAAAGCTCCGATTTGGAATCTGTAATCGAGCATTGCGCAATTTGCAGTCGAATCCACGCCACTTATCCGACAGGGTGTGATAGCATCTTTCCTCAATTCCACATGCAAAAATTACATGCTTGCCTGATTCTATTCACAGGCTTGTGGTGTTCAGCGATTCTACTTCCTACGCTGATATCGGCCGATGCGTTGCGGCTGTTTTTTGCGCCCATTTGCCATCAGATTCCCCAACGATCTCTTTGGCTGTTCGGAAAGCCCCTCGCCGTGTGCGCTCGATGCAGTGGGTTTTATTTCGGATTTCTCGCAGCTTTGACCTTGAACTTCGTTTGCAAGATTTCCACAAGAAAAGGCGTGCTGTGTGGCGCCTTAGGCATCGTATTGCTGGACGCGCTCAACGGAATCTTGGCGGTTTATCCTGACCTAGCGCTATTTCGTTTTGGCAGCGCAACTTTATTTTCTTTCGCGGTAACTCCGTTTCTCTTACAGGGCCAGCGCGAAGCGGTGGATTTGATTGGCAAACGGTGGATTCAGCGTCTATGAAAAACTCCATGCTCATTCCCGCCCTGATTGGAGGATTGATACTCGCGAGCGGCTCGGCGATTCCGGTTCTCAAGTTATTGAACTGTTTTTGTTGTGCTTGGCTGGTTCTGGGCGGCACGGCAGCCGCGTATTTGTATGTGAAAGATGCTTCCCAAAAGATTTCTCTCGGAGAGGGCGCTCTTTTGGGCGCTCTGACCGGCATGATTGGTAGCGTGCTCCATGCCTTGCTGTCGGTTCCTTTCAGAATGTTTATGACTGCCGGCATCATCGAACAGGTACAGGAAGCGTTGGACCGGCCGGAAATTCCGGAAGAGGCGCGCGATTTCGTCTTGTCAATTTTAGGTAGTGGCGGTTTTTCTATCATCGGTTTGATGCTTGGTTTCCTTTTTATGTTGGTCTTCGCGTTGATTTTTGCCACCGCGGGGGGAATCATCGGTGTCGCGATCTTTGAGAAGCGTAAGAACGGTGATGTGATTGTCCCCCCTCCTCCGATGATTCCGCCTCCCGAAGTTCCGTTTGCTTGAGATGAGGCAAAGATTCCGTGTCAGAAACCAACTCTTTGCGGCTGAGACCCGGTCCCAGGGAGATCATTTTGAGGTTAAAGTTTTCTCGCTTCAACTAGGCGACAGTTATTTTAGACACGAGACACTGGCGCCGCTGGTCCATCTTTTTGGGCGTGACCAACCGCAACTATTGCGAGAGGCGATCCTGCGAACGCACGCTCGTGTGCAAGAGGAACTTGAGGTGGACCATGACCAACGTGAAGCGATTCAAAATCCGGACCGCCTTGAACGATGAAATACGAGACGCTGAGGTGCGCGCGCGCAAGCGGGGAGATGCATGGGAAGTGCAGGTCTATCTCTTGCCTTGGCTCGATGCTGATGCCGTCCTGGTCCACGAAGAAAAATTCGGCACCTCGGTGTCTCTTGACGTTGACTCGCAAGAGGCAGCGCTGGCCGAAATGATGCGGCGCCTCAAACAATATTTCCAGTTGGAGATCGAGGAGCGTGCGTGACGGAGAACAACCGCAATGATGACTGGCCGCGCGATTATGGCTGCCAAGCGGGGGAAACCGGGCGCATCGCTGCCCGCCACTCGATGGACATCGTCAGTCGGCCGAGCCGACCAGCCGCTGCATTTCGGAACGGTTCAGCTCGCGTTTCCAGAAACGTCCCTCAATGCGGAATCGTTCAGCATTTGCCAGCGCGTCGCTGAAAAATTCGTTCAGCTTATCCTCCGCAATCAGTTCTACAACCGCCGAGTCTACCTCCCCTTGGGCACTGATGCTGAAAAAAAGAACGTCTGATTTTCCGAAGACTCGGATCCTCGATTTCTCTTTCGTTGCGAACTCCTTGAGTCGACTGACCTCAATCATTGAAAATACAAAATCCAACAACAATCAAAATTCCGATACGGCAACGTATCGGTCGCCTTCGTTGTCGACTGTTAAGAGAGTACTTAAAAAGCTACTTTTAAGCGTCCCGGAAAATAAAAAGGGGAGGCCAACTTCGGCCTCCCCTGTCGAAGATCATAGAAGCGCGCAGGAACGCAGCCTCTATTGTCACCCACTCCTAGAAATGGATCTTCAAAGCGAACTGGATGATCCGTGGACGGTTCACGGTGCTGAAAATTGAGGAATCGTCGCTGGAGACATCCACAATTCCAAAATTGCCGAAGTTGTCCCCCTGCGCTTGCGGGCTCTGAAACGCTGGATGGTTCCAGATATTGAAGAACTCTGCTCGGAACTCCACTGAGGCGGTCTCCGAGACCTTCGTTGTTTTTACCAGCGACAGATCCCAGTTTTGCTGGAATGGGCCACGGAAGCTGTTGCGCCCGACGTTTCCTACGGCTGCCAGCCCGGAATCGCAGGCCTCGTCGGTCGACGAGATACTACCTACAATCCGGTTCTGGGAGTTCACGCACAGTCCGCCAGCGATAAAGGCACTCAGGTCGATGAATTCATCGATACGCTTATTTACATCGCCACGATTGCCTGCATCTCTAAGAGTCTTGCCGGGCGCCAGGGTGGCGCGGTTGACGCCGTTTTGCCCTTCCGGATCATTGATGATAAGCGCGCCCGTGTCGTCAATTGTAAACGGCGTGCCTGATTGAAAAGTAGTCACCCCAGTAATCGCCCACCCATGAAACAGCCTGCCCCAGAACCCGCGATTCTCCATGCCGGCCCACCGCGCAAACGGGAGTTCATAGTTGTAGCTAGCTGTTAGACGATGGGTGCGATCAAAGTCAGAAACGCCAAAATTATCCTTGGGGTCTTCCAGATTCCCATAGTGCAACAAACCATTCAGCTCGTCCACGAATGCGGAACCAGAACCATTGTCGATCGACTTGGACCAGGTGTAGGCCCCTTGGAAGTAGAGCCCGCTGGCAAACTGGTGACTCAGAGTGGCTTGGAGGCCGTGGTAGGCGGATTGTCCTGCCTGCTCCTGGAAGAAGCCGCGCAGGTTGGCCAGTCCCATAAATAACGGCTGAACCCTCGCGTTACGGTTGGCAACGGTGCTCTCGGTAATCGCGATGCTACCGTCGGCGTTCTTGCGCACTCCAGGAGTTCCTGCTGGGACACTCACGCCTGAGCCTATCGACGCTGGAATTACGCATGGCTTGTCATTGGTACAAACCTGCGCAGGGTTCAGCGGCCGTCCCGGCCCAATCAAACCTACGCCTCGGGTTCCCACATAACCGACCTCCAGTACCCAGTCCTTGATGACCTCCTGCTGAATTGTCAAGGTCCAATGCTGTCCGTAAGGCGCGTCGAAATTCCGGGCTGGATAGAAGAAGAACCCTGAGAGGGGAGTGCCCGGGGTAATCCCGGGAACCGTTTCAAAGATAGGGGCGCCCGTGGTTCCGTTAAAGCCGATGAGCCGGGGAACCACTTGATCTTGATCAAGCGGGAAGTCGGAATCCGGACGGCTGGAGGGGAAGGGATTGCGCAGCGTCACAGAAAATGGAGAGGCGCTGGAAGGCTCATTGAACGGCAATCCCCCAAAGGTCTGTAACACCGGCTGGTTCGATGTTCGCACGTAATAGATCCCATAGCCGCCCCGTAACGCCGTCCGCTGATTTCCAAATACATCCCATGCAAAGCCGAACCGCGGCGCGAAATTGTTCTTGTCGAAACACTCAAGTAAGGTACAACTGCTAACGCCAGGTGTTCCTACCTTAGCAGTACGCTCCGGATGAATGATTCGAATCGGTCCGGGGTCGCCATCATAAAGGCCGCGGAAGTTGGAAAGATGGTTCTGCCTGTCGTGGGAAAAGGCCAAACCCTCCCATCGAAGTCCAAGATTGAGTGTAAATCTGGGGTGAAGCTTCCAGTCGTCCTGGATATAAGCGGCAAAATCAGTGGCCCGAAAGTAGACGTTAAAAAAGCCCGCGCCCCCTTGCGTGCCTGAGATCCGGCCCAACAGAAAATTCTGGAAGCCGAAGAGCGCCGGGAAATTTTCTCCTCCAGCGCCGGCAGCCGTATCTCGCATTGTCACGCTTCCGCGAGTGGCGAAGCGGTTAAATCGATTGAGCTGATAGCGACTGGCTTCGCCTCCAAATCGGATAAGGTGTTTTCCCAGGGTAAGTGAAAAATCATCAGCCCACTCAAATGTGTTAAAGGCCCCCCCGCGGTCATCGTTGACGTCCGTGCCAAAGGAGAATGCGCCGCCACCGGTAATCGCGATACGGAACGCGGCTGGGATCACACTCTGATTGCCTCGAGTCGCGCCAACGTCCCCTAAACTAATGGGCTCACCGGGAGTCTGAGCGAAAACAAACCGGTTGAAGCCGAAACGAAAATCGTTGATGGTTGTAGGTGAAATCACTCGGGTCCAGCCCAGCTTCAAGAACCGATTGGAAGTCGGCAGCAACCTGGGTAACCGAAGAGTGGAGCGGGTACCGCCAAAGGGTGTCGCCGCTTCAGCTTGACTAAAAAACCAGCGCCCCGTAATCTTGTCGTTTACCCCAAGCTGCTTGTCCATCGTGATTGTGAACTGATCCGCTCCAAAAGTTCCTAGGCCAGCGCGCGTGACTCTCCCTAAGTTCACTCCGGTCTCCGTTACGCCTGGCGTACCCGCAGTTGCGGGAATGCAGAAGCCGCCACCGCCTAAACCGGGGCATTTCGATTCCGCTAAATTCAGAAACCCAACTGCCACGGGATCCAACCGCGTAACCCCCGGCGGCAATCCGTTAGGGAAGAATGTGCGGATCAAGGAAGCCTCAGAGCGATCGGAGGGCAACACGGGCATGGTTGTGCTAAAGAATGTGCCCGCAGAAGCTCCCGAGGCCGCCCGCGTTCCTTGCCAGTTTCCAAAGAAAAAGAATTTTTCCATGAAGGGGACCGGACCACCAAAGGAGGCGCCGTATGCGTTCTGACGCAGCACCGGCCGCTCCACTTCGTCGCGGTTATTGAAAAAGTCATTCGCATTGAGAACGTCATTGCGGAAAAATTCAAACAACTCGCCGTGATACTTCTCGGTGCCCGACTTTAAAGTTACCTGAATATTGCCGCCAGCATTTCGGCCGGTCGAGGCATCGTAAAGGGCAGTTTGTGTCTTAAATTCCTGGATGGTCGATGGGTTCGGCAGTGGAACGTTGTCCAGAACGGGGAGGTTGAAGTCGTTGGCATTGATCCCCTCAAGCTGATAGTTATTGTTGGCAGCGCGCTGGCCGTTGACGGTGACAGTGACTTGACCCCGGCCCAGGGCGGCCGAATCGAACATTTCGCTGTTGGCCCCGGCAGAGAGGGTGAGCAGCGCAAAGAAATTTCGTGTGGAAAGAGGTAACTGACTTACCGTCTCCGGCCCGATGATCCGTCCCGTCGTCGGGGCGCTCACCTGCACGGCTACCGCCGCGCCTTCCACCGTTACTGTCTCCGTGATCTCGCCTACCTTCAAATTAATAACCACGTCTGTGGTTTCCGCGACGTTGACCTTAATATCGGGTGCTTCGGCCTTGGCAAACCCAGTGAGTGTCACGACCACTTTGTATATCCCGACGGGCAAAAGGCTGGCTCTGAAGTGGCCATCGTCACCGGTCATAACAGTCCGTTCGGTCAACCCAGTCTCTTGGCTGATGATCTCGACCTGAGCGCCTGGGATCAATGCTCCGCTAGGGTCTTTCACCATCCCAGCAATCGCTCCTCGAGGCCCGCCCTGGCCCAGTGCAGCGCCAGGAACGACGAAGATCAAAAATAATCCCAAAAGGAAAAGAAGCGCTGTAACTCTAACGCGACTCAAGTCCATAACTTTGCCCTCCTGAAGAATTGGCAGGAAAGTGAGAGAGGTTCACAAAAATTTTTCGTAGAAAGCTTAAAAAGCCACGAGCCCTTGACGCCGACTGACTTGTCTCCCGTACGCGGTTTTGCTCTAGGATTCACTAGCACTCAGTTGTTCCGTCAGCCATATTATATGCGATATTATATGCCGGCGCTGCAAATTTCCTCTAAAGCTACAAAAATAGATCAGTTAAGGGAGAAGCAACTTCAGGTCCAGAGGCGTTGCAGTTTTTAAATCCCTATTCTATTGAACGTTGCTCGACAAAAGCGCCTGCGGGCTCACTTTTACGTCCAAATTTGTAGATCTATAGGGAGAATAATTCAAAGAATTGAATTCCTCCCCTCCACAGTACGTTCTCTTTCTATCGGGATAGCGCCGCCTGTTTTGCTAGAATCTCCTGCATTGGGTGGTTGGCTTGGGAGAACGATCCCTAGAGCAAAGCAAAGTATCGCTGGAAAGTGCGGCGATGGCCCGGTACAATTAAGGAGCGTATCGAATTGATGGATCTTAGAGTCGTGGGTCGGACCCATCTATCGACGGACTGGCGGTAATGATATGCCGTTAGCTGACAGATGGGTGGTCATTAAGGTGTAAATTTTCTCACATCGCTCGGGCGGCAGTAACCGCCCGGCGAAATTTTACAAAGCGGGTTAGCATACGATGAAGCTCTTTATTCCCTTGGTAATTGCATTGGTCCTGGTTACTCCAACGGTCGCTGTTTATGCACAACAAGACGATCTCACGGCGGTCCCCCGGATTTCGTTGAGTGACCTGAAAGAACTTGCAAAAAGCGGCAATGTGTTGGTCGTAGATGTTCGCAGTACTGACGCGTATAAAGCGGGTCATATTCCGGGAGCTGTTTGCCTTCCGCTTGCAGAACTTGCGAATCGTTGGAAGCAATTGCCCGCCGACAAGACCATTATCACCTATTGCAGTTGAGTGGCCGAAAATAGCAGTGCCCGTGCGGCGCTGGACCTAAAAAAGCTGGGTGTCAAGGATGTGCGTGTTCTTCTGGGCGGCTACAACGAATGGGTACGGGCGGGAAACACTGTCTCGACAGGGATGGAGTCCAAGTAGAATAGGCTCGCAGTTTCGTTGCATGTAGGTGACCGCCTGGCAAAGGCAGACCGTCGCCGCATGCACTCGGCTGATGATAAATTACCCGACGAGCTTCGGAACATATCTTGTCAGAGGTAAGTCACATGAACAGGCTGGCCGAGAAAAAATGTGTCCCGTGCCGTGGTGGCGTGCCCCCACTGACTCCTGAACAAATAAAGCCCCTCCAGCAACAGGTGAGCGGCTGGGAAGTAGTCGAAAATCATCACCTTAAAAAGCAGTTTAAGTTTCCGGACTTCAAGCAAGCCTTGGATTTTGCCAATCGCGTCGGCGCCATTGCCGAAGAGCAGGATCACCACCCGGATATCTGTTTTGGGTGGGGCAAGGCAGAAATTATCACTTGGACGCATAAGGTAAACGGTCTGACGGAGAACGATTTCATTCTAGCTGCAAAGATTGACGAAGTCGGCAGCAGGCGATGAGCAGTCACCGGGCGACAGGCCTACAAGTCAGCAAGTCATGGCAAAGCTACACGCATGAAGGCGGTCGTCATTGCCCAACATGGCAGCGTCGAAGGACTCAGTTACCGCGACGCTCCCGACCCGGAATGCGGTTCCAATGAGTTGCTCGTTCGCGTCCGTGCAACTGCCCTGAATCGCGCCGACATTCTTCAGCGTCGAGGCCTGTACCCACCCCCCGAACCCCGTACCGCACTCGAAATCCCCGGCCTTGAGTTTGCCGGGGAGATTGAAGTCATGGGGCCTTGTGTGAGCGGTTTTCGGCTGGGTGAGCGCGTGATGGGAATTACGAGCGCCGGGGGGCATGCCGAAAAACTCGCCGTACCCGGCGACATGGCGATGCATGTGCCGGACATTCTCGATTGGCATCAAGCGGCTTCCATCCCTGAGGTTTTCATCACGGCTCACGATGCTCTCGTCACGCAGTGCAAGCTGGGTATCGGCAACAGCGTCCTTATTCACGCCGCAGGCAGCGGCGTCGGCATTGCAGCCATCCAAGTTGCCAAATACATCGGAGCGTGCCCCATCTTTGGAACGGCGGGCTCGAATTCCAAACTTGCGCGCGCTCGGGAGTTGGGGGTAGATATCGGCATAAACTACCATACGGAGGATTTTGCTGAAGTAGTCGACAAGATCACCCAAGGACATGGGGTTGATGTAATTGTCGACGTCGTCGGCGCCGCCTATTGGGATCGCAATATTCGGGCACTTGCGCACAAAGGACAAATGATTCTGGTAGGTCTCTTGAGTGGCACCAGCGCACAAGTCAACCTAAGCACGCTGATCATGAAACGACTCAAGATCTGCGGCACCGCACTGCGCGTCCGGCCATTGGATGAAAAAGTGGCTGCAACCCGCGCTTTCGAGAAATTCGCGCTTCCACTATTGCAATCAGGGCGCATGAAACCAGTCATTGATCGTGTTTTCCACATTTCCGAGATTCGCGAGGCACATCTCTTTATGGAGTCGAACACCAATTTCGGGAAAATTGTTCTCGATGTAAGCTAAGAGCAAATGCCGCGGCAAACCATTGCGATAGCGTGCCTAATACTTCAGGTTGCGTCTGGTTGTGGTAGCCGCAAAGTTTTCTTAACGCAAAGTGCTGTCACCTGGCAAACGAGTCAGACCCAGCGCGCGGAAGAGATTCGCAGGCGCCGGCGCGAGCAACTTAAAACTCACATCGCGCAACTTCAATGGAGGAACGTGCGCGTTCTACTCAGGAACCACGAGTTACTAGAAGGAATAATTGAGTCGATGGATGAAGGCACCTTCATTTTGAGGGTTGACGGCCAAGCCAGGAGAATCGCATTTGACGACATTGAGACAGTGACCGAAGTCAAGCGACGATCGAAGGGGGCGCTGGCCGCGATTGTCGTTGGCCTCGGCCTGGCCGGATTTGCAATCCTTTGGCTAATTATGGCTAGTCAGGACTGATGGCATGTGTATGAGAATAACCGCTTGCCTTGTAATGTTTCTCTATTTGGCAAGCAGTGGCTGTGCAGGCAGTCTGAATTCCACTAAGCTTCATCCACCTTTAAGATCAGCCCTTAGCCAAAGCGATGATTTGAAGGAGCAGGTTGTCAAGCTTGAGCGAAGGCGAGTGCGCATTTTGCTCCAAGATGGAGAGCGGAAAGAAGGAACCGTCAAGGGCATAGGCGATAAGACATTTGACCTCGAGACGGCCGGCAGAATCCTTAACATCTCTTTTGGAGATGTAAAGGCCATAACCGAGCTCAAAGCAGGACTCTCCACTGCGGGTGCGGTAATCTTGGTTACCGGAGTTACATTAGTTGTTGCCGCTGCAGTTCTCATCCTTCGCGACTAGCGACCCCGAGTTGGAGCCAAGGTCCGGTAGCGGCACGCGAGCAAGCGATTGGATCAGCGCCACTGTTTTGGTTATCGCGAAATCATGTAGGTGAACTTGCCAATCAAGGCCCGATCGACCAAGCCCCCGGAAATTGAATCCCGGCGCTCGTTGTAAACGATGAAGAGATCGCTCAGGGGGCGGTGGATGATATTGAATCGTATATTGGAGCTCCACTGCCGCGCGTCGCTGTTGTACTGGATAAGAGCGTTCAAAAACATGAAGGTAGAAAACGAGTAGTTGACTCGTGTGGTAAGTAAGTCAGTCTTGAAGTGGCCCTGCGGTAAATTAATGTTGTTCTGGGTATAACTAAAAGACGTGCTGAATTTGTGATTTAGGCGGAACGTTCCACCCAGGCCGTAGGTATGTTTGTAGCCCGTGTAGAAACGTCCTACCGCCCATCGGATGTTGCCGAAGATTCGCCGGCTGTTGTCACTCCTGCCCATCACGAAATATTCGTCAAACTTGTAAACTCCCGACGGGACGAAAACGTCGCGTTGAATGCGGAAACGCTTTACCAGGCGCTCCAGCGTTGGATTGACTCCCAACTCTATAAACGAGCCGTTTTGAAAGGTGATTGGGAAGTGATAATCGATATATCGAGTATCCAAATATCGGGTATCTAAGTTCTCATCCCGGTTCAGGATGTAGTCGATCTGTATGTGTGGAAAGATCTGGCGGATGATTCTGCGTACGCTCTTGGGCCGGAAGGTCATGCCGAAGTACCCAGCATATTTGCGTATCCCTCTTCTGGGGACGAAACCCATTTCGTCCACAAAGTTGTCCTGGATTTCAGTGTAAGAAGAACGTAGATCCCAGAACTGATCCTTATAGTTCACGCTGACCCGGCCCGCCAGATCTCGTGCGGCACTCGAGGGAGTGATCGCTTTAGCAATATAAGAGCTGACGTTGAGATTTTGGCCGAAGCGCAAGTTCGCGTCCGCTCCCACCACCCGATTGAAGTGCGCCGAATCCTGGACTTCCCTGTTGGCCAGCATCACTCCCACGTCGGAATTGCCGAAGATGTTGCGTCGGAAACGACCCACCGTAAAGTTGGTCGCATTTGAAAGACCCTGTTCTCGCTGCTGTATGTTCAGCAAACCAATTTCATAAGCGCCCGTCCGTCCCGTCAGCCGCGTACCGGCCAGGATGGGAATGACACTCCCGTCATCCGAAAGGCCGACACGCCGGCTGAAAAAGAAAATCATGTCATTGCCCGAGGCGTTCTGACGGCCACCGGCGCCGGGCGCAGTAGTGCGGTCTTCCACGCCCCCAAACCTGAAAATACCGGAGTTCTCGAGAAAAAAGTCGCGCTTTTCGGGAAAAAACAGATTAAAGCGCGTCAAGTTAATTTGCTGTTCGTCTGCCTCTACTTGAGAGAAGTCGGTATTGTATGTAAAGTCCCAGGTGAGACCCGAGGTCAGACCGTATTTGGCGTCAAATCCGAAATCTCCGCTATAGTCTTTTTCTCCGGTACCTACCTGTCCCAGGCTGCTCACGAGATATGGCTTGAGCCTTACGTTGGCGCCCGGCTTAACCCCCTCTAAATCTTCCAGCGTGCCGGCCAACGACACACGGTTCAGCGCATAGATTCGCTCAATCGGAGCCCAGTAGCTGTCTTCGTTTTTGCGCCGCAAATTGCGCTGAAAATTTATTCCCCAGGTCTGGACGTCTATATTCCGAAATTTGAGTGTCTTAAATGGGACAGTGATCTCGGCGATCCAGCTACTCTCGACGATGCGCGTCTTTACGTACCAGACACCGTCCCAGTCCGTGTTTACTTCGCGGCCCTCATTTGTCATCTGCGCGTCCCATTTGGCGCCCGCCGGATTGGTAGCGAACTGGTAACCATTGCGGTGGTCGTGAAAGGTATCTAAAACAATCTCGATTGAATCACCCGCATTCCGATCGAAATCCTTCTTCAAGTCATTGACGATCACATGCTCCAGATCGGAATCATGTGCCAAGACTCCAAAATAGAGGTTGTCTTTGTCGTAGAGCACCCGAACCTCGGTCTGCTCCGAAGCGGGTTGACCTTCCGCGGGCTCGCTTTGCACGAAGTCGGTTGCCACGGCCGCTCTTTCCCAGTCGGCCTCATTAAGCAGACCGTCGATGGAGATCTTCGCCGTGGTTCTGACCGCTTTTAAGCGCCGTTCCAACCTGGCCGTTTCAAAATCGAGGGCGCCGGATGCTGTCGATGGGCGAGGATCTGCAAAGATATTGGAGACAATGTCCAGCGCAAGCAGGATAAAAAGCAAGGCACAAATTGTGCCTTGCTGACAACTTGAAATGATGGATTTCACTCTTCTTGAAGACAGGGCACAGTCCTTAGCGAGCTTACAAAGTATGAGATTTGATGTTAACTTTCAAGAGCAGAAAGAGAAACAAGAAACGGTTGCACGCATACCCTTTGCTGGAAGAAACAAAAATTCTAGTGAGTGATCTCAAACGCAGTTCTACGGAACCGTCTTGCGCTTGATGGATTTAATCAGCACGGCCTCTACAGGAACGTCGTCGTAACCTTGCTTGCTTGCCGTCTTTACATTTCTGATCTTATCGACGACATCCATCCCGGAAATCACTTTTCCAAAGACCGCATATCCGTATGCATCCGGGGAATCGCCATGGTAGTCGAGCGGTTGATTATCCTGGACATTGATGAAGAACTGGGCAGTAGCGCTGTTGATCTCCCCCGTCCTGGCCATGGCAATGGTCCCGCGCTTGTTGCTTAGCTTGTTGTTGGCCTCGTTCTTGATGGGAGGCTTCGTACTCTTTCTCGTCAAGTCCGGCATGAGTCCCCCTCCCTGGATCATGAAGTTACGAATTACCCGGTGAAAGATCGTTCCGTTGTAAAAACCTGAATCAACGTAGGCGAGAAAATTTTTGATGGTTTCCGGGGCCTTGTCAGGATATAGCTCGATCGCAATCGTCCCCATGGAGGTCTCCATCTCTACCACGGGTTTTTCTTCCGCTCGGGATGGAAGGCTGAAAAAGCCGACAATCAACAATAACGCCAGTCCCAAGAATAGAAAGTATCTGATGTTCATGTTTTCTCCCTTTCAGAAAGCGTGGCTCGCTGCCGCGCGTAATGGGTTTCTTAAAGACATCGGAAGCTGAGAAGGATAAAGAAGAGGACAAAAAAAAGTCAATCTCGTGTTTGTGTTCCGACCCAAAGTCCAATCCGCGCTCCGATGCAGTACTTTCTGAAACACAGTAAATCTCAGTCCTGAAGGATCAGTTTGGCAATCGTCTGTAACTGCATATGGGATGTACCTTCGTAAATCTTGCCGATCTTGGCATCGCGGTAGAATTTTTCCACCGGATAGTCCTTCGTATAGCCATAGCCGCCATAGATTTCCACCGCCATAGAAGTCACATCTTCAGCTACGGAAGAACTGAAGTACTTGGCCATTGCCGCCTCTTTGACAAAGCTCTCCCCGCAATCTCGCAAACGAGCAGCGTTGTACACCATGAGACGCGCCGCTTCCAGTTGAGTTGCCATTTCAGCTAGCTGGAAACGAATCGCCTGGAACTTGGAGATGGCCTGACCGAACTGCTCCCGTTCTTTGGCATACACCAGAGCGGCTTCCAGGGCGCCGCGCGACAGCCCGATCATTTGCGCTCCGATGCCGATTCTCCCCTCATTCAATGTCTCAATGGAGACTTTGTATCCCTTGCCTACTTCTCCCAGCACGTTCTCTTTGGGGACGCGGCAATTTCCCAGGAGCAACTCGCATGTGCTGCTTGCCCGGATCCCTAGCTTGTCCTCTTTTTTACCGACCGCAAATCCGGGAAAGTCTCTTTCCACCAGGAAGGCGGTGATTCCTTTGTATCCCAACCCCGGATCCAGCGTAGCAAAGACGATGAAGAGCCCGGCCTCTTTCGCATTGGTAATCCATAATTTTCGTCCGTCCAGGACATAATGATCGCCTGCATCCTTGGCACGCGTCTGCAGAGCAAACGCGTCACTGCCACTTCCTGGTTCGGAGAGAGCGTAGGCGCCCATCGTATCCGTGGCCAGCCTAGGCAGATATTTCTTCTTTTGTTGCTCACTTCCCCACCGCAAAAGCGCATTGTTGACCAGGGTATTCTGGACATCCACCACAACTCCGACCGAGGCATCGACACGCGAAAGTTCTTCGATTGCCAAAATCGACATGAAGAAGGCTCCACCGGAGCCGCCGAACTCCTCGGGAATTTCCACTCCCATCAAGCCTAATCGGAAGAATTGCCCGATCAGACCAGGGCCAACAACTCCATCGCGGTCCATGGTTGCCACCAAAGGCTTCACCTTTTGTTCGGCAAATTCTTGCACGCTCTCCTGAAACATTTTCTCTTCCTCTTTCAGAAACTGCAGCGGCAGGTGGGTTGGTTCCATGGTTGACTCCTCTAACAGTGCGAATCTGGTGACTTCATCGACCGGCTGATTGCAAGCAAATTGACTCTTTACGGTTCTTCATTGTTGACATTGGAGAATCCCCATTTAACATAACGGCTAACAGGAAACGCAATGCTTTTCACTTCAGGAGGAAAAATGGCTGAACTGGAGTACTTGGAGAAAGGCCAAGAACCGGCGGAAGCTTCCGAAGTCTATGATGCGATACAGATTAAACTCGGGGGAGTCCCGAATATTTATAAACTTATGGCGTATGCACCGAAGATTCTGAGGTCGGTGGTAGATCTCGGCGAGGTATTGGAGGGTGCAAAGCTCGACTCTCAACTTCGAGAACTGGCCTACATCAAGTCGTCTCTTGTCAACGATTGTCAGTATTGAGCTCACCATCATAAGGCCCTCGGTCTGAGGGCAGGTCTAACGGAAGAAAAAATTGGAGCCTTGGATGATTATAAAGACAGCGGACAGTTTTCTGAACTTGAGAAACTCGTAATTCGGTACGCGGAAGATTTAACCCGCGATGTTCGAAGCGACAGAAAAGTGATGCAAGCCCTCCAGCAGTACCTAAGCCCGCAAGAACTTGTGGAACTGAATGCAACGGTGGGTTTGGCTAACCTTACCAACCGATTTAACGAGTCGTTCGGTACGGAATTGGAAGAGTAAACTTAACTTACGAGTCGCAGGTCATAAGCGCATAGATCAGCCGCTTCCCTCTCTAGGAGGAACAACGAAGAGATGGCCACCGTCCCGCTGTAACCTTATGGGCGAGTGGGGGTTGCCGGCGATCCTGGCGTCGTTCGCCTACGATGCGCGCTGGCATCGCCTCCCCCTCACTTTTGAATCTTGCCTCGCAACCCCCTCGCAAAGATGCGCTTATTTATGTACCGAGACACGAGAGAACCTGTGCCCACAACCTGCGATCTAGGACCGTTGACCTTCAACTCGTGACCCGGGACTTGTGTCCCGATTTGTCTCGCTCCCCAGGCAGTGCTACACTTTTCCCAGCTCATGGATAGTACCTATAACTTGCTCTTAATCGTTGTCGCATTGTTGCTTGTTCTTCTTAACGGCTTCTTTGTTGCGGCAGAATTCGCCATTGTCAGAAGCCGGTCGACCCGCCTGGATGAACTAATCTCCCAGGGAAGTTCTTCAGCTCGGGTGGCAAAAAAACTTTACAGCGAGCTAGATACAGCTCTTTCCGGTACCCAGTTGGGCATTACACTGGCAAGTTTAGGTCTGGGGTGGTTGGGTGAGCCTGCCTTTGCCCACCTCATCGAAGGTGCGTTGCACTTCGGCCCATGGTCGTCAGTGATCGCGCATACGATCAGCGTCACCGTCGCCTTTCTCTTTATCACGCTGCTGCACATCGTCTTTGGAGAACTTGCTCCCAAAACTCTGGCAATTCGCATGAGCGAACAGACATTGCTCTGGGTCGCTCGACCCATGAGGTGGTTCTATCGGGTCACCTACCCTCTGATCTGGCTATTGAACGGAGCGGCTGCGGTTGCTCTACGGCTAATGCAGACAAAGCCCCCTACCGAACACGAACTGGCGCATTCACAACAAGAATTGCGCCTGATCTTGGCTCAGTCCCGACGATCCGGACTGATTTCTCCTGACGAACAACAGTTAATGGAAAGTGTATTTGACCTCGCCGACCGGTCCGCCCGCCAGGTGATGGTGCCTCGCAGCGATATCGTCTTCTTGTGTATTGACATGCCGTTGGAGGCGAATCTGAGAATCGCTCGCGAAAGTCAGCATACCCGATACCCTCTGTGTGAAAAAGACATCGATCATGTCATCGGCATCGTCAATGTAAAAGACCTTTTATTCGGCGCTGAGGGTCTGGAGTTGCAGACCATGCGGCGCGAAATCCTTTTTGTTCCGGAAATGAAATCAGTCAAGGAGCTGTTGAGGGAATTCCAAAAAACGCACTTGCATATGGCGATTGTGGTGGACGAGTACGGCAGCACCGCCGGGCTGGTGACACTGGAGGACATCGTCGAAGAATTAATCGGGGAAATCCAAGATGAATTTGACCGGGAAACCCCCAAGTTTCAAAGGCTGGATGAAAGGAGCTACCGCATCGCCGGCAATTTATTGCTAGAAGAGCTCGAGGATAAACTGAATCTTGAGATCGAGGATGAGGAAAACGATACCATCGCAGGCCATGTCATGAGTCAGTTAGGCCGCCCGGCAAGGCCCGGTGACACCGTAACACTGGGCCCTTACCAGGTGCGTGTCACTCGCATGCGAGGCTTTCGCATCATCGAGTTAGTTTTACTTCAGGTTGAATCCAGTTCTGCCAGGAAGGAAATCCACGCTCAGTAGCCAGGAATGGCTCATGTTTGTTGCGGCTGTTAAAGTGCACCGTTCGCCTCAAGGCGAGGGAAAGATCCAGTATTTTTTCCTCTCCTCCGTGATCGTGCTGACTTGAAACGGGACGCCAAAAAGTTTCTCAAAATTTTCCGCTGTCACTACCTCATCAGGTTCTCCCTCGGCGAGCAAACCGCCGGCCTTGAATAAAATCAACCGCTTGACGAAGCCCAGTATCAGGTTTACTTCGTGACTGATCACAAGCACGGTAAAGCTACATTCCTGCTGGAGCTGTTTCATCAGTTGCAAAATTTCAATCTGGTAGCGCAAGTCAAGATTGGCGGTGGGCTCATCTAACATGAAAATTTCTGGTTGCTGCGCCAAAGCCCGGGCCAGCAGCATTCTTTGACGCTCGCCCGCGCTTAGTTCTTGTACGTGGCGGCTGGCAAGCTCGGTGAGGCTGACTTTTCTGAGCGCCTCGTCGACGCAGGTTCGATCCCGCTCGGTTTCGAAGCCGAAGCGTCCCAGGTAAGGGTATCTTCCCTGCAACACGAAGTCATGGACCGTAATCGGGAAATTCCAAAAAGGTTCCTGTCCCACCACGGCAATCCTTCGAGCCAGGCCTTTGTTACCCCAGTGTTTTAGCGACCTGCCATGGAGTCGAACTTCGCCGGAATCGGGCGATAAAGCGCCGTACAACAGCCGCAACAGCGTCGTTTTTCCCGATCCATTAGGACCTACAACACCAACAAAATCTCCCGGATGCAGAAGGAGTGACACATTTTTCACGATCGGGCCGAACCCGCTAGGATATCCAAAGGTGAGGTCGATGGCCTGCAGCAGAGGATTCATCGGCCCTTCTTATTCAACAGGTAGATAAAAACTGGCGCGCCCACTACCGCCGTTACCACCCCAACCGGCAATTCCAGCGGCGACATTAAAGTGCGCGCCACCGTATCAGCCAGGATGGTGAAAATCGCTCCTCCGAACAAGCAGCCAGGCAAAACCAGCCGATGGTCACTTCCCACCAGGAAACGGACCATGTGCGGTACGAGCAAACCTACGTAGCCGACGCTTCCGCTGACGGAAACGACTACCGCCGTCATCAGGGAGGCGAACAAATACGTGAGGAGCTTGATGCGCCCCACTGGGACTCCCAGGGCCAGCGCGTCTTGCTCAGAGACCGCGAGCAGATCCAGTTCCCGCGCCAGAAGAAACAGCATGCAGAATCCTACGAGCACCGCAGCCGCAACAATCCCTATGCTTCCGGCGGGCTGGCTAAGATCGCCGATCATCCAGAAAAACACAGTTTGTACGTCCGCCTGCCCCAGGAAGGTCAGCAGGAAAATGTTCATCGAGTAAAGAAACGACGAAACAACAATACCCGCCAGCAACAATCGGTTGGAGCCGATCCCACGTTGCGCTCCAGCCACCGCATAGACGATCGCAATGGTTGCCAAAGCTCCCAGAAAAGCCGTTCCTGGTCGCAAGTAGATCATCGGCTCCCATCGAACCCATCCAAAATGCAGCAGCAGCGAGGACATGATGGCGCCAAAGCTGGCGCCGCTGGAAACCCCTAGTACGAATGGATCGGCTAACGGATTTCGGAGGAGCGATTGGAACACGGCTCCTGCTACTGCTAGACCTCCTCCTACTAGAGCCGACACGAAAATGCGCGGCAGTCGCAACAACCACACAATTTCGTACAGTTGGAGGTCGCTCTGATCTCCCCCCAGGATCTGCACGAATTGGACGGGCGATATCTCTACGGATCCTATCCCCCCAGCCAGTCCGACGACAAGGACAAGCAGGATTGCGAACAAGAAGCTGGATATCAGGAAAGAACGCAAAGAAACTTGAGTCATGGGAAAGACATCTTATTGTAGCTTGGGTCATTCGTCACGGGTCAATGAGGCCACCGAGCTGTTTTGTCACTCTCGACCAATGGCCCATGCCTGTATGGATTTCGTCTCGCAATTCCTTCTATCACACGCTAAGCTGGTAAAGCCAGTTTCCACGGGTGAGTGTACGCGACAATTTTCTACACAGCCGCACTGGCGTCGTGAACAACAGGCACAGGGAAGATTACGATGATCCGCACCATAGAATGGACAGACCGAGGTGTATTAATGATCGACCAGCGGCTCCTGCCGAACGAGGAGGTTTACAACCTCTATCAGAGCCATGAACAAGTTGCGGATGCTATCCGGTCGATGGTCATCCGTGGAGCTCCGGCAATTGGTGTGGCTGCGGCAATGGGGATTGCTTTGGGGGTGAGGAACCTTCGCAATCTCTCGGGCACTGAATTAGACTCAAGGTTTGAGGCCATTTGCCAACTCCTGGCCCAGACCCGTCCCACGGCGGTCAACCTTTTCTGGGCGATTAACCGCATGCGGCGAGTATACGACGCCAACAAGCATCATCCCCTTCCCGAAATAAAAGAGCTGCTTCAACAAGAGGCGATCCAGGTCTATCAGGAAGATATCACCGTGAATCGTCGCATTGGCGATCATGGTCAGGCTCTCCTTCCCAATCAAGCGACAGTTCTCACTCACTGTAACGCCGGGGCGTTGGCCACTGCGGGCTTCGGGACTGCGCTCGGAGTGATTCGGGCGGCAGTAAACGCAGGGAAATCAATCCGTGTTCTGGCCGATGAGACGCGCCCGTTTCTACAAGGCGCGCGGCTCACCGCCTGGGAGTTGATGAAAGACAATATCCCAGTCGCATTAATTACAGACAGCATGGCGGGCCACGTCATGAAGACCGAAGAGGTACAGGCGGTCATCGTCGGCGCGGACCGGGTCGCCGCCAACGGGGACGTGGCTAACAAAATCGGCACGTATACCGTGGCTGTTCTGGCAAAAGCCCATCGTATCCCCTTTTACGTTGCCGCGCCGATGTCTACCATTGACTTCAACACGGCAACAGGCGCGGACATTCCCATCGAGCAGCGGAGCGAACAAGAGGTGTTGGAACTGAACGGCAAGCGCATTGCCCCAGACTGTGTGACTGCTCGGAATCCGGCATTCGACGTCACTCCCGCCGAATACGTCTCTGCCATCATCACAGAAAATGGCGTCGCTCGCCCTCCTTACGCTGCCTCGCTTCGAGCGCTGGCGAAGTCATGCGTATCTTAGCCATTGAGACTAGTTGCGACGAAACGGCGGCCGCGGTCTTGCAGGATCGCACTCGAGTCCTTTCCAACATCGTCAGCAGCCAGATATCTATTCATAAGCCATACGGAGGTGTGGTCCCAGAACTGGCTTCACGGGAACATGTGCGCCAGATCACGGTCATCGTGCGCTCAGCTCTCGACCAAGCACAGGTGGACTTGGACTCCCTGGATGGGCTTGCGGTGACGCAGGGCCCGGGACTGATCGGTTCGCTGCTGGTCGGCGTTTCTTTCGCCAAGACCCTGGCCTATTCTTTAGAACGACCGCTGGTGAGCATCAATCACCTGGAAGGGCATCTGTTCTCGCCTCTGATCGAACACCACCAAATCAAATTTCCGGCACTTGGTTTGATTGTGTCCGGCGGGCATACCAACTTATATTGGATCTCCGAAATGGAGAAATACCAGTTGGTTGCTCGCACGCGCGACGATGCGGCCGGCGAAGCGCTCGATAAGCTATCCAAGGCTCTCGGCTTAGGCTATCCCGGCGGACCCATCATTGATCGACTCTCGGACAAGGGAAGTCCCGATGCGTTTAGGTTCTCACTCCCAAAGATCACGAGCGGTGGTCTGGACTTCAGCTTTAGTGGTTTCAAGACGGCCGCACTGCGCTATATCCGAGAGTGTTCCATTCCGATGGTCAACGATGCTTGCGAAATTCCACAGCGCGTCACGGATCTGCTAGCGAGCTATCAGAAGGCAATTGTGCGAACGTTGGCGAAGCGAACGGAATCCGCCTTGCACCATTATCCGGTACAAAGCGTCCTTTTGACCGGAGGCGTGGCCTGCAATCGTCTTCTAAGGAAGACTTTCAAAGAATTATTCGAACCGATGGGAATCGCCGTCTATTGTCCGAGTCCCGTTTATACCACTGATAACGCGGCAATGATCGCGGTTGCCGCCTTCCCGAAATTTGAGCGTGGTCAATTTTCGGACCTGAAGCTTACCGCAGACGCCAACCTTCCTTTGGAATCCGTTCCCCAGGACTAGCTAGATGGTGGAGTGACAATTCTGGCGTCCCGTAACCCTCCGTCTGCTGCAGTCGATCATCGTTCCATTAAAAACGGTCCGCTCCAAAAAAACCACGAATTGGGAGACAACAAGCCTGAGTTGTGGGCGTGTTCGAGTCATTGCAATTCCAAATTTCGCCTCAGTGCCTCGATTGATATATACGATAACATTGGTTGCGGGCCATCTCGGCGTCGCTCGTCGATGTCCCTGCATCGATTTCTCCTCGCCCTGGATCTCGCCTCGCAAGCCTCATCAGCAACGTTACCCCATTTTATGAATCGAGGCACTAAGGTTCCGCCGGGCGCCGATATCCCAATCGAGCTCTGACTTTAAGACCGCTCCCGCGTACTTTCACACGGATGTAGCGATAGCTACCCTCTCTGGAGGAATTTCTGGGAGGATAATACGCCAGAGTGTATTGATGGCGCAGATCACGGGATATCGCTTGGGCAGCCTGCTTGAACTCTTCGTCGGATCTGGGAAAGAAGGAGGCGGCTCCAGTCTCTTCGGCCAGACGCTTGAAGACAAAGCGCGGGTTGTCGATGGGTTCTCCGTCAATCAACGTGATCTTTTCACCACTGTCGCGAAACAGGCGGCTTTCAAATTCACTGAAGTAGCCGATCAGAAAAAGCTGTGCCTGCGAAGTCTGAAGTCCCTGGATCACGTCGTCCAGAGTGTGTTGGCTGTGCTGGTCGGCACCATCGGTGATAACCGCCAGCGCTTGTCGCGGGTATGTCGCGCTTGCAAAGCGACCTGCCACCGCCAGAATCGCGTCATAGAAGCTAGTACCTCCTCCTGGAAGAGTCCCCAGAATCGCCGATTCCACTCGCTCGCGGTTGGCGGTGAAATCGACTACTACCTCCGCCCTGTCGTCAAAGGTCGCATACAGGAACTCATTGTCTGGATGACTAGCCTGTTCCAGGTACATTGCGGCCACTTTGGCTCGTTGCAATTTGTCACTGACACCCATGCTTTGGCTTCGATCCAGAAGTATCCCCAGACTGACAGGCTGTTCCTCCTCGGAGAAAAAAGAGATCGTCTGCGGAAGATCGTCTTCATACAGCCTAAAGTCTTGGACTTTCAGACCATGAACTTCCCTGCCCCTGCGGTCGGTAACGCGCACTCCCACCGTTACCATCGTGACGCCGACGCGCACCGTGGTTGTTGGTTGCACCTGTCGCGCCGGATGGTACCTCAGGCCCAGGAGTGACGCAGCTCCGCACCACACAATCAACGACATCGCAGCCAGCAGCATCCTACGGTTCCTACAACGCAGCAGCAACCTCCGGACGCCGCGGTGTTTGTGTCGCGCCCTTTGCGGACAGCGCAGCGAGTCAATGGGATGCAAGATCTCGGCCTCTATGTTTGTATTCGCTTCCTATGAATCGGCGACTTCTAAGCCGGACTTGAGTAGTTTGATGTCCCTGTCAAACCAAGCGCCGACCTGTTCGGGTCCAACACGCCGACGCAACCTCAGATCTTCCCGCAGACGACGATACTCCCCATAGTGGCTCAGAACAAATTTAAAAGCGGATAAGCTCGTCCGTTCTCTTAATAACACGTAGCCGAAGATACCCAAATCACGACACGTGATGTCAAGGAAATGTCGCAGATAGTTCCTACCATCCAGATTCTTAATACGCATCAAAAACCGGTTCTTCACTGAATGATAATTGATTTCTGGAGGAAGTTCTCTCCGGCGTTCCGGTGTCACACGCCTTGCATGCCACCCTAAGGCCGCTGGCCAGTAAAGGCAATTCCAACCCAACCACTGCCCTCGCCAGCTCAGGTCTGCGTCCTCTCGAAAGGAAAAAAAATTGGGATCGAAAAATTCCCCTCCTTGAGACACGTCCTCGATAAATTCCTGTCGATAGAGAGCGGCCGCTCCGCTTGCTCCAAATATAAAACCAGCCCCATCATACTGGCCACAATCGATCTCGCCCGCTCCCCGATCCAAATGCCGCTGATTCCTGCGCAATACCATCCCTGCAGAGTCAATCACGTTGGTACGAGATCCACCTCGCAGCCGCAGCAGTTTCCCACAGGCTGTGCCGATACGGCGATTCTGTCGCATTGCTGTGAGCAGTTGCTGGATGAAATCGGGCGCCAATTGCACATCCGGATTCAAGACCAACAGAAAGTCTGCATGAGACCTGGCAATAACTTGGTTGTGAGCTGAGCAAAAACCTACATTGGATTGATTTTTGATTGCTTCAATGCCGAAGGCGCCCACTTTTTCCACCGTGCCGTCACAGGAAGCATTGTCCACCACCACGACTTGGAAATCTCGAAACGTCTGGCTAAGTAAACTTTCCAAACACCCCACGATCGTGGCGGCACTCTGGTAGGTCACGATGCTCACAAGAAGCGGTTGCATAATAATTCCGGTCGATCGGCTTGCAATTCCAACGGACATGAAACCCAGAGCGCGCAAAATCAGCTCATGTCAGGATATGGAACAATCGCCGCATAGCATTCCCGATCGAAACCGCCGCCCTCAGGAAAACCACAGCCCCTGGCCCGTGATGCTTTTTGAAATATCGAATCATGTTGCAGTAAAAGATGCGGTTGAACTCTGGTTCACCGATCAGATCAACACTGTATCCTCCTTCGTGTCGAAACACGGCTTGCGGGTGATAGAAAATCTCCAACCCCAAATTCGCCAGGCGTTTGCAAAGGTCGACGTCTTCAAACCAGGCAGGATGAAAGGAAGAATCGAACCCTCCAAGCTTTTCAAAGATCGCTCGACGGATCAACAGACACGCACCCGGGGCCTGCTGGATCCGTTCCGGTTCAGATTCCTCCGGCGAGACGGTTGAGCAAAGATCTTTAGGTGACATGCGTCGAACCATCGGTCGTTGCAGAACTTCATCGAAAAAAAGAACATTAGAAAGCGCAGACCATAATGTGGGAAGTGGACAAATTAGATTGCATGAACGGCGAGGTCGCCGGCCTCCCGACCGCCGATGTGGCCAGTGCACGAGACGTCCGGTGGCAGCCGCCGCTCGCGGCCGTACGCGCAACAAGCACAGCATGACGTCTGCACTCGTTTCGCAACAAAAGGAGACATCCGGGTTCAAAAACAGCAAAAATTCAGAGGCGCAACCAGCGGCCCCGCGGTTAGCTGCGCCGGCAAAGCCCTCGTTCTGTTGGTTCCGAATGATTCGCAAGTCTCGTGGTTGCCGATGACTTCTTTGCCACTTCGACAAGTGGCAGCCCAACGACGCTTCTCCATTGCTCCCAGTTAGTGACTTCGGCTGGGAACGGTCTTCAAGTCGATCCTGGTTGCACAGGTCATCCAAGCTGTGGTCGGATGAGGCGTTATCAACTACCACGACCTGAAATTCACTTGGAATGCTCTCCAGGCAATGATGTAAACGGCTTCCCGAATTCCAGTTTACAATTACAACCCTGCAGGCCTTGCGTAATAGGATCTCAGATGATTGGGTCTCACCGGCAGAGGGCCTGCAGACATTCGTCATCAGTTACCCCGTCTCTGATCCGTCACAGGTGGCTGAGTATCCAACTTTCCCAACGGCCGGGAACTATCTGGGTATAGAGCAGTGTTGAGCCTGAAAGAAACAGAACGTATGTTTTCAAAAGCAGTGGCCTAATTTTCACAGTACATTTTATGATGACGCGAGCATTAACCTCACCGGGAGCGGTAGATAACCTCCATCTCTTTACGCGTCTTATCCACTGCCCGCCCAATCAGCGCTCCCGCCCCAGCCCCCGCCGCGCCCCAAAAAGGAATGCTGTACTTTGCAGCAGTGTCTGCCTTTGCCGCCACAGCACCACCCATCGCAGCGCCCCCCAGAAAACCCAGCAGGAGTCCATTCAGCGTGCCATTCAAGGCGGAGTCCTCACGTACAATTTCTCCGATGTCCGATTTCAAAATCCTGCGTTCCCTACCACTTGAATCGGTCAGCGCCAGATACTCATGTTCTGAATGATGGAAGGCAGAATCAATGCGATCTCCAACCTTTAGAATAACGACGATCCGCTTCCCTGGCTGCAAAGCATCGACTTTCTCCCACCTGCCAGAGACCACTTCGGCTTGCACAAATGAGTTGACCAGAAAAACCAAGCTGGAGAGAATACAAAGATTTCGCTGGGCCATTTCTTCCTTTCTCCCGAATTCTTCAGTCGCGGCAACCTTTATGGGTAGGCCGGAATTCAAGTTTCTCCCTTACGTTACGCGGTAGCTCGCCTCGACGTCCAGCTTCCACATGCCATAGACCAATTCTGTGTCGAGCAACGTAAGAATGTAAGCGTTGTCAACCCAGTCACAGATGTCATGTTCCCAAATGTTGCCGCTGGCAACGGCAGGAGATATCGAATAAGATCCGGGCCGCATGGGTGGAACACGCATTCGAAAATCAACCGTCATGAAATCAGCCGGATGTGCCGGTGGAAGTTTCATCTTCTCGTAAGACGTGTTCGTCGAACTAATTTCCACATGAAGATGATCCCTCAGGGTAAATCCTATAATGGGATGCTCGACCAATTCTTCAAATCTCGCAGTGATCCGTACAATTACCGTATCGTCGGCGCGTATCTGATTTAATACTCGGTGCTGTCCGTCCAGGACCAAAATGCCGTGTATCCGGGCCTTACCATTGCCAAAGCGTCGATCCATATGAGGAATGGTATTAACCACGGTGATGGAAGGATCAATTCGTCCTATGTAGGGAAGATCGTCCCCAGTTAAGTGTTTTCTCCGCCGTTCACGTTCAAAAAAGATTTCCAGATACTTTTGAACTACGGCATACGGCTCTCCTTCTTCAATCACGCTACCATGGTCCAACAGTACGGTTCGATCGCAAAACCTGATGACCGCCTGCAGGTCATGGCTCACAAAAAGGATGGTCTTACCGGCGCGACGCAGTTGGGTGATCCGGTGCATGCACCGATGCTGAAAGACGATGTCCCCGACCGCCAGCACTTCGTCCACCAGCAACACTTCTGGATCCACATTGATCGCCACGGCAAACGCCAGGCGCATGAACATGCCGCTGGAATACGTCTTCACAGGCTGATCCATGAATTCCCCAATGGACGCGAACCACTCGATCTCTGAGAATCTTTCATCAACTTCCGCCTTTTGCATACCCATAATAGAGGCATTCATGTAAACGTTTTCTCGACCGGTGAAGTTGGGGTTAAAACCGGCTCCCAGCTCCAAGAGGGCGGCTACTTTCCCTTGTACGGAGATAACGCCCAGCGTCGGTCTCAGAATTCCCGCCACCAATTGCAGCAACGTGCTTTTGCCGCTTCCGTTCGCGCCGATGATCCCAACGGTGCTGCCCGGCTCAATGTGTAGATTGACATCTTTCAAGGCCCAAAACTCATCGTGAAACGAGCGTGTCTTCAGGGTCAGCAATTCCAGCAACTTGTCTGACGGCTTACGGTAAATTGGATATTTTTTGGAAACGTGCTCCAGAGAAATCGCGGTCATCAGATCACATCCACGAATTCCCGTTTGCTGACACGGAAGAATACTCCTCCAAGGACAAAAACCAGTATCCCGCTTGCGTATAGCAACACGGCAGATTCCCAAGAAGGGAGGCGGTCGAACAGCATTGCCTGTCGATAGGCTTCTACTACCTGGGTCAAGGGGTTGACGGCAAGCCAGGAGCGAAATTTCACTGGCGCCATCGCCGGCAGATAAAAGACAGGAGTGAACCAAAACCAGAATGTCAGCAGCACGGACAACACCTGCGCAGTATCCCGGAAGAATACGTTCAGGGCAGCGGCGATCCAACTCAGCCCTACCGTGAACAACACCAATCCCAACAAAAAGACCGGCAACACGAGTACGGGCCAGCTAATGGATTTATACCAAGCCAACACCACAAGCAGAATTATGAATCCCACGGCGTGATTCAGCAGATTCGCTATCAGAATCGAGAGCGGCAGGATTTCCGACGGAAATACCGTCTTCTTGATGAGGTGGGTGTTCTCAAGGATCGTGTTTGCTGAGCGTAGCAGCGTATCTTGGAAAAATAACCAGGGGAGAATGCCGCAGAAAAGAAATAGCGGGTAATTGTCAATTCCCCATCGTCGGTCAGCGCCAACCTTTAGAATAATGGAGAATACAAAGGTATAACTGACCAACAAAATCAGTGGGTGAATTACTGCCCAGAAGATTCCCATGAGTGAGCCCACGTAGCGTTGCTTCAGATCGCGTACTGCGAAGTTCCAAATCAGGTAGCGATGCTGTCCCAGTTTGGAAATGAAATTGGCAAAAATAACAAGAGCGCTCATTGCACTAATTTTCTAAAAAGTTCTTCGTATCGATCCGTGACCGTTTCCCAAGAATAATGCAACGCCACTCGTTGCCGGGCATCAGCTCTGAATCGTTCAAATCGGTCGGGAGACTGCAACACTTCGGCGATCTTCTGTGATAGATCGTCGCTGTCATTTCTTCGATAATAGATCCCCGCTGGCCCCAGGACTTCGTGATGTTCCGGAGTGTCGTTGGCAATCACGATATTTCCTGCCCCCATCGCCTGCAGTAACGCCGGATGCGTTCCCCCAACTTCCGTCGCCTGTACGTACAAAAGCGCGTTGCTCAGTAATTCCTCAAATGGTTCCCCGTAGACAGCGCCGGTAAAAAGCACCTTGCCCATGCCGACCCGGGCGAGATTCGCGCGTTCCACAGCGGCGCGGCGGAGCTCCGAAATGTATCTCTTGCTGTAGGGAGCATCGCCGACGACAACCAGCGGCAACGGGGTGCGCAGCCCCTGAAAGGCGGCAATCGCCGTATGGGCGTGATTTTCCGGCTCCAAGCGGCTTACATACAATAGATATCCTCTAGGGGTTAGACCCCACTTGCGCAAGGTTTTGCCAGCGGGCGTCGATATCAATGGAGCCCCATAAGGGATCACAACGCTCTCAATTCCATAATGCGCTTGATAGTAGTCGTGGATTACCTGCGCATCAGCAACCACAGCGTGGGCAAGCCAGGTTGCCAATCGTTCCGACAGCAAGTAGGTAAGCTTCCCTAGAGAATTCCACTTCAATCTTCGACGCTCGATGCCGTCGACATTGATCGCCACCTTCTGGAATGCTATTCGTGGAAGAATGGCAAAAATGGCATTGATGGCATTACACATTAAAATCACATCATAATTATGGAACAGTCCGTGGAGAACTGAAATGCAGCTATGGCTAACCGTATCGAGGTATTTGTGGCGCAGCGCTGGCAGAACCACAAGGCGTACTCGCCGATAAGTATCTCCCACTCCTTGGGCATACCGGGAGCGGCAGTACACCGTCACTTGGTGACCACGTGCCGCCAGACGGACCGATAGTTCCTCAGCGAAAGTCTCAAATCCTCCGTAACGGGCAGGAATTCCACGCGTGCCCATCAGGGCAATTCTCATCTTTACCAACGCGCAATCGAATGAATACCAGAATACAGGTGACAACTTACCGATGGCAAGCGAGGTAACCATCGGGAAAGATGAGCACTAAAGAGCGCCCCCTCCGCAGGAGTTGGTTTCACGGAATACCACATAGGGCGAAGTGACAACGAAAAGAAACAGCGTCAGCACTTCTGAGTCACCAAAATTGTATTCGAACATGCCAGCGACCAAAAGGGCTACGATGCAGGAGATTGTCGCTCTGGCCGCGAATCTCTTTGTCCCAGGCAGACCATCTGCCACTAAGTGCCGCATACTGTGCGCCAGGAAAGCGCCTACAAAGCAAATCCATGCCACCAGCGCGATCAATCCCAGTTCTGCCGAAACCTGAATAAAATTGTTGTGCAGGTGCTGGTAGATCCAGGAGGGAAATTCATTGGTTGTATTGTAGTGCGGATATTCGATCGGTATCATCCTCGGCGCAATGCCGAAAAATGGATGCGCCTTGATGATATTCCAACCGGTGCGCAGGAGTTCCAGACGGATACGCGTGGTTGGATCAGCCAGGTCAAATGAGGCCAGCATTCGATCTTGAAAATGTTCGGGTAGAAGTAGATAGCTACCGGCCGCAAGAGGCAAAAATAGCAAAACCCAGCGGTGCCTCACCAACCAGACCAGTGTCAGGAATCCAACCAATAGCCCTAGCCAAGCGCTGCGTGTCTGCGACAGCGCAAGCGCGAAGATTTGCACTGGGATCGCCGGATAAATCCAACGGTATTTTGCCGTGCGGTTACTCAGCAACAATGCAGCCAGTGCAACAAGAGAAAGCATTTGCAAACCGGCAAATGTCATCCAGTGTCCCGACAAACCGGTAATTCGATGGGTCAGCGAGATTTTCGAGTCAAAAAAGTATTGAAAGATCCCAACGCCTGCGCTCAGGGTGGATCCTACCGCAATCCAGCAATACAGTCTTTCAATTTCTTGAGAAGTGCGGAAAGCCAACGGGACAAGCCATAACAACGAAAAAATCCAGAACTTCTTAAAGTATCCAAGACTGTACAAAGGGAGAGGAGATAGAACCGCTGAAATCAGGGCAATGGCAGCAAATACGACCAGAAAATAGATTGGCAAGATGGGGCGAATGTTCCACTGCGAATCGCGGACTACAATGGATAACCAACAAACAATTGCCGTGGCTAGAAAGAATTGGGAGACGGCAATCGAAAAAGTAACCGAGAGGACACTAGCAAAAATCAGCGCTGCCAGTGAATTACGCGGATGAAGCCAGCCAAGAACGACGGCTTTGGCCTGCTCCAAAGGCCAACCTTCATCGGTAGAAGTCCCTAATTTTTTCGCAAACCAAATAAACATCACTCTCCCTCAGTCCGGGGTACAAGGGGAGTGAAAGAACTTCCTTGCAAATTTTCTCCACCGTGGGAAAATCTCCTGCCTTGTATCCCAGGTCTTGGCTTGCCGGAAGTAGATGCAGAGCATGCGGATAAACTACTTCGGTACCGATTTCGAATCGGTTCAAAAACTCTCGCAAGCGGTCGCGTTTGGCAACGCGTATAGTATAGAGATAAGGAACCATTTCCGCGCCGGCATATTTTTTTACCCGCCTTACGGTTTCCAGATTTCCCAATAGCTGATCGTAAAGACTTGCCAGTCGTATTCGGTCGTGGTTCCAGTTATCCAGGAACTCCAATTTTGTCGACAATACTACCGCTTGTAAAGCATCGAGCCGGGAATTCCAGCCCTGGCTTTCATGAAAATATCGGTCCACTTGGCCATGATTTCCTAACAACCTCAGTCTTTTTGCAATCTGTCGATCGTCGGTGATTGCCGCGCCGCCATCTCCCCAAGCTCCCAGATTCTTGGTCGGATAAAAACTAAATGTCCCTACCGCGCCAAGAGTTCCGGCATGCTTTCCATAAATTCTGCTGCCGTGCGCTTGACAAGCGTCTTCTACAATGATCATCCCCCGTTTTACCGCTCGTAGGCATTCCATGTCGCACGGATTGCCGCCAAAGTGCACCGGCACCATGCAGGAACTTTCCTGTCGCAGATGCCGACCCACACTCTCAGCGCTGAGATTCATGGTTTCATCATCGACATCGGCAAAACAAGGTCTCAAACCCGCCTGCCTGATCGCCTCCACGGTAGCAATAAATGAAAAAGGGCTTGTGATCACTTCGGACCGTGGTGGCAGATCGACAGCAATGAGCGCCAAGCGAAGTGCATCCGTCCCACTATTGAACGCGACGCAGTAGGAAGAGCCGCAATAATCAGCAAAACGCGTCTCGAAGGTGGATACAGCTTCACCTCCGATAAACTGATTCGTCGTGGCAAGAGCCGTGATCTGTCGCTTGATCCGCTCCGCGACGAGCCGATTTTGGAAAGATAAATCCACAAAAGGGATCAAAGCTTGTAGACGTGGTCACCTGACTGCGTGATTGCGTTGCGGGTATCCAAAATCAGAGGAGCTTTTTTAAAAATCATCCGATAGTTGAATTTTGAATGATTGGTCACGATCACAGCAATGTCCACGTTTCTTAGTGTTTTTCCTTCAAGCGGGACCGACTTTAGAGTGCCCCCATCCATGGCCAGCGTCGGCACATAGGGATCGGTATACTGCAATCGAGCACCTTCCTCCTTCAACAACCGGATGATATCTAGGGCGGGAGATTCACGGACATCTTCTACATCCCTTTTGTAAGCAACTCCCACAATCAAAACCGCAGATCCCTTCAGGCATTTGTTAACGCGGTTCAACACTTTTCCGATTTTCGTAACGACGTAATCCGGCATATGGGTGTTGATCTCGCTGGCAAGTTCGATGAATCGGGCAGTGTAATTCAAAGTCTTTAATTTCCATGAAAGATACAAGGGGTCTACGGGTATGCAGTGCCCTCCCAGACCGGGACCCGGGTAAAAAGGCATAAATCCGAAGGGCTTGGTGGCGGCAGCTTCGATCACCTCCCAGACCGGGACATTCAACTTGTCACACATGATGGCTAGCTCATTGACTAAGCCAATGTTGACGGCGCGAAAAGTATTTTCCAGCAATTTCACCATTTCCGCGCAAGTTGTCGACGAGACAGGAATCACTCTTTCAATTGCCTGAGAATAAAGGGCACAGGCTACCTTCGTGCAACCGGGAGTCGCGCCCCCAATGATCTTGGGCGTGTTATGAGTGTTGAACTTCGTATTCCCAGGATCTACCCGCTCCGGGGAGAAGGCGACGAAAATTTCTTTTCCTACGACAAAATTCTTCACTGCCGGCAACAAGATTTCATCGGTGGTTCCCGGATAGGTAGTGCTCTCCAAGACAAGCAACATGTCGCGGTGCACGTGCGCCTTGATGTTCTCGGTAGCCTCCAAGACATAGGAGATATCAGGGTCCTTGGTCTTGCGCAGCGGCGTGGGGACACAGATGCTAATCGTGTCCAGGTCTGCGATCACCCCATAGTCGGAAGTGACAAGAAACTTTTTGCTTCGGACCGCCTCTCTCAAAACCCCCGGGGAGACATCCTGAATATAGGATTTCCCCTGTCGGATGGCTTCCAGTTTTCGCTGGTCTAAATCGATGCCGGTTACAACAAAACCCGCACGCACAAACTCCATTGCCAGTGGCAACCCCACGTAGCCCAAACCCGCAATGCCCACCCGCGCCTCGCGACGCGCAATCTTTCTTAATAAATCCAAAGGAACACCCCTGTCCCATCCATATCAATCAGCAATTCTATGATCTACGATCTGCAAAGCCTTGAGCGTACCACTCGATGGTGCGCTGCAAGCCAGTCTTAAGATCTACTGCCGGGTCAAATCCAATAAATTTTCGCGCCTGCTCGATCGCAGCCTGGCTATGCCTGACCTCCCCAGCGCGAGGGGGTTCGTAAATCGCCTGGATGCTGGTGCCCAATAGTTGATTGAGAAGATCAACCAATTGGTTAAGCGTCGTCCGATTCCCTGAAGCAATGTTCAATACCTTCCCATCCGCGTTCGAAGACCGGGCCGCTCTCAAATTCGCATCCACAACATTCTCAACATAGGTAAAGTCCCTGGACTGTTCACCGTCACCGTAAATCGTGGGTGACTTCCCCTGCAGCATGGCCATCGCAAAGCGGGGTATCACCGCGGAGTATTCGGAAGCGAAATCTTGACGAGGACCGTAGACATTGAAATATCGCAGAGAGATTATCGGTGCCCCAAAAAGATTGAAAAAGATATGGGAGTACAACTCACCTACGTATTTTTGTAGCGCATAGGGAGAGAGCGGCTGAGCCGGATCGGTCTCCTGTTTGGGGAGTATCTCCGAATTTCCGTAAACGGAGGAGGAACTGGCGAACACCACGCGTCGGACGCCCGCCCGATACGCTCCCAGCAAGACACTTAATGTGCCCCCAATGTTCACCTGGTTGGTTTCTACTGGAAATTCCAGTGACTTCTGCACGCTAGGAATTGCCGCCTGATGAAACACAAAGTCAGCGCCCTTGAAAATCTTCGCCAGAGCATCGCTATCCAGAATCGTCGTGCGCTCGATACGAAGTCTTGGATGGTCTCTAAACCTTGACAGGTTGGCAACTTTCCCGGTCGAGAAGTCGTCAACCACGACTACCTCCTCTCCCTCTCGAAGCAAGCACTCTACGATGTGCGAACCAATAAAACCCGCGCCGCCGGTAACTACTTGAAATGACATGCGAACACCTACAGTTGTGGGAGCACTCCAAGAAACCCGTAGCTCCCGATCATCAAAAAGACGTAATGTAACATACCCGCATTTGAATTGAAAAATTCTCCCCGACCAAGTAGTGTTTTCCTGTGGGATAACGAGGAGGCACACGATCTGAATTCGCGAATCTCAGGTGCAAACGTCCCGCGCAAAGGAAGAGGATTTCCCTCAACTCCGAGATCCTAACTCCCGATGGGAATGGATTCATATCGTTATAAAAACGCAGCGCTTTGTTGCGACGGTCTTTCAATTGCGGCCATCGCCGATGCCGTTGGCACTCCCTTCTATCTTTATAGCGCCACTATGATCGAGCGGAATTTCAAGGCATTCGAAAATGCACTTTATGATGTTCCGCACCTGACGTGCTTTGCAGTCAAGGCGAATTCCAACCTCGCGGTCTTGAAGCTTCTGCATGACCTGGGCTCCGGCTTTGATATTGTTTCTCAAGGCGAGCTTTATCGCTTAGAGAAAATCGGTGCTGACGCGAAACGAATTCTTTTCTCCGGTGTGGGCAAGAGGGACGAAGAAATCGTTGCTGGGCTCCAAACTGGGATATTGCAGTTCAATGCCGAATCCAAAGACGAGTTGCAACGCATCAACGATCTGGCAAGCAAGTATTCCATCCGAGCCGACGTGGGAGTTCGGATCAATCCCGGAGTGGATCCCAAAACACATGCCTATATAGCAACAGGATCGGAGAATCACAAGTTCGGCATACCGATGGATGCCGCGCAGCGGATTTACGCAGAACCGAGAAAATATCCGCATCTGACGTTTACTGGAATCAGTTGTCACATCGGGTCCCAAATTACCGAGTTACGCCCATTCCAGGAGGCGGTGGAGAGTCTCCAGCGTCTCGTTGTGAAGCTAGGCGCCCGGGGAAAATGTTTGAAATTTTTGGATATCGGGGGCGGTCTTGGAATCCGCTATGACAAAGAACAACCGCCTTCCATCGAAGAGTACGCCCGATCGCTGGCTGAACAAACTCGATCTCTCAACCTCACACTTCTCTTAGAACCGGGACGCAGCATCGTCGGCAAGGCAGGCGTTCTAGTCACCAAAGTGATTCTCACCAAGCAAGGTGCCCGCAAACAATTCGTCGTCGTCGATGCGGGAATGAATGATCTGATTCGTCCCACTCTCTATGGCGCCTTCCACGCGATCGATCCGGTTCGCAAACCCGCAGGTGCTTGTCGGCCCATGGATGTCGTCGGACCAATCTGTGAAACAGGTGATTTCTTCGCGCAAAACCGGTTGCTGCCGCCGGTGAAGGCGGGAGATTTGTTGGCGATTCGCGATGTTGGAGCTTATGGCTTCTCCCAGGCGAGTAATTATAACTCGCGACGACGCGCCGCCGAAGTGATGGTGCAGAACGGAAGCTTTCGGGTAATTCGCGAACGTGAAAGCTTCGAAGACTTGGTCAAGTTGGAGCGGCTTTAGACTTCCTGGACCTGGCCTCACAAAGACCCGCCAGCAAACGTCAGCGTAATGATCAAACGTGGCACCAGTTATTCCCTCAGTATACCCAGAGTCTTGAGCGCATTCTCCAGAAGGCGAACATAGCTTTCCTCCACCGCGACCTGCTTCTTGAGATTCTCCACCCGACGCTCCAAGTCATCATTTTTCTCCTGCAAAAGCAGATGCTGGCGATTTTTCTCCTGCAACTGTCCCGCGAACACCAGAATGCGTTCGTAGCGATTCAAAAGATCTTCATAGATTTCCGCAGCAACCAGAGCGCCCTGCGGAGTCATCAATTGAACTTCGTTTTTGTCCTCTTGTCGGGTTGGATCCGTCATGAAACTGTCTGTCTAACCGCAGAACAATCCATGGGCGCGGTTCCAGCTGCCGTCAGTCTTGCTAATGCTTGCAATCACAAAAATCGTTCTGCCCGTATCCACGTCTGTTCTCCTCTCCATTCCGGTCTCACTCATCTACCCATTCATACGGCAGCGGCACGACCTTGCCCGCCTTCGCAATGGTTTCTAAGATCTGAAGCGCATCCTTTACGATCCGCATCTGCATGATGTCGTCCGCCGTAGGACCGAACGTGTGACCAAATGGAAAGCGGACTGATACTGCCCGCGGCACTCCAATCTTCTCCGTTATGTCCTTGCACAACGAAATAGATACAGTCGGAATTCCATGCATTTCAATTTCTCGCTGGAGGATGGCTTCTGCTTGGTGACTCAAGCAATCTCCTGGCGTGATTAGAACCGCGGTAACCCGATCCTGCTTCAGACGCAGGATGATTTCCGGAATCGCTCTCTCATACAGACGCTTATATTCTGGAATGTGCCCCATGAGACTAAAATGACAGGAAGCGGATTCCGCGATGTAATTTTCCTCCACCAGTTCCCGCACTCGCTCAATGGGAAAGACGCAATTGATATCTCTTTCCACACGCAGACTATCCAAGTAGCTATGGGCGACCCGTAAATCCTGGACCGCCACATCTCGTGGTATGACACGATACGACCAGTCACCCAATCCTTTGAATTTTTGCTCCAAGAGATGTTCTGGCACGACTCCTGCCGCGACGCTGAACGGTTTTTGCCCCTTGACAAACACCCCCGCGCCTGTGATCAACGCCAACTTGCATTCGGCCAAAGCAATCTTGAATTCGGTCCAGGGGATGGTATTAAAAGTCGGAAACTGGAAGCCAGGGTGTTCCGAGCAGAAATGGTTTAGCCAGGAGTAATTTTCCGCCAGAGTCGTCCGGAGAAGCGTTGCGGGGCTCACGTCTCCATCTTCGTCGCGACCCGGCGTCACCGCCTTTTTAGCAACGGCAGGACGGTCATCATTCCAGTCTTTCATTTATCTCTCATGGAAGCGTGCGCGTAATTTTATACGAAGAAAATTGGGCCAGAACCGACGATGGACATAGAAAATTGTTATTTAAACCTGGAAATCGGGAAAAATCAATATGCGATTTCAGCGACAAGCACCGGTATTGCAACGCACTAAATCTCCTTCTTCCACCTGAATCGTTGTGTGGCCAATACGGAACCTGTCTTGCGTGATACGGCTCAGCTCTTGCAGTATCCGCGCGTGGTTTTCTTCTTTCGTGATGACAGCATGGCAACTCATCATATGGACTCCGGATGTTAGAGTCCAGACGTGCAAATCATGAATCGACTCAACGCCCCGAACCATGGCCAACTCCTGGCGCATCGTATTAATATTGATATGACTTGGAGTTCCTTCTAATAACACTCCTACTGCCTCTTTCACCAGTCGCCAAGAACTGTACAAAATCAACCCGCTGACGAGCACACTTATAATTGGATCAGCGAGATACCACTGAAATCCCCACATCAAAACTCCGGCAAGAATCGCTCCTATGGACCCGAATATATCTCCCACAAGATGCAAAAGAGCCGCACGCACATTGAGACTCTCGCTCTCGGAACGATGCAGCAGCCATGCACTCATGACGTTTGCAAGCAGACCGAGAAATGCGATCACCAGCATCAGATCACTCCTTACCTGCGGGGGGGCAAGAAAGCGATGATACGCTTCATAGATGATCCACAGAGAGATCACGATCAGAGCGCTGCCATTGAGCAGCGCCGCCAGAATCTCCCCTCGAAAATAACCATACGTCCTGTCTGGAGTCGCGGGGCGCTGAGAAAACCGGATGGCAAAAAGGCTCAAACCGAGAGCGGCCACATCACTAAGCATATGTCCGGCGTCCGCGATGAGCGCCAAACTGTTAGCCAGATAGCCACCGATGGCTTCAGCCACCATGAAAATGATGGTCAAAATCAAGGCGATAATCAGACCCCGTTGTCCTGTCTGAACGCATGCGGATGCAGCGCACGTTACATTTTGAGAACGATGGTGTTCAGCAAACTCAATCATGTCGCTTCCTGAGAACGCCGTCTTGGTCGCCTCATGAGACTAAGTTCAGCTAGTCCGGTGGTGTAAATCGCGGAGTTTCTTTGAAGCAATCGAGTATTTCCCGTCACAACGAGCAAGTTATCAAGGGGACCATTCCCGTCTTCATTTTCCATATTGCTATGGATTTTGCAAACGACCTATGGGGCGCTACAAGCTCCTCTTTCTTCCCTCCAGCATCTTTCACAACTTAAAGGATCTGGAGGGGATCCACATCGATGGTCCATCCATTTGTATTGATTCTCTTTTCCTCCAAACGGTGGAGAGTTTCTTCAAGCACGAAGTGCAACACTTGGCGGCTCCGCGCCTTCAATAAAGTCTGATACCGATAATCGCCCTTGAGCCTGGCCAGTAACGCCTCGGAAGGTCCAAGGAGACGCAGACTCCCCTCGATCTGCCGGTCTTTAAGCACTTGTTTTACTTCGTGGGCGAAGAGGGTCGCTTTTTGTTGGCATTTCTTCAGCTCTGAATCTTGTGTCACAACGTTAGCCAAGGAAGAAAAGGGTGGATAGGAAAATAATTTTCGATATCGGATTTCGTGTTGGTAGAACCTATGGTAATCCTGCATACACGCGTAGCGAAGCGCATAGTGATTGGGATAATACGTCTGTACAATAACCTCCCCTTCTACCTGCCCGCGACCGGAACGGCCAGCAACCTGCGTGATCAATTGAAAAGTACGCTCGGCTGAGCGAAAGTCGGGAATCCGTAAGCCAGAATCTGCATTCAGTACCCCGACCAATGTAACGTTGGGGAAATCGTGGCCTTTGGCGATCATCTGCGTCCCCACAAGTATCTGCGTCTCCCCGGAATCGAACCGACGCAAAATCGTCTGCGGCCCTCCTTTTACCCGCGTAGCGTCCCGGTCTAGGCGGTCGACCACTGCCCCCGGAAACAACCCTTGGATCGCCTCCTGAACTCGTTCCGTTCCCTCTCCCACCAAGAACAGGTATTCCCCATCACATCCCGGACATCTTCCCGGTATGGAGCAAGCATATCCGCAATAATGGCAGCGGAGGCGGCGGCCTTCACGGTGATACGTCAGGGTCACGCTGCAGTGTTCGCACGTTAACACATGCCCGCAGGAACGGCAGAGCAGCACAGGAGCATAGCCACGGCGGTTGAGCAAAACCATGATCTGCTCCTTCCTCTTCAGGCGTTCTGCTATTCCCTGCTTTAGCAAGTCAGAAAGGATTGCTGCTTTCCCGTAATGTTGAAATTCAGTACGCATGTCTACGATGTGCACTGTGGGTAGAGCGCGGCTACGCACGCGTTCACTAATCGCAATGTAGCAATGCTTACCCGCCTCGCGCGCCTGAAAATAGCTCTCCAAAGATGGAGTTGCCGACCCCAGCACGACTACGGCGTTGTTGAATCGGCCCCGGATCAAGGCGCTATCTCGGCCGTTGTACATGGGATTTTCTTCTTGCTTATACGACGAGTCGTGTTCTTCATCCACGATGATTATTCCCAGATTTTGCAGAGGACAAAACACTGCCGAGCGTGTACCAATCACGACGCGCGCCTGATTCTTCCGGATACGCTGCCATTCATCATGCCGCTCTCCGACTGACAAGGCGCTATGAAGGATGGCAACATGTTCTCCGAACCAGGTTTGGAAGTTCTTGGCCAGTCCGGGAGTCAGGGCGATCTCAGGAACCAACATCAGGGCGCTCCTGCCGAGCTCCAAAGCTTGCGCAATCACATGAAGGTAAACTTCAGTTTTACCGCTCCCCGTAACGCCGTGGAGCAGAAAACTTTGGAAGCGCCTCTGGGCTACAGCTTCTCCCATCTGCCTCACCGCTTCCTTCTGCTTCGAGTTCAGGGTCCAAAATTCTCTGCACTGAGGTACTTCTAACTGAAATGGTTTGCGCCGTACCACCCGCTGTTCCACCCGCACCAAGTTTTTCTTCTGCAATGACCGAATGGTTGCGGCGGAAATCCCGCTGCGAGGCAATTCCGAAAGCCGGACCGGTAGAGACATCGCTCGCAGTTTCTCAAGAGCGACCGTTTGAAGTAAGGTCAGCCTTGTCGCGTTCGACTGAGACCCCAGGTTCACATAAAGTGCAGTCTTCTCAAGGGATTTTTCCTCCAGGCATTCACGGACAACAATCAGGCCCTCTGCTGCGAGCCCCTTTACCTGCCGCCAGAGATTCTTGCGGCCCAGTCTTCTCGCTAAAGTCTCAAAACGAATCGGTCCATGTTCCAGTATGGCAACAATGCGGTCCTGGTCCCAGACCAGAGACTTTTGATCCGGAGTCTGTACCAAAACGATTTCGTAATCGCCGCGAAAATTCAAACCGGTTGGAAGCATAGAGCGGAAAACTTCGCCCGGGGCCGCAAGATAATATCGGGAGAGCCAGAAACCAAGTTGCAGCAATTCCGAATTCAGGACAGGTTCAAAATCAAGTGCTTTTCTGATCGGTCGAAGCAAAGAGGGATCGATTTTGACATCTATGGGAAAGCCTACTACGTATCCAGTGAACAACTTTCGCCCAAACGGAACCAGGACACGCATGCCGTTACTCAAATCCCAATCCGACGAACACGTATAGGTGAACGTTTTGTGTACGGGAACAGCAACGGCCACTTCGACCAGTCGCATCGCTTAATCCAACAACTTCCGGATCGTCTTCATATCCTCCCACACTTCTCGCTTTCCTGCGGGATTGCGCAACAAGTAAGAAGGATGAAATGTGGGGACAATCTTGGCTCCAAACTTGTCAAAGACTCTGCCGCGTAATTGGCCGATCGGAGCTTGCGTATCCAGTAGGGTCTGGGCGGCAAACTTTCCAAGCGCGCAGACAACGCGGGGTTGCAGAATCCCGATTTGTCGGAGCAGAAACGGACTGCAATTTTCGATCTCATCCAGTTCCGGGTTTCGATTCTGCGGTGGCCGACATTTGATGATGTTGGCAATGTAGACATCCTCTCTGCGCAATCCGATGGACTCAATAATCCTGGTCAACAGTTGTCCGGCGCGACCCACAAAGGGGATCCCTTGCGCGTCTTCGTCAGCCCCCGGAGCCTCGCCCACAAACATCAGCTCAGCATACGCATTCCCAACGCCGAAAACGATATGCGTCCGATGTCGATGCAATTTACATCTGACACAATCTCCCAGGTCTTCACGCACTCTTTTCAATTCTAGGACACGATCCACAGCTCTCGTCGTCGACCGGCGCGATTCATCGGTTTGGGGCATGGCAATGGGAAGATGCAACGCTATTGGGACTGGCTCCGCTTTCTTCTGCTCCTCTACTGCGGCCCGTTCGCTTTGGTTGTTCTCTAACGAAACGCTTTCCCCCGTGCTGGAACTGGGAAGGTCCACACGAACATATTCGATGCCCATCGCCTTGAAAAATTCCAGATACGCCAGCATTTCATCCTTCATTGCGTCCATCCCGCCGGGCGGTCACAGCAGCCTAGGCCACCGGACATTGTCTGGCTGCCGGCCCTCTTGGCCCAGGACGGCAACCTCCTCTTTTCAGCCTTCAATCCCAATGTGGTCCAAGAAACGATCTTGATTGCGCCACTTTTCCACCACCTTTACAAAGAGTTCCAGATAGACTCGGCAACCAAGGAGCCGTTCAATATCAAGGCGCGCGCGCGTCCCAATCTCTTTGATCCCCTCGCCTCCCTTGCCAATGACGATTTTCTTCTGCGATGGTTTCTCCACCACAATCGTGGCGGCGATGCGCACCCAGTTATGCTCCCTCTTGGATTCATCAAATCGATCTATCACTACCGCGGTCGCGTACGGAATCTCCTCGCGGGTTCGTTCTAACACCTTTTCCCGTATTAACTCAGACACGATAAACCTCTCTGGACGGTCCGTCACCTGATCGGCGGAAAACATCGGCCTACCTTCTGGAAGGTAACGGAAGATCTCCGTTAACAATTCAGACACGTTTTCTCCGGTGAGCGCCGAGATTGGCACAAATTCTGCATAGTTGCCATGGCTGCGATAAAAATCAATTTGGGGAAGCAAACGCTGCTTATCCACCAGATCGATCTTGTTAAGGATCAGGAACGCTGTTCGACCCATGGCCTGGATCATTTCTACTGCTTTGCTCTCTCCCGACCCGAAAGGGATGCTGGCATCAACTAAGTGCAGTAGTAAATCAGCCTGCCGTAACGACTCTTCCAACAGGTGGGCCATGCGACGATTCATCTGGTAATAGGGCCGATGAATTCCCGGCGTGTCGATAAAAACCACTTGTCCACGCTCTTCCGTGAGAATCCCCAGGATGCGATTACGGGTTGTCTGCGGGCGAGGGGAGACAATGGAGACTTTTTGTCCCACCAACAGGTTCATGAGTGTGGATTTTCCCGAGTTGGGACGGCCCGCGATACAAACGTAACCGCTATGAGGGGTCCGATTCGTTATCACACGCCTATCATGGAACTCGACGCGGATACTTCAAGGTGGCACACAACAACTTCACAAGCAACGGTCAGTGACACGGGACACAGAGACAGCCAATATGGCATCTCGAGGGCACGCTGACACCGCCACTGTGAAAGAATCTTTCCCGTCGGCCTTTTCTTTTGTGACCATCTCCCGACTTTTCTTCTTGCCACTCTGCCGCACCACATTTCCACGGTCGCGTCTTTGTGCCGCGCTGCTTTCCATGTGCGCTGCCTATCCTTCTGTTCGCTCTTCGACTTTGAACTGCTGGGCAGGAGTCCTCATCAGTTTCTCAACCTCGTCCAAGATGCGACCTGCCAATTCGACCTTAGGCATTTTCTCCAACTGACTCTTGCTTCCATCTGCACGCAACAGTAAAGCGCAATCAAAATTGGACCCAAACGAGGCGAGATCATTGGCTACAATCAAGTCTAACTTCTTCTGTTGCAACTTGATTCTGGCATTCTCCTCAAGTGCTTCCGATTCTGCGGCAAATCCGACTACAATTTGCCCCTTTCTGCGCGGGAGAGCGGCCAGAATATCCTCTGTGCTTTTTAGGTCCAGCGTCAGCGATTTCTGTCTCTTGATCTTTTGTGAATGGGCATCAACCGAGTAGTCTCCTACCGCCGCTGCCATAATCAGCACGTCGGCATCGACAAAAAAAGCATTAACCTGCTGGTGCATTTCCTTGGCGGTTCGCACTTCCTCCAGTCGGACGCCCGGCGGCGGCTCCAGTCTCGTTGGTCCCGAGATCAACACGACGGTTGCGCCTCGTAACGCAGCTTGACAGGCGATCGCGTAACCCATCTTGCCAGAGGAACGATTGGTTACAAATCGAATCGGGTCAATGTCTTCACAGGTCGGCCCGGCAGTCACGACAAACTGCTTTCCTGCCAGCGAGGTACTTTGCTGCACAATCACCTGCACCGCCTCCACGATGGCTTCGACCTCGGCCAATCTTCCCTCTCCCACATCCCCGCAGGCCAGATATCCGGCCTCGGGATACACAACGTGCACACCACGCTGCTTGAGTCTCTCCAGATTCTGTTGCGTAGCCGGATGGCGCCACATTTCCACATTCATTGCCGGGGCCACCACCACGGGACACGTGACGGACAGTTGCACCGCTGTTAAGAAATCGTCTGCCAAGCCGTTGGCAAACTTCGCGACTACATTCGCCGTGGCGGGCGCCACCAAGAAGAGCTCGGCTTGGCGCGCGAGGTTGATATGTTCGACTCCACCGCTGGTGGGATGGCCAAACATATCCATCCATATACGCTTTCCTGATAAAGCTTCAAACGTGATTGGACCCACGAATTCAGCGGCATGACGCGTCATAACCACCTGAATTTCATGCCCCTTTTTCTGAAGCTCGCGAAGGATGAGAGGCGCCTTATACGCAGCGATGCAACCGGTTACGCCCAATACAATGTTGGCCACGAGGGTTATTCTGCCTCGTTCAATACTTCAAAATGAATCAGCTTCCTCGATACTTCCTGCATTGCAACATAAGCAGGCTTACGGGATTTTGTTTCAATACGAGACCGTGCCCCGTTTTGAAGCTGCTTGGCCCGCCCAGCCGAAATCAGGATGTATCGAAACTTACTATCGATGTTGTCGGGAATTTTTGTCGTCACGCTCATTCTCCAAAAGTTCTCACAATCGCTTGGCCGATCCGTTCCATTCTAGAACTTCGGCTACGGACGGCCAATATGATCGCTTTCAAACGCGACACGGATTCGTCAATGTCGCGATTGACGATCAAATAATCATACATCTTATAGTCTTTAATTTCCTCCCCAGCAATCCTTAGGCGACTCAGGATCTGCGTTTCACTGTCAAGTCCTCGCTGTCGCAAACGCCTTTCCAGTTCATGATAGCTAGGAGGCATGACAAAGACTAAGATCGCCTCGGGCCGGCAGGTTTTCACCTTCCTCGCTCCTTTGACATCGACATCCAAAAGCACATCCTCGTTTCTGGCGAGTGCTTCATTCACAGGGGCTTCGGCCGTGCCGTAAAGGTAGTTGCCGTAGACGTTTTCCCACTCCAGGAACCTGCTTTCAGCAATCATTTGGCGAAACTGCTTCTCATCTACGAAATGATATTCGCGTCCCGGCTTTTCTTCGCCTCGCGGAGGACGCGTGGTGAACGAGATCGAAAAAGAAATGGCGTCCAGTTCGGCAAGGATTCGCTTAGCTAAAGACGTCTTCCCGGAACCGGACGGAGCAGAAATGACAAAAAGATCACCCCAACTTGATTCACTCAACGTTTTGCACCTGTTCCCTCAGCTTTTCAACTTCTGCCTTTACCAGAACTCCTAATTCCGAAATTTTGCGATGCAAACTCTTTGAGAGGACGGTATTGATTTCGCGATTCATTTCTTGAAGTAAGAAATCCAGCTTTTTCCCCACTTCCCCTCCCTGGTTCACGAGTACCCGAAACTGCTCAAAGTGACTGCGCAACCGGACAATTTCCTCAGTGATGTCTCCACGCTCCGCGAAGATTGCCACTTCCTGAGTGATTCGAGACTCATCCAACGAAGCCAGCTCCTTATACTCGTGTAACCGCTGGCTGAGGCGCTGCCGGTAAGCCTGTTTTGCCGGCTCCACAAAAGACTCCACCTGCCCGACAAGCGCTTCACACCGTCCAATTCGATCTAGCAGCTCCAATGCAAGCTGTCGGCCCTCCTCCAATCGCATCTGGGTGACACCCTGAAGCGTGGCGGTCAAGCCGGCGCATATCTGTTCTTGGAACGTTTGCATATTCTGAGAAAAAGAGGGGCTGCGCACTTCAAGAACCCCAGGCAACTGAAGCACTGTCGCTACAGTCAACTCTCCATCAATCTGGAAATCCGCTCGCAAACAATCAACCAGCATGCGATACGAGGCCACCACATCCCGATTAATGTGATACAGCCCACCCTTCGTCGTTTCCAAATTCAAGAATACCTCAACTCTTCCGCGAGCTATCTTTGCCTTGATCACATTGCGCACCGACATTTCCACTTGCAGCAACTCCTTAGGCAAACGGAGATTAATGTCAAGAAAACGACTGTTGAATGTCTTGATTTCAAAGCTAATGCGAAAATCCGGTCCCGAGATTTCGCTCTGACCAAAGCCGGTCATGCTGGCAAGACTCATGGATTCGTTCAACAAATCAAGGATTTTGCGGTGGGAAAAGCGATGTCGTCGCTGTCATGAAACTGTAACCGATAAAGCTTCTTGTATCTTCCATCTCGGTGGATTAACTCTTCGTGCGTGCCTTGCTCCACGATTCTACCGCGCTCCATGACCAGGATCCGGTTGGCGCGACGGACCGTTGAAAGCCGATGGGCAATCACCAGGGTCGTCCGCCCTCGCATCAGATTCTGCAAAGCTATCTGCACCAGCTTTTCTGACTCGGTATCTAGAGCGCTGGTCGCTTCGTCGAGAATCAGGACTGGCGCATTTTTCAGCAATGCCCGTGCGATCGCGATACGCTGGCGCTGTCCTCCCGAAAGCCGCTGGCCCCGCTCCCCGATAATGGAACCGTAACCCTGAGGCAATTGCATAATAAAGTCATAAATCAACGCCGCGCGAGCAGCTTCCTGAACCCTCTCGTCGGAAACCTCTGAGTTGCCGTAGGCGATATTATTGCGGACCGTATCATTGAACAGAAACGTTTCCTGCGTAACGATGCTGATCTGACTGCGCAAAGAAGCCAAGGTAACGTCCCGAATGTCAATGCCGTCAAAGATAATCTTCCCGCCTGTGACGTCATAAAATCGCGGAAGAAGGTTTACCAAGGTCGATTTACCAGAACCGCTGCTTCCCACCAGGGCCACCATTTCGCCGGTCACGATCTTCAGATCGATCCCTTTGAGGATCGTTTGAGGACGATCCGTATCGCTATAATGAAAGCTGACATCGCAAAACTCAATTGCATGGCGCAGCGGTTTCAAGACCTTCGCACCGGGCACCTCCCGAACTTCCAGGTGCGTTTCCAAAAGATCGAAGATGCGGGACGAAGACGCAAAAGCCTGCTGGAAATGCAAATGCATCTTACTTAACCGCCGTACCGGATCGTAGAGGCGAAACAGCGCGGTGAGAAAAACGACAAACGAGCCTAAAGTGAGCGGTTGGTAAGGATCGTGGATCTTGTAATGCGCATAAATCAAAAATGGCACAAACGCTACGTAGCCGATAAGCTCCATGACAGGTGAATTCAACGCTGCGACCGCAGTGGAACGCATGTTGGTGCGCATCAGGTCCCGAGTGGCGAGGTGGAACTTCCGGTTTTCGAAGTTTTCCATTCCGAAGGCCTTGACCACGCGGATACCAGTGATGGTCTCGTGCAGCAAGTTGGAAATGCCGGCAATCTTCTCCTGACTGCTCCAACTGATCTTTCTCATCCTCTTACCAAAAGCGACCGTCAAGCCCATAATGAGCGGAGCCAACAAAAACGCGATCCCTGCCAATTTCCAGTCAGTGTAGAGCACCAAGAACAGGAAAAAGCACAGGAGTATCGCCTGACGAAAGAAATCCGTGAGCGTTTTCGACACTGTTTCTTGAATGCGTTCTACGTCACTGATGACCCGTGCCATAAATTTGCCGGTCGAATTCCTGGTGAAAAATCCGATGGATTGTCTGAGCAGATGGGCGTACAACCGATTGCGCAACTGCATCACCACCTTTTGGCCCGCATGTCCCATCAAATACTCGGCCGCGAAGAGAAAAATCCCCTTCAAGAAGGAAAATACAACTATGCAAAAAGAGATTTTCAGCAGAATGTCTTGCTCAAAACCAAGCCACCGCTGCAAGAAATCAAATTTGTCGGACGTGACTCTACTACTGGGACCCAGCAGTTGATTGAATATCGGTGATAATAAAGCTGTAGTCAAAGCTTCCATGGCCCCGCTGCACAGCAACATCAGCAGAGCCAGCGCGAGCAGACCCAAGTTCGGCCGAATATGCGGGAACAGTTTCTTGAAGTCGTTCACGCGGGCCCGATTATACCGTGTTTTTGCCAAAACGGACGAAACGTTATGAGGGAGATCTGGCCTTGCGAGTATTGGTAACCGGCGCCTCCGGCTTTCTGGGAATTGAACTTTGCGAACACCTTCGTCAGCGAGGGCACGAAATCATTGGCCTGTGGCGCCAGCATCGAGCCCCGACTCTGCTTGCGCAAGACCGGCAGACGGATCTGCGGTCACAGTCGACACTGGCTCAATTGATGGAGGAAGTAAACCCCAGCGTCGTAATCCATGCGGCGGCTCTTTCTGATCCGGACTGGTGCGAAAAAGAGCCAGAATTAGCGTTCGCTGTCAACGCAGTCGGAACCGCCAACTTGGTCCGAATCTCTCCGGTCCCAGTTATTTACATTTCCACCGATCTGGTTTTTGACGGGAAGGATGGGTGGTATGACGAAAACGCCGAGCCACGCCCACCTAATGTGTATGCAAAAAGCAAACTGGAGGGGGAGCGCGCGGTGTTGGAAGGCGCGGGCGTGGTTGTACGCGTGGGTCTGTTGATCGGACGCTCTCGCGGTAAGAAACGATCTTTCCTCGATTGGCTAGAAGAACGGTTATGCCACAATCAGCCTGTTCCCCTGTTCATGGACCAGTTTCGCACTCCCGTTTATGTTCCCGTAGTCTGCGTCGCTTTGGAGAAACTATTGAGCCATCCGGACACAAAGGGCATTTTTCATCTGGGAGGCGAACAACGTCTTAATCGCACGGAAATGGCGCACATCTATTTCCGGCACTTTCCAGGAAAGAAGCATTTGGCTCAGCCCGTGTGCATGCGGGAAACCACTGGAGTCGTTCGCGGATCGGACTGCTCGTTGGTAAGCGAGAAACTGAAGAGGCTGCTGGGAATTTCCACCGGGACCCTAGACCAGGCGTTTGGCGACCTCGCAAGGCGCAAAGCAAATCGGAAGGGGACAATCAACGGCGGTGCCGCCCCCTGGTCGACCGACCCTCGCTTTGACCGATAGATGAGCGATGAAAACGGAATATCTGGCAGGGCTCGATAAACAAAGCGCTTTCTTGTATTTAGCTCTTCAGCCGCCGCACGCTGTTACTTCCACATTTCGGGCAAGAACGCTCTTCCACACTTCGTGGCGTGTAGAAAGCTTCGTATTCGCGTGCACAGCGCAGACATTTGAATTTAGCTTTTTCTTTTCCTTCTGCGGGAGAACTCGATTGCAAAGCTTTTATCATCGATCACCTATAATTCGACCACCGCATCCACTTGTTTCCTCGTAATCTTCGGTTTCGTATCTCGGGCCAATACCTTCACGGTTTCCGCGATCTCCTCTTTGGTTACCTGTTTGCGTAGCTCTTCCAGCTCACGCATCACGCGCGCGAATTTGGCGCCTTCGGCCGCACTAATCCATTCGAGTTGTAAGCGCTCCGGGCGAATGCCGAGTTTATCAAGTTTGGTCCACAGTTTTTCCACTCGCTGCTGTGTCCAGGTTACCGCGTTGATGTAATGACAATCGGCGAAGTGGCATCCCGAAATCAAAATGATCGGCGCACCCAGTTTAAAGCCGTGCAAAATAAAATCTTCATCCACGCGGCCACTGCACATCGTACGAATCAGGCGAACGGAGGGCGGGTACTGCAACCGGGAGATGCCAGCATTATCTCCACCGGCGTAGGAGCACCAATTACACGCGAAAGTGAGGATCTTTTCTTGGGGATTGCTGGCGAGCAGCGCATCAATCTGAGCGGTAATCTGTGCGTCACTGAAATGGCGCATCGAAATGGTATCCGTCGGACATTCGGCGCTACACGTGCCACAGCCCATACATGCCGCCTCGATAATGCGCGGATAAAGAGCCAACTTCTTATCGCCAAAAGTGATCGCGTGAAACGGACAGACGCGGGCGCAACGATTGCAGAAATTACACAGTTCCTCGTCAAGACTGGAGGTAATCGCCTCGATTCTTACTTTGCCAGCATTGAGTAAAATGCTGGCACGCGCCGCCGCCGCCCCCGCCTGCGTGACACTGTCTTTAATATCCTTAGGAGACTCCGCGCATCCGGCAAAATACACGCCCTGCGTGGGAGCATCCACCGGCTTCAGTTTCGGATGGGCCTCCAAAAAGAATCCGTCGCTGGTACGAGACAGCGTCAACAACTTGTGCACCACTTCACTATCCTGCCTCGGAATTACCCCCACTGAAAGCACCACCATTTCCGCTTCATGCCGCTCGATGCGGCCGGCCAGCGTGTTCTCAACCGTGAGTACCAGATTCCCAGTTTCGGGATGCTCCGTCACTTCACCCGGCAGGCCACGGATGTACTGCACTCCCGCCTCTTTGCTGCGGCGATAGAGGTCTTCGAACCCTTTGCCAAAGGCCCGGATGTCGAGATAAAAGACTTTGCACTGAACATCGGGATAGTGATCGTGCAGCAGGAGTGTGTCTTTTACTGTATTCATGCAGCAGATATTGCTGCAATACGGATTACCACGGCCATTGGTGCTGCGCGAACCGACGCACTGAATAAACGCTACGCTTTTGGGTGATTTACGGTCCGTAGGGCGGACAAAGTGCCCTCCGGTAGGTCCGCCAGCGCAAATCAGCCGTTCAAATTCCATGCTGGTGATGACGTTTTGAAAGCTGCGGTAGCCGTACTCGTCATATTCAGATGGGTCATACACGTCCATGCCGGTGGCAACGATCACCGTGCCGACATTAAATTCAAGCATCTCGTCTCGCATGTCGTAGTCAATGCACTTCTTGTCGCAGGCTTCCAGGCATTTGCCGCAGGCGAGGGGGTTGTTGCCCAGGCAGTTCCGAGAATCGAGAATGTACGCCGAGGGTACCGCCTGAGGAAATGGGATGTAAATCGCACGTCGGCTGGAAAATCCCTGTTGATATTCGTCCGGCACAACAATGGGACAAACCTTCTCGCACTCGCCGCAGGCGGTGCAATCACCGGCCAGGACATAGCGCGCCTTTTGACGAACCTTGACGTGAAAGTTACCAACAAAGCCTGAGATCTCTTCAATCTCACTGTAGGTTAGTAATTTGATTCGGGGATGCCGACCGGCATCCATCATCTTAGGTCCGAGGATTCATATACTACAGTCCATGGTGGGATAGGTCTTATCCAGCGCCGCCATAATCCCGCCGATGGAGGGCTCCTTCTCCACCAAATAGACCGGGTGTCCGCCGTCGGCCAGGTCGAGCGCCGTCTGAATACCGGCCACTCCACCGCCGATCACCAAGGCTGCGGACTCGACTGGGAAGACCGCTTCTTCCTGCGGTTCCAGCAGGCGCGACCGATGAACGGCGCTACGCACTAAATCCATGGCCTTGAGCGTGGCCGACTCCTTGTCATACTGGTGAACCCAGCTGCAGTGCTCGCGGATATTGGCCATCTCGACAAGGTAAGCATTCAGCCCCGCTTCGGCAACACACTTGCGAAACGTCGGCTCGTGGATCTTGGGCGTGCACGAGGCCACCACAACGCGGTTGAGATCGTGTGCCACGATCGCCTTTTTAATTTCATTCTGTCCCGGCTCCGCGCACGTGTACCGGTTGCGTACCACCGTGACAACGTCCGGCAGGCGGGCCGCATCTTCTGCGACGGCGGCCGTATCTACCACCCCTGCGATGTTCAAGCCGCAGTCGCAAACGAAAACACCGATTCTAGGATTGGTCAGTTGGGTTGGTATTTTCCCATTGGTTCGTAGCATCACTCGCACTCCGATTCTAAGAGCAGGTCATCGTCGGCCCAGCAGTTGCTCTCTGCAATTTCTCCATCACAGAATCCATCTTGATTCGATGCCAGTGCAGGCCCACTTCTTCTGTGCTCAGCCCTTGGGCCAACCCGAGGAGCTGGCAGAAATAAATGACCGGCAGATTGTATGCCTCGTTCATCTTTCGCGCGATCGTTATCTGACCGAGGTCAAATGAACTAAAACAAGTCGGGCAGATGAGGCCCATGCAATCGACTCCGGCATCAGTCATCGCAGCAAAGATATCGCGCGTCATCTGCAACGGAATCAAATCGTGAAGGCATCCTTTGCCGCAACAAAGAAGTTGCTCGCGATGAGGGACCGGTATGGCGCCTGTCACCGCAACCAGATCTTCGAGAATATGGGGATAGTCGGCGTCATCAACGTCCATGATCTGACTGGGCTTGAGCAAATGACAGCCGTAATGAACGCCGACTCGAATACCGCTGAGTGGCCGCCTTATAGAGGCTGCAACTCGGTCAATTCCTAAATCATCTCGCAGCATCACGACAACATGCTTTACTCGCGCCGTGCCTTTGTACTCCTTGCCAAGCTTTGCCAACTGGCGATTGATCCTCTCCTTCAGCGCCGCATCTTCGGCAAGCAAAAAAACCGCTTCCTTCAACGTCGAGGTGCAGCCGCTGCACAAGGTGATGACGTCAAGACCCGCCTCTTCGGCAACACAGAGATTACGAGCAGCGAGAGTCAACCAAAGCACCTTATCTCTCGCTTTGAAGTAAATCGGATCCGGACAACAGGCAAACCCTGCAAGGTCGACCAACTCGACATTTAGGTTAGCCATCGTTTTGCGTACGGCCAGTTCGATATGGGGATAACGTACTGGAATAACGCAACCTAAGAAAAGAGCCGCACGCACCTTTCCGTCTCGCATTTTGGATGTGATTAGAGCAGAAAATAAACGACCAATCAAACAGAAACGACGGGGATCGATCACGCGTTTTCAAGGCCGTTGTCCCAACGGATTTGCGTAGCTGGTGGGCATAACTTCAGAGAAAGCCCACCAATCAAGCCTTTAGGAATCCTCCTTATAAGACTCACTAATTTGTCGTATAAGATAACGATCGCTTGCTTGACTAACTGGCGTATTTATTTACATATTAGTTAAGTCCACCGGACTTTTCGTATTGATCTGACTGTCAATAGATGATTAGCTTCCATCGGATTATCTGGTAACCGGACCAGCGGGCACCGGTGACAATCTGTGGGCAAATCTTAACACTGATTTTCTTGAAGGGTTTGTTCCATAACTTGTCGGAGGATAAAACATGGACGTAATTAGAATCGCTCAGGTGCCACCTCCCAGAGTTTCAGTAACGGCCACGGTTAAGGAGGCCATACCGCTTATAAGAGGCGAGCATGGCTGCGCAGTTGCGGTAATGGACGAGAGACGCTTAGTGGGAACTCTTTCTAAAGAGGAGGTATTCCTGCGCGTAATTGCCACCGGGCGTGATCCGGAGACGGTAAGAGTGGGCGAAGTGATGACGTCACCGGCGAAGACAGTAACGACTGATACGGGAGCAGATGAAGCTTTGAAGTTAATGTTATCTCTTCACCAGTGTTACCTACCCGTTGTAAACAAAGACGGGAGAATTCGAGGCTGGCTATCTATTTGCGATCTCTTTGAAAATAACATCGAAGATCTTGCTCACGAAATCGCTTCTCTCGAGGCTTACATTGCTACTGATGGTCCCGGTGGCTAGCAAATTAGAAATATTTGTAACGTGGACGTAAGGGGCGTGGTTTTTAAGTTGAGCGGCAAGAGCGACTTTTGAGCGTTTCACTTACGCGTGAACTGACTGAGTTTGAAGGCCGTGAGCTAGTTTCACATCATGCTTTTCTCTCAGCAATGTCGCTTCCTTTCCCGGCTGTGCCGCTCGCACAATGCAATGCTGCCAAAGAAAGTAGATTCCTATTTGCAATTCGAAATCTAAACTTGGAACGATGAATCCCGAAAATCTGCAATACACGAAAGATCACCAATGGTTATCGCTAGAAGGTGATACGGGCACCGTAGGAATAACCGACCACGCGCAACAACAGCTTGGGGACATCCTGTTTATAGAATTGCCTCACGTCGGAGACACCTTTGATGCTGGTGAACCCTTTGGTTCGCTGGAGTCTGCAAAGGCCGTCAGTGAAGTGTATTGCCCGGTTTCCGGTGAAGTGGTGCAGGTCAACGAAAGCCTCAAAGAGACGCCGGAACTTGTCAACTCCGAACCCTACGGATCGGGGTGGATGATCAAAATGAAGTTGACCAATCCAGTAGGACAGAGAAGTTTGCTGTCTGCCGCTGACTATGCTGCATTGACGCGGCAAGAGAAGGAATAGGAGGAGGCGTTTCATGCAATTCTGGAGGAGGCCCCTCGACGCTGACACGATTCAGGTACCGCGTGGTGAGATTCATATACTTTCGGAGCAATGTAAAGGTTGTGGTTTCTGCGTCGAATATTGTCCCAGAGAAGTACTGAAGCTTTCTGACAGTTATAACAAGAAGGGGTATCACCCGCCTCTGGCCGCGAAGGTGGATGATTGCGTTCATTGTCAACTCTGTGAACTGCTATGTCCAGAATTTGCCATCTTTGTAACGCCTAAAGTCCCGTCTGTCGTTGGCATACCTGTAGACACGAGAGGAGAGGAGGTGATGGTTGGTGAGAGCTGATCCGAAAGGAGTGTTGACCGGCGACCACTATCTTGATGGCGATCAGGCGTGCGCCGAGGGAGCGCTGGCCGCGGGCTGCCGCTTTTTTGCCGGCTATCCAATTACGCCGTCCACCGAAATTGCCGAACGCTTTGCGGAACGCATTCCCGAAGCGGCCGGTGTCTTCGTTCAGATGGAAGACGAGCTAGCTTCGATGGCCGCGGTACTCGGCGCCGCGTGGGGCGGCAAGAAAGCAATGACCGTTACGTCGGGCCCCGGGTTCTCATTGATGATGGAAAACATCGGGCTCGGTGTGATGATGGAGGTGCCCTGCGTGGTGGCCAATGTCCAGCGCGGCGGCCCTTCGACCGGACTGCCGACGCTGCCGGGCCAGGCCGACATGATGCAGGCACGCTGGGGTTCTCACGGTGACTACGAAATCATCGCGTTGTCACCGAATTCGCCACAGGAGTGTTTTGATCTTGTCATCGAGGCCTTCAATCTTTCCGAGCAATACCGCGTTCCCGTGATGTTCATGATGGATGAGTGTGTCGGACACCTCACGGAGAAGGTTTCCATCCCTCGCCCGGAGAGCATCGAGATTGTCGATCGCAAGTGGTACCGAGGACGAAAGGAAAACTATCTGCCCTACGCGGTCAATGGCGACCTGGTGCCAGCGATGGTGAAAGCCGGGGATGGCTATCGGTTTCACGCTACGGGCCTCACCCACGATGAGCGAGGCTATCCCAGCACGACCTGGCAGACGCAGGAGAAGTGCGTACATCGGTTAGTGAACAAAATTCGGCAGAACGCGGAGAACATCATCAAGGTGGAGAAGGACAATGTCGATGATGCGGACGTGTTGGTTGTTTCCTATGGCATTAGTTCTCGTGTCGCAGTGCCGGCGATTCAACAGGCTCGGCAGCAGGGGATTCGGGTGGGCCACCTGCGGCTGATCACAGTGTGGCCGTTTCCTGAAAAAATGATTCGCGAGCTTGCGGGAAGAGTCAAAGCTTTCGTGATGCCGGAAATAAATTACGGCCAGATGGTTTTTGAGGTAGAGCGCTGTGCTGCCGGCAAGGCCGAAACTTATCTGGTGCCTCACGGGGGTGGTTGGGTACATGACCCGAAAAATATTCTTCAAGTCATCGAGGCTGCAGCCGCGTGATTTTTCTGACGGCAGGTGACCGAGAAGCGTAGTAACGATGCGTGGAGTCTCTGGCTGTATATATGCTCGGGCTACCATGCCTTGAAAAGACAGGGCAAAACTAACAATACAATTCTCACCGAGGTGCGCTGATGAGCCAACTGACTCACCCAATGGAATCAATCCTGCGTATGAATCGCATGCCGCATATCTGGTGTCCCGGCTGTGGGATTGGTACGGCCATGACCGCACTTGCCGAAGCGCTGAACAAGACGCAGATACCGCTGGACAAAGTCGCCGTGGTTTCCGGCATCGGTTGCACTGGTCGCGTCGCTGGGTATGTTAAGCTCGATTCGTTTCATACCACTCACGGTCGCGCCATCCCTTTTGCCACCGGTTTGAAGCTGGCCAATCCTGAATTGAAAGTGGTGGTCTTCAGCGGCGATGGCGATCTTGTCGCTATCGGCGGCAACCATTTCATCCACGCAGCGAGGCGTAACATGGACATTGCCGTGTTTTGTGTCAACAATTTCACCTACGGCATGACCGGCGGTCAGTTGGCCCCGACGACACCTCCTCCTGCCACGAGCACCACTACCCCGTACGGCGCTTACGAGCAACCATTCAATCTGGCCCATCTGGCCGACAGCGCAGGTGCATCGTATGTGGCGCGATGGACCGTATTGCACATCCGCCGCTTGACGAAATCAATGACCGAGGCATTGCAAAAGAAAGGATTTTCTTTCGTAGAGATTATCTGCCCGTGTCCAACACTGTATGGTCGGCGCAATCGCATTGGCGATGGTTTGCAGGAAATGCAATTCTATCGTGACAATTGCATCATCCAACATGGCGCCGACACCCGCACCATCGACATCAAGTTTCGCGACAAGATTGTGATCGGGAAATTTGTGGATCGCGAACGCCCCACCTTCCTGGATGCCTTGAACAGCCGTCTGCTAGAGGCTTTGGGCAATCGATATGAACCTTATGGAAAGGTTACAGAAAATGCTGACAGAAATTAGATTCAGTGGCTTTGGTGGTCAAGGGATCATTCGCTGTGGCTATATTGTCGGAAAAGCCTGCGCATTGTTCGACAACAAATACGCGACCATGGCTCAAAGTTTTGGGCCTGAGGCCCGCGGCAGCGCATGTAGCTCTGAACTTGTGGTATCCGACGAACGGATTTTCTATCCCTATATGACCCGGCCTCACATCCTAGTGGCAATGTCGCAAGACGCATTCGACAAATTCATTGGAGAAGTGAGAGATGGAGCGCTGTTGCTGATAGATGAGGATTTGGTCAAGCCGGGCAACAGGATCATAAAGTTGAAGACGTTTGCTGTGCCTGCCACACGCATTGCGGAGGAGATGGGCAACAAAGTCATCGCCAATCTCATTATGTTGGGCTTTTTCACCGCCGTTACGGAACTGGTTTCCCTGGAGGCAATGAGACAGGCCGTCCCCGGCTCGGTGCCGGAGCGATTTTTAGATTTAAATCTAAAGGGATTTGAGCGGGGATACGAATTTGGCGGCGGGATAACGGGGAAAATGGCAAAGCCTGAGAAGGCAATGGAATCCGCGGTTTCAAGCTGAGCGGACTCGTGCGATGACGGGGTGGCAACAACCAGGGAGACTGACCCGACCCGTCTTCATCCACGCAAGCAATTGATTCCGCAGGTTGAGCTTATGGGCAAACCGATGAACAAAGGAATCTTGGTGATCGGTGCTGGTATTGCAGGCATCCAGGCGGCGTTAGACGCAGCCAACGCTGGGTATCAGGTCTATTTGGTGGAACGGGCCCCAAGCATCGGCGGCCGCATGGCCCAATTGGACAAGACCTTCCCCAGCATGGACTGCGCAATCTGAATCCTGGGACCCAAGATGATGGATGCCGGTCGGCATCCCAATATCAGGCTGATGGCCAACAGCGAGGTGTGTGAGGTTCGCGGCAAAACCGGGAGCTTTAAAGTAAGAGTGCTGCAGCGAGCCCGGTTTGTGGATGTGGACGCTTGCACTGCCTGCGGCGCCTGTACCGAGGTTTGTCCGGTGGCAGTGCCTCACGAATTCGATCTCGGATTGAAACACCGTAAAGCGGTTTACCAGCCTTTCGCTCAAGCGGTGCCTGCGGCCTACATTCGCAGTGCGGCGGACTGTCTTGGCATCAATCCGCTCGCCTGTGCGAGATGCGCCGACGTTTGCGAGGCGGCGTGCATTGATTTTGATGATTCAGACAAGCAGGTCGAACTCGACATTGGAGCGATCATTGTCGCCACAGGAATCGATTATTTTGATCCACGCGAGGCCAGCGAGTTCGGGTACAGTCGCTTTGCAAACGTCGTCACCAGTCTGGAATTGGAACGCCTCCTCTCCTCGGTGGGGCCATCACGTGGCGAGTTGATCCGTTTCACCGACGGCCGCAATCCAAAAAAGATTGCGTTTATCCAATGCGTGGGCTCGCGCAACATGAAGCAGGACATTCCTTATTGCAGCCGCATTTGTTGCATGAATGCCATCAAAGATGCATTGATCATCCGGGAACATTTTCCCGAGGGAAGAATCGATATTTTCTACATTGATATTCGCGCTTTTGGAAAAGGTTTTGAAGAGCTTTACCGTCGCTCACTGGCGGATGAAAGCATTTCTTTTATCCGCGCCAAACCTTCCAAGGTGGTGGAAGATCCAGACAGCCACGATCCGGTTGTGATGTTTGAAAACCCACAGACCGGCCATATCGATCGTCGCGCCTATGATTTGGTTGTGCTCTCTTCTGCGCTGGTTCCGTCGGACGGCAGCGTTGAGCTCGCACGTATCCTTGGCATTGAGACTGACAAGGATCGCTTCTTCAAGCAAAAGGACTCCTGCGCTTATCCGCTGGATTCGACAAAACCGGGTGTCTACCTGTGCGGCTGTGCGGTAAGCCCGAAGGATATCACGGATTCTATCGCGGAAGCCTCTGGCGCGGCGGCGCGCGCTACGCGTCACCTCGAAGGTTATCGTCTGGAAGCGGCGCCCGAGGAGATTCCACAAATTGATCCCTTCGGAGAGCCACGGATTGGCGTTTTTATCTGCCACTGTGGGGTAAATATTGCCGCTGTTGTCGATACGTCCGCGCTAAAAGCATCTGCGACCACGCTACCCAATGTTGTACATGCTGAAGAAGTAATGTTTGCCTGTTCGGCCTCCAGTCAGAAGGAGTTACAGCAGAGGATTTCGGACAAGAAACTTAACCGCGTCGTGGTGGCCGCATGTACGCCGAGAACTCACGAGCCGATTTTTCGGCAAACGATCGCCAAGGTCGGCCTTAATCCGTACCTGTTTGAGATGGCTAATATCCGCGATCAGTGTTCCTGGGTGCATCATGACGATCCTGGGGGCGCAACCCAGAAAGCGGCGGATCTTGTCCGTATGGCGGTCGCCAAAGCTCGGCTGCTGGAGCCACTGAGCTTCAAACAGATGCAAGTGGCCCGCGACGTTTTGATCATTGGTGGCGGCATTGCTGGCATGCAAACCGCGATTGATTTGAAAGATCGAGGTTTCACCGTCCATCTGGTAGAAAAATCTGATCGTCTGGGCGGTCGCGTTGCGGAACTGGGAACGCTGTATCCCAGCCTCCGGCCTGGCCGGCAACTTGTGGAGCAAAAGCGTCGTGAACTGGAAGGAGAGGGCGTCGATATTCGGAAGTGTACCGAGGTGGTTGATATCGCCGGGTTCGTGGGTAATTTTGACGTAACGTTGCGACGTTTAAACGAAAAACCAGCACACGACAATACGCTGCGCGTCGGCGCAGTGGTGATGGCAATTGGCGCGGATCTGTATCGCCCAATGGGAGAGTTCGGTTACGGCACTCTCTCCAACGTCGTCACGAATGTGGAAGCAGAAAAGATGATGGCAGTTTCCGTCCGTGCAAGGGTTCGTAAGCCTGCAGGCACGAGGACCGCGCGCGCGCATGACGAACTTCCCAATCCGACAACAGCTCACGAGTCGGGGACCTCGGTCGATCTGAAAAATATCAGGAGTGTCGTTTTCATTCAGTGTGTTGGCTCGCGCCAGGAGAACTGCAACGATGGACGCGCGACCAATCCGGGATGCTCCCGTTACTGCTGTCAGGCGGCAATCAAGCAGGCCATTGCGTTTCGGCAACGAGGCATTGATGCCACGATTCTCTATCGCGATGTGCGTGTCTACAGCCGAGGCGCTGAGGAAATGTACCGCGAAGCCCGCGCTCGGGGCGTCCTTTTTGCGCGTTACGATCCATCTCATAAGCCAGAGGTGAGCGGAAATGGCCGCGCCGAAGCAGTGCGCGTGCGTGATCACAGTTTGGATATGGAAGTTGAGATCCCCGCAGATCTCGTGGTGCTGTCTGTTGGCATGATTCCTTACGAAGCTGAAAGCAAGGTGTTGCAAGCATTGCTCAAAGTACCGCGCGGCGCGGACCGCTTTTTCATGGAACGCCATCCCAAGTTAGGACCGGTAGAAACCAGTACCGAAGGCGTTTTTCTTTGCGGCAGCATGCAAGGGCCCAAAGACATCGCCGATTCCATTGCTCAGGCTTCTGCCGTGGCGGCGAAAGTGGCGGCATTGCTTTCCAGAGAAACCATCCAGCTTGATCCCGTCACCTCGCACGTGAACCCGATTCTTTGTCGCGGTTGCGGCGACTGCGAAAAGGTGTGCGAATTTCATGCCATTGAAATGACAGCCGGCCAAGCGGATTTGCCCCTTGCGACCGTTAACGAGGCGTTGTGCAAAGGCTGCGGCACTTGCGCCGCCATTTGTCCCACGGGCGCCATCGACCTACGCCATTTTAAAGATGACCAGATCGGGGGAATGCTGGAAGCGTTGCTTCTCACGGCAAGTGAACGGTAATGAGGTCTATGTCAAAGCGAGAGCTCGATCAAAGCAACTTTGAGCCGAAATTGGTTGCTTTCTGCTGCAACTGGTGTTCCTACCCGGCAGCGGATGGCGCGGGCGCCAGCCGCATGCAATACCCGGTCAATGTGCACATCCTTCGCATCCCGTGCGGGGGTCGCGTGAATCCCGGCTTTGTTCTGCGCGCCTTCGAGTTGGGCGCCGACGGTGTGCTGGTTGCCACCTGCCATTTTGAGGACTGTCATTATATGTTTGGCGCGCGGCAGGCGGCAGAAAATTACAAACGTTTAGAGACGGTGGTCCGTATTCTTGGCATGGGAAAACGGATGCGATTGGAATGGATCTCTGCCGCAGAATCACCCAAATTTGTGCGAGTGATTCGTGAGATGACTGAAGAAGTGAGAAAGATCGGGCCTAACCCAATGCGCCTGCGAGCAAGCTCGCTTACCGCGGAGCAAGAATTGGCGACTTGCGTTGTCGCTTGATGGTTTGACGAGCGGATGGGATCACGATGCAAGCGAGTGACACCGGCGACAGAATCATGGAAGACCTGACCGAGACACGGGCGAGTTTGTGCCTCGATTGTGGCAAGTGTACCGGTATTTGTCCGGTAGCGCGCACCAATCACGGTTATTCACCTCGACTGATGCTCCTGCGCGCGACGCAGCAACGGGATCCCACCCTCCTGAAAGATCCGATCCTATGGGATTGCCTTACCTGCAGGCTATGCGAGGAGCGTTGTCCAGCTCGGATCGATTACGTTGGTCTGATGCAGAAAATTCGCACTGTAGCAACGCAGACGGGTGGCAAAGGACTTTGCAGTCACGGCGAGGCCCTGCACTCCATGATGCGGATCATGAGCAATGCGGAAATCAAACCGCAGCGCATGGATTGGCTGAACGACGGATTACAGATCTCGGCCAGCAGCGAAGTGCTCTTCTTCGTGGGTTGTGCTCCGTACTTTGACGCATTTTTTGCCGATTTGGATGTGTGTGTTCTCAATGCAGTGAAGGACAGTATTCGCTTGCTCAATCGCATGGGGATCAAACCGCGCATCCTGGCCGATGAACGTTGTTGTGGCCACGACCTACTATGGTCGGGAGCGAAATCGAGCTTTCAGCAATTGGCGGCACACAATCTTGAATTGTTTCGGCAAGCCGGAATCAAGAAGATTCTCACTGCGTGCCCGGAGTGCGCCGTAACCCTGGAGCAAAGTTACGCGGACTCCTTCGGTCCGGTGGGTTACGATGTGCAGCATATGGTTGAGTTTCTCGATCAAAACATGGGCGCTGATTTCACCCACGTGCGGCAGAAGCCCCTGAAAGTTACCTACCAGGATCCATGCCGTTTAGGACGTTACCGGGGCGCCTATGCGGCGTCGCGGAATGTGTTGCGCACAGCGGCAGCAGAAGTTGTTGAAATGTCGCATTCCCAAAGACGCGCCATCTGTTGCGGCGTCGCGAATTGGATGAATTGCACCAACTGTTCCAAACAGATTCAAATGGACCGCCTGCGCGAAGCCAGAGAAACGGGCGCCGACGTCTTAGCCACCGCCTGTCCGAAATGCCAAATTCATTTCAAGTGTGCGATGAAAGACCAAAACCTGGGCGCAGATTGCCGCATTGAGATCAAGGATGTGGTTAGCATTGCGGCAGAGTTGATGGCATAGGCACGGTATAGGGATATGGACAGAGCCTCTGTAAACTTCGCATTTCGCAAGAAGCTTAACCAAGTTTTGGGTGGTGAACATCACAATTATTGCTATCAGTGCGCCGCCTGCGTGGCGTCGTGTCCGGCGGCAAGATATGCAACAGACTTCAACCCGCGCATGATTATGCAAATGGCGCTCTATGGCTTCGGCGAACGGCTTACCGGCCAAGATTCTCCCATTTGGCTATGCACCAACTGCTATACCTGTTACGAACGTTGCCCGCAGGATGTGCGGCCGGTTGAAGTAATCATTGCCTTGAAGAATATGGCGGCGCAACAGGGTACGGCTCCGGAATCTGTCATCAAATATGCGGAGGCCGTTCTTGAAACCGGACGGACGACGCCCGTCACTGCCGTGGTGGATCGCAGGCGCCAGGAACTCGGCTTGGAGCCCTTGCAGAAAATGCCGATCGAAGAGATCCGAAGATTGACGGAAGAATAAGAGGGTCGAGCAGAGAGCGTATACCAAAGAAATCAAAGTCGGCGAGAAAGACGGCAATGAGAGTTCGCACCGGGGTTACAAAAATTTCCGTTACTGCGAGACGATTTACCAGCCCTACTTTTCGCGTAGTTCCTTGGCGCGAGCTTCCATCTTAACCGCCTCGGCCTCCCGGTTCGTTTTGCGCAGTAAGTCCGCGTAACGAACCAGTACGTCGGGAGCATTCGGGTAGGCCGTGCCGTAAGCTTGAATCTTTTCCAGGATTGTTAGGGACCGCTGCAGAAAAGGCTCCGCCTCAGCGTATTTCCCCTGTTCCGTGTAGAGAGAGGCAAATCCAAGCAAGGTCCTGACCAGGTCCGGATGATCCGGTTTCAGAATCTTCTCCCGGATTGCCAGCGAGCGCTGAAGCAACGGCTCCGCCTCGGCATACTTGCGGAGATCTCGAAGGCGTCCCGCCAAATTAGTGAGCGCGCTGGCCACCTCCGGATGCTCCGGCCCCAAGGCTTTCTCCAAGATGTCCAGGGCGCGCCGGATGGGCGGCTCGGCTTTGGACGGTTCTTCCTTCATGCGATAAAGGTCCCCCAAGTTCACCAAGGCTCGACCAACATCCACGTGATCCAGTCCCAATACGTTTTCCTTGACGGAGACCGCGCGTTGCAAAACCGATTCGGCCTCACCGTACTTGCCCTGGGCGCTGTAGGCCAGGCCCAGTTCAGTCAAACTGGCGCCCAGGCGTGCATCCTGCTTCCCAGACTTCTGCGCCTCCTCGAGAGCCGCCGTAAACATTTTCGCGGCCTCATCATATCGGCCCCGTGCAGAAGCCTTTCGTCCCGCCTCAATTTGCTGCTCCCAGGCCGTGCCCTGACTGAACACACCAGTCGGCCAAAGAGCCGAAAAGAAAAATAATCCGATTGCCGTCCATCGAATCTCACGTCGCAGCATTTCTTCTCCCTCCCCTGTCTTTCTCGTAGGCTTTTACGTTCTCTTCCAGGCCTTCGGCTGCCTCCATGGACCGATGTCCTTACCGCGCAATCATGTAAGTAAACTTGGCTATGAGAGCGAGGTCAATCAGAGCCGCTGATGGAATCCCGAGGCTCCATTATATACCGCCATATACGCCAGATACCGCTGTGTACCGCGAATGGGTGTTAGTGCCGGTGAAAGACGGAGCCAATTTCGCTGGTTTATGCCGGAGCCAGTGAGACCACCTCGATCAACCCCCATCGGCGGAGACGCGGTAAGGACTCTATAGAAGTTTCTACATTCCGCGGAGCGGCGGTTTCTGG
>JACQSX010000048.1 GCA_016211105.1 Acidobacteriota bacterium | reverse complement strand
TTCCTCCAGTCGCTGGCGTTCGCTTTCCTCCATCTCTTCTAGTTCTTCCGGATCGGGAAGATCGGGCGGGGCCAACAGAGCCAGTTCCTGCGCGCGTTTCAGTCCTTCTTCCAGCCGTCTGGCGCGATTCTCCAAGGAATGCCGCAATGAGTAAGTGCTGGAAGCCAGGCGACGCTGGTAAAGCGACATGAGAAATCCGACCGCTCGGGCACGCGGATCGTCCTCTCGAGCGGCAGCGCTGGCACTTTGTCGTTTCACAAACCGAGTGACGTCTCGATAGAGATCATATTCAGCGCCATCAATCTGAAAATCCACGGTGTGGGGGATCCGCTTGGTGAAGATTTTCTTAGCTACCCAGGCGCCGCCTGCCTGCCGCGCCGCGAGCCGACCGGCTTGATATTCACGCTTGAGCCATTGCCGCCCAAAGCCTGTCTTCAACTCCTGCTCTCGACGGACTGCCGCCTCTCGTGAGTCGAATTCTTCCCAGTGAATGAGGTCGAGCGGGCGTCTCGGTGCCGTCCAACTGCCATGCCCTCCTCGATGCTCATCTAGTCGGCGAGGGATGTTATCGGTCTGTCCGATGTAAAACGATTCGTCCGAACACTTCAAAACATAAACCCAGAATACGCCCGGGCGCGGCGCAGGCAGGTCCGGGCCACGTTCCGGGAAATAAACCATGGCTTCCTTGGTGCGCCGAAGATAGAAAGGGGCGCACCTGCGCTGCATAGCTTCGCGGATCGATTTGACGTCGGCGTAAGCATCTTTGTCCAGAAGCTGCAAGAACAAGCTGAAGCTGACGGGATCCCCCTTGTGGGGAGTAGCGGTAAGCAGCAAAATGTGATCGGCCGTTTCACCTAAAAGTTCTCCCAGCGCGTAGCGGGCGGTCTTACGAGCCGGGGGGGTCCAGGACATCCGATGAGCTTCATCCACAACGACAAGATCCCAGTGAACCTGGCGCAGGCCCGGCAGAATGTCGGTACGCTTGGCCAGGTCGAGGGAAGTAATAATTTGCGGTTGCTCGAGCCATTGATTGACGCCAAATTGCTCGCGAATCTCACGCCCTTTTAGAACCATGAACTTCTCATCGAACTTCTCCTTTAGCTCGCGCTGCCATTGAAAGGCCAGATTCGCCGGGCAGACGATTAAGGTGCGTTCCAGAAGGCCTCTGAGCTTGAGTTCGCGAATCAAGAGCCCGGCCATGATGGTCTTGCCGGCGCCGGCATCATCCGCAAGGAGAAAACGAACACGGGGAGTTTAAGCAGGTAATCGTAGATCGCTTCAAGCTGGTGGGGTAGAGGATCTACCCGCGAGATAGAAAGCCCGAAGTACGGATCAAACTCGTAGGCGATTCCAAGGGAATAGGCTTGAAGACCCAGGCGTAGGAGTTGGCCATCGCCTTTGTAGGTTGCCAGCGCATCAATGATTTTCAGACCCTCAAAATCCTGAGACGTCAACGTGACGCTGCGAAATTTTTCTGACTGCGTTCCGACCAGACCAGCAACCCAGTGATCCGAACCGTTTGAACGGATGGTCTCCACCCGCATCGGCTCGTTGAAGAGTGGGCCGGTTAGGATTTGGCCTGTGTGTATGGGATCAAAGCTCATGCGATTTCAGTTTGAGAAGGAAGAACAAGCGGAGATATTCTACTTCAGGTCAGTCGCGGCTGGAATCTTCTACCTCGTCAGGGGCGCACACTTGTCGAACCGTCAGGTTCTTCCTGCCTTTTGGCAGTGAGCGCAGTGCCCAGCTTCACAACCTGGCTGACTCGCGTATTGATTCTCCGATTTTTGCCAAAAATCCCACCCGGGGAGTCAACACCACCGTAGACGATCTTGTTTCCGGGAAAATCGAAGACTAGCTGTCAGCTCCTGGTTTGCTTTTTGGGAGCAGTGTGTTATCGTTTCTATATTCAACCTGGGAAAAATATGTGAGGAGGGGAATCGTCGAACGTTGCATCCTGAATTATGCATAGACTGAGGTGGAGGCGCACGCTCTTTACTTTTAGCTCTATCGATTTGGGCGTTCGCGGAAAACCTGTGCTTTCTTCTGCAGCCCCCTGATTGAGGGGATCTACCCATGGCGTTTAGGCAACTTTTATTTCCGCTGATTTATGAAGGTCTTCCGCAGTGCCGTGTTTAGCTTAGGGATTGCAATCGCGACGCTCCCCTCAACTGGGAGGGCGCAGGAATTGCAGACCGTGGTTCGCGCGGAGGTGAACCTCGTGAGCGTCTTGTTTACTGCTTTTGATACGAAAGGCAGACACATCGCCGGGTTGACGACGAGTGACTTGGATATTTATGAGGACGGAATGAAGCAGGATATAGAGTTTCTCCGTTCTCAAGGTGACTTGGATTCGGAAGCCGAACCGCTGACGATTGTGCTCCTTATGGACACGAGTGGGAGCGTCAAAGAGAAGTTAGGGGTCGAGCGAGCGATCGCGCGGGACTTTTTCAAGCGGGTTCTACGCCGGGCAAAAGATCTGGCGGCGATTGTGCAGTTTAATACCAGAGTAGCGCCGGTACAGGAGTTCACAGACAATGTCGAAAAGCTTGAAGAAGCTTTGCAGTCGCTGACCGCGACGGGTAGCACTGCCCTGTACGATGCGATCTGCTTGGCTGCGGTGGAAAAGTTAGCATCAGCGGCGGGGCGAAGGGTGATCGTCATCGTAAGTGATGGGGAAGACACGTCCAGCAGGAGCACGCTGAGGGAGGCCATAGGAGCGGCGCAGAAAAACAACGCGGTCATTTTTGCGGTCGGTGTCAACGCGGCGGGTTCAAAATCAGAGTTTGTTCCTCTCAGAGAGCTTGCGAAAGAAACCGGAGGACGCTTCTTCAACCCAGGTCCGAAGATGCGCGAGATGGCCAAGGTGTTCCGCGAGATGATTGAAACTCTTAAGCGGCAGTACCACATCTTTTACTACTCCAAGAATCAAAGGAAAGACGGCGCGTTTCGGGCGATTCAAATCCGGATCAAGAGAAAACATGTGCACGTATTGCATCGCATTGGCTACTACGCGTCAGGGGAACAGGCTCGCGCGCAAGGAAGAGGGGAAGTGAGGTGAATTGGCAGAGAATGCAATGTGCCGTTGTTGGGAGAAGTTGGCAAGGCCAACTTCTTCGTCGGGTCATGGTGCCTCAACGGAGGTGCGAAGGAACTGACACCGCGCCTTCTGTCAGGGGGACCGCTCGCGCCACGCGCTGTTGGAAGCCGTGTATCCGTACCTCGTTGCCTCAGAGTTTAGGCTTTTGGTTATCGCTTCGGGAGGAAGTATGAGAAACGCGGGGATACTGTTTGTGATGCTTTACCTGGGACTATCGGCGGCGTTGGCTCAGCAGGAAGGGCAAGCGCCTCCGTCCAGCCCTCGAAGGAATGTTCCAACGACCCACTTGATTCGTGGCCGTGTCTATCTGCCGAGCGGTTTTCCTGTCCAAGATCAGATGCGTGTCACGTTGCGTACGATCACGCAGGCCGTTGTTCATGAAACGTTCACCGATAGTGTGGGAAATTTTGAGTTCCGCAATCTTTCCAGTGGCAATTATGAAGTCATCGTGGCGGGTGATGATCATGAAATTGAACCCGCCGTTGAGAGGATCGAAATCTTCGGTCGTGTTTCGCGTACGTTCTTCGCAAATATCTTCCTGAAGGCAAAGCCGGAAGCGCCAGAGCAGAAGCCTAAGAGTGGGGTGGTTTCTTTTGGCCAGCTCGACCCTAACATTCCGAAATCAGCCCGCAAAGAGTATGAGCAGGCGGTACAGGACGCGAATAAGGGCCACTACGATAAAGCGATCGCTCATTTTCAACGCGCCATTGGGCTCTACCCGAAATACTTTGAGGCCCTTAACGATTTGGGAGTGCAGTATTTTCGGCTGAAGCGGTTTACCGAAGCCGAAGACGTTCTTACCAAAGCCAGTTCTATTGATCCGCTTGCTCCGTTTCCCCATTTGAATCTGGGTTATATGAGGCTCGCGCAAAAGCAATTCCCTGAGGCGGTGCGGGCACTGGCACGCGTCGTCGAGTTGGACGCGATGAACTGGGCTGGCCACCTGTGGTTGGGCGTAGCGCTGATGGAGACCCAAGAGTACGATTCATCGAAAAGTGAACTGGAAAAAGCGTTGTCCCTGGGCCAACCTCCTGAAGTCTCCAACGCGCATCTCTATTTGGCAAACCTCTATATCCGTCAAGGTGACCTCGCTCGGGCCATCGAGCAGTCGGAACAGTACCTGAAAGAGGTTCCGAAAGATGACAACGCCGAGGAGATCCGTCAAAAGATTGCTAAGATGCGCTCGGCAATCGAGCAAGGTCAGCGCCTCCCGGGCGCACCTTGACAGGCGCGAAGTGTCTACGTGTCGGCTTTCACGTGTCAAGCGAAGGGATTGGGCGCTCCTTATCTGACACCTGAGACTTGCCAGGTGACCTCCCAACGCCGGATACTTCACCCCATTACCTCGACCGAACCAGCAATAAGAGCGCCGCTGCTGCAGCCGCCAGGACGGCACCAACGAAGAAAGCAACCGGGGCGCCCCAGGTTTGCCAAACAAACCCGAAGATCAAGCTTGCCGGCAAGGACCCGAGACCGACGACACTGTGATAGTAGCCGAATGCGGTTCCACGGAGATGCTGTGGAACCAAGTCGGCTACCCATGCCCTTTCGGTAGGTTCGGTCAGCCCAAAGTAGATGCCGTAGGCGACAAAGACCGCGATCAGCGCTGAGCGAGAGTGAACCATTGCAAAAGCAAAGTAGATCAAGGCATAGACAAACCATCCGGAAAGAACTAAGCGGCGCCGGCCCACAGTGTCAGAGAGAGTTCCACCCGCATAGGTCGCGACCATCTTGACGATGTGATGTAGAGACCAGAGAGCGGCCACCCAGGCGACAGGAACGCCGGCGCCGGAAAGGCGCAAGAGAAAGAACGCATCTGAAGAGTTTCCGAGAGTGAATACAAGCACAGCCAGCAGTAGAAACTTGAAATCGGTTCCGAGATGACGCCAATGCTCGCGTAAGAATTGGCCCTGCAAGCTGGTTTGCCGGCGGATCGGCGGTTCGTCGACGCCCAGGGCCAGTATGATCATGACAACTGCGGCGGGGATGGCGGCAAGAAAAAAAATGTGGCGCAGAGACATTTTTTCAAAGGCCAGAAGACCTGCGGCAACCAGAGGCCCAATCACTGCACCTGCATGATCCATCGATCGATGGAATCCATATGCCGTGCCTCTCTGACCCGGATTTGTGACATCAGCAATTAATGCGTCCCGCGGCGAGGTTCGCAAGCCTTTGCCAACCCGATCCAGGAAGCGCATGCCCATCACAAAAGGCCAAGAAGTGGCAAAACCAATCAGTGGTCGAATCACTCCGGCGATCCCGTATCCTGCCAAGATCAGGGGCTTGCGCTGTGCGGATCGATCTGTCCAAACACCTGAAACCACTTTCAGTAGAGCTGCGGTAGATTCGGCAACGCCTTCAATGACTCCCAGCGCCAGTGCGCCGGCTCCCAGGATCGACGAGAGGAAAAGCGGCAGCAGAGGGTAGATCATTTCGCTGGAAAAGTCCGTGAAAAATGAGGCCAACCCCAGGAAAACCACCGTTCGAGGTAATTGTCGCATACCGCTTGCTTTGTTCCTCAACTCTGCCTAAAATCCTCACAGGTTACAGACTTTCTTTCAAGACATTTCAGAGTTGACAACGCAGCGAGTGGAGGGGATATGAACGGCAATCTCAGACCCGCATTTGCAGAGCTAATCGGCACGTTTACGCTGGTGTTCATTGGGGCAGGCGCCGGAGCGCTGGCCGCCGCCAATGGCGGCGGGATTGTGGCTGTGGCACTGGCGCACGGCGTGGCATTGATGGTGATTGTTTATACCTGGGGAGCGATTTCTGGAGCGCATGTCAATCCGGCGGTGACTTTTGGCGTTGCGGTTGCCGGGAAGATGTCATGGACTAAGGCCCTGTGGTATTGGGCGGCTCAATTCGTTGGCGCGGCCTTTGCCGGATATGTCCTCCTGTCTGTGATCGGCACGACCGGTGAGCTTGGGTCCACCACGGGTAGCTTAACCATCGACGATCCAGGACGAACGATCGTAGTAGAAGCGATACTGACATTTTTTCTGGTTGCTACGGTTCTCAACACCGCCGTTGCGGGTCGGGGTGGAAACGCCGTTGGACTCGCGATCGGATTTGTGCTGACCATGGACATCCTCATGGGCGGGGCGCTCACCGGAGCTTCCATGAATCCGGCCCGAACTTTCGGTTCGGCGCTGGCAATGCAAGACCTTTCCTATCTTTGGCTCTATATCGTGGGTCCGCTTCTGGGGGCGGCAGCGGCCGCCGCTATTTGTGGCAGGGTCTTCGGGGAATGATGTCTGAGCAATGGAACCTGTGATCCTGCAGCGGCTACCGGGGTTCTGCATGGAAGGAACCCTACCAGGAATGGGAAGACTTCTCTATAATCGGGCGCTGTATGATTATCAGATCAGCCGGGGGAAACTGGAACTGGCGATTGGCCAAGACTTCTAAAGGTGCGTCCGCTGGTGTTCTCGGGAATCGAGGTACTTAGCTTTACAGCCTAGGATGTGCCACTCCTTGTAATACCGAGTTCGGTACCCACTTCCGTCTTGTAACTTCTTCGTTTAGCGCAGTGGTGCTGCCAGCACAGCCAAATCAAGTGGCTGTACTTGTCATAAGCTTCCCGAGCTAGGTTGAATTTGCTCTGACGGAAGTCCTGACAAGAAACTGGGATTTCCACGATCCTTGCCTTGTGGAGCTGCGCAAGGTAGATACAATTGACCACGTAAGTTGTGTCGTTGCCTAGAGCACTGAGGAAGTTCTTAAAAAGCGCAACGCGATAAGCCTTGCCACCCATCGAGTAGTCCTCGGCGGCTAAATGCAAAAGATTTCTGGCACAGTAGATATACAGGCTGCTTCCCATCTTTCGAATCAGAGACCGGCTCTGAACGCCCATCTTTTTGGAGCCGATCACCATATCGTGTTCCTTCAGCAATTCCAGCGCGCGGGGGATAAACTCCAACTCAGTAGACAGGTCCATATCGAGAGAAATAAGGAGATCCGACCGTGCCTGTTCCAGGAAAATCCGGAAAATCCGACCGACTTTCCGTTCCGGAATTTCAAAAGCGCGGATCCGGGGATTTACCGTTGCGAGGTTGTGTGCCAGTTCGCTTGTGCGGTCAGTAGAGCCGTTACTGCCGATGAGGATTTCGTAATCTCCGAGGCTTTTCACGTACCTGCACAGCCGCGAGATATTGTCTAAGAGAATCGATTCCTCATTGAAGACAGGAATTGCAATTGTAAATTCAACGTGCGACACCGCAAGAGATCCTTCCTGGAGATGACTTATTTTCGGAAAGGTTAGTTAACCCCAGGTACTAGGAAGTTTATGCTCCGGCTTCCAGTGGGGCAAGGGATTTTTTTGATCCAGAACGGAAACGCCGAAAAGCGCGATAAATCCGACCCCCGCAGAGATGCTGAAGTGGATTCCCCGAAAATAGAGGGCAAGCACCCCTCCTGAGATCGCCAAAGGTACGCCGCTGAATACGAGCATTCCCAAGCTGACCGAATATATCTCCGCAGGGAGAGGATTAACGCATTTACGTTGCAAAGTCGAACGGCTCGTTGGTAGCTTGGCGTTTAAGGTAACAATGAAACGGCAAACCGTGACCGAATACCTGGAGAATTTCTACCAGAACGGCGATGACACTGCCTACGTGCATCACCGGGGCTACCGAACCATACGATGGTCCTATCGCCAGGTTGCGGAAACGACTTTCCAGACCGCGCGTGAACTGGAAACTCGCCGCGTCGGCAGGGGCGATTGTGTGATGATTTGGGGAGAAAACTGTGCGGAGTGGATCGTGGCGTTTTTCGGTTGTTTGTTGCGAGGAGCCATTGCCGTACCGATGGATCGCATCACCCCGGCGGATTTTGCATTGCGCGTTTGCCGGCATGTCGACGCTAAATTGCTGATTTGTTCCCGGGCGCAGCCGATCCTTGATCGCGCCCTCCCGATTCTTGTTATGGAGGATCTGTTGCAGACGGTTTCCTGTCATAGCAGGCGGCCCTACCCTCTGCCGGATTTGGAACCGGCCGAGACTGTGGAAATCGTATTCACTTCGGGGACAACTGCGGCCCCTAAGGGCGTCGTGATATCGCATCGTAACGTGTTAGCCAATCTGGAGCCGTTGGAAGCCGAGATCGTCAAGTACCGGAAATACGCGCGTATTTTTCACCCGATCCGATTTTTGAACTTACTGCCCTTAAGCCATGTGTTTGGACAATTTCTGGGTATCTTTATCCCGCAACTGTTGGCGGGAACGGTAATTTTTCAGGAAACACTCAATCCTTCTGAAATCATCCGCAGCATCAAGCACGAGCATGTTTCCATCGTCGTGACCGTCCCACGGCTGTTAGAGACGTTGCGCGAAAAGCTGCAGCGTGATCTTGAGGCTGCAAGTCGATGGAATTGGTTCAGGTTGCAGTTCGAGCGCGCGGAGAGCGAACCGTTTTTGAAGCGCTGCTGGCGGTTCCGCGAACTACGCCGAAGGTTTGGCTGGAAGTTCTGGGCGTTCATCTGCGGCGGCGCCGCATTGGATTTCGAGATCGAGAGATTTTGGTCGCGGCTGGGTTTCGTCGTGATTCAAGGCTATGGCTTAACGGAGACGACAGCGCTGATTAGCGTGAACCATCCGTTCCGGTTGGGAAAGGGATCGATTGGAAAGGTGCTGCCTGGACGCGAAGTCAAACTGGCCCAAAATGGCGAGATTCTCGTGAGAGGTGAAAGCGTAGCGGCCGGTTACTGGCAGGATCAGGAAGTGAAGCCGGTCTTGGAAGAAGAGGGATGGTTTCATACCGGCGACTTAGGAGAGCTGGGTAAGAACGGCAATCTCTATTTTAAGGGGCGCAAGAAGGATGTCATCGTCACGCGCGAAGGAATGAATATCTATCCAGAAGATCTGGAGGCCGCAGTCCGCCGCCAGCCCGAGGTGCAAAAGTGCATCGTGATTCCCCTTCCGCGCGATGGAAATGCAGAGCCGTGCGCGGTGCTGATCCTGCGCGATCCCGCGCAAGACCCGGAGCCGATCATCAGGCGTGCCAACCAATCTCTGGCTTCTTATCAGCAAATACGCCATTGGTTCATCTGGCCTGAAGAAGATTTTCCCCGGACCCCAACTCTCAAGGTTCGAGCTGGAGCCATACAAGAAACGGTAGAGGCGAAATTGGGCGGGCGGGGAAAAGTGTCCGTTACGGGAGATACGCTTGCTGATTTGATCGCGCGTATCAAGGGCCGGCCCATCCCGGAGTTGTCACCGGACGCCAGTTTGGAAAGAGATCTAAATCTCAGTTCCATTGATCGGGTAGAGCTGTTGAGCGCGCTTGAAGACCGATACCAGGTGGACGTGAGTGAAGCGAAGTTCAGCGCCGCCATCACTGTGGGTGAACTAGAGCAGATGCTCCGGCAGCGGGCTCTTGACGCCGGGATCACGTATGACTATCCCTGCTGGCCGCAGCGATGGCCAATAACGTGGATACGGTTGGCGGTCTATTATCTGCTGGTATGGCCCACTACACAATTGCTGGCACGCCCGCAGATCCGAGGCCGCGAAAACCTCCGAGCCGTCAGAAAGCCGCTTCTGGTGGTATCCAATCACATTACGGCGATTGATATCGGGTTTATCCTGGCGGCGCTTCCTCGAAGGGTGCGCCACCGCCTCGCTACCGCGATGGAAGGGGAGATCTTGCGAGGCATGCAGCACCCGCCGGTGGAATTTGGATTTTTCAGGAAGTGCATCCAGAAACTAGCTTACGTGCTTGTGGTGGCGCTGTTTAACGTGTTTCCTTTGCCGCAGCAGAGCGGGTTTCGGCGAAGTTTTGCATTTGCCGGAGAGTCCGTGGATCGCGACTACAGCATTTTGATTTTTCCAGAAGGAATGCGCACCCAGGACGGCCAGATGGCGCCCTTTCAGACGGGGATCGGCCTGCTGGCGAATAATTTACATATCCCGGTGGTCCCCATGCGGATTGATGGCCTGTTTGAATTGAAAAAGGCAGGCAAGAGAGTGGCGCGCCCCGGCGGGATTAAAGTATCCATTGGACAGCCGATTCAATTTGGGGCGGGGGTAAACCCGGATCAAATTGCGCGCATGCTACAAGAGCAAGTCGAGAACTTAAGAATGAAGAAGTAGGTATACGCCCTGTGCTAATTCCTCGTTCCGCACCCATCGCCGTGACCTCTACTCTTCATGTTTCCCGTCGCCATGGAAACTTCAGCAGTCGCCATGGATACTTGTTTGAGTCGGTAGCCAGGAACGCTCCTCCCAGCAGCACGAAGGCTTCAAAGTAGGCCAGTAGTGCAAAGCTGATTGAGATGTAATAGGGTCCTTGGCTTTTCTGCACTTGTAGAGACGGCAGAGCCAGTAGATAAAGCCACCGTACGACTTCCGCAGTGACCCCGGCAAAAAGGGCCGCAGGGAACACGTCGGCGGAAGATACCTTGCCGTTGGGCAGAAATTTGTAAAAAAGGAAGATGGCCACGATCGAAAAGAAGATTGCCAAAACCTTCAAAACAATGTACCGCAGAATCCTGATGAGCAGATTCCAGACCACGAGTTGCGATATCAATGAGTAGAAAATCGCGGTTAAGAGAACAAAAACGAGCGCAATCAGGCAACAGGCTGTCGTAAGCAGAAGCCCGACGAGTTGGTTTTTCCAGTAGGCGCGGTCCTGCTGGAACTTCCAAAGCCGGTTAAAAGCTGCCTCCAGTGGGATGAAAAAGCCGGCGGCGCCCAGGAGCACCCAGAAGACGGAGCGCAGTTGTATGTGCCTGCCATACTGCATCACGGAGAATTCCAAGTTTCTTATCAGGAAATCCTCTCCTGTCGGATAGTAGTCCCTCAACGCGTAGATGATCACTCCATAAGCGGCGTTCCAGCGCAAGGCGTACTTTGCCAATGAGAGCAGTAGAAAACCAAACGGGTAAAAACCCAGGAGTGCGAAGAAGGCTAGAGATCCGCAGAATGCGTGGGTTTCCGTCTGTAGCACCAGATATCTGAAAATAGGAAAGAATCTGCTGACCTTCTCGTGGATTTTTTCAAGGAGCTTGGTCAAGGAAACTCTACTGGAGCATTCCGCACGCCTCTTTGGCTCCTCCGATGCTCAGTGCCTCACTGCCGGTATCGATACGGCGAATGATACCCTGCTTGTCGATCACAAATGTGGTTCGATTGTCATACCCTTTGTTCTCATCTAGGACACCGTAAGCGCGGCTGGCCTTCTTGTAGAAGTCGCTAAGTAGGGGGAAGGTAATCCCCTCCTTCTCGGCAAACGCTTTCTGTGAAGGCACTGTATCAATACTGATGCCGAGGACTTGTGTGTTGTTCTGATCGAAATGAGACATATCAGCCTGATATGCTTTCATTTCTCTTGTTCAGCCGCCGGTAAAGGCGAGAACGTAAAATGCCAGCGCTACATTCTTCTTTCCTTTGAAGTCGCTCAGCCGAACCATCTTGCCGTTCTGGTCGGGGAGTTCAAAATCCGGCGCCAAGTCACCCACCTTCAGCGCACTTGTCGGGCCGGCGGCGACCGAGTACGACATTCCATGCAGGGGAACCCGAACCGCAGGGCCGGCGTTGAGATGCCGATCTTTGAGGGCAACCGATAAAACTAGCAAAAATACTAATGAACACCCTGTGCATTTTCCAATTGTCATCATCCCTCCCAAGTTTAGGATTTCTTCAAGTCCAACTTCGGTCAATGATAACCAGGAGTGGAAGATAAGTAGAAGCAAAATTATTCCTGTGGGCAGGGGTTGCCGGTGATCGCCGTCAATGGAAACGGTGTCTTGGAACTGGTCAATCCAGGGTCAGGAGACACGCGCCAATATCTCTTGCATCGCCTTTGCAAATTCGGGACCTTTTCCGGTCTCCTCGTGTTTGAAGTAGACAAAAGTATGACTCCAAACGGACGGATACTGTCTCACAATGCTAGCCCAACGTACCATGTTAGATTGAGTGTAGTCTTTGTCCCGCAAGCGGAAGTAGCCGTAATCGGCGGTGGCGACGGGTGTGGTAGTTCTTTTTTCGCTGTCGGCAATGCAAAAAGCCAGGTTGTATGTCTGTAGGCGTTCAAACACCGCATCCGCTTCCCACGAGGGGTGGCGAAATTCGAATGCCGCGCTTATGCGGCGCGGCAGTATCGACAGGAAGTCATCCAGAAGGGGAAGATCGATCTTTAAAGAAGGCGGGAGTTGGAATAACAGCACCCCGAGTTTGTTACCAAGAGTCTGCACAAGCTCGCAGAAGGTCTGAACCAGGCTTTCGCAGTTGCGTAAAGCAGCGTCATGCGTAATCCGACGTGGGGCTTTCACCGCGAACTTGAATCGCTCTGGAGTCGCGGCGCGCCAAGTGGCAAGGGTCTCTTCGCCGGGCATGCGATAAAACGTATGGTTGATTTCCACGGTAGGAAGTCGTTCCGCGTAGTAGGAGAGCATTTTCGCGGCAGGCAAGCCAGCAGGGTAGAAGTTTCCTTTCCATTCAGGATAGCTGTAGCCCGAGGTACCGATCCAAATCATTCCTTTCGCATTCTACGCCGATTTTTTCAGGTTCCTGGGTTGGGGGGCTTCTGAGCGAGAAGCTGACTTCCAAAGAAAGGTGGAGGGCGATGGGTCGAGCCACTACTAGCAGTCTTCAGTCAGAATTTCCGTGAAGCCGTGCTTGACAAGAACCCCTCTGATGTCGGCGATCATACCAGGATTTCCGCAAAGATAAAAAGCAGGCTCCCGGCGCAGTAATTCCGTAATCGCTTGGACATTCACTTCCTCGCCAGGGCGGGGTTCCACGGCGCCAGTTTGGGATTCTCCCAGGAAGTAGCGCACCAGATCGTTCACTCGCCCGCGCGCCCATGGGAGCTGCAGATCGGAGCTTTTGTCGGGACGGCTGATTGCGGGGAGGTATTGGAGCCGCAGACTCTTTTGCCGGCTCCATGCTTCCAGTTGGAAGCGATAGCCCAGATCTTGCGAATGGCTGACTCCGTGCATTACCACCAGGTTGTATTCCGACTGCTCCCCGGCTTTGCCATCCGCCTCTAGTTTGCGGATCATGCTGATAAAGGGAGCCAGACCGGTGCCGGTGGCAATCATGAAAATGTTCTTCTTCGCGCTTCGTTCTAAGGTGAATCTTCCTTTCGGGCCCGCGTACCATATGGGCTGTCCTGGTTTGAGCGCAAACAGGTGGGGAGAAAATTCCCCATCGTCTAGCACGTTAATGTAAAATTCGAGAGACTTCGAATCGTAAGGGGAGGAAGCGATCGAGTAGTGACGGGGTAGAAAGTCGGTTTCAGTGTCTAAGCCTAGCGTCACGTACTGGCCGGAAGTGAAATGAAAATCCTCAGCCAAATCAAACTGGAAAATGCTTAGGGATCGACAAGCCACCTCTATTTGCCGGCGTAATGTGGCCCGCTTCATTTTCGCCTTCATGGCGCCTCATCCCACGAGAACATCATTGGGAACATTATAGAAAAGGGAAGGGCTCAATTGAATCCAAAATGAAAGGAATGCTCCTCAATATTGCGCTGGCAGTTTCTATTCTCGGGGGAGCGTTCTGGTTGACTCACTGGTTTGCCGGCGCAATGTACAAGAAATGTGTCCGGTGCGGATCCCTCAATGCCAGGCGCCGGATTTTTTGCCGTGTTTGCGGAGTGAGGATGTGAAACCCGAAATGGGGAGTTGGAAAATCAGTTTGAAAATTTTGTGTAGAATTCCGCGCACAGGCTGATGAAAGAGGAGCTATGCTGAAAAGAGAACTCCGTCTCGGTGACACGGTGGATGATTATTGCATTCGTTGTCGCTTGATCACTGGTCACGCCGTCGTTACCATCGTGGAGCGAAAGGCTGGCAAGGTGCGATGTGAGACGTGTTACTTTGAGCATAACTTCGGACACGGCGGAGGTGCTCGTCATCAGACAAGTCGGGTCGGTAAGAAAGACAAAGAAAAGGAACGCCCATTAGAGTGATGATTTTGAGTACAGAATCCGGAATGGGCCAACGTTTAGCGAGATGACGAGGGAAAGGCGAAAAGAGGTGAGAGAGTGGTCCCAATCTTTCGACGGATCCGGTTCCATTCTCAAAGCAATCCCCCCGAACTCAGAAATTCCAACACCGCCTGCTGATATTCTTTGACGTGATCGCGGTACGCGTGTCCGTGGCGTCGACCGTTGAAGATCAGCAGCCGTTTGACAGGACTGATTGATGCCGCAAAGAGCCGACGAGCGTCTGTCGAGGGTACCCGTCGATCCTCAGATTGGGCAACAAACAGAATCGGGCGCGTTCCAATTCTGAGCGTTGCTTTCAGGATGTCGATTTCACTTCCCTCGAAGTCCCCGCGCCACTGTATCAGATGGCGGATTTCGTCGGCGACTGGCCAGGGAGGCAGGTGAAAGAATAGGCGAAAGTGGTGGTCCACCGTCTCGCGAAAGGAGACGTAGGAGCTGTCGCAGACTACGGCAGCGACCCCGGCGTCTTCCGCTCCGGCCAGCATAGCGGAAGCTGCTCCCATGGAGATCCCCCACAGCAGTATTTTACTTTCTCGCTGTTTCCCGCGCATCCAGCCAACTGCGGCCAGCACGTCATCTTTCTCCTTTGCTCCCAAGGTGGTTTTCTGGCCATTGCTTTTCCCGTGGTGGCGCAAGTCGAACAAGAGGGCAGAGAATCCTAAACTGTGGACAAACTGAGCCTGCGGCAGCATTTCTACACGGTTGCGATTTAAACCGTGGCAAAAGATCACTGCCGTACGGTCTTGCTGGCCAGGAACGTACCAGCCACGCAAAGTTATGTCCGGCGGGCTGGAAAAGGAAACCTCCTCGTAAGGCATCTGGAAGTCGGAGGGGATCTTACCCAAAAGCGGATCTGGGAACTGAAAACGGCGATTAACAATCGCTGCGGACAAGAACAGCGGGCCTACCACGAACAACAATAAGATTAGGCCACAGAAGACGAGCATCGCTGCCCATTTCGTAAGGAGTTTCCAGTCCCACTTGGTTGGCATTTTAAAAAACTCTGGCTTCTATAAACTCAGTTGACGTTGGGTTACGGCGCCCAATATAATGCGGCTCAGTTCGCCGGGCATTTTATAAGATTTCAGCATGGTGCAAGGAGCATCTTATGAAACCCTGGCTGCCATTATCTCCCGTTCTTCTGTTTTCTGTTTTTCTTTTTCTTGCTTGTTCCAAACAGAAGGAAGCCCCTCCCGCGGAAACGACGACCCAGGAAGCCGCTGAGCTGGAGGTGGTTCCTGGCGAGATGGTAAAGATCCCAGGTGGGGAGTTCATCATGGGGAGTGATATCGATCCCAAGGGAGGGAACAAGCGGGGCAGTTATTCTCCAGCTCACAAAGTGAACCTGCCGGACTACTGGATCGACAAGTACGAGGTAACCAACGGTCAATTTTTGAAGTTTGTCACCGAGAGTGATTACAAGCCGGAAGGTGACTGGCGCACGATCTACCGAATTGGCATGGAGAACTATCCCGTGGCCAACGTTACGTTGAGTGACGCGAAAGCTTTTTGCCAGTGGGCTGGTAAGCGTCTGCCGGCTGAGGAAGAGTGGGAAAAAGCGGCGCGGGGCGCCCAAGGCCAGGACTATCCTTGGGGAAACGGTTGGGAAGCTGGCAGAGCCGATACGTACGAGGCAGGGATTCGAGAGCGTGTGGAAGTGGGAAAGATGGTGGGGGACGTGAGCCCTCTGGGCGTGCACGACAGCATGGGTAATGTACAGGAATGGACGGCCTCCGAGTACCAAGCGTATCCCAACGGTCCCAAGGATCCCGCCTATAAGACGGGGAGATACGCGGTACGCGGCGCTTCTTATGCTTTGTATGGCAATGATAAGGACGCTCCTTTCAAAATTTGGGTTCGAAGCGCCTTTTTCCCCAAGTCCCAGTTTGGTATTGGATTCCGCTGCGCCAGCGATACCGAGCCGAAAAGGTGACCCTTTGTCCCATCACCTTTCGTTCTGCAGCATCCTTCATCCTTCAACTTTCCTCCATCCCTGCTTCTCGCTCCTCGATCGGCCGCCCAATTCCTCAATTTCTTAAGCTCTCGCACCTTTGCTTGACGTACTCCAACGCCTCCTCTCGATTGGCTATTTTCCCTTCTAGTTGCTTGTCTTCCACGTCGGTCAAAATTTCTCGAAATAAAGGGCCAGCTCTGAGACCGAGCGCGATCAAGTCGTGTCCGGTGACCAACCTGGGTGGACTCATTTTCTCTGCTCCGAATTCTTCCAGCTTTTTCTTGCAGAACTGGTAGTTGTCCAGCATGCCGTGGCTGGCAAGGCAGTCCAGGCGATGCAGTTCCAGGTGTTCTGCGAAATTCGGCTTTCGCAGAAAGCGCTTTAGCTTGGACTCTCGCATCTCTTGTACATGCATGAAGCGTAAATGATGTTCCACCAGGTCGACGGTGTCTTCGATCAGTTGATTCTCCATGCGAAGACGCTTGCCGATCTCTCTTGTCATGGCGCAGCCGACTTCGACATGGCTGTCAAAACGGATGCGATCCTTGATTTGAAACGTGGGAGGCTTTCCGACATCATGCAATAGAATGCCCCATGCCAGAGATGCGTTGAGTGTCCGTGCAGCTTTTTCAAACATCAGACGGGTGTGCTGATAGACATCTCCTTCGGGATGAAATTCAGGTGGCTGCTGCACGCCGATCATTGCCAGTACCTCCGGCAGCAATACTTTCAAGAGGCCGGAATCGCGCAGTAGGTCCAGACCTGGCGCCGCATTTGCGCTGGTAAGAATCTTTTCCAATTCCACTCGGATTCGTTCATTGCTCACGGTCGCCGCCTCGCGGGCTCGTTCGCGAACAACCCGCCAAGTTGCAGCCTCGACCTCAAAGTCGAGCTGAGCGGCGAAGCGCACTGCTCGCACAATTCTCAAGCGGTCCTCGCTGAAACGAGTGTCGGGATCTCCCACGGTCCGCAGTATCCTTCGCTGCAGGTCGCCGCGCCCCTCAACGTAATCCAGTAACTGTCCGTTGAAGGGGTCCAGAAACATCGCATTTACGGTAAAATCGCGGCGAAGCGCATCTTCCACTTCGTTTGCAAATCGGATCGAAGTAGGATGTCTTCCGTCGCGGTATTCGGCGTCCTGACGGAAAGTGGCAACCTCCATGTTCTTTCCCTCCCATGGAATCATCGTTACGCCAAATTGAGCGCCGACTTCCACTGCTTCAGGGAATAGCTGGCGCACTTGCTCAGGTCTGGCGTTAGTGGCCAGATCAATGTCCGCTGTCCAACGTGGCCGCCCCAACAGGTAATCGCGAACCGTGCCACCGCAGATGAGTACGCGGTAGCCGGCGTGGCGAAGTTTCTGTGCGATCTGGAATGCCTGTGCGGCGTAAACGGAAGGAAATTGTTCGAGGAAGTTTTCCATTAACGATTGGGAAAAGAGGGTATCATTGACCCCATGTTTTTCAGACGGCAGCGCCGTCACCAAATCTCGATGTACCCCGGCTTGACCTCTGCTTCGCGGATGTTGTAAGGAAGTTTAAACGGTTTGGTTACGTCAAATGGTGGGTTTTGCTTTTTTCCCACCGTGTTGATCAGCGCGTTGACAATGGCTGGCGGGATTTCGACATCGTTGATGTGAGCGCTGGTAAGGGTATACTGGCCGAAACCGTCTTGGGGCCTTAACAAGCCATCTGCGGAAATATATTGTTTACCCGCAAGGATGGTTTGCATCAATGCGCGCGTCGCTATGTCCCTATCTTTCCTTGAGACGTTGTCCACATTAATGATTGCGTACGTACCGAAGGAACCCTCACGCAGCTTTACGAAAAGAGCGTCGACGCCGGAGACGTTCTCTCTTTCTACCAAATAGTCAAGGTAAGAATTTAACTCCGATTCCGAGATTCGATATCGGCGGAGACCTGGATCTTCGGGGTTGGCATTGCGTGCTTCGACTGTCTCCAGGATTCTTTCAACCTTCCGCGCCTCGTGGTTGCGCATCTCAGCCTTTTTAATCGGTGGAGACGGAAAGGTCTCGGCATGAGCCGAAATCAGCAATCGGCGCGGGCTTTGCTCAAAGTGCAGAAAGAATCCGGCAGTCACCAGGCCTGTTACGATGCATAGTAGCGGCTTCTTCATCTCTTCAATCCTCGAATCTTTCCGGTCTCAGCTTCCCTGCTAGATGCGGGCGGAACGTGGAAAGATCAGTGAAAAAATTATTCTATCAAATCTACGGCGCCGCTCATCGCTCGCGGGCGGTGGGCAGCGCGGTCGCTTGTTGTAGTTTTTCGATGTATTTTTCTGCGGCGACGGCGGCAGTAGTCGCGTCTCCTGCGGCTGTGGTGATTTGGCGAGTGAGTTGTTGGCGTATATCCCCGGCTGCGAATACTCCTGGGACGGAAGTCTGCATGTTAGTATCCGTCAGTAAGTATCCTTCCGGATCGTGGGCTAGGTGCTCCCGAATGTATTCGTGGTTCGGTATATAGCCGACGAAGATAAAAACCCCCTGGAGGTCGAGCTTGTGTCGATCGTTGGTTTTCACACTGCGAATTGTGGCCCACTCTACCTCTTTTGTGCCGCCGATTTCTTCCATTACCGAGTCCAATACGAAGGCAATCTTCTCATTTTTCATCGCGCGCTCTATCAGGATTTTCTGGGCGCGGAACTCATTGCGCCGATGTACCAAGTACAATTTTCTAACGTACTTGGTGAGGAAGATGGATTCCTCCACAGCCGAGTCTCCCCCACCCACGACGGCGATGATTTGGTCACGGAAGAAAGCGCCGTCGCAAAGAGCGCAATAACTCACGCCTCTTCCGGCGAATTCTTTTTCTCCCGGGATGTTCAACTTTCGGGGATAACCTCCGCTGGCAATGATGATCGCTTTCGCCTGATATTCCGCGTCGTGCGTGCGAACCAATTTTTGAGTGGGGAATAGGTCGGTGACTTCCTCGATCTTGATTTGCGCGCCGAAGGCTTGGGCTTGTCGTTCGAACTTTTCCGTCAGCGCGAGGCCGGTAATGGTGTCAAAACCGGGATAATCTTCAATTTTTTCGGTATTGAGAAGTTGTCCGCCTGGAGCCAGCTTCTCCAAGACAAGCGTGGAAAGTTTTGAGCGGGCGGTATAAAGCGCTGCTGTCAATCCCGCCGGGCCCGCGCCAATAATGATCACGTCATATTCATATCGTCGCATCAGTTCCGCCGCAGCTCCAAGGGTAACTACTCCCAACGCCTTCAGCGTAACAATACACGCAGGTACCGTGCAATAGCCCAAAAAGCCTGTATGATAGAAAATCGACGATGACAAATGAACCCTTTTCCTCGTTTTGCAAGTTCTGCGTGGCTGCTTATATATTTGGGTATATTGGAGAACATGCTTGATTCATGGCGAAACAGATTCTTTCAAAGAGGGAGTCTCGCGGATGACGGAAGCTGTGGGCTGGCAACTTCCTGATGTTGTCGAGTCGCTTCAGCAAGATTACAACGTCCTGCGCTGTCATGCAGGACTCGCCGATCTAGGCCCTCTCTCGCTTTTCGAACTGGTTGGACAGGATGCGACGGTTTTTCTGCAGGGCATGATCAGCAATGACGTCAAAGTCTTGCGGCCGGGCGAAGGATGTATTGCCGTCATTTTAACTCCCATTGGGAAAATGATCGCTGACCTGATCGTGCTGAAGTTTTCGGAAGAGCGCTTTTGGATTTTGTGTCGCCGCGAACTCAAAGGAAAAACGATGGACTCTTTGAATCGGTTCATCGTCTCGGATCAAGTCGAGCTCAATGACATTTCAAATCATTCAGTGGTGGGGGTAGTCGGTCCCCTCTCTGCGGAGCGTCTGGCGCGGTCGGTGAAGGTCTTGCCGCAAAAGGCATTCGACCATGGGGAGATCATTGTCGACGGCTTGTCGATTCGTATCGTTCGAGACACGCGCTTTGGTGTGGACGGCTATCAACTTTGGCTGCCTGTCGACCGGTGGAGCGACGGCGTGACACGGATGAAAGAACAGTGTGGTCTGACTTTTGCGGGTCGACAAGCGATCGACATTTTGCGCATTGAAGCTGGCATCCCGATTTACGGCATGGATTACGATGGGAGCAACCTCCCGTTGGAATCAAATCTGGACCATGCGTTGAATTTCAATAAAGGCTGCTACACGGGCCAGGAAGTGATTGCTCGCGTTGCTTACCTGGGAAGTGTAAGCAAGAAGCTAATGGGACTTCTGGTACAGGGCGATACAATTCCGAAACGGGGAGAGGAGGTTGTGGTTGAGAATCAACCGGCGGGTCGCATCACCAGCGCCACGATTTCACTGAAACTCGGACAACCCGTAGCCCTCGCGTACATGCTGAAGAAATTTCTGATGCCCGGGACGGAGGTGGAGTTAAAGCTGTCTGAAGCGCGAGCGACGGTGCATCGGCTTCCACTCGTTTCGCGGGATGTCTAGGTTGGCACGCATGATCATCCACCCCTTTCGCGCGCTGCGTTACAACCCGGAGCGGGTGCACCTGGCTGACGTAGTAACGCAGCCTTATGACAAAATCGAACGGCAGATGCAGGCGGCGTACTATCAAAAGAGCCCGTACAACCTTGTGCGGATTATAAAGTCCCGCGAAACCGAAGTGCGGGGTGACGAAGGCTACGCGGCGGCAGGACGCCTGTGGGCTCAGTGGATTCGAGACACCGTGCTGGTCCAGGAAAGCAGACCCGCCTATTTTATCTATCGTCAAAAGTTTCTGGTCGCGGATAAGTTCTGTGTGCGCCATGCTTTGGTTGGTTTGCTCGACTTGAGGAGGTCGCAACGCGTGCTGGCCCACGAACAGACCTTATCGGGCCCTCGTGGTGACCGGCTGCGGTTGATTCGGCAGACGGAAAGTAACGAAGGCCTGGTGTTCTTATTGTACCGGGATTCTACGAGCAGATTCCGTAATATCGCAGAGGTGGCACACGACCGGGCGCCGTTAGAATCGGTGACGGATGAATTCGGGACGGAGCATGAGACTTTTGCTCTCAAACCGGAGGAGGCGGGTTTCGTGGATGGAGTTTTTGAGGATGGCGACCTGATCATTGCAGATGGGCACCATCGCTTCTCTGTCGCGCTTCAATTCATGCAGGAGTGCGAAACGAAAGGCTGGAAACCTGCAGCGCCGGAGAGTTTTGACAAGCGCATGGTGGCGGTGGTGGAAATGTCGGACCCGGGTCTGATCATCCTCCCCACGCACCGTGTGGTTTTTGGAATTCCTCAATACCTCCTCGCATCGTGGGAAGAGAAAATGTCAGCCCGGTTTGAAAAAGTTGAGGCGGCAAGTCTGCCGGAACTGATGGAAAAGCTGAATCATTCAGGGCCTGGAAGCTTTGGGACTTTTTCACTCGATGCGCAGGCAGTCTGGATACGCAAACAAAAGCCTGAACCTGAAGAATTAGATGTTTCCATTTTGCATTTGGAGATTTTGGCGAAAACCTTGGGTATAACGGGGCAACAGGTCGCCGCCGAATCCAAGATTCGCTACTTTCGAGATCCACTACAGGCGATGCAGGAAGTAAAGCGAGGGAGTGGGCAATTGGCATTCTTCTTGAATCCCACTCGGATCGAACAGGTCGAAGCCTGCGCCAAACTTGGCAGGGTAATGCCGCAAAAATCGACTGATTTTTTCCCCAAGATGTTAAGTGGGCTGTTGTTCATGAAAATGGAGATTGTGAAAAGTTAAATAGGGCAGGGCGAGGGATCAGATCTTCCCAGGGCCGGGCCCCACTGGCAAAGGCATCGTAAGGATCCAACGTGGTATGAGGACCCAGGCGCCTGCACAGAGGGCAAATTAAGAACGTACCGGCAATCCGTCATCAGTTGAACGCTTGTCTCATTGGCGTTCCCGCCTTAAAATCATGAGGAAAAGAAACGATCGTGAAGATAGCTCAGCGCTGAATGGTCCCTGGGCCAAGGGGGCGTGACCGAAGAGGAGCACAAATGAAGGCAGCGGTGGCGGTCGAAGACAAAATTGTGCGGGTGCTGGGGGAGGGTGGCGAGGTTGATGCGTCCAAGGATCCCCGCCTCTCAGACCGCGACCTGTTGACCTTGTATCGCGCGATGCTACTGAACCGCATGGTGGACGAGCGCATGTTTCGATTGCAGCGCCAGGGGCGGATCGCATTTTACATCGGCGCCACCGGTGAAGAGGCTGCTATTATTGGCGCTGCTTTCGCCATGGGCGAGAAGGATTGGGTGGTTCCCTGTTACCGCGAGTTTGGCGCCGCCTACGTGCGGGGATTTACCTTGCGCGATTTCTTTTGCCAGATATTTGGAAACGCTCAGGATCTGACAAAAGGGCGACAGATGCCTGTCCATATCGCCTCCTCCCGCCTCCATGTGCTTTCCGTTTCTAGTCCTGTGGGTACTCAGATTCCGCACGCCGTGGGGCTCGCAATCGCCGCCAAGATTCGCAAAGCGAAAGAGGCGGCGCTTGTATTTTTCGGCGATGGCGCTACTTCTGAGGGTGATTTTCACGTCAGTATGAATTTTGCTGGGGTGTTTAGAGCGCCTTGTGTGTTCTTATGTCGCAATAACCAATGGGCGATTTCAGTTCCACGTGAGCGGCAGACGGCGGCTCCATCGATTGAGATCAAAGCGAAGGCTTACGGGTTTGAAGGTGTCCTGGTGGACGGTAACGATGTTTTAGCCATTTATGCTACAACGAAAAAAGCTTTCGAGAAAGCGCGTAGTGGTGGCGGCCCCACATTGATTGAGGCTTTTACTTACCGGCTGGGTCCTCACAGTACTAGCGACGATCCACATGCTTACCGCGGTGAGGACGAAGTCGAACTCTGGAAGAAGAAGGACCCGCTAATTCGGTTCCGCGAATATCTCGAAAAAAGGAAGTTGTGGCACCAAGATCGAGAGACAAAGTTGATGCAGGATCTGAACGAAGAGATACTGTCGACTCTCAAGGAGGTAGAGCAGATCCCACCACCGCCTCCGGAAAGTATATTTGAAGATGTTTACGCCGTAATGCCATGGCATTTACGGGAACAGCGCGACCAGCTTCTCCGCTGGCTGGAAGAGCGAAAAAAAATCACGGAATCGTATTGAAAGACGTGTCCGGCAGAAACGAGATTTCCCGGGGTGGGCAACCCCTTGGGAGGTTGCGGGAAAGCTGAAGAGCAGGTGAAGAATCATGCCCGAAATGAACATGATCCAGGCGATCAATGACGCGTTGCGCGTTGAAATGGAGCGGGATGATCGCGTGATCGTGATGGGTGAAGACATAGGGAAATTTGGCGGAGTTTTTCGTGCCACCCAGGGATTGTATCAGCAATTTGGCGAGGATCGAGTTTTCGATACACCCTTGGCGGAAGCTGGAATTATTGGAACAGCGATTGGTATGGCACTGTACGGCCTGCGACCCGTGCCCGAGATCCAGTTTGCCGACTACATTTATCCGGCCTTTGATCAGATCGTCAATGAGCTGTCCAAATACCGTTACCGTTCAGGGGGACAATATTCATGTCCGTTGACCATTCGCACCCCCTATGGTGGAGGCGTTAAGGGAGGCCACTACCACTCCCAGAGTCCAGAAGCATACTTCATTCACACGCCCGGTCTAAAAGTGGTGGTTCCCTCGAGCCCCTACGACGCGAAGGGGCTGTTGATTTCCGCGATCCGGGACGAAGATCCAGTGCTCTTTTTCGAACCGAAGCGCATCTACCGCGCTGTCAAGGGAGAAGTTCCCAAGGGGGAATATTTGGTACCGCTGGAGCGGGCCACTCTTGTGCGGGAGGGAGATCAGTGTACCGTCATCGCCTATGGCGCGATGCTGCACATGGCTCGAGAGACGGTTGATCTGGCGACGAAGAAAGGCATTCGCTGCGATCTGATTGATTTGCGCACGCTTCTGCCTTTCGATATTGACACAATTCTTCAATCGGTACAGAAGACCGGTCGCGTGGTGATCGTGCATGAGGCGCCAAGAACTTGCGGTTTTGGCGCTGAACTCGCCGCGACGATTGGTGAGAAGGCATTGCTTTATCTGGAAGCTCCTGTCCTTCGTATCACAGGCTTCGATACGCCATTTCCATATACGCTGGAGCACGACTACTTGCCCGACGCCCCACGCGTTTTGGCAGGAATTGAGAAGACGCTGAACTTCTAATCGCGCATGCCATTTGAGTTCAAATTGCCGGATATCGGCGAAGGGGTGGTTGAAGGCGAAATTGTGACTTGGCGGGTCAAGGAGGGCGATCTTGTGCAAGAGGATCAGCCGCTGGTTGAGGTGATGACCGATAAGGCAACCGTGGAAATTCACTCTCCCTACACTGGCGTTATTACCCGGCGAGTTGGCAAGGAAGGCGACACCGTAGCCGTGGGATCAACGCTGGTGGTGATTGAAGAGATGGGTGAAGCGGCCGAGGTTCAACGTAAGGAAGGGGGCAGACGGGAACCCTTGGAGTCAACGGCAGAACCGCCGCGAGGCCCGGATCTCATTTCGCCAGGGTCTGGGATAGCTGCAACTCCCGGCGAGGGAGCGACCCTACCCGCTCGGAAACTGGCTACGCCCGCCACTCGCCGTTTGGCACGCGAGATGGGCATTGATTTGACGGCCGTAACGGGGACCGGCACAGAGGGGCGAATTACCAAGGAGGATTTGCAAGTCGCGGCGGCAACCAAGGGCGTAGCGCCTTCCGGGACAGAAGAGCGCATCCCCCTGATCGGTCTCCGCAAAAGGATCGCCGAGAAAATGGTGCGCTCCCGGCGAAGCGCGGCTCACTATGGCTATGTCGAAGAGGTTGACGTCACGGCGTTGGTGCAACTGCACAAGGAGGCCGAGCCGTTGGGAGAAAGCAAGCACGTAAAACTGACCTATCTTGCGTTCATCGTTAAAGCCTCACTCGCTGGCTTAAAGAAGTATCCTTTCATGAATGCCACCTTGGATGAAGAGAAGCAGGAGATTGTGCTGAAGAACTATCATCACATCGGAATTGCGGTAGCAACGGATCGTGGCTTGATCGTTCCGGTGGTGAAAGACGCGGATCGGAAATCGATCTGGGAAATCGCAGCCGATATTCAACGCCTGGCGGAGGATGCACGACACGGCAGATCGAAACTGGAAGATTTGCAAGGTTCCACTTTTACCATCACCAGCCTGGGTCCTCTTGGGGGGATATTGGCGATGCCGATTATCAATTATCCGGAGGTGGCGATTTTGGGAGTGCACAAGATTCGTGTTCGTCCCGAATATGTGGGAGACGTCCTTGAGCCGCGCCACATGATGAATATCAGCCTCTCCATTGATCATCGGGTGGTGGACGGCATGGTGGGCGCACAATTTGCGGCTGAGGTAAAGCGTCTTCTGGAGTCGCCCGCCCTGCTTTTTCTATAAACGACTTTACGCTTCGGTAATTGGGATGACGCGGGATGCCCCGGTCATCCGTTCTTCGGTTGTCTGTTGGTCGATGGTGACCGGAGTGACAACCGTAAATTCTCACACCCTCCTCATTCTTGAACGGAGATTACTTATGACGATGAAACAATTCGACGCAGCAGTGATCGGTGGCGGCCCTGGGGGATACGTAGCAGGCATTCGACTGGCGCAACTGGGCTTGAAATCGGCAATCATCGAGAAAAATCGCTTGGGAGGGGTTTGTTTGACCGTAGGGTGCATTCCATCCAAGGCGCTGATCTCCGCTTCCAAATTGGTCGAAGCGATACGAAGGGGAGAAAGTATGGGGATCAACGTCGGCGCCGTTGGGGTTGACATGCGCAGGATGCAACAGTGGAAAAACGGCATCGTAGACAAGTTGGTCGGCGGTATCGCATCTCTCTGTAAGGGCAATAAGGTGGAGGTGATTCAGGGGACCGCCAGATTTAAGAATAACGAGGAATTGGAAGTGAGCGGCGGCATCACCGTGCGAGCGAAACACTTCATTGTCGCGACGGGCTCTCGACCGGTGCAACTGAAAGGATTTGAGTTTGGAGAACGAGTCTTGAGTTCTACGGAGGCGCTGGCGCTTTCTGAAGTGCCGCCGCGGCTGGCGGTTCTGGGCGGTGGCTACATTGGACTGGAGCTGGGCACAATGTATGCCAAGCTCGGATCTCGCGTAACCGTGGTGGAGATGATGGATCAATTACTGCCTGGTTTTGATCCCGAAGTCGTGCGGGTGGTGGCGCAGAAGCTGCGGAAGCACAATGTAACCACGCACGTCAAAACGAAGGCTACGAAGTTGGAAAGGAGCAAAGATGGTATCCAATTGACCATACAAAGCGGGGACAAGACCGACGTGATCGAAGCCGATTATTTGCTGGTGACCGTGGGCCGACGCCCCAACAGTGACAACCTTGGCCTGGATGGCGCCGGAGTCAAAGTGGACACGCAAGGCTTTATCTTGGTGGACAAACAGATGCGCACCAGCGTGGGCAACATCTATGCGGTCGGAGATGTTGTGGGAAACCCCATGCTTGCCCATAAGGCCAGCAAAGAGGCTGAGGTGGTGGCGGAGGTGATTGCTGGGAGACCGTCCGAGTTGGACTACCGGGCTCTGCCGGCGGTCGTATTCACCGATCCGGAGATCGCGACGGTTGGGTTAGGCGAGAAGGAAGCGCAAGCAGAAGGACACCGGACGATTGTGGGTAAGTTCCCGTTTGCCGCCAACGGCCGGGCTCTGTCCGTCAATGAGAGTGATGGCTTCGTAAAAATCGTCCTTGACGAGAATACCAAGGAAATCATGGGAGTTCAGATCGTGGGTCCGGATGCCTCGGATCTGATTGCTGAAGCCGCGTTGGGCATGGAGATGGGTAGTGATGCGGAGGATCTTGCACTGACCATTCACGCCCATCCAACGCTGTCGGAAGCTCTCATGGAGGCGGCCAAGGTCGCCTTGGGCGATGCAGTACATGTGTTAAAGCCGATGAGCTCGGAGAGGTTGCGCTCTACTTCATCTTGATTGGCCGGTAACCGCAGTTGCCGTCACAATGCCTTCTAAGGGCTAGCGGGCTCAGCGATATACGTCTCTTCGATGCCCAACCTTAACAACGATCACCGTTCGTGCTTGATCGTCGACCCCATAGATCACACGATAAGCACCCTGCCGAATCCGGTACCTGTCCTGGCCTGAGAGCTTCTCGCAAACCGCCGGTCTCGGATGGTGGCCGAGTTGCCGTATGCGAGCAACGACGTGCCGACGGTCCTCCCTGGGGATCTTCTCCAGCTCCTTAACTGCTGACGGCTTAATCAGGACCCTATAAACGGCCACGCCGCCTCAGATCCTTCACCACATTCTCAAACACCAGGTTCGGTTCCTTGGCCCTCTCCTCAAATGCGGCCAGGTCTTCGGCGTCTTCCCGCAGGCTCCTACGCACAGCCTCATTAATCAGGGCGGACACAGATCGATCCGTCTCTGCCGCCTTCAGCTTTAAGACCCTATGTAGGTCGGACTCCACGTAGACTGTTGCTCTCTTAACCCTGGTAACCATTGACGTCCTTTTTACCACTATAGCGTTAAGACGTCAAGACGTTCTTAGCCGCTACATGGAGTCAGCTAGGGTGTCACTCCGCGCTCTGCAAATGAAACGATCCGAGGGAATCGCGGTGGCGCGTCGGACCGGACAAATGAGAACAAGACCTTACATGGGCATCCGGTCGAAAAGAATGGATCTTCCTTAGCGAGAGCAGACTCGTCTCCGGCCTTCGAACGCAGAACTCCCTGACAACATCAATGGGGTATTCGCACCCGCCGAAGAGCTAAAATTCCCGAAAGCGCCGGGCTGCCTCTCTGACCGTTGGAATGGGGCTTCTCTATTTAAGCCACATTGCTTTCTTGATTACCAAGGTGGAAGTCTCGCTCAGTACGATGAAACACCCGTTTGGCAGCAATCTGGCATTTTGGAGCTTTTGGGACGATTTCTTCGAGATGATCGGTAGGGAATTGTTTCCCATATGGATCTGGCTGTTTCTAACCTTTCACTACATGATGGGGCTTACAGAAAAACCAGCAGTCCGAATCCACGAGAAAGCTGCGGGGCGTAACGCCCCCTGTCCGTGCGGAAGTGGGAGGAAATACAAGTGGTGCTGCGGAAATAAAGCTTAACCAAGTAACTTTTTGTCTTGCTTCGATGTCAGCCACACGTGATCTCACAGGGAGGGTGAGCGATCTGCGCTGCCCGCTGCGATGCCATTGATACCTGATTCAGGCCCCCTGTAGCGCTCAACCTGACACGGGGTGCCCCACTTGGGAAAAAGCTTGGTCCAGGAGCCGTACCGCTGCGTCCACGTCCGCTTTGGAGATAGTCAAGGGCGGGGAGATTCTAAGTACATTGCCGTAAAGTCCTCCCTTGCCAACAATCAGCCCGCGGTTCTTTGCCTGCTCCATGACCCGCGACGTCTCCTCCGGTGCTGGCTCCTTGGTCTTTCGATCCTTCACCAACTCTAGCGCCCACATCAATCCCATCCCTCGGACGTCCCCGATCAGGGGGTACTTGTCTTGAAGCTCCAATAATTGTTGCCGCAGGTAACTGCCCACGACCGCAGCGTGGTCGACTAATTGCTCCTTTTCGATATATTCGATGACGGCGTTGGCCGCCGCCGCGGTGACCGGGTTGCCGCCGAAAGTTGAAATCGTCAATCCTCGCAACGAATCGGCGACCGTGGTTCGCGTGATGGTTGCGCCGATTGGAACGCCGTTGGCCATTCCCTTCGCAAACGTCATGATATCGGGCTGAACGTTGTAGTGCTCCATGCCAAACCATTTCTTGCCGGTTCGCCCAAAACCCGTTTGGACTTCATCGCTGATCAACAGCCCACCGTAGTCACGGACAATCTTGGAAGTAATTTCGAAGTATTCCTTAGGAGGCGTGATGAATCCGCCAATTCCCTGAATTGGTTCGGCAATGAAAGCGGCAACCGCACCCGAGGTGGCCGTCTCGATGAGTTCCTTCATGTCGGTAGCGCACATTAGATTGCAACTGGGATACGTGTTGTCGAAAGGGCAGCGATAGCAGTACGCATTGTGAGCGTGCACGATACCGGGCGCAGGTATTTGGTTCTTCTTCCAGGTATATTGTCCCGTGAGGGTCGCTGCCAGGTTGGAACGCCCGCTGTAAGCATGTCGTAGGGCGATGACCGCAAAATTTCCCGTATGCGCGCGCGCCACTTCGATGGCGGTTTCGTTGGCCTCTGTTCCGCTGTTGGTGAAGAAACTCTTATCCAGATCGCCTGGGGTAATCCGGGCCATGGTCTCGGCCAGCGTGACGAGGTTGGCGTGCGGAAACAATGTCGAGGTGTGTTGCAGTTTTCTAACCTGTTCTACGATTCTCTCGACTACCGCGTCATTGCAATGGCCCACGCTGATAGTGACGATGCCGCCGAAGAAATCCAGGTATTTTTTCCCCTCGGTATCCCATAGATACTGTCCTTTTCCCCTTTCAAAGGGAAGTGGCTCCGAATAGTAGTGGAGGGTACATGGGAAGAGGAACTCCTTCTGCTTTTTAAGTATGTCGTCCTTTTTCATTGGCATCCGGGAAAAATTTCTTGTCGCTTGCGAGTATTTCGCTTCGATCCTTCTGCGAAAGGTTCTGTGTGATGTCGCGCAGTTTGGAACTAAAGAATAACTGACAAGCGGGACAAAATAAAATACGATTCTGGCTCCAACTCAGCGTGGTATTCGGAAGGTATTCCCGCAGCAGGCGCTTGCATTGAGGACACATATTCGATCATTGCCCGAAAAACCGCGGTCCGGGCGCCAACGCATCCATCGCAGACTAGTAAAAGTGAATATGGAAGGACTGAGGACTAGCGGAAAAGCTTTAAATTGCGGCTCCGTTTTTCGTTCACTGCATCTTCCATTTTTGTGCGGAGCCAGCCGTCCAGCGCGGATTTAAGGAACTTATAACGGCCACCGATCTTGACTGCGGGAATATCTTCTTCTTTCAAGTATCGATAAAAAGTGGGAAGAGCAATCTTTAGATAACGCGCAGCCTCTTTCGCGCTCATGATCTCATCGCTAATCTCGACCGTCTCGCCAGTGCGCAATTTAACTCGGTCTCCTTTGGGTCCTTCGACTTCTGTATATTTTGGCACGGCCGGATTGTAGCGTTCAACAAAAAGCTCTAACTCTAAAAAAAGCTAGAAGTCATTGTATTTGCAAAGGATATGAGCCCCGACCGAGATCGGGGCTCATATAAATCGCCCTATCTCTTCTTTTTTGCGGGCTTTTTGGCCGCGGCCTTCTTTTTCGCGGGAGCCTTTTTTTTCGTTGCCATGAACGCCGGTCCTCCTTTCCAGGAAATTTACCCATCCATCTTGGAACAGGTTGTGTGCAATTTTGCATCGAAATTTATCAAATTGCAATAGTTTTTTTCGTCAAAAGCCATTTTTAATGACGGTATTTATCAGCATTTTATCATTCGACCTGGAAGTGCTTGAATGTAAAGTGCTTGAGTTTCATGTTTGAAAGTCAAGAGTTTTCTTCAATATTTTTCAGCTTTTCCACAGGTGTTATTTTGTGCTCTTGCAACCTGCGTTAAAATGGGCCCGCGGTGCGCAATTGGCACGCAAACGGCCACCGTGATCGCGCTTGCCATGGGGGATGCCACCCACTAAACTGCATGAAAGGTTACTCCGAGGGGGACGAATGGATCCGAAGGTGATCAACTTCATCGAGCAGAACAAAGATCGTTTTGTGGAGGAGCTCAAAAGTTTTTTGCGCATTCCCAGTGTGAGCACCGATCCGCAGCACAAGCGGGATGTACGGAAGTGTGCCGAATATGCGGCCTCTGAACTGAAACGCATCGGCATGCAACACGTGCAAGTGTGCGAAACCGCGGGTCATCCTATCGTGTATGCCGCGTGGTTGGGGACCCCGGGTCGACCTACGGCCCTGCTGTATGGTCACTACGACGTGCAACCGATCGATCCGATCGAGCTCTGGCATTCGCCTCCTTTTGAGCCCGAGATTCGAAACGGCGAGATTTACGCCCGCGGCGCGGCCGACGACAAGGGACAAGTGTTCATGCATTTCAAAAGCTTAGAGGCTCATTTAAGGAACACCGGGAAGCTGCCGGTAAACTTCAAGATCCTGATTGAGGGAGAGGAAGAATGCGGCAGCCCCAATCTGGACCAGTTCATCCGAGAGCATAGAGAGATGCTTCAGGCCGACGTCGTGGTGATTTCTGATACGCCCATGTTTGCGCGAGGAGTACCGTCGATCTGTTATGGGTTGAGGGGATTGGTTTATTTTCAAATTGACCTAGTGGGGACATCCTCGGATCTTCACTCGGGGAGTTTCGGAGGGACCGTCGCCAACCCGGCATTCGTGCTTTGTCGCCTGCTTGGCAACATGAAGAATGAGGAGGGTCGAGTCACGATTCCCGGCTTTTATGACGATGTGAGGCCGCTAACCGAACGCGAGCGCCGGGAGTATGCATCGCTTCCGTTTGATGCGGAGAGGTATCGCAAAGAATTAGGGGCTCCGCAGCTTTGGGGAGAAATGGGGTATTCGCCGCTGGAACAGATCTGGGCGCGGCCCACGTTTGAGATCAATGGGATCCTTGGGGGATTCACCGGTGAAGGAGCCAAGACGGTAATTCCCGCCAAGACGATGGCCAAAGTCAGCATGCGGCTTGTTCCCGATCAGGATCCTGACAAGATCGCTCGCCTGTTTGAGGATCATGTTCGGAAAGTTTGTCCGCCGAGTGTGGAACTGAGAATCACCCGCATGCATGGGGGCAAAGCATGGCTTGCGCCGATCGATCACCCGGCGATGAAGGCTGCCGGCAGGGCTTACGAAAAGGGATTTGGAAAGAAACCTGTGTTTGTGCGAGAAGGCGGATCGATTCCGGTAGTTTCCACATTCACCGAGCTTCTGAACGTTCCTTGCGTCTTGATCGGCATCGGATTGCCGGATGAGAATGCGCATGCGCCAAACGAGAAGCTGGACCTGGGAAATTTTCACGGAGGCATCCTGAGCACTGCGTACCTGTACGAGGAGCTGGCGAATGTTGCGTGAAGAAGGCCGGAGGTGGGGGGCGGAATGTCCGATCGCGTTGCGCATCGCAGACGAGGGATCGTGGGTGGAGTGGATCGATCGAGGAAGGACGCCATTGGACAATTTGCTTGCCCAGCTCACCCTGATTTTGAGAAAGTAAGGCAAAGTGCGGTGCAGCGCGTCACGATCCCAAGGGGAGGATTGCCATGAAACGAACCATCGCTTTGGCGGTCTCGGCGGTTTTGGCGAGCGCGACATATTTGGCCGGGCAGCGAAGAAATTTTCAGCCGCCGCGGGGTAATGCCGGAGGCGTTTTTCAATTTTTTCTAGGTCCTCCAACGTCAGGCGCTCCATTTCTGTTTGGGCCGCGTGTAGGAATCGTTCCCCTGCAGCGGATTCCAAAAGAAGTGGCGGCTGTCTTATTGGCAGAGCGATTTCTGTTTGACGGCCGTTCGCCTTTCGGGGCCGGTGGCAGCAATCGGTCTTTCCTGTTTCGGGATCCGGGAGGTCCTGCTGCTTTTTATTGGGGGGGGCATCCCTATGGGATGGCGCCTGACCCTCGGATTTACGAAGATCGGGGTTTTGTTGAGGAGTGGAAAAACCGCGATCCATTTGTCACAGGGCGAGGACCGGACTTTCGACAATCGATGCTGCTCTCGGAAGGGATGGAAGAAGAAGAAGTCATGAAACGTCTTGGATCTCCTAGTGAAAGGATCCAGTTGGGAGAACGGGAGGTTTGGAAATACTCCGGCTATTCGTTGTTTTTTGAAGGGGGGAAACTCAAGGAAATTCGTTGATGCGGAGCGACAGGCCGGGTTTGGGCATGTTGGTTCTTGCGATATGTGGAGGCGATGATGAAAAAGACTTTATGTACATCCATTCTGTTTGCTTGTTTCATGCCGCTCATTTTCGGCGCGTCTGAAAAAAAGCGGGTTGCAATTCTGAACTTTGATTTCGGTACCGTGCACCGCTGGTGGAGCGGAGACTGGGATATTGGAAAGGGGATCGCCGATTTGGTTGTGACCGAATTAGTCAAAGACGGCACCTACAGCGTGATCGAACGAAAGGCTTTGGATGCCGTGCTGGCGGAACAGAATTTTTCCAATAGTAACCGCGCCGATGCTACGAGCGCGGCCAAGATCGGCAAGGTTCTCGGGGTGAGCGCTATTTTGGTAGGGAGCATCACGCAGTTTGGCACCGAAGATAAGGGCTTTAAGCTGGGAGGAATCGGCGGGAAGTGGGGTGGATTCGGCGGCGGAAAAGTTGGCACTTCGAAAGGGATAGCAAATGTTGTCATTGACGCTCGTCTGGTGGATGTGAACACGGCCGAGGTTCTGGCGGTGGCCACGGGGAAGGGCGAATCTTCGCGTAGCGGATTGTTGTTGGAAGGAGGCGGTGCAGGCGGCGGAGGTTTTGGCGGCGGCGGGATCGACATGGGCAGTAAGAATTTCGAAGAGACCATTATCGGCGAGGCCACCCGCCTGGCCGTCCAGGTTGTCTCCAAGGAATTGATTGCTGCCAGCGGTAAGGTCGTGGCCATCAAGGTGGAGATTCGGGGAATGGTGGCTGATGTGGACGGCAAGAATATAATTCTCAATGTCGGATCTTCACAGGGAGTCAAGGTGGGAGACCGTGTGAAGGTACTGCGCGTCGCTCGTACCGTCAAAGATCCTGCGACAGGAAAAGTGCTCAGGGAAGTTACAGAAGATGTCGGGGAGGTGGAAATCACTCAGGCCGACGAAGGCTCGTCGACGGGCAACATGCTTTCAGGCGGCGAAGTGAAGGTCGGGGATCTGATAAGGAGCCAGTAAGCGGAGATTTCGGAAGCGGCGGATGCAGCGCATTGGTTGCGTTTGGTCGGCCACCTCCAAACGTAGGGACAGCCATTCTTGTCGCTTTGCGACACTTAGTACCTCGAGGTACTAAGTGTCCCGTTTGGGCGAGAGCCCCACGGCGACAATAACGGCTTCGTCTATCTTCTCTCTCTCACACAGACGTCGCAAGATTTGCTCTGCCCGAGTGGTGGCGTCCTCTTCCGAGCCGGCTTGATATTGGATGTAAAAAGTTACGTAATAGCTCTCCATTCCATCCTGCCTTAGGTGGTCTCACCCAGGGACGGGCGAATGACGGACGCTGCCTGTTGTGGTGGGTCGATGCCCGTCATTGGTCATTCGATCCTTGGGTGACCGTTGAGAGTTCCTTAACAGTCCTTCTAGGATTTGTCACTTCTAGCATTTCTATCAGATCCGCTTGATTCCGCGTCCGCGTTCCGCACAACCGCGTGTGCCTGCTCATTTCGAGGAATGTCCGGACGGTTTGCTCGCATGTGGGCAGTGGGAAAAACCGATAGCGGCCCTCACCTTCTTGTTCTCTGCAGGCAGCGTGGAACTTTCCGGTCCGAGCCGCCAGGGACGAGACGGTCCACCCCAAGATAGCTTCTGTTGGGGGGCCTTCGACTTTGGACCCTTCCAACCACTCTGTTGCCTGCTGCTTTTCTACCGTCCAGTTGCCGCCGTCGAGCCGCTCCTTTAGGAAGTTTATCAACCGAGTCAGGCGAAACAACGTCATGCGCTCCAGGCGGGTTGAAGATCCTGACTCCATATAAAAAGTACTGGAACGGAGCAGGTCCCAGTTTTCAGGTAACCGGTGGGAAAGCGCGTCAAACAATTCGGTTCCTGGAGAAACATAGAATATCGATGGGCCGACGAGAGTCGGCTCGGCGGCCAGCGCGAGTAAAGTCTCCAGCATGCGATGAATGTCGTCTCCCGGGAGGCCAAGGATAAAGTAGGCCAGGCATTCAAGCCCTGCGGCGCGCGCCGCCTTCACCGTATGGCGAAAGCTTGATAGAGATACCGGTCGTTTTAACGCGCGCAGCGCCTGCGGCTGCGACGCGATTAGGGAAAGATTGACTTGGCGGAATCCCGCTTGCCGCATGCGTCTCAAGAGCGACTCACTCAAGCGAGTTGCAGTCAAACCGTTCATCGCCGAGAATCGCAGCGCGCCTTCCTCAAATCGATCGAGAATCGCAGTCATTAGCTCCTCTGCGCGACGTTGGTCGAAAGTAAAGTTGTCGTCTTCGATATCGAAGTACCGGATATCGTATCTCTCGACACATTCCTCAATTTCGGCCAGCACATTCTCGATGGAGCGTGCGCGAAAAGGATATCCCATGGTCTGTTGTATCGAACAAAACGTGCAGTGGTAAGGGCAACCGCGACTGGTAATTAGCATCGTGCTTCGCAGTCCATCGATCCGGTAGTGATCCAGGTTGATTAGGTGTCTCGCCGGGAAAGGGAGAGAATCTAGATCTTCCACCCGCTCTCCTTGCTGAATCGGCTGTGCCGGGACAGAAGATCGGTTCATTTCAGGTGACGCGGAGATGCGGGGAGGTGGTGAAACGGCGACTGTCTGTGGATCTCCCCATCCCCGTGTCTCCCCGTCTCTCTGTAGGCTCGGGCCGGGACGCTGCAGCTTGGCTTGCCCAGCCGTAGCTTGCGGTTCCGAACCCGCTGCGATCCATCGCGGAAAGGAAATTTCGCCTTCTCCCAGGAAAACGTAATCGAAGAGGCTTGTGCGCAGAAGACGCTCCGGCGACGTGGTCGCGTGCGCTCCTCCGGCAACAATGAGGCGGTCGGGAAAGTATCGGCGGATGATTTTCGCCAAGCGTTCCGTCTGACCCTGAAAAGGGGTGAACATGCAAGAAATTCCATAAACATCGAAGGACTCCTGCGTGATGGTTTGCTCAATTGCCTGCCAGGTTGCGCCGTAGTGGTAATAATGTTTGAACATGCGTATCGGACTACAGTCAGCCAGACAAAAATGACGCTTTAAGTAGTAAAAATCGGCCGGGAGGGAAATGGCTCGTTTTTCGCCGGAGGAGAGAAAGTCAAAAATGTGCACTTGATGACCGGCTTTCTCCAGCGCCGCCGCCAGATAGAGCAACCCCACTGGTTGAATCCGAATCGTGGTCTGGTAGAAGTCCTCCACGGGTGGCTGAAGAAGTGCAATTTTCATCGCGGGTCCGTTAATTCGTGAAGCCGAGTGAAACGATATATCATGTCTCTGCGCCGCATGGAATTGCGAGGTTGAGATTTGGGTTCCAAGGGAACTTTCCTTTTACAACCACACCGAAGGTTCGTGACTGCGGGAATCCTGGGCGCCTTGTACCTGGCTGCCATGGAATCTACGGTGGTGACAACCGCCATGCCCACGATTATTACCCGGCTGGGCGGCCTGGAAATTTATAGCTGGGTATTTTCTATCTATCTTTTGACCAGCACCGTTTCCATCCCGGTTTGGGGAAGGCTGTCAGATCTGCATGGTCGCCGTCGACTTTATTTGGCCGGTCTGGGACTCTTCGCGATCGGATCTCTTCTTTGCGGGCTTTCGACCGGCATGCCTCAGTTGATTGTGTTCCGAGGCGTGCAAGGTCTGGGTGCGGGGGCTCTGGTACCTCTGGCGCTCACGATTATCGGTGAAATCTACACCTTCGACGAACGCGCGCGGATGCAGGCCGTGTTCAGCGGGGTGTGGGGGTTTGCCAGCATCACCGGCCCTCTGATTGGGGGCTTCATCACGGACAACTTCTCATGGCGGTGGGTCTTCTTTATCAATATACCTGTTGGCTTGATTGCGGCGACCATTATCGAAATTTATCTAGTGGAGCGTGTCCCTGAAGGTTTGGGTGGGCGCGCTGGAATCCGCCGTGGAATCCTAATGTCGTTGGCAATTGCCTTGTTTTTGCTTTATCTGATGGAAGGCGGCCAGAACAACCGTTGGTTGGACGGGCGAGTGATCGCGTTCCTCCTGTCATCCGCGCTGTTGTTCCTGCTCTATCTCAGGCTGGAGAAAAAGTCAGAGCGGCCGTTTATTCCGCCTGAGTTGTTTCGTCATAAGATGTTTGTTGCCGCTTCGGTCAACGGCGTCTGTATTGGCATGATTTTTTTTGGCGTGATCGCGTTTGTGCCTCTGTTTGCGCAGGCTGTGTTGGGGCGCTCGGCGACGGAAGCGGGAAGCGCGATCACACCCGTGCTTTTAACGTGGGTCTGCTCTTCGGTAATTATGGGGCGTCTCTGGCGTCACGTCGGTTTCCGCAGGCCGGTTTTCTGTGGGATGGCTCTGTTAGTGTTGGGAACCGCGATGGTTGTGAGGCTGGGCGGTACTGCTTCGCGGAGCTCGATGATTTTGTCGATGATTTGCATCGGAGCGGGAATGGGTCTGAATGCGCTGCCGATGCTGATGGCCGTGCAGAGCACGGTTCCAAGGGATTTTTTTGGCATCGCCACTTCCGCCACGCAGTTCTTTCGGAATATTGGTGGAGCGGTTGGTGTGGCGATCATGGGATCCAGATTAAGCAGCGTGCTTTGGCGCGCTTTGCATCAACGGCCGGATCCGGAGCTGGTAAAATTGTTTCAGCATCCTGAAGTTCTGCTGGATGCGCGTAGCAGTGTTAGTGCCACCACCTTAATGGTTTTTCGCGACACCGTTGCCGCCGGCTTGCAGAATGCCTTCTTTATGGTCTTTATGTTCAGCCTGTTTGCATTTCTCTCCGCTTTTCTGGTTCCGAAGGAAGGTCGACGAGCCATTGACGGATTCTGAAGTGCAGACGCCGACGGTCCTCGACTGAAAGGTTGCGTGGGAATTGCGACTGGGAGCTGCTGTGCCAGCGCTCGTTGGCTGGTAGAGACGCCCCGGCGGGGCGTCTCTACACGGGTCGCCGACGCAACGGAGACGCCCCGGCGGGGCGTCTCTACACGGGTCGCCGACGCAACGCGGAGACGCCCCGGCTGGGCGTCTCTACGATATCGACATCGCCAAGTGAGTGTCGCAGAGATAAGCGCGCTGGGATTTCCTGCTGCAGGAAATGTTTTGTGAGTAATACGGTTTACCGCCCGTAGGAGGCGAACGACGTGGGTGTTTCCCAAAGTCGAACCTGTGCAACCGGAAATCCCCTGGAAAGGGCGTAGTCGAAAATCATGCGGGCAATATTTTCGGCCGTGGGGTTGAACTCGACGGGAACGCATGGCTCCTGTCGCTCTCTCAAATAGGGGAGTATCGGGTCATCCTTGCAAAGAATCATCTTGTGATCCAGTTCGCCATCGATCCAGGACTTAATCTCTGTTTTGATCTCTTCAAAGTCGATCACCATTCCCCGATGATCCAGACTGGGGGCTTCCAATTCAATTTCCACGTGTGCGTTATGCCCGTGCAGGTTTCTGCATTTACCCGCATAGTTAAGCAGCCGGTGACCGTAACAAAAGTCAATGCATTTGGTGACTCGATACAAGCTTGGCATCAGTAAGCCAATCTCCCTCCGTCCACAAAAATCATGGACCCGGTCATATAGTCGCTCCCTTCGATGATAAAGGCGACCGTGGTGGCTACGTCTTCCGGAGTCCCAAGCCGTTTCAGTGGTGTCTTGTTCAGCACCGCTTCCAGTTCGGCGGCGCCCAAGTCTTTCGGCCAAAGCACCGGTCCCGGCGCTACGGCCATGACTGCAACCTTGGGAGCCAAGGTTTTGGCCAACCCCTTCGTCATCGCGATGATTCCCGCCTTGGAGATGCAATAAGGGACGTAGTCCCGGTAGGGCCGCTCTCCGGCCCAATCCGCGATGCTGATGATCTTTCCTTGGAGTCCCGCCTGTAGCATTCGCCGGCCGACAAATATGGATAGGAAAAAAGGACCCTTCAGGTTCGCGTCTAGGATTGTATCCCAATCCTGTTCGCTTAGTGACTGCAGTGGCGTCTTCAGGAAAACAGAAGCGTTGTTTACCAACACATCCAGTTGTCCAAATCTTGTGTAGACACGGTCGACCATTTTTTCCAGCGCGGCGAGTTGCCGCAGGTCCGCTTGGAAAATATCGACTTCGACTCCAAGCTCTCGAATTTCGCGGGCAGTGGCCTCCGCTGCTGAAGTGGATGCGTTGTAATGAAGAGCGATGTGAGCGCCCCGTTCCGCCAAGGTCTTCGCAATGACCCGTCCGACCCGCTTCGCTGCTCCCGTGATAAGGATTTTTTTCCCTCTAATTTCCATGCTCACTCCGCGTAGAGGGTCGTATCTTCAATTCCGGCGAGGCGAAAGTGTTTTTTTCTCTCGCCGCATTTGTTGCACTTTCCACAATGCTGCTCTTGCTTCGGGCGGATACACGAAAAGGAAAGCTCCAGCGGCGCTTTTGCCGCAAGCTGAATGATCTCTTCTTTTCGTGATTCGCAAAAGGGCGCAAGGATTTGAAACGGCCCCCCCAATCCCAGGGAGAGAGAGCGCGCCATCTGGGAGAAAAATTCAGGACGCGCGTCGAGGAATGGGTTTCCCTGTAACGTTCCCAGCAGCAGGATAGACAGGTGAGACAGGGAACAGAAAACAGCGGTCTTTGCCAGCAATAGAAGGTTCCGGCCTGGCAAGTAAACGCTTTCATCGGGATCATCGGCTCCCGGCGCCGAGCCGCTGCCGCGGCTCCAGTGATTCTTATAGAGGTCGGCAACCGATTGATCCAAGGTAACCAGAGGCTGAAGATTCTCATTAGCTACTCGGGCCAGGTAATTGCGCAGCCAGCTCAATTCTGTGTCTTCCCATGTCAAACCGAAGCGAACATAAATAGGGTGTACTTTCGCCTGCCGGCTGCAAAGGAAAGCCAGCGCGCAGGATTCGATTCCTCCGCTGCATAATAATGCGCAGGGTTGCCGGGGTAGTGAGATCATGTTAGAAGCTGCGGTTTACTTATAGAAGCGCTCTCCCAGCTTCCTCTCATCCGGGATGCCTAGCTGCATTGCCTTCTGGTAGTGTTCCTTCCCTTTGGCGGTGTCTCCCATGGCGTAAAGAAACGCCACCGCGTAATGCGCCTCTCCATAGTTGGGATCGATCTCGATTGCCTTTAGATAGTACTGCAGGGCGCCCTGTGCTTGACCCTGATTGAAGACCGCATAACCCAACCCGCGGTAGCTTTCAGCAGATTTTGGATTTTTTCCCAACACTTGCTTAAATTCCGTCTCCGCCTCGCCGTAATTCCGTCCCGCCTGTTCCGTTGAGAACGTCTTGCGGAATGCTTCTTCAAACAGCCGTTTCGATTCAGCATCGCTTAACTTCGCGAGGCCTCGATTGAGTTCTTCTACGCTATTGAGCCCCGTCAGTTTCAGTGGAAGCGTCTTTCCCTCCTCCGCCGGACCGGTGGTCTGGCCTTGCATGAATGGAGCATTCATTGGGGTCGGCTGGCCGGGCGCCGGCGCAGGTTGCGTTGTTTCGGGCGGCTCTGCGCCCTGTTTCTGTCCGCACCCGCCGGCGACAACGATAAGCAAAGCAACAGCAAGAAAGAAGCTGGTAAACGAAATATTTTTCATTGGATTTCCTCTTATAACATGCTCATGAGTTCAAACATCTCGTCATAGTTGGCATCCAACTTCCTTAGCATTGCTTGTCCAAGGAGCTGGCGAAAAAAAAATGTGCGTAAAAATCGGGGAATCAACCTGGACCGGCTGACCCGTGAATGTGAGTAAGGATGTTTGACATAGAACCTCAGGACTTCCAAAAAAGGTTCGTCCGGGAGGCGAATGATCTCACGCAAGGACATGGGTCTTAACGTCCTCAGTTCTCCGCCAACGTCTACTTTTTTGCTGTCCAGTCTCTCATGGATTGCATCTTGGTTCAATTTGGCGCCTTCCGCCTTCTTCCACATCAGTTCCCGGACCTTCTGGAAGGTTGTTATGCCCCCCCTCACGTTGTAGGCCGAGGTGCGGCACAATTCGTAGTCAGGAAAAATCGCGAACAATTCGGCGATCATTCGTCGTTCATCCAACGAATGCTTCAGGTAGAGAGTCATTGGTTGCGATTCGAGGCGCCCAGCGCCAGTTATTGAGGACCGAGAATGCCGTCCATACACATTCGTGTAAATTGCGTAAACCAACTCTCACAGGAAAGAGCAAGAAGTGCACAGCGCAATTGTTTATCGGTATCCCTCGCCCGAGCGCTACATGATTGCCTTCGGAGTGTAGCCAAGATTTCGCAGATCCTCCAGGATGTTCTGGGCGTGCTTCCGGTTTCTCGTCTCCGCAATAATGTCGATTTTCACATACCCGAGCGGGAGATCCGGCGCGGTGCGGTTGTGGAATACCTCGATGATGTTGGCCTTTGTCGTAGAGACCTCATCCACGAGCCTCTTCAGGTTTCCGGGCGCATCGACCACGTTGACGGAAAATTGCAGAAATCTGCCAGATTTGACTTGGCCGCGGGTAATAATCGTAGAAAGGGTATGCATGTCAATGTTACCGCCGCTCAAAACCGCGACGATATTCTTGTTTGCCGCGGCAGGAACTTTGCTTGCCAACAGAGCTGCCACGGAAGCCGCTCCCGCTCCTTCGCATACCAGCTTGCTCCGCTCCAAAAGGTGCAGGATGGCGTCAGCGATGTCATGGTCGGAAACCAGCACCATGTCATCTACCATTTGCAAGAGCACTGCCAAGTTAAGCTTTCCCGGCATCTTGACGGCGATGCCCTCGGCGATCGTCGGGCCGACGTTTTTTTCAACCATCCTCCGTGCTTTGAAGGATTCTACCGCGGCCGGCGCAGCCTCCGCCTGCACTCCGAGGATCCTGATGGAGGGCTTGACGGCTTTGGCAGCAAGTGCGACCCCGGAAATGAGACCCCCTCCGCCTGTCGGGCAAATGATCATCTCTACATCCGGCAAGTCTTCCACAATCTCTAGACCGATTGTTCCCGCGCCATGGATGATGTCCCAATCGTCGTAACCATGGATGTACGTAAGCTGATTCTTTTCCTGGAACTCGCGGGCTTTTTCCAGAGCGCTCTCCAGCGTGTTGCCATGCAAGATTACTTCCGCGCCGTAGTCACGCGTTGCCTCCACCTTGGCTAGGGGAGTGGTTTCAGGCATGAAGATGTAGGATGGATATTCCAAAGCACGCGCCGCGTACGCCACTCCCTGCGCGTGGTTTCCAGCCGACGCTGCTACGACACCTCGTTTGGCGACCAAGGGGTCCAGCCGGCTAAGCTTGTTGTAAGCCCCACGGATTTTGAAAGAGCCAGTACGTTGAAAAATTTCCTGCTTAAAGTAGACATGAGGACCTGTGAGCCGCAGAAGCGCCGTATCGGCTTTCTGTTGCGCGGTATGCTTGGCCACCACGTAGACCCGATCGCGGGCAGCGCGGATTGCTTCCAGATGATCTTCCTTCGACATCGCGATTCTCATATTACCAGAGTAAGTGCGAGAAATCGGCTGTGGAAATTTGAAGCTCAATACAGAAAGTCCCAGTCAGAGATGATTTGAGATCGAATACAATGAAGGATGCTTTCGCGTTTCCTATGCATTCGGCCAGCCGTTTCCAGCGACGAGTCTTGGGGTGGTACCAACGGAACAAGCGGGAACTACCCTGGCGGGATAATCGTGATCCCTATCGTATTTGGATCTCGGAAATCATGTTGCAGCAAACGCGCGTGAAGATTGTTCTGCCGTATTACAGGAAGTTCTTGACTCGGTTTCCCGATCTCCGATCCGTGGCAAGCGCTGAAGAGAATGAAGTCGTCTCGTGCTGGTCGGGATTGGGCTACTATCGACGCGCGCGCGAGTTGCACCGCGCTGCCCGCCAGATTTCCACGCAGGGTGGAGAATTCCCACGGGAATTTTCCAGGATCCTGGAACTCCCGGGGGTTGGACGCTATACCGCAGGTGCAATTGCAAGTATCGCGTTTGATGCCAGACACCCGGTGGTTGATGGAAATGTGCGTCGCTTATTTTCGCGTTATTTCGGCAAACTTTTCAGTGAGACCGTTTGCTGGCAACTTGCCGATTCCTTGTTGCCGAAAAGGCAGGTAGGAGATTACAACCAAGCATTAATGGAGATCGGGGCCAGGATTTGCCGGCCGAAAAAACCCTTGTGTCCAGCCTGCCCGTTGGTTCAGGATTGCCAAACTCGCGGTCGTCCACTTCCTGGCTTGCAGCGCCCTGTGACGCCCCAAGCCCAAACCATGGTGCTTCTGGCGCTGAATCGGGAAGAGAAATTCTGGCTCGAGCTGCGCGACTCCTCCCAGAGAATCCTGAAGAATCTTTGGTGCTTTCCTATGGAATATGGGCAAGTGGGAACGGGGGAATTGCGGCGTCGATTGTTGCGCCGCTTCGGACTCCGCAGTGCGGCTCAGGCGGGAAGTTTCAAACACTCCATCATGCAGACCCGTTTTCACTCGTCAGTAGTGGTCGCGTCCTTTCGAGGCAAACCACCAGGGAAGGGAGTTTGGGTGGCAATGGAAAATCTGAACCAATTCCCACATTCTTCAATTGTGGAAAAAGCTTTTGCGTTGTTGACGCCTTGTGAATAAGGCTTTGGTTTGTTGCCTTGATGGAGCGATTCTGATTTCACCGTTACCATTGGCATGAGCGGCCACCGCCGTCATGATGTTTCTGCCGGAGTGCAACGAGCCGCTGTGTTCGGGATTGGATTAGACGGCCGATGAAAGCGTGTTGTAGACGTGAACGGCAAGTACATAACAGTAGATTACCACCAGCCAGGGGAGGACTGTCTGCATCATCCGAAATCGGATATGGATCAAAAGACATACCAGACAGGGAATCGTGACGGCCAGCTTCACCCAGGCAAAGTGACTGTAGTTTCCCACTCCCACCAACAGTTCCATCAGAGGATTCATTTCTTGTCCTCCTCTTGTCAGGTGCATGACTGTAAAGACAGTGTCCCATGCCGACAAAGCAAGAAGGAACAAGATCAGCATCCACTCATGCCTGTAATAACGGTCGACGTAAACCAAGCTCCGCCTGCCCGCCCGGCGTTCTCCTGTTCGCCTGCCCACAAGCCAGTAGCGGGACAGCGCGGGAGTCGGCCGCCTGCGGCGGTCAGGGCCCGTACGTCTTTCAAGATTGGGTTTGGTCATTGATCAATGACGTACGATACTTGAATCACGGGCAAGAATAAAGCAATTTGGAAGGCATCCGTGTGCAAATGGCCTCAACGTTCTTCTTGTTCGTTCTTCTCGTTCTTCTGATCCTATGGACTGAAACGGCTGTCCTATGGACCTGCAAGTTTTTGTCTGCTATCCTTGGCGCCATTGGCATGCCCAGAGACTGCGGAGCCGATTTCCTCTACGTGGGATCAGGCCGGCGGCGACGGTATTGTCTGTTCGACCCAGCCGGTGATAGCCCCGCAGTTGTTTGGGAATACGGAATTGGATTTGCTGTATGCCGTGCCGCCAACCGTTATGTCCGCGTCGTCTTTCAGAAGTAAGAACAGGAACCCCGCTTCGTGGGAGGTGACAACATGCAGATATTCAATGAGAAATTGCGTGGATCCCGCCGCTCGGAAAGGAAAGTCCTCTGGCAGCCTATCGCGGGACTCATGGTACTGCTGCTCCTTGTTGGCGCTGCTGTAGCCCAGAATCAGACTGGCGAGGGTCCTGTGGATTTCGTTACCACAGGAGGCAACTTCGATTACACCAAAACAGCAACGACGGGAGATCCCGTCTCTGCCGGAAACGGGGCCTATCAGTTGCGCCTGCCTCTGCTCTCCCTGGGCGGGCCGATGGATCTCGGCTTTGAACTGATCTATCAGTCGAATTTCAACCAGAACAGCCCTGCAAGGATTCCAGTC
>JACQSX010000049.1 GCA_016211105.1 Acidobacteriota bacterium | reverse complement strand
TGAAACAATCCGGGATGCGGTGGTCCGATCCCGGAGCCCAAGCGGTGCTCAACCTCCGAACGTGCCACCGCAATGGAGATTTTGAGCAGTTCTGGGAAAACCACGCAAAATGCGGATAGCAACTTTCCCGTCGCGCACCCCCGCGTTGGTTGGCGCTTGTATTTTCAATAATCTGGTTATATCCTCTGGCGTTTATTTTGGGTCCTTTGGTTTTCTAAGGTTGAATCGCGGATTGGGAGATCTCGATTCGCTTTTTGGGAAAGTGTTCCGCGTCGGTTGAGGGTGATGAAGAGGTTTTGGGAAGCGATCGATAAAAGTTCAGTGGAGTTGACGCAATGGTTCTGACGTTAATATTTGGCATTTCCGTTCTTTCGTTGGTAGTTGCTGCTGCGCTTGCAGGAAAAGTTCTCAAAGGTGAAACGGGATCTCAGAAAATGCAGGAGATCTCGAATGCGATTAAGGAGGGAGCTGAGGCATTTTTGCGCCGCCAATACGCGACGATTGGCATTTTGAGTATCGTGCTGGCAGCGATCATCTTTCTTTTTTATCAGTACAGCAGCAGCCCGAACATTCGCGATCTTGGTCCGGGCATCGCGTTGAAGGTGACGGTGGCCTTCCTGGTGGGCGCTGCCTGCTCTGCTGTGAGTGGATTTACAGGCATGTTCATCTCGATACGCTCCAATATTCGAACCGCCGCGGCGGCAATGACGAGCCTGGACAAGGCGCTGCGCACGGCGTTGTACGGGGGGGCGGTCTCTGGACTTACGGTCGTTGCCCTCAGCCTGCTAGGCGTAGGTGGACTCTTTTATCTGTATGGTGGCCTGGATCATCCCACGGAAGTGCCGTTGCAGATCGTGGGCTTTGGATTTGGAGCAAGCTTCGTGGCCTTGTTCGCGCAGTTGGGTGGAGGGATTTACACAAAAGCCGCTGATGTGGGAGCGGACCTTGTGGGGAAGGTTGAAGCGGGCATTCCTGAAGATGATCCGCGCAATCCGGCCGTCATTGCCGACCTGGTGGGTGATAATGTTGGGGACTGCGCCGGTCGAGGAGCGGACCTCTTTGAATCTACCGCGGCGGAAAACATCGGCGCCATGATCTTGGGCGTCATCCTTTTCCCCCAGTTCGGAATCAAAGGGATCCTTTTTCCGTTGGCCGCGCGCGCCTTCGGGTTAATTGCCACTATCGTCGGTATCCTGACGGTGCGCGTCAAAGAGGATGGCGACCCGATGGGCGCGATGAACCGTGGTTATTACGTCACTACGGTGCTGGCCATGGCTGGTTTTTACCTTGCGGTGCACCAGTTGCTGGGAAACAACCTGTATTTCTTTGCTGCTGGTATCATCGGCATTCTGACGGCGTTAGCTTTCGTGTTCATTACCCAGTATTACACGGAATACAAGTACCGTCCGGTCAAATCCATCGCCGAGGCAAGCCAAACCGGCCCTGCGACCAATATTATTACCGGCATGTCCGTGGCGCTGGAATGTACCGGTCTACCTGTGATTACGATCTCCGCGGCATTGTTGAGCGCTTACTATCTGGGAGAGAGGGCGATGCCCGACGGCGGGCTTTATGGTACAGCCGTTGCCACGATGGGGATGCTGGCACCGTGTGCTTACATTCTGGCGATGGATACCTTTGGACCGATCACGGACAATGCGGGTGGCATCATTGAAATGTCCAATCAACCGGAAGAAATTCGTGTCCGCACCGACCGTCTGGATGCGGTCGGAAATACAACCAAAGCTCTCACCAAGGGTTATGCCGTTGGAAGCGCGGCCCTGGCTGCCTTCCTTCTCTTTAGTGCGTACCTGGATGAGGTGAAAAAGATCACTGGAGCGGTAATCGCGGTAGATCTGAGCCATGTTCCGACTTTCATTGGAGCCTTGATTGGCGCGGCGTTGGTATTTGTGTTTAGCGCTTTTGCCATTCGAGCCGTGGGACGCGCCGCTTATTACGTTATTAACGAAGTGCGCCGACAGTTCCGCTCCAATCCGGACATTATGCGAGGGACCGCGAAGCCTGATTATGGCCGTTGCGTCGATATTGTCACGATCGGCGCCTTAAAAGAAATGGTGTTGCCGGGTTTGTTGCCGATCATCGTTCCCGTCGCCGTGGGCTTCAGCTTCAAGTACTTGGCGTCGGAGGGACGGCCGGGGGCGGAAGCTGTTGCAGCGTTGCTGATGGTGGGAACCATCGCCGGGGTCCTGATGGCAACGATGATGAACAATGGGGGAGGCGCTTGGGATAACGCAAAGAAGTTTATCGAAGCGGGCGCCTACGGCGGCAAAGGCTCAGATCCGCACAAGGCGGCGGTGGTAGGTGACACCGTGGGAGATCCCTTGAAGGATACGGCCGGCCCCTCACTCCACGTGCTGATTAAGTTGTTAAGCACAATCACACTGGTGCTGGCACCATTGTTCCTGTAAAGGATGATTTATGCGATATGCCTACCTTGCAGGGGTGCTGTTGCTTCTTTATTTCGCTTTCATGATCCTATCTGAGCGGTTTTGGCTGAAAGAGAAAAAAAAGCCCAAGGTCCCAGCAGCAGCCGCGCCGGCTGCGAAGCTAGAAACAACCCAAATAAAACCAAAGGCGAAGAAGGCGAGGAAGAAGTAAGTAAAGCCCCGCCTCTATGCCCGATGCTGAATTACGAGCTTGAAGCTTCGGCGGTTTGAGGGCGGGTTTGAGGCCGCAACAGAACTGAGTACCATTTCCAAATAGAGTTAACCAGGATGATGACAACGCAAGCCATCATGATCACGGTGAGCGCCGAGTTCAGCCATCCCTGAAACGCCAACGCGGGATCTTTTGTCATCGGGACAAAATTGTCGCGAATGCTTAACCAACCCGCCGTTAGCGTGCTTACGCTGAGAAACGCCAAGGGTGCCGCGGTCACCCACATGTATTTGGCCTTTCCGTGGTTCACCAGAAAAGTAGTTCCCACGCAAAGCGCAATCCCGGCGAGTAACTGGTTTGCGATCCCAAACATGGGCCAGATGGTACTGATGCTCCCCGTGTAAATGAAATAAGCCCAACTCGAAACGATCAGCAAACTGGAAAGGACGGTCCCCGGCCACCAATCGGTTCGCTCGAAGGGTTTATAAAATTTTCCGAGAAATTCCTGAACCAGGAAGCGCGCTACCCGCGTGCCCGTGTCGATGGTGGTGAGGATAAAGAGCGCCTCGAACATGATGGCAAAGTGATACCAGTAACCGACCAATTGCTTCATGCCGGGCAAGCCGCTGAAAATTTGCGCCATTCCCACGGCAAGCGAGACGGCGCCGCCGGTGCGTCCCTGTAATACCTCGCCTACCTCTCGAGAAAATTCCGGCAAGTTTACGACGCTGTATCCAAGAGACCGGAACGCTTCCGGGGTGGTGTTGATGGCAAAGTAATCGCCTGGGAAAAGTGATGCTGCCGCCACCAGGCTTGTGAATCCGACAAAACTTTCAATCAGCATCGCGCCGTAGCCGATGGGCCGAATGTCTCTTTCGCTCGATATCATCTTGGGTGTTGTCCCACTTCCGATCAGCGAATGAAATCCCGAGATTGCTCCACATGCGATCGTGATGAATACAAAGGGGAATAATTTGCCCGGGATGATCGGACCTCCACCTCTTACAAATTCAGTCAGCGCCGGCATCTTCAAATCAGGATGGATCACTGCCACTCCCAAGGCGAGGAACGCGATCGTTCCAATCTTCATAAAGGACGAAAGGTAGTCCCGGGGACAGAGCAACATCCAAACAGGAAGGATGGACGCGAGGAGCCCGTAAGCGGCAAGAGCAAAAGTGATCTGATTCTTGGTCAGAGTAAACCAGGGACCGAGGAACGAGGCGGGAATCTGCTTGCCGAAGATCACCGCCAGAATCAGCCCGGCAACGCCGATCGCAGTAGCTTCCCAAATTCTGCCTTTGCGAAATCGATACATGTACAAGCCCATCATCAAAGCGAGTGGGATGGTCGTAGCGATAGTAAATGTTCCCCACGCGCTCTCGCGCAATGCATTTACGACCGCCAAACCCAAGCCGGCTAATGCGATCACCACGATGAACAGGATCGCCACGGCAGTCGTCACTCCGGCAACCGGATTCACTTCCTTGCGCGCGATTTCGGCCAGCGATTTTCCATCGTGCCGAACGGAGGCAAACAACGTAACAAAATCGTGAACCGCCCCACCGATCACGACGCCGATTACCAACCACAGCAGGCCGGGCAGATAGCCAAATTGCGCGGCTAGCACGGGACCGATCAAGGGGCCTGCCCCGGTTATGGCTGCGAAATGGTGTCCGAACAGTACGTACTTGTTGGTGGGATAATAGTTGTGCCCATCGTAGAGGCGATGCGCGGGAGTGAGACGCCGCTCATCCAACACCAGCACCTTCGCCGCGATGAACCCGCTGTAGTAGCGGTACGCAATCGTGAACAGGCCGACAACGCCGATGACAAGCCAGAGAGTATTCATATGGATCTATGGTACTACATTGCAACAAGTTGCCCAGTTGAAGAACCGGCTGATACTGTTACAGTCCGTGCGGCTCCGCCCTCCGCTGTGCGGAAAGCCTGAGGGATGTACGTTCCATGGCATGACAATGGCACAACGGTCCCCATTGGGCGTGCCACGATGGGCAGCTAAAGAAGGAAAGGATCACCATCCGGCATATATTGGAACTGATTACGGATCGCCGAAAAACTGATATCCTTCCCGCGCATTACGGATTACTGGAATGAGAAGCCGAAAGCGACAGAACCCTGCGCCAACCATTGACAGAAGAACGGCCAAACATGCGCCGGTAGGTAAGGTTCCCAAAGACCCACTACCGCGGTGGTTTACCTTGTTAGTGGTGACCGGTCTCCTGTTGTTGTTTGCCGCACTTTCTCTCTGGGAGATGGCGGGAGACTGCGTAACAAGCGACGAGCGGATTCATGTGCCCGCAGGTTATGCCTACTGGAAGAAACGGGAATTTCGCCTGAATCCGGAACATCCACCGCTGGTCAAGTTGCTTGGTTCGCTTCCTCTCCTGGGCATGAATCTGAATATGCCGTCGACGAATCCAGATCCGGGATTGAACTACAACGAATATCAGCAGGTTTTTGGAACAAAATTTCTCTTCTCGCAGGATGCTGACCGTATCATCTTTCGCAGCCGCCTCGCGGTTCTTGGTTTGGGTCTTTTGCTGGCGCTGTTTGTTTTCTGGTGGTCGTGGAAACTCCACGGGCACGTCGGCGCCGGGCTGCTATCCTTGTTTCTGCTGGTCCTGGAGCCAACGATCCTGGCTCATAGCCACTATGTGACGATGGATGTTGCGGTGGCTTGCTTTAGCGTAATGGCCATGTTTTTTCTGTGGCGGTTTAGTCGCGACGCGAAGTTTCACGACCTTATTATTGCGTCGCTGGGCATGGCATTGGCGCTGTCATCCAAGTTTTCAGCGGTGTCCTTGGCGCCAATCTTTTTTCTGTTGCTGTTTGTTCGATTTCCGGCAAGCGATTTGAAAGGGAGCCGGTTTCGCGCGCGGGATGGCTCCGGCAGAATCCGCATCCTGACCTGCTTGGCGGTCGTACTGGAAATTGCCTTGGTAGTGCAAGCCTTCTACTTTTTTTCTCCTGACCTGTCCCTTTATTTCAAGGGTGTGCGGCAGGTGAACGTAAATCACAATCCAAACTATCTGTACTATGCTGCAGGAGAATTCTTTCTCGGTGGCGTGTGGTGGTATCCAATTTATGCCTTCGCACTGAAAACGCCCTTGCCGATCATCGTTGCCATTGCTGTGGCTGCTTTTTCTTTGGTTGGCAATGTGCGAAGGATGACCGAGCAATTGTTGTTTATTGCGCTGCCAGCAGGCGTTCTTACCCTTGCGACCTGCGCGTTTGCAGACAACCTTGGCGTGCGCTATATGATCCCAGTTACATCTTTCTTGCTGGTCCTAGCGGGGCGTTCTTTCTTTGTTTTTACTCCAAGCTGGAAGCGCTCCATTTGGGCTGGGATCCTGGCGGTCTGGCTTAGTGTGTCGGTGCTTCGCGTTTCTCCTCATTACATTTCTTACTTCAATGAATTGATTGGAGGTCCCCACAACGCGCCCTACTATCTGGACGATTCGAACGTTGACTGGGGGCAGGATCTGAGGAGACTGGTGCAGTACTTGCACCAGAACCACGTCGGTGAGGTGGTGCTTTCTTTCTGGGGGCCGGCTCCTCCCGAGTATTATGGTGATCGGTACGACATTCGCTTTAGGCCCTGGGCACCTGCAATGGCTCGTAGTGCGAACCCTCCGACTGCAACGTATGCCCTCAGTGTAAACAATCTTGTGGGTACGAGGAGACTGGTCCGTTTGGGGGAAGATCCAATGTTGGACTGGCTGGAACGCTTTGAACCGACGGATCGAGTAGGTTATTCCATTTACATCTATCGTTTTCCTGGGACCCAACGGTAGACTGGCATTCTGCTGCAACTTTCAGGATGGGAATTTGACTCTATCAGGGTCAGTATTGTGGGCGTCGTAAAGCTGTGAATCTGAGGCAGGGAAATCAGTCTAAAAAGTCTCAGGCGAAGAAATTTGCGGGATTACAGGCGCAGGCATCCATAAAATTGGAGCGGGCGATTCCCCTGCTTTTGTGTACGGCACTGACATTGATCCTAGTGCTGGCAGGATTCCTGAGGTTGGGCAAGCCAGGTCAATCTCCACCGGGGTTGCATGTAGATGAAGCCGCGAATGCCTGGAACGCTTATTGTCTCCTCAAGACTGGAACGGACCAGCACGGTGTCCGGTGGCCTGTCTTTTATACCCGTGCGTTTGGTGAGAACCGTAGCGCGCTTTTTCTTTACACCCTGCTTCCGTTCCAGGCGGTATGGGGACTGAGTATAACGACGACACGGCTGCCTGGAGCTATCGGCGGCACCATCGTCGTACTGCTTATCTATATCGTTGGGACACGATTCTTTGGCCGCGCCACTGGCTTGGTGGCGGCAGCGATGTTGGCAGCAAATCCTTGGCATCTTCAGATGAGTCGGTGGGGCCATGAGTCAACACTGACCCCGCTCCTGATCATGGTACCTTTGGCCGCGTTTCTTTGGGCGAACGCGCCCTTCAGCGATGACAAGGAACGCTCTCCCCGTCCCGTAGCCGCCGCTTCGGCAGGAGCCGTAGCAGGCATTTGTTGCTACGGCTACCCAGCAGTGCGGTTGTTTCTGCCGGTGTTTCTCCTCTCTGCGGTTCTGGTCACTTGGCGAGGGTGGTGGGATCGTCTGAAGACGCGCAGTGGTGTTTTGGCGATTGGCGCGATCTTGATCACCGGGGCAGCCACGTTTGGCCCATTGATGTGGAAGCACGTTACCGATGCGGAGATTAACAAGCGAGGGCAGGCAACTTGGGTTTGGAGTCAATCGGATACGCCAGGTGAAAAGATCCAGAAAGTGTTGAGTCGTTATCCTGGGCACTTCGGGACAGATTTCCTATTCATCCATGGCGATCGAGATATCGCCCTTTCACCACCTCCCGGCAACGGTCTGTTCCATTGGTACATGCTGCCAATGATGATCGTTGGTCTCATTGTGAGTATACTGCGTTTCAAGTCGTCACGGGCAGCCAGAGTTCTGCTCACTTGGTTGGCCTTGTATCCGGTTGCAGATCTTCTCAACGAGCATCCATCCATGCATGCTTTGAGAAGTTTGCCGGGCCTATGCGCGCTGATACTATTGGCGGCGCTGGGTGCAGTCATCGCAGGCAAATGGTTGTGGGGACGTCACCGGCTGGCCGCGGTTGCAATCGCGTGTGTCATGGCGATTGCGGTTATCGTACAGAACGCCCGTTTCATCGGTCAATTTTTCGGGGACTTCAACCGCCAGCCGGAGAAGTACTCTGTTTATGGTGTAGATATATTGGAGGCGTGTGAGTGGCTGCGACCACGGTTCAGTAACGTCGATGCTGTCTTCTGTACCGGATCATCCATTCCGCATCCTGCGATCTATACGCTTGTAGGTCTGCGCTACGACCCGAAGCAGTGGTTTCGTGATGTACGTAACGTCGTTTCGGGACCACTTCCGGGCGGAGCATACAAGGGAGAGGAGATCTATAGCCGTTATGGGAAAATGTACTTTTTATTGGGTGAGTTCAACCGCTCGGTGTTGGAAGAGCTGTCGCAAAATGGTCGGCGAGATCACGTAATCTTCATTGTCCGGCCCGGCGAACTTGGACTGGAAAAAATTACTCGTCCTACCCATCAGATACGTGATCCGCAAGGCCGAGCGGTACTTTGGATATTCGATGGATATGTGTAGAACTGGGTCTGGGTGCGCGACGGGAAAGTTGCTATCCGCATTTTGCGTGGTTTTCCCAGAACTGCTCAAAATCTCCATTGCGGTGGCACGTTCGGAGGTTGAGCACCGCTTGGGCTCCGGGATCGGACCACCGCATCCCGGATTGTTTCA
>JACQSX010000046.1 GCA_016211105.1 Acidobacteriota bacterium | reverse complement strand
TGATTCAGTTATTGTTTACCGATGCCATCCTTGCGCTGCAGGAGTGCAAGACGCATTTGATGGATCAATTCGGTGATCGTGCCACGATCCTGGAAACCACGTATCCTGAACGCGATCACGTTTTTGTGGATGTGATTCACGCAAGCTGTTCCAAGGGGAAGACGTTGCAGTGGCTGATGCGACGAGAACATTTACTGCCCCGTCAGGTAATGGCTTTTGGTGATAATCACAATGACCTGGAAATGCTGGAAATAGCGGGCCACTCCTTTTTAATGGATAATGCCGCAGAAGATCTCAAGCGCCTTGGTTTTCGCATAGCGCCGCGAAATGATGCTGACGGCGTCGCCAGGGTGATTCACGAGTATTGGAAGTAAGACGGTATAGATGCCGGCAGGCGCGAGCCACTAGCGATCCCGCATGCTATAGCAGTGTAATATCTTCTTCCGTCGTGGAGTCGGGCTGGCTGGCGGGCTCTAGATCCGTGGGACTGTCGGCGGCGGGGTGCGCTTTCGGCCTTGCCGTTGTTACAGGTTCCTTTTGTGACGCCTGGCTTGCCCCGACAAGAAAGTTAACCAGTTCCTCACGCGAACTATGAAAAAAATCATCGATGAATTCTTCCAGCGTGTCTTCCAAGGCCTCCCGCTTACTCAGCCGAGGGGTATAAACATAGGCTCTTCCCCGTTTGTTATAAGCGAGGATCCCTTTCTTGTACATTTGCGTCATTTCCGTCATCACGGTCGTGTAGGCTAGCCCTTTTCGCCGATAGAGTTCGGAGTGTACGTCTCTCACCAAGGCGCTTCCTCGCTCCCATAGGATCTCCATAATATCGAACTCTGCAGGCGTAAGTTTCACGGTGCCGAAACCCTATTTTGCCAATAACCAATAACCAATGACACTGTCACAAGTCATTCAACCGGATATTCGTCCTTGTACTTAGGGGATACGTAAACGTAGCTCTGCATACGCAAGCTTTGAGCAAATTTTTCCAGTTCCGGTTGTAACTTGCGGTAGTAGAGCTCGCGCTGAATTTCCGCTCGCACCTCTTCCAGTGGAACCGCTTTCGCCTCGGTTTTGTTGTTTAGTTTCATAATGACCAAGCCGTAGTCCGTCTCTACGATGTCGGTGTGTTGGCCTGGATTCAATGCGAATACGGCCTTTTCCAATGCTGGGGCGAGCGTTCCTTTCTTAAATTGCCCTACGCCTCCGCCCTTGCCTGCGGTTGCTCCTTCGGAGTACTTCTTGGCGACTTCTGCAAAATCGCTGCCCGATTTGAGTTCCGCCGATGCCAGTTCCGCCTTGGCCCGAGCGTCGGATGCTTGCCTGCCTTCAAACATGAGTACGATCTCGCTGGCGTCCACTTCTGCCGGTTTGGTGAATTTCTCGAGGTTCTTCTCGTAGTACTGATTGATTTCCGAATCCATGACGGCGATTTTGGACTGAACGTAACGGTTGATCAATCGATCCACAATCAAGCGTCTGCGCAATGTGTCACGATATCCCTGCATCGTCAGTCCTTGCTGCTGCAACGCTTGCTCGAACGCGTTCATGTCGGGAAGGCCGGATTCCTTCCGTACGCTTTCAACCGCCGCCGCCACGTCGAGGTCGATATTGGCTGTCAGGCCTGACTCTTCAGCCTTCTGCAACATCAATTTGGTTTCTATCAGGTTTTTCAGAGCCTGCTTGGAAACGCGGACGTACTCCTTCTCGGCCACAGCTTTTTCGCCGTACTGGGACGACAGTTGATCGCGGATCGCCCTCAGCTCTTGCTGCAAATCGGTAAAGGTGATGATTTCACCATTCACTTTGGCTACGATCTCCTCGATTACTTTAGCGTCAGCTCCGAGCGCTACTGCTAGAGAGAAGAGGAGTGTCAGACCAAGGCAATACCCGGAGGCCCGCTTGCGATGTCTGGCGGCTCGCTTCCGGTGTTTGCAAACAGGAAGTTGCTCGCAACTTGCGCCGGGACGATAAAGATACGAGGGCCGTGTGCCCGCAGGGTGTAAAGTTACGGAATCCATCCCTTCTAAGACTCCCCCTTTCGCTCAGGAAGATTAGTATTTTTCCGATAAACCTGGATGTTGACGGTTTTCTTCGCATCCTCTAAATAGTTTCGGATGGCCTGGCTCTCCTTGTCCGCCATAATCTTTTCAAAGATTTCATCTTTCACTTCCAAGAAAGTCTGCCGATGTCTGGGTACGCGTTCTTCCAGCAGGAAGAGATGATAGCCCAAGTCGCTCCTCACCGGAGCGCTAATTTCGCCCGGTCGAAGTCGAAACACGACTTGTTCGAAACTATCGGGCAATTCTCCGCGCTGAAAAGTTCCCAGGTCTCCGTCATTGGCTGCGCTGGCCGCTTTCGAATACTTGCGAGCGGCTAGAAGAAAATCCTCCATCGGCTGTCTCCTTAACTGTCGATACAGCTTTTGGGCGAATACCTGATCGCTGATGAGGATCTCGCGCAGGTGGACCGTATCCAGTTGTACAAACTCCGAGGAGTGACGCCGATAATAGTCCTCGGCCTCGGCGACCGTAGCGCGAACGCCGGAGGAAATGTTGGCTTTGATCCACTTTTGCACGCGAAGGTCGTCTTTGACGGATCGAAGCAGCTCTTCATCTTTCAAGTCTTGCGATTCGAATCCGAGCTTGAGCAGGTTTTCGCGAACGTCCTCTTCATCTATCTCCACCTGATCCCGATCGGCCAAATGAAGAAAGATTTCTTGCTCAACAAACAGATCGAACAACTGGTTTTCATCTTGCTGCGGTTCCAGCCTCATTTTCATGTGACGATAACGTTCCCACTCAGTCAAGGTGACCCAATGGTTTTCAATCTTCAGTACGGACTTTAAGGATGGGTCGGAAACAGGGGAGGGTTTTGAACTGCAGGATGGGGCCGGAAGAATAGAAAGGAGAAGGCAGAAGACAGAAAACTGAAGGCGGAAAGCAGAGGGGGAAGACCGTGGCGAGACGACGCGGGGACGGAGTGACAAAGTGTAGTGCAAGGATGACAATACAGGGACCCAGCGACGCGCAGGCGGCAAGGCATGCGGCGATCGTACGCGGAAGAGAGATCTTGAACGGGAGACGGCGGCACCATGAATCGCAGTATACGTGAGATGGACACCCACGCGGCTTAATGTTCCCACAGCTTCTGCTGACTCTCCTTCTTAGCTTTCTCGCCGCGTCCGCGCTTCGCTTTTATGCCCGGATTTCTTGTAATAATTCCACAATCTGTCCGGAAATCAATCCCAGATCCTGGTGGTTCACATGAAAGCGTAATATTCCTCCGGGTGTGAAAGCAAATCGGTGATCCCGTTTGGCCCGATCGATGAGTTTCTGCCCTTGGATCCTTGCGTCTGGAGCGAACTTGAACAGAATTTCCTGTCCTTTGCGCTCGATAGAAGTGACGCGCATTTTCTCGGCCAGCATGCGCAACCGCGCGTAGTGGAATAGGTTGTCTACCGAATGTGGGAACTGGCCAAACCGGTCCGCAATCTCCTCCCGCACCTTTTCCAGCTCTTCCTCGTCGCGCGTGCCTGAAATTCTCTTATACAAGCGCAGGCGCTGGTTTGAATCGTCAATGTAATGGAGAGGAACCCGAATATCAAATTCCAGGTCAATGCTGGCACGAAAATCCTCTTCGATCATCTCTCCACGCAGTTCGCGTACGGTGCGTTGCAGCAACTGGGTATACATTTCAAAACCGACCGCATTGATGTGTCCGTGCTGCGCGCCCCCCAGCAGGTTGCCGGCGCCTCGAATTTCCAGATCCAGTGCGGCCACTCGGAACCCTGCTCCCAGGTCGCTGAACTCGCGAATTGCCGCCAGGCGTTTGCGCGCTACCGGAGAAAGCAAGTCTCGGGGCGGTATCAGCAGATAAGCGTAAGCGCGTCGGTTGGATCGACCCACCCGGCCTCGCAACTGGTAGAGCTGTGACAGACCGTAACGGTCGGCGCGATTGACGATGATGGTGTTGGCGCGCGGGATGTCCAGGCCGTTTTCAATAATTGTGGTACAAACTAACACGTCGTAGTGGTACTGGACGAACCGCAGCATGACCTCTTCCAGATCCCTTTCCGACATCTGCCCATGAGCCACGCCCACGCGCACCCGTGGGCAAATTCTCTGGACCAGGTTGGCCATGGAATAGATGCTTTCTACCCGATTGTGGACAAAGAAGACCTGACCCTCTCGTTGTGTTTCCATTTCGATGGCCGAACGGATACTCTCCTTGTCAAACCGGAGCACGACAGTTTGAATTGCCATGCGATCCTGGGGTGGTGTCTCGATAATCGAAAGATCGCGCAGGCCTAACAACGACATGTGCAACGTGCGGGGAATCGGCGTCGCCGACAGGGTAATCACATCGACCCGCGTTTTCATTTTTTTCAGCCACTCCTTTTGTGCCACTCCAAAGCGTTGTTCCTCATCCACGATGACCAGTCCCAGGTCATAGAACTTCACGTCCTTGGACAGAATGCGATGCGTGCCGATGAGGATGTCAATCCTGCCATGCTCGGTCTTTTCCAGGATTTCTCCTTGCTCCGCCTTTGTTCGGAAGCGGCTGATCATTTCGATGTTGACCGGAAAGGCCTTGAAACGATCCTGGAAGGTGTTGAAATGCTGAAAAGCTAAGACCGTTGTGGGAGCCAGCAGGGCGACCTGTTTACGGTCCAGTACCGCTTTGAAAGCGGCCCGCATCGCGACTTCGGTCTTCCCGTAGCCGACATCCCCGCAGATGAGCCGATCCACCGGTCGCCTTGATTCCATGTCACGTTTGACTTCCTCGATTGCCGACTTTTGATCCGGCGTCTCCTGGAACTCAAAACTATCTTCAAACTCTTTTTGCATCGCGTCATCTCTACTGAAGGCGTAGCCGGCGATCGCTTTCCGCTGCGCATAAAGACGGAGTAATTCCTCGGCCATGTCGCGCATTGCTTTCCTGACGCGCGCTTTGGTTTTCTCCCAGGTGGAACCCCCTAGTTTGTCCAAGGTGGGCTTGGCGGTTCCGGATGCGGAATACTTCTGGATGAGATCGAGCCTCTCCACGGGCACATAGAGCCGGTCGTCGTCGTGGTATGCAAGCAGCACAAATTCCTTTGTCGTATCGCCCACACCGATGTGCTTCAATCCCTGGAACAGGCCGATTCCGTGATCTATGTGTACCACGTGGTCGCCTTCCTTTAACTCGCGGAGATCGGAAACAAAAATGCCTCTGTGATCCCTTTGGGGGGCCCGATGTGGCTGCCTTTTTTCTTCTCTAAAAATATCCTGTTGGCGATAGAAAGAAATTTGCACTTCCGGAAGAGTGAAGCCCCGACTCAACTCGCCGGTACTGATAAACAGAGAAGAGTTCACCTGGTCTGCATTGGTTCCGATCTGCGCACTGAGGCCGTAATCACGAAAGATGTCCCGCAGTCTTTCTCCGGTTCCAAGGGTTTGCATGACAAACACAAACTGATGCCGATTTTTCAGTTCGCCGCCGACATGTTCCACCAGATCCCGAATCAGTCCACCAAACGAGCGCGCTGGCAGAGCCGAAAAATGGATGGATTCACGAGAGTCCATCACGTCCAGTTCCCTTATTTCTAATTTCCGTGCAAAGGTATCCGCAGGACGATGAAAAAAGAGTTCGTCCGGGGACAGGACGACGTCTCGAGCAGTTTTTCGAATCTCAAACTGTTCCTGCAATTGCTTCCAGATCCGGTCCTGTCGCTCCGTAATGTATTCGGGTTCAAGCAGCACAAGCGTTGCATCCGGCATGACATCTACCACCGAGGCGGTACGCTTCAGGGTAAGGGGGAGCACGAATTCCATTCCTGGAAAGGCTTGACCATGTTCTGCAAGAAGAAATCTCTCATCCAGGGCACGACTGTATTGGCCGCCGCCCCATCGTTCTAGCGCAACCTCGCCCCACTGGTGGATTTCCTCGGCGTTAGGTGTGTCTTCCCGCATCGGGAGAACCGTAACGCTGGACACGTACGCAACACTGCGCTGGGTGGCCGGATCGTAATAGCGCAACGATTCCAATGAGTCCCCGAAAAATTCAAGTCGAGCCGGCCTTGCTTCTTGTGGTGAGAACAAGTCCAAGATACCGCCACGGTGGGTAAACTCTCCCACGCCGCTTACCGGATCCTCATTGACATATCCCATATCCTGTAATTGATGTATCAGTTGTTGGAGCGAAATACTCTGGCCCGCTTCTAGTCGTATCCATCCTTTCCGGAAGGGGTCGAGTGGATTGAGTTTCTGCATCCATGAGTAAAGTGGAACGATCAGCGTGTCGCAACGCTTTTCGAGCGCCGCCCACAAGGCCACCACTCGCTGTTGCGCGATTTCAGGGTGTACGGAAAGTCCCCGGTACGGATCCGCTTCAAAGGTGGGGAGAACCGCGATTTCTCCAGCAGCTTGAAGCAGCCGCTTGAAAAATTTCAGCTCTCTATGCAGGACTTCTCCAGCCGAGTTGTCTTCTAGAATGCAGACAAAGCGCTGTCCTGTGTGTTTTTGCAGCAATGTGAGGAATAGTGCGGCGGCACTGGAGGTAAGCCCAGAGAGCCTCAAGGAGGGACGTTGCCATGCTGCCAGCAACTTTTCGAACGAGGGGTGACCCTGCAGAGAAGAAATCAACGAGGGGAGCAATAGTTCTTTCGAATGCATTCAATAATCTTGGTGGTGGAGTAACCGTCCTCAAATTCGATTTGCATCACCTGTCCTCCGGACGATTCCACCACGTCTCGCCCAATAATTTGGTCGGTGGGCCAATCGGCGCCCTTGACTAAGATGTCCGGTCCCAATTCCTGGATAATGCCGATGGGATCAAGCTCTCCAAAAAAAGTGACTAAGTCGACTGCGGCAAGGGCCGCCAATATTTCGGCCCGTTCCTCCGCGGGTTGGATCGGGCGACCTGAGCCTTTGATCGCGCGCACCGAGGCGTCATCATTCATGGCCACAACGAGGCGATCTCCCAGGGAACGAGCTTTTTCCAAATAGCGCACATGGCCGGGATGAAGCAGGTCGAAACAGCCGTTGGTGAAGACCACGCTCTGGCCGGCGCGTTTCCACGCCCTTACTTGACTTTTGGCCCTTGCGCGCTCGTAGATCTTTTCTCTAGCCAACCTCATTGATAGATCTTTGAAGTTCGTCCCCTGATAAGATGTGAGAAATTGTTGACTACGGCAAGCGGAGCCAGATCTGACAGCCTCACTTTTCTCCTCATCCGATTTCGTCTTGGATTACTTGCGCAATTTGTTGCGCAAAATTGCGGATCACCTTTTCGTCTCTCCCTTCAAGCATCACGCGCGCGATTGGTTCGGTGCCTGAGTAACGCACCAAAACCCTGCCTTCGTCGCTTAGTTTCATTATCGCAGCATCGATGGCGTTCCGAATAGCGGGGACTTCAGAAAAATTCGGCTTACGGGTGACCGACACGTTGAGCAGAATCTGGGGAAATTTTCTCACTGGAGAAGCAAGTTTGCTCAGTTTTTGTCCGCTTGCTTGCATCACATTCAAAAGTTCAATGGCGGTGAGAATCCCGTCTCCGGCAATGCAGCGATCGAGTAGCAGGATGTGTCCCGATTGTTCCCCCCCCAAATTCAGGCCGGATTGTAACATTCGTTCCAGCACATATCGGTCTCCCACTTGCGTTCGCTCGGTCGTGACTCCAATCTGGCGCAGCGCGATCTCCAATCCGATGTTGGCCATCAAAGTGGTGACAATCTTGTCGTGATGCAATTTCCCTTGCTCTTTGAGGTGCCGCGCAAGAATGTAAAGGATATGGTCCCCGTCCACCACCCGACCGGCTTCGTCGGAAAAAATCGAGCGGTCCGCGTCACCGTCGAATGCGACTCCAAAATCGGCGCCATGGCTGACCACCGCGCGGCAGAGCGTTTCCGGATGGAGCGCGCCGCTGCGAAAATTGATATTGGTTCCATCCGGCCGATCATGAATCACAATTACATGGTGGCCCAACGAGCGCAAGACATCGGGCCCGATGCGAAATGCAGCGCCATTGGCGCAGTCCACTACGATCGAGTACTTGTTTCTTCGCCCATCGGCCGCGCGGCAAAGAAAATCCCCATACGGGTGCAGGAACGTCTCATTGACAGCCAATGTGCTTCCAACGAGATGCGCGTCCTGGGAGTGTTGCGGAGGCGTGACCGTGCATTGGAAGACGCGTGTCTCAATCTGACTTTCAGCAGCGTCCGACATTTTGATTCCGTTGCCCGCAAATATCTTGATGCCGTTGTCCTGATAGGGATTGTGAGAGGCTGAAACGACCACGCCTGCCTGATCGTGCAGAGTCCGGGTCAAAAAACTGATTCCTGGAGTGGTAAAGACTTCGGCCACATCTGCTTCCACACCTTCGCATGCAAGGCCATCGAGCAGCAGTCCTTGGATCCATAGTCCGGAAGCGCGCGTATCTCGGCCCACCACAACGCGTGCCTGAGGCTGTGTGTGACGCAAAAAGGCGCCCAGTTCGGAGCCGATGCGGAAAACAGTTGTCGGATCAAGCGGATATTCACCGGCAACTCCTCGAATGCCGTCCGTACCGAACAGTTGGCCCATGGTCGCCTAAAGAATCCTGACCTTCACCCTCTCAGGTGTTACTTTATCCACGCGAACGATATTCTCCACTTGCTTATTGAGAATAATCTGCGGCACGACTTCTCTTTCCTCGCCGGGAACGGCATCAACCGGTCGATCCACCCTGAGGGAGAACATCGACGCCTTTACTGCACTGCGATAGGTCTTGGGATAGCTGACCTGCAATTCCAATGTTCTGGTCGGGGTACGCAGGCCGTGGCCACTGAAAAGCGGCACAATGAGTCTCTCCGTGGAACGTTCCGGTTCAATCAATACTTCCACCTCCACTGGAGTGACACGGTCGATACGGAGTTTTGAATCCTCGATGTCCACGTTTACGTTGCGTTCAATCGAGTCTTTCACGCCGGAAACATAGATGGGCTCTGTCACAACTTTGAATGCTTTTCGCACGCGGGTTTCCGGACCCGTAATCATAAGTTCGCGGGGGTTTGTCCGCACCCTTGTAATCTGGTATCCAGGCGTCGGAACTCCTACAATTTGCGGCTCTATCGGAACCAGCCTGCTGCGTGTGCGCTCCAGCACCAGCGTAATTCGGGAAGGAGTGATGTTGAGGACTGTCACCCCTTCAGGTCTACGTACATTGGCTTCCGTGATGGGGATGATATGCTCTCCCTCGCCCGTATTCCGCAGGTTGACCACCGCAGAAATATTGGAACCGCTGCTCGAAAGTGAACCTCGGCGGGTGCTCACATGTACGTCCAGGCTTTTGGTGTAGTCGTTGAATATCTCCAGAGAACTCGGCGTATTCAGGAATTCCACCGGTACGGACACAGTGCGTTCAATCACCTGTTCACTGGAGACGTTGAACCAGAGCAGAAAGGCAAGCAGCAGGCTAACTGCTTTTAACCCGAGATTGTCAAACAAAGGTTTTCGAATGTTCATCCACTTGGTCCAAAGTTACCAAATGACCGATACCAATCACGGTTAGCCGTTGGCCTTTGCTCAGGCCGTCTGCTGCCGTTCCTGTGGACGAAACGGCACATGATGACGAGTTTCCGCCGCCTGGTGGAGAAATCGGAGCAGTGACGGACCATCGAGGTTGCGCGTGATCTTGCCTCCCATGACGGCAGAAATCCTTCCTGTTTCCTCCGAAATCACAATGGCGATTGCATCCGTCTCTTCTGTAATGCCGATGGCCGCCCGATGCCGGGTTCCTAACTCTTTGGAGAGGTAAGGATCCAGCGTCAGTGGCAAAAAGCAGGCTGCGGCCGCAATTCGGTTCTCTTGAATGATCACCGCGCCATCATGCAGCGGTGTCTGGGGACTGAAGATGGTCACCAGCAGATCATAGGTAAGCATTGCCTCCAATTTGATTCCACTTTCTACGTAGTTCTTCAAACCAATTTCCCCTTCCAACACGATTAAGCCGCCGATCTTTCGGCTGGCCAGGGTGGTGGCAGCCAGCACGATCTCTTCAAAAGTTTCCTTTTTTGCCTCGCGGGAAAAGCGGCGCAAGATCCGGCTGCGGCCAATGTTGGCAAGACCACGGCGTATTTCTGCCTGATAAATCACAATGATGGCAAAGACGATGTAAGTGAGGAAGTTGGCCAGAATCCACTCTACCGTTTTCAGTTGTGCGAGGCGGCTGGCGTAATAGAGTAATGCCAGAAAAATGATCCCGATGGTCACCTGCATTCCGCGGGTGCCCCGGATCAACAACAGGATTCGGTAGATCAGGAAACCGACCACGAGGATATCGATTAGGTCGACAATCCCGATCAGTCCAGGCTGCAAAAGCTCCCAGCTATCCATCTTCTTCCATTACCGCCAATGCGTCCGCCATTTTTACCACGCACTTGATTGCCGCCACGTCATGCGCGCGAACGATGTGTGCTCCGGCCAGCACTGCGCAAGTGACTGCGGCCGCCGTTCCCCACAGACGCTCCTGCACATCTTCCTTTAGGATTTTCCCGATAAACGATTTCCTGGAGGGGCCCACAAGTATGGGGCAGTCCAGTTTCCCAAAGAAATGGAGATTTCGGAGAATGCGTAGATTGTCCGTGAGCGATTTTCCAAATCCAATTCCCGGATCGATAATGATCTTATCACGCGGCAAGCCAGCGTTTGAAGCCTTCTCCAGGCTTGCGCGCAAGCGGGATTCGGCGTCCGCAAAGATGTCTTCACTGGGCGGAAGCGTGTGCACGGTGTTCGGAGTTCCCCGCAAATGCATCACCACTGCTGCGGCTTCAAAACGCGCCACCGTAGCAGCCATTTGCTCATCCCAGTGAAATCCGCTGATGTCATTTACGATATCCGCTCCTGCTTGGAGCGCAACCTGAGCCACCGCCGGTTTGTAGGTATCCACGGAAATGAAAATGTTGGAGATCTTACGGATCGCTTCGATTGTCGGGGTTACACGTTCGATTTCTTCATCTTCACCAACCGGGACGCAGCCCGGCCGAGTAGACTCTCCTCCGATGTCCAAGATATCAGCGCCTTCAGCGATCATGCGTCGCGCCATCTTCTGGGCAGCGCCTGGGCTGATGGCGCGCGACCCCGGATAAAAAGAATCTGGTGTGACATTGATAATTCCCATGATCCAGGTGCGTTGTCCCAACTGGAGAGCGCGATTCCGCGTCGGCACAGAATACAGTTTGCGCATCAATAAAAATGAAAAAGAAAAAACCCACGGCCGTGGCGAGGGGGCAGGCTGAGCCGCCACATCGAGGTGCGGCCCTTTCTATGGTTGATTGCGGAGTTCGGATCAGATTGAAAAAGTCTTTTTCCTTCCCCCACTACTGTTACCAGAAACCTGCTTCCTGCGAATCCGGGATCCCGAACCCAGGGAAACGGGAATCTCTACTCCACAATCTGCAATCGGCAACGTCCCATTTCACAAATTGGCCGATGTTTGCGGATGGACTTGCGAGCCGAGATCCGGGAGCTAGGAGGAAGCGATGCCGGGGCATCTTCGAAACGGGATACTCAGGCAGGAGACGGTTTTTCTTTAGGCTTAATGAGCTGCGGAAGAGCCGGCTTCTTGGTTTCGACCTTTTCCCGAATTTCTTCTTTGTCCTGCTCCGCGGTTTCGCGCTTGGCCGCCAGACTCTCGCCGTGCAATACCATCTTGACCTCCTCGGCGTCCAGTGACTCGTATTCGATTAAGGCTTCCGCCAATCGGATCAATTCATCGCGGTGTTCGCTGAGGGTTGCGCTGGCTTGCTCATATCCGGCCGTTACGATCCGCTTGACTTCTTGGTCAATTTTGATCGCGGTTTCTTCACTGTAGTCTTGGTGCTGTGCAATTTCCCGCCCCAGGAAAATCTGTTCTTCCTTCTTTCCAAAGGTGAGCGGGCCCATCGCCTCACTCATGCCCCATTCGCATACCATCTTGCGAGCTCGTTCTGTGACTCTTTCTAAATCGTTGGCCGCACCGGTAGTACAAATCCCCAGGAAAATCTCCTCTGCGGCTCGCCCCGCTAGCAAAATGGCGACGGAACTTTCCATATACTCCTTCGAGTAATTGTATTTTTCGTCCTCGGGGAGTTGCATCGTAACGCCCAGAGCCCGCCCGCGTGGAATAATGGTGACCTTGTGAAGCGGATCTGAGTTAGGAAGTAAATATGCAACCAGCGCATGACCTGCCTCATGGTATGCGGTAATGCGCTTTTCGTTTTCCGTCAGGATGAGCGACTTGCGCTCTTTGCCCATCAAGACCTTGTCCTTGGCTTCCTCAAAGTCTTGCATGGTCACCGCTTTTTTGTTGTAGCGGGCAGCATTGAGCGCGGCTTCGTTGACCATGTTGGCCAGTTGCGCTCCAGAGAAGCCGGGAGTACCACGGGCCAAAATTTCTGTCTTCACGTCGTCAGTCAGGGGTATCTTGCGCGTGTGCACCTTCAATATGCCGTCGCGCCCCTTGATGTCGGGCAGGTTGACCACGACCTGGCGATCAAAGCGCCCCGGACGAAGCAGCGCTGGATCAAGGACGTCAGGGCGGTTGGTGGCGGCAATCAGGATCACGCCGTCGTTGGATTCAAAGCCGTCCATCTCCACCAACAACTGATTTAAGGTCTGTTCGCGTTCATCGTGCCCGCCGCCCAGGCCGGCCCCCCGATGACGGCCCACGGCATCAATTTCGTCGATGAAAATGATGCAAGGAGCGTTTTTCTTTCCCTGCTCGAACAGATCGCGCACTCGTGAAGCGCCGACGCCGACAAACATTTCGACGAAATCAGATCCGGAAATGGAGAAGAAGGGAACGTTGGCTTCGCCGGCAATCGCTCGCGCCAGCAAGGTCTTTCCCGTGCCCGGAGGGCCCATCAATAAAACTCCCTTGGGGATATGCCCGCCCAGCTTCTGAAACTTCTGCGGTTCCTTCAAAAATTCGACGATTTCCTGCAGCTCTTCCTTTGCTTCTTCGATTCCAGCGACGTCCTTGAAAGTTACCCGCTTCTGTTGATTGGAAGAGAGCTTAGCGCGACTTTTGCCGAACGAGAGCGCCTTGTTTCCGCCGCTCTGCATTTGACGCATCAAGAAAATCCAAAAGCCTACGAACAGAATGATCGGGAACCAAGAACTAAGCAGGTAAATCCACGGTCCCTGCTCTGTATCGCCAACCTCAACCTGAACGCCGTTTTCGTTCAAGATGGTGGCAATATCGGCGGCATTGTTGGGCAGCAGGGTCTTGAACTTGCGACCGCTGTCCTTATATTCGCCTTCCACCTTGTTGGCCGTAATCGTTACCTGTTTAATCCCCTTGCTCGTTATCAGTTGCGTGAATTGGGTATAGTTGAGTGTCTCGACGTTGCCGGTGCGCACCGTGCTCAAAAAATTCCAGAGCACCACGACGGCGACGATGATCACGATCCAAAGGAAAATATTTTTCGCTGTGGTATTCAAAAAATGCCCTCCACCACTCTAGTTGCTACTATTATTATAGGGCATAGGCTGGTACATTCCCAAGCTGAGAACACAAAATCATTCACCAAATTAGACGCCTTTCCCCCAGTAAAAGTTGCATTTTCTGCTCCCTTCTCTTGGCGGTTTCCATTGCCGCGAGGAAAAGAGAGGGCATCAGAGAGGGATTGGTCTTCATGGGTCAGCCGCATGCCTTGTCATCGGTCTTGTCAGATACGTTACGCGGTGTTGTTTGCCGTCCCCGGCTTGCCCCGCCCCGCCCGCCACTTCCGGCGGCTCGGAGCTCCCCTCGAACATTGGTGATTTCCCATCCTCCAGGAAGCACGATCTCCTTACCCCCAGAGCCTTTTTCCGTTAGGTTGCGCACGCCTTCAATCTGTTCAAACGTAATGCGGCGGAGATGGCCGCGCGACAGTAAAATGAAGTGGCGAATGACCTCTCGCTGCTCAGCGACCGGTCTTCGAACCAGCTCTTGCGCCCGTACAAAAGGGCCAGAGGAATCTATGTGCAGCCAACGGCGGGACGATCGCTTCCAGTAGTACCGTGTGGCGCGCTCCATTTCCGCAAGTTTGGCAAGTCTTTCCACGAGATGAGGGGAGTAATCTTTCTCCAACATGGGGATGAGTTGGTGGCGCACGCGGTTACGCAGGAGGCGAGTATCAAGATTGGTAGGGTCGAGACGAAACGTGATATTTTCCTTTTTTAAGAAATCCAGGATCTCAGCGCGTCGCGTCGCGATTAGAGGGCGAACCCATTTGCCCGCTCTGGGAGCAATTCCCGCAAGGCCGGTCGGACCGCTTCCTCGGATCAAGTTCATCAGTACGGTTTCCGCCTGATCGTCCATAGTGTGGCCGCTTGCAATCTTGTTGAAATTTCCTTGCTGGCAAACACGTGTTAGGAAAGCGCGACGCTGCAAGCGCGCCACCTCTTCCAAGTTGCCTCCCGAGGCTTGGACGAGGTTGGGGATGTCCCGGCGTTCGGAAAAAAATGGAAGCCAAAACTGGTCCGCCGCCCGCCGGGCAAACTCCAGGTCTAAGTTCGAGTCCAAGCGTATCTGATGATCGAAGTGCGCGACTGCGAGCACCAGGCCGAGCTTCTTGCGCAGGTCGGCCAGAATCTTTAACAGCGCCATGCTGTCCGGTCCGCCGGAAACAGCGACCAGGACGCGTTCACCGGCACTGAGCATCTTGTGTTTTCGAATCGTCTCGAGGACTTGCTTGATGAGATGGTTGCCAAGCATGGAGATGATTATAAGGGATTGCGAAAATGCGGAGTGGGGATTGCGGAGTTCTGCAATCGTGGCTCCTCTCCTTCCTTTTGAAATCGCCGACCCTTGCCTTGGTGTTATCTTAATTTGGTGTTATCTTATGATATAGGTCGACTCAAAGGCTCGTGGGGGCGAATTGGCTTCGACGGGAGTTGCTGAGGCCGAGGATGCATACCGAGGTGTCCGCTCACCTCGTAAAACAAGTGGAACTAAATATAACTGCTGACAATCAGTTAGCACTCGCTGCTTAATAAGTAAGCAGCCGCTTTGCCCGTCCTGCCTGCGGGGCGGGACAAAGCGTCGCACAGCAGGCTAGCCGGGCTCATCACCTCGTAGAGATCGGCGAAATTTAAAGAGGTTAGTCTCTGTGGATTTTCGCTTGCTTCTCATCCGCAGGGGCGAACAAGCAAAGCAAGCTAAGTATGTAGATTCCGAGGCTGAACACTTTCGGACGCGGGTTCAATTCCCGCCGCCTCCACCATTTCGACTTCAAGGCCTTCCAGTTGTACCCGTCCGTTTCCATTCCGGTAAAACAACCTCCCAAGAAAGCGCTGTATTCCACAGACGTAGATGAAGTTGGCTGCGCCCAGCAAAGCCTCGAAGAAAGCCGGCCGACCAGAGGCGCCTCACTTTCGAGATCAGGTCCTCAGCCGAGAAGCTTCTGAAGCTTGAATCGCATGATTTTACCGGAGCCGGTCCGAGGAATCTGGTCGACATAATGCATCGAGTCAGGGACCTTATAAGATGAAAGATGTGCGCTGCAATAGTCCTTGAGGTCGGCCTCGCTTATCTGTGCACCGTGTTTGCATACCACAAAAAGCACAGGAACTTCACCCAGGGTGGATCGCCATCTTATCCAGTGCGCTGGCAAACCTAGCCGAACGCTCCTCCAGCGCCTGGTAGGTTAACGAGGTGTTTGCATCGTAATAGGCAGTTTGGTTGCCTTGCTGCTGAGACTTCTCCTTGAGATGATGATCGATAGGCTTTATCAGATTGTGCTCGATCATTTTCTGCAGTCCTTCTTGACCAACCTGGATTCAGCTTCCAGGAGAGAACCAGCCTTTAAGAATTTTCGCCGCTTCATGATTCCTCCCGTTTGGTCACTAGGCTAGAACCTCCCTGGTTTTCTTCATGTTGTCGGTTTTCAGGATCAGCAACGCTAAGCCCCCCTTCTTCTGTGCAGCACTGCCGTACGCATAATCAATGTTGATCTTTGCCTTTGCCAATTTCTTACAGATGGTCCCCAGGGCGCCTGGAGCATTCGTGACGGGGATGCCCAGGACGTCGTTCTCCAGGACAAAAACGCCCGCTGGTTCTAGCAGGTGGACTGCTTTGGTAGGATCGCTCACCACGCATCGAAAAATGGAATAATCAATGGAGTCGTGAACATTGTGGGCCAGTATGTTGATTTTGTTCTCCGATAAGGCATCGCAGACTCGCGCCAGGGTGCCTGGCTCGTTTTCCAAGAATATGGATAGTTGTTTGTACACTTCCATTGTATTTCCTCCCGATTTCAGGTTTATTTTCACGGACAAAACCTGGTATACGCATAGGTGAAGGGAACCTAGCTGCGACGGGCCGCCAGCTTCGTCAATCTGCCCCGCCTGTGGCGAGGCGCCAACGACTCTCGAGCAACGGAGTATGCGTGAAGGTACGACTTTATCTTCACAGTGCCGAGGTGAACTGAGAACCAATACCATTATGATTCGTGGTAAAAATTTCGGCAACAAGATTTCTGCAGGACACAAGTGAGATTAATCCGCGATCATCGGAATCAGGTAGACTCGTCTGCTTCAAAGTTACGCGGGAAGCTCTACTACGGCGCAATCGGGTGGATCGGCTGGATTTTGATTCAACTACTGGCGCGGGCCTGCCGGTGGCAGGTTTCCGGCTACCATCACTTCCGGAAGCTCGAAGAACGAAAGCTTCCGGTGATCTTTGCATTCTGGCACGGGCGCATTTTGCCCGCCACTTTTTTCTGGCGGAACCGTGGGATCGTTGTCCTAACAAGTAGAAACCGCGACGGCGAATACATCGCCCATGTCATCCGCCGCTTTGGCTATGGAAGCAGCCGTGGTTCCTCCTCGCGCGGTGCGATCAAAGCGACCATCAGCTTGCTTCGAACTCTGAAAGCGGGCGCGCATGTCGCCTTTACCGTGGATGGCCCGCGTGGTCCCAGGTATCAGGTTCAACAAGGGGTCACTTGGCTGGCTAGCTATTCAGGATATCCCATCCTTCCATTTCATATCGAGGCGAAACGTTCCAAGACCGTCTCTTCCTGGGATGGTTTCCAAATTCCGCTTCCCTTTTCCCCGATACGGGTCGATATTGCCGAGCCGATTTTTCTGGAAAAAGATTTGTCCGAGCAGGGACTTGAAGAGAAGCGGATCGAATTAGAAAAAATTCTGAATCGACTGCGCGAGACTGCCGAAGCCTGGGTCAAGCGTCCTTGAGTATCGCTATGGTTGGCCTTGATCTACCGATATTCATTCTTGGTAACGGCGCCATAATGTTGGAAACGCCGGTATGCTGGAAATCCTACCGATCGACGAGCTACCGGTCGCAATCTCGTCACCTGGTGCACTAGACGGCACTAGACCTGGGCCTTGACAGAGATCATGTCCGAGTGCACAGCGAATTTGACGGGCAAAAACTTTTCAATCACGAAGATGTTGGTCTTCGCATGGCCGGTGATTTTGGCGGCCTTGATTCTGCTGGGAGGCGCAAGGGCCATGTAAGGCAATAATTGGTCTTCTGCATATTCATCGACAGCGCCCGGACCGCTCAACTGGTTTATCAGAGCTAGAGCGGCTTTTTCTCCGACCTCCTCCGCCCGGATGCCCTTTTCACCCAAGCCGTCTGAACCGATCACACTATTGTCAAAGATGGCTCGCAGCTCAATTGCAGCACCCGGGCAGATGGTGTCGGAGTAAAGGATGTCGATATCGCCGCGGATTCCGACCTTGTTAAATGCGGCCAGCGCGGCTTCGGCTTGCCGTTCAGACACCCGGCTCTTTTTCAACGCCAAAGCGGCATGCGACGTGCCGCTCACTGTTTGCAGGGCGCCACGCTGCGTCAAGTCAAGAGGCTGCAACTGCGCGGGATGTATTGTTGCCGTAATTCTGGCTCCGCCTCTCGGAAAATATCCGTAGCGATCGATGACGATGTTCGCCTTGTAACCCATCTTTTGCAGCAACGGCATCAACACGAATCTTAGGTAATTGAGAGGCGGAGCGAATTTGCCGTTTGTTGCGCCGCCTTGGAAACGAATGGTTACGCTGTCCTGTGCCCGAAAAGCGGGGATCATCATCGCTTGAAGCACCAATCCGATGCTGCCGGCGGTGGGTATTTTAACGTCCACCATGCCGGCCCTTATTGGGTGGGGAATAAATCTTAAGTCCGTGCTGCCGATTTCCGCCCCATTGATTTCCCCGTTGCACAATGTTTGGACCGCTTTTGCGGCTTCCAGATGTTGATGTCTCAGACCCGGTTGGGGTCTGCCTTTTCTTATATTGAAAACTCTGCAAGGGCGGTGGGTCAGCGCGGACAGGGCCACAGCGGTCCTCAAGATCTGGCCTCCACCCTCTCCATAAGAGCCATCAATTTCGATCATCGCGTTATGCAGACAGCAGAGAAGTAGGCGCGTCGAGAAGGCGTATCGAGACCACATATGGCTTTACAAAGCAAGGAAAAATATTGGACTTGCTCTGCGGAATCGGAGCGCTTTGCGCGGGCGCGCGGCTTCTTGCTGCATTAATCTTCCAGGGTGAATCCAATTTTTAGAGTCACCTGCCAGTGAGTAACCCGAGTATTTTCAATACTTCCTCGCGTTTCAACTACTTCAAACCATCGCATCTGGCGAACGCTCTTGGAGGCTCGTGCGATTGCACTTTGGATGGCATCTTCAATGTTGGCGGTAGAAGATCCTACGACTTCAATCAGTTTGTACACCTTGTCAGTCATAAACAGCGCTCCTCATTTGTTTGCAAAGGCCCCTGACGATTCGATTCAGGCTACCTTTTGAATTTTTCAAGAAAGCTACACCGCCTTCTTTCTCCGGGCCCAATACGCTCTCATCCCCTCAGAGATAGCTCTCCGAGCCGCAACCGACAAGAGATTTTTTCTACCCGGTAACACTGCTTTGCCACCTAATTGTCCTCTTCGTAGCTGCGCTCTGATTTCTGAAATTTCCTGTTCGATCTGCTCGCGTTCAACTTGCAGGCCCTTGAAAGCCAATTTCAGGAGCTTTCGCTTTGTCAACATTTTTTCCTCCTACGAGTATTTTCCTGTACGTTTTAATGCAATTGGCGAGCCTAATGATGCTTTTATATCCGATTTGAAGAATTCGGCGTCAAGGGATCGTCAAAGCACCGGTTGTTGGGTCGATCAAGCCGAGCGGGGTCGAGACTGGGATTTGCGAACTCCAGTTTGTGCTGGAAGACTTCCGTGATGCTACCGTCCTGAGTCTTGACTACGTACTTGAGTCTGGGTCCGAGGAGAGGCGGCCACGGCCGGTCAGCTAAAGAAATTTCAATGATGTGGCTTTTTCGGCCCGTCGTCTTGAGTTGTACCCAGTCGCCTACCTTGAACTGCGGAGAATTTCTTCGCACCAAGCTGCTGAAAAATACGCGATTCTTCATAAAGGAACATCCCAACCGAGTTCATGGATTTAATACGAAATTTCGAAAAGTTCGTTCCGGCCAGTACTTGACAATTGCCCGCGACTTTTCTTCCGTCCGGTTTCAAAAATCAGTAGAATGTAACAACTATGCTTCGAGCCATTGCCACTCAGGTGTGTGTTGCAGTAATGGCAGCGTCGTTGGACGCACAGCTTTTCCATATTCATCGGCACGAACATGGCTCACACGCTGAGCAGATCCATCGGCTGAAAGCAGTTAGACATATTCATTGGGGTGTGACGGGTCAAATCGCGAGTCATCCTAGGAATCAAGTCTATAATCCAGCTCAAGATAGGAGCGATGAGGATGCAATCTTCCTAAACTGGTTTCAGCAGCAGGCAAGTTCCAGGCATCCGTTGCTTTTTGTGCCGGTCATTTCTCTCGGATTTATTTTGCCTCCGCAGAGACCCGTCTCTGTTGCAGCTCCTGTCCCGAAGTCGCATGATCCACCGTGGAGTCACCCGTCTGGCTCCAGAGCACCACCCCCACGATCCTCTCATCGTCTGCGCTTTGTGTAAGCGCTCTTCCAGCTAAAGCAACCCTTATTAATTAGCGAGGTAATTCATGTCGCAGGCAACGCTGCGTCATGCAGGAATGGCTGTCGTACTGGTTCTCGCGACAGCTTCTGCCAATGCGCAGGGTCTTACGGAAAAAGAAGCAATTTCACGGTTCTTAAGCGAGCATCCGCAATCCAGAGAAATGCGAGCGGCGGTCGCGGCGACTACCGCTGAGACGCGCGCCTGGACTTTGTGGCCCAACCCGGTTCCGTCGTTTAGCCGCGAGGGCGCAGGCCTGGCGGAATTTGCGCAGGTCCAACAGCAGCTCCCGTTCAACGGCCGACTACGATGGTTACGGCAGGCCGGGAGTGAGGCTGTCAGTGCCGCCCAGTCCCAATCGGAGTTTGCACGATGGGAAATGATCAGCGCAATCCGCATCGCCTTCTTCGACGTGCTGTCGGCTCAGGAGCGCGAGGCTGCCATCCAGACCTCCATGGAGCGGCTTCAGGAGGTGATTGGAATCCTGCGGGAACGCGAGAAGGAAGGCGAGGGATCGGCTTACGACCGACTCCGCGCCGAGCGTGAACTCTCGGAGTTTGAAGCGGATCTAGCGATTTCGCTTGCTTCGGCAGCGGAAGCTCGTGGCAGACTGGCGGCGTTTCTGGGGGATCCTACTAACAGTTCGGAGATTCGCGTACGAGGAGAACTGCGCGGCAGCGCCGCTCTGCCGCCGCTGGAGGAGTTGCTGCGACGCGCGATTGAGACGCGCGCCGATCTGGAAACCGAAAAGCATGCGCATGAGCAGTTCGTCTATCAGAGCCGCGCGGCCGAACGCCTGCGCATCCCCGATCCTATCATCGGCGTAGGAATCAAGCGAGGGGAACTGGCCACGGGCGCGACAGGCATCGGCAGCTTCGTGGCTGTGACGATTCCGATCCCCATTTTCAATCGGGGGACTGAGGAAATGGCGCGGTTTCGAGCGGAGGCGGAGCGCGCCGAGGCGCGCAGCGAGGCGCTGGAGCGCCGCATTCGGGGCGAAGTCGCCGGTTTGTATGCCGCTCTTGAAACGCGGCGCACAGTTGCCTTGGAGTATTCTCGCCGCCTCGCCACGCAAGGGGAACAGCTCGAAAACATTACCCGCACCGCGTTTGAGGAAGGAGAAGTAGGCATTTTGGGCCTTCTCGACGCCTTGCGTGTCAGCGCACAGGCGAGAAGAAGATGGATCGATTTGAATGCCGCTGCGAAGCTAGCGGAACTTCAACTCGAGCAGACTGCCGGGGCGCCGATTCTTAACCCGGAGGTGTTGCCGTGAAACGATTGCCTATTCCTATTCTGTTGATTCTGTCCTTGGTCGGCTGTAGTAAGCAGCCGCCTCCCCAGATGCAATCACGATCTCAACAGGATTCCGCCACGATTTCCATCACTGACTGGACGCAGCGAACGGAACTGTTTCTTGAATACCCGGCGCTCGTGTCAGGTGCAGTCGTGCGTTTCGCGGTGCATTTGACCGATCTTCGCGATTTCACACCGATTGCAAGCGGAAAGGTAAGGGTTGAGCTCGTCGATTCCGGAGGACGAACCGAGGTCTTCGAGGCGAACGGATCGTCTCGCCCGGGGATTTTCGGAGTCAACGTTCGACCCCGCTCTCCGGGTACCTATCGCATGGCCGTGATTCTTGCGGGGTCGAATCTCGCCGACCGTCATGATCTTGGAGAGGTGAAGGTTTTTGCCTCCGAAAAAGAAATCTCCATCCAAGAGGAAAAGCCGAAGGAGGAGACCATAACGTTTTTGAAGGAGCAGCAGTGGTCGCTAGATTTTGCCACGGAGAGGGCTGCCGAACGGGAGCTGCGAGAGAGTTTGACCGTGACCGGAGAGGTCCGCCCCCGCAGCGGTGGAGAAGTTAATGTGACGGCTCCGATCGGAGGGCGCATTACTGCGGACAGCCGCCTGCCGATTGCCGGAACTTTGGTCTCGCGCGGCCAGGCGGTAGCGGCCATCACGCCGCTGCCTCCGGCGCCAGGCGACCGGGCTTCTCTCGAATTGGCAATCTCGGAAGCAATTATCGCTCTGGACTTGGCCAAACGTGACCGGCAGCGGACGGAACGCCTGCTTACCGCCGGCGCGATTCCTGCCCGCCGTGTCGAGGACGCAAGAGCCGCCGAAGCCACTGCGGGAGCACGGCTGCAAACGGCACAGCAGAAATTGCGTGGATATGAAGCCTCACGGCAAGCAGAAGCTTCGGGCTCGGAGGGGACCTTCACTTTGCGTGCTCCGATCTCAGGGATCGTCGTGGAGCTGAAGACTTCAGGAGGCTCGAACGTCAGTCCGGGCGACCCCCTGATACGGATTGTGGCCATTGACCCCGTTTACCTTGTCGGCAGTGTGCCCGAGACCGAGGTTCCCAGGATCCGGCGGCTCACGGGTGCTGAAGTGGAGATACCGGGAGATTCGAGGCCCGTGCAAGTCAGCCGGCTTATCTCAAAGAGCAATTTCATCGATCCTCAGTCTCGCACTCTGGGCGTCATCTACGAAGTTCAGAACCCAGCACGGGCTCTCGCCATCGGGCAATCCGTATCACTCCGCCTTTTCTTGTCTGGCCGGGAAAGGGCCATCAGCGTTCCCGAGTCGGCGATCGTCGACGATGCAGGCCTGCCGGTCGTTTTTGTCCAACTTGAGGGAGAAGCTTTTGCGCGTCGTACCGTGACACTGGGCGTTCGCGAAAGCGGTTACGTGCAGGTTCTTGAAGGAGTGCGTCTCGGAGAGTGGATCGTGACTCGCGGCGCCTATCTCATCAGGCTGGCCGCGCTCTCCTCTCAAATTCCCGCTCACGGGCACGTGCATTAAGGAGGCCCATTATGGTTGACGCACTGATCCGCTGGTCGCTGAATAATCGAGCTTTAGTGCTGGTTCTGGCCGCAGCGTTGCTAGCATGGGGAGGATATCTGCTTACCACCATGCCGGTCGATGTTCTGCCGGACCTTACTGCGCCCACCGTGACCATTCTGGCCGAAGCGGGAGGAATGGCGCCAATGGAACTTGAGTCCCTCGTGACCTTCCCTATCGAAGCAGCCTTGAACGGCGCAAGCGGCGTTCGGCGCGTCCGGTCGGCCACCGCGGTCGGTGTCGCCGTCATTTGGGTCGAGTTTGACTGGGGCGAGGATATCTACCGGGCTCGCCAGACGGTCACCGAAAAGCTGAATTTGGCTCAGGGAGCGCTTCCTCCTGAGGTTAAAGTGGTGCTGGCGCCCATTTCGTCCATCATGGGCGAAATCCTGTTTTTAGCGCTCGAATCGAATCAACATTCCCTCATTGAGCTGCGCACGACGGCCGATGCAGTGATCCGTCGGCGTCTGCTTGCCGTCCCCGGCGTGTCCCAGGTTATCGCCACCGGTGGGTCGGAGAAACAGTACCAAGTCTTGCTCTCGCCGGCCAAGCTCAAATCGTACAACTTGACGACCGAACAGATCGAAACCGCTCTCCGACGGGCCAACCAAAACACGTCGGCCGGCTTTCGAGTCTCCGGAGGTCAGGAGTACCTGATCCAGGGAGTGGGGCGTATCGTGAACATGGAGGACATTGCGCAGACGGTGGTCACTAGTCGCGAGGCGCGGCCGATCCTCATTCGAGATCTCGGCGAGGTCCGGATCGGCGAAGCCGTTAAAAGGGGAGAAGGCTCTCATGACGGCAGGCCGGCGGTGGTGATAGGAATCCAGAAGCAGCCCGGCACAAACACTCTGGAGCTTACTCGGGTTCTCGACAGCGTTCTGGACGATCTGGAGAAGACGCTGCCCGCTGGAATGTCCATCGATCGGCACATCTTCCGCCAGGCCGACTTCATTGAGAGGGCAGTGAAAAATCTAGTAGACGCGCTTCGCGATGGTGGTTTGCTCGTCATTTTTGTGGTGGTCCTCTTTCTAGCCAATATTCGAGGCAGTGTGATAACCCTGCTGGCCATCCCGCTGTCGTTGGTGGCAGCGATTTGGGGACTTCGAATCGCCGGCCTGACGATCAATACCATGAGCCTGGGAGGGCTCGCGATTGCAATCGGCGCATTGGTCGATGACGCGATCATAGATGTAGAAAACGTATTCCGGCGGCTGCGAGAAAATAGCCAAAAGCCCACCGACCAGCGGCTCCGGACCAAAGAGGTGGTCTTTCGCGCCAGCAGCGAGATTCGCGGCTCGATCGTGTTCGCCACGGTGATTATCGTCCTGGTCTTTCTCCCCCTATTTATGCTCGAAAGCGTGGAGGGGCGGTTGTTGAAGCCACTCGGCTTTTCCTACGTGGTCGCCCTTACGGCCTCGCTGGTTGTCGCTCTCACGATCACTCCGGTTCTCTGTTCGCTCCTGTTGCCACGCGCCCGGGCGGTCGTTCGGGGAAGGGAGCCGCGGTTTGTGGCCTGGCTCAAGCGCCTGTACCAAGCCCCGCTGCGCTGGTCGATGAACCACACGGGCATTGTGGTATCGGCCGCGGTCCTTCTCCTTGCCTGTGCGGTCGCGAGCTTTGGCTGGCTGGGCAGGTCATTTCTGCCGGAGTTCAATGAAGGGACGCTGACGATCAGCGCCGTCACGCTGCCCGGGACGAGCCTGGCCGAATCGGATCAGCTTGGCCGCAGCCTCGAGAAAATCCTGCTGGGGGTGCCCGAGGTTGTACGTACAGCGCGCCGCACCGGCCGAACGGAGTTGGACGAGCACGTCCAGGGAGTGGAATCCGCCGAGTTGGACGTCGATCTGGAAATGAAAGATCGGCGGAAGAACGAGGTTCTGGAGGACATACGCCAGAGGGTGACTCTACTGCCAGGAATGAACGTCACGATTGGCCAGCCGATTTCGCACAGGATCGATCATATGCTCTCCGGCACGCGGGCCAACGTCGCCGTAAAGATATTCGGCGACGATTTGCCTACATTGCGCGGTCTTGCCAAACAGGTCCAGTCGGAGATGCAGCAAGTCTTTGGCGTCGTCGATCTTTCGACTGAACAGCAGACAGAAATCCCGACGGTGCGTGTTCGCCTCAACCGCGAAGCACTGGCGCGGTACGGCCTCGGCGCCGGGTCCGCGGCTGAGGCGGTGCAGACCGCGTTTTTGGGTCAGCCGGTTGGGCAAATACTCGAAGGCCAGATTGCCTTCCCCCTGGTGCTACGGTACGCGGTCAATCCAAGGTCGGACCTGGGTTCAATCCGCCAGACTTTGATCGACACTCCGAGCGGAGTCCGGGTCCCGCTCGGCGCCGTGGCGGACATCCGCGAAGACAGGGGGCCCAACTTCATCAGTCGCGAGAATGTTCAGCGTAAAATCGTGGTCCAGTGCAACGTGGCCGGACGGGACCTACGGAGTGTCGTCAATGATATTGAGCGGCGTGTCGGCGCCTCGGTCCCGCTCCCGCGCGGGTATCACATTGACTACGGCGGGCAGTTCGAAAGCGAAGCGCGTGCGACGCAACGGCTTCTTTACCTCGGCATTGCCGTCGTGATCGGCATTCTGGTGATCCTCGGGTCGGCATTCCGCTCTTTTCGCGATGCTTTTATCATCATGCTCAACCTGCCGCTCGCGCTCATCGGCGGCGTGCTTGGCGTGTTTGTATCGGGAGAGGTTTTGTCGGTGGCGTCCATCATCGGCTTTATCACGTTGTTTGGGATCGCGACGCGAAACGGGATCATGCTCATTTCGCACGTGAAGCACTTGATGCAGGCCGAAGGTGTGACCGACCTGCGCGAGGCGGTACGGATCGGAGCGACCGAGCGGCTGGCGCCGATTCTCATGACGGCCATGGCGGCAGGCCTGGCATTGATTCCCGTCGCGCTCGGGATGGGGAAGCCGGGCAGCGAAATCCAGGCGCCCATGGCCATCGTCATCCTGTTCGGGCTGTTCACGTCGACGGCGTTAAACATGGTGGTTGTGCCGTCTCTGTACGGGCGATTCGGCGTCAAGCCAATTGCGGATGTCGCGGAGTAGGTGGATGCTTCTTTCCTTGTTTACTTTGATTTTGGATTCTCTTGTCCGGTTTCAGTGGCGTCGGTGTGCGCGAGCGTCACCCGCAGAGTAAGCCGATAGTCGGAAATCGCCAGCCTCCGGGTCGAACTGGGAGCCGGTTCCACACGGACGAGTTGAAGGGAATATCCGCCCACTCGAATCGAATTGCTGTCAGCCTCCGTGGAAAGCTGGAAACTGCCCAGAAACTGTCCCTCCTTGACGATTCGGAGTTCCACGGTCACCCGCCCGGCCTGAATACAAATGGTATCTATAGGACATCGCGAATCTTCGATGACATTCCAGAACGTCACCCCGAGGTTTTCCCTGTTGAAGGTGGCAGTCTGATTGATCGACAGTGGGACTTCAGCGCCGACCACGGCTTCGACCGGTTCCTCGGAAGCGGGCAGTGGCGCCGGCCGCACGCCAGACAGCGGGAGACCCTCCCTGGTCCTGAGAACAACGATCGCAAGAGGCGCCTCCGATTTTACTTCCGCCAGTCCGTGAAATTTTAGGGGAAAGATAGCGGGGAAAGCCACTTGCCAGAAACGCTCAAAAAAATCGACAAGCATCTGGCCAGGTTGGAGCTGGACCGTGCGCGTGTCCTCCGGGCGAAGGATCAATTGCACCCTGCCGGGCGCTGCAGAGAGATTAACGATGGAAAAAGCCGTGCCGATCCGTGTTGTACCTAAGAAAAGGAAAAGCGGGAAAGCGAAGTTCTTAACGCCGCTTGTTGGAAAAATTTCGGCCTCCCCATCCAGGCCGTCCTCAAAGTTCGAGAGCGGCCCCTCGGAAGCTGAATGCTTCGCTTGCTGGACAGATGCACGAATCTCCAGAGCGTCGTCCAACTGCACTCTTGCCCATCCTGTGGCAGGAGGTTTGGGTACAACCAGCGCCAGTTCCAGAGCCGATCCCGAAGGAATGGAGAACGAACCCTGCCCGGTAACCAAGGAAAAAGAGCCCGGGGCGCCCACCCAGGTGGGAGTAACCGCGACGTCCAACATCGCCCCTCGGTCAGACAGTAGACTCAATGAACCCTTAGCCGATTCGGAGCCCCCGTTTATTATGTGAAACAGCGTACGCAGGACTCGGTCTCCGGTTTCTCCCGCCGCTACAATTCCGTAGTACAGAGTCTTGACAGAATCCGCTCGGGCGTGCACAGCGAGAAATTCAGACAAGACCAACATCAATAGTAGGAACACTGTTCGTGAGGTAAAGCGAAGCCGGATCGGCAGTTTCATCTGCTCCTCCCGTTGAAGACGCTGGCAAAAACCATTCTGCCGGGTTTTAGATGCCTGTAGGCGAGAAAAGTTCAACATTCGAGAGGTACTCAGTTTCCAGTTTGATCTATAATTATCAAGGCCGCATAGATTCCGCTGGGCGGATTTGCACATCCCGAGTCGGGAATTTTAAGTCTTAGGACGCTGACATGCTACGTTGGGGAAACTAGCGATGCCTCTGCGCTGGAAAACCCTGTTGTATTCAACCACGTTGCTTCTTGCGCTTGTCGCGGCAATGTTGTTTCTTGTCAACTACCAAGCAGAGCAATTTGTTAACAATGGAATCACTGCCGATCTTGAACAGAGCAGGGAGCGGATCAAATCGGTAGAAGAGCAACGCTTGGCTAGCCTGCGATTGACGGCCGGGCTGGTGGCCTCGTTTCCTAACCTGAAGGCGCTTCTGGCCACGGACGTCCCAACCATTCGTGACTTCCTGGTCACGTATCAGCAGAGGAACCTGAGTGCAGATTTATTGATTGTATTGGATTCCGCCGGCCGAGTAATCGCCCGAACCGACACGCTGGAGCCGGTCTCCCTTCCAGACGTCAAGGTGCGCTGGATTGGTCCCCTGCTGGCCGGTCAAAGTGCGACAGGAGTGCTGGACACAGGCAACAGCGTTTACCACGCCGCCGCTATGCCGGCGGAGGCAGGCGGTACAATTTTTGGCTTCGTGATTGCTGGCGCCCGTCTTGACAATGTTTTTGCGCGCGTCCTCCGAGACTTCAGTGAGAGCGAAGTGATTATTCTTGGCAATCGCGTTCTGGGATCGACCATTCCAGCGGCAAGCTTACCCTGGCAATCGGACCAGAAATGGAAAACCGCAGATGGAACCACCGGTACGAAGCGACCTATCAACATCGGCGGGGAGAACTACGTGGCGATGACCACCGGTTTGGATGCTAAAGCCAAGATGTGGCCGCTCGTTGTGATGCTGAAGTCACACGATCGTGCAGTGGAACCTTATCGTCGCATTCGAACTGGACTGCTGCTGTTGTTGTTGCTGGCCACGCTTGCGGCAATTATGGGCAGTGCCGTGCTGGCTCACACGTTGACGGCGCCAATTGCAAAATTGGTCGAGGGAACCCGAAAGGTCGCAGCCGGCAATCTTGATTTTAGGTTGGACATTGACAGGCGTGATGAGATTGGTCTGCTAGCTCAGTCTTTCAACACCATGATTGGCGAGCGCAAACGACTGGAGGAACAGTTTCGCCAGTCTCAAAAAATGGAAGCTATCGGCAGGCTGGCGGGCGCAGTTGCCCACGATTTTAACAACCTGCTGACGGCCATCACAGGTTACGGCCAAATGGTGCTGAGTAGACTGAACACGGATGACCCGCTGCACAGTGACGTCGCGGAAATTCTTAAAGCCGCGGACCGTGGCTCAACACTGACCCGCCAATTGCTTACCTTCAGCCGCAGGCAGGTGGTTGTACCGAAAATGCTGGACCTGAATTTTGTCGTCAGGGATATGGAAAAACTACTTCGTCGTCTGATTCGCGCGAACATCCAATTGGTGACCACGCTTGATCCGGCGTTAGGGCAAGTCAAAGCCGATCCAGGGCAGATAGAGCAAATCCTTCTGAACTTAGTGGTGAATGCAGCCGATGCCATGCCTGAGGGCGGGAAGTTAACCTTGGAAACGGCCAATGTCTCTACGGACGGAAGCTCACAAGGCCTCTTTGGCCTGGGACCGGGGCGATATGTGATCTTGGCAGTCAAAGACACCGGCACCGGCATGAATGAAGAAGTTCGGTCCCACTTGTTCGAACCGTTTTTTACGACCAAGGAAAAGGGCAAAGGGACGGGTCTAGGCCTGGCAACGGTCTATGGGATCGTTCAACAGAGCAACGGCCATATAAAGGTGGAAAGCGAGCTGGGTCGCGGTTCAACCTTCATCATCTACCTGCCGCGTCTTGACCAGACGGTTGAAACGGCTGAGGGTCGCAAAACCTGTAATGAAGAATCTGGAGGGTGGGAGACCGTACTCGTGGTGGAAGACGAACCGGCCCCGCGGGAACTGGCCAGACGCGCTCTGGAGGCAAAGGGCTATAAGGTACTGGAGGCATCCAGCGGCAAGGAGGCCATGGCTCTGTGCGCACAGCACACTGGGCCGCTCCATCTGATGATTACCGACATTGTAATGCCCGAGATGAGCGGGCCTCAACTGGCTGAACAGATTGCGCTCCTACGTCCGAATACCAAGGTGCTCTTCATGTCGGGTTACACAGACTCGGTAGGGCATGGAAAAGCAACGATCGCCAGTGCTTTTCTTAAGAAACCTTTTACAGCAGATAGTCTTGGGCAAAAGGTTAGGGAAATTCTGGATGTAATGCCGGAAGAGAAAGTCTAAGTGCGTCTCACTGCCTGCTTCTCTCACCCTTAATCGGGTCATAGCCGCCAATGGGATAATCGTGTCCAAATTTGTTTTTGTGGGGAAGCTCAATGAACTGCGATTCATCCAAAGTCAAGTCGGGCGCTGTGGCGGCTTCCGTAGATGCCGTGATTTCCGTCGCTACCGGTTGGGATCGTTCTGACCAGGCAATGAGTCGGTAGCGTCCAGGCGGCAAATTGAGTCGATAATTACCGTTCCTGGCCACCCCTGTGATCAGGGACGTGGGCGCCACAAGGATGACGGCAGTCATTTCCGGGTGAATGTTGCAAAATACGCGATAAACCCCGTCTCGGGTGAAGACGTGACTCTTTGAGGTCCCCGCGCGATACAGACCCAAATCAAAAGGGCCGGGCAGAGAAAGAGAAAAAACGTTGTGGAAGACAATGTCGTGGTTTGGAAATTCCACTTTGGCGCCGACAGGGACCACCAGGATTCGGGGCACAAACGCCTTGTTCCGCTGCGCCATGGAGTAGAAGCCGGGCCGCATTGGGCTCGGTCCGTCAAGACTTTCGGCAAACACAACCGATGTGGGCGCCTCACGGCCCTTGTGGCCGACAACTCGTACTTTGCCACTGATATCGCCGCCACGAATGGCGGGGGTGAGAAGTGGAAAGAGTCCGGCAAAGAAGATGATTGGAAAACAGTTCTTCATCTGTCAGAAACTGTAGGCGAAGGCCAGGTTGAAGTGGTGATTGCGCCGCGCCGCCTCGGCATCAGGTTGGGTGGAAAGCCAGCGGTACTCGAACGACATAACCAGTTCAGGCATGAACTGGTACACAATATTTCCGAACACGCTGGAATTGCCACTCAGTGGCGCGCCAGACGCAATCCGATCGAAAAGCCGGTCAAGGCCGAAACCCACATTAAAATCCAAGCGCTGTGAGGCTTTCATACGTCCCTCCAGAAAGCCTCCTGCTGATTTTGCCGTTTGGCCTAGAGAGCCTCCCAAGGCGTCGATGTTTTGGCCAATAAACCATTCTCCGCTTAACCCAGCTCTACCGGCCCGAAAGTCGAAATCAATGGAACCCGCCCTGCTGACCTCGGTCCTACCGGCGAACTGTTGACGGGCATCGTGTCCTGAGACTGCGATCTCCCACGCGGTGCTGCTACTGGGGGCAGTACGCCAGGCGAGCCGCGCTTGGATCGCAGGCCGCCGTGACCGCTCACCTGCGAGGTTCGGCGATATGAACACAAACGAGTCGAAACGGAAATCTCCCGCCACGGGCGCGAGGATTCCTGCCGTGGCTTGGAATTCACCAACTCCGCCTGCCGCAAAGGATCGCTCGATCCGAATCTGAGGCGCTCGGAGATACAAATTGCCGGATCGGTAAAGGCTTGGGAAATAAAGGGCGGCGAGCGAGGTGGGATTTCGAGGCGCCAGAATCATCTGATCCTGCCCGATCTCAAAAGCAGTACGCGTTCCTTCCAATCGCATAAAGGCATAAAGCATGCGTGGGATTCCCATCACCTGGCCCGTGCGGAAATTAGATAAACCGCCGTAGAAATCGACGGTCACAAAGCCACTGGCTTTCATCGGTCCGATCAGGGGGCCGTCGACAATCGCTCCAATCCGGCTTTGGCGTAGCGTGGAACTGAAGGATCCAGGGGGTAGGGAAGACTTGCGAGGTAAAACAATATCCGGATTATCAATCCAGCTCGCTTCACCCGTGTTGAAAAACGTATTGGAGACAAGCGTACCGAAAATCTTAACCGGAAGCCGCGAGTTCGATTCTACCTTGGTTTGTGCTTGCTCAGCCACCTGCGCCACCAAAAGGGGAACCGCTTCATTGACGGAAGGCTCTTGGACCTGCTCCACTGTGGTGCTGGAAGTCGCTGGGCTACTAGGTGTCCGAGCCCGCGCTTGCTCGGGGTAGATGACGGACTGTCCATCCCCGGATGGTGAGTTGTGGTAGTGGACCTCGTCTCTTAGTGCATCCAGTTCCTTCCGCAGTCGCTGTACTTCAAAGCGCAGCGCTGCAACCTCATTTTCCAGACTCTGTGCCTGGATCTGAAGCCCGCTCATGACATTGAAGAGAAGCGCGCAGACGGTAATCCACGGCAAGGAGTACCGGTGTAGCGGGATTCCGGAGCGTCGAGTACGAAATCTCCACGCCGTCAAGAACTGCATGCAAGGATGCCGATGATCGTGCGCCTGATTCGTTTCGTCATCGTTATTTGACATCGTCGTCCTCCTTCTCCAAGAGCAGCGCTGCAGTCGGCTGCGATCCGAGGTAGCGTAAGATCAAGCTGAGCCACTGGCATTTTCCCGCATCTTCTTGCGGTTCTGTCTTCAGGATTTTCCCGAATTATAAGCAAACATGAGATTAGACGCCGAGTTAAATTCTTCGGTTCATCCAATCACCGTTTGACCTGTGTCAAAACGATGACTGCCATTGAGTTGGACGAACTGAGATTGCCGTATGGAACTGCAGCGGCAGATGAAGGAGGGCAAACGGATCGAAGAGCGACTGTAATGAAACCACTTCTGTACTCGACCCGCGGACAGAGCCTCAGAACAACCGGCGTAAGATTACGTCCTGCCGAGCGAGTTACCCGCAGCGACTCAGAAGTCAAACTGGTAGGTATACTTCACGAAGAAGGCCCGGTTGAGCGTGTCAAACTGTTCGCCGGGAGTGAAATATCGGTCGTTGTAAACGATGTACAATCCGGTGCCTGCAGTGTTGACCCACCCAAATCGTATGTTGCTGCTGAACTGGTGAGCGCGACTGTTGTACTGAAACAAGGCTTGAATAAAGCGCGTCGGCGAGAATGAGTAACTGACTTTCAGTCTGCCGAGGTTGGTGTTGAAGTGGCCCCAGCGGGCATCGACAGCAGTGTTGGAATAGCTAAGCGTTGTCACAAACTGCGGGCCGGTCCGAACCCCCCCCTCGAACTCATAGATGTTGAGATCTCCTCCGTAATAACCACCGAACGTGAGGTTGGTCTCCCCAAAGATGCGCGCCGATGGGTTTGAACTGGCTGAGAAAGTCAATTGATTAGAGTCGTAGCCGCCCGGCGGGATGGATAAACCCGGATGTGGTTCAAAGGGCTTTCTGAGAAATTCGTAATCTCGATTCCAGGTGACAGCAAGCGTGCCACCATCGGTTCTGTAGACCTCCAGGTCGTGATGCCTGCGCGCGGTTTCGAGTTTGCCATCAAATCCGTAGAAGCGGCGAATCGTGAAGTGCGGATTCCACTGGCGCACCCAACCCTTCTCGGGGCTGGGCGTGAAATAGATCGCTGCGGTAGGCCGGCGAAAGCCGCGACGCGGAACAAAACCCATTTCAGGATTGAAATTTTCCCCCACCTCGGTATAGGTCCCTTCGATTCGCCATAGGTCGCTCTTGTAGCCAGCGTACAAATAGCCGGAGGAATCGTCGCGGGGGATGCCCGGCGTAAAAGTCTTGGCCAGGTAGCCGGAGATCATCCAGTAATCCCCTAGAGCCAACTGCAAATCAGCGCCTACAGTCCGATTGTATTCGCTCCGGCCTACGGGCGTTCCTACATTCTCGCGATTGGTAAAGATGATGCCCGCGCCGCTCCGCTTCTGGAACTCTCTGCGTACCCGCCCCACCAAGAAGTTTTGTGCCGAGGTAAAACCTTCTTCTTCGCCTGTCTGAATGGAGAGCAACCCCAGGTTGAAACGATCTACTTTTCCCGTAACCCGCGCGCCTGCCCGAATTGGCACTTCTCGTCCCCGATCGATGCCGATACGCCGGCTAAAGAACACGTCCACCTCCCTGGGGAGTCCAAATGCAAACACACCGGCGTTCTCCAGGAAGAACGCGCGCTTTTCCGGAAAGAAGAGGTCAAACCGGGTCAAATTGATCTGTTCATCGTCGACCTCGGCTTGTGCAAAATCCGTATTGACGGTCGCATCCAAGGTGAGGGTAGGCGTGAGCCCATACTTTACGTCGAGACCGACATCTTTATGAAAATCGGCTTTTGCCGGATTCTCCTTCACTACCCCAACAAGAACATAAGGGATTGCCTTTAGATTGCGCGGCGCGTGAATTTCCAGGCTCTCCAGCTCTCCAGCCATGGATACTCGGTAGATGTTGTAAGCCTGTGGGATCGGCGCCCAGAAGGACTGCTCGTTCTTTCTGCGGATATTGCGCATTACATTCAGACCCCAACTTTGAGGGCCATCGGAGTTCTTGAAGCGGAGGGACTTCAGTGGGATTTCCATTTCCGATTCCCACCCACGCTCGGTCCGGCTGCTGCGAACCCTCCAGGAAGTGTCCCAGTTGATATTGAAAGCCGACACATTGCCTCGTGGCGTGGCGCTGGTGACGGAACTTCCTACACCTCCACTGCTGCTGACCTGGCCGCTGGTCACCCCTTCAGTAAAGATTTGCGCGTCGTACTCAATTCCTGCCGGATTGGTCCCAAATAGAAAACCGTTCTGGCGGTCATGGAAAGTGTCCAGGATGATCAGAACGGAGTCGGAGTCTGAAAGGTTTCCGTCTCTCACGCTCTGCGTATCAAGAACTCTGTCAGGTTCCGAGTCGAAACAGATGACCCCGATATAAAGCGACTGCGGCGTGTACAAGAAACGGACCTCCGTTTTCTCGGTCGCAGGCTTCCCCTCAAGGGGGCGTTGCTGGACAAAATCGGTCGCCGGCGCTGCCTGTTCCCAAATCGCCTCAATCACGCGTCCGTCGACGGCGGGAGGCTGTTCCACCCGCACCGCGCGCACCGACCGGTCGGCCCCGAAACTGACTCCCAGCAGTGCGAGAAACATTACAAAAACAGCAAAGCGTCTCTCCGTCACAGATCAAAACCCCCAGGGGAAAAGGATCGTATCGCAAACGATCTCGCTTACGGTAATCACTTAATTACGATGATATCCCCGGATACGTTCCAATAACTCAGGTCCGACCCCAGACGATTTTGTTTCCGCCTACTGAGGAAGGATTCAATGAGAAAAGATCTCGTGCTACGACTACTCCAAAAGCTGCTAGCGCCAGCACGCTGACTGCGACGCCAAGCCAGAAGCTCAACGGAATAAATCGGAGGACAATGGTGTGGGCGCCAGGCGGGACATAGAGTCCTGTGAAAATCCCGTTAACCGGATAGATGGTAGTGCGCCTTCCGTCAATCCAAGCAAACCAGCCGGGATAGTTAAGGTGGCTAGAGGCTAAGAATGCCTCTCGGGGAGTTTCGACCGACACTTCCACACGGTTTCCATCCCGCTGGTAAAACGTTACTGCTTTCGGCAACTCAAAACGCCGCGACCCGATTTCTTGATTTCTCTTTCCGGTCAAGAACGCTGTCCTGGAAAAATCGATCGCAGGCCGATCCAACTCTGCCCAGAACTTCTCTGGCGTGAAGACCTTCGTCTCTTGAACCCCCCAAAACATCCCTGGAGCCTGAGGATTGCGATACACGATCACGAGGTCCGAATTGAACACCAGCTCAAGTGTTGAGAACGTCTCAGGTGGAAAGCTAAGATTCCCTCCGGGAACAAGCACATATTTGATGTTAAGGAGATTCAGCGCCGAAGAACTGAAGAAGGCCGCATCACGAATGTACCCGGACATATGCATATCTCCGGCAAGCCGAGAGTAATCGCGCGGGATGAGAGGCGTATAACCCGAGACGGAGGAAATACCGTGAAGCATATTGATGTCCGCTCCTTCTATTGCCAGGTATCTGCGGCGCCACTGTCTCGGATCATCCGCAAGAAAATCAATCCAGTTGTGGGGGCTCCCTGCAGCGACCCGATACCGGCCATCTTTCAAACCGGGATCTCTGAACCCTGTGTTTTCCTGAATGTTCCAATTCAGGCTCCGTTCTACTTCGTTGGCCGGAGCAGCAAAGATCCAAGTTCTGTACATCCAAAAATGCGTGGCTACGAGCCCAATCAAAACGCCAGCGGTCGCGCGCCCCCCGCCGCTCTTGAGAAGCAATAGCACAAGAGCGCCCATCCCCAATGCCATGATAGCGATCTCGGGAGCTACGGGGAGCAGTTGATCGCGCGCAGTCTGCAGAGTCCACGGCAGCGGTTTCCCATGGAGAATGAACTGTTCGTGGAGTTGTCTAAAAATCCTTTCCTCCATCACGAATATCGAACCGTAATAAACGGCAGGGATAAGGAGAAGGATGGCCGCATGTTTTGTCTTGGCTGCCGCGAAGGTCGACTTTGCAGGGTCACGGAGGCGCTTTCTCAGCCGCAGCGCGTCTAGGCCGTGAGCTGCAAGCATGACTACTGCAAAATCCAGAGCGATCCCATTCCGCACCCCGGCATAAAACAAATTGTAGCCCGGGATGTAGAACATGGCTCGGCACAGCGGTGTGTGGCTGCCTACAAAGAGCAGCGTGGAAAAGACGCACAGGAAAATCCAAAAGCTGTACCGTGACGGTGACAAGCACACTCCTAAGGCCGCAAGGAGAAGCACAAGCGCGCCCACATCGAGCATTGACTCGGAGCCATCGTTTTGAAAAAGGATATGAAGGCGAGTGGAGAACAAGGAAGTCAGGAGGCTTCCGAAAGGCAGAGACACTCCCACAAAGTCGGAGTAAGTGAGCTTGTTTCGGACGCTTCGCGTTGCTAATTCGAACGTAGGCAGCAGTTGGAAAGCGCTCAGGCCGGCGCCAAGAATGTAGATTGCCACAGCGCTCTTGAAAAATGGCTTCTTCTGGCGCTTCTCAGCTACAAAGAAGAACAGGTAAACGGCGTAAAAAAAGGGCGAAGAAAAGAGAGTAAAACAAAAACTGCGGGTGGCCGCCTAGAACCAGGAAAAGAATAGCGATAGCGCCGGCCAGGATTGACGAATAGTCGCTCTTGCGTAACGCCCTGCGCAGAACATAAAAGCTGGCGGGGAAAAAGGCAACGGTCATCAAAATCGGCGTAATGCCTTGATGTCCGATAAGGAATCCGCAAAACGAAAAAGAGAGTCCCGCCAGTGTTGACGCGTCCAAACCCAAACCCTCTTCCCTGGCGACCAGGAAAGCGAGTAACCCAGCCACTGAATAGTGGAGCAGCACAGTTAAATTCATCGCTGCCAGAGGCGAAAGGATTAAAAAGAGCATTTTGAGTGGGTGGAAGATACTCGCCTGGGGCTCGGCAAAGAGAGGATATCCTCCGAATATGTAAGGGGTCCAGAACGGCGGCGTCCCATTAGCCCATTCTTTGGCTGCGTAAGTCCAGAAGGGCAGAAACTGAACGAAAGTGTCGCCGTCTCCCAACATCACTTGCATGCGAGTTCCCTGGAAGAAGAAGATAAACGGCGTGACCAACAGCAACAGAATACAGAACCCTGTTCGGGATTGCCGCAATAGAGATAAGGGCCCAATGCGAGCCATTCTCAGTGGCTCCTGTCAAAGCAGAGTGGTCAAGGATTGCACAGCATCCTCCGTTTGATTGTAAGTGGATCCATTCGGAGGTTCAGGTGTTTTCATTACGACACTTCTCTCATAAACTCCTCTGCCTGTCTATGTTTCTTCTAATAAGTCGTCGGTTCTGCCCTCGAAACTGACACAAAAACGACAGTGGAAAATTCCGGAAGCGGCGAAGCTCGGTAAGTCATTGAAACAAAAGTGAGCCGTGGAGGAATCGAACCTCCAACCTACTGATTAAGAGGAACCGAAAAAAGTAGCGCTGGCAATGATTTGTGCCGAGTGTATTTCTCGACAAGTTGAATTCTTCACCAGGACAATAGATCATGCCTGAAACAAAAGAACCCGTTGTCTGTTTTGAAGACGCCAAGACACCGATGGATGGCGAGTACGCCTATGCGGTGGTGCAGCGGCTGGGTGCCATTGTTATGCCGTTTTGGACTTCCTGTGCTTTGTCTTTACCTGTCTTTTCGCGAGTTGCGCGAGGAGACGCAACGCCTCATTAACAGTTGGCGAGTCAGGAAACACTTCAGCAACATCCGCATCAAGAAGCACAACGTTTGTGCCCGCCTTGTATTCCCTGTAGAACTTGCCCCGTACTCCTCCGCTAAAGTCGTATTCCGATCGCATGTCCTCGTCAGATTTTACACTAGCTTTCCGACTCATATTGCCTTCTTTCATTCTTTGTAACGCGTCGAGCACTGATGATTCGAATCGTGCCCTCTTCATGTGTATGGGATACCACGACCAACTTCCCCCGCTCAGAAAAGCCAGTCGTCAACAAACGATTCTCGTTGCTAGAGTGATCGGGATCATCTATCGTCAGAGCGAGCGGATCGCCAAACACCGTGGACGCTTCAGTGAAAGATATTTTGTGCTTCGCAAAATTGACAGCAGCTTTCTCCGGGCTCCATTCGAAACGCACGCCTCAGTCTACCATGCGAGCCCTTCAAGCGTGCTGGCCCTTCGGGTTATCGGCCTAACGGTTTGCCGCTCGCGGCTGGAGCGGGTTGTTATGCCGCCACAGGGCCTCTACGACAGCGCGCGCGCAACTGCCTCGACCGCCTTCATCCCTTGTCCAAACCGTGCCATCGAGTGACGGTGTGTCTCCAACTCGCTGTACGGCAGGAAACGCACGCGCAGGTCGCCGACCCGACTAAACGCAGGCCTGGCCAGTTGGGCGCGGACGTCCTCCTCGCGGTCGTCAGGGGCGACAAGGAAGAGCTCTCGTGCCGACTCGGCCGCCGCACCCAGCGCCAGATCGAGCAAGCGGACGATGCCCGAGTAGATCGACGTCGTGTGCTCCACCTCGAACGCCGCAGCCACTCGCCCCGTACCACCTTCGAGCCACAGCACGTCGATGAGCCGCACGGCATCCCCGCCCGGTCCGCCCGCGAGCGCCTCAGGTAGCGCTTCCAGGCAGCCGTCACTCAGCCGTCCTCCGCCATATGGCCGGCCACGGTCGTTGGAAGCAACCCAAACCTGAAAACCCAGTCCGCTCCCTAGGTCACGAAGCCAGCCCTGCACCTCCGCGTGCGTTCGGTCCCCGTCTCGTACGGCGGCCAGCAACTTCTCGGCCTTGGCACCTTCTTCGCGGACGCGGGCGATGTCTGCCTCCCACGTGGCCCGTGCCGCCTCGTCGTCTTCTCTCGGCGGCGCGGAGTATCTTCCCGAACCGAGATCGAAGAGGACGCCTGCGATAGCTCCGAGATCGTTCGATAGCAGATCCTGATAACGCAAATTCGTCGCGACGATTCCTGATCGCATGGTCAGGTACTCGTCCCAACGGCCGAGCTTCACGTTTGCGCCCGTCAGCGCGTTGTACCCCTTGACGATCGCGGTGTTGAACGGAGGCGCGATCGTCGGGTGCACGAAGTAAATGAGATTCGCCGCGGCCGGGCCGAGACCCTTGATCCTCCGGGTCTCAATGTTGCGGATTGCCGCGATCACACCCTCGTCCCCAGTGCAACAGACGCATGAGTTCAGGAACCGCGCGAAGGCGAGCTGGTTGTCGCGGTTCTCATAGATGTCGGGGATGCGCAGCTTGGGCTTCCAGAGAAACGCGTGATCAGCTCCCTTGAAGATCTGCCGTTGCTCGGCGATGGATCCGACCACAGTTTCCAGGGACGAACCCTTGTACGCGTTCCCGAATGTGCCCGCGTCAATCTCCGCGATGACCTGGCCTATGCCGCGCCGGATCGACCGGAAGTTCTTAAGCCGATCTTCCCACAGGAACCACGTCTGGTAGGTCGCGTTCGGGTCAGCCTTCCATCGGGCTAAGAGCACCCGTATGGGATCGTGGTCTGAGAAGGTGAGCTCAGTCTGCATGTCAAACTCCGCTTCGGTCGATGACTTCCGTTGGGTATTACGGGCGGCGGCAGTATAGCGCCGGGGAAATTTCCGGTCCACCGTTTGATGTATTTTGTGCGTTTTGGAGAGGGGCGGACGCTTAGGGTCTTAGGCAGCTTGTACCGAGACTTTCAAGCCAACCGCATTCAGAATCTTCTGCAGCGTATCGATCCCTGGATTCCCATTCTTGGATAGCGCCTTGTAGATGCTGACTCTGTTGATTCTAGCCCTACGCGCGACGCTGGAAATTCCGTTTGCCTCGGCCACATCCCGTAGTGCGATCAGCAGCACTTCCGGCATGTGCTTTTCTTGGAATGCGGCGTTGATGTACGCGGCGGCCTCCTCCGGATCTTTCAACCGTGCCAAGAGGCGTTCCCGATAGTCAACGTTTTTTACTTCCCTTCTTGCTCTTCTCTTTGGCATTTTCCTTGTCCTCCCCAGCGCTGAAGTGTCGCCAGCGCTCCTTGGCCAGCATGATATCGTCCATCTGGGAGGCTTTACTCCCCCCTCCCAGCAGCAGGATCACCTTGCTTCTTTCAAGGTGACCGTAATAGACCCTATAGCCGGGACCAAAAATCAACTCTCAGCTCCCACACTCCGGAACCGACTGAGTGGCAGTCACCGAAGTTGCCTGCTCTGATTCTGGCAAGTCGAGCCCAAATCTTGGCTCGGGCCATCTTGTTTTTCATCTCATCAAGCCACTCGGTAAAGGGTTCACTGTCTCCGGCCCTGTAGATGAGGATTGTGACTTGGTCCACAATCCTAGTGTAGCCTATAGACTACATTTGTGTCAATTGCAGTGGAAAATTTTAAGGTGGGAATTTCTCGCAGGGCTGAAGGAAATACTCACAGCTTCATCCCACCAGACTATCGAAGGGCGCTGTGCTTACTATGTGCTTACTAATGCGTTAGCGGACAAAACATCAGTTTTGTCTATGTCTAGAATCTATTTATTTTGTTGGAGTTATGATGAGCCGTGGAGGAATCGAACCTCCAACCTACTGATTAAGAGTCAGTTGCTCTGCCAATTGAGCTAACGGCCCATCCACAGGTCATACATAGTACAATTGGAAGTGTCGCCTACGGAATGTAGCACAAACCTGGTACGTAACTTCAAGTCCCTTCTTACCCTGGAGTGCGGTTGCTGAGTAAACTTGTAAGTTCGAAATCCAAATATTCTCACCTGATGGGTGGCATCGGACTAGGCGATGGCCGGAGCAAGATGTTGACGCGCTTTCAGAGACGGGGGAAGGAGAGCTTCCCAGCGCCTTGACTCTATTCTCTGCAGATCCAATAATGGGCCGCGACAACAGCGCATCCCGTCAGGCTCAGAGAGAGGCTCTCATTTCGGTCGACCTCTCTGAGGGTGTTAGTAGAATGGAACATCGAAGTTTCCGTGTTGTGCAAGGCCGCCCACCATAGGTCGAACCAGCGCGCTTGCGAAAGGAGGAAACGGATGGCTCATATCCGATTAACCGAAATTGGCGAAGCCGAAGGGCTCGTCAAGCAAATCTATGAAGACGTGCAAAGGATCCGAGGGGAAGGACGAGTCTCCAACCTTCTTAAAGGTTTTGCAGCCTACCCGGAGCTGTTGCGAGCAAAGTGGGAATTGATGAAAGTGCTCCTAGGAGGCGGCAATCTAAGTCGACAACTGAAGGAGTCCATTATGGTTGCTCTTTCAGAAATCAACGGTTGCAAGTATTGAATTTCTTTCCACGGGACGGCCCTCCGTGATGAGGGCGTCAAGAACGACCAAATTCGTGCCGCGCGCGACATGGATCCTGCAGCCGCGGGTCTGTCACCCAAAGAGGCGCGCCTGTTTCGCTTTGCCATCCAAACTTATGGCGATCCGCATTCTGTGACCGCCGAAAAAATTGTGGCGCTTCGCAACGACGGCGTCACCGATCAGGAGATCGTCGAGATTCTAGAAGTCATGAACCTCGGCAGCAGTTTCAATTACTTTTGTGATGCGCTTGACATTCATGCGGACCCTTTCTTGAACTATGGAACAGAAGATACATCTCGAGCGCTGGAGAGTCCGGAGGTTGGGGTGGCGAAAGGGACGGCGAACTTCCCTACGGTTGCAGACGCGAATTTTGCAACCGAAGTCTTGCAGTCGGATCGCCCCACGATTGTGGACTTTTGGACGTCGCATTGTGAGATTTGCCGGCGGCTGGAATTCATGCTCGAGAAATTTGACCAATCCATGTCCGGCCGGATCAAGATCGTCAGGATCAACGCGCTTGACAATCCGGAGGTCACCGGTCGCTATGACGTGAAGGCAGTTCCGACGTTGCTTGTCTTTCAAGATGGCGAGCTCAAGGGACGTCAGACAGGCTTCCAACTGCCCCACGAGTTGCGGGCATGGATTCTGCCGATTTTGGGAGGAGAATCTACAGGCGACAGTGCCAAGGAGAATACAAGCATGAAGTTGGTGAATACCCCTGCGGCCCCTCGGCCACCTGGACCGTTTTCCCACGCCACTGTGGTTGGCGATACGGTCTATACCTCAGGAATGGGTGGGTTGGACCCGACGACTGGCCAAGTCGTCAGCGACGATATTCAACAGCAAACTCGGCAGGCGATGGCAAATACGGAAGCCATTTTGAAGGCGGCGGGTTGCCGTATCGAAGACGTCGTCAAGGTCGTTATCTATCTGACCGACATGGCTGACTACGCGTTGGTCAATGCAGTCTACGAGGATTGTATGCGAGGGCACCGGCCGGCTCGGACTTGCGTGGCGGTGTCCGCATTGCCGCTTCGCGAACGCATGAAGCTGGACACCGTCGCGACCAGGAAAGCGTCCAGTTGACCGTTGCCGTGTTGCCTGAAGTCATGGGTCTCCGCCTCAAGAGCGGATGTCACCGATCGCGGTTGTCTGTCGAGGGAGAAACTCGAGTAACGCTCTACGTTGCGCAACGTAGCTGACGGACTGGCTGTGCTCCATCGCCTAACATCCCACACCCTCATGCGCTTTTTCCGTTATTGGCTCCCGGCAATCGTTTGGCTGGTGGTCATCCTCCGAGCATCGAGTCCAGCCTTCTCCGCAGAGCATACGAGGGATCCCTTATTTTGGATTCTCCAACTATTTTTCGGTCCTCTGACTGAGCACACGTTTGGCGCGATCCATGTCTTTGTTCGCAAGTTAGTGCACTCCTTGGAATATGCAATCCTAAGCGCTTTTTGGTTTCGTGCTTGGCGCGGCGCTGCGACCGTTCCCTGGCATGTACGTTGGACGCTTTCTGCCCTTGGAGTCGCGCTGTTAACTTCTATCGTGGACGAAGGACACCAGATCTTTGTTCCGTCCCGCGTCGGCAGCCTGCAAGATGTGGTGGTCGACATGATGGGTGCAACCTTCGCACAACTCGTGATTTGGATCGTACTTCGGTAAGCTGATTCTTCGATTTAAACCCATTGCAAGGTATGGCTTTGACGAAAAAAGAGGGGGTGGGCCTGCTGATCTTTATTGCAGCCCTGCTCGGGGTTGGCTTGGTTTGGAGGAGCTACGGTGGGTCTCTGTCACCGTCTTCTCTCCGGATCGCCTTACTTCAGTGGGGATTTTGGAAGGGCGCCGTGCTCTACTTCCTCATTTACACGCTCAGTATTCGACCTTTTGTTCCAATCCCTCCGACGCTTTACACGCTGGCTGGCGGCTTTGTCTTTGGTCCCGTGGTAGGGACGGTCCTGACGGTTCTCGCTGCCACGAGTAACGCATCGATTACTTTTACAATCGGAAGGTACTTGGGTAAAGGTTGGGTGGAGCGTCGGCTGGGCGGAAAATGGAAGCGAGCGCAGGAAAAGCTCGTGCGGGGCGGCTTCAAGACCCTTCTTCTGATTCGGATCTCGCCCGTCGGTCTTCCTTTTGACCTTGTCAGTTACGCGGCAGGCATGGTGGGGATTCGATTTGTCGACTATCTCGGGGCTACGCTGATCGGAATTCTTCCCGCGACGGCAGCATACAGCTATTTCGGCGGTTCGCTCTCCCAAGGCGCCGTCAAAATTTTAATAGCTATATTTGGAATCGTTTTTTTGGCAGTAGTGCTGCCATGGATATGGAGAAAACGGAGGAACAGCCCACTTTGGTCGTAATTACCCGGCCGCCTTGGGCGCCGGCTTGCCGCCAACGAAACGGGTTGAACCTTATCGTTCCGGCAGATACTTGGCTCAATGGCTGCTTCTTTTCCAGGGCACCCTTAGTTAAAGGGTCTCAACATCGCTCCCCGCGTCCTGACGCGGCGTCTCACGGATGAATGACGATACCGCCGCCTCCAAGAACTGTACTGGGATCTGCGTTGTCAGCTACTCCGATTTGATTGTCGTAGACGAGCCCGTCCCCGCTGTTTTTGTCCCAAATCTTGATGCGAAACTTGTCCTCTCCGCCGCCACCGTTGATTTGACCGTCGATGGCTGTGAGCAGGAATTCGTATCTACCGCTGTCGTTGACCGTGCCTGTGCCCTTGTATTGCGCCCTCGGACCTCCCACGATCAGCCAGTCATATGTGGTGCTGTGGAAGTTGAAGTCGGCGACTTTAAACTGAAACTCGGTTTGTCCCGTTGGGACTGTTGCGCCCGGCTGGTACTTGGAAACAAAGCCGAAGTTTGCCTTCCCGATTAAGCTCGGATTGGCGGTGTAGGCGCCCGTCGGGGAATTAATCCAACCACCGCCGGCTTGGTCATTTCCTACAAGTTGACAAGGAAGAATTCCTTGCTATAGTAAGGATATGAGCAAGGTGACAACAAAATTGCAGGTGACGCTGCCCAAGGCGGTCGCGGATCTCTACGGCATTCGAGCCGGCGACGAGATTGAGTGGGTGCCCGCCGGCGATGTGATCCGCGTTCTTCCGCCTGGGCAGCGCCACTCTCGGCTCGACGTTACAGCAAGGCTCAAGCTCTTTGACCAAGCGACGGCGCGGCAGCAGCAGCGGGAAGAAATTCACAAAAAGACAAAGCGCCCTCAACCCAAAGATCGCGGGTGGACGCGGGAGGATCTGTACGCCCGTGGCCGCGCTCGTTGACACTAACATTTTAGTCTACCGCTTTGATCCACGCTTTCCCAAGAAGCAGGCAATCGCCAATCGCCTGCTCAGGAAAGGCCTGGCTGGTGATTCCATCCGGGTACCGCACCAAGCCATTGTGGAATTCATCCCGGCAGTGACCAAGAGACTGGATGACGGGCAAACACTTCTCTCTCCGGAAGAGGCCCGCCGGGAAGCCGAGGAACTTCTTGCGCAGTTTGAAGTCCTGTATTCCAATGGACAATTGCTGAGAACCGCGCTGCGGGGCGCTGCCGCTTATCAGTTGTCCTGGCTGGATGCGCATCTCTGGGCCTACGCCGAGCATTTTGGGCTTGACGAACTGTGGTCGGAGGATTTTCAACACGACCGTCTGTACGGAACCGTCCGAGCCATCAATCCCTTTGTCTAGGGGAGTCTTGCGTGTCTATTTTTACCGTTGGCCATTCCACTCGCCCGTTGGAAGACTTGCTGGATCTGCTTCGAGACGCCGACGTCAAGAATCTGGTTGATGTGCGTGCCTTTCCGGGTTCCCGCAGATTCCCGCACTTCAATCGCGACCACCTCGCTGACATCACAACGCAGGTTGGGATCCAGTACCACCATCTCAAGGAGTTGGGCGGCTTCCGTAGGCCTGCTGCGAGGATCTCACCTAATTGCGGGTGGAAGAACGATGGCTTCCGAGCTTATGCCGATTATATGGCCACCGATGAATTTCGGGTCGGTCTGGAAAAGCTTTTGACAATTGCCGCCGCTGAGGGGACCGCTATTATGTGCGCTGAAGCCAACCCGTGGCGTTGCCATAGGCAGCTTATTGCGGATGCCTTGGTCGGATTGAAGAAGGTCCCAGTACTCCACATTTTGGCTCTCGGAAAACTCCATGAGCACCGCCTGACCCCATTTGCAGTGGTTTTAGCCGATCGCATCATCTATCCCAATCCCTTGGTTTTGCATTGGTGAATTGTCTAATTTTCTTGTACGCTTGTAGGACACGGCGCGCCTGTAGCTCAGTTTGGATAGAGCGTTCGCCTCCGGAGCGAAAGGTCAGAGGTTCGAATCCTCTCAGGCGTACCAAATTCACTTTTGGAGAGATGCTCGCAGGCGACGTTGAGAGAGGCGCCCGCTGATGCCTTTTTTGGAACTGTCATGGGCAGTCTGGCGTAAGATGCAGCAGGCGAAACCAGCCGAAGGTTAAAACTATGCAGCAAAAAAAGAAGCACGCAGCATCGATGGTGGAGGAACCACTGGTGGATAAGCCGTCTCCAGAGACTGACGGCAAGTGGCCCTCCTACACGATGGTGGAAGAAAAGATGCGGAAGATTTACTTCGAGTTTTACCGCGAGTCTTACCGAGCCAGCTTGCTCGATCGCAAGACCAAGGAGCTCATCGCCATTGCCGCTTCGCTGGCGTTTCGGTGTGAGGGGTGTTTGGAAGGCCATATCAAGAAAGCCCTGAAATACGGCGCCAGCAAGGAAGAGTTGAGCGAGACCATCTCCATCGCCATGGGTGTGGCGGCCGCTTCCGTTGTGGACTTGACGGACATCGCCGCAGCCAAGTTGAAAATCAAACACTTCGAATAGAAGGGCTCAATGAAGCGTATCACGCCGTTGGAAACTACCACTACCTGGAGCCGTGGCGCCTGGCGGAAAGCCTTTCTCGGCAGGCGACATTTTATGTTTTAGCAGGGGGATTTTCGATGAGAAGATCGCGACGGTATTTGATAATTTGGCTGCTGTTGTTGGTCGTCTCGGTGTTGCCTTGTGAGGTCAACGCGCAGCCTGCGGCTGCCCTAGTTTCCGTTCGTCGTTCCGCTGCGGTGTCTTTTTCAGTGCAGGGGCGTTCGGAGTCTGGAGCGCAGCCCCTGCAAGCTGAGCCTTCAATTCCCGTTGGAACAGTTGAGTTCAAGTCCGTGGACAGCCAAGTGCTGGCCCAGGCGGTCAATTACGCCATCTATCTACCGGCGTCTTATGCGGACGGCAAGAATTCTTATCCGGTCATTATCTTTTTGCACGGACTGTTCGAAGACGAGCGCCGCTGGGCTGAAAAGGGCGGTAAAGAGGTACTGGATCGCTTAATTGCGGAAAAGAAGATGGGTGAGGTGGTCCTGGCGATCCCTGACGGAGGGCGGAGTTTTTACACGAATGCATTCGATGGGGGCAAGAAGTACGAGGATTTTTTGGTGCGGGAATTCGTTCCCTTTGTCGAAAGCCATTATCGAGTGAAGCCGGGACCCAAATGGCGGGCTCTGAGTGGCAGTTCCATGGGAGCCTACGGCGCGTTGAAAATTGGAATGAAGCATCCTGAAATGTTCAGCTCGGTAAGCGCTCACGGAGCGGTTTTGATCTCTAAATTTCCCGATACTGACACCATCCAACCAAACACCCGCGAGGCCCGCTATCTGCAAATTCTAGAAGGGCCCTTTGGAAAACCGTTTCGGCGAGACTACTGGGAGAGTGAAAATCCAATCCGCTTGGCGGAACATCCGGAAAAGTTTCGAAATGTGAAGCTCTATTTTGATTGCGGAGACCGTGACCGATACGGTTTTGACGAAGGCGCTCGTGAACTGCACCGGCTGCTGGATGAGAAAGGTTTCCCGCACGAATTTGCCATTCTTCCTGGCGATCATGGATGGGAATTCTTAAAGCAGTACATGGATCGTTCGCTGGTGTTTCATTGGAAATATTTCGGGAAATAGCTCTGCACTGTGCGTGAGGTGAAGAACGCGGAAGAGTGCCAAGGCTTTTCGACGGTTGCACGTCAGCCGCCGCCGCAAATGAGGACGCATAACTTCACGGGGCCCCCCGGCGCAGAGTTTCGTTTTTCCACTCCATCGAGTTATGTAAAGCGTTCACTCTTAACCTCCACCTCTCCGACAGCAGTTGCCTTGGCTTCACAACTCCCCTGCGCCTGATCAGAAGGCCTAGAACTAAAGCTAACATAACGGTTGCAGTCACCTGCTCAAGCGTTGGCGGCCCAACGTATGTACCGCTCCCGTCGTTACGCACGAACTCGCTGAGAAAGCGACAGAAGCACCCATAGAGCGCGAATCCGAGAAAGAGTTTACCCTCGCGGAGGCTCCAGGATCGAAGATGGAAGACGGAAGATAGCTTGGACTGAACGTCGCGTCGTGACAGTAAAAGGATGGCAGCCAGCACAATTAAGAGTGCGCCGCACTCGTAAAGCGGCGTGGGATGCACAGGTCTGCTCCAAGCTGAGGAGGGGTCCAGGATCCCCTCCGCGACCTGCTTCTGAAAGGACCGAGTAGCCGGGCCGTACTGCACTCCCCAAGGCGTGAGGAGGAGCAGGAGCAAAAAGACGAGACAGCTAAAACTCACCAGGAAGACTTTTCTCACTCCCAACCTCCCAACCGATGCGGCAACTGCCGCCCAGAAGAAGCCCATCGAAAAGAACAGCAACGACTTGACCCTTATAGGCATCTCGAAGCGGGATCTACATCTGATACCATATCCTGCAGTTGTTCTTCCAGGAGAAAAACCGAGCCGGGAAGTTCGGATTGCAATGAATTTCTGATTGCGATTGACAGGTCTTTTCTGCGGGCTTATAAAAGCCCTATTCGTAGGCATTACATAGGTCCCCGACAAAGGGGCAGTGCGATAACACAAAGATCGTGTTGAGGTGCCGTGAGATGGCTGCAAGGAGGCACTTGAAATCATCCCCAGACTCTTTAGAACGAGGCGAATCCATGACAAAACATGGGATCACACCTATTTTCTTGGTATTGGTTGTATTTTCTGGCTTTGCATCTGCTGCGAGAATCAATTTCCCTCAGGTAGCGGATGGCGGCGGATTTTCGACCACCTTTACCTTTATCAATACTGGGAATTCGGCGATCAGTGGAATACTGGCGCTCCTGAATCAGGATGGTACGCCGAGAACCCTGCGGCTGAATGGAGTGGCCAATTCGCTGTTTTCAGTCACCGTCCCGGGGAATGGCGGCACGGTTCGCCTAACCTCAGCCAACGAAGGCGCTGCCCAAGCCGGCTGGGCGTATTTTGAGTCGCCGTCGATTAATGTTCAGGGCGTGGCCACGTTTGATCTTCGTGCGGCAAATGGGGCTCTCATCACCAGTGCCAGCGTGCTGGCGGTGGGTGGCATCCCTAAAGGCGGCATCCCGGTCAACGTGACAAGTCCCTCGATTAACACCGGCGCCGCCATTGCCGCTCTCGGGCAGGCAGTAGTCGTCCGTTTGCATTTGATCAACGAAACCGGTGTCGAAGTGGCCAGCGTCGTGGATCCTCGCTTGAATCCGCTGGGACCTAACCGGCAAGTATCGGCGTTTGCAAATGAATATTTCCCCTCGGTGTCCGGAATCAACAATTTTCGGGGCAGCCTGGTGGTTGAGGTGGTTGGAGCCGGCCAAGTGGCCGTAACTGGATTGCTGCTCAAGGAAGGGCTTCTTTCCGCTTTGCCCGTAGTTGAGTTTAGCGCCGTCACTTCGGCGCGACTCAAGGCGGATTACCAATTCCAGAATGTGTTGTCTAGTTCCGTTGCAGGCGCGCCGGATCTCAGCAACTTGGGCAACAACACATTTGGGAACGTCACCGTGGATGGCAACCCACGTACCGTCTTGAGGTTTGCTGCTAACGACGGTCTTGCGCTTGCTCCTACCACAGGTGTGATATCTCCCGATACGTACACCATTGTCGTTTTGTTCTCTTTTACAGACATAAGTGGTTACCGAAAAATTCTGGATTTTAACAATGGCACGGCCGATCGCGGTCTTTTTATACGCGACGGCGAGCTGGTTCTCTACCCTGTAGGTTCAGGGACTGGTGCACCTGTGGCCGCTGGCACTTTTGTCCAAGTCGTACTTACTCGTGGCTCAGATAAGAGAGTGGTAGGCTATGTCAATGGTGTGAAGCAGTTTACAGCCTCGGATGCGGAAGAGGATGCTCGGATTAGCGACCAGGTCACGCTTATCTTCTTTCGAAATAAACCTGACAGCAGTGGAGCTTCTGCCGGTTCGGTCGCTCGTATTCGTCTCTATGACGGGCCGATTTCAGAAGAGGAAGTCGCCAGACTTGACCGAGCCCCGTAAAAACAACAGGTAAGGCAAAAACGCCGGCGTATGAATGCGATGCTGTTTACGTCGGCATGTGCGAGCGCCTGCACGTGGGCATCTGCGAACTTAAGAATTCCCGCGGCGGCCACCATTTTCAAAATATCGTCCGACGATGCCGATGAGAACATTGAGGCGCTCGTCGGTTTTCCTCTGCGCCTCCTCAAGGCGTTGGTGTGCGTCCTCAATGTGCTCGAAGCGCTCCTCAGTCTTGCGCGTGAAGTCCTCGGAAAATCTGGCAAGACGAATCAGGAACCCATTCAAGTCAGCCTGCTGCTGAACCAGAAATTCCATCGTTCGCTCGATACGCTGAAACCTCTCTTCGATTTCCATGCTTTTACAATTCTAGGCTCTGGCAGTCGCCAGCCAAAGCAAAAAGACATAGAACAGCGGAACGCTCAGCTCTTCGCTTGAGGAATTTCACACAATCTTGAATGAAACTTAACATGTTCTTAGCCTGCGATGCGGTAAAGTAGCCGCATGCGGGAGTTTCCCGAGATACTGCGCCGCAATCGCGCGCTCATCATCCTTTTTACCGTGATGGTCATACTGCCGTCGATGCTTCTGGGTCTGCTCGGTTTGCGTACTATTCGATCCGAAAGTGCGCAACAGCAATTTCAGCAAAAGCAACGCCAGCGCCAGATTGCCCGTTTCCTTGAAACCGATCTGAAAGGCTGGTTGTTCTCACGCCAGCCAGACGGGGCTATTGCCCATTCGCTACTGAGATTTACTATTGATGGCAGTTATGTCGTCTTTCCTGACTTCCAAATTGTAATTCCGCCGGAACGGTATACGGCTCCCGTGCCGTTCGCTTCTTCAAAAAGGGCTCTGCATGACAAGGACCCGATCAATGAGTGGGACGCGCCGTTGGACGCCCGAATGATCGAAGACCTCTACTATCCGCGCATCCAGGCTTTTCTCCGGGATCAGGATCTCGGCAAAAACTTGGGAGCACAGTATTTTCTCCGGTTGAAAGCTTTGATCGTCCAATTTCCCGGCACAAGCAGCGGCTATGTTCTAGGATCTTCAAGATTGGTTGAATATGCAAAACGGAGATTGGATGAACTGACGGCGCCGGAGAACTTTCGTGGCATCTTTTCCATCACCGCTCCCGCTGGAACGGCAGAGCCGGCTTTATCTGGAGCGGAGGTCGTAACCTTGGACGACTTTGCCTTTTTTCGCGTGGCTTTCACCAATAAGGAATCCGGGAGCTTCAGCCTTCAGAGAACTATCTTCCTCTATTCCATCGTCCTGATGACGCTGGTCATGGCGCTGGGCGTCGTGTTTATGTATCGCGCTGTCTCGCACGAGATGGCCGCCTCTCAACTCAAAGCCGACTTCGTTTCCGCCGTTTCTCATGAATTCCGGACACCGCTGAGTTCCATGCTCGCCTTGTTGGAGCGTTTGGAATCCGGCCGCGTTTCCGAAGGAGACATGCTGGGGCGCTACCACCAAACCTTGCGGCAGGAAGCCCACCGCTTAGGCGCGCTGATCGAAAAGCTTCTTGACTTCGCGCAAATCGAAGAGGGAAAGAGAAAATTTTCGTTTGAACGGCTCGATTTGGCGGAGGTAACGGCGGAGGCCGCGAGCTTATTCCAAGGGTCGGGCTTTGCCGAACATCTGGAACAGATCGATTGTGGGCCGGGTACGCCAACGTATGTGGTCGCCGATCGTACTGCAATTGTTCAGTGTGTGCAGAACTTGATCGAGAATGCGCTGAAGTACTCCCCTCCAGGATCTCCGGTATCCGTTCGATTTGGACAGCGCGCCGGCACGCCGTTTGTCGAGGTGCGCGATCAGGGCATAGGGATCCCCGGCCGTGAGCAGCAAAAGATCTTTGAAAAATTCTACCGTGCTGAAAATGCTCGGTCCTTTAACGTTCACGGCACGGGAATTGGCCTAGCGTTGGTGAAGCGAATCATGGAAGCTCACGGAGGGTCAGTCGCCGTGCAGACCACTCCGGGAAAGGGAAGCTGCTTCTGCTTGCTTTTTGGGAAGCTGGGTGAGGGTGACGTATGAACAAGACAATTCTGATTATCGAGGATGAGCCGGGAATCCGCATGGCGATCAAGGATGAACTCGAGTTTGAAGGGTTTCAAGTGCGGCTTGCGGAAGATGGACCGGCGGGACTCGAATCGATTCTGCATTCTCTGCCCCATTTGGTCGTCCTGGATCTGATGCTACCAGGGAAAAATGGGTTTGAGATCTGTCGCGAAATCCGCCAACGCGGTGTTACGATACCAGTCGTCGTCCTTACCGCCAGGGGAGGCGAAGTTGACAAGATCCGCGGACTGGAGTTGGGCGCGGATGATTACATCACAAAACCCTTCAGCCTGGCCGAACTGGTAGCGCGTATTCGTGCCGTCTTGCGACGGTGCGACCGGGAAGAGAGCGGCGACATCATCCGTCGCGGCACGATTACTGTCGACCTGCGAAAGCACCAGGTCTTCAAGGGAGACACCGTCGTGGAAGTGACGGATAAGGAGTTTCAGATTTTGGCCCTGCTCATGAAGAGAACTTCCGAGGTCGTTACTCGCGATGATTTTCTAAAAACGATATGGGGAGAAGATGTTTATGTGACGCATCGCACCGTCGACATCCACATTTCCGCGGTCAGAAGGAAGATTGAAGACGATCCAGAGCATCCTTCGCTTATCGTTAGTGTCCGAAACGTCGGCTACAAGTTCGATGCTGATGTCTAGCAGGTGTCTGCTTTGAAAGGGGGGCGGCTGAAGCGCAGACCTCAACGAAACAGTACGCTATCTTCATGCTCGCGGGTGTCGCAAACCGAGATGAATGACCGTGCCTCAATTTCACCGCACTTTCAACGAATCTTTACACCGCCTTGATGAACTTAACCTGAGCGTATCTTAGATTGGGAGACCAGTGAACACTAACGGAGGTCACCCATGAAAAACTGTCACACTCTCTATGAACCAACTTTGTGCCGTCAAATATCAGTCTGGTGCCATCGCCTTTCAGTCAGGACAAAACGCGCGATCGCCGTTTTGTCCCAGATCTCGGTCATCGCAGGCGTGGTCTTAGCGGTGTCTTCAACCCTGCAGGCCCAGTCTTCTGTGGTTCGCCTGCAGGTTGTCAATGTTCCTGTGGATAGCGGCCTTCTCGCGGAGCTGTTGCCTGACTTTGAGAGAGACACGGGGTACCGTGTGGACGTCGAGAAGGGAGAACAGGTGTACGATTTTGCGCGGCAGGGCGCGGCGGACCTAGTCCTTTCCCATTACGGCCACCACGACGTCGACGGTTTCATGGCGGATGGCCTTGGACTTTGGCCACGCATGGTGTTCGCCAATCAAGCGGTGATCATCGGACCGGCATCGGATCGCGCAGGTATCCGGGGCTTGGCTGATGCCGTCGAAGCCTTTCGGCGGATTGCTCAAACCAAGTCACGATTTGTCGTGAATAATGCAGCAACCGAGAAATACCTCGGAGAGGTATTGTGGGAAGCGGCCGGCCGGCCGGATCAGACTGGCTGGTATACCGATTCAGGATTAAGAGATCGGCCGGCAATTCAGGCCGCGGCAAACTCGGAGGCCTATGTTCTCTGGGGCATTATTCCATTCCTCAAATTCAAGGAGACCGTCAGTTCAAACCTGGAAGCGTTGGTACTGGACGACTCGGTCTTGCAGCGGGTGATGATGACGGTCCTGGTAAATCCGGAGAAAGTTTCCGGTGTGAATGTCGCTGGCGCGTTTGCGCTCCAGAAGTACCTGACACTGCCATCGACACAAGCGCGAATTCGCGCTTTTCGCTATCCCGGTGTGAGTAACCAGCTTTTTTGGCCCGCTGCCCGCGACAACATCGGGTCATTTCTTTCAGATAACAGCCCATTGCCAACGACTGCGGATTCGGCTGTCAATAGCATCGTTTTCAATACAGCGGTTGTACGGGTAGGGGGTACGCTTACAACCACGTTCGCCGGTGCGAACCTTTCCGCACAAACGTATTTTGACGTCCGGTTTCGGGGACCGGGAGTCACCACCGATGAGATTGCCCAAAATTGGCAGCAGGGCGCGTCCGCGACTCACAACATACCCACGGCCACTCCGCCAGGGACGTGGAAAATCACCGGCCTGCGGGCACATCGCGACGCGAACGATCGCAGCGGGTCCTTCATCCCCGTTCCGGCGACCCTTACCATCGACCCTTGAGGAACCTCATCCGTTGTTGAACGGTAAAAGAATACGGTTCTGGGCTGACAGCTCCTAGAGCTGGCTGGGCGGGAAATTCTGCGAGGCTGGAACTGGAGAGACACAGGATGCCACCCGACCTAAGGCCGGTTGCCTGGTCCACGGTGAAGGAAGGCGTTCGCACGTGTCCTCGGCTCCGACCAGAGACGAAAATTGGTAGCGCTAACGGGAATCGAACCCGTATTTCAGCCTTGAGAGGGCCGCGTCCTAACCGTTAGACGATAGCGCCAGATGGGACACACAATTAACATAGCCAAACTGTGATTACAAGCGCCGTGGTCCTACTTGTCCCGCCGCCCCTTACTTTGCAGCTTTCCAGGCCTCTCCTCCGTGATCAGGAGATCGATCCAACGAGCAGGCGTGACATCAAACAGCTTCATGCTCCGTTTGCCGACCTTTTGAAGCAGGCGGACCTTGATTCTGCGGCTGAATTTGTATCGGGATGCCACTGCCCAGAACGGCTTGCCTTGCCGGGCGCATATTCTTGCCAAGGAACGCGTTCCCACCTTATTCACAATGGATCCATCTTTCAAAATACAATCGGCCCCAACGACAACCAGGTCACAGCGTTTCACTTCCTCCTGCAATCGTTCGTCTTCGAAAGCCGTGGCCTGCAATCCTTTGATCCGTGCGGCTCTGGCCGCCGCCAGACCCTCGTCCAATGGCATCGAACGCGCGACCCGTAGTCGCAAGATTCGCCTCCGTCCGTGCGCTAAGGCCGCCAACACGGTTGAACTGTGGGAGAACGTGACCACCGTCAGGTCGAACTGGTTTGGGAACCAGTGGCGTAGCTGCGCGTCGAAATTTTTGGCAACTTCCGTATTGGAGCGGGCTAAATCCCTCTTGATTGCGTTTAGCCGTCGCAGGAAGCGAGCCTGTGAAACCTCACGTTGCAGGTTCTCCAAAATCGCCATGGCCGGGTGGGCACGCGCCAGTTGGCGGAAACACTTTTTCAGACCCTTCAAAGGGACGGGTGAAGCCAATGCAAGTTCCAAAGCCTGCAATGCAAGGGCATGAGCGCCCGTGCTTCGATCTGCAAGCAGTTCGCTCCAACCTACAGGACAGGACATAGCTGTCACCAGCTCAAGTCGCCGATGCTCCCGCGTTTTTCGTATCATCTAGCCTATGCGGTTTTCCTCCGGCCAGCAAGCTGTGCAAACTGGATGGTCCATGTTCAGAACTCCCCTGGACCCGCGCATCCGCAGCCATCTTGCAGACCCCTGGCGAAACTTGTAAAGTACGTTTCCCATGTATTCTGGCTTGAGATTTGCTTTCAAGCTGGGGTTTCAGTGATCTATAGTGAGTAGCTGGGTTGGCGCCCAAGACGGCCCTGTCTTCGATTTTGGGGCGCCGTTTGAAAACCTGAACCGCAATTTGCGAGAGGGAGTGGATGCTGACGAAGGTCTCAGATAAAGAAATGGAATCCACGGAAGTGGAGCAAATGCTGCAGCGCATTATCCGGAATTTGGGTGAAGACCCGTGTCGGGAGGGTCTACGGGAAACCCCCAGACGTATGGCGGAATCTCTGCGCTTCTTGACCAGCGGATATCAAGTCGACCCTCTGGCTCTGATTCATCCAGCGCTGTTTGATGTCAGCTATAACGAAATGGTGATTGTCAAAGACATTGAAGTTTTTTCCCTATGTGAACATCACCTGCTTCCTTTCTACGGGAAGTGCCATGTGGCTTATATCCCTGACGGCAAGGTCATCGGTCTGAGCAAGATTCCCCGCGTGGTGGATGTGTTCGCCCGGCGTCTCCAGATACAAGAGCGCCTCACTGTACAGATCGCCGAAACCATTAGAGATGCAATCCACCCCAAAGGAGTCGCGGTCGTAATCGAAGCCGTACACCTGTGCATGATCATGCGGGGAGTAGAGAAACAGCATAGCGTTGCCGTGACCAGTTCGATGTTAGGAACTTTCAAGGAGCATATCGAAACAAGGAACGAATTTCTGAGCTTGATCCGGGAGCCTAGACCCTGACAGCGCCCGATACGGAATCATCCTGGCGATGGCGACTCCAGGACGCAACGACGAACGCCATATTTAGCATTGGGAATTCGTCGTTGGGTTGACCTGGTTTCATGTCCTGGTTACCATGGAGAGCGGTCCATGCAGAACGAAAAGGAACTCTATTTTAAATATCTGGAAAAGAAAGGGCTGAAGAGCACCGAGCAGCGCCTGCAAATTTTGGAAACATTCCTGGAGATGCCGGGGCATTTTACCGCGTTTGATTTGCACGCCATCATAAAGAAGAGAATTCCCCAGATCGGCATTTCCACCGTCTTTCGGACGCTCAAGCTGCTTGAGGAGTGCGGCCTGGCAAAGTCGGTGAAAATCAGTGAAGAGGAGAAAAGCTACGAATACAACCCAACGCATCACCACCATTTGGTTTGCGCGGAATGCCACGGGGCGATTGAGTTCATCCACCCGACGCTCGAGCGCATCATGGATGAGATCCCCGTCGAGTACGGGTTCATTCCCAGTGATCATAAAGTGCAAATTTTCGGAATTTGTGAAAATTGCCAGAAGGGCGCAAAGGTGGAAAAGGGCGGAGCACGGGTTCAGGAAAATATTTCCAAAGTGTTTGAACGCGACGTACTTCGACTTTTCATTCACACCGAAGAGCGTGGGATCAGATTCTATCATTCTCACCTGGATTGCTTTAAGGAGGACTGGAGCCGTCGACTTTTTTTGGCGTTGGTGAACGAAGAAAAACATCACCTGGAACTGTTAAAGCGCCAATATCAGAAACTGGTAGAAGAGAACGACTGGCTCGAAAAACAACCACGCTTTTTCATCTTTGATTACGATGAGGTTGCCACCGCCTTCAGGCGCTCCTCTGCCAATTTTAGAAAGACCGTCGCAGGCGAGGAAGTGGAAATGCGCACTCTGAAGGAAGCCTGGTTCATGGAAAAAGAAAACCACGAGTTCTTCAAGAACATGGCTGAAAAGCTGGACGATGTGGGCAAACGTCTCTGCCTGGAGTTTGCCCGCGACGAAAATCACCATATGCAAGTCATCCAGCTCGCAATCGACAATCTGGAACGGGTTCGCTCCGATCCGGAACAACGCGCCGTTTTCTTGGAACAGTTGGAGCAAGAAATCTTGCAACTGAAGTAGGTGGAAGGTCGAAAGTCGAAGGCCCAGGATCACCGCTTATAAGGGATCTTGTCTTGGAACGTAGGACTTTCCGCCTTTCACGCTAAACTTTCACCTTCCGCCATCCGACCCTAGAGTCAAATGAATTACCGTACCCTCGGCCGTACCGGCTTGCGTGTGAGTGAAATCGGCTTTGGTGGTTGGGCCATTGGGGGGCCATTTGAGATTCACGGAAGGCCGATCGGCTGGGGCCCTGTGGATGACCGCCAATCGAAGACTGCGATTCAGCGCGCGCTGGAATCGGGAGTCAATTTTTTTGACACTGCCGATATTTATGGCCTCGGGCATAGTGAGATGTTGCTTGGAGAAACGCTGCGGGACCACCGTCCCTCCGTGGTGATTGCCTCCAAAGTGGGCAACGTCAAGCTGCCCGATGGTTCAATCCGCAAGGATTTCAGCGGGACGCATGTGGTGAGGTCCTGCGAAGCGTCATTGCGCCGGCTGCAGACGGATTACTTGGATTTGTATCAACTGCACAATCCGTTATTACGAGTCCTCTGGAACAGCGGTGCTGGAGAAGCGCTGGAAAAACTGCAGACCGAGGGTAAGATCCGGCACTACGGAGTCTCGATCAGCCATCCCTCAGAGGGTATAGAGATCATGAACAGGGGTTTCGGTGTCACGCTGCAGGTATTGTTCAACGTATTTAATCAAAAGGCGGCGGAAAGGTTATTTGGGCTGGCCGCGAAATCCGGTTATGGAATGATTGCTCGAGTTCCTCTGGCATCAGCGCTGCTGACAGGGAAAATCCAATCCCCGGATTTTCATCCTCAAGATGTTCGGAATAATTTTCTTACCCGACGGCGGTTGTCTGATGTGGCGCCGAAGGTGGAACGATACGTGCAATTGTGCCGCATCCATCATGCAAAGCCGGTTTTTGTCGCTCTCGGGTTTATCCTGGCACACCCGGTGGTAAGCACAACGATCCCTGGAGCAAAGACCGCCGAGCAGGTGCAGGAAAACGTTTCAGCCAGCGGCGTCCCTCTGCCACTTTCCTTATTGCGATCTTTGCAGGATGAGTTCCGAGGATACAACTTCTATTTAAGGTACGGGATCCGTGTGTAGGGGGATGCGAAGGATGAGGTTGAAAGATGAAGACACACGCACTTCCATCCACATCCGTCATTCTTCATCCGGTGTGCAGCTAGCGTGACTGTCGCAATGCGGTGTTGGCTGCGACCTGAATCGGGTCCCATAACGGAGAATGGGGAGGTGAGTAAGCTAGATCGATTTGCGCTATTTGCTCCAGGGTCATGCCTGACGTGATACAAGCTACCATCACATCAATTCGTTTTACCGTCCAGGGACTCCCGGCGATTTGGGCTCCCAGGAGCCTTTGTGTTTTCCGCTCCCATAGCAGTTTTACGGTGACCGTCTCCTTGGGGCGCAGGTACGCGGCCCGCGCAGGCGTTTGAACAGACACGGAGGCGAAATCAAATCCAAGCCTTTGCGCCTCCCATGTGTTGAGGCCTGTTCGTGCCACCGAGAGAGAAAAGAATTTAGTGATGGACGTTTGTAGCACTCCGGGAAACTCGGAGCGCATGCCTGCGATGTTTTCTCCGGCCACTCGGCCCTGCTTCACAGCGTGCGTACCTAGCCCGCTTAGCACTGCTCGCTTCGTAATCAGGTGCGTCGTTTCGGCACAGTTGCCTGCGGCGTAGATACCTTCTTGCGAGGTTTCCATTCGGGGAGACACCGCAATCGCAGTGCTTGTACCAATTCGGAGTCCGGCTTCTGTAGCCAGATCGGTGTTAGGAACGACGCCTACATCCACCGCCACCAGATCTGCTGGGTAGAATTCGCCTCCCGCAATCACGCCTCTGGGGCAGTTGCCGTCAAAGAGGATCTGGCTGACAGGGGTAAAATGAGAAACTTGGATGCCGCGTGTCCTGCATTCTTTCTCTATGAGCCCGGCAATATCAGGGTCGACGGGTCGGAAGACGTGATCTTCTTTCTCGAGTACCTGAACTGACAGTCCGCGTTTAACGAGCGCTTCCGCGGTATTTAAGCCGATATATCCGCCGCCCACCACGATGGCATTGCGGGGGTGATTTGTCTGCAAAAATTGATTCAGCCGGATAAGATGTTCCAGTTGGCTGATTTTGAATACCGCAGGGTGATCCGCTCCCACGACGGAGCCGACTGCGGGTCGATACCCGGTGGCCAGTACCAGATTATCAAAAGCGAGCCGCTCGGTGAGACCGGTCCGGAGGTCACGGCATTCGACCTCCCTTCGACTGGGGAGAAGTTGTGTGGCTTCCCATTCGGTCCGGACGTGAATACCCCGCTTGCTGTAAGCGGTCTCTGGCGTAAAAGTAAGCAGATCCTCCACGCGAGGAACTAATCCTTCCACATAGTAAGGCGCGCCACAGATGGAGTAGGAGATGTGCCTGCTTCTTTCCAGCACGGTAACTTGAGCGCCCGCCTCCAAGCGCCGCAGGCGGGATGCTGCGGTCATACCTGCGGCGTTGCCACCGATCACTACGACTTTCTTCTTGCCGAATACGGGCATGGTGCTGATAAGGATACGCCGATTCGGGATGCGATTGAACGTTACAGTGCGGGGACAGGCTACTCATTCACAAAAACTAGGTGAATGAGTAGTGGAATAAACCCACATTGTAGTCATTTTCATTACAAATAACTCTCTTTACAATTATTTCATTCCTTGACCCAAAAGAATTGGATAGCATGAGAAGTTAGACAAAATGAAGGAAATTCCTGGGAATAGGAACTCTTTGAAGGTTCTCTTCGTGTGCTTGGGAAATTCATGTCGCAGTCAGATGGCTGAGGGGTTGGCCCGAAAGCTGGCGCCGGGGTGGGATGTGTTTAGCGCGGGCTTGCTGCCGGCAGGATATGTGAGCCCGGGCGCGATCGCGGCGTTGCGGGAAATCGACATTGATATTTCTGGGCATTGCAGCAAGGGCCTGGACGAAGTGAATCTTGATGCCATGCAAGTCATCATATCGGTGGGAAGTGTTGACACTGCTGATTTTGTTTCCTGCTTGGACGGGAAAATAATCGAACATTGGGACATTGCGGACCCCATGGGTCACCGCGAGCGGTTTTTCAAGATCGTAAGGGACCAAATCGAATCTAAGGTTAAGGTATTGATCGCGCGACTGGTCGAAAGAGCCACTTAGACTTTGTTATACTAAGTTTTGAAATGATTGGACTGTATGCGAGCGGCCGCTGTTCGGACTGTGATTCGGCGAACCGCCTTTTGCCACAGCATCATAATAGAATTTCAGGAGATTGATATTCCGGAAAACACTGAGGGAAATTCATGGGAAATGATTTACAGCTAGCGCCAGCTTGGAGCCTTCCGGAAGTACCGGAGATGAAAGACGCAAAGCCTAATTTTATCACGACTACCGTGGACCAGCTTTTCCGCTGGGCGCGCAAGTCGTCGCTCTGGCCGATGACCTTTGGTCTGGCGTGTTGCGCCATTGAGATGATGGCGACGGGTGCGTCTCGTTTCGATATGGATCGCTTCGGAGCAGGAATTTTTCGTCCCAGTCCGCGTCAGTCCGACTTGATCATTATTGCCGGCACGGTGACGTTGAAAATGGCCCCGGTGGTGAAACGGGTGTATGACCAGATGCCCGATCCCAAGTGGGTGATCTCCATGGGTGCGTGCTCTAATTGTGGCGGTCCATTCAATTCCTATTCAGTATTGCAAGGGGTGGATAAGGTTATCCCGGTGGATGTCTACATCCCTGGGTGTCCTCCACGGCCGGAAGCCTTGCTGTATGGATTGATGCGCTTGCAAGATAAGATCATGGGGAAGACAGGAAAGAAGGTCGCGTAGATCATGTTGGATTTCTTAAGACGCCTTTTTTTCATCGATATTCTTAAAGGGTTGCTGATTACCGTCTCTTACATGCTGCGTCGGACGTATACGGAGCAATACCCAACACAACGCCCTCACATCGCAGACAGGTATCGGGGCGCTCCTCGTTTGAATAAGGATCCAGAGACGGGCGAAACGCTCTGCATCTCCTGTGATTTGTGCGCCCTCGCATGTCCGGAGGATCTGATCGTGGTCACCAGCGAGAGAGATCCGGAAACTCGGCGCAAGATTTTGAGAGAATTTACCTTCGATCTGTCGCGCTGTCTCTTCTGCGGCCTGTGCCAAGAGGCGTGTCCGGTAAACTGTATTGAATTGACGCAATATTTCGAATTATCCGCGTATGACAAGGACGGAGCTAAGTGGAATAAGGACATGCTGGAAAACGGACCTACCTCGGTTCCTGGGTACAGCCCGACGCTACAGGCGGTGAAATGAGAACTTTTACCATTGTTCAGTATCCACACCCCATCCTGCGCAAGGTGGCGGCGCCGGTAGCGATGTTCGATCAGAGGCTCGCCTCCATAGCGCGGCGAATGATTGCAACCATGTATCAGAATAAGGGGGTAGGACTGGCCGGACCGCAGGTAAACCTTTCCGAGAGAATTTTTGTGTTCGACGCTAGTGAAAAACGGGACCAACCCCAGGTGGTGGTGAACCCGGAAATCCTGCATCTGGAGGGCAAGCACGTTGGCGACGAAGGGTGTCTGAGCATTCCCGACGTTCGTGTTACCGTGGAGCGGGCAGCCGAAGTGTGGCTGAAGGCGCAAGATGCGGCCGGTAAATTTTTTGAAATACGTGAGAGCGGATTGGAAGCTGCCGTGCTACAACACGAAATGGATCATTTGAATGGCGTTTTGATTTTAGATTACTTGCCGGTGGGAGTGGATCTGGCCTTGGCAAAGGAGAGGCCTTCCCGACTGGCAGCGCGATAAAGCATGCATATTGAGTTTGTTGAGAGGAAATACCGTCCGAGCTGGAGGTTGCCTGAGGAGCTGGCGTCTCTGCAAGTGACGTTTCCGCGGGGCCGGATTGTCAAATATCTTTCCGACAAGCATTACGGATTCCTCAAGACGAAAAATGGGAAACACTTGTTCTTCTTTATTCCGGAAATCGACCTGTTGGGGCCGGAAAGCGCATTGCGGGTCGGTCTGGAAGTGGGCTATGACGTCACCGTGGTGGGAAAGAAGATGCGGGTGACGAAACTCAAAGTCTACTGAGCGGAGGGTTGGGAACCAATGAGGTGCGGAATGTGGATTGCATGCCGACTGCGGACCGAAGTCTGTAACCGGCCCAAAATTCACATACGTCACCTGATAACGCGTATCCCCTTGCTTCGTTCTCATAAGTCCGAGGACTGATCAAGGCGCTCGCTGCGCGTTCAGCATTCTGCTTTTGCACTCCGCAGTGCGCCTGTTGGAGATATGGACGCTGTTGGATTTCTTCTGTACGTATTGGCCGCAGCAGCTCTTGCCGGGCTGCTGCTGTTGCTGGCGGTCTCCTTTGGACCGAAGCGTTCCAATCCGGTCAAGGCGCTGCCATTTGAATGCGGAAACCCGCCGCATGCCGTCATTCGTGGAAAGTTCTCCGTCAAGTTTTTTTTGGTGGCGTTGTTGTTCATTCTCTTTGACATTGAACTCATTTTTCTCTTTCCCTGGGCAGTGGTGTTTCGCACCTTGGGACCTCAGGGATTGGTGAGCATGGTGGTGTTCCTAGCATTTGTTTTCGTCGGCTTGATCTACGCGTGGATGAGGGGTGCGCTGCGGTGGCAATGAATACTCCTGCGGGAGGGTTTTTTACAAGTCGTTTGGATAAAATGATCGGATGGGCGCGCAAGTATTCCATTTTTCAGTACCCATTTGTCACTGCTTGCTGCGGAATGGAATACATGGCCACCGCATGCTCCCACTATGACATCGACCGCTTTGGCGCTGGCCTGCCGCGCTTTTCACCGCGACAGGCTGATGTGTTGTTTGTGGTCGGGACAATCAGCCACAAGCTGGCCCCCGCGCTAAAAATGATTTACGACCAGATGTGCGAGCCCAAGTGGGTTGTTGCTTTTGGAGTGTGTACCTGCACCGGCGGGTTCTACGACAACTACGCGACTGTGATGGGGATCGACACGATCATTCCGGTGGACGTGTATATTCCAGGGTGTCCGCCGCGCCCGGAAACGGTTTTAGACGGGCTGATGAAGCTGCAGAAAAAGATCCAAAACCAGCCTCAGATGACGTAGCGTTGGCGGTCGCCGCGGTTTTAGCGGGTTTGCAGGTGGCAGCCAGAAGTGAGACAGACGAAAACCGCGACTCCGCAGCCTGCGGGCGACGACGATCCGAGGGTCCCATGGAGCTAGGCGTTACACTGCGTAAACTGAAGGAAAAATTCGGCGATTGGCTCTTTGATGTCGGCCAAGCATTCGGCGATGATTTTTTCGTGGCGCACAAGGACAAGGTGGTGGAAATCAGCCGCTTTCTCCGCGATGACCCGGACCTGCGGTACAACTTCCTGATTGATATCACGGCAGTTGACTATCCACAACGCAGGCCCCGTTTCGAGGTCGTTTACCATTTTTTTTCTCTCCCCTTCAAGCAGCGCGTGCGGATGAAAGTGCCAGTGGAGGAGAATCATGCTGAAGTTCCGACGCTGATTTCATTGTGGGAAGGGGCCAACTGGTTCGAGCGGGAAGTGTGGGATATGTTTGGTATTCGGTTTTCGGGTCACCCCGACTTGCGGAGAATCCTGTTGTACGAAAGTTTTGAGGGACATCCCTTGCGTAAGGACTACCCAGTGAATAAGCGTCAGCCGCTGGTTGGTCCGAAGATCTCATGAGAAACGAGCTGATGGATAACGTTGAAACCTCAACACCCGTTAGCACCAACCGGATGCGCTTATCGATCGGACCATCCCATCCGGCAACGCATGGGACTGTCAAGATTGACGTTGAGCTGGATGGTGAGACGATGGTCGATGCGCAAGTGGAGATAGGATACCTGCATCGCGCTTTTGAAAAGAGCTGCGAACAGGGCAACTACATGCACCCGATTCCTTACACGGATCGGCTTAACTACGTTTCGCCCTTGATTTGTAATTTCGGCTACGCCCAGGCAGTGGAAAAACTGCTGGCCATCGAGATCACCGAACGCTGCAAGTATATCCGTGTGATCATGAGCGAGTTGTCCAGGGTCACGGATCACCTCACCTGCATCGGAGCGAGCGCGATGGAGTTGGGAGCGTTCACGGTATTTCTCTATCTGATGAAGGCGCGCGAGTATATTTACGAGTTAATCGAAGATGTGACCGGCGCGCGTCTCACGGTAAGCTATGTACGCATTGGCGGAGTCAAGGCCGACTTTCCATGGGAGTTTGAGAAAAAGACGCGCTTGGCGTTACGGAAAACTCGTGAAGTGCTCGACGAAGTGGACCGATTGCTCACCAAGAATCGCATCTTTTATGACCGGATGCGCGGGGTGGGCGTGTGCACTCCGGAGATTGCCATTCAATATGGCATTACCGGTCCATTCTTGCGCTCTTGTGGAGTGAATTATGATGTACGCAAGGTGACGCCTTACCTGGTCTACGACTGTCTCGATTTTGAAGTGCCTCTGGGCATACAAGGAGACAACTACGATCGGTATTTGTGCCGGCTGCGTGAGATGGAACAAAGTATGCGCATCGTGGAACAGGCGTTTGACCGAATGCCTAAAGGGGAAATCAACGTGGACTTCGAGGGCCGGCCTATGTCCGCCGCTGAAATGCGCGATCTATCAAAGTTTGGCGCTACAGAAGGATTGCTGAGGAGATCGGTCAACGCGGAACCAACGCTGGCGGGTTCCGAGCGAGTGTTTAGCGGTTTGGTCAACATACCGGAGCGAAAGGTGATGCTACCGCCGAAAGAAGAAACCTACAGCAATATCGAAGGATTAATGAATCACTTCAAAATGGTGATGACCGGCCATGGCCTGCGCCCACCGAAAGGAGAGACTTACACCGCGGTGGAAGGGGCCAATGGCGAGCTGGGTTTCTTCGTGGTCAGCGATGGCACAGATCGGCCGTACCGAGTCCGTTGCCGCCCCCCGTGCTTTCCCACGATGGCCGCCCTGCCACATTTTTTAATCGGCTATTCGATGGCGGATCTCATTCCCACTTTTGGCTCCGTCAACATGATTGGAGGAGAGCTGGACCGATGAGTCTTGAAACGCTTTCCGATCAGCTTCTGGCCGAGATCTCAGAGATCCTTGCGAAACATCCCCAGCGCAGGCCGGCGTTGCTGCCCATCTTGCATGCTTGCCAGCGCCGCAACGGCTATATTTCACCGGAGATCGAGAGAGCCGTCGCAGAACTGTTAGGCATTCCTGTGATCGATGTGCGTGAGATCATCACTTTCTACACTCTGTTGTTACCCAAACCTGTAGGCAAGCACCACCTACAGTTTTGCACCAATCTCTCCTGCCACCTGCAGGGTGCGGAGGAATCCGTAGCGGCTGCGTGCCGGCGGTTGGGGATTGAGGAGGGAGAGACGACGGCAGATCGTCGCTTTACTGTTACCACGGTGGAATGTCTGGGCGCCTGCGATATGGCGCCGGCGATGCAGGTCAACGACGACTATTACGCAAATATGACGTCCGACCGGGTGAACGAGTTGCTGGACAAACTCTCATAATGGAAAAAATTCTCTCCAAACATTTTTTCAATCCGGAGGCGCGAAGACTCTCATTCTACTTGCAGAACGATGGCTACGAGGCGGCTCGTAAGGCGCTCACATGCATGAGCCCGCAGGAGATTATCGAAGAGGTAATGAAGTCGAACTTGCGCGGCCTGGGCGGAGCGGGGTTTCCCACCGGGAGAAAATGGAGCTTCATCCCGAAGGATTCTCCCGAACCCAGGTATCTGGTGGTGAACTGTGACGAAAGCGAACCGGGGACATTCAAAGACCGACACATTATCGAGTGGACCCCCCATACATTGCTGGAAGGGGTGATGATCGCAAGTTTTGCCATTGGCGCACATCAATGTTTTGTGTACGCGCGGGGCGAGTATGTTCGGTACGCCAATATCCTTCAGACTGCGCTGGAAGAAGCTTACCGGGCCGGATTTTTCGGCAAAAACATTTTCGGAACCGGCTTTGACCTGGATGTGATGATTCACTTGGGAGCAGGAGCGTATATCTGCGGGGAGGAGTCTGCGCTGTTGGAGTCGCTGGAAGGCAAGAAGGGGTGGCCCCGCCTCAAACCTCCGTTTCCTGCCGTCTCGGGCCTGTTTGGCCGCCCGACGATCATTAACAACACAGAAACGATTTCCTATGTCCCCGTCATCATCCGGAACGGCGGAGAATGGTTCTCCCGCCTGGGCAGTCTTAAGAGTGGTGGAATGCGATTGTATTCGGTCAGTGGCCATATCAGGAAACCCGGCGTTTACGAATTGCCTTTAGGGACCTCTTTGCGCGAGATCATTTATACGTACGCCGAAGGGATGAGGAACGGCAGGAAGCTGAAAGCGGTGATACCGGGCGGTTCATCAACCCCGGTGCTGACGGCCCAAGAAATCGACGTAAAGATGGATTTTGAATCTCTGGCGGCGATTGGTTCTATGCTCGGTTCGGCGGGAGTTATTGTGATGGATGAAAGTGCCTGTCTGGTCAAAGCGCTTGCCGTGCTCGGCAAGTTTTACCAGCATGAGAGCTGTGGCCAGTGTACGCCTTGCCGGGAGGGCACCGGTTGGATGACGCGCATCCTCCATCGCATCCTTACGGGCCGGGGGGTCAAGGGCGATCTTGAAAACTTGGTGCGTGTGGCCAACAACATCCAAGGGAACACCATTTGCGCGCTGGGAGACGGCGCGGCGATGCCGATGATCAGCTTTGTTACCAAATTTCGCGAGGAATTTGAAAGTCACATCTTTCATAAAAGATGCACCGCGGTGAGATAGAGTGCGGAATACAGAGTGCGCAAGGAGAATGCAGAGCGCGGGGTCGGAGCCATGAACCCCATGAAGACACAGAATCCAAGTCGTTCCACACCTCGATGTTCTTGGGGGCGAAGCTTTTCTCATTCCGCATTCCGCATTCCGCACTTTGTATTCGACTGATATGCCGACTCTGACAATCGACGGCCAGCCGATCACAGTCTCTAAAGGCACCACCGTGATTCAGGCGGCCGAGGCCTTGGGAATTTACATCCCACGGTATTGTTATCACCCTGGCCTGAGCATTGCGGGCAGTTGCCGCATGTGTCTGGTAGAGATCGAAAAGGCTCCGAGGCTGGAGGTTGCTTGCTATAGTCAGGCGGCAGACGGCATGGTGGTGCACACTATCACGGAGAACGTGCGACTCGCGCGCCGGAGCGTTCTGGAATTCCTCCTCTCGAATCATCCGTTGGACTGCCCGGTGTGCGACCAATCCGGCGAGTGCGATTTACAGAACTATTACATGGAGTTCGGCCTTTACCAAAGCAGGTTCCTGGAGAATAAGATCAAACGGCGTAAGGCGTACCCGATCGGGCCGCACGTGATGCTGGACAACGAGCGCTGCATACTGTGTTCGCGCTGCGTTCGTTTTTGCGACGAAGTGAGCAAAAGCCACGAGTTAGGGATCGTCAATCGCGGGGAGAGATCCGAGATCGCCCTCTATGAGGGAAGAGAACTCAACAATGCCTACAGCGGCAATGTGATTGACATCTGTCCGGTGGGAGCCCTTACCGAGCGTGATTTTCGTTTCCAGTGCCGGGTCTGGTATCTGAACCGGACCGCGTCGATTTGCCCCGGCTGTGCCCGCGGGTGCAACATCGAGATCCATTACAACGTACTGCGTCCTTATCAGTCTAAAGGGAAGCGGATTTTAAGGATTAAACCGCGCTTTAACCCTGCGGTGAACAAGTGGTGGATTTGTGACGAGGGGCGATACGGTTTTCGGCACATCGATGCTTCAAATCGCTTGCGGGAATGTGAGGCGCAAACGGCGGACGGAGTGATTCCCCTCGGCATGGAGACCGCGCTGAAAACTGCGGCGGCTTGGATCGGGGAAAGCATCGAGCAGCACGGTAAAGACTCAGTCGGCTTTTTCCTTTCCCCAGAGTTATCCAACGAGGATCTCTACGCGATCTTGAAGCTAGCGCGACACCTGGGCATTAGCAAGATCGATTTCCGAAATCCGGGGGAGCATCCGGGATTTGAAGATAACTTCCTCATCCGGGGCGACAAGAATCCAAACAGGCGCGGCTGCGTGGAACTGGGTCTGTATCACCGCCAGCGGGAAAATGGAGGGTGGATGGCCGAGGAGATCAAGCAGGGTACTCTGCGAATGTTGGTGGCGTTCTTACAGGACCTCAGCTTGGAGCCAGAGTTCAAAGCGGCGCTTGTTTCGCTGAAGCGTCTGATTTTCGTGGGAAGTAATTCCAATGCAACCTCGGAGCAGGCTGGGCTCGTGTTGCCATCGGCAACGTACGCGGAGAAAAACGGAAGCTTCACGAATTTTCAAGGTCGTGCGCAACGATTCGAGCGAGCTTTAGTACCTCTGGGGGATTCATTGCCGGAGAATGAATTGATCGCACGGATCGCGGCTCATTTTAGGATGCCGGAGCAACCGTTTGAGCGAGAACAATTGTTGTTGGATTTGCGCGCTGAGTTTCCTTTCTTTGACCAGAGTACTCTGGATCCGCCGGATGTGGAACTGGCATATCAGACGACGATTGCGCAACGGGAGCACGCATGATGGAAGGATTGGCCGTGGCTGCAGGCAAGGTGGCATTTAGCCTTTTCGTTCTGCTGAACTTCGTCATGCTTTTGACTTGGGCCGAGCGCAAGCAGAGCGCCTTGATGCAGGATCGAATTGGAGCCAACCGGGCCTCGATTTTTGGCTTCACATGGTTGGGACTGTTTCACCCTCTGGCCGACGCTCTGAAGATGGTCAGCAAAGAAGACTTTGTTCCCGCGGGAGCCAACCGAGGGTTGCATGCGGTAGCTCCATTTGTCGCGCTGTTCTTTGCTTTGATTAGTTTTGCCGCGATTCCGTTCGGCGACCAGCTTTGGATCGGTCGCCACCCGGTGAATCTCCAGGTCATAGACCTGAATATTGGCTTGCTTTATGTGTTCGCGGCGATGTCCATGGGCGTGTATGGATTTGTGCTGGCGGGCTGGGCTTCGAACAACAACTTTTCCTTGCTTGGGGGACTGCGCGCCGCTTCTCAAATGATTTCGTATGAAATCACCATTGGCGCAGCGGTCATTGGTCTGGTCATGGTCTTTGGCACGATCAATCTCCAGACGATAGTGCATCGGCAAGGAGAACTGCTGCTAGGGTTTCTCCCTGCCTGGGGTGTCTTTTACCAACCGCTGGGTTTTCTGCTGTTCGTCACCGCAGCCATGGCGGAAACCAAGCGGGCCCCGTTTGACCTGCCGGAAGGGGAGTCAGAAATCATTGGTTACTTTCTTGAGTATTCGGGAATAAAGTTCGGAATGTTTCTTATGACCGACTTTGTCGAGACCGTGGTAGTGGCGGGACTGGTAGCGACGTTGTTTTTCGGCGGCTGGCAATTTCCCTACTTGTACCGGGATGGATTTCATTTGCCAGGGGGAGGGATTCTGGTCCTGTCACAGCAGGTCGTGTGTGTGATTCAGGTGCTCACCTTCCTGTCGAAGCTGGCATTCTTCTGTTGGTTGTCCCTGCTGGTTCGCTGGACGTTCCCAAGGTTTCGTTATGACCAGCTCATACGCCTCGGTTGGCAGATGATGCTGCCGCTTTCAATTCTTAATGTCGTGGTTACCGGTGGCGTCTTACTACTTTTGCATCGATAGGGGATTAGGTCGGTTCGAAGATCGGTGGGGCTGCCGTTGAGCGCCGGATTTGATGGAAGAAATCGTGAAAGTGCCAAAGCAAGCAGAGAAAGGATCCGGACTGACTTTTTGGCAACGCACCTATGTTCCGGAGATTGTGCGCGGACTAAAACTTACTGCTGCGCACTTCTTCGGGAATCTGGCGGTCCATATTTTTCACTTACTGGGTTTATGGACAGAACATCGCGGCGCGGCAACCGTCCAATACCCGGAAGAAATGCGCGGCTATTCGTCACGCCTGCGGTCTTTGCACCGCTTAACCAAGCGCGCCGACGGTTCTCCCCGATGTGTCGCCTGCATGATGTGCGAGACAATCTGCCCGGCGAGTTGTATTTACATCGTGGCGGCCGAGCACCCCGATCCGAATATCGAGAAGTATCCTGAAAGCTTTGACATCGATCTTGGCAAATGTGTGTTTTGTGGCTTTTGTGTCGAAGTTTGCCCAGAGGATGCGATTCGCATGGACACTCACATCCTGGACTTTGCTGCTTATTCCCGGGAGGAAATGATCTGGGACATCCACCGACTTCTTAACAATGAGCCACGCCGCGCGGAGGGAATTGGGCAGATCAGGAAAATGAAATAATCCGAGATTGAATGATGCCCGAACGTGACTCTTTGGAGTTCGACATTCTCTTTGTAGGCGCCGGTCCAGCCAGTCTGGCCGGCGCCTATCACCTTTCTCGATTAATCGAGGAGCATAATTCCTGCATTGAGCGTGGCGTCCGTGGTGGCCAAAAACTGGGCGAAATTTCCATCGCGGTGATTGAAAAGGGAAGAGAAGTAAATTCGCACTCTTTTAGCGGGGCGATTCTCGATCCTCGCGCGCTGCGAGAGCTGATTCCAGACTTTGCGAAGCGCGGCGCGCCGGTGGTAACTCCGGTGGTAAAGGATCGTATCTACTATTTGACCGAGCGTGGAAAATGTCCGCTCCCCTTGATCCCCCCGCCGATGAGCAATCACGGCAACTATGTCGTCTCCTTGGGTAAATTCGTCGCCTGGCTGGCTGAACAATGCGAGGAGAAAGGGATCAATGTCTTCCCAGAGTTTCCCGGGGTCGAGTTGCTGTTTGATGGTGATCGTGTCGTCGGCGTGCACAGCGGCGACAAGGGTTTGGACAAGGATGGACGGCCGAAGGCGAATTACGAGCCGGGGCCTGACCTGTTTGCGAAGGTCACGGTGCTGGGGGAGGGTCCACGCGGTACGTTGACGAAGCGACTGGTGAAAAAATGCCACCTGGATGCAGGTCGAGCTCCACAGGTCTACTCGCTAGGCATGAAAGAAACTTGGCAGTTGGCGACCGACCGCTTGCCGGAGGGAATGGTCACACACACGCTTGGCTATCCGTTGGGTCCGAAGCTTTTCGGCGGAGGCTTCCTTTACATGAGGAGGGACGGCGTGCTGGATGTGGGCCTCGTGGTAGGGCTGGAGTATGAAGATCCCCGGACTGATCCGCACTGGCTGTTTGGGAAATGGAAACAACACCCCCTGGTGGCCGATTTGCTGCACGGCGCGAAATTGGTCAGTTACGGGGCCAAGGCAATTCCTGAGGGCGGCCTGTTTTCACAGCCGCGCTTGTTGCATGACGGGGTGATGATCATTGGTGACGCCGCAAGCTTCTTGAATTCGCAGCGGCTGAAGGGAATTCACTTGGCGATGAAATCAGGAATGCTGGCGGCAGAGGCAATCTTTGAATGTTTCTTGGCGAATGATTTCTCTCTTGCGGGGCTGGAAAGCTATCCGGAAAAATACCGGCGGAGTTGGGCATACGAGGAATTGTACCGGGTGCGAAATTTTCATCAAGCATTCCATGGCGGTCTCTTTGCGGGGACGTTGCACGCAGCGTTGCAAATGATAAGCGGCGGCCGCGGTTTGCGAGATCCTTGGCCGATCGGGGCCGGGCACGAGCGGATGCGAAAGCTAGGAGTGATTTCCGCCCAGGAGAGTGGGGGGAGAACGGAGGGAAGGATGGAGGGACGGGGGGGAAGTGTGGCTACCTCCATCCCCCTACCCCCCCCTCACCCCTCCCCATCTCCCTTCTTGCCTTCCTCTGAGAAGCAGTACGACCCTTCGATAACGTTTGACAAGCTCACCGACGTGTTCCACTCCAACACGTCTCACGACGAAGATCAGCCCTGCCACTTGCACGTGCTTGACGTAAACGTCTGCAAGGACCGTTGTACCTACGAATATGGAAATCCTTGCCAATATTTTTGCCCTGCGGCCGTCTACGAAATTGTCCCGCGGGAAGGGGGAAATATACCGTTCATTCACTTTTCCAACTGCGTGCATTGCAAGACTTGCGACATTATGGACCCGTATCAGATTATCGATTGGGTCCCGCCACAGGGTGGCGATGGGCCGAATTACAAGAACATGTAGGGTGGTGGCTCCGTTAGCAAAATCACGCAAAGCCGAGTTGGTGACTGGGGATAAAGAGTTTAGGCAGGTGGAAGAAGATGTAAGAATTTTATGGCTATGAATATTGGAAAATTTCCTTCGCTGGCCTCGAATGGCTTGGAATGTCTTGATGGCTTTTCGACTTTAAGTCCAATCGAGACTTTTCAACTGGCTGCGCGCCATGTCGGCCCACGGGCCACTGGGGTCCAGTTGCAGATATCTCTGCCAATGGGCCTTCGCTTTCTTGCACATCTTCAGCCTTTGATAAACCAGAGCCAGATTAAATACAGGATCCGCGAAGTGGGAATCCAACTGGAAAGCGCGCTTCCAATGATAAATAGCTTCCTGCAGCTTTCCAGCCTCTTCCAAAACGTTTCCCAAATTATAATGTGCTTGAGGATGGTCTTCATCACGCTGTAGGGCTTGACGATACAACTGCTCAGCGCGTCGCCTCTCCCCCATGTTGTAGTAAAGATTTCCCAAGTTCACATAGGCATGAGGAAGGGAACTGTCCAAGCGGATCGAGGTTTCGTAGGCGTGGATCGCTTCCGGATAGCGTTCGGGATCGTTGTCCAATGAGGCGCCCTGTTCAAACCAGAACTGGGCGTCCTCAGCGCGGCCGGCAATATCCCGAATCTTTTTACGCAGATCCCGCATCGCTGTGTTGAGGTTAAATTGCAATATTTGCTGGCCGGTGCCCGAATCCACCAATCGCCCCTCCACATCCACAATCAACTTGTCACCGTCACCGAAAATTTTCAGTGCGTGCAGGCGATGATCACTATCGGGGAAAAATGATTGAAGATTGCGTAGGCAGGTCTTGATGCGGCGAGGGGCGTAGCCATTTTCTACCAGTGTTTTCGTAGTGCGCAGGCAGACCAGATCCTGAAAATTGTAGAGCCTGCGACGTGCTGTGCGGACACTGGGCTTGACCAGGCCGATGCGGTCCCAATAGCGTATCTTGGATTCGGGAACGTTGAGAATCTTAGACGCCTCTCTTGCGCTGTACATCGGCTATATGGCGTTATGCTTTTTTCTTCTTCTTCTCCTGACTGGCTACCACTTTGGCAGCCGGTTTACGTTTTGCCTTCGACGTCTGCATCACGCTTTTCTTCAAGGCGTCATTGCGGAAGGCGACACAACCTACATAGTCTTTGTCGCGCGTCACAAACCGAACCAACGCCGTTTCCGAGCGGCGGATCTCATCCTGAAGTCCCAAAACGATAGTTGCCGAACCGGCGACCGTCAGTGATTTAATACTCCAACGAAACCACATCCTTACTTTATGCGCAATTGCTTAAGATGCCGTGTATAGATGAGGTTGCGCTCCTGTCTTGGTCCCAAGATCTATGGGCACCTGAGCATGGGTCCTGCGCCATACATTAAGCCCCTTCTTGCAATCGTGCAAAACTCACGCTGTGCAACCTTTGATGCGACCCATGGGGCGAGCTTCCACAGAGTTACTTTTGCGGTACTGCCCCTTCTCCTTTTCGGACCGCCTTCTGTTTCTCATTGGCCAAGCTTCTCTGCAAATATACTTGAACCTCGTTTCTCTGCTTTCTCAGAATCTCCCTTGCATAATCGGCGACTACTTGCGGAAACACCCTATTGAGTTCATTCTGTAAGTTGGGTAATGCGCGCGTCTCCAACCTTCCAATCGGAATTCCACCAGCAGGAATACCCTTCGCTCTAGCAATTATCCAATCTGAGAGCAGCCCCAATCGCAACACTGCGAAGGCTGTTTCATACCCGTCCTTCGCTCTCATCTCCAAGCCTTTAATGTCCTTGTGTCCAATCTGCAGTGTGTCGTTAAGCGTCGTCTTTACCTCGATCGAGAAGTTCGGGAGCGTTGGGTGGTCGCTAATGTCTATGTCCACTCCTTGAACAGAACGCTCGACGACCCGCCCAAAGCCTAAGTGACAGAAGGAGATAGCCAATAGAATCTGGCAGGCCTTTCCAAACTCAGTCGGGTGTCGTCCTCGTATTCTCTCCAGCCAGTCGAAGGTCGCGGCATCCATCGGCTACCCCACCTTCACTTCTGGCCCCGTGTCCTCAGTCCATTTCTCCAGCGTGTAGATTTTTTTCTTCTTCGTCAACTTATTGCGTAGGTGTACGCCGAAATCTTCTTCTGACGTAGCAATGACGAGTTGCTTACCATCCAGCACACGATTGAGAATATTTGCGAGCCTCTCCTTATGGGCAGGATCGAGACTTTGCGACGGGTCATCGAGGACGATGAAGCCAATGTTGTGTGTGAGGTCTTCTGAGGTCGCCAGCGCCAGGAAAATACTGAGGGCTGCGCAGTTTATGTCGCCCTTGTTCAAAATCTGTAACGCGACTACGGACTCCCCATCACGCACAGCCATCACTTCGTACTTTTCTGGGTTGATCTCGATGTCGGGAAAATCGCTGCGCTGAGCCAGTTCACGATAGATGGCAGAGATCGCAGTCTTCGTGGATTTGACTTTTGCGTCGGCAGTTATTAGCAGCACGGTGTGAATCGCCTCACCGATCGTCTCAACCCTGTCCCCGAAGGCGTGCGTAGCGCGCCGTGCTTCCTTAACCTGCTTGTATTCAGGGCTATCTTTCACTTTGGACAGGTCCTCAATGTCTTTCTGAAGATTGAGCACGGCAATAATTCGCTTCACGTCTTCCAATCCGTCATCCATTCCATTCAGTCGTTTGTTGCTTTTCTCAACTACGTTGCGAATCGCTTCTAAGCCCTCGTCCACCTTTGCGATTTCTTGAGTGACGAGAACCAGCGGGTCCTCCGCCTCTGAAATGTCTTTCCTCAGAGCAGTGGCGATTGCACTTATCGCCCCTCGCAATTCTCTGGTTTTGCTCTCGATTTCGTCTTGCAAAGATCTAAACTGCCTCAAAACAGCCTTGAGATTTTTCTGCTCTGATTCGAATTGCTTAATTTCCTTCTCAATGGGGCCTATCGCGCCCTCCATTTTCTGTTGCCATTCTCTGAGATGCTGCCGAATATGGGCGGCATTAATATCTTGCTCACAAACTGGGCACTTCTCTGCTCGTTCTCCTTGTGGGGATTCAAGGAATTTCAGCGTCTCTCGAATCACACCGGCGCGGTTGTTTTTGGTATTGAGACGATCTGCTGCGTCTTGCAGCAGTTCATGTTCGAGCTTCCTCAAGCTTTCCACAACGACTGGCGGCTCGCCGTGCGTGTTCTTCAGTTCCTCAATCGCGCCCTCCGATTCCGTCAGGGCATTTTGCTTGCTTTCAAAGTCGGCTTTCAGTCTGTTGAGGTCACTCCTGCTCTTCAGCAATTCGGTCTGACGCTTGAGATCAGGCTGTTCGTCGCGTAACTTCCTTACGGCCTCCTTCCCCGAGTTCACAAACGGCTCTAAATGTTCGAGAGTCTGGCAGTCAGGCAAAGTTGGCGCTGTCAATCCGTAGTCGTTGGCGAAACCCTGAATTCCCGCTGCGACGGTTTCGCAACGCGCCCTTGCTCTCTCCAGGGACAGTTCCTCTTCTTGAAGGGTGTGCGCTCTGGCGTCATCCACGGCTCGAACCAAATCATTGCGCTTAATCTGCATTGCAACCCTAATTTCGTCTTCGATGCTATTGAACGCCTTGTCAATGTCTTTCAACTCATCGGCGACTTTCGCCCGCGTAATGCCGTCAAATAGGTTGCGCAAATCAGCAAGCCCCAGAAGCCGATCAAGAGCGTTCTTTCGGGCATTGGGTGCTTCGATAAGCAACGCATTGATGGCTTCCTGGTGAAGGTGAACGCAACTCATGTAGTCAGGCAGCTCAACTCCCAGCATGACGCGAAGTCGTTCCTCGTCTTCGTGGCGGCTGCCGTCGTTGACCAGATAGTAGAACTGCGGCTTTCCACGTCCTTTGCGGTCGCTACGATACACTTTAAGCAGTTTTCCATCCTGCTCAAAGGTAACTTGCACACTTGCCTCGCTTGACCTTTTGTTTCTGACCAACCAATCCTTGCGCTCTTGTATTCCTGTGTCGCTCATGTTGGCGACCTTGTCACCAAACACACACCACTCGACGGCACTCAGCGCGCTACTCTTCGCTCCTCCCTGAACCCCGAAGAGCAAGGTGCAGCGTTCGTCGAACTTGAATTCCTTGGCGCCTGCGCTTTCTGGAAACCCTCGAAATCCCTTCACTTCCAGTGAGGCAAGCCGATAGTTACCCATCACCTGCTGCTCTCTTTGTACCCCATCTTCTCCTTCAAGGCGCTGTGGACATCGTTATAATCAGTGTGTAATTGTTGCATCTTAGCGCGGATAACGTCGGTGACTCCCTCTGACGACTGGCTTTTAAACGCCGTGAGCAGATCCTTGCAAAGATCTGTCAATGCTTGCTCGTGCTCCGAATCAGTCGCTCGATTTTTCAATTCTGCAAAAACCTTCTCATCATCTTTCATTTGCCACATCTCCCATTCTTTCGGTTCGACCGGCAGTTCTGATCTCGCTAAAGGAAACCAAACAGGATCAACACTGGTTCCCTAATGGGCAGCAACCTCATCTATACATGGCATCTTAAGTAATTGCGCATAATCAGCGCAATATATCGTTTGATTTCATCCAGTGGGTAAATTCCCTTTCGACAGCCGCGATAACATCGTCAAGTTGAGCGAAATAACAATTGTGCAGGCAGCATCGGCACGTCAATTTGCAAGGCCGCTCGATAGAATTCAGGTCGGAACTGTACGGCAGAAAATCCAGCCGGAAACGTTCCGCTTGCTGCTGTCTCCACGCTTGATGGAGCCGCGCATGCCGGAACATCCGCTGGCATTAACGCACGCCCAACCGGATGCTATGATGCTGCTCGATCCAGGCGCTCAGGGTCCTGCCTTCTCACAAAGTACCTGTCAGCCCCACGTCGCGGGGCGTTCGGTGAAGGGTGGCGTTGATCTCCTGCAGTTCCTGCGCCCCCGGACGCCATCGCCGTCCCGGTCGTTCTCCTTCCACCAGCCCACCCAGACCTGGCTCTTCGAAACGCCATACCCAGTTCTGCACCGAGTGCGGCGCATCGCCCAGCAACCGAGCCACCTGCGGACAGCTCATGCTCTGGGCCACAAGCAACACTTTGTGCAAGCGGTGATCGTAGCGAGCTTCCTCCGAGCGACGGATCTCATCCTGAAGTCCCAAAACGGTAGTTGCCGAATCGGCGATAGTCAGTGGTTTAGGGCTCCCATGAAACCACGTTCTTACCTTTATGCGCGATTGCTTAAGATGCCGGGTATAGAACCAGACCAGATAGGTCTCATGAGTTCTCGTTGTTGCGCTTTTGGTAATCATAAGAGAACCTAGGCCACCCGCCACCCCGGCGGGCCATGGGGGGAGCTGCTGGATTCATGACGATGTTCCCGGTTGATTTTCTGCCGTCGTGGAGCGACGGGCGAACTGGTCTCACCGTGGACCGTTTGTCACCCTAGAGAGCTTGTCACAGCGGAACGCTTTGACCCCTTACGAGGGGCTGTGTTACATTCGCTCCTTGGACTTTGCGGCAAATCGTGGAGGATTTGTATGAGTAGAATCTTCGTTTTTGATACCACGCTGCGTGACGGAGAGCAATCTCCAGGAGCCAGCATGAACCTGGAGGAGAAGGTAAAAATGGCGCAGCAATTGGAGCGGCTGAACGTCGACATCATTGAAGCCGGTTTTCCCATTGCGTCGGAAGGTGACTTTGAGGCGGTCACAGCGATTGCGCAGAAGGTTCGGCGTCCGACGATCGCCGCGCTTGCCCGCGCAACGCGACTGGACATAGATCGGGCATGGCAGGCGGTCTGCCACGCGCGCAAGCCTCGCATCCATACGTTCATTGCTACCTCGGATATCCATCTGGAACACAAACTGAAGAAAACCCGCGCACAAGTACTGGAGCAAGCGGTTGACGCAGTGCGCTACGCCCGCTCGTTGTGCGAAGAAGTTGAATTTTCTGCCGAGGACGCGACTCGCTCGGACTTGGACTTTTTGTGCCAGGTCTTTGAGGCAGCGATCGAGGCGGGAGCTAGTGTGATTAATATTCCCGATACCGTCGGATATGCCATCCCTGAAGAACTCGGCACGCTCTTTCGCGAAGTCATTCGCCGCGTCCCCGCCAGTGGAAAAGCGATTTTCAGTTGCCACTGCCACAATGATCTCGGGCTGGCGGTGGCCAATTCCTTGGCTGCGATCCACAACGGGGCGCGTCAGGTCGAATGTACCGTCAATGGCATTGGTGAGAGGGCGGGAAACGCATCCGTGGAAGAGATCGTCATGGCTCTGCGCACTCGAGGGGAAGCGTTGCGCCACCACACCGAGATCAAAACTGAAGAGATCTTCCGTTCCAGCCGGTTGCTGTCCAATCTGACCGGCATCTTCGTTCAGCCTAACAAGGCGATTGTCGGCAAGAACGCGTTTGCTCACGAGGCGGGAATTCATCAGGATGGGGTGTTGAAGAACGCCCTCACGTACGAAATCATGACTCCCCAGTCTGTGGGCATTCCCAGCAGCACCTTGGTTTTGGGCAAACATTCAGGCCGCCATGCTTTGAAAAAGAAATATCAGGAGCTGGGGTATGAGCTGGATGCTGAAGCAGTGGAGAAAGCATACTGGTTCTTCACGAAGGTTGCTGATCAGAAGAAAGAAATTTACGACGAAGACTTAATCACCATCATCCAGGACGGAATTAAGATCATTCCGGACACCTACACGCTCAAATACCTCCAGGTGATTGGGGGCAATCAGCCGATATCGACCGCCACCGTTCGTTTGGCGCGTGGAGAAGAGAGCTGGCTGGACTCAGCCACTGGGGACGGGCCGATTGACGCGACCTATCGCGCAATTGACCGGATTACAAGAGTGCGTGGTCGCCTCCTGGATTACACATTGACTTCGGTGACACGCGGCCAGGACGCGCTAGGCGAGGCGTTTGTCCATGTCCTATTGAATGAGAGAAACTATACTGGAAAAGCTGCAAGTACGGATCTGATTGACGCCAGCGCCCGCGCTTACCTCAACGCGGTCAACAAGGCGCTCCACGAAATGCGCCAGCTAGGCGCTCTTGAGGTTCGCGCCATCAACGAAAAAGTCTAGGAGCCTGGAGAAAAACAAAAAAACCGGATTTGGCATGGCGGTAAGGGGGCCCTAAAGCCTTGCCAAATCCGGTAACGGCGGACCCGATCCGCCGCATCCGTTGGTCGAATCAGGAGTCCAGACTATAGGCGCGCCGCACTTTCATCCATGTGATCTTGATCACGAGGTAAAAGAATCGGAATGGAAAAAGAAAGGCGCGCACCAGTGGCAGCGCCAGGGGCCAAAGAAGTTGCGGTAGTGCAACACGGAAGTCTCGCACCTCATCGGCATAACGCTGCATCCAGTATCTCAAAAACCGGACCGGAGTGAAAAAGAAACAGTCGAGATGCCGATTGAAGACCAATTTGTGCGGGACGGCCGCTAGAAACGGCAACCATTTCAATTTTCCATAGATCGCCTCCTCCGTAAAAGCAACCACCGCAGCGTCGAAGTGCTTCTTCCGAATTTCCCTCAGAGTATGCCAGTAATCCCGCAATCCAGGATTGACTGGATACGTGAGAATCTCTTCAATCAGCGACACGTCGCTAAACGTGACCGCCTTGTCGGCTCGGGTAAGCAGCCAGTAGGTGGGATGATAGAAGGTGCGTATCTGTTCGAGGCGTCTGCAAATTTCCTTCATGCGCGTCTCGTCGCAGGTCTGCACGATCAAGACTCGATTCCTGTCCTGTCTGCAACGCGCTAAAATGGCGTGTTGAAGACGCTGCACACGTGACTGGCCAAGTCGTATCCAATAATGAATCAGTTTGCCTGGTGTAAGGAAAAAGCAGTCATAGTGACGGTTGAAAATCAGTTTGTAGCGGATCCCGGCAAGTAACGGCAGCCATTTTAGCTTGCGAAATGAAGGCTCCTCCGTGAAGATTACCACCGCAGCGTCGAACCGCTCGTTACGGATGGTTCGGAAAGTTCTCCGGTAGTCATGAAGTCCTGCATCGATCGGGTAGGTGAAGATTTTCTCGAGCACGGGAAGGGGAGCGAAAGCGATCGCTTTATCGGCGCGCGTTAGCAAGGAGTAGACGGGCCTGAAAAAGGGGCTCGACTGCCGCAAACGCATCAGCATGGCTTTCATGCGGTCGTCGTCCCACGTCTGCACAATCAACACCCGCGTCGTGCCCGACGGGTATGCGCCCTGGACGTGGACACCGTGGCGCCAACGCTGCAGGCCAAAACGGAGGAGCGAGAGAGGTCGGGCCTGGATGAACTGCATGTGTTCGTTGACGATGATTTTCTGACGAGCGGCCCCCAGCAGTGCCAGGAACTTGAGTGTTGAAGATCCCTTGCCCGTGAAGAAAATGACGCAGGCATCGAATTGCTGACGGCGGACTGCGACTGCCAAAGGGAGTAATTCTGATGGCGTCCTGTATGTCCAGTATTGCCAGTCGGGATGGGCTCGTCGCCAGCCAGCCAGGTCCTTGTGGGGGCAGAGCAGGGAGAGGGAAGGGCGAGTGAAGCCGTATCGAGGAAAAATTTGGTGCAGATACTCTCCGATGAATTCCGCACTTTCTGTCTGCACCAGAAGCACGGCATCTCGTCGAATCTCCGATTGAAAATGTTCTAAGAACTCCGGCCAGTTTTCCTGTTGCTCTGGAAGCAAGCTGGTGGCCTGGGGAAACACGCGGCGCACCTTTTTCTGGACGAACGGGAATGCTGCGCCGCCGATATAGTAGACATTCTCTGAATCACTCCAATCGTCCATCGCAGCTTGGGCATCCTGAGAATGGCGAAAGAAACGGAGCTCCACGTTGTCCAGACCGCGCAAGTATTGGCGAACGTTTTCGCAGTCCAGCGCCAAAATGCGCACCGGTCCATGCGGCACGCAGCGCTGCAAAAGATAAAGAAGCGCTGGGACAGACCCGGTTTGCACTACCAGGGGAGGCATGGAGAATTCACCGTTTCGTATGGCGCACTGCTGCTTCGTAAATCGCACACAAGCGTTCAGCTAATTGATTCCAGTCGTAAAACTGCTCTGCAGTCTGGCGCGCATGCGCGGCCATCAGCGCTCTGGCGGGCCAGTTCTGTAGCAATCTTGTGGTCCATCGAGCGAATTCTTCCGCGCTGTCCGCGATGTACATATTTTCTCCCTGGCGCGCTTCGATTCCCGCCGCGGCCAGCGAAGTGCCAACGACGGGTTTTCCGGCAGCCCAGGCTTCGAGAATCTTGCCTCGAATGCCGACACCAGTTCTCAGCGGAACCACGATCACAGACATCCGGTGATAATACCGAAGCAAATCTTCCACGAATCCGGTGACCAGGAGATCCTTGCCGTTGTGCAATCGCTGTACGTTTTCAGGCGGAGATGCGCCGATTAAGTAAAGGCGGGCCTGTGGAACTTGCCGTTTGACCAAGGGAAAGATGCGGCGCGCAAGGAACAGAGCGGCGTCGACGTTCGGTTCGTGCCGGAAGGCCGCCACAAACCCGATAGCGTAAGGCTCTTCATGATTGTCGGCAGGCGCAAAATACTCAACATCCACCCCGGTCTGCACGATCTGGATTGCCTCCCTGGGTAGATAGCCTCGGAGAAATTGGGCGTCCGTTTCGTTGACACATACGAGATAGTCAACTTTCCGGCACAGGGCCAGCTCTCGGTCCAGCACCTGCATTGAGTTGTAGTACCATTTCAGTCGCCTCAACGGATTGTAGATATAGGCAATCTTACTAGCGGCAGCCGCATAGTTGACCTCGACTTCAGTCAAAAACTTGATTGCATCCGGAAATAGATCCGCATAACACGCCATCTGTGGGTACTCGAAGTGAACGATGTCAAACGGCTGCTGTAGCCTCACCTGCCGCAAAACCCGGCGCATCTCGGGCAGATGGAATTCCTCAAAGGGCTCGTACGGGTAAATGTTTCGCGCTGGCTTACCGCGACGATAGACAGCCGTCACCGATTGGCAAAATTGGCGGAGTTTGTCGCATTCCTTCCGTTCAAAATCATTTTCGTAAAATGTTGCGACACTGACGCAGTGCCTCTGCGCCACGCGGCGTATGAGTTGAAAAACCCGCCCGGCTCCACCGTGTCTCCAAAGATGCGGCACATAGGCAGAAACATACAAGATGTGCAGCGACCTCTGTGTCGATTGCAGATTGCGAATGGCGGAATGCTGAAAGTTAAGGTGTCTATCGTTCGTGACCCTTTGTCCCTTGCCTGCGGGGGATTGACAATGAGTGGCTGTCAACGGACCGCGGACCGTGGACGACAGACATGGACCCGATTGCAAATGCGCGGTCTGGCCCTCTCCCTGAGGAACCGGAGTCCCCATGCGAGCGAAGATTTCGCGCTCATGATGGGCGAAGTTCCGTCGGCCGATGCGACGAAGGAGCAGTAAAGGCCATCGAGGAAGTGTGCGTAAAATTATTTGCAGTTCAGAACCTGCCCGCGAGTTTGCAGGCAGCCAGAGGAAGTATTTCCACAGAGTCGAAAGAGAAAAGTTTTTGAGGAAGAAGAGACGAATATTCCTATGCATCAACCGTTGCGCCCCGTTGTCTCCAAAACGCTTGCGTGTGCTGCTGCGATGTTTATGGATGACTTGGCTTCGGGTTGCGATCACCGACGAATAACCAGCCTGCCATGCTCGAAAGGAAAGGTCGGCATCCTCAGCGTAACCTGGTGAGTACAGCGAATCGAATCCGCCGAGCGCCAAAAGCAAAGTCCTGCGGTAGAGCGAAGAGCCGCCGCCCGCCCAGAAAACGTTCAGGACCTGACTTGATTCGTCGGAGGGCGTAATCTCTTCATGGCTCAGTTCCAGAAAACCGTGGCGGACGCGAGCAGCGGTCTTTCCGGTTTCCTCGCGTCGTATCCCGGGAGGGAGGAAAATCTGGCTCGTTGCGGCAAAAGTTCTCGGCGCCATGGCAGCCACCAGTGGCTCCAGAAAATTCGGCTGGACCAGCATGTCATTGTTGAGAAGTAGTACCAGATCATGGCGGGCCAGGCGCACCCCAGCGTTATTCCCCTCCCCAAAGCCCAGGTTGGAGGGGAGTTGGAGGACTTGAAAGTGAGGGAAATGCTGCTGCACGAAAGCTACGCTGTCGTCGGAGCTACCGTTGTCGACGACGATCACTTCATGCGCAATAGACGTTCGTCGCAGCTCGGCTTTCAGGAGCGGCAGAGATTCTTCCAGTAGAGGGCGGCCATTCCAGTTGAGAATCACGATCGAAACGCCGGGTTGTGAGCCCGTCGGCTGGAGAGCAGAAATGTCATCCGATGGCGCAGGCAGTTTCCCGGCGGGAATTCTTGTCCATGCCATTACGGCGGCCAGCAAGTCACAGACGGTTAGCAGGATCGGCAGCAAAAGCGCCAATGGAATGGCGGCTAGAAGAGAAAGCAAACGCTTTGGCAAACTCATGTCGTTGGGCAATGACTAGTCATTGTCTCATACGTTGCGGCTGAAACCACAACCCCGGTGGAGATGATCTTGGCGCCATCGCTCATGCAAGAGCGATCCGAAATATGACCACTCCAAGTCGTCTGTGGTCGGCTCCGGCAGGAGCGTAAGCCGGTTCGGTGATCAAGCGGATTCTGCAGATCAAACGGCTGACCGAATCCTGCGGCAGCGGCAGCTCCAGGTTGAATGCCGCATCTTGTTCCATCCAATGTTCTCCAACCTTTCGATCGTTGCAGCAAAACTGCAGCGTCACGGGACGGAGACGAGAGGAGGCATTGCAGTATCCTGACACCTGCAGGGATGTTTGAGTGCCATTGGAGCGCAACCAAACCTCTGCTTCGTCCGCCGTCCAGCGAAAGCCACGCCGGTCGGTTTCGTAATCAAACCACCCCTTTTGCAACAATCGGTGTTCTGGACCCAAGTTAAAGTCAACTTGGCTGCCAAACTCTGACTCAGAGAGGAAGGCGATTTCAGTGATCGCAACTCCCAGTTTTCGCAGGTCAGCTCCTCCGGGAGTGTAGCAAGGGTGCACGCGCAGGCGGATGCTGTAAATTTGAAGTGGATCTAAACGAGCTGGCAACGGCAACCATAGGTTGAATTTCTCATTCCCTTCAATGCGGTGTCTGCCAACACAGTGGTTGTCGCAATCGATACGAAGTGTCACCGGGCTGCAGCGATCGGCGGCATTGCAGTATCCCGAGACAAGAAGAAACCTCTCGTCTCCTTTGGCGCGCAGCCAGACTTCGGCCACATCTGTGGTCCAGCAAAAGCCACGTCCGTCTCTTTCGTGAGCAAACCACCCCTTTTGCAGCGCCGGTGATTCTGACTCCCGATTGAAATCAACCCGGCTGGGAAACGCAGGCACGAGGGCCACATGACGGATTGCGGCCCCCAGTCTTCGGAAGTCTGGATCTGCGGCGATGTAAGCCGGATGCGCGGCCAAGCGAATGGCGCAGATTTGTGATCGATAGAGTCGATAGGGCAGTAAAAATCGAACTTCGAATGTTTCATCTCCCAAGACTTGATGATGGCCGATCCAGTGATTGTCACAGTAGACGTCTAACGTCACAGGCCCGGATCTTGCAGAAGCGTTGCAATACCCTGATAGCGAGAGGAATTCCTCTTTTCCATTGGCCTGCAGCCAAAGTTCGGCCGTATCGGTAGTCCATCGAAAGCCTGATTGGACCCTTTCAGGAGGAAACCAGCCATTTTTGAGTTGATGGCCGTGCGCGCCGCAGTCGAAATCTACCTGGCTGGCGAATTCTCCTGTCGCATGCTCGCATTCTTGGAGAGCGATGGGGTGTAGTTTGCGGCACTTCACCCGCACATGACTCCGGTTTTCGCGGCGAACCAAGCATCCCCAGAACTCTTGCATCGGATACCAGGCGAGACCGGCAGCACGCAAGACGCGAAAAGCAAAGCGTTTGATCCAGGGTAGATCTTCCACGTCCATGCAGCAGGGGAGCTGGTGCAGGAAGGAGAGCTTGGACAGATGTAACAGCCTTTGCAGCGCCGCGGGAGTCAGCAATTTAATCGCTTCGAATGAGCTGTGCTCTTGCAAGAAACCAGGATTTCTTCTTCTTATGTATTGATCCGCGATCTTAGTGGGCAAGTACTGCGGAAAGTAAAGGAACGTGTGACCTTCGAAGGGGTACCACCGGTTTGGGGTCGTCAAAAAAATCATCCCCATGGGGCGGATCAGACGTCGCAATTCGAGTAGAAACTGTAACTGCTGTACGATGCCGTGCTCCAGATGTTCGATCACGTCGAAAGCAAAAATATAATCAAAGCTTTCGTCCTTAAATGGCAATTCGGAGCCGGATGCACGCAGCAAGTCCCCGCGGAGGCTCCGTTGGCGGAGCCAATGCTGGCCCATCCTCAGAATGTATGGGGAATAGTCGATACCGAGGTAATGGCCGTCCTCCGCGACAATGGCGCTAGCCAATCCGGCGCTGCCGCACCCAACGTCCAGTACCGTCTTTTCTGCGAATCCGAGCGAAACGACCTGCCGGAACTGCGCCAGCAGATTTGCGTTGCGAGATTCCGTGGAAGCCCAGTAGCTTTTCCAGCGTTGGGCTGCCTCGGATTGTGGATCGGCAAAAATCTTTGAGACTTCCTGCTCGGTTAGGGGTCTTAAAATGGAGTCTTCACACATTCTGCGGCGAAGGCTGATTTTAACATTGTTGTGATAGATTTTGCAGGCCGGCCAGCGGGCGCCGCGAGGATGCTGCGGCAAGAGAGATTCAATGTGGCGTCTCATAGCCCTCTGCCGCTTTATAATGTAAGAGGTTTTGAAAGAGAGGGTATACCACAATGAGATTTTGTTACTTGGCGTTTATTGCCATTTTCACCTTTCTCACCGCGCCCAATTACGCGACCTCGGTGCGCGCCTTGGAACTGGAAGAACTGGTCGGCGAAAGTCAACAGGTCTTTCTTGGGCGTGTCATTGCGATCCAAAACGGGATCATCCCCGGGTTCGATTTGCCTTATACCGACTATACCTTTGCCGTCAGCGAGTGGATCAAAGGCGGAAGCGGGCGGACGGTAAAGATCCGGCAAGCGAATCAGTTGGAAGTCTCCGTGTTTCCCGGCCTTCCCTTCTATAAGAAAGGCGAGGAAGCACTGATGTTTATTGACAAGCCGAGTGAGATCGGCTTGACCAGCCCGGTCGGCCTACAGCAGGGATACTACCACGTTGAAAGAGATTTCAATGGAGAACGCTATATCCGCATGGGCGCCATGCTTGCGTCCGTTATGCGTTTGCAAGCCAGACTCAAGGGTCCCGGTCGGGCGGTAGAGGAAGCGCCTTCCTCAGATCGAATACCGCTACATGACTTCCTCGCATTGGTGCGCCAAACCGTTGGCAAGTGATTTCCGAAGAGGCTGCCACCAACTGAGTCCGTGTTAATGGGGTGTTAACTTTTGTGAAACGTTTGGGCATTATTTTCGTGTTGTTGCTTGCCTTGGAATTCTCCACCGCCTATGGTGGCGGCTTCCTGCTAGTGGACGAGAAGGGCCCCTACCGGTGGAATCCAAGCCAACCAATTAAATATAAGGTTGATCGCGGCGGATTGAACGCGTTGTTTGATGAGGAAAGAGCGGCGGACTTGGTGAGATCGGTTTTTCAGCAGTGGCAGGACATTCCCACCGTTAGTATTCCGTTCCAATTTGATGGGCTGCTGGATGTCGATGTGACCGCCCAGAACGCTCTCCAATATTTACGGCGACGTGATGGCGCCCCAATCCCAATTGTTTTTGATCGCGACGGCAGCATCACGAGACTTCTGCTAGGCGAGGCGAATAGTAGGATCGTTCTTGGTTTTACGCGCCCGACGGATTTTGACACCGAGACGCACACAATTCTAAAGGGCGAAACAGTCATCAACGGGAGCGTTCGCGTCAGTGAGCGAGTATTGAACGTCACCATGCTGCATGAGTTCGGCCACTTGTTGGGATTAGATCACACTCAGGCAGGCCTCGAATTTCGCAATCGTTTCGATCATAGTTTTGTCCCCGTTATGTTTCCCATTGTGTTTTCCGACAGTCCGCGGGATTTGCAGGACGACGATCTCTTGTGGATCACAAACTTGTATCCGACCGCTGCCGCCTTCCAGGGGACGGGTACGATCAGCGGTTTTGTCGATCGAGCCTGGGGAGATCCCTTTCAAGGCGCCAATGTGATCCTGCGCAATACCGACTATGATCCCAGTCGCGGCCAAGTCCGCATTTACTCGGTGGTTTCTGACTATCTGTTGCGCAACAGCGGGGAGTTCCGGTTTCATGGCGTCAAACCGGGCGATTACGAGTTATTTATTGAACCTCTTGATCTCAGTTTTGTGAGCGGCTCCTCCGTGGGGCCGTTTGAGTCTCGCTTTACCAACTTTTCACGGGACTTTTACAATGGAGACAGGGAATCGGGCAATCCGGATACAGACGATCCGAACGAAAAAGTCGTTCTCAGCGTTCCGCCGGATACAAGGATTGAAAATATCGTGATGGTTTCCAACGAGCTTGCTAACAATCTGACAGCTCTGGCGGACGATGACACCGTAGTGTTTGATTTTCCTAATGGCTTTAAGTTTCCCTTTTACGGTAAGACCTACGGTCGTGTCTTTGTAAATTCCGATGGCAATTTAACATTTGGACGCCCGGAATATTCCTCCACCGAGCGGGACTTGCAGCGCTTTGTTTCGGGCCCTCCTCGAGTCGGCGCCATGTTCTCTGACCTCAACCCGGAGGCGATGGGGGAAGTCCTGTTTACGCAGCGGGACCACAGCGTCACTTTCACATGGATGAATGTCCCGGAATTCTCTGAAAACCAAGGAGAGTTTGGGACTGGAGCGTTGAAGGCTGATGATGGGAATCAGTTCAGCGTCACGCTGTTTACCAACGGCGATGTGGAATTCAGATATGGCCATTTGAAGGTCACTCGCGGGGAAGACGAAGAGTTAGCGGCGGTGGTTGGCGTCACACCAGGTGGCGGAGCCGTCACTCAACAACTGGATCTTTCACAAAATGACTCCTATAGATACGGCGATACGCCGGGGATGGTCGAAGTCTTCTCGGATAGCCTTGACTTAGCCGGCAGAAAAATTCTGTTCCGGAGCGGTAGCGCGGCTGCCGTTTTTCTCCGCCGCACCCTGGTGGTTCCATTCTTGCAGGGAAACGGCGCGCTTTTTACTGCCTTGGCGGTCACCAACCGAGGGAACTCTGCGGCGAAATTGAGTTTTACCGCTTACGGCGCGGATGGAAGTCAGCTTTATGCGGCGGAGCAAGCGATCGGCCCCACTGCGCAACTGGCCAAACTCGCCAATGAGCTGTTTGGGATCGCGGGCAGCGAGTCGCCGAGTGGTTGGATCCAGTTGCAGGCGGACACCGATTCCATCAGCAGCTTTTTTCAAGTTGGAAGTTTTGATGGACGCTGGCTGGACGGCGGAACTGTGTTCACTGAGATCAGCACCCACCTTTATTTGACGCGTGTCTTTGAGGGAAATAAGACATTGCAGGGCAAGGACGCTCAGACATGGATTAGTATCGTGAATCCAAACGATGTGACGGTCCGTGTTTTGCTCTCACTTTATTCGGCGTCAGGAGGACTTCGCTCGCGGCAGCAGATTCAACTATCCCCGCACGGCCTGGCGTTTGATCGCCTGAATAACCTTTTCAAAGATGCAACATTCCCGCAGGAAAGCGGCTACATATCCATTCAGGGTATCGGCGGCGGCCTGGCAGCTTTCGAGTTGGTGTATGCCGGCGACACGGCAGTTGGGCTTTCTGCGGTTGCTCCGGGCTTTGCCGCCAAGTTTTATTCGGCACAGTTGGCGCATGGAAATTTAGGGACAGGATCCATATCCACCAGTTTGAACATCGTCAATACAAACCGTGTTGCCGTCACGGTGAATGCGCGAGCTTTCGACGAAAAGCATCAACCGCTTGGCTCTCCCTTTTCCCGAGAGTTGCAGGGTTTGGAGGCGGCGCAGCTCACGGCTAAGGATTTATTCAACCTGGGAGATCCGCTTGTGGTGCCGGTTTCAGTCGGTTCGATTGAATTGAGTTCAGATTCCGCTGGAGTAGTGGCGGATGTTCTTTTCGGGGATGCGTCTCCCGCAGCTCGATTTGTCGCGGATTTGCCCTTGCAGTCAGATTTGGTTACGGAAGCATATTTCAGCTATGTAGCCAATGGCAGACTGAGAGCAAACGATCCGGCCAGTGGATACTTCACGGGAATTGCACTGTACAATCCTAATTCGATACCTGCGAGCGTGACGCTCGAGGTGTTTACCCCTGAAGGCGAAGTTAAACGATCTGGTCCGATCGTCCTGCAACCAGGCGAACGGACTTCTCGGTTGATCAGTGAATTTGTTCCGGCTGTCGGTATCCAGGTGGGAGGCTATATCGTGCTGAAATCGGATGCGGGTGTCATCGTGCAAGAACTTTTTGCAAACGAACCTCTCGACTTCCTCTCTGCGGTTCCGCCGGATATCGTCAAGAAGGCGAAGTTGAGGTGACGGCCGCGAAGGCTGCGCGTGTTGCTCAATTCTGAACCGCAACCCGGGAGCGCACGGAGATTCGTCGTCTCCCCCCGATGGATTTAGTCTGGAAAGAATGGCGGAGAGAGGACCTTGTGTCTCAAGGCAATGTGATTTAAGTCACCAGTATTTTTTTAAGCGGAAGTGTGAGAAAGGTCACATGATCCTTGTGATGACCGCCGGTACGATGCGCACCGTGCCGCTACAGCACGATTGATTTCACTGTACAGAGTGAAGTCCCGATTTTGGAGCCCCGGAGCCTTAGGCAAGTTTCGGGGCTCTTTTTTGCCATCCTCTGATCCATCCGCGATGCATCCCTGGCACAGCTTTGCGATCGCACTTCAGTCTCCTGACAGGCCACGAATAGCGGATGGCAAGAATCCGATCTCAGAGCTGTTATGATTAGTCTTTCGGACGCAGAGAGAGCATGAAGAAAATAAATATCATTGGCGCTCCTTTGGACTTCGGCTCGGGACGCAGGGGTGTGGACATGGGGCCGTCAGCAATCCGCATTGCGGGCCTGAATGATCGTTTGCGCGAACTGGGCTATCTGGTACAGGATTTGGGTAACCTTCAAGTGTCGGTACCGGAGACTCATCCCATTGGCGAGACCAAACAGCGCTTCATGAGCGAGGTTTCCCAAGTATGTTCTGAGCTTTGTACGAAGGTCGTGAGCATGATGAAGGAGGAAACCATCCCCGTGATATTGGGGGGTGACCATTCGATTTCGATTGGGAGCATTGCCGGCGTCGCCAGGTACTATCGCGACCAAAAGAAAAAAATTGGTTTGATCTGGATGGATGCGCATGGCGATATGAACACGCCCGAGATCAGCGCCTCTGGCAATATCCATGGCATGCCGTTAGCTGCCACGCTCGGCTATGGACCGGATGCGCTGACAGCGGTTGGTAGGTTCAAGCAAAAAGTAAGGCCGAAAAATACAGTTTTGATTGGCGCACGCGACCTGGATCCGTTAGAGAAAGAGATGATTCGACAGAGCAACATTCAGGTTTTTACCATGCGGGAAATCGACGAGATCGGCATGCGGCGCGTGATGGAGAAAGCAATTGAGATTGTATCGGATGGCACCGCAGGATTTCATGTCAGCCTCGATCTGGATCTCTTGGACCCCAGCGAGGCGCCAGGAGTGGGCACTCCAGTCCGGGGTGGAATTACATACCGGGAGAGCCACTTGGCCATGGAAATCATCTCAGATTCAGAGAAGATATTGGCCTTTGACATCGTCGAAGTAAACCCCATTCTGGACGAGCGCAATGCCACCGCGCAGGTGGCGGTCGAGTTGTGCGCCTCTGTGTTCGGAAAGAAGATTCTTTGAGTTGATTCTTTGAGTTATGGACATTCCCATGCGGTCGCGTTTACAATTTCCTGTCCCGGTCCAAGGCGCAATCGAGGGTGCGTCATTGAAGGGAGAAGGAAGACGCTAAAAGCGGGGAACTTTGCAACCTAACCCTGGATCGAGCAGGCGTGGCCTGAGGCACTGGCTAAATTGGGTGTAGGTTTCTATGAATCGGTGAAAAGATAGTGGCGCACTATCTCGTGTCGGCGTGTCCGAAATCAGAACTTCTGCTCGAGCTTGAGAGCCGAGTGAATCGCGGTGAATTTGAAAGCCTGCGTCCCTTTGGCGCAACATTGACGCGGTCGCTTAAGGCCGCACGCTGGGATCCTGAGACTACCCGGGGCGTTTGGGAGGAAGAAGACTACTGCTTGCCGCCATTGTCGCAGGAGCGAGACGCAGTTCTAGACCGTTACTTCGAGAATATTCACGCGGAACGAGTTTCAGAAGGAGAAGGGTGGAGGCGAATTAGCGACCTTCCCTCGCTGTGGGAAAAGAAAGGCAAAGAGTGAACGCAACGGCGACCACTCCAGTACGATGCGTTCCGTTGGGTCTAACCTGAACCGTGGAGTCATTGATTTTTGGAGAATGACCGTATGAAGAAAATATGCTTTTTACTGTTTCTGCTTGTTCTGCCCGGCCTAATGCGCGGTCAAGCGCAAAGTCCTCAACAGAAGTCTTTGGCCATCACCCACGTAACGGTCATTGACGCCACCGGCTCGCCACCGAAAACGGACATGACCGTAGTGATTATCAAAGATCGAATTACCGAACTTGCGAGGACCGGAGAACTGAGCATACCTGCGGACGCCCAGGTGGTCGACGCCTCCGGAAAGTTTCTCATTCCCGGCCTGTGGGACATGCATGTGCACACCTGGTATCCGGACGTGATGTTTTTACCTTTGTTCATCGCCAATGGAGTGACCGGCGTGCGTGATACCCATGCTCCCTGGGAACATTTCGAGCAGATCAAGCAATGGCGCAAGGAGATTGCTAGTGGAAAAATCATCGGTCCACGGATCATCTCCTCTGGCCCCCTGGTAGACGGCCCGCAATCACGCATCAAACCGCAGCACGCCGAAGTTTCCAATTCCAGCGCAGGTCGGGAAGTGGTAGATACTCTCAAGCGGCGCGGCGCAGACTTTGTGAAGGTCTACGACTGGCTATCGCGGGATTCGTACTATGCCATTGTCGATGAAGCAAAGACGAAAGGGATGCCCTACACGGGGCATGTCCCGTTTGCCGTCAGCGCGGCAGAAGCGTCCGATGCCAGGCAAAATATTGAGCACTTGAGCGGCATTTTGCTGGCGTCTTCTACCGACGAAGCAAAGCTCAGGGCGGAGTTGACGGAGGGAAGATCAGATCCCGATGGCAAAGCGGTGCTGGATACCTACAGCGATGAGAAAGCCGCTGCTTTGTTTGCGCGATTTGCAAGAAACGGCACATGGCTCACGCCGACATTGATGGTGACCTGGGCGTCTCTGGGGGCGTATACGGGTGACCATCAAGTGCTGGACCCACTCAAGTATATGCCGCTTTCCTATCGGCAGGGCACGCATAAGATCTCCACTCAAGTGCCCCGGTTGAAGCAGTGGGGTGAGTGGGATCCGAAAGGGGCTTTTCGCTCCTCGGAGGATCTCGCACAGTACAAAAGACGTTTTGAAAAATACCTTGAAATCGTGGGCAAAATGCGCCAAGCCGGTGTTCAACTCATGACTGGCACCGATACACTCAAACCATTTAATCTTCCTGGGTTCAGTCTTCAAGAAGAGTTGAGTCTGCTGGTGAAGGCGGGGCTCACACCCATGGAAGTGTTGCAAGCCGCAACACGGAATCCAGCTAAGTTTCTTGGTATGGCGGACTCGCTCGGTACGGTAGAAAAGGGCAAAGTCGCTGATTTGGTCTTGCTGGAGGCCAGTCCGCTCGAAGAAATCAGCAACACTCAACGTATTGCCGCTGTCATCGTCGGCGGCAGATTCATTTCTAAATCCTCTCTGCAGGGCATGCTGGCCGGAGTTGAAGCGGCGGCCAAGAACAAATAGCGAAAGGACGCCTGTGGATCGTCGGTGCATTGCGCTTTGAGATTCTCACTACATGAGCGTAAGCGCTGGGGTAGTCCCACTGATACTTTCCCATGTGAGGGTCCAGAGTAGTGTGGACGGCCAGAGGGTAGAATGCTGGCAGAATTGAGGCGCCACCGAGGGCCGCGAGTTGTCTGTTTGAAAGAAAGTGTTTCGATAGAACTGTGCAGATATTGCCGCCAATGGAGGTGTGACAGATGAACGTTGACCCCACCGTACGTAGAAAGAGAGAGAGCATCGTGTATTTGTTGGCAGCGATTTTGATGTTTATCCGCGTAGACCTCTGGTGGTGGGGAAAGATAACGCCGGTGGTCCTGTTTGGCTGGATCGATGTAGCGATGCTGTATCAAATTGGCATTTGGTTTGTTGGCTGGCTGCTCGTTGTATATACAGCCAACAAAATCTGGGGCGACCACGAGTAGGAGATATCATGACCACCGACACAGTCGCAGTCCTGGGCATTTTGGCAGGATATATCCTTTTGACGGTCTTCATTGGTGTCTATAGCTCCCGTTTTAGCCGAGGCACGATGGAGGACTATCACATGGGCAGCCGAGAATTCAAGACCATTGTCCTCTTCTGCACCGTGTTTGGCGCCAATATTTCGGCAGTGACCTTCATCGGCGTCCCGGGCATGGCCTATCAGGTAGGCTGGATTGCGGGTCCTTACTTTACCACCAGTTGGGCTTGGCTGACCCCGCTCCTTTTCTATACCGTCGGCAGCCGTTCCTGGCCTCTCGGCCAACGTTTCGGGTACATGACCGTAGGAGAAGTTGTAGGTGGGCGGTGGAAGTCGCCCGGATTGGCCGTGCTGGTCACCCTTTTCTTGATCCTCTACACAGTCCCCTACCTGATGACCGGCTTGCGCGGGGCCGGCATTACCTTGGAGGCGCTCACTAAAGGTTATATCCCCTTTTGGGTGGGCGCGTTGATTGTCTCTCTGGTTGTGATGGTTTACCTGACTCTGGGCGGCATGCGTGGGGCGGCCTGGGTGAACACACTGCAAACAGCAATCTTCATCATCGGGGGACTAACGATTTTCATTGTCGTGGCCTCGGTGCTGGGCGGCCCGGTCCAGGCTACCGAGAGAGTGCTTCACGAATATCCTGAACTGATATCCCGAGCCAAAATGTCTTGGAAGCTCTTCTTCAGTTATGGCTTTATGGTGGGGGCTGGCGTGATTCTTTTTCCACAGGTGTTCATGCGACTTCTAACTGGAAAAGATCCGAAGAGCCTGAAACAGATTATGCGCATCTACCCGGTGCCCTCCCTGCTTGTCATGTTGACGATGGCGTGGCTTGGGATGTGGGGCCATGCTGTGATTCCCGGTCTAGCGGGGGCGCAGACGGACTTCATCTTGCCGACGCTGCTTGCAAGGTACACACCAATTTGGATGATGGGCATTCTGGGCGCCGCAGTCTTCTCCGCTATGATGTCGACCATGGACTCGCAGCTTTTGAGTGTTACTACCATGATCACGCGCGATTTCCTGTATCGTACGGAATTACGCCACAGTTCCGAGGCTCATATGGTGCGGATCAGCCGGCTGATCGTGATCCTGCTGACGCTTGCCGCCTATATCCTTGCCTTGTTGAATCCCATCGGAGTCATTAAGATCGTAGAGTTTGCTTTCGCCGGTTTTGCCTCCCTCGTGCCTCCTACCCTGGGCGCCCTGTACTGGAAGCGCTGTACCAAGCAGGCCGCGATCTGGGCCGTTCTCCTATCCCAGGTGGTGTTACTGGCCTTAACTTTTGGCTGGGTGGATGAACGCTTGGCTTTTGGTTTTCTGCCGGGTTTGCCGGCGCTCGTGGTGGGCATCCTCTCGCTGGTGGTGGTGACGTATCTCACAGCTCCCCCTCGGGATCGGGGAACGGAAGAGTACTTTGCCCTGTTCGCCGAAGCAGGTACTCAGCGTTGAGGAGTCCCTGGTTTCCAGCCGGTCCTTTCGTTCCTATTCGTGAAAGAACATCTTGTATGTGCTGAGGCAAATCGTATAATTCACAACCCACTAAAGAAAGGAGAAGTGTTACATGGCATGGGTGGAACCGGGGTATAACGTTTGGGAGAGCGCTAAGATAGCGCTCAAGAACATCAATCCGGCGGCGGTCGGTACCGGCTTCGTTGCGGCAATTTTCAGCATTGCAGGACCCGGCCTGATTGTGATGAATGCGGCCCAGCAAGGGAAGCTGGCGCCGGAATTAGCGACTTCCTGGCTCTTTATTCTGGAATTAACCGGCGGGCTGTACAGCATCTACTTTGCCTTGCGTTATCGCCTTCCCGTCGTCATCGCCTATAGCATTCCCGGCGTTATCTTGATTGGAAAATCTCTGACTCATTTGTCATTCGGTGAGGCCGTGGGCGCTTATTATGTGGTGGCCGTCGTGGTCGGTCTCCTCAGTATCAGCGGGTTGGTCAAAAAGGCAGTTAGTTATCTTCCGCTGCCTGTCATGTTGGGGATGATCGCCGGTGTGATGATGTCTTTCGGTGTCAGTTTGATTGACGCTTCAAAAGCCCAGCCGCTGTTGATCGCCCCTCCGGTCGCAATATTTTTTATCTTGATGGTTTTCAGAAATTTCTCGAGAAAGTTTCCTCCCATCCTGGGGGCTGTTCTCGTGGGGGGATTCCTGGTTACTTTTCTGGATATGGCCAATTGGGACACACTGCGCTTTAGCCTGGCTCGGCCTGTGCTCTACATGACGCCAGAATTCACGGCTGCCGGCTTCTTTGAATTGGCCATTCCCTTGTCGGTGCTGGCCATCGGTGTGCAGAATATCCAGGCGGTCGGTGTATTAATGGCCGAAGGGTACAAGAACTTGCCCGTTAATTCTATCTTCATTTTTCCCACCATCGGCACCCTTCAGAACGCCCTTTTTGGAGGGCACCCGAGCGTCACTGCCGGTCCCAGCACCGCCATTTGTTCCAGTCCCGCCGCCGGTGAAGATAAGTCCTTGCGGTTTATTGCGGTGATCGTCGATGGAATGTTCTGGCTTGCTTTTGCCTTGTTTGCAGGTCTCGTCATCGCTGCCGCCGACGTGGTACCCAAGGAATTGACCGCCATGCTTGCAGGGCTGGCCATGTTCGGCGTTTTGATTCATGCCTTTAGTGGCGCTTTCAACGGCCAATTCCGAAGCGGCGCGCTGGTATCTTTTTTGGTGGCGGTGTCGAATATCACGATTTTCAACATCGGCGCTCCCTTTTGGGCATTGGTACTTGGACTGTTATTCTCCTTGCTTCTCGAACCAGGGGATTTTTACAAGCTGCACGTGCAGAAAGAAAAAGAATTGGAAATGATGGATGCAGCGATGGCCGAAGGTTCGGCGGGCGAATAAGGCCGTTCCGTAAGACCATTTTGGGTATAATTGACGTGGTTGGGTTAAACATGATTTCGTCCCTACTGGTTTTTTTCGGGTGGACGAATTTTGTGTGTGGGGACATGGTATGAAGATTCAGTCGGCAAGGAGTTCCACGACGAGTCCTGACAAAGGAATCGTGAGTTCAACCAAAGATCTGCATTCGTTCTTGGAAGAATTAGAAGCTAGGAATCCTGCAGCCCTCCTTCGGATTCGGACTCCAATGGATACGCGCTATGACATTACTGCCCTGCAACGCAAGCTGGATCAGGTTCGGCGCTACCCGGTCATTTTTGTTGAAAAGCCCATTACGTATGAAGGGAAGCAAAGCCAGTTCCCGCTGGTGACCAACCTGACTGCCAGTCGGGAGCTGTGTGCGGCCATTCTGGGCATGGATCCGCGGCAGGTAGCTCAGCAGTACTACGAGCGGATGACGCGGCGATTGCAGCCGGTGGTCGTGGATCGTTCTGAAGCTCCGTGCAAAGAAGTCATTCAGACGGACAAGATTAACCTTTGGGAGCTTCCAGTCACAATTCACACTGAGATGGACCCGGGCCCGTATATTGGGACGAGTTTTGTTACCACGATCGACCCGGAGACGGGCATCGACAACATGGCCTTGCAGCGCATCTGGGTAAAGTCCCCCGCGCGGACTGGCTTCTGGCCGGCGATGGGTGGTCATAACTGGATGAATCTGCAGAAATGGTGGGCAAGAGGCAAGGATATGCCGGTGGCAATCTGGATCGGGCACCATCCTGCGGGTTTGGCTGGGGCTCAAGCGCGCCTCGGCTACCCGGAAAGTCACTACCCTGCCATGGGGGGCGTGATGGGAGAACCGGTGCGACTGGTAGCGACCGAGTTGTTTGGCGACCAGATCATGGTTCCAGCCGACGCTGAGATCGTGATCGAAGGCTACGTTCCTGTCGGAGTGATCGAGGCGGAGGGACCTTTTGGAGAGTATCCCGGTTACATTGGTCCACAACGTCCCAGCCCCGTGATTGAAGTCAAGTGTGTCACTCGCCGAAAGCAGGCTGTTTACCATGATGTCGGGGTCGGCCTGGCAGACCACCTGATGATGATGGGTAATTTCCCTCTAGAAGCTCGTATCTACGATCTGACCAAGCGCGCAATCCCCGAGGTGCTGAACGTGTACGTTCCTCTGTCAGGACGACGCAACCACGTTTATGTTCAGATTCAAAAAACTCGTCCCGGTATTGGCCGGGACGTCATTCTATCGGCACTTACGGCCGACACTCGCTTGAAGCACATTTTTGTGGTGGATGAGGATATCGACATTTTCAACGAGGAACAGGTACTATGGGCCGTCGCCTATCGATCGCAGTGGGATAAGGACATCGTCGTGATCCGTGACATGGCCACATTTCCACTGGATCCCTCGATATCGGCTCCCGGTTATACCGGCGCCAAAGGCGGAATCGACTGTACGATGCCGCCACCGCTGGGTCCCGGCCTGCCGCGTCCCTTCCAGCAGACCAACCATCCTCCGGCGGAGGTTGAAAAGCGCATACGGCTGGAGGATTTTGTGACTCCGGGACAACTGAGCAAATTTCCAGGACAGATATAAGGTGTATGGATGACAGTTCATGTAGAAAAACTGGGTCTGCCGCGAGACGTATTCGTAACCTGCCCCCAGTGTAAAAAAATCTATTATATCGAGCGTCTCTTTTACGATCCGAGCTACGATCACGTCAAACTACACTGCCCCTTTTGTCATCACGAATTTGACAAGCGTGATTCACCTCAAGTGTGGGGCGCCTGAATCAGCCGGTGAACTCGCTACTGTTTCAAATTGCGCGCCCAACACGTCTCTGCCAGGAGAGAGGCCGGGCAATTCCTTCAAGCTGAGGCCTTCGCCTGTTGGCTGCGGAAGTCGCCGGGCTCCACCAGGTAGGAAACAAGGACTCCCACCACCAGCGCCCAAAAGGGAGCGCTGATTTTCGCAACCGAGATGTTTGACATGGCTACCACTAAGGCTGCAAACGCGCCTATTGAAAAGCGCTTAGGGGTAAACGCCTCTCGGAAGGCTGACAGCAGGACCCCGATCATTGCTAATCCTGCAACCAGCGCCACCAATTCCCCTGGGAGGGCCTGCACTAGTGAGACCGCAACGCTGGCAAACAAACCGAATGCGCCGAATAGAATCCCATTGACCACGGTGGCCACATAACGGCCTGACTTGTCCTCGCCTGCCTCTTCCGAAGAGCAAATCGCCGTCATCGGTCCGGCAATGTTGGCATTGTGCCCGCCAAAGAAGCTGGTTACCATCCCCCCAATTCCGCTAACCACCGTCATGGCGTTAATCGGGGGGCGGTAACCTTCGGCGATGAGGACACCGTAAGCCTGGGCGTTTTCGGCTCCAATGACGAGTATGGCCAAGGGCAGCGCGATTCCAAGGAAAGCTGGTAGAGTGAATTCAGGTTTGAATAGCTGGGGTCCAACAAAAGAAAGGGAGAAGTCTTGAACATGGATCGATCCGATTCCGACCAGTGCCCCTGCCAGAAGAGCAATCAGAGCCGCGGGCAATTTGCGGCTGATGCGAACCACAATCAAGTAAACCAAAACGGCGGTTCCGGAGATCAACACGTTTTTTTGAACGGAATTCACGATGCCAGTGCCAAATCGAATCAGAGCTCCCGCAATCATTCCCATTACAATCGGGATCGGGACCCTGTGCATGACTCTACCGATCAGTCCGCTAATGCCTAAGACAAATACCAGCGCTCCCGCTACAAAATAGGCGCCTACCGCTTCGGGAAAAGAAAAATTTGCTAAGCTTGTTCCTAGCAACACCGCCCCGGGTATGGACCAAGCGCCATTGATCGGCTGCTTGTAATACAGCGCTAACAGAAGGCTGATCAGGCCCCCAAAGAAGTAGATTGAAAAGAGCCAAGAGATTGTCTCCGTCTGCGTCAATCTACCGTTTCTGGCCGCGTCGATGATGATCAACGCAGGTCCCGTATTGCCAAAAATTGCGGCAATCAACCCAGCCGAAAATGTTGAAGCGTTCAGGTGGCGGCTAAAATCTCTAAGACCGCTTGCAAATCCTGGACCCGCTTCGACGACTCCGTTTCGCTCGCCGCTTGCTTTGGTTTCCGTTCTCACAATCACATCCTCCTTAATAAGTGTTCTTGAGGCAGGAATTGCGTTCCCGATAAAGGCTCGACACCCTTGCGAAGGGCCCGCACGATATCATAGCTCTATTTTCCCGCCTTGATGCCTCTAAAGCGCGCAAAGTTGAAAAGGGTTGTAACCCAGCCCAGACCCTGGTATCTTTTGCACTTCTTTCGCCAATTCAGAGAGTAAACAGGAGTTTCATGCCGCAGTATGTGTCGTGTCCGTCGCCTGGAGGATCTTTAGATGAGTTCCATCAATAATAGTGTTAGTGGTGTTGCCGAGGGGGTGCGCCTGGAGGCTTGGCCTGTAAAACGGATACTGGGGGTCCTGGCTGCCGTCAGTGCGTTGTTAATCCTGTGGTTCTTGCCCCTGGGCTTGGAACCTCGCTTGCAACATTCGCTCGCTGTGGCTGCTTTTATGATTGTTCTCTGGGGAACCGAGGCGTTTGACGTAGGCGTCACCGGGATTTTAGGTTGTTACCTCTTTTGGGTTTTGGGTATCGCCAATCCTGCCCTGGCCTTTGGCGGCTTTGCCAACGACACGACCTGGTTCATGCTGGGTGCCTTGCTCATCGGCGCCATGACCCATATATCGGGACTAGGCCGCCGCATTGGTTATGTCGTCATCTCCCGCGCCGGTACGAAGTACTCGCGGATCTTGCTGGCCTTAATTATCGCTGATTTCTTGCTGGCATTCATTGTACCGTCTGGTGTGGCCCGAGTGGTAATCATGGCCGCCGTGGGGATCGGCTTGATCAACGCATTTGAGGCGAAGCGGGGAAGCAATATTGCCAGGGGCATCTTTATTATGTTCACGTACAGCGCCACGATCTTCGATAAAATGCTGATTGCCAATCCTCCGGCGATCCTGGCCCGCGGAATCATCGAGACGGTGGGGCATGTGCCGGTTCGCTGGTCTCACTGGTTTATCGCCTATCTCCCCTGCGACCTCATCACGATTCTTGTATGCTGGAGGGTGGCTTTGTGGTTGTATCCCCCAGAGGTGAAAGAGTTGCCCGGCGGCAAAGATGTCTTAAAGAACGAGCTGGCGCGGATGGGCCCCTGGACGCTTCAGGAGAAGAAGTGTCTTCTGCTGGTGCTGACTGCGGTGGCGCTGTGGATGACCGATTCGTTCCATCATATTAATCCATCCATTATCGGAGTGGGGGTCGGGCTGGCGGCATTGCTGCCCGGCGTCGGCTTCATGACGCGGGAAGATTTTCGCAACGTAAACCTCTCGGTGTTCTTCCTCGTGGGAGGCGCCATCAGTATGACCAACGTGTTGATCAACACCAAAGCGATTGAAGTGATGACCAAGGTGATGTTCTCGTGGATGACGCCGTTGATCACCAGTGTGTATCACTCTACCGTGGTCTTATACTGGACTGCGTTTGTTTACCACATCTTCCTGGCAGTAGAGACCTCAATGTTGGCCACCTCAATGCCGCCCCTGATGCAGTTTGCATTAGATAAAGGTTTCAATCCTCTGGTGGTAGGAATGATTTGGACGTTTGCCGCGGGCGGTAAAATCTTTATTTATCAGGCAGCGGGAGTCATTACCGGTTATTCCTATGGTTATTTTACGGCGCGGGACGTATTTAAGGTGGGACTCATCCTGACGCTAGTCGAATCCATCATCCTGTTTTTCCTGGTGCCTTTCTATTGGCCATTGATCGGCTTGAAGTAGTTTATGAGCCGCGGCTTTATTGTGTGAGACCCGGCTTACCGATGCCGGATCGTAGAGACGCCCCGGCGGGGCGACCAAACGGATGACTCTTCGGGTCGCCGAGGGCAGACCATTGTGCTGCTATGCGGAGGGGTCTTATGTGGACCCAGATAAAAGTCCCCCCAGAAAAGACCTCGCCAGTACTAGAGCATTAACTCAACGAGTTTTACAGTTTGTCTTGGAAATGGTTGTACGGTACGATACACGGACCAAATCTGCCTGGTCCGGGACTCGGACGTGGACCCATAGAATTAAGAGTTGAACTAAACCGCTTCGCGGTGGGCCTTACCTTCCTGACGTTTTGCTTCGCTCTTAAATAGACTTGTGATTCTTGATTTGCGCAGAACTGTGTCTGTTCTCGGCTCCTAGAATGTCTGCTTGGGGAGGCTCGTGGTGAGCTTCCATCTTCAACCATCCAAACTCAAGGAGACATTATGGGAGAGCTACGCACCAAGATGATCGACGCGATGTCGTTGCGGCGATTTTCGCCCAGGACCCAACAAGCCTATCTGGCAGCCGTCACGGGACTGGCCAAGTATTACAAGCAATCGCCGGCACAGATCGACGTAGAAAAAATCAAAGCCTATCTGCTGCATCTGACCGTGGAGCGCCGGCTGTCGTGGAGTTCGGTCAACGTGGCCGTTTGCGGCTTGCGGTTCTTTTACCTCCAGACCTTGGGATGGGATCAGGTGAAACTCTCCATCCCGCCCCGCAAGAGACCGTCTCCCCTGCCTGAGATTTTGAGCCGGCAGGAACTGGAACGCCTCTTTGCCTGTACGGCTCATCCCAAGCACCGCATCCTGTTGATGACCACCTATGCGGCCGGACTACGCGTGGGCGAGGTGGTGCGTCTAAAGATTG
>JACQSX010000045.1 GCA_016211105.1 Acidobacteriota bacterium | reverse complement strand
TTACTGGGCCGACGAAATGACGGAGATCGCCGAAAAGGATCCTAAGAGCCTGATCCTGGTGATCGCCGACATGGCGCGGTCCAGTCCCCCGATGGTGAGCTCGTTTGTCGCCGAATTCGCACGCCGGTTGAAGGGGCAAAGCCCCGCATTGGCACTGCCCCTTACCTGGATTGAGCAGCGTCTCTCCGAGTCAGGCTTGACGATAGAGCAGGTGGTGCAGTCCGAGGTCCGCCAACAGGCTGCCGACCAAGTCTCGATAAGCAACAGCATCAGCAGCCTCCGGTTTCTGGAGGCAATGGACTGGCGTGAGTTTGTCGAGACGATGAGTATGGTCGAGCAGACACTGCGCGAGGACCCCGGCGGTGTCTACGGCAGAATGGATTTTTCCACCCGTGACCGCTACCGCCACGTGGTGGAGAAGGTCGCGAAAAGCAGTCCGCTGTCCGAGGCCGAAGTGGCGCGCGTGGCACTCCGACTGGCCCGCGAGGGTGCAAGCGAGAAAGGCGGCAGCAATCGGTCGGCACACGTCGGGTTCTACCTGATCGACAAAGGATTGCCGCAACTGGAACGGGCGGCGGAAATACGCCTATCCGGCGCCGAGGTTCTTCAACGAATGAGCCGCCGGTTTCCTTTGGTCCTCTATCTAGGCACGATCCTGCTGATTACTGCGGTTTTCACCGCGACCTTGCTGGTAAAGGCGTACGCCGCCGGCTTACCAGGCTGGGCCGTGGGACTGATCGCGATCCTATCGTTGATCGGCGCAAGTCAACTGGCGGTGGCTCTCGAGAATTGGATCGCCACATTACTGGCGCCGCCGCATCTACTGCCGCGAATGGACTTCTCTGAACGAATTCCGCCGGAATCGCGCACGATCGTTGTTATTCCGACTATTCTCAAAAATGCCCAAGATATCGAGGAACTTATCGGAGCGCTGGAAGTCCGATTTCTGGCAAATCGAGATGAAAATCTGCATTTCAGTCTGCTGACTGATTTTCAAGATGCCTCCGAAGAAACACTTCCAGAGGATGAGCCGCTGCTGCGGCGGGTCCGGGAAGGGATCGAAGCGCTTAATGAAAAGTACCGGAGCGCCAAACATGACACTTTTTTCCTTTTCCATCGCCCGCGTCGTTGGAATCACGCGGAGGGGAGGTGGATGGGTTACGAGCGCAAGAGAGGGAAGCTTGAGGAATTGAATTCGCTCCTGCGCGAGGGCTTAAAGGATCGCTTCTCGCTTATCGTCGGCGAGACCGCCGTATTGTCGGGCGTAAGGTACGTGATCACTCTTGATACGGACACGCAACTTCCGCGCGACTCGGCATGGCATTTTGTCGGGGCCATGGCGCACCCGCTCAATCGCGCACGGTACGACAATGACGCGCAGCGGGTCTGCGAGGGGTACGGCATTCTGCAGCCACGCGTGGCTGCGAGCCTTCCAGGCGCCAATCAGTCGCGGTATGCACAACTGTGGGGGAGTGAACCAGGTATCGATCCGTATACGCGCGCCGTTTCCAACGTTTACCAGGACCTGTTTGGTGAAGGCTCCTTCATAGGCAAGGGGATTTATGACGTTGATGCGTTTGACCGGGCGCTCAATGGACGATTTCCAGAGAACCGCATCCTCAGCCACGATCTTCTGGAAGGGTGTTACGCGCGGGCGGGGCTGCTCAGCGATGTGCAGTTATATGAGGAGTATCCATTTCGCTACGGCGCAGATGTAGGCCGCCGGTCCCGCTGGATTCGCGGAGATTGGCAGATTGCATCGTGGCTGCTGCCGCGCGTTTTCGGCCCCGGGGGCAGCCGGCAGAGGAATCCGCTCTCGGGTCTCTCCCGATGGAAGATCTTCGACAACCTTCGTCGCAGTCTGGTACCTCCAGTATTGACACTCCTGTTGCTGCTAGGCTGGACTGTCTTGTCACCGCCCTTGTTCTGGACTCTGTGGGTGATCGCGATCATTCTGATTCCTCCTCTATTTGTTGCCACCCTGGATGTGTTTGGTAAAGGGGGAGATGTCCTGTTGAGTCAGCATTTCGCTGCCGTCGCGCGCTCGGCCAGCCGGCGCCTCGCCCAAGCGATGTTTACGTTCACCTGCCTCCCCTACGAAGCGTTCTTCAGTCTGGATGCGATCATGCGCCCGGTTTGGCGGATGCTGGTCACCCACAAGCGACTTCTGGAATGGCGTCCCTCAGGCGCTCCGGATGGCGATCGCCGCACGGACATAGTCGCCGTCTGCCGGACAATGTGGATTGCCCCGGCTATCGCCGCGGGCGCGGCCGCCTACCTGGCATTTTCGAGACCAGCCGCGTTAGCCGTGGCCGGGCCGGTACTGGGCCTCTGGTTTGCATCGCCAGCTATCGCTTGGTGGATCAGCCGGCCGCTCAGCCGCCGCGAAGCACGGCTCACGATGGAGCAGACACTCTTTCTCCGCAGACTTTCCCGAAAGACCTGGGCATTCTTCGAGACATTTGTCGGCCCGGAGGATCACTGGCTGCCGCCCGATAACTATCAGGAGCATCCCTCTGCCAGAGTCGCGCATCGAACATCGCCGACCAACATGGGCCTTGCGCTGCTCGCCAATTTGTCAGGCTATGATTTCGGCTATGTTTCGGCCGGCCAACTCATAGAGCGAACGGCGAATGCCTTCCGCACGATGAACATCCTGAAACGGTATCAAGGCCACTTCTACAATTGGTATGACACTCAAACTCTGGAACCGCTTCCGCCTCTCTATGTCTCGTCGGTAGACAGCGGGAACCTCGCCGGTCACTTGCTGACATTGCGGCAGGGTCTACTCACGCTTCCTGACGACAAGATTTTGGGGACGCGATTGTTTGAAGGCCTTAGCGACACCCTGAATATTCTGATCGACACCGCGGGAGGCGCGGCTCCGGCCGAGCTGGCACAACTTCAGAAAGAGGTGGAGTCTGCATGTGATTCCCATCCAGCCACGCTCGCGACGGCGCGGCTCTGCCTTGACCGTATGGCAAAGTCAGCCGAGGATTTGATTCACAGTCTTGACGCGGGGTCTGGGAGCCAAGCGGAGTCGTGGGCGCTTGCGTTCAGCCGGCAATGCCGCACCGCCCTCGACGAGCTGGCGTTTCTCGCTCCGTGGACATTGCTTCCGCCCCCGTGGGACAGGCTCAGCGACTTGCCGGGCCTCGATCAGATTCCAACGCTGCGCGAATTGGCAAGGCTGGAGGTGGAGTTACTGCCAGCACTGGAGTCTCAGCTCGGCTCGACCCCCTCATCCAAGAATAGCGAGTGGCTTACTGAAATTCGGCGGCTCATTACGGAAGCAAGTCGCCGCTCTCAAGCAAAGATCACAGCGATCGAACAGCTCGCGATGCAATCAGGCGAACTCGCCGCCCTGGAGTACGACTTTCTGTACGACAGGGCGCGCCATCTGCTGGCGATCGGATACAACGTTGGCGAGCGCCGGCTTGACTCGAGCTACTACGATCTACTGGCTTCAGAGTCCAGATTTTGCACTTTCGTGGCTATCGCGCAGGCACAACTGCCGCAGGAGAGCTGGTTTGCTCTCGGGCGTCTGCTCACCAGCGTCGGCGGAGAGCCGATTCTCCTTTCTTGGAACGGTTCGATATTCGAGTATCTCATGCCGCTTTTGGTGATGCCAACCTACGAAAACACGCTGCTTGACCAGACTTACAAGGCGGCTGTGGAGAGGCAAATTGAGTATGGGAAAAAGCACGCCGTGCCGTGGGGAATTTCCGAATCCAGCTACAACACGATCGACGTTCGTCTCAACTACCAATACCGCGGATTTGGTGTGCCGGGCCTCGGGCTGAAGCGCGGACTGGCCGAGGACTTGGTCATTGCGCCGTATGCCTCGGCGCTCGCGCTGATGGTGGCGCCCGAAGAGGCGTGCTTGAATCTGCAGCGGCTTGCTGCCGAAGGCGTTGAAGGGGACTACGGCTTCTATGAAGCAATCGATTACACGCCTTCGCGCCTGCCGCGCGGGCAATCAAGCGCCGTCGTTCGGTCTTTCATGACACATCACGAGGGCATGAGTCTGCTCTCGCTGGCCTATCTGCTCCTGAACCGTCCGATGCAGAAGCGCTTCGAGTCGGATCCTTCGTTCCAAGCAACGATGCTGTTGCTCCAGGAGCGGGTTCCTAAAGCCACGGCGTCTTATTCGCACACTGTCGACCATTCGACGTTACGTACAGCGTTCGCGAAGCCGGAAACGGAGGTACGCGTTTTCAGCAGCCCCGACACTCCTGCGCCCGAGGTGCAGTTGTTATCAAATGGAAGATACCACGTGATGATCACAAACGCCGGTGGCGGCTACAGCCGCTGGAAGGACATCGCCGTCACCCGCTGGCGCGAAGACAGTACCTGCGACAACTGGGGCACGTTCTGTTATCTCCGCGACGTGACGAGCGGCGAGTACTGGTCAACCGCGTATCAGCCGACTCTCAAGAGGCCTCAGAATTACGAAGCGACTTTCTCAGAGGCGCGAGTGGAGTTCCGCCGCCGGGACCACAACATCGACAGCCACACCGAGATTGCCGTTTCGTCTGAGGATGACGTCGAGCTGCGCCGGGTCCAGATCACCAACCGCTCTCGGACGCGGAAAGTAATCGACATAACGAGTTACGCCGAAGTTGTTCTCGCATCGCCTGACGCGGACGCGTCGCACCCCGCTTTAAGAAAACTTTTTGTGCAGACGGAGATCATTCGCGAGCGGCAGACGATCCTGTGCACTCGCCGGCCCCGCTCCATCGATGAGCCGACGCCCTGGATGTTTCATCTGTTGGTCGTGCATGGACCGTCTGGTGGAGAAATCTCCTATGAGACCGACCGCGCTCAATTCATCGGCCGTGGAATGACCGTCGCTTGTCCCCAGGCAATGAGCAATCCGGGGGCCCTCTCGGGCAGCCAGGGCTCAGTCCTGGATCCGGTTGTTGCAATCCGATATCGAATCGCGCTCGGTCCGGAAGAGTCGGCAACAATAAATATTGTTACCGGCATCAGCGAAACCCGGGACGCGTGCCTGAACCTTGTCGACAAGTATCAAGATCGGCGTCTAGCGGATCGCGTGTTCGACTTGGCTTGGACGCACAGCCGGGTGGTACTGCGGCAATTAAACGCCACAGAACCCGACGCGCAACTCTACGGACGCCTTGCCAGCTCTGTGGTCTACGCCAATTCCCTGGTGCGCGCCGACCCGAGCGTTCTCATCCGGAACCGCCGCGGGCAATCCGGCCTGTGGGGCTACGCTATTTCCGGCGATTTGCCGATTGTGCTCCTGCAGATCGGGGACGCGACCAATATCGATCTGGTCCGCCAACTCGTTCAAGCTCACGCGTACTGGCGCTTGAAAGGACTGGTAGTGGACTTGGTGATCTGGAATGAGGATCACGCAGGCTACCGGCAACTGCTCCAGGAACAGATCATGGGATTGATTGCCGCAGGCATCGAAGTCAACGTGACAGATCGACCGGGCGGAATCTTTGTAAGACCTGCAGAGCAGATATCAAACGAAGACCGCATTCTGCTGCAAACGGTTGCGCGTGCCATCATTACCGACACCCGGGGATCTCTCGCAGATCAGATCAATTGTCGTGTCCCCGGGGAGACGCCGGCCCCTCTTGTCACGTCGACCCGACGGCGTCGCACCGAAGTCCCGACGTCCGCCGATCTCCAGCGCCGCGATCTGATTTTCTTCAATGGTCTGGGCGGATTCACGCCCGACGGACGCGAGTACGTAATTGCGACCGAGGCGGGATGCGTGACGCCGGCGCCGTGGGTGAATGTGCTGGCGAACTCGGACTTCGGAAGCGTCATCTCGGAGAGTGGCTCTGCCTACACCTGGAGCGAAAATGCCCACGAGTTCCGCCTCACTCCCTGGAGCAACGACGCCGTAAGCGATTCGAGCGGCGAAGCCTTTTATGTACGTGACGAAGAGAGCGGCTGCTTCTGGTCACCGACGCCGATGCCCAGTCGCGGAGCGGCGCCCTACGTCAGCCGGCATGGATTCGGTTACAGTGTCTTTGAGCACACTGAGCACGGCATCAGCTCGGAATTATCTGTTTACGTGGCCCTGGACGCACCCGTCAAGTTCATGGCGCTCAAGGTACGAAATGAGTCAGGCCGGGCGCGGCGACTCTCCGCCACCGGCTACCTGGAATGGGTTCTGGGAGATCTCCGGCCGAAATCGATCATGCACGTGACGACCGAAATCGATCCTGGCAGCGGCGCCCTTTTCGCACGGAATCCATACCATGCGGAGTTCGCCGAACGAATTGCTTTTTTTGACGTGGACGATGCGAACCGGACGGTGAGCTGTGACCGGACCGAGTTTTTGGGTCGCAACGGCAGGCTTGCGAGTCCAGCCGCCATGACCCACGCCCAACTCTCTGGGAGAGTGGGGGCTGCCCTGGATCCCTGCGCCGCGATTCAAGTCGCCTTCGACCTGGCTGCGGGGCAAGAGCGCGAGATCATCTTCACACTCGGCATAGGGAGAGACGCCGATGATGCCGGCAAGCTGGTGCATCGTTTCCGCGGGCCTGCTGCGGCGCTTGCCGCACTCGAAACTGTGTGGCATTATTGGAAGCACACTCTCGGCGCCGTGCAGGTCCAAACACCCGACCCCTCCCTCAACGTCCTGACCAATGGCTGGCTCTTATACCAAACTCTGGCCTGCCGTCTTTGGGCTCGGAGCGGACATTATCAGTCAGGGGGCGCCTTCGGTTTCCGCGACCAGTTGCAGGACGTGATGGCGCTCATCCATGCCGAGCCGCACCTCGTGCGCGAGCATCTACTCCTCTGTGCGGCCCGTCAGTTCCAGGAGGGAGATGTCCAGCATTGGTGGCATCCCCCATCGGGTCGAGGCGTGCGAACGCACTGTTCGGACGACTACCTCTGGTTGCCGCTGGCGGTCTGTCGCTACGTTCTGACCACTGGGGACACCGGGGTGTTGGATGAATCGATCCCGTTCATCTCAGGCCGGCCGATAAACTTGGAGGAGAACTCCTATTACAGCCTTCCTAGCCGGTCCGAAGAATCGGCCACTTTGTATGATCACTGTGTGCGAGCCATCGCTAGGGGCCTCAGATTTGGCGAACACGGTTTGCCGCTTATGGGCTCCGGTGACTGGAACGATGGCATGAATGTGGTGGGCGAACAAGGCAACGGCGAAAGCGTCTGGGTGGGATTCTTTCTTTATGACGTGCTAATGCAGTTCACTGAAGTTGCACGAATGCGTGGCGATGAATCTTTCGCCGAACGATGTCAGATGGAGGCGGCCGAAGTGCGCCGGAATATCAAACAGCATGGTTGGGATGGCGAGTGGTACCGCCGTGCTTACTTTGACGACGGCTCACCGCTTGGCTCCGCAGACAACCCGGAATGCCAGATTGATTCAATTGCACAGAGCTGGTCTGTTCTGTCCGGAGCAGGGGGTGCACAGCGCTCACGGATGGCAATGGAAGCGCTCGACCGGCGCCTGGTTCACAGGGATCGTGCGCTGGTCCAGCTTTTGGACCCGCCGTTCGATAAGTCAAATTTGAATCCCGGCTATATAAAAGGGTATGTCCCAGGGGTGAGAGAGAATGGAGGGCAGTACAACCATGCCGCGATTTGGGCGGCAATGGCATTCGCTGAATTGGGCGACAGCCGGCGGGCATGGGAACTGCTGGCGATGGTCAACCCAGTGAACCATGGGAAATCTCCGGAGGAAATTGCAACCTACAAAGTAGAACCGTACGTCGTTGCGGCCGACATATATGCGCTCTCGCCCCACATCGGTCGCGGCGGGTGGACATGGTACACGGGCTCAGCCGGCTGGATGTACCGGCTTATCGTGGAATCACTTCTGGGGCTGAGACTTGAAGTGGACAAACTACGTTTTGCTCCGTGTCTTCCTGCGGATTGGAACGCGTTCAAAGTGCACTATCGATATCGAGAGACTGTTTATCACATCGCCGTTCTCAACATGCGCTCGGGGGGTGGTGAGACAAGTGTGACCGTGGATAACCTTGAACAAGACGATAGAGCCATTCCCCTGGTTGACGATCGTCAGGAACACTCGGTTGAGGTGAGAATAGACTCAGTACGCGATAAGCGCCGTGGATCATCCTCTCCAAGGGATATCTCGCCGGCGCAAGCGTTTCGACCTATCGACACTGGACTAAAGTGATTCTTAAAATCATGGTGCTTCGGATCCATGTCGTCGTTCATCAGGATTCCTTCGACAAGCGGGAGGCCCGAAATTCGAGGAATCTTTAGCTCCCGTCCCAGTGCGCTTACTGCAGCGTCAATGTCTGGATTAAGCCTCGCAGGGTGGAATATCACTGATGAAGTTTTCTTCAACGAGCTATGATTTTAGATAGTAGGAAAGTCAACAGGGTTCGAAGAACAGAGGTGGGTGCGTTGAAGGATTTCATCATCGCCAGGATCTCCCCTCCAGTCTCCGGCCCAGACGACATCATGTCCGGCGGCCTTGAGAGTTTCCAAGGCCCCGCCCCAAACGCAGGCGTCCAATAAGATTCTCAAGAACCGGTCTCGATCGGAAGGGGTTCAATACGTTCATGGCCGACCAGACGACGCGCATAAACCAGACAAGCCTGGATGTCTTCGCGTTCCAGCCAGGGATAGCCCTGCAGGATCCCTTCCGGCGAATCTCCGGCTGCCAGCATTGCGAGAACGTGTTCCACGGCCAGCCGGCGTCCCCGGATGATTGGCTTGCCACCGAAGATTTTCGGGTTCACGGTGATCCGTTCGAGTAACTTTTTTTCGTTCATATCAAACCAGACCGGCACACGGCGAAAGATCGAGCTCCTATTGTACCGTCGAAGAGTCGTTCAATTGCGGGAAGTTTCGATCCATCGCTCGATAAGTCGGGGTTGAGCGCATGATCGCTATTGCTCCCGGGAGTTTTCCGACCGGTGCTACATCATTGACCACAGCCCAATGACATCGCAACAAGATGCGACTGCCACACGAGAAAGGGCAAAAAAAGGGCAACGCATAATGGGAAGGGCTTTCGAGCGGACCGCAATGGAGCGTTGAACTGCCTGACCGAAACCTTTCAGGATCCCTAAGCGGGAGTTGTCTGAACACTCCTGCACCCGACAGTACCAGATCCGCCAACGTTTTCCACAGGTTGCGCCGAGTTCTGGGCTCGATGTTGGGTGCGAAATACCAGTCGCGTACCCGCGTCCTTCCGGAACAATAGACTTGAAGGTTCCCGGGCCCAACAACAAGCAATAGTAGAACCACCCGGATGGTCGCAGGTCGTCCAGAGAAAAGCAGCAAACTGTAGCGTATTGATAATAATATGGTTGGCTCCTGAGGTAGGACTCGAACCTACAACCCTCCGGTTAACAGCCGGATGCTCTGCCATTGAGCTACTCAGGAGTGGTGGCCGAAAAACGTTTTACCCTGCCGGCACCCCTTCCGTCAACCGCTTTCAGTTGCGCGAACCCGGACAGAGATGAGCATCCAGTTCAGGCCACATGCTCTCCTCTCCAAGCACCTCTGTCCCTTCGCGCAATTGTCCGCCGCGAAACCAAAAGATCCCGACGCAGCATGCCAGTCGCTCCGAAAAAAGGAATCGTGAAAGTTCGTCTCTGGTCCTCTAACCCCAAAAGCCTCGGTTTCCTATGCCCGCAATCGGAATCCAGACGTCAGTTTTTTGCGCAGTATCGATCGAATGCTGCGGTGAGAATCTGCGCAATTTCGGGTGCTTCCCTGCCCTCAATCTGGAAACGCTGCAACATGAAAACCGCCTTGCCATCCTTCCATAACGCCACCGACGGCGAAGAAGGCGGGTATTCGGAAAAATAAGAGCGAGCCCGCGCGGTGGCTTCCAAGTCTTGCCCCGCGAAAACGGTAGCGACGATATCCGGCTTGACCAGATGTTGCAAGGCCTGGATGATGCCAGGACGCGCTTTGCCGGCGGCGCATCCACACACGGAATTAACCACAATCATCACGGTCTTGCCGCGGACCTCATTCATCAGGGCTTCTACTTCCTCTGCCGTTCGAAGCTCTTTCACGCCGACTCGCGCCAATTCTTCGCGCATCGGCTCTACCATCAATTCTGGATATGGCACGATTTTACCCTCCCTAGAAAGTTTCAGATTGGTAACCTACAGGCTACAAGTTAGCAGGTTGCCAGTACCCATCGCAAGGGTTCAAAAAAAGGAAGCAGGTCTCGAACTGGAATCAGACCGTTAAGTTCTGGCTCTTGCGGCAGGGGATTGCGCGCTTGAATTTCCAAGGTAGACGTTCAACCTGGGCCTCAGTTCCAATCTCGTTATAGCCTCGTTCGAATGCCGGCTGTCCCATTCAACTCTGGTAGATACCCAATCTACAATTAATACGCTGGCGGTTTCAGGATTTCGCTCAAGGCTCCTTCGAGCTCTGGATGTGTAAACTGAAATCCGGTTCGCTCTAACTCTCTCGGCATCACTCTTTGGCTTGATAACAGCAGTTCGTTCGCCATTTGTCCCATCAATATCTTGAGGGCCACGCCAGGGACGGGGAGCAGAACAGGTCGCCTGAGTACCTTACCCAATACTTTACTAAATAGCTCCATTTGCACGGGCGCGGGGGCCACGACATTGACCGGCCCTTGCAGCTCAGCCTTTTCCAAGACGTGCACAATTGCCTGCACCAGATCAGACAATGCGATCCACGACATCCATTGCTTCCCGCCTCCCAATTTGCCGCCCAAGCCAAGCCTGAAAACTGGAAGCATCTTCGCAAGCGCGCCTCCGCTTCGGGCCAGAACGATTCCAAAACGAGTACAGACCAGGCGCATGCCCTTGTCTCGAGCCCGCGATGCTTCTGATTCCCATGCCTGTGCCAACTCAGACAGAAAACCCTCGCCCGGACTGCTGGTTTCATCCAGCAACTCATCGCCGCGGTCGCCGTAATAGCCAATGGCAGAGGCACTGACAAACACTCCTGGTCTTTTCTGCAATCGTCCGATTCGATCCACAAGCAGGCGGGTTCCCTCGACGCGGCTCTCGTAAATTCCCTTTTCCCTACGGGCAGTCCACCGACCGGCTGCAATGGATGCTCCCGCGAGGTTCACCACGGCATCAATTCCTTCCAGCCGGTGAAGATCACGGATTCCTTGGCGTGTATGCCACAGAATGTTTTCCGTACCAAGCTCGTTTTCCGACCGCACAAGACGGCGCACTTTGTGCCCCTTGGCCCTCAAAATCCTCACCAACTCACTTCCAATCAACCCGGTTGAACCTGAAACTGCAATTTCCATATCGGCATGTCTCCAAGCAAGAGGGGGCGCCCGAAAATGTTGAGATTACTATAAGTTGGGTACCCAGTTCCATTACTCGCAAGCTGCCAAGTCTGTTTTGGAACATTGCAAATATTCTTGAAGAAGACGGACTGGAAGGAGGAGGAATGGAGTGAAGAAATTAGCGGATCGGATGGCCGTCGACCGCTAGAGATCCCGTCGAACATCCCCCGTCAGCACACATCGCCCCTATGATCTGTGCTAGGTCCTGCTAGCCGCCAAAATCGCCCTACAGGACCCCTTTTTCGTACTTAACACGCGAATTGGTTCGTCAGCGACGCAAGAACAAGTCTTTTTGCAGGTTGAATTCCAATACGGTTTCCGCGGGGATCTTCAATTTCTCTCCCCTAGTCAACACCTGGACACCCGCACCGCTTGCGCCCCCGACGGCCGCACCAATAGCGGCTCCCTTGCCACCGCCAGCAATAGCGCCGATGATAGCCCCCAAAGCTGCTCCTCCGCCGACCATCGCCCCGGTGCGTTTGCCTTGTGATTCTCCACTCTGCTCCACGGGGGTCGCGCTGACTGCATAAATGGAATTTCCTACTGTCATCTCCACAAGATCAAGGACCAGAATCGTACGACCTTTGAACTCGCCTGCTTCCTCCATTTGCGCAATGCGCAACTTGACGGGCGAACCGCGTTCCGCAAGCAGCTCTCCATCCACAATCACGTCCTGGTCGATGGATGCGCTGAAGTTGTCTCCCACGCGAGACCTCTCCGAATCGATCAATTCGTTTGTCCGAACGCGGAGCATCGTTCCGGCAGCGACTACGTATTCGTCGCGCGCTGCCACCCGACGCAGTGGAGTTGGCGCGGAACCCGTGGTCGACCGGTTTAGAGCCGGTTGAGTTGCAGAGGGCTGGCTGGGAGCGGGTTGACTCGGGGTGGGCGATGCAACAGCGGAATCCGACGCACCTTCCGCGGCTCCAAATTGGATATCCTGAATTTCGCTCACCGGGTAGGTCCTGATCAGTCCGCTCACACGGAATCGAACCATCTGGGCGGTTCCGCCCAGGTAGGTTCCATCGACCGATCGGCCATCCTTAAAATAGATCGCATCCGCCATCAGCGACGAAAGCATTAGCGGAACCACCAAGAGCATGCTCAGCCCAGTCATCACTGACCCCTCTATTTTCATAGGCACTCCTCAACTTTCAACAAAATTCATTGTAGCAAAGGAAGCCGCTCTCCATTGCTGACATCGTACAACTACACGCAATATTTTTGATGGATCTTCCCGAAGATAGTTGCGGGCCAGCACCGAGTTCCGCTGTCAATCTAGGTCGAGTGGCTTGCGCGGTGGAATCACATCTTTCTCCTCTCTCGCGCGCTTTTGAGCCTCTTCAAACTTTCGCTCCAGCAATTTTCTCCGTTCCGCTTCGTCCCGGAATGCCTTGTCGAAAAGGTGGTCTGCTTGTTCCTTCTGCTTGCGGATTTGCTCCAGTTGTGAGTCAAACGAAAAATTTTTCTGCTGTTTCGGCTCCTCCGAAAAAAGAATCTTGCCGCTGGCAGCGTCAATCTGAAGCGTTGCTCGGCAGCAGGGACATTCCACCTTCAAGGTCTTTCTAGCCATGAATAGAATTATATCCCGAGTCGCCAGCCGGTGGATATGGCGAGAACAACAGCAGATGCGCAACAGGTAAATCTTCTGAAGCTTCGCTATAGTATGCTATCTTTAATTGTCATGCGAGAATTGCCTGGCGGCGGACATTTGGGCACACACGCAGAATCCGTGGGAGGGCGAGAGGATAAGCCCTGGAATTTACGTAACCTTGCGGCTGATCTAGTGGCTCGTTATTTCGCTCGAACCTTGCCACTGCCAGCCACCACGTGACACAATCCAGAAGAATTTGAGCTTCGATTCTGTCTATCACACGATTGATCACACCCTGGATGAGCTGACGGAATTTCTTCGCTTTCGTTACGCTGACGGAGCGGAGGCCACAGGCACCCAAGTCAAAAGCTACCATGATGATCGAGGACATCGACTTAAATTGGCGCGAGCCGGCATCCTGGATGTGACTTACGGTTTCAAGGTGCTCCCTTCGGTGAGCGGAAGTTATTTCATCGAAACGAGTATGAATAATAAGGTCGCAGAGTTTGATATTCACGATTTTGTGCGGCGGCTCGCGTCCTATTACTACACAGAAAGCCTGCAAAAGCCTTGGACTCACGAACCATTTCGTGATCTCTGCTATGGTGATTTCCTGCGAATTGAGCCTGAGTGGGGAACTACGGTATCGCGCGACACGCAAGAGGGGCGTGCCGATGTCATTCGCGTCTTGTTTTCGGTACAACCCAAGCACTTTCACTTGCTGGAGAAAAATCCGGTGATGTTTCGGCAACTGGTCCATGAATTTTGTTTTGCCCCACTGCAACGGATTTATGCCGAAATCTACCGGCCTGGAAATATGAAGGATGAAGATGAAGGATGAAGGTCGAAATGAACTACTGGTTACTGCTGGCCGATCCAAAATCTTACAGTTTCGATGATCTGGAGAAGGACCAGAGGACTGTCTGGAATGGAATTGTGGGAAGCGTGGCGCAAAAGCACATGCGAACCATGAAAAAAGGGGATACGACGCTCGTTTATCATACCGCACCGGATAAGCGGGTGATTGGCGCCGCCAAGGTGGTTTTCGGCCCTTATCCGGATCCAGAGGACAAGGAAGGTAAACTCGTGGTGGTGGACATCGAACCGATTCAGCGGCTGAGAAATCCTGTACCGCTGACGGCGCTCAAAGAAAACAGGAAACTGGCGGGGATGACGTTTCTCAGGATCCAACGCATCGCCGTATCGCCCCTTACAAAGGGCGAGTTCGGTGAAATTGTAAAAATGGGGCAGTGACATGCCGGGCGCTTTGCCCGTCCATCATCCAGGCTCCTGACGGCGATCTCGGTTCAATACAGATGAAGGATCTTTTCAGCGATGCTGAAATAAATGACAATGCCCGTCACGTCCACCAAGGTGGCGATAAACGGCGTTGACGAGACCGCCGGATCAAAACCGATGCGTTTGAAAAAGATGGGCAGCATCGCTCCCACCAGCGTGCCGGCGGTGACAACCGCCAGCAGCGTCGCCGCCACGGAGACGGCCACAAGCAAACCATTCCCCCACATCAATGCCCGAATGAGGCCAACGGATCCCAAAATCAGCCCCAGCATTGTCCCGACCAGGATTTCCCGCCCCAAAATCCGCAGCCAATGCTGTAAACCGATCTCGCCCGTAGCCAATCCGCGCACCACCAGCGTCGCTGATTGAGAGCCACTGTTGCCTCCCGAGCTGATGATGAGAGGAACAAAAAAGACCAGAGCGCGCGCGGCGGCGATCGCTGCGTCATAGTGCCTCAGGGCGGTTCCAGTGAATAACTCCCCAACGAAAATACCGACCAGCCAACTGGCGCGCTTCCGCACCATGGACAGGGGATGCACACGAAAGTAGGGATCCGCCAGAGGTTGCATGCCCGATATCTTCTGAAAATCTTCACTCCCTTCTTCTGAAAGAACATCGAGAATGTCGTCTACGGTAACAATCCCTAGAATACGGTGGGTAGCGTCCACCACCGGAACCGCCAGAAAGTTATACCGAGCGATGAGGCGCGCCACTTCCTCCTGATCGGTATCCGTCTCTACCGTGATCGTCTCCGGATTCATAATCTCACCGATCGTCTGCGTATTCTCGGTGGTCAGCAAATCGCGCAATGACACAACCCCCATCAATTTCCCCGTAGCGCGGTCCATCACGTAGGCGGCGTAAATGGTTTCCACTTTTTGTGCCACCTCCCGAATATGCGCCAGCGCTTGCTCCACGGTTTGGTCCGGATAGACTTCCACAAATTCGGTGGTCATCAAGCCACCGGCCGACGTTGGGGCGTATGCCAGCAGTTCCAACAATTCCGCCTGGGTTTCTTTCGAAAGATGCCGAAGCAAATGTCCCCGCATCTCCTTCTTCAGATTCCCAAAGAAGTCCGCCCGCTCGTCGGGTGACATCCTCTCAGCGATCACCGCTACCTGGTTGGTATCCAGGTGCTCCACCAGTTCCCGACGCCGGCGCAATGTCGGTTCGTCAAACACCTCCACGCTGAGCTCGAGAGGTAGTTGCTTGACCACTTCCGCCGCTTGCTCGATGGGCAAAGTGCGAATGATGTCAGCGACCTCGGGAACCGGCAGGTCCCGAATCACTTCCAATGCGCGACCGCGATCTTCAACTAAGAGTTGCTGCAGTCTTTCGTTCTCTAAGCTGTCCATGGCTTTTCCCCAAAATAATGAAGTCAAGAGTAGGAGGTTAAAACTCGAAGGTCAAAAACCGAAATTCAAACTGAAAGGTTACCAGTTCAAATCGAAACGCGAAACCCTAAAAGCAAAGAAACCAGAAGGTAGCATATTTTGGAATTTGATATTCCCATAGTTTCACTCTGGTGTTATCATGCGCGTTTTCTTTATAAACGAATCCATGAAGATTTCGAGGCGCTTTTTCCAGATCGCCGACGAAGTTCTTTCTTCGATCGACCATAAGGCGCAGAATGTCTTCACCGGCTATGACCCCTGGCCCCAGAAATCCAAAGATCTTTATGGTACCTATTACTACAAGGAAGCATACAAGACAGAGTTGGGGTTTTTCATTGGCTACCTGCTCACCGTCAGGGAACGTTCCTATCTGGACGCGCTTCCTCCCGAGTGTTTGTTTTTTGTCTTTGTCCATCCGGTTTCACGGCCATTGCACCGTAAACTAGTGCGCAAGGAGGATGGATTATTTGCGCAACTGCACCGCCAGCTAACAGAACAAAGGAAGGGAGTGGCAACGTTCCATCTTGTGCGTGACAAGCTCCCGGCCCTTTATTGCAAGCATAGCTTGCACGGCGTCCCCTCCTCGGAAATGAGCCTTACCTCGCGCCGCTTTTTCTACGATGCGCTCAGGCAAGTTAACGCACTAAACGTCGCGCGGCAGCTTGCATCCTTCCTGTAACGAGGGAGAAGCGCCCATGGTTCATCAAGATTTCCCCCAAATCAAAACTACAGATCGTTTGTTCAAGCCCTTTGTTTCTGCCTCCGAGAGAGTCGCGGAGTTTACTTTCAAGGCGATTATTCTCGGCGCCTTCTTCGGAATTGTATTCGGCGCTTCCACCGTGTACCTGGCGCTGCGGGCCGGCCTGACTGTGAGCGCCTCCATCCCCATCGCCGTTCTGGCAATTGCTATTTTCAAAAAACTAGGACACTCCACCATTCTGGAAAACAACATCGTGCAGACCATCGGGTCGGCCGGCGAATCGATCGCGGCAGGGGTTGTGTTTACGGTCCCCGCGCTGTACTTTTTAGCAACAGGTGCGGACTACTTCCGCTATACACAGATCCTTATTCTCGCTCTGGTGGGAGGAGTTTTGGGTGTCCTTTTCATGATCCCTCTGCGCCGCTCCCTCATTGTCAAGGAGCACGGGATTCTCCCCTACCCAGAAGGGGCCGCATGCGCCGATGTTTTGATCGCCGGCGAAAGAGGCGGCACTTTCGCCAAGCGTGTGTTCCAGGGATTGGGGGTCGCCATTCTGTACAAATTTCTGATGAGCATCCTCGGATTATGGAAGGATGTCCCTACGTACGTCACTTCCAGAGGAGGCGCTTACCCAAATGCCACGATCAACGGCGAAATCACCCCTGAATACCTGGGTGTCGGTTACATCATCGGACCGCGAATCGCGGGAACTATGGTGGCCGGAGGCGCGCTCTCTTGGCTGGTCTTGATTCCGCTGATTACGTTCTTTGGAGACTCGCTGACGGCGCCGCTCAAACCGGGGAGCGGGGACAAGTTGATTAGCGCCATGACCCCCGTGGAAATATATCGGGGATACGTCCGCTACATCGGCGCGGGTGCGGTCGCAGCGTCCGGCGTGATCACTTTATTGCGTTCTCTGCCCACGATCATCGGCTCTTTCCGCGACAGCCTGACCGATCTGAGAGCCGCCCGCGTCGGCCGGACACTCAGCCGCACCGACCGCGATATACCGATTACCTACGTCTTATTCGGCTCCATCGCCTTGGCGCTGTCGATTTCCGCAATGCCACAGATCCCAGGAGAATTCCCTGGCAGTCTGCTGATGTCGGCGCTGATCGTGATTTTCGGATTTTTCTTTGTCACGGTCTCCAGCCGCATCGTAGGGATCATCGGATCCTCCTCCAACCCCATCTCAGGAATGACCATCGCCACCTTGATGGCGACCTGCCTTATTTTTGTTTCCATTGGGTGGGCCGGTGATGCCTACCAGCCAATCGCGCTCTGCGTGGGAGCGATCGTCTGTATTGCCGCGGCCAACGCTGGCGCCACGTCGCAAGACCTAAAAACGGGTTACTTGGTGGGCGCTACCCCCGTGTACCAGCAATTGGGGCTCATTGTCGGCGTGCTGGTAAGCGTGGTGGCAATTGGAGGCACTCTATTGCTGCTGCACAACTCGGCGTATGGTCCCATCGGTTCCACCAAACTCGCTGCTCCCCAAGCCACGCTGATGGCCACCATCATCAAAGGAATGTTGAGCCAGGATCTACCGTGGGGTCTGGTTTTCACCGGCATTTTCATCTCCCTGGTTGTGGAGCTCTGCGGAGTCCGCTCTCTCTCCTTCGCCGTAGGAAGTTATCTTCCACTGTCGACCACTTCCACCATTTTTATTGGCGGGATTGTCAAGGGGTGGATCGATCATTTTGGTGGCAGGGCAGAGGGAGAATCGGAACTCACGCCGGGAATGCTTTACAGCACCGGCCTGGTGGCGGGTGGATCCCTGGCTGGCGTTGCCATCGCGATACTGGCAGGAGTTCAAGAAGGGGGTTTCGCGCGCGCGCTCAACCTAGGCGCGAGAATCGGCCTGGAAGAAAAATTGGGGCCGTTTGCAAACTTGCTTGCCCTAGCGGCCTTCGCGATCCTCGCGTTCTTCCTGCTGCAGGTAGCAAGAAGGCGGGAGCAAATCTAATGAAGGAATTCCATCGCGTTTTGAAATTCGATTCTTGAATCTCTTCGTTTTCCACAACTTGGGACACAGTCTTCCACCGTTAACTCTCTGATCTGGTAACTTTTAAATGATTGTCAAGGAATTTCCACAGTATTTTCCACAGTTATGTCGAATCCTGCAGCGTCTCGGCTGGGAGTGAACTTTACAGCAGGTCTTGCTTGAGAGTCGTCAGTACCTCTCGAATGACCGCCCTCAATGTCTCATGCACGCCAGTTCCTTGGGTCGCCACGGCTTCAAAAATCGGTTCATCCCTCACTTTCAATTCCCGAAGCAACGCTTCCGCAGGAACTGCCGGGGGCAAATCTCTTTTGTTCAGTTGCAATGCGTAAGGAATTTTCTCGATGTCGTACCCATACTGCTTCAAGTTCGCTTTCAAGTCACAAAGTGATTCGACGTTGGCATCCATGCGCTCCGGATGCGAGTCGGCAACGAAAACCACACCGTCGGCGCCTTTGAGGATCAATTTCCGGCTCGCTTCATAGAGAACCTGCCCCGGCACGGTGTAGAGATGGAAACGAGTCTTAAATCCTCCAATGCTTCCAAGATCCAAGGGGAGAAAATCGAAAAACAAAGTGCGATCCATCTCTGTATTCAAGGAAATCAGTCTGCCTTTGCTCTTTGGATTTACTGAACCGTAGATGAACGTGATGTTGGTGGTCTTTCCAGCCAAGCCCGGCCCATAATAGACGATCTTGCAGTTGATTTCGCGGTTGGCGTAATTGATGAAGGACATGGTAAATCAAGCCTTCCCCAGGGGGAGGGTCCGAACATTTTCAGCGACACGAGCGGCATTGCTCCACATTCCATTGGATAAGCAGCGCACGAAGCATTATTGGAAAATCACGCCGGCCGCAGTGTGACCCGACTCACGACGTGGCCGTCGAAGCATCGGCGCGCGCCGGCCAGCTCTTTTTCAAAATATCCATCAAGATCATTTTGGCCTGGCGCAGGCTGGATTCATCCATTGATCCCTTGCTCTTTTCCAAAAGAACCAGGAGAATTGCCCGATCTCCCACAGAGGAAATATGGATATTTCTGTTGTCTCCCTGATGATAGATGGAACTAAACTCGCTCTCGCCCAGGAGGCGAGCTAAACCATGGGTGGCCGCCACACTTCCCGCGCTCAATGAGGCCAGCGACTGTTGATCGTGAATCGGAGAATGCCCAACGGAAGCGATCAACTGCCCATTCCGATGAATGAGATAAAGCGCTTCTGCATGGCATCGAGTGGAAAGCGACGAGAGCACAAACAAAATCTTTTCATACTCCTCCTGGCGCAGGACGAAACTGGGAATCTCCATTTGCCGACCTCAGAAGGATCTTATAACACAAAGGCAAAGTCCATTTTTGCAATCGGTCGCACAGTATTTTGCAGCCCGGACATTGACTCTCTGTTGACTGATTACCTTGACTGCGGGAAGGAAAGCCCTATAATAGATTCACCTTTGTCATCGTCTTTAACTTATTGGAGATAAAGCAGATAATGCCACTTCTTAAAAAACCATCCACGCAACGTCCCACCAAGAGAAAGAAAGTCCCAACTCGGCAATCCAAAAAAGCGAAGATTCACGTCCGCAAAAAAGTCGCGGCCCGCACAAGAGGGAAAGCTTCGCCGCCACGCGGGCGAACCAAGAAAAAAGCGCGCGCGCAAAAGGTAACCAAGGACAGGAAGAAGACGATTGGCAGATCCAAGAAAATTGCGCCTCCCCCGATCAAGTCAAAACGACGGTTACGAAGTGAGATCAAACGGATCCAAGCCGCACAAGCTGCCGCTGCGGAGAAAGCTCTAGCCGCCCGTAAAAAAGATGAGAAAACACTTCTGGATCTTTATGAGCGAGGTATCAAGTCCTTATACAACAAGAACTATCAACAAGCGATGGATCTATTCGAGAAATTGATCGCGAAGTATCCCGAGGAAGTTGAGTTAGCAGATCGCGCTAGAAATTTTGTCAAGATTTGCCAATCCCAAGGCGCAACAAGAAAATTATTGCAGCCAAAAACTGCCGACGAGATGTTTGATTTGGGAGTGATCGAACACAACAGAGCCAATTACCAACAGGCGATCGATTATTTTCAACGCGCGATCGAGCTAAACCCCAAGGCTAACTACCTCTATTATACTTTGGCTGCATCTTATTCACAGGCAGGAGATATGGAAGGCGCAATTCGCAGCCTGCAAAAATCCGTCCAGCTCAATCCCGACAACAAATTCCTTGCCCGGAATGATCCCGATTTCGAACCGATTCGAAGCAGCAAAGAATTTTCCGCGATCGTGGAGGTTCCCAAGGCACAATGATGGACCCGGGGAGAACCAGTCACTGTTGTGTGGTAATCCTTGCTGCAGGTCAGGGGACCCGCATGCGATCCCGGCGCGCCAAAGTGCTCCACACCGTCTGCGGCCGTCCGATGATCGAATATCCAGTAGAAACGGCCCTGGCACTGGCGCCAGAGAAGATTATCGTTGTGGTTGGACACGAAGCCGATCAAGTTCGGAAAGTACTGGAAGCGTTTCCGGTTGAATTTGTCATGCAGACGAAGCAACGGGGCACAGGTCATGCAGCAATGCAAGCATTGTCCGCCTTGAGCGACTTTCAAGGAAACGTACTCGTTTATTACGGCGACACGATTTTAATACCTGTGGAAGATCTCGCTCGACTCATTCGTGGGCGTGAACGTACCGACGCGGATCTTGCTCTGCTGACTGCATGGTTAGAACATCCCGCCGGCTATGGGCGCATCGTCCGTCGGGACTCCAAGATTGAGCGCATTGTTGAAGAGAGCGATGCAGGTCCTGAAGAAAAAGAGATTAAAGAAGTCAATCCGGGCATCTACTGCTTCCGGGCATCGTCCCTGAGAGAAGTGCTTGGGTGTCTTAGCAACAAAAATGTCCAAGCTGAGTACTATCTAACCGACGCGGTGGAGCTGCTGCGCAAGATGGGCAAAAAGGTGGTAGCCGTAACTTCAACCGGGGCGGAGAACTTACTGGGAGTCAATACCCGGGTGGACCTGGCCGACACGGAAAAAAGAATTTGGCTGCGTCGCGCGCGGCAATTCATGTTGGAGGGGGTAACGATCCTGCATCCCGAATCGTTTTTCGCTTCGCATCGCGTCACGATCGGGCGGGACACGCTAATTTATCCCAACGTCGTCTTAGAAGGCACGACTGAAATCGGGGAGGGCGTCACCATTTTTTCCAACACCCGCATCGTAGATAGTCGCATCGGAGCCCATGTAAGAATCCTGGACAGTTGCCTGATTTCGGAAAGTGATATCGGCGCCGGAACGACGGTCGGGCCGTTCGCCCATCTGCGAGCCCACTCCCAGATCGGAGCGCACTGCCGAGTGGGCAATTTCGTGGAAGTAAAAAAAAGCAAGCTGGGTGACAAAACCAAATCCGCCCACCTGACGTATTTGGGAGACGCGCAGATCGGAAAGGACGTCAACATCGGCGCTGGAACCATCACCTGCAACTATGACGGCTTCACCAAGAATCCCACCTTCATCGGCGATGGAGCCTTCATCGGCAGCGGGTCCGAGCTGGTAGCCCCGGTTCGCATCGGGGAGGGAGCGTATGTGGCTGCCGGATCCACTATTACCGAGGATGTTCCTCCACGCTCTCTGGGAATTGCCCGAAGTCAACAGGCTAACAAGGAAGGCTGGGTGGAAAAAAAGAAGAAGCCCCAACCGGCGAAGGCCAATAAAAAGTGAGACGTACAAACGCCACCCGCGCCAGTTCTCGGACAGGCCTCGAGACAATTTCTGCCTTGCCTGTGCCAAAGGCAACCCGTTCGCCGCGATTACGTGGGACCCGGACTCGAGCTACCGGCGGTCCTTCCGCTTCGAAGCTCGAGGCCGCGAACCACGACAAAGGCCAAAAGCGCAACTGCAAAGAATACCAGCAACAGCCAGGCCGTGCTCTGCAATGTTTCGATGACGGTCCGATACACTTCGAGTGTCCACCGGTCGGCATTCAGAACAATCGGCTGCTCTCCTCTCGTTCGCGCGGTGATGTACTTTTCAAGTTCCCAAATGCGAACACCGCCCGACACACCGACAACGTAGATTGCAAAGGTGACGTATCGGCGCCAGGCCGAACAAAGCTCTTCAGCCACGATGCGCCCGAGGATCGCGTGGATGGGTTCCTTGAAAAGCTGCACTACAAAGAAGGAACAAGCGAGAGAGATTGTAAAGGTCACCAACAATAACGTAAGAAACACGAGTCCTCCTTGCCCTCTTTGCCCGGCTGCAGTTATTCCTTGTTGATTGTGTGCGTCCTTCCTTTCGTCAGCGCGTAGATCGCGATGCCGACCCAAGCAACATTGACGCCCACAGACGGGTAAGCCCCGTAGTAGAAGGAATTAACAATCAACAAAACGCTACCTAGCATGTTGAGCAGTTGGTACGTAACGGAATTTCCTTGTACTTTCCCAGTGGAGATGAGCCCGTATGCCATCAGCAGCGCTGCCACACCCACCCAACCCGCGATCTCGATTAAAATACTATCGTTCATATCTGGGACTTGCCTTTTTGTACACAAACATCAACCAAGACACTTTCCGCGCGCATTACGCCCAGGCCACTAAGACGAAAGCCCTTATCGGAGGATTGAAGCGTTCACTTTCCAAACTCGCACGCGCACCTGACACGTGACACCTGGCACATGACACCTGACCCATCACCTCTCCAAGCCGCGTTCCGCCGCAACCCAGAATCCGAAATCCGAAATCTGCAATCAAATCAGCTTTACCGCCGCCGCGGCGTCCACCAAGCCGTGACCGGTGGCGCCGTCCACGCCACCGCTGGCCGGCAGCGCCACTCCCTCGTTGCTGGCTGCATTGGCCGTCCCATCCGAGCAATCTCGGGCGCTGGTCAGCAGCACCTGCTTGATCTCTTGAGGCGTCAGTTTGGGATTCTTTTGCAGCAACAAAGCGCAGACGGCAGCCAATTGGGGCGCTGCTGCAGACGTGCCCGAGATGACCGTCCAACCGTCGCCGCTTTGAGTTTCGTCGCCACCGGGAAACGCGCCGCCCAGGGCCAGTTGCATATCAATCTCGCAACCGGGCTGAAGCGGGAGCATGATGTAAATAGCGTGCGGCTGCATTCCCACCAGGCCGCACAGATCTGGGACGTGGCGTCCGGGATAGGGTCTGCTGTCAAAAGCGCTCGCATAGTCGGAGGCCCGCATGCTCAAATCCGCGTCTACAAAAACACCGCCGATTGAAATTACGTCCGGGTGCATCCCGGGAAAACTGACGTGGCCGTTGCCAGCAGAGAAGACCACGACAATGCCGCGGGCGACGGCGCGGGCAACCTCCAATTCCAAGGCCCTGAGCGTGTTGGGAACACGCGGCAGATGTCTCCGGTTCGAAGACGCGGCGTTCACCAGGTCGTATCCCCAACTGCACGTAATGATATCCGGATTCAGGTCAATTGCCTTTTTGAAGGCGGCCGTCGAGTTGCGCCCTTGCTTGATCATCACAAAGGAGACATCGGGAGCAATCGCAAATACATTCGCCGCCTCCGCCGTCCCATGGCCGTTGTCGTCTCGCCTTGTGTTTTGCGCGTCGGGCGCCAACGTCACTTCGGCTCGATATCCTCTCTGTTTGTAGAATGGATGCCAGTAGAAACCGCTGTCCACCATCACCACCTTGACGCCTTTGCCCGTGATACCTTCCCGATGAACTTCGCTTGCCCGCGTCAGCATTGCCACATCGCCGGGCGCATTCAAATGGTAATAGCGGACGCGAGGCGGCAACGCCGATTCAAAGTAAATCGCCGGCGGTTGAATGTAGGCGCGTTCGATAACGTCCAGCAAGTCGGAGGGGCGTTCCCAAGCGGCCTCCTCTGCGGGAGCAAAGTAAGAAATCATTCGCATCGGGTGGGCCGTCTGCACCCGGGTCTGATGACGCACCTCCAGCTCGGTACCAAAAGTCTGGGTGAAGAGTTCCGGCGTTCCTTCAACGGACAGACTGTAGGGACTGACGGCAACAATCTTGAAATCGCGCCGCGCCAGCCGCTGCATTGCCTGGTCGCGGGTTGCCGCCGACGGCAGGAAGTTTTCAACGTTGGAGTGGCAAATTGTCTCTACCGCGGTAAACGGCGAACGCCCCTCGGGAGACGGCGCCAGCAGGACCTCGATGCTGACCTGCTCAGGAACGGGCGCCGCGGTTGCTTTCCGTGCGCTTGGTTTCCTTGCCGATCTTTTGGTTCTTCGCACACTCACCTCCACTACACCTGGTTGAAGTAAATCGGGGGAGTCTGGATATAGACTTGTTCTACATGCTCCGCAATCTCCTCGGGCAGAACCAATGGAGCTGATGTCTCTCCGCCGCTTGTGAGTTTGCAGCGAAAGACGCGCTCAAACAACACCCTGGGTCCGCTGATAGAGATTGTAAACGGGCTGACCGTGGTCACCACAAAGCCCATTGCCCGCAATTTAGCCGAGATCTCATCGACGACATGCGGAGCCGCTTCAAACTGCCGAATGTTCTCAGCCGTCGGTATCGGGGGCAATTCAGCTCCTCCGCTTGCCGGGCGGAGAATGACTTCGGCTTCGATCCGGTCTGCCAAATCTGATTTTGTCACCGGTTGTTCACCTAACCGATGGTAGCCCGACCATCGGGACCTTCAAGAAGCGCGTGCAGCGACAATCCGCTTGAGTTTGTTCTGTCCAGGCGGCCATCGGTGCAGATCAAGTTGCTTGAAACGCCTCCACATTAAATTCCGCGATCTTGCTTGTCAATGCGCGAAAGAGAGCGAGACGCAAGTATGCGACAAAGGCGCGCGTCCAGAGCAAACATCCCTTGAGGGACCGCACCCACCGGGCAAAGGTATTCTCAGAACACAACAAGTTGGGAGGGCGATGGCCTGAGGGGTTGCATTTGCAGGTCTGGACATGCATAGTAGATCGGAAATCGTCAGAGGGTATGAAACAAGAAGTCCATGTCGATGTGGCCGAGCGAGGCGCCGATCGCGGCGGCGAGAAGCAGACGCTCAACCGGCGACTGTTTATGCAGCTTCAGGTGTTCAGCGGGTGCCTCGAGCCGGCGGCGCTGGTGGCGGACGTGGAGCGCAGCGGAGTGGAAGGCGTTCTCTATCAGGACGTCAACGATCCCAGAGGCATCGGGCTGCTCGGCATGAGTGATGATCCCGCTTTTTTTGTGACCACGCAGCGGGACCTCCTCAATTCCACCTCTTTTCGCACCCTGACCCACCGGCCCGACTACACGATGCTGGGACGCACCTACTCATCCGGTTATGAGCGCGACTTGGAAGATTGGCTCCTTTGTAGGCCACGACGCACGGTGCTAAATCCTCAGTGGAAGTGGGCCATCTGGTATCCGTTACGACGATCGGGGACTTTTGCCCAACTGGAGCAGAAAGAGCAGGGTGCCATCGTGGGGGAGCACGCGGCCATTGGTCGAGCTTACGGCGAAGCCGATTTGGCCCACGACATCCGCCTGGCCTGCCACGGCATGGACGCGCGCGATAACGAGTTTGTCATCGGCCTGATCGGAGCCGATCTGCACCCGCTGTCTCACATCGTACAGGCAATGCGCAAGACCCAGCAGACTTCCCAATACATTCAGTCGATGGGCCCCTTTTTTGTCGGTCACGCCCTCTGGCAAAGCCCATATTCTAGGGAGCTCGATACAGGCAGCGGCAGAAACAAAAGCGATGGGAGGAACCAATCCAATCGATGAAAAGATATCGGAGGCCATCCGGCCGCCACGTGCGAATCTCGCAACGCAGCAACAGGCGTTCAATGCCTTCCGCGGTGTCTATAACAACGAGCGGCTCCACCAGACCTTGATCGGCAAAATCCCAATGTCGGGGTACCGTCCCTCGACGCCCAGAACACGGTTTCCCACAGCCACCATAGGCCCGTCATCGAGAACTAAGTGTTACCCATGTTCCCGGTTGCACAATCCCGCCTGTCGAGCTCTCGCGTTCGGGAACCTTTCCCTATGAGGGTGGCGCCCTACCTGGGCCATAGCCATCCGAAGGTTCCGGCTGTCAACAGCGCGTACACAAGGCCGTCAAACGTCGACTTGAGCGTCGCGCTCCATGCCCGCTTGTACCAAATCGAGTTCTGCCACAGCGCCACAACGTAGCCGACAAACGCGGTGCAGCCAGCGAAACGAAAGACAGCAAGGTAGGACGCCCCGGGTGTCAGCGCACGCCCGGCCATGTAAGCGGCGAAAAGACCGACCGCGACGCAGTAGAAGAACCATAGAGCCAAGTTGGTGCCCATCGATGGCGGGCCGCTCTCGATCACCGTCAAGAAGGCCACTGGCCCTCTCTTCATCTTGTCGATGAAGTCCGGGTCCTTCATCTGCTTCGGGCTGCCAGCACACGGAACCACGTAATCACCGGGCGGAATGCCGAACTTCCGCAGGGCGTCCATGACCTCATCTTCGGCGGGCACCTTACCGAAGTCGGTGCGGTGGTATGGCAGCGCCATGTGGATGATGGAGCTTGCCGCGAACACGATGACTGCCGACAGCAGGATTGGGGTCCACAATGACATCACAGGAACCATCAGAACCTCCTTGTGCTTTGTACAAATGGCCAGCTAATCGGCGAAGCGTTAACCCGCGCCGAGCAAGCGTTTTCTGCGAACGAGGGAACCGCTGTAGCACACGCCAGCGATTGCAGTGGCGGCGGGTTCAACGCCTTGTTGGGCCGCTTCGAATCCGAAACTTTTAGAGTCTTCCAAGCTTGATCTCCGATCGTACAAAGGCATTAAAGCTGGAAAAGCCAAGCAGAAGCTGCGCTCTCAATCGGCGGCAGTCGCTGTCCTGACCGCCTGGTGATATTCTTGCAAGCTTCGGACGTCTAGATTCTCGCGCTGCAGCGCCCGAATCGCGTTGGCCGCGGCACGCGCGCCCGACAGAGTGGTGATGCAGGGGATATTGTAGCGAGTGGCAGCTCGACGAATTGCTTTCTCATCAAAAAACGATTCGCGTCCGAGTGGGGTATTCACCACCATATCAATGCGATTGCTTTTAATCAGGTCCACCACGTTCGGCCGACCCTCATTGACTTTATAAATAAACTCCACCTCGATGCCCGCTACTTGCAAAACCTGCGCCGTTCCTCGTGTGGCCACCACATGAAATCCCAAGTTTACAAATTCCTTCACAATCCGGATGACGTTTTTCTTGTCATGTTGATTGACGCTGACAAACACCACGCCCCCGCGGGGTAAAACCGTGCCAGCCGCAATCTGCGATTTAGCGAAGGCGATGCCAAAACTTTCCGCTACCCCCATGACCTCGCCGGTGGACTTCATCTCCGGCCCCAAAACGGTGTCCACGCCGGGGAATTTTGAAAATGGAAAGACCGGGGCCTTGATAAAACAGTGTCGGGTCACCAAATCTTCCGTCAGCCCAAAGTCTGGCAGTTTGGCGCCCACCACCAAACGGGCCGCCACCTTGGCCATGGGGACACCCGTGGCTTTGGAGACGAATGGAACGGTACGCGAAGCGCGGGGATTAACCTCCAGCACATAGAGCCGGTCTTCGGCCACCGCGTACTGGACATTCATCAGACCGACAACATTGAGCGCCTCGGCCAACTGCCGCGTGTAGAGGCGCATTTGATCCAGGTGGTGCTGTTGAATAATAATGGGGGGCAGCACACAAATGCTGTCGCCGGAGTGAATTCCGGCTTCCTCGATATGTTCCATGATGCCGCCAATAACCACCGCCTCACCGTCGGCCAGAGCGTCCACATCGTACTCAAACGCGTCTTCCAAAAACTTGTCAATCAACACCGGATGCCCGTGCGAAACCTCCACGGCCGATTCCATGTAACGTTCCAGGCTGCGCTCATCGAAGACAATCACCATGGCGCGCCCGCCCAACACATAAGAGGGACGGACCAGGACAGGAAATCCGATTTGCCGGGCGACCTGCTTGGCCTCTTCGATGGAAAATGCGGTTCCATTTTCAGGATGGGGAATCTTCAGCTCGGCCAGCAGCCTGCCGAACCGCTTTCGATCCTCGGCCAGATCGATCGAATCAGGCGAAGTCCCGATGATCGGAACTCCTGCGCGGGCCAACGGTTGCGCCAGTTTCAACGGCGTCTGGCCGCCGAACTGCACGATTACGCCATCGGGCTTCTCCACTTCGACGATATTCATGACGTCCTCAAACGTCAGCGGTTCGAAATACAATCGATCCGAGGTGTCGTAATCGGTGGAGACCGTCTCCGGATTGCAGTTGACCATAAGGGTCTCGTAGCCGGCTTCCCGCAAGGCGAACGACGCGTGGCAGCAACAGTAATCGAACTCAATTCCCTGCCCAATACGATTCGGCCCGCTGCCGAGGATCATAATCTTCTTACCGTCGCACGGCTCCGACTCGTCCTCTTCTTCATAGCAGGAATACAAGTAGGGCGTATAGGATTCGAATTCGGCGCCGCAGGTGTCGACCCGCTTGAACACCGCGCGGATACCACGTCGGTTCCGCTCCGCTCGTACCTCCTCTTCGGTACAGGGACTGGAGGCGAAGAACAGCCGGCTCAGCTTTGCGTCTGAAAATCCCAGACGCTTGGCGCCGGACAGCAGCTCATCGGAAATGGAGCATAGATTTTGCCGCGCCAGCCCCTTTTCCATTTCGACAATTTCCTGCAGTTGTCGCAAAAACCAGGGGTCAATGCGGGTCCACTCATTCAACTGCTCGATGGAGATCCCCTGGCTGAGGGCGTAAAAAAGATGGGCCAAGCGCTGGGGCGTGGGCTGGATCAGGTTTTCCACCAGCCGTTCCGGATCCACCTTGTCGGCTGACGCGCTGTCGGATTCCAGTGAGCGCAGGCCCTTCTGCAGCGCTTCTTTGAAATTGCGACCGATAGCCATCACCTCGCCCACCGATTTCATTTGCGTCCCAAGAATATTGCTTGCGCCGGGAAATTTCTCAAATGCCCATTTGGGAATTTTAACCACGGTATAGTCGATGGTGGGTTCAAAGCAGGAGGGAGTCTTGCGGGTTATGTCGTTGGGGATCTCATCCAGCGTATAACCTACGGCCAGACGCGCCGCTATTTTCGCGATCGGAAAACCAGTGGCTTTGCTGGCCAATGCCGAACTGCGGGATACGCGCGGGTTCATCTCGATGACCAGTATGCGGCCATTCTTCGGGTTCAACGCAAACTGGATGTTGGATCCGCCGGTCTCAACTCCCACGCGCCGAATGACCTGGATCGCGGCGTCACGCATGCGCTGATATTCCTTGTCCGACAGGGTTTGCGCCGGCGCCACGGTAACCGAGTCACCGGTATGCACGCCCATTGGATCGAAATTCTCAATCGAGCAAATGACCACTACGTTGTCCGCCAAATCCCGCATCACTTCCAGCTCGAATTCCTTCCACCCAATCACGGACTCTTCAATCAAAACCTCGTGGATGGGGCTGGCGTCCAGACCGCGGTTCACGATTTCTTCAAATTCTTCACGATTGAACGCGATCCCTCCCCCCGTACCTCCCAAAGTGAAGGACGGCCGGATAATGGCGGGAATGCCGACATAGTCCAACAAAGACAGCGCCTCGTGGTAGCCGGTCGCAAAGCCGGAATGGGGCACCTCCAGGCCGATCTCCTCCATTGCGGCCTTGAACAGCCGCCGATCCTCGGCGATCTTCACCGCCAACAATTTCGCGCCGATCAGTTCCACACCAAATTCATCCAGGATCCCCTTTTCCGAGAGTTCCACCGCGAGGTTGAGAGCAGTTTGTCCCCCAACGGTCGGAAGCAAAGCGTCGGGATGTTCCCGCTCGATAATCAAGCGCAGCGATTCCGCCGTCAAAGGCTCGATGTAGGTTCGATCCGCGAACTCCGGATCGGTCATGATCGTGGCGGGATTGGAATTGACCAATACCACCTTGAATCCTTCGGCCCGCAAGGCCTTGCATGCCTGAGTCCCCGAATAGTCGAACTCGCATGCCTGGCCAATGATGATCGGCCCTGAGCCGATGATTAATATTTTCTTGATATCGTCGCGCCGTGGCATCAGGCTTCCTTCTGTTGCTTCATGAGAGATACAAAATCATCAAACAGGTACAGCGAATCATGGGGTCCAGGAGAGGCCTCTGGATGATACTGCACCGAAAAAATCGGCAGCCGACGGTGCCGGAATCCCTCCAACGTTTGGTCATTGAGGTTTACGTGCGTGATCTGTATCTCCCGCTCGTTCAAGGAATCAGGATCGACTGCAAAACCATGGTTGTGGGCGGTGATTTCCACCTTTTTCTGAACCAGGTTTTTCACCGGCTGATTGCCGCCCCGATGTCCAAACTTCAATTTATAGGTCTTGCCACCCAATGCCAGCCCTAACAACTGGTGTCCCAGACAAATGCCGAAGATGGGTATGTGCCCTAAAAGTTTGCGAATATTGTCGATCGCGTAATCAAGCGGTTCAGGATCGCCCGGCCCGTTGGAAAGAAAAATTCCGTCCGGTCTCATCGCCATCACGTCTTCCGCCGGCATGCGTGCGGGAACCACCGTCACTTGGCATCCATGTTCCGCCAACAACCGCAAGATGTTTCGCTTGATGCCGAAGTCAAACGCCACGACCCGAAATTGAGGAGCGTCGACGGGCCAGAGGTACGGCGCAGTGCAGGAGACCCCGGTGGCCAAATCACAGCCCTGCATTGGAACCACAGCTTGGGCCTTGGCAACAACCTCCTCCGGCGTTGCCCCGAAACGCGATGACAGAAATCCGCGTTGAGCGCCCGTCTGTCGAATATGTCGCACCAGGCGGCGGGTGTCGATACCGGCAATGCCTGGAATCTGGAAACGCGTCAGGTACGCATCCAACGACTCGGAGGCCCGCCATGAACTATAGATGGAGCTGTTCTCTTTCACGACAAACGCGCGTACCTGAGGCCGACCAGATTCGATGTCTTCCTCATTGGTACCGTAGTTGCCAATCAGCGGGTAAGTCATGGCCACGATTTGCCCGGCATAGGATGGATCGGTAAGAATTTCCTGGTATCCGGTCATGGAGGTATTGAATACCACCTCTCCGCCAGCCTCTCCCAGATACCCGAAGGGCACGCCGCAGAACGTATTTCCGTCCTCGAGAGCAAGAATGGCTTGGTTTTGCATCAGGAGAAAAAAACTAGTTGAGAGCGAAGCTCCCTAGTCAATAGTCCCAAAGCGCGAGACCGGCCAGTAGCGAAAAATCGCCTTGCCAAAAACATTCTTTTCCGGAACCAGCCCCCAGTTGCGGCTGTCGTTGCTCGAATTCCGATGGTCTCCTAAAACGTAGTAGTAGCCCGGCGGTACTACCACGGCATGGTACGACTCATGATCCACATACTGAGAAATCACATAGGGTTCTTCCAGCGGCTCTCCATTCCGAAACACGTGGCCGTGATTGATTTCGATACGATCCCCCGGAACCCCGATCACGCGTTTTATAAAGGATTTTGAGATATCTCGCGGGTACCAGAAAACAACAATGTCGCCGCAGTGAATTTCTGAGAAATGGTAGACAAATTTATTAACGAAAACTCGTTCCTGGTCCGTCAGATTGGGCTGCATGCTGGTACCTTCAACTTTCACGGGTTGGATGACAAACACCACCAGCAGGATTGCCGTGACGGCGGCAAAGCAAATGTCACGTGCCCATCCCTTGACTTGCTTCACGAAGGCGAAAGATTCGTCGTGGGTAACGTCGGCTTGGATCCTTAGCTCTTGGCTACGTGCTAGACTCTGGTTTTCTTCTTCCCGTTGCATGCTTCCTATCGTTTTTGAGAAAATTATAACATACCCTGAAGGGCTCTTACCGAGCCCGCAAACAGCCCGAGCGGCTTCTACTTCAAGTTGAAAAAGATAGCCGGGTCCTCAATTTTTTGCAGCCGACACGAGTGCGTGTAAACTACCAATAACAAGACTAATAGTCCGACGTAAAGTGACAGCCAAATCGACCTTTGCATCAAATACAAAATGATCCGTTATAAAAGAATCCAAGGGCTGTAGCGCCGCTGCCCTGCAATGACGATCTGCAAGCCTCACAAGGTATCATGACCGCAGCAATGAGAGAAAAGATTGTTTTCTGCTCGCTCCCGTGACATAAGAGGCGCGAGGAGCAGCAAAAGCAAGAACTTGGCAAAGTAGCTGCCACTTTTTGCTCATCCTTTTCAATTGGCGGCCTACTGCGAGATGAACCGATCTTGGTGAATCCAGTGAAACCAACCTTCGATCCAGGAGAAAGATTGTTGCTGGGACCAGGTCCCAGTCCCGTCCCTGCCCGCGTCCTGCGAGCTCTGTCAGCTCCGCTGCTAGGCCATCTCGATCCGGAATTTCTGGCAATCATGAACGAGATCCAGCAGAAGTTGCGCAGCGTGTTCCTGACTTCGAACCAGCTTACCATTCCGGTAAGCGGCACTGGCAGCGCAGGCATGGAAGCATGCTTTGTGAATTTCGTCGATCCCGGAGATCGCGTCGTGATCTGTATCGCCGGAGTTTTTGGTGAACGGATGCGTGACGTTGCGGAACGATGTGGCGCGCAGGTCACCGCGGTGGAGACCGCTTGGGGAACCGTGATTGATGTCCAGCAGGTGGTTGAAACGGTGCGAAAGCACAAGCCTAAACTGGCTGCAATCGTACATGGCGAGACCTCGACCGGCGTCCACCAGGAAATTAAATCACTCGGCAATTATTTAGCCGGAACAGAGACGCTTCTGCTGGTAGATTGCGTCACCTCGCTCGGAGGAATGCCCGTTCGAGTGGATGACTGGAAGATCGATATCGCCTATTCTGGAACCCAGAAGTGCCTGAGCGCTCCCCCGGGGCTCTCCCCGATCACGGTTTCAGAAAAGGCCCGCGAGGTAATGCGAAAGAAGAAAAAGAAATCCCAGAGCTGGTACCTCGACCTCAACTTGGTGGAAAAGTATTGGGGTGAGGATCGCACCTACCACCACACTGCACCGGTTTCAATGGAATATGCTCTGCTGGAAGCGCTCAACGTGATTTTGGAAGAAGGACTGGAAGCGCGATGGAAGCGTCATCGTGATAACCATCTGGCGCTGGCGCGCGGTCTGGCGCACATTGGCTTACAGTTGCCCGTGGCGCCCCACCACCGTCTTTGGTCTTTAAACGCGGTCTCTGTGCCGGAAGGCATTAACGAAGCAGGCGTTCGCCGCCAACTGCTGCGGAACTTTGGGATTGAAATCGGCGGCGGGCTGGGGCCGCTTAAGGGCAAAATCTGGCGCGTGGGTCTGATGGGGCATGGCAGTTCCAGGCCCAACGTTCTATTGTTTCTGGCTGCTCTTGAAAAGACCTTGCTGGACCATGGTTATCGTTTTTCACGATCTGGAGCTGCCCAGGCCGCCATAGAGAGCCAGGGGCCGAGCGATCCGGCACCGTAAGGTATGGTGTGGTACATCTGCAATCCGAAATCCTCAATCCGCAATCGATTCACACCTGCATGATTTCCTGTTCCTTCTGGCGCGCCAAATCGTCGATTTGTTTGATGTATTTATCGGTGATCTCCTGAACCGCTCCCAGCGCATCCTTTTCCTCATCTTCAGAGACCTTTTTGTCTTTCAGCAACTTCTTAAAGCGCTCATTCGCATCACGGCGAACCTGTCTTACCGCCGTTCGGTGGTCCTCAGCTACTTTCCCTACGTGCTTGGACAGAGTCTGGCGACGTTCCTGAGTCAGTGGAGGGATCGGGATACGGATGATCTTGCCATCCGACGCTGGGTTGATCCCCAAGTCCGACATTCGAAGGGTCTTGTCAATGACCGGTAGGATCGAAGGGTCCCATGGTTGCACAGTAATCATATTCGGTTCGGGAACGTGCAAAGTGGCCACTTGGTTAAGCCGGGTCGGCGTGCCGTAGTAATCCACGGTAATGTGGTCCAGTAGATGCACCGAAGCGCGCCCGGTGCGCACCGAGCTCAGGTTCTCCACCAAGTCACGAACCGTCTTTTCCATGCGAGTGCGACTCTCATCAATGATTGGTTTCACCATAATCATCGGCCTATGTGACTCCTGACCCACACCCGAGGGTCCATCACGTCCGGATGAGAGATCCGACCTTCTCCCCTAAGACAGCCCGCAGCATATTACCGCGCTTCCTTAGATTAAAGACGATGACGGGTAACTGGTTATCCATGCACAAGGAAATTGCGGTGGCGTCCATGACTTTCAGCCCTTTCTCCAATATCTGAAAATAGGTAAGCTCCCGAAAGAATAGGGCATCCTTGTTCTTCATCGGATCGGAGTCGTAAACGCCGTCCACCTTGGTCGCTTTCAGGATCACTTCGGCGTGGATCTCCATCGCTCGCAGGGCCGCGGCCGTATCAGTAGAAAAGTACGGATTGCCGGTTCCCGCCGCGAAAATCACGATGCGCCGTTTCTCCAGATGGCGGATTGCGCGGCGCCGGATGAATGGCTCGGCCACTTCCGCCATAGTAATCGCGGACAGCACACGAGTATAAACGCCCTTATTCTCCAAGGCATTCTGCAGCGCCAACGCATTGATGACCGTCGCCAACATCCCCATATAGTCGCCTGAAACTCGATCCAGACCGGCTGCACTGACGGCGACACCTCGAATGATGTTACCGCCGCCCATGACAATTGCCACTTCCACCCCCCTGTTATGAATGTCGATCACCTGACTAGCGATCTCATCCATGACCTTAGGGTCCACGCCAAAGCCCTGGTCGCCAATGAGAGCTTCTCCACTGAGCTTGAGCAGCACGCGCCTGAAAACAGGTTTTCTCACGGCGATTTCTTTTTCGCCGGCAATCTCACTCGAAACTGTCCCTTCGGGACTCATGGCTACTCTCCTAAGCGATAACGCACAAATCGCTTGACCGTGATCCGAGAGCCGGCGCCTGCTTTGGAGGCGATCAGTTGGCCGACGGTGACGCTCGGATCCTTAATAAAGGCTTGATCGTACAGACAGACGTCAGAATAAAACTTTGACAGTTTTCCTTCAACAATTTTGTCGATGACCTTGGCAGGCTTGCCTTCCCTTGCGGCTTGTTCTCGATAAATTTCACGCTCCCGAGTCAGGTCCTCGATGGTCACTTGCTCCCTGCTGAGGTAACGAGGATCGGAGGCGGCGATCTGCATGGCAAGGTCCCTAGCCAGCGTCCCCACTACTTCTACGGCATTACCACCGACTCCACTCAATTCAACCAAGACGCCAATCTTTCCTCCCGCATGGATATAGGCTTCGAGAAATTCGCCTTGATAACAGACAAAACGCCCTACTAGCATATTTTCACCAATTTGAGCAATTTTTTCAGAAATATATTGCTCCCAGTTTCTGCCCTCGCCTTCCACCGGCTGCGCAAGCAACGCCGCCCCTTCTCCCGGGTCGTCCCAGCGCACTTTTCCAGGCCGGCAGGTGGCGATGTGCGCCGCAACTCTCTGTACCAAATCCTTAAATTGATCCGTCTTAGCGACAAAGTCGGTTTCGCAATTGACCTCGACCAGCGCGCCGATCTTACGTCCGTCGGCTATATAGGCGCTGATTGCTCCCTCCTTGGCAATCCTGCTTGCTTTCTTGGCTGCAGTAGCCAGGCCCCTCTTGCGGAGGATGGTAATCGCTGCATCGAAATCGCCCCTGGCCTCCTCCAAGGCGGATTTGCATTCCATGAAGCCCGCACCAGTTTTATCCCGCAATTGCTTTACCTGGACGGCTGCAATGGCCATAAGTAAGTTCCTCCTGATGACGACAAAAAAATAGCCTTTCGAAATTGCGTTTGCGAATTTCAAAAGGCCGAAGATAAGAAACTACGACTCAGTTTCGATTGGGACGTCGTTAGCGGGATTGCCTGGCACACTGACATCGCCGCTTGCCTCAGTGACGGCCGGTTGCACGCCTGCCGTCTTCACCGAGCTCCGCGGCCTGTGCTCCGCCGTCTTCCCTTTGCCGTGTTCTGCGATCTTCACATCGCCCGCCTCTTCCATGGACTGGCTCTCATCGATCTCAAACTCGGGAGCACCTACCGCCTTTTTGGCGACTTCCGCCGCATCGACGGCCTTCTCCTGGTCTTTCGCTTCCACTTCGCGGCGTATCTGGTACATCTGTTGTCCCGCAACGACGGCATCGGCTATAGTGGCAGCAAAAAGGCGAACTGCACGTAGTGCATCGTCGTTGCCCGGGATGACAAAGTCAACGTCGTCGGGATCGCAATTCGTATCCACCACAGCTACCACGGGAATGCTTAATTTTTTGGCCTCCTTGACGGCGATCGCTTCCTTCCTAGAATCGACGACAAACAGCGCGTCCGGCAAACCCGGCATGTCGCGAATCCCAAACAGATTCTTCTCTAATTGCCTGCGTTCCCTTTCAAGGCGCGCCACTTCCTTTTTAGAGAGCCGCTCGTAATAGCCGTTGGCCCTCATCGACTCAAGTTCTTTAAACCGCTTGATGCTGTTTTGAATCGTGGTGAAATTCGTGAGCAATCCCCCAAGCCAGCGGTTATTTACGTAATACATCCCGCAGCGCAACGCTTCTTCCGCAATTGCATCTTGGGCCTGCCGTTTGGTCCCTACAAACAAGATCGTCTTCCCCTGGGCTGCCATCCCGGTGACAAAGTCAACGGCTTCCTTAAACAGCTTGATCGTTCTCTGGAGGTCGATGATGTAGATGCCGTTGCGCTCCCCGAAAATATATTTCTTCATTTTCGGGTTCCACCGCTTCGTCTGGTGGCCGAAGTGGACCCCAGCCTCCAGCAGTTGCTTCATCGTAATCGCAGCCAAACAAGTCCTCCCGTGCTAACGCTTCGAAAACTGGAATCTCTTGCGAGCGCCCTTTTGTCCATATTTTTTGCGCTCCTTAATGCGTGGATCGCGCGTGAGCAAGCCCGCCTTTTTCAGGCGCGAACGCATCTCACCGTCGAAGTCTAATAAGGCGTTGGTAATGCCGAGGCGGATGGCACCCGCCTGTCCGGAAGGGCCGCCCCCGGAAACGTTTGCATAGATGTCAAATTTGCCCAGATGATCGGTAAGGAGAAGGGGCTGCTTGATGAGCATGCGCAGAGTCTCACTGCGGAAATACTCTGCAACATCGGACTGGTTGACGATGACCTGGCCGCTTCCGGGCATCAAGAAAACGCGCGCGGTAGCGCTCTTACGCCGACCAGTACCGTAATATTGAACGTTATCCAACCAACCTCCTTCTTTCTAAGTTTTTGTTGCAACTTCTATGACTACCGGCTTCTGCGCCTGATGTGGATGTTGCTGGTCGCGATACACCTTCAACTTGCGCGCCATCGCTCTCCCCAACTTATTTTTCGGCAACATACCGGTAACGGCTTCTTCGATAACCTTCTCGGGAAAGCGTGCCAACAAGTTGCGCGCCGAGGTCTCTTTTAGTCCGCCAGGCATGCCGCTATGGCGCCGGTACAACTTCTGGTCCATCTTGCGACCGGTAAGTCGCACTTTAGAGGCGTTGACGACAACTACAAACGAGCCGGTGTCAAGGAACGGAGTGTAGCACGCCCGATCTTTCCCCATCAACAAGGTCGCGACGCGGCTCGCCAACCGACCCAACACCACCCCCTCGGCGTTCACAAGATACCACCCACGACCCTTCTGTAATTCGCTGACTGTAGGAAGATAACTCTTCGTCATAACGGACAGTTTTACTACTTGAGTCAAAACTTATAAGCTATAGAAAAACAAAATCAGTGTCAACCCGAATTTTGCCGCCAATTCTCGCAAACAGCGGCCAGCCACCGTTAGGCGAGGTGTGGCACATCTTGGAAACACTACTATTTACCTGTGAGTGCCGTCACAGCAACCGACAGGGCAGTTCAATTAACCTTCTTGCCATGGTTTCGCATTTTGACGGGGCAATTGCGGCGGCTATGAACGCCTGCTTCTGCTTGCAGCAACGGTTGCTGCAAGCTCGCATGCCAGTCGCGCTCCGGAAGTGAATCCGGCTTTTAGAAGAGACATCATATGTTCGCAACAAACAAACAGCTCGTAGGCCTTGATATCGGATCTGCGGTAATCAAGGCGGTGGAGTTGCGGCCGCTCACAGACGGCGATTATGAACTAACCAGCCTGGGAATGGAACCGCTGCCGCCCGACACGATTGTCGATGGCGCAATCATTTCGAAGATCCCGGTGGCTGAGGCAATCACCAAGATATTTAAAGAGAAGCAAATCAAGAATCGAAAGATCGCAACCTCGCTTTCCGGCCACTCGGTGATCGTGAAGAAGATCACCGTGCCACTGCAAACTTCCGAAGAATTGGAGGAATCTATTCAATGGGAAGCAGAGCAGTATATTCCTTTTGAGATCTCTGACGTGCACATCGATTATCATATTCTGAAGGAAGACTCTGCCGGGAAAAACATGGATATTGTCCTGGTCGCGGTGAAAAAGGAAAAAATCACCGACCACACAAGCGTTATTTCCATGGCGGGAAAGGTTCCAGTGGTGGTCGATGTCGACGCCTTCGCGCTGCAAAATGCTTACGAGCTCAACTACCAGCCCGCATCCGACGCCGTTGTAGCCCTTCTGAACATCGGGGCAAGCACCATGACTATCAGCGTAGTAAGGGGAGCTGAGTTTACCTTCACACGAGATATCACCATCGGGGCCAACCACTACTCCGACTTTTTTCAAAAGGAAATGCACATCACACAGGAGGAGGCGGAGCGCTTGAAGCGAGGTGACTATCGGGATACAGAGGAACGCCAACAAGCGGAAAAAACCCTGCGGACCGTCTCGGAGATCCTGGTGTTGGAGATTCAGAAAACTCTCGATTATTTCAAGGCTACATCTTCCACGGTCGAGATCACCAAGTTATACCTATCCGGCGGTGGGAGCCACACACCAGGCTTGAGGAATCATTTTCAACAGAGATTGCAGATTCCGACGGAGCCTTTTGACGCTTTTCGCACCATCAAGCAACTACCCGCTGGCTTCACACGCAATTATCTAGACACCATCGCGCCGGACATGGCTGTAGCGGTGGGCCTCGCATTGCGCTCGGCGCGGGAATAGGAACGGTTCAAGATGATTCGCGTCAATTTACTCCGCCAAAACGTCGCCATTTCGGGCTCGGTCGCGCCTGAAAAGCCCAAGCTGGCGGTTCCATCCCTGGCATTGCTCTGTGTCACGGTCATCGGAATGGGTTGGTGGTGGTGGCAGCTTGCCTCCGGAATCAGCAGCAGGCAGCAGGAGGTTGAAAGATTGGAGCATGAGGCTCAGCGGTTGGTGGAAGTACAGAAACAAGTGGTTCAGTTTGAGAAGCAAAAGAAACTCTTAGAGGAACGGATCAACATCATAGAACGATTGAAAAGAAATCAGACGGGTCCGGCCAATCTGCTGCAGAGCGTGATCAACAGTGTTCCAAACCGACCTACCCTGTGGCTGACCGACCTCAGCCAGAAAGGGAACAGGGTAACTATGGAGGGCAGGTCCTTCGATGTGCCTTCCATTGCCGACTTTATTGCCGCTTTGAGTCGAAGCCCTGCGTTCACGTCAGTAGAACTCGCCTATTGGCAGGAAGAAGAGCCGGCCATCCGGTTTCAATTAAATTGCAACACGAGATGATATGGCTTTGAAAGACTCCAAACTTGCTGACCTCCCCTTTCGTACTCAGGTGCTGCTCATTGCATTCCTATTGCTTGGGATCAGCTACGGATTTTACACGTATTTCATCGCACCCAAACGGGAGGAGACTAGCCTCCTCAACAGTCGCATGAATGCTCTGCTGAATGAAGTACAAAAAGGGCAGATCGTCGAGGCACGGCTCCCCCAGTTCAAGCAGGAAATTACCCGCCAGCGTGAATATTTGGACAATCTCCGGCGTATCCTGCCAGAGGAAAAGGAGACTGCCGATATCATTCGAAAGATTGGGCAACTGGCGCTGGAGTCAGATTTGCAGATCAAGAGTTTCACTCCGCAGCAAACCGTCGTACGCGACTTTTACGAGGATTGGCCGATTCTAATTGCAGTGGAAGGCTCCTACGACAGTCTAGAGATGTTTTTGGACAAGGTGAGTCGGTTCACGCGCATTATCAACGTGGAAAACATATCGATCCGGGCACTGGAAAACCCCGGCATGCAGCGCACGCTGTCAGCAACATGCACCGCCACGACTTTCGTATTTCTGGAGAACAGGACACAATCGTGAGATTCCTGGCTTTAACTTCAATCCTCTGTCTCTCCGTCACCTGGCCGTGCGGCGGCCAGAACAACGCTGGCGCCGGGACAAACCCGGCTAGCCCTGAAAAGGCGAAGACCGCCAGTTTGCGGGCCCGCGGTAAGAGGGATCCGTTTCGATCGCTCCTGGCGCCTAGCAAGGAAGCGGCCAAACAAGAGGCCCCTGCGATTCCAAAATTTCGCCCCGCAGGCTTGCCGGGGCTTCTAATTTCCGAGGTCAATGTGATCGGCATTGCCTCAAACCACACCTCTAGGTTTGCCGTCATCCAGGGAAAAGAGAAAGTCAGTTACTTTGGGAAGCTGGGCGACAGGCTTTTCGACGGATTCATTTCCGGCATCGACATGGACAAGGTGATCTTTACGGAAGAAATCGTCGGTGCAGACGGTAAGAAAATGCAGAGGACGCGAACCAAGAAGCTGTATGCAGAGATGTGGACCAACGCGGTGGAGGAACGATGAATAACAAGATACTGCTCACTGCTCTCATGGTAATCGTGCTGCCATTTCCTTTTCTCATCGCAGCCGAGGCGCCCGGCGCCACCCTTCCCACTTCTACATCCCAGGCTAGCCAGCTTCAAAGACCCACTCCACCACCCTCCGGAACGTACACAGGAGAACCCATCACGCTAGATTTAGTGAACGTGGAGCTGTTCGATTTTTTTCGCATCGTTTCCGAATTAAGCGGCCTAAACGTAATCATCGATCCGGATGTCAAAGGCACGATCACAATTCACGTGGAAAGCGTCCCCTGGGATCAGGTGTTTGAAACTGTCCTGAAAAGTCACGGTTTGGAAAAAAAGATCGAAGGAAACGTGGTGCGCATCTTGACCAAGGAGCGGCTGCGCGCCGAAGAAGAATTGACCCAGAAACTGAAACGCGCCGCTTTCCTAGCTACCGACACGGTCACAGTCACTCGCCGGCTGAACTATGCGAAAGCTGCGGACACGGCTAGGGCGCTGGAAAAACAACTAACGGAGCGGGGGCAGATCAACGTCGACGAGCGCACCAACACGTTAATCATTTCCGATATCGCCTCACAAATAGATACGCTCTCGAATCTGGCGTCTCTTTTGGACGCCCCAGAGCGGCAGGTGGAAATTGAGGCCCGCGTTATTGAAGCCACCACGAATTTTTCGCGTGATCTCGGCGTTCAGTTGGGATTGCAGGTCGGGAACACGACTCGAGACCGCAATTCCGGGTCCGGCACAGTCACCCTTCCGGCGACAGACCCAACTTCCTCTGTTGGAATTAAGATAGGCAAGTTAGTGGACACGGTAAGACTGGATGCCGCCATTTCAGCGGCTGAAAGACGCGGGGAAGCCCGCATCCTCAGCAAACCGCGGGTTTCAGCGCAAAATAATGCGGAGGCGAGAATCATCCAGGGTTCCAGGATTCCCATTCCCGTGACTCAGAACTTCACCACTACGGTGCGGTTTGAAGAAGCAGCGCTCAAGCTGACCGTAACCCCACAGATTACCGACCAGAACACAATCTTGCTCAAACTGAAGGTCGAGAACAATGTTCCGGATTTCACCATTACCGTGCTAGGCATCCCCGTCATCCTCATCAGCGAATCTGAAACCCGCGTGCTGGTAGAGAACGGCGGTACAACGGTGCTCGGCGGCATTTTTGTGGACAGCAATCGCGATCAAAAGAATGCGGTTCCCGGCTTGAGCAGTCTACCCGTGGTGGGAAATCTGTTCAAGAGGCAACTGCGCCAGCGTGACACGCGAGAAATCCTGTTCTTCATCACCACGCGCATTCGATCCTAGGCCGCATTTCTCACAAGACATTTCTGTAGCATGTATCCCAGTGCGTTGACTGTGTGAGACTCACCAGGCGATGTCGATATCGCAGAGACGCCCCACCGGAGCATCTCTACCATCCGAAGGCAACCATCTACCGATCCCTCACCAGAAGATAGGCATTAACAGAAAGCCTAGGGAGACAACGACTCCGTTTACAACGAATAAAATCCCCAGATAGCCCAGAATGTCCTTAAACTCGAGCTTCGCAATTGAGAGGAGCGGAATTGCCCAGAATGGTTGCACAAAATGCGTTGACATGTCGCCCCAGGCGTAGGAGAGGATTGCCTGTTGTACCGGAACTCCCAGTGATCGAGCGGCTGACAGAACGTACGGGGCTTCAACGGCCCACTTGGAACCTCCTGAAGGAATAAAGTAGCTCAGAATTCCGGAGTACCAATAAATGATGACGGGAAATGTATGGGCATTGGCAATTGAGACAAACCAATTCCCGATGGTGACGGCGAGACCTGAGTAATGGATCAGGCCATACATGCCGGCATAAAAGGGGAATTGGAGAATAATACCATGCAGAAACTCGGCTCCTTGCGCGGCAGCGCGGACCACGCTGGCCGGATTTGGGTGAAGGAGCAACGCTAAAAATAAGAATGCAAAGTTGAACACATTCAGTGAAATGTGAAAATCCTCACCCAGGGTTAATGTGACCAAGGCAGCAAGACCCGCTAATCCCATGACCAGATTTAACGTGTAGCTGGTTTCCAGAAAATTTGCGGGCGAGAATGAGGCGCGTGCCCGGGAGAAGGGCGCTGTTTCACGCGCCGCCGGGCCGATAACATCGGCCGCAGATTCGGATCCGGACGAAGCGTTTGTTGCTTGCAAGAACCCTTCCAAGATTCGGGGATTTGCCCGCACCTGGTTCTGCCTTGGATAAATGGCCACGACTGTAGCCGTAATGACGAGTACAACGACGGCGGTCAGGCAGAGGTTGAATGTGGAAAACGTTGTCGTCGACATAGGAACAAGACCGACTTGACCCTCCATGAAATGCTTGGGAGTAGCCATTAACAGAGGCGCCGACCCCGACAGTCCCGCGTGCCAAGTGCACGCTAGTCCCAGGTATCCAGCCGCGACGACCAGGCGGTAATCCACATCGGGATGTTTGCGGATGAGGAATCGCAGGAAAATAGGCGCCCCAACCAAACCCAACCCCCAGTGTACCCATGACAGTCCCATGGATACCAAGCCCATCAGACCTACCGTCATCCGGGCGGTTTTCGGAACGCCCGCCAAGGCGTTCAGAAGTCTGGAGGCTGGAGGCGACACCGCGACCATATAACCGGTGAGGACGATGAGCGACATCTGCATTGCGAATTCAAGCAGTTGCCAGAAGCCCTGAGTCCAATACCCAAGCGCTTCAACGGGTGTCTTGTGGCTGGCAAATAACACCATTGTGAACGTAAAAAGCGTGAGCAAACATGCGATCACAAACGCATTCGGAATCCATCGTGTGCTCCAGCGGGTGATCGCGGCTATGACTCTTTCCAACGCACCTCTCCCGATTGTTCCTCTAATAACAAATTGGGCCCCTGCCTGAAATGGTTACCCCTATCGCTTGCCCCGAGCAATAGCACTCGGACATATCTCCTTCGGGCATTTACATTGCAGGACGAAGTACTCCGAGGGAACAATCACGGCCGATTTGATGGGCGATGACTTCACCCGACGACCAAAGCACTGACGTAGAAAAAGGAAAAGATGGAGCGGGAAACGGGATTTGAACCCGCGACTTCAACCTTGGCAAGGTTGCACTCTACCACTGAGTTATTCCCGCTCTCTCGCTTCCAAAGCCTTCAGACCTACCGAGTATAAGCGAGCAACAAAAGACAAGTCAATTGACCCAACCGCGTGTCCGCGCGTGCTATTAGAAGCAAGTTGGGTATCGCTCAACCACCGGATCAATTCAGCTTCGCGTATTCTCTCTTGGCCTCTTGGAGAACGGGAATATCGGGATCGGCTTCTTTCCACAGCGCAAAAAAGTCCTGGTAAGCCCGACGGCTTCGGGCAGCGTCGCCTGCCAACGCCCAGGCCCGCGCCTGCCCCAGATGAGCCAAAGGATAAAGTGGAGAAATCGCAAACACACCCCTGTGATCCAAGATTTTCTGAAACTCCGACACCGCCTGCGCTCCTGCTCGTAAACGCAGGTAAGCCTGACCACGAATGTAGATGGGCCAACCGAAGAATGATAAACCCAGTTCGTAAGGCATGGTTGCTTGTAGTAACTCGATTGCCTTCCCGGGGTTCCCGCGATTGATTTCGATGACGGCGTCGGTTGTGGACAGCGCCACAGTCCTGAGGAGCGTATCGGTAGGAAAACGCTTGCGCAGTTCATCGTTTAACGTCTGGGCAGGGCCGACAGCGCCAGAAAGCGCCAGCGCGCAAGAAGCAGCCGCGACGACACTGCGGCTACGCGCGATCGCCATTGCCGCTGTAGCGCTTTCGCGTGCCCGGGTGAAGTTTTCGAACGCCGCCTCGGTCAGCGCCGCTGTGGCGGCGATCTCTGCCACCGCCGCTTTTAAACGGCCGGGTCGGCCTAACTCAATGGAGCGGCGATAACTTTCTCTGGCCTTCCGCAGCTTGCCCTCAAAGGCGGCTGCCCGTGCCTCGAGCGAAACGATCACCCATTCATAGGGTTTACCTTTGACAGAATCGACGTGACGCCGCATGCCCCCGGTATCGCCCTGAATAAACGCGATCGTGTAGAGACCCGTGCGAAGAACCAGAGAGTCGAGCTTCTGCGCGATTGCGCTCTCATAAATTGCCTTGGCCTCGTCGAACCGATTCAGGCTCATATAGGCTTCTCCCAGGGAGGAATAGGGAAAGATGCTATTCGGATTCCCATGCAGGGCCTCCCGCGCCTCCTCCACGGCCTTGTCAAACTGCCCGGTCAAGCCGTAAATGCCGGCCAGGTTATTGGGCGGGGTGAAGTCTCGGGGATAGGTCTGTCTCCATAACTGATATGTTTCGACTGCTTTGTCAACTTCCTTGGTAACATCGGAATAGTAATGCGCCAGGATGTAGAGCTTCTCCGGCTCGCTGACGCGCTCCCGCCGCTCAAATGCACTCCTGAGGTAGTCAGCGGAAAGTTCGTCCTCTCCCAGATTGCTGTGAATTACTCCCAATCTGGCGTACGCCATAGCGAAATTTGGATCCAACTCAATGGCACGTCTGTAAAACGGAACGGCTTCGACTTCCGCTCCCTTTGCTCGCTGTGCCTGGCCCAGACTGTACGCCTTCAAGGCTTCCAGGGATGAAGTTGTGGCTTCCTCAACGGGAGCGTCGAATTTCTGGATTGAATTGAGCGACTCGCCCAACTTGGCTCGCATCTTCGATGCCGCCTTACCCAGCGCCTGCAGTACTTGTTCTTTGCTCTCAGCCTCGATCTGCTCCCGTGCGAGCGAATCGCCGGTGCGAGCATTCACCGCATCCAAGGCGATCACATAATGGCTGCCTAAACTTGTGATGGAGCCGGTCAGCATTGCCTTAATTCCTTCCCGTTGGCAAATTTCGTGCCCGATCGTGCTGGTGATTCGCTCATCTGGGGAGCGGTCCATAAAGCCCAGCGTCCGGCGGACCCGTTCCTCGGGGAAAATATTTAAATAGGGCGACTGCTCCAGTTGTACCGCCAAAGCCTGCTTGAGCGTCCCATCAAAGACCGTCTCGCCTGTGGTGTTAACGAAATCTACCAGCAGGATGAAATCGCGTTCTGTCAGCGCGCGCGCCGGGCGCTCATACAACATAGCAACGGCCACGATCAGGATCACAGCCGCCGCTGCGAACACCGGCAATTTCCAGCGGCCTGCCGAGCGCAGAAGTGCAGGTAGAAACGTTGGGGTCGGTCTCGCAGCGGCGACTTGGCCAGCTTGTCGAGTGGGGATGGCAAGTCGGGAAGGGATTTCCTCTCGCCTTTCGGCATCGGAAGTCGTAAAGTCCAAACCCACGATCCCGGTAGAGGATACCACGTCCATGTCGCGCTTTACTCGCCTCAGGTCTGCCCGCAGGTCAGAAGCGGTCTGATAACGAACATCGCGGTTCTTTTCCAGCGCCTTGTTGATCGTTGGTTCGAGGGCTGGCGGTAACTCTGGGTTCAGACGCAATGGCGGAGTTGGAAGTTTATGGAGAATGGCGTCAAAGAGGGCCGCTGACGTGCTCCCCTTGAAGGGTAAAGTTCCGGTGGCCATTTCGTACAGCACGACGCCGAAAGAAAAAAGGTCAGTACGAGCATCCAGTTCTTGCCCCAGCGCCTGCTCCGGAGACATGTAAGCCACTGTGCCTAACGCCGTGCCGGGGCTGGTCAACAACTCTTCGGGTGCAGCAAGGGTTGGTAGAGAGGAAACTCCGGTCTCTTGGGATTCTTTCCTCGGCATGGAAATCGACTTAGCCAGGCCGAAATCCAGAATCTTCGCATCACCCCTCTGTGTGACAAAAATATTCTCCGGTTTGACGTCACGATGGATGATTCCCACCGCATGCGCAGCCTCCAATGCACCTGCGATCTGGATTGCCAATTCCAAGAGTTGGTCTGCCGGAAATGGCTTGCCGGCAGTGCGGTGTTTTAGAGTCTGGCCATTCAAAAACTCCATTACGATGAGCGGTCTTCCCTCGTACTCGTCAATATCATAAATGGTACAAATGTGAGGATGATTGAGCGCGGATGCAGCCCGGGCTTCCCGTTGAAAGCGTTCCAAAGCTTGACGATCGTTAGCCAGTTCTTCCGGCAGAACTTTCATGGCGACGAAACGGCCCAGGCGAATGTCTTCCGCTTTATAGACCACTCCCATGCCGCCACCACCGAGCCTCTCTAAGACACGATAGTGAGAAACCGTTTTGCCGATCATCGCTGGCTCCGAACGCAGGAAATCAACAGCAAGAGGATCTTGTCCCTGATCCTTGCCGCTGACGCTTTAACTTACCGAATTCTTAGATTTTTCCATCTATTAAGGCATTGAACCATGAAAGCATTTAACCACCAAAGGACGCCGCGCAGAAAGGTTTTTAGACCTTTGCCCCTCTACGGCCAGGTCCACTCGGCACAGAAAAACAGCCACCGTTCCTTGGTTGTCTGTGAGAGCTGCTCTCCAAGCGGGCCCGAGAAAGGTTACGAGACGCGAGGAAGGAGAATGTTAAAGGCGGTGCCTCGCCCCGGTTTGCTGCTGACCCAAATGTAGCCGCTGCTTTGCTTGATAGTCCCGTAAACGATGGAAAGACCCAACCTAGTTCCATGGCCCGGTTCCTTGGTCGTGAAAAAGGGCTCGAACGGAAATACGCGCTCGGGTTTCTTTGCTCATCCCTGTTCCGGTGTCACATACCGACAAGATCACATAGGAACCGGGAGGGATTTTCTCATCATCGTATGTGTACGTCTTGTCCAAATCCATATTGCTGGTCCGGACGGTTAACCGTCCTCCATCCGGCATGGCGTCGCTAGCGTTGGTCACCAAGTTAGTGGTCACCTGTTCGATCTCGCCTGCATCGGCCTTGACGCCCCCAATCCTCGGATCGAGCACCGCCACCAGCTCCACCTGCTTATAAGATGCCGGAGCAAGTTCTCCATGGTGGCGATGATCACGTTCAAATCTAGCAACACCGGTTGGAGTTCTTGCATGCGACTGAAGGCGAGAAGCTGCCGAGTCAGGGTACTCGCGCGCACTCCCGCCTTTTTGATCTCTTCAAGGGAACTACACAAAGGATCATCCGCAGCGACCTGGTGCAGGGCAATTTGGCAGTATCCGTCAATTGCCGTCAGCACGTTGTTGAAGTCGTGAACAATTCCGCCGACAACCCGCCCGAGAGCATCCATTTTTTGGTTCTTCATCGATTTGAGTACATAGGTTGAAGGCCCAAGAAGCGTGCCAGGTCTCGTGAAGAGCGGATTGGGCGCGCGGTAGCCCACTTCAATTTCAGAAGCAGTATGTTTTCATTCTGCATTCCTCGGGCTCGCCGCAGGACCGCCTTGATGGTGGTGTTGACTGATTCGACTACACCGAACCTGACGGGATGATCGCAATAGGCGGCGATTCCTTCGACGTGACGGAAAAGGAAGTCACCCAACCGGTCCATTTCCGGTAGTCGCTGCCAACGCAATGCCTTAATCCACCCAAGCAGAAAGTCCAGCACGCCTGGCCGGGTCTTGTAAGTCCAGAGTCGGTCGAGCTGCTCGCGCAATACATAGGCTTTGAACAGCCGGTGATTGGCAGCAAACAGCTCCTCCAGTTCCCGGCGTTTCGACCCTCTCACCGTCTTCCAGCGTCGCAGCAGCAGCCAGCGTTTTCCACGCCCGTGCTCCCGCATCACAGCGCCTGCCCGAAAGAACTCCTGCCGGCGTACCTCATCCAGTGCAGCACTGGCGTGTTGCAGCACATGAAACTTGTCGAACACTACCTCGGCCTTCGGTAGGACCTCCGTTACCGCGTTCAGATAGGGCCGGTGCATGTCGGTGCACACCGCCTGAATTGCCGCCCGCTGGTGGGCATCCAGATCCGTGGCCAGCAGGCTCTTGGCCGTCTCTTCCGTCCGATCCCGTCGCAATCCCATCACCTCTCCACGCACAACGTCGGACAATACCGTCCAGAACTGCTGCCCCTTGCCCCTTTGGATTTCATCCAATCCTATGTGCCGGGGTCGCCGTCTCCCACGCCGGCTGTCCCAGTCGGCCAGAAAAGCCAACTCTGCACGCCGCGCCTTGCTCCAGCTCACCCGGTGACGCACCGCCGCATGACTGACAGGCATCGACTGGCAGTCCACCCCGATTTGCTGGCGCAACCGCCGCGTCACCCGGCCCTTTGGATCGGCAAACTCAATCCTCTCGGTCCGAATCCCGCAGCGCCAGCAAATCAACCGCCGCTGCCCATACACCAGCGTCACCGGGTGTGACGCCCAAGGCAGGTCCTCCCAGGTCCGGTCTCGAACCGACCTCACCCGCCGGCTCGGCCTGCCACAGCCTCCGCAGCGGGAGCCCTTCCGCCCACGCCGCTGCAGCCAAATCCGCAACCTGCTGTCGGCTTCCTCCCCATCACCTTCTACCCTGACAACTCCAAATCCCGACAGACCTAGAATCCAAGTACAATCTCTCCGCGATCCCACCTGTCCTCCCTTGTTGTTAGCACTTCAAGAGAAGACACTATCGGATTGTCCGATGGCTAGTGGGATCGCCTCCCATCTCCAGGCCGACGAGCAGGCCCCCCTCCAACAGATGGGGCCCGCGCAGGCGGCCGGGTCAGTTCCTCCATTCCTTCATTTCCTTTGCACTCAAATCGACCAAGAGCCCATTTTTTGCGAGTGGCGAAGGTGTGCCTCCAATCGCTTTTGTTCCGTCACGTTGTTGCCGTAACATCGCACAATCCGCTGATCTTGGTCTCTGGTGTGCAGGAAATTATGGTAGTGCAGAATCCGTTCTTCGCCGTTGCGCGTCCGTATTTTCATAAGTCCCTCGGCTCTGCCTTCCTTCACGATCGTCTCGATATACGAGCTGAATCGATGGCGTACTTCTGGAGCCAGAAGGTCCTTGATGTTGACACCAACGAGTTCTTCAGCTTGTTGAAAACCCGATAGCCGCGCTACGGCACGATTGGCACTCAGAATCCTTCCTTCCAGGTCGTGAGTCCCGATCAGATCTTCGCTGTTTTCTACAAGGTCGCGGTTTCCAAATCTTCTTGCCTTTCCTCACTAAAAGGCTCCCACGAAGTGCTCCACTCGAGGCGGCAGTACGTTCTGCATGGTCACCGCGATCACATCAAAGCGGATCGGGACCAGGTCCAAACCATAGCGATGGCAGAATGCAGTTGCCAGTCGAACCAGTTTTTCCTCTTTACGCTTATTGACGGCTAGTTGCGGCGGGTAGCGGTCCTTGTGACTCCTGGTTTTTACTTCTACAAAGACGAGGGTCTCTCCATGGTAAGCGATAATGTCCAATTCCCCATTTCCGACGCGAAAATTACGCGCCACCACGTCGTAGCCTTTGCCAAGTAAGAATCTCAGCGCCACGGTTTCCCCTGCTTCTCCGACCCTAGGGGAAAAGCGCCTCCTCCAGGCGCGCATGCGCCGCCGAAGGGACTGATTTAGTTCACGCTTGAAATTCCTCCACATCCAATCGCTCAACGGTAATGCCATCTGTGACAAGCACAACCTGGATACACAACCGCATAGCAATGGATATTACGACAACAATGGAACAGGTTTTGACGGCTGATTGTGGGAAATGAGAATGTGTTAGTTCATCAACTGCAACTTCCACCACAGCACTTTTTCCAGATAGTCTAAATCGAAAGGCTTGATGATGTAGTCGTAGGCTCCCATGGTCAAAGCATTGTGGCCTACGGCTTCATCCGTCACCGCGGTCACCATGATCACGCTGATGTCTTTGTTGTATTGTTTGATTTCTTTTAGGACCGCCAAACCACTCTTGCCGGGCATGTAGATGTCCAGAAGCACAATCTTGGGATTTTCCTCCCGTACCTTTTCAAGCGCCTCAACTCCGTTGGAAGCCGTTGCGACTTCGTAGTTTCTCTGCTCGAGAAAAACTCTCAGCAAATGGACAATGACAGGGTCATCGTCGACGACCAGGATTTTTGACATCTTTATCCTTTCACAAATGAGCGGTCAGATTCACCGGTCCAGCACATCACGCACTTTTTGTGTCAGTGTGGTGAGCGCGAATGGCTTTTGCAGAAAGGGCGTGCCCGCCTCCAGTCTGCCGTCTTGTGTCATGTCCCTGTCCATGTAACCAGACATGTACAAAACCTTCAAAGTAGGGTGGCGCGAAGCCAGTCGCTGGTACAGCTCTTTTCCGGTGCGTCCGGGCATAATGAAGTCCGTTAGAAGAAGGGCGATATCCTCCAGGTGTTGCGCCACCAGTTCTTCCGCCTGATCCGGGCGGGAAGCACTCAGAACGATATATCCTTGTGTCTGAAGAGCCGTTTGAAGGAGAGACCGCACCGCCTTTTCATCCTCAACAAGCAGGATCGTTTCCGATCCTCGCAGCATGGGTTCGCGCCGCGCCTTCACGGCCAGTTGCTGGGCCTCGATGTCGACGCGGGGCAAATAAACTTTAAACGTGGCCCCCTTCTCCGGCTCACTGTAGACGAAGATATGGCCATTGTGCTGCTTGACAATGCCGTGCACAGTAGACAACCCGAGCCCCGTTCCTTTTCCCGTCTCCTTGGTGGTAAAAAATGGTTCAAATATCCGCTCGCGTGTCGCCGCATCCATTCCTACACCCGTATCCGTCACTGCGACCATGACATACGGGCCGGGTTTGATCTCTTCGTCAGCCAATAGGTCATCCCTGACCAGGTTTGTTTTGGCAGTCTCGATGATCAGCGTGCCTCCCCGAGGCATGGCATCCCGGGCATTTAAGGCCAAGTTCATCAGCACCTGTTCCAACTGTCCCGGGTCGGCCCGAACATTTCCCGCGTCGGTGGCGGGAATGAATTTGAGGGAGACATCTTCACCGATAAGCGTCTTGAGCATCCGGGAAGTGTTCTCGACCAGGAGGTTGATATTGAGGACGACAGGCTCGAGAGTTTGTTTTCGGCTGAATGCGAGAAGCTGCCGCGTCAGATCCGCCGCCCGTTTCGCCAGCTCGTTGATCTGGGCAAGCTCGCGATGCATCGCGGCGTCCGGCCCCACTTCCTGCAGCAGCAGTTGCGTATATCCCATGATGCCCGTCAACACGTTGTTAAAATCATGGGCAACTCCCCCTGCAAGGCGCCCGACGGCTTCCATCTTCTGCGATTGGAAAAGCTGCGCTTCCAGTTGCCGGCGCTCGGTGTTGTCAAAGACATATCCTTTGATTTCGACCAGCTCGCCTTGTTCATTGAACGTGCCAATGACATTTGCAATGACATAAACCGGCTTGCCATCCAGGCGCCGATGTTCCATTTCGTGATTTTGCAGTTTCTTCTCCTTCCTCAGGAGCTGCAGCATGTCTTCTCTCGCCTTCCGGCTGGGATAAATGGAGCGGAGATCACCGTTGAGGGCCTGGGCCACCGATTGGAATCCAAAAATGCGCACAAAGGCGGGATTGCAGGCGACAAGGCGACCTCCTGCCGTAGAAATGAAGGCGCCCGCCAAATTTTCTTCAAAGAATTGGCGGTAACGCTCTTCACTTTGGCGCAGCGCCTCTTCCGCCTGTTTGCGATCGGTGATGTCTATCAGCGTCCCCTCGAGACCGACGAATCGCCCCTCTGGATCTCTCACGGCGCGAGCGTTCATTGAGATCCACCCAACTCGATTCCGCGAACGATATTGAGCTTCGAAATTCGTTACCATCCGGCGCAGCTCCAGCAGATGGAGCAGCTCGTCCCTCCGGGCAGGATCTACGTACAGAGACCGAACATCGCTAACATTGGCCGTCAATTCCTCAACCGATGAGTATCCCCAAATGTGGGCCAGCGCCGGATTAGCGGTCACCAGCCTGCCCTCGACCGTGGTTTGAAAGATTCCCTCGATGGCATTTTCAAACTACTGCGGTTCAACCGAGCGCTCATCCTCAGGCGCATCCACTCTAGTCTAGGCGAATCGGCGGCAACGCCATCGGTCCTCCATCCTAAGGATTCTCCTCCTCAGGGCGTACCGAATCAGCTCTGACTGGCTCTTCAGGTTGAGTTTGCGCATCACTCCGGCACGAAGCGGAATGCCGTCTAAAGCAATTCTCTTATGATATCTATAGTCTTGAGGCCTTTGCTATAGGTAACAATACGTAATTAGCGCGGCATTCTGAAAATCCGCATTTCCGACAGGCACTTCAAGGGCCGCGGCGAGGTTGCTGTGGAGAGTTGGCCTGCTCACAGACGCCCGTCGATCAGCGCGACGGGAGTTTCTTGTTTATGAACTCCCTCGCGGTGACGCACCGACCGCGATCCGGCTTGCTTCTCTGCCACGCTGCTCATCGACAAACCAAAGGAGAACCATCCCAACCACGAAGAACGCGCTGATTGAAAGAATGGCCGGGCGCTGGCTTCCGGCAATGCTCGACACCAATCCAAAGATCAGGGGGCCGGCAAAGGCCATCGCCTTGCCGGCGACGCCGAGAAAGCCGTAGAACTCTGCTGAATTCTGCGGGGGCGTAAACAGCGCCACCAAGCTACGTGTGACGGATTGGCAGGAGCCGATGCCGATGCCCACCAGCGCGGCGACAATATAAAAGGTCGTTTTCGAAAAGGAGAAATACGCGACCAGGAGGGCTGCCATCCAAACTCCGAGCGAGATAAAAATCGTTCGCTTCTGCCCGATGCGGTCAGCAAGCTGGCCAAAGGCCAGCGCGCCCGCTGCAGCGATCACATTGATGGCAATGAACATCCTTGAAATTTCAGAAGCGGTGAAGCCAAACGTCTCCTTGGCAAAACGGGCCGAGAAGTAGATCACGGTGACGATTCCGTCGTTGTAGAAGAGAAAAGCAATGAAGAGCTTGAATAGTTCCCGATAACGCTGCATTTGTTGCAGTGTGCGCTTCAATTGACGGAATCCCACGGTCCAATACCCTTCGCCCGGAGGTAAAGGCTGCAGGACGCTCCGGTCGCGCAGGAACAAGAACGTTGGGATTACGGAGATGGCGTAGTATCCGGCCACGACCACCGGTACCAGCCGCGCATAGGACAGTTGTTGCGGTGTAGGTTGATCGACGATGTCTTTGGCCAACGGAATACACAAAGCCAGGCAAAGCAAGCCACCCCCGTAACCCATCGCCCACTTCAATCCGGAAATACGACCTGCGTTGGATTCGTTCGAGATCCAGGGGAGGAAGCTGTCAATGAAGATCCCGCCGCCGGCAAATCCGATGTTGGCAATGATAAAGAGCGCCAGTCCCAGCCAGACCATGCCAGGTCCAACAAAGTAAAGCGCAGCCGTAAAGGAGATAATCAGCAACGCACAACCGGCCAAAAACTTTTTGCGGCTACCCGAAAAATCAGCAATCGCTCCCAGGATTGGCGCAAGCGCCGCCACGACGATTTCGGAGATCGAAGCCGACAACCCCCAGAGAAAATCCGCTGTCTGGGGATTACCGACGACAATACTGCCATAGTAGATCGGATAGAGGGTGGTGACCATGACCGTGGTGAAACCCGAGTCCGCGACGTCGTACATACACCAGCCAAAAATCTCCCTCTTACGCACTGGCGCCGTGTGCTCAGCATTCATGGGAATCAGGTTTGGGCGGCGAAGGAACGGAGACAGATAAAAATTGAGAAGCAGAATTTAGTCTTCCGCGCCTCATTCACTGCCGCACACATCATATCTGAATCTAGTTTTATTGCAGAATGATTGCGGCGGCGAAGGACTTGTCCCAAGAAAGAATTGGAGAAGATTAGAGTAAGATAGAGACGAGACGGTGAGTTCATTATCGATGGTACCACGTGCGCCGTGCGTTCGAACTTTTCACTTCCGGGGCGCTGAAACGCATTCTGCGCCGCTATTTGTAGGTGTATGAATCACAACAATAGCTGGAGATCCACTCCAATACTGCCGAGTCTTCCGGAGGTGCACCAGTCCGTCCCGATTCCCATGGGAGCAAGCTTTTGGCGCAAGCTCTTGGCCTTTTCCGGACCTGGATATCTGGTTGCCGTCGGGTACATGGACCCGGGAAACTGGGCGACCGACCTAGCCGGTGGAGCTCGCTTCTACTACACGCTTTTGTCGGTCATCCTGCTGTCCAACATGATGGCCATGGTGCTGCAGCCGCTGGCGGCTCGTCTAGGGATTGGCGCGGGCCGTGACCTGGCGCAAGCGTGTCGCGACAGTTATTCGCGCGGTGTTAGTTTTGCGCTTTGGCTGTTGTGCGAAATCGCAATTGCTGCGTGCGATCTGGCGGAAGTGATCGGATCGGCAATCGCGCTCAAGCTTTTGTTTGGAATTCCCGTGGTATGGGGCGTATGCATTACCGCGTTGGATGTCCTGATGGTTTTGTACTTGCAAAATCGAGGATTTCGTTTCATCGAAGCGCTTGTTATTTCAATGATCGCGGTGATTGCAGCTTGTTTCGCAGCCGAGATCTGGTGGTCCCAGCCTGATTGGAGGAGGGTCGCAGCAGGCTTTCTCCCGTCGGGAGAAATCATCCGCAATCCTGACATGCTTTATATTGCGATCGGAATACTCGGAGCGACCGTGATGCCGCACAATCTATACCTGCATTCCTCGGTCGTGCAAACGCGCAAATATATGGATACGGTCCCAAGCAAGAAAGAAGCGCTCAGATTCGCCACTGTCGATTCCACCGTTGCCCTCAGCCTTGCGCTGTTCATCAATGCCGCGATCTTGATTGTCTCTGCCGCCACCTTTCACAACACGGGCTATCAAAACGTGGCCGACATCGAAGACGCGTACCGTTTGCTTTCTCCGGTTCTGGGAATTACCTCGGCCGGCATCGTCTTTGCCATCGCGTTGCTGGCCTCGGGTCAAAATTCCACCCTCACGGGAACCTTGGCGGGACAGATTGTGATGGAGGGATTCCTCAATATCCGCCTTCGGCCTTGGCTTCGACGCTTGATCACGCGGTTGATTGCTATCATTCCTGCCGTGATTGTAGCTGGTCTTTATGGGGAGCGGGGAACAGGCAAGCTACTTATTCTTAGCCAAGTCATTCTGAGTCTTCAACTTTCTTTCGCGGTTGTTCCGCTGGTCCAGTTCACGGGCCAAAGAGCAAAAATGGGAGAACTGGTAGCGCCGGTTTGGTTACGCCTGTGTGCGTCGATCATTGCGGTTGCAATTATTGGTTTCAACGCATTCCTGCTCTGGACGATTTTGGCTGGTGGCGAAAGCTAGAGTCTCGGTGGAACCATGAGGAGCGAGGTTTCGAACAATGTGGTCCCGGCTGCTGGATTCGGCATCCTGGTCAGATAACCGACACGAAAGACCCGACCCAGTTACAATGATCCGTAGCGGGGCTTGAAAGATGTATAAAACAATTCTTCTCCCCTTAGAAAATTCGCCGGCGGACAAAACCATTCTCAAACATATTGAAAAACTGGCGCGAATTCACGGTTCACGCCTGCTGCTGATGCACGTGGCTGACGGATGGGTCGCTCGAAACTACGACCGGCTGATCCTACGTGAATCCGAAGAGATGAGAAAAGATCGTGCTTACCTGGAAGAGGTCTGTGCAGAACTGTGCGCCAAGGGATTTCAGGCAGACTACTATCTCGCCCACGGGGAACCGGCTGACGAAATTATCCGCTTGGTGTGCGATCAACATGTTGACCTCATCGCCATGAGCACCCATGGCCATGGCCTTTTGAAAGATTGGCTCTTCGGAAGCGTTGCCCGCTCGGTCCGCCATAACGTGACGATTCCCGTTTTGTTGTTGAAAGCACAACCAGAGGCGTCAACCACCAGCGTTCAGGAGTCCAGCGATCAAAGGTGAGCACACGTGTATGTTCCGGGCGGTTCTTCAAGGTCCGCTATTTTTCTCGCATGGGTAACCCGTCGGTGTTCTTCACCACCGACAGGGTGATCTTCCGCCTGGCGCAGAAAACGGAAACGCCATTCTTGCATCCCCTTCTCCCTCTATTCCTTCCATCTTCCCCTCACTCTGAGCGTTCTGTGGTGGAGGTGATGTTGAAGTTTATCGGCAAACAGAGCTAATTTTGATCAACACCTCTGATCAACCGATTACGGTTCAAATCAATTTCTTTGATGACAACGGTGCGAAGGTCACGCCGCCATTTCCATGACGGCGCTACCACGTCAAAGCCGGGAGCGTCAGAAGCCGTGAAAAGATCGGATGTAGCGCCGGTTTCCGGCCAACTGTTCGGCGGAGCAGCGGCCGGCAAGATGCCGGCGCTACAATTTCTTCACGGCTTCCCAGCGGCCAAGTACGCATTTGTCGCCCTCGGGTCTTGCATGTCTGGGACGAGGTAGCTCCCCCCAGACATCAGCAGCGGAAGCGATGAAGACATCCAGGCTCAGCACGCACAAGCGAAATAAACCCATTGCGCCCGCAACAAACGTTATCGTATTTATGAATCGAGGTACTTAGCTGACAGACACCGGGACTTGGCGAGGTTTGGCGGCCTCGGCCTTCGGTAATGTGATATGCAGCACTCCGTTCTTCAGCGTCGCCTTAATCTTGCCAGCATCGACCGACGGGGGTAGCGAGAAAGTCCGTTGAAATTTCCCGTAAGAGCGCTCAATCCGATGAAAGTCCTCTTCCTTAACATCCTCTTCGAACTTTCGCTCTCCGCTTAGGATGAGGTTCCCCTGATCTACCCGAATATCGATCTGGTCCTTTTCAAATCCGGGCAGCTCAGCGTAGAATTCCAGGCTGTCGGCAGTTTCGTGAATGTCTACCGGGGGTACCAAGGTGCTGATCGTGTCAACGCCTTCATCTCCCCATGCGGGCGAGAAAGCATGGCGCCATAAACGATTCATTGCCCCCTGCAGCGATGTCAGCTCCGAGAATGGAGTATATCTGGTTAGTTGCATCTTTCTACCTCCTGCGAATATTTTCGAATCCAGTGTTTTCTTAACGTCTGAGTCGCACTTTGTCAAAAGACAGATCTCGGGGAACGGTCGTAAGTCGGAATGGGTCGTGTTGTCCGCCTGGGGTCGCTTCAAGGCCGGGATCCTGGCGCACAGCACCTCAGAACAACGACTTCGATCGGGGGAGGTAGTCTCTGGGGTTCGCAGTGGCTACAATAGGCCTGAGGACACCTGTACGTGAACGCAACTGGGAGACGATTATTGAAAAACGTGGGGAAGGCCATCGGAGACTTCGAAATGATCTCTGATGGGGACAAGATCATGGTGTGCTTGAGTGGTGGTAAGGACAGTTATGCTCTGTTGGCCCTGCTACGCGAGCTGCAGCGACGTGCTCCGGTTTCCTTTGAATTGCTGGCGGTCAATTTGGATCAAAAACACCCAGGTTTCCCCACAGAAATATTGCGCCGGTATCTTCAGTCCGCGGGCCAGCCCTATCGGATTATTGAGAAAGACACGTATTCCATCGTACGGGAAAAAATCCAACCGGGCCAGACCCCATGTTCCCTCTGTTCCCGTTTGCGCCGTGGGATTCTTTATCGGGCCGCCCTGGAGGAAAGATGTAACAAGATTGCCCTGGGTCACCATTTGAATGACGTACTTTGTACCTTCTTGCTCAACCTGCTTTATGGGGGGTCTCTGAAGGCGATGGCGCCCGTACTTCGCAGCGATGACGGAGCCAACGTGGTTATTCGGCCCCTTGTTTATTGCCGGGAAATGGACATTGAACAGTTTGCCAGGGAGCAGAAGTTTCCGATCATCTCGTGTCACCTATGCGGCTCGCAGGAAAACCTGAAGCGCAAGCGCGTTCAGCAGTTACTCGATCAATTGGAACTGGAGATTCCGCGGGTGCGTGGATCAATGTTAAGCGCCCTGGAAAACATTCGCCTGTCTCATTTGTTGGACCGCAGATTGTTTGACTTTGTCTCTCTTGCTCCCGCCACGGGCAACTTAAGCGCCGAACTTGATTTGGCCGTCGGTATTAAATCGGAGGAATCCGTCTCAGGCCCTTGATTCAGAATGTCGGTTCCGGTTTTCTTGTGCTTTCTTTTTCTGAATGGCTCCTTTTTCCTGTCTTTGAAAACCTTCGTCGGAGGAGCGATCGGTTTTCGAGTCTTGATTTTCACACGACGTTTTCGCTGGTCCGCCATGGGTGTCCGCCCTCTATTATCTGATTGAAGCGCCCGGAGCGAAACAGCGTGATTGAACATGAATCCGCACGGAGCAACCAAAGGTCATCCGTACTTTGCCGCCGTATACGACGTGCTGATGCGTGTCGCGGAGCGTCGACTCCTCGCCAAGCTGCGCGCGAAATTACTTGGGTGTCTTCAAGGGAAAGTCCTCGAGATCGGCCTTGGGACGGGCGCTAACCTCGCCTATTATCCTGCGGCCGTCCAGTTAATCGCCACCGAGCCGGACCCATTTATGTTGCGGCGCGCGGAAAAGAAGGTTCGGAAGATGGGTCGTCCAAAGGCGCTTTTGCAACTGGCTGCTGCCGAGCGTCTCCCGTTTGTGGATCGTTCGTTTGACCACGTGGTCAGTACTTTAGTGCTGTGCACGGTAATGGATCCGAACCAGGCACTTTTGGAGATTCGGCGAGTGCTCAAATCGGATGGGCGCTTTCACTTTATCGAGCACGTGCGGGCAGAAGGATGGGTAGGGAGGATGCAAGATTCGATCGAACCCGTATGGAAGCGGTTGGCCGCTGGCTGCACGGTGAACCGGCAAACCGGCGCACTCATCGAGGCAGCCGGCTTCCAAATGGAGTCGATTGAGGCGGAAAAGATTGGGATTGGAGTCCCCCTGCTGCTGGGTACGGCGCGACTGAAACGTGTTGGCGCCAGGTAAGGCCGGAGTAAACTTAGGGGCAAGCCTACGTACCTCGATTCATAAATCGAGGTACTAAGTCAGCTCTGCTCGGCAGAAGTCAGGATTGGTTTTCCGGTTCTTGGATTTCGAGTCCTTGCTTCGTAACCGATGATTTTCTCTTGGTGCTGCAGCGTCAGCGCAATGTCATCCAGCCCTTTTAGAAGGCACTCCTTTTGAAAAGGATTCATCGGGAAGTTAGCCTGAAAATCCTCCGAAACGACCGTCTGTGTTTGCAGGTCGACGGAGACTTCCAGCCGGGGATCGGCGATCGCCTTTTGGAACAAGACGTCCACCTCGTTTTCCGCAAGTGTGAGCGGAAGCAACCCGTTTTTGAGACAGTTGTTGTAAAAGATATCAGCGAAGCTAGGAGCGATCAATACCTGAAATCCGTAATCTCGCAAGGCCCAAGGCGCGTGTTCTCGACTGGAACCACAACCAAAGTTGGCTCGCGCGAGCAACACGGTGCATCCCCGTCTGTCGGGATGATTCAAAATGAAGTCGGCGTTCTCTCGCCCGTCAGGATGGAAGCGCCAGTCAAAAAAGAGATAGCGGCCAAAGCCGGTGCGCTCGATCGCTTTGAGGAATTGCTTGGGGATGATCTGATCGGTGTCAACATTGACTCGGTCCACGGGAAGAACACGGCCTGTGTGACTGGTAAAAGGGGTCATGAGTTATCCTAAGTACCTCGATTCATAAATACGGTAACGTTTGCTGATGGGGCTTGCGAGGCGAGATCCAGGAGCGAGGAGGAGGCGATGCAGGGGACATCGGTGACGACAAGCGACACCGAGACCGCCCGCAATCCACAATCCTCTTAGTCCCATGTTCTTACATCGACAAAGTGTCCGGCAATGGCGGCCGCCGCCGCCATTTGCGGACTGACCAGATGGGTGCGGCCGCCGCGTCCTTGCCGCCCTTCAAAATTGCGATTAGAAGTGGACGCGCAGCGCTGGCCGGGCTGTAAGATGTCCGGATTCATTCCCAGACACATGCTGCAGCCGCTGTGGCGCCAGTCAAAACCAGCGTCGATGAAAATCTTGTCTAAACCTTCCTGCTGGGCTTGGCGTCGCACTGCTTCAGATCCTGGAACCACCATGGCACGCAGAGATTCGGCAACTTTCCTGCCTCGAACTATTTGAGCGGCCGCCCGGAGGTCCTCGATGCGTGAGTTGGTACATGAACCAATGAATACGCGGTCCAGTCTCAATCCAATGATGGTTGTGCCAGGTTCCAACTCCATGTAGCGCAAAGCTTGCTCGACGGCCTTTCGCATATTGGGATCCGAAAATGAATCCGGCGATGGGACGACGCCGTTGACGTCGACTACCATGCCTGGGCTGGTACCCCAGGAAACCTGGGGTTGCAAAGCGCCGACGTCGATTGTCAACTCGCGGTCAAAGCGGGCTCCTAAATCGGATGGAAGCGTTCGCCACATCTCTACAGCTTCTTGAAACCGTTGTCCACGGGGAGTGTATGAGCGTCCTTCCAGGTAGCAGAAGGTAGTGTCATCGGGGGCAATCATTCCTGCCCGTGCTCCTGCTTCGATGGACATATTACAAATCGTCATGCGCTGCTCCATGCTGAGCGCCTCGATCATCGAGCCGGCATATTCCAGGACATAGCCGGTTGCCCCATCCGTTCCGATCATGCGAATCATAAACAGCACCGCGTCCTTGGCCGACACCCGCTCCGGAAGCTTCCCGTGGAACGAGATTCTAAAGTTCTTCGCTTTGTTCTGCTGCAGGCACTGGGTAGCCAGGACATGCTCGACCTCGCTGGTGCCAATCCCGAAAGCCAGCGCTCCAAACGCTCCATGGGTAGATGTATGGCTGTCTCCACACACGATCGTGATGCCTGGAAGGGTGAGACCCAGTTCGGGGCCAATGACATGCACGATTCCTTGGTGGGGGCTGTTCAAATCGAATAGGGAAATCCCAAATTGACTGCAGTTGGCACTGAGAGTCTGGATTTGTTGCGCCGAAATCGGGTCTTCGATGGGGCGGCTTCGCTCCCAGGTGGGAACGTTATGGTCCAGGGTCGCAAATGTCAGTTCGGGCCGCTTGACCCGCAGCCCCGCAAGCCGCAGACCCTCGAAGGCCTGAGGAGATGTCACTTCATGGACGAGGTGTAAGTCGATGTAAAGCAGTGCCGGCTTTTGCGGCTCCTGCCAGACCAGATGTTTCTCCCAGATCTTTTCATAAAGCGTCTTCATATGAATTTCCTAATGTACAAATTTACAAACTTTAGGGGAAAACTACAACCAGGCGTTAAATGCCCTTAAATGACGGGCAGCAGCAGTTTCATCGAATGAACATCGTACACACAAGGACAACGAGAAGAGATTTACGCCGGCACAGCCTCCGATAATTTTCCTCTTGAGGCACTCTTAACAGCCCGCCCATCGCCGCTCTTTCCGCCCACTTCTCCTTGCTGCAAATCATACACGAACCAAGCGCCTTACGTCGTGTGAACACTGATTGTGGATCGACGAAAGTCAGATCCTTCTTGCGGAGCTTACCTCCCGTGACCGCGCTGCCAGCCCAGCTTAAATGCAAAAATGAAACGGGTCGTGGACCGTTTGTCTCAGTTACTTATTGGAGAGGTTCCTGTTAATTATATATATAGTACTAGATTAATGATTTGTTGTCTCCTGCTTCCATATCAACCAGTCATGCGGGCACTCATGGGCAAAGACATGCCCCACCCCAACTTCGCGCGGCATGAATCCTGCTGAATTCAACGTGCCCGTCCCCAGGGAGAGAGTCTTGCAAGAGCGTGCCGCTTGAGTCAAAGGATTCCGCCTGGTAAAGGATCTCGTTCGTACACGGATGGGTCCGACCGCTCCCCTTCTCTTTGCTTGCGATACTCCTTCAATATTTCCGTGCTTGTCTTCGAACCTCTCAATACCATGATCGCAACAAGGGCAAATACAATGATCCACATGACTGCCAGGATTGCCATACGCGCTCCTCCTTTCTTCTTTTTTGTATTCGATAAGATCTGAGCGTTTTGGGGACAAAACAAGCATCAATCACAGGGATGATATACTTTTTGACGCGAGGGATGCATCCTGATGGATAGCATGAAGGTACATTGAAACCCTGGGAACGAGTTTTAACCCTGGCAATCGTATGCGTTTTTCTGCCGACGTCGCTGCGTGGTCAGCTTCGCCGGCCTGGTAGCGCCCAGGAGGGCCGTGACAGCAAGATGCCTGAATTCATGAAGTCTTACCGCTCGCGCAGCGATCAAGGAAATTTTGTTCGGGCGGTTCTACGAAACGGCTTGACCGTCATCGTCGAAGAATATCCCGCCCAGCCCGTGGCTTGCGTCGGAACCTACGTTCAAGCCGGCTATCTTGACGAAAGTGACGACATCGTCGGAGTTTCTCATGTCATGGAGCACATGTTTTTCAAAGGCACGGTCCACCGTCCCGTAGGCCAGGTCGCCAAGGATACCCGTGTCCTGGGCGGGACTCTAAACGCCAGTACCATTTACGACCACACCTGGTACTACAGCGTAGTCCCGTCCGAAAATCTTAATAAGGCGCTCGAGATTCAAGCGGATGCTTTGCAAGATGCTGCCCTGGATGCCGAGGAATTAAAAAAAGAACTGGAAGTGGTTGTCCAGGAGGGCAAGCGAAAGTGGGATGATCCCGGCGCCTTTGCCACCGAGAAGCTGCTGGAAATAGCGTTTGAAAAGCACCGCATGCGCCGCTGGCGGATCGGAACCGAAGGGGGGCTCCGCTCCATCAACCGCGAAAAACTTTCCAACTTCTATCGGCAGTTCTACACTCCGGATCGAATTATTCTAGTGGTGGTCGGAGATGTTCAGCGCGACCGAGTTTTGGAGAAAGTAGCTGCATTGTACGGCCAATTCCAGCGCCCCTCCAAAGTTGCCACCAGGGGCCCCGGCGAGACGGAGCAAACGTCGCTCCGCTACATGGAATTACGCGGGGACATTCAACAAACTCAGATTGTTTTTGGCTACCATGACGTCGGCCGCGAACACCCGGACTATTATCCTCTAGTGGTCCTGAGCCAAGTGTTGGGAGGCGGCCGAGGATCGATTTTTTATCAGCAACTCATGGAGAAAGAACGCCTTGTGGATGCTTACGAAATTCAGCAGATGAGTTATCCCGGGGTGGGCATGTTTCTGATACGGTGCACATTGGATCCGGCGAAGATCGATCGAGCGGAGGCGGCGGCGCTCGCAGAGATAGAGTTGTTGCGCAGCCGCAAGTTGGAGCCTGCTGAGTTACAGCGAGCGGTGGCGTTGATTGAGAAAGATCATTATCGCAGTCTGGAAGACTGCGAGTCGCGTGCGGCACAACTGGCCCACTTCCAGGCATTGGGAGATTATCGAGGGCGGAATTTATTTATGGAAAAAGTACGCCAGGTGACCGCGGATCAAGTGCGAGCGGTGGCTCAAAGGTATCTGAGGATGGGGAATTTGAGCGTGCTCGAGTATCAGCCGACTGGCGCATCCGCCCGTCAGTTGGATGCCACAAAGCTGAAAGCCGCCTTGGATGCTTTGGTTCCTGCGGTGGCGGACAAACGGCGTGGAGAAACCATCTCCGCCGCTGTAGAAAACACGACGGAAACAGTTCCCGCTTTCACTCCTGACTTCCGGCGCCACCCTTTGGGGCGCACCTCGGTTTTGCGGGGTCCGGAGATTTACTACAAAGAGGATCATACGCTTCCCATCGTTGATATCGCCTTTCTCTTTCCGGGGGGCCGCGTGGAAGAGCAAGAGGAAAACCGGGGCATTACTGAGTTGTCTCTCAACATGGCGGTCCGTGAAAGCGATCGCTATCGCGACGGAGCCCTGCCAGTGGCCTTGGAAGGCCTGGGAGGCACATTGCAGGCAATCAACGCTCCAGACTATTACGGGTTCGTCCTGTCAATTTTGTCTCGAAACTTGGGCCGGGGAGTGAAGCTCCTGACGGAGGTGATCCTGCGGCCAGTCTTTCGCAAGGAGGCGCTGCTTAAAGAAAAGGAGCTCCAATTGTCGCGGCTGCGGAGGATGAAGGAGAACAATCTTCTCTATCCGCTCCAACTTTGCCGAGAGGCTTTGTTTGGGACTCACCCGTATGGATTTTTGGCGCTTGGAACGGAGAAGAGCGTGGCTGCGCCGGACGTACCGCAAGTGGAAGAGTGGTACCAGCAGAATGTCACGCAGGCCAAGCCGATGGTAGTGATCCTGGGAGATATTCAGGGCACGGCCATTGCGGAGCAGCTTGCGCGCGACTTCAGCGGTTCCCGGTACAAAGAGAAAGTTGTCGCCCAACCGAAGGTCATCCCGCTGGAACAAGTCAGACAACGAGCGGAGAGCCGCGACATCAAGCAGACAGCTACGCTGATTGGCTTTACCGGCCCTGCCTTTTCCGACCGGGACAGTGATGTGCTGGATGTGATCCGAAATATCGTGAGCGGGCTGGGAGGGCGGTTTTTCGAAGAGTTACGCGACCGCCAGCATCTAGCTTATACGGTCTCCGTGCTAACGGAGAAGAACCGCTTTGGCGGGGCCATTTACGGCTATATCGCGACTTCGCCAGAGACGGCGGAGCGAGCGGAAAAAGGTCTGCTGGAGCAATTCGCGGCCTTCACACAGGGGCCGATTAAAGAGGAAGAGTACTATCGTGCGCTGATGTCTACAATCGGAGGTCATACGATCGGGCTGCAATCAAGATTTAATTATCTAAACACCCTTGCTCGATACTGGCTTCTGAGTGGAGACGCGGATCAATTGGAACAATATCCGTCCAGAATTAAGTCGATCACGATTGAAGAAATCAAGGCCGTGGCAAAGAAATATTTCACGCTTAACAAATACGCTTCCGGGATCGTTCGAGGCGCGGCAGAACCAGCCATGGTCCAATAATAACCAATGAAACCGTCAAACTGGCGCGCGCTGATTATGGCGGGTGGATCGGGTACACGCTTCTGGCCGAAAAGCCGGCAATCCCTTCCCAAGCAACTGTTGCCGATTACAGGGCACGAGTCGATGATCCAGAACACCTTCGGGCGCCTGAGAGGGCTGGTTCCTCCCTCACGGGTCTGGGTCATCTCTGCCGCCGATCACGTAGTGTCCATTCGCAAGCAGATCCCGCAACTCAGTAGGGCACATGTGATCGGAGAGCCATGCGCTCGGAATACGGCCGCGTGCGTGGCGCTAGCAGCCTTTCTGATGCAGCAGGAACCCGAATCGGTGATGTTTGTGTTGCCTGCCGATCACGTCATTCGTGATCGCCGGCAATTTCGGCGCAGCCTCGAGGTAGCTGCGCAACTGGCAGTGCAGTTCGATGCGCTGGTGACCTTCGGAATTGAGCCCACGTTTGCCGCAACCGGTTACGGGTACCTGGAACTGGAGGGAAAACAGGCACGGATCAATGGGGTGTCTTATTGCCGCGTACGTCGTTTCGTAGAGAAACCCGACCGGTCCACTGCAAAAAGCTACGTCTCCAGCGGGAATTTTCTCTGGAACGGCGGAATGTTTGCCTGGAAGGTGGGCCGGATTCTGGACAGCTTTCGGAAGTACATGCCGGAAACCTACCACAGCCTGTCCCGGATCGACTGGACCCATCCTAAGACCGCGCATCGCGCGTTGGCACGCGTCTATCCCAAATTGCAATCAACTTCAGTTGACTACGGGATTATGGAAAAGGCGGACAACGTGTATGCTGTTCGCGCCACATTTGACTGGAGCGATGTGGGAAGCTGGGATGCGGCGGCGGCCTTTTTCTCTCGTGATGCCGCTGGAAATGCGTCGCGCAGTAAATTGATTGCGGTTGATTCCGAGGGTTTGATTGTGGACGCCGGTAACAAGCTCGTTGCGACGGTGGGAGTGGACAATCTCATCATCATCGACGCCGGCGATGCTCTTTTGGTTTGTGCCAAGTCCAGAGCACAAGATGTGAAGCAGATTGTGGATCGTTTGAAGGCGGGAGAACTTTGCCGCTATTTATGAACTCACCTGAAGAAGTGGCTCCGGCCAGACTCCTCGCCGATGTGGACAAGTTACACTCGCTAGACCATGGCGGGATGTTGGCTATTCTAGAAAGATATCCTGATTCCATCCGACATGCCAACCAACTCGGACGAGAATTTGATCCGGAAATCACAAATTCGATTCAGAGTGTGGTCGTGGCAGGATTGGGCGGCAGCGCCATCGGCGGAGAAGTCGTGCAATCCCTGGTGGCGGGCGAGTGTCGCGTGCCGATTCTTGTGAATCGCGAACATTCAATCCCCGGGTTTGTTGGGCAAGACACGATGGTGATCGCCTGCAGCTATTCTGGTAATACGGAGGAGACGTTTGCAGCGTACGGTTCCGCCCGCGAGCGAACGAAGAAACTCGTAGCCATTACAAGCGGTGGCGAATTGGCAGCGCAGGCGGAGCACGACGGCGTTCCGCTCTTGAAGATTCCCGGAGGAAACCCTCCACGCACTGCCATTGCCTACTCGGTGTTCCCCATTCTCTGGATCCTACATCGCACGGGAGTCTGGCAGTGGAACGAAAAAATTGCAGAGGAAACCGCGTTTGTGGTCACGGCGGAATGTAATCAGTATCGCCCCGAGGTCGAGCCTGCAGGCAACGCAGCCAAGCAGATCGCTCTGGGGTTGCAACACACGCTGCCAGTGATCTATGCCCCTTCTTATCCACTTGCAGCCGTAGCCAGCCGCTGGAAGGGACAGCTCTGCGAAAACGCCAAGACCTTGGCAATGCACAATGTGCTGCCTGAGATGACTCATAATGAAATCGAGGGATGGAAACACCGCGGGGCCGTTGAGCGTGCTCAGGTGATTTGTTTGCGCGACCGCGACGAGCATCCGCGGGTTTCGGCCGCCATGAAATTTTTGCTGCAGCACCTTCACTCCGTCCCGGTGGCAGCCCGAGAATGTTGGGGCCGCGGGGAGTCATTACTGGCACGGATTTTTTCTCTAATTCTTCTGGGAGACTATGCAAGCGTATACCTTGCATTTCTCTACCGGGAAGATCCCACGCCAGTAGCGGTGATCGAAAAATTGAAAAAGACACTGCGAAGAGTCTCATGAACAGGATGATTTTTCGCGAGTACGACATTCGGGGGATTGCGGAGCGCGACCTAACCAGCGAGGTGGTATGTGACATTGGACGCGCTTTTGGAAGCCGTTTGGCGCGGCGAGGGAAGAGGAACATCACGCTGGGACGAGATTGCCGACTAAGCTCGGATCGCCTGCGGGATGCGACAGCGCGAGGACTGCAAGACGCAGGTATGCAGGTCACCGATATTGGCGTGGTTCCGACCCCGGTCTTGTATTTTTCCATTCACCATTGGAATAACGACGGCGGCGTGATGATTACTGGCAGCCACAATCCGCCTGAATACAATGGCTTTAAGCTATGCGATGGGTCAGAAACTCTTTACGGAGCTGAGATCCAGAAGATTGCCGACATCATACTGCAGCGACAATTTGAAAAGGGATCGGGCACCGTCTGCCGCAAGGAGGTATTGCCGGAATATACAGCGGCGCTGGAGAGCGGATTCAAATTGGCGCGGAAAATCAAAGTAGTGGTGGACTGTGGTAATGGGACTTCGTCGGTGGCGGCGGTGGAGATCCTCCAAAGGCTGGGCTGTGAGGTTATTCCTTTGTTTTGCACCATGGATGGAAATTTCCCTAATCATCATCCAGATCCTACCGTCGTAGCCAACTTAGGGGACCTGAGAAACCGGGTAGTAGCCGAAAAGGCGGAGGTCGGGATCGCGTTTGATGGCGATGCCGATCGCATCGGGGTAGTGGATGATCGAGGGGATGTGATCTGGGGAGATCACTTGTTGATTCTCTATGCGCGGGACATTTTGAAGAGAAATCCCGGCGCTACCTTCATCGCGGAAGTGAAATGCTCGCAGAATCTGTACGACGACATCGCCCGGCGTGGAGGCCGAGCCATCATGTGGAAAACCGGCCATTCGTTGATCAAGGCAAAAATGAAGGAGGAAGGCGCTGCTGCGGCGGGAGAAATGAGCGGCCATATGTTCTTTGCCGACCGTTATTACGGCTACGATGACGCCATTTACGCGGCCTGCCGTTTGCTGGAGATTTTGTCGAAAAGCAAGCAGTTGCTTTCGGAAATGCTGTCGGATGTTCCCAAGACTTACAGCACTCCAGAAATCCGTGTGAGTACTGAAGACGAAAAAAAATTCAAGATTGTGGATGCGGCAGTGCGCTCCTTTTCCGGCGCATACAAAACCATCACCGTGGATGGCGTGCGGATCTTATTTGATGATGGCGCCTGGGGATTGATCCGCGCTTCTAATACGCAACCGGTCCTGGTGCTCCGATTTGAGGCGAAGACGGCCCAGCGCTTAGAAGAAGTCCGAAACCTGGTAGAGGAAAAATTAGCTGAGATCTCGGCGTCTGTTTAACAAGTCTTGGAGCAGATGCGAAGCGGCAAACCTCCAGAGCCGTGGCTGGCTCCAGGTCCACGCGGTGGAGCAACTTACTCCACGACCTCGTAACTTGGTTTTCAGTGCTTCGTCATGTCTACCGTGATTCAGGCAGAGAAATGGCAGGCTTACGGCAATGACTTCGTGTTGCTGCCGCATTCTCTGTCAGATCAGGAACGAATGTCTCAACTGGCGCGCTCGATTTGTGACCGACGCGAAGGAGTAGGCGCCGATGGCATGGTTGCCTATGATCGCATCCATACCGAAGTCGGTTGCCGCATCTTTAACATGGACGGAAGTGAGGCGGAAATCAGCGGCAATGGGATTCGCTGCCTGGCGGGCCTCCTGAAACAAAATTTCACGGAAGAGAGCGTTTTTAAGATTCATTGCGGCGCGGGCACGAAGACGTTGACCTTCCTGCGCGCCGAGCCCCCGGCCCTCTGGTTCCGCGCCAACATGGGGCTGCCGGATTTCGATCCAAAGGCCTTGCCTGCCATCGCTCCTGGCAAAGTCGCGCTGCCCCAGCCGTTGGCAATCGACGACCGGCAAATCGACGTTCACCTGGTGTCGTTAGGAAATCCTCACTGTGTCGTCTTCCTCACAGAGCTGCTGTCGCAGGAATGGACTTGTCTGGGTAGCAAGCTGGAATCCCACCCCATTTTTCCGCGCCGTGCCAATGTGGAATTTGTGCGCGTAGCAGATCGTCACAACATCGAAGTTCGTATGTGGGAGCGTGGCGTGGGGCATACCTTCTCCTCGGGAACGGGTTCCTGCGCGTCGGCGGTCGTCAGCATCCAGATGGGCTTGACTGAAAGCCCGCTGCGGGTTCACACGGAAAAAGGTGAGCTGAGGGTCCAATGGCGACCGGGTCAAGACGTCTTGATCGATGGTCCCGCAGTGCCGGTCTGGCGAGGAGAATTCTTCTGGGAATGAAGACTGACGAATGTTGAACGAAATGTCACGCCTCCAAGATTACACACAACAAGTTGCTCCTCGGATGCTGGAAGAGACGTTGGAGTTGGTTGCGCTGGAGTCTCCATCGGAGGATCGCGAACGGGTCAACCAGGCGGTGCGATGGGTGGAAAAGCGGCTCGATGCTCTGGGAGTAACAACGGCCCGGGTGCTCCAAAATGAGGCTGGAGATCAATTAATTGCACGTTGGGGAAACTCCCCGCGCGCGACACTGCTGCTTGGACATCTGGACACGGTATGGGAAGTGGGTCAACTGGCACGCATGCCAATCAGAGTGGAGAAGGGAAAGGCTTACGGTCCCGGAATCTACGACATGAAAAGTGGCGCTGTCTTAATGGTGGAACTCTTTGAAGTAGCAGCGCGCGCGGCCTGTAAATTCTCCACGTCGCTGGTAGCTTTCTTTAACTCCGATGAGGAAACGGGAAGCCGCACGTCTCGTGGAGTATTGGAAAAACTGGCTTGGGAATGTGATCAGGTGTTGGTTTTTGAGCCCAGCCTTCCGGGTGGGAAGGTAAAGACATCCCGCAAAGGCGTGGGCGATTATAGGCTAGAAATTTTCGGCAAGTCGGCGCATGCGGGGGCAAACTTGCGCGATGGGATCAGCGCCATAGAAGAGTTTGCGCACCAATTGTTCCTACTTCAGGAAATTGTGGAGTCCCATCCCGGTGCCACGGTCAATATCGGCGTGGTCCGAGGCGGAACGCGGAGCAATGTAGTGGCAGACTACCTGCAGGCAGAAATAGATATACGCGTAGCATCCCTCAAGGATGGTGAAATCATCGAGCAGCGACTGAAATCACTGAAACCGCATTTAGCCGGGGCGACGATTCAAGTTGCCGGTGGCATCAATCGTCCTCCTTTGGAGCGCGACCAGGGCGTGGTTCAACTGTTTGCAAAGGCAGCCGGGGTGGCTCGGGAGCAGGGATGGACCTTGCAAGAAGGGGAAACTGGGGGAGGCAGTGACGGCTCTTTTACTGCCGCCATGGGAATCCCCACACTCGATGGCCTGGGACCGGACGGCGATGGCGCCCACGCTCTTCATGAGCATATTGTGGTGGATGACCTCTCCCGCAGGCTGGCTCTGGCGGCGGGCCTGTTGGAGAGACTCTAATACATTCGAAATTCTAAATTCTAAATTCGAAAATTCGATATTCGTAATTCAGCCAAGTTCTGATATAAGCCTAGGCTCTTCATCATGACAGGAGCAGTCGAATGGGCGCTTATAAATGGATCCAGGTTCCCTCAGAAGGGGGAAAGATTGAGTTTCAAAACGGCAAATATGTGGTCCCCAATAATCCCATTATTCCTTTTATCGAGGGAGATGGCACCGGCGTAGACATCTGGCGGGCGGCGCGCATGGTTTTCGACGCCGCGGTAAAAAAGGCGTTCGGTGGCAAGCGCCGCATTATTTGGATGGAAGTTTTCGCCGGCGAGAAGGCGTATCAAAAGACCGGGGAGTGGTTGCCCAGCGAGAGCGTCGATGCGTTGCAGGAGTATTCCATCGGAATCAAAGGGCCTTTGACGACGCCCGTGGGAGGCGGTATCCGCAGCCTCAACGTGACATTGCGGCAGGTCCTTGACCTGTATGCCTGCGTGCGGCCAGTTCGCTACATCTCCGGTGTTCCCTCGCCAGTGAAACACCCGGAAAAAATGAACGTGGTGATCTTCCGCGAGAACACGGAAGACGTCTATGCGGGGATTGAGTGGCAAGAGGGGACGGCCGACGCGCGGAAAGTCATCAAGTTTCTCAATGAAACCATGGGGAAGAACATCCGCACGGATTCCGGAGTGGGCATTAAGCCGATTTCACGTACCGGTACCCGTAACCTGGTGCGCAAAGCAATTCGTTACGCCGTAGAACATGGCTGCAAACGCGTCACTCTGGTTCACAAAGGCAATATCATGAAGTTTACCGAAGGTGCGTTCCGTGATTGGGGCTACGAGCTGGCTCGAGAAGAGTTCGGCGATCGGACGGTGACCGAAGCGGTGATCTACGATCAGCATCGCGGTCAAACTCCTTCTGGGAAAGTGATGATCAACGATCGCATCGCAGACTCCATGTTCCAGCAGATATTGCTCCGCCCGGATGAATACGAGATTATTGCATCGCCCAATCTAAACGGCGATTACCTGTCGGATGCCTGCGCGGCGCAGATCGGTGGACTGGGAATGGCGCCTGGGGCAAATATCGGAGATCGCGTGGCGGTTTTTGAAGCCACCCACGGAACCGCACCCAAGTATGCGGGCCAGGACAAGGTGAACCCTTGTTCGGTGATCTTGTCCGGGGTGATGATGTTGGAGCACATGGGATGGAATAAAGTGGCACAGGTAATCTATCGGGCGGTGGAAAAAACGATTGCCCAAAAAACTGTGACTTACGACTTGGAGCGTCAGATGCAAGGAGCCAAGGTGCTAAAGACTTCCGAGTTTGGAAAGGCGATTTGTAACAATATGTGAGAACCGGGCCTTTGTCCAACCGACAACTGGCTCTTGAGGAAACCATGAGAAAAAAAATTACAGTTGTCGGCGCTGGTAATGTGGGAGCCACTGTAGTACAACGCCTGGCGGAAATGGAGTTGGGCGACCTTGTCATGATTGATATCCTGCAAGGTGTGCCGCAAGGCAAAGGACTGGACCTGCTGGAGAGCGGGCCGGTGTGTGCCTATGACACCCACGTTCTGGGAACCAATAACTACGACGACACGGCCCGCTCGGATCTGGTGGTGATTACTGCGGGTTTGCCGCGCAAGCCTGGCATGAGTCGCGATGATCTCCTTCTGACGAACGCGAAGATTGTGAGAGAAGTGACCGCAAACGTGGTGGCCCAGTCTCCCACCTGTATCCTGGTGGTCGTAAGTAATCCTTTGGACGCAATGTGCGCGGTGGCGTTGAAAGAGAGTGGCTTCGAACGCCGGCGCGTAGTAGGGATGGCGGGTGTGCTTGACTCGGCGCGTTTCCGGACGTTTATTGCGCAGGAATTGAAGGTGAGTGTGGAAAATACCCACGCTTTCGTTTTGGGCGGACATGGCGACACCATGGTCCCCTTGCCCCGGTACAGCACGGTGGCCGGAATCCCGATCACGGAATTGATGAGCCAGGAACAGATAAATCGTTTAGTAAAGCGCACGCGCGAGGGAGGCGGCGAGATTGTTCAGCTCTTGGGAAGCGGGAGCGCCTACTATGCTCCTGCGGCTGCAGTGGCGGAAATGGTGGAAGCCATCCTAAAGGATAAGAAAAAGATTCTCCCTTGTGCCATTTGCCTGGATGGAGAATATGGAATCAGTGGCCTGTTCGTGGGAGTGCCGGTGAAACTGGGTGAACGCGGGGTAGAGGAAGTGATTCAAATCAATCTCACCACGGAGGAGAAGTCGGCCCTGCAGAGGTCCGCAAAGGCAGTGCAAGAACTGGTGGATGTGTTAAAGAAAAATTCCTACGTTTAATTTGGCCGGCTTGCCAGCGATCTCAGCGACAGGCGTGGGTGGGCCATGTCTCTGGTGAGCGCAACTTACCGAGTACCTGTTAATTTCCGGAAGACGCGCGCGAGGGGATCGTAATACGCGTCTACCACCCGCTCCTTGAGAGGAATAATGGCGTTGTCGGTAATGTGGATGCTTTCCGGGCAGACTTCCGTGCAGCATTTGGTGATGTTGCACAGCTCCAGCCCCATTTTCTCCTTAAGCAGTTCCAGACGGTTGTCGGTGTCCAGCGGATGCATTTCCAGCGCCGCGTAGCGGACAAACATGCGGGGACCTGCGAAATGTTTCTTGTGTTCGGGATGATCTCGTATCACGTGACAGACGTTCTGGCAGAGGAAACATTCAATGCACTTATGAAACTCCTGAACCCGATCGATATCCTCCTGTTGCATCCGGTAAGTCCCGTCTGGCTCTTTCGGTTTGGGTTGGAAAGGAGGAACTTGCTTCGCCGTCCCGAAATTAAACGAGACGTCAGTCACCAGATCTCGAATCAGTGGAAAAGTCCGCATCGGCGTCACGGTAATCGTCTCGCCCGGCGGGAACAGCTCCATTCGGGTCATACACGTTAGCCGCGGCCTGCCGTTGACTTCTGCGCTGCAGGAGCCGCACTTTCCTGCCTTGCAATTCCAGCGTACGGCGAGATCGTTGGCCTGCGTCGCCTGAACCCGATGAATTGCGTCCAGCACCACCATGCCGGGTTCGACGGAGACCCGGTAATCGCAGAAGGCGCCTCCGCTGGCGTCGCCGCGCCAGATGCGCATGGTATATTCAGAGGCAGCCATTACTTTTTCTCCTCCAAAAGCTGCCGAAGATCCTCGGGCATCTCGGGTAACGGTTCCTGCGCGACGCCCAATTGATCTTTCTTTTGCCGAAGAACCACGTTGATTTTAGCGAAATGGGGATCCGATTTAGGATAATCGTCTCGCGTATGGCCCCCACGGCTCTCTTTCCGCTCCAGAGCGGCCAGCGTAATGCACTTGGACACAGCCAGGAGCGACTTCAGATCCAGAGCCAGATGCCAGCCCGGATTGTACTGGCGATGTCCCTCCACTCTGACTTTCTTGGCGCGGTCTTCCAAAGCAACGATTTTGTCTACGGCTTGCTTCAGTTCACCTTCGATCCGGATGATTCCGACGAGCGATTGCATGCACTCTTGCAGATCCTGATGAATAGCATACGGATTTTCGCCATCGGAACGCTCAAAAGGCTCCAGAGCCTCGCGCGCCAGCGTTTCAACCTGATGCGCGTCGATCCTGACGCCTCCCGTAAGGCCGAGTGCGTACCTTGCGGCTGCCAGGCCCGCGCGTTGGCCGAAAACCAGAAGGTCGGAGAGCGAGTTACCACCGAGACGGTTTGCCCCGTGCATGCCCCCGGCAACCTCTCCCGCGGCATACAATCCTTGGATCGTGGCCGCTTCGGTATCAGCATCCACGCGAACCCCTCCCATGGCGTAGTGGCAGGTAGGGCCGACCTCCATTGGCTCCTGGGTGATGTCCACCCCGGCCAATTCCTTGAATTGATGGTACATGGACGGTAATCTTCGCTTTATGTACTCAGGATCACGCCGCGTTGCGATATCGAGGAAAACTCCGCCATGGGGACTTCCACGGCCCGCCTTGACCTCGCTGTTGATGGCTCGCGCGACCTCGTCGCGCGGCAACAGGTCCGGAGTGCGGCGCGCCGCACTCCGATCCGTGAACCAGCGGTCCGCTTCCTCCGCGGTCTCTGCGGTCTCAGCTCGGTACAATTCGGGAATGTACTTGAACATGAAACGTTCGCCCTGGGCATTTTTAAGAGTGCCACCATCGCCACGCACTCCTTCGGTAACCAAAATGCCACGTACTGAGGGAGGCCACACCATGCCCGTAGGATGAAACTGGACAAACTCCATGTCGATCAAATCTGCCCCCGCCCAGAGCGCAAGCGAATGGCCGTCACCTGTGTATTCCCAGGAATTCGATGTGATCTTATAAGTTTTGCCGATGCCGCCTGTGGCAAGCACAATCGCCTTGGCTTTGAAAACGACAAACTTTCCAGACTCTCGCCAGTAAGCCAAAGCGCCTGATAGCCGGTCGCCATCAGTAAGAAGGCGCATGATGGTGCATTCCATGAACACGTCGATTCCCTGCCGGACGGCGCGCTGCTGCAGCGTTCGGATCATTTCCAGCCCCGTGCGATCTCCTACGTGAGCCAAGCGCGCGTAGCGGTGCCCTCCGAAGTCGCGCTGCAGAATGTGCCCGTCTTCGGTCCGGTCAAACAGGGCGCCCCACTCCTCCAACTCGAGCACTCGCGTCGGCGCTTCCTGCGCGTGAAGCTGCGCCATGCGCCAGTTATTCAGAAACTTCCCTCCGCGCATGGTGTCGCGAAAATGCACCTTCCAGTTGTCTTCAGGATAGACGTTGCCGAGGGCGGCCGCAATGCCGCCCTCGGCCATCACCGTGTGAGCCTTACCGAAAAGTGACTTGCAGATGAGAGCGGTCCTGGCGCCTTGTGCGGAGCTTTCAATGGCAGCACGAAGGCCGGCGCCGCCGGCGCCGATTACGATGACGTCAAATTCGTGTGTCTCGTACTCGTTCTCAACCATTCAAAAAAACCTGATATCCCGAATCACGCCCATGGCCACCAACCGTACGTAAACGTCGGCAAAGGCGACGCCAAAAAGGCTGATCCACGCGTAAAACATGTGGTGTTCGTTAAGCTTGGAAATCAAGCTCCAAGCCTTGTAGCGGGTGGGAGCCTTCGAGAGAACGTCCAGCCGCCCCCCGCAAAGATGGCGGCAAGAATGACAGGAAACGGAGTACAGCGACAGCAATACCGCGTTGACCAGAAGCACCAAAGTTCCTACGCCCATGCCGAACCCATCCGGAAAGCGAAAAGCCTCCAACGCGTCCCACCACAGGAATACCAGCACCCCTGTCGCTAGGTAGAAAAAGTAACGATGGATGTTCTGCAGGATCAGCGGAAAGGCGGTCTCTCCGCTGTAACCGGTTCTTACGTCCGGCACCGCGCATGCAGGCGGCGCCCACCAGAAAGAGCGATAGTAGGCTTTCCGGTAATAATAACAAGTTAGGCGAAAGCCGCCCGGAATCCACAGAACGAGAAAAGCCGGCGACAAATTCCACCATCTGCCGATGAGAGGCAGGCTGACATGTTCGCAGTTGCTGCTCAAGCAGGGGGAATAAAACGGCGAAAGATAAGGGTCGACAAAATAAAAGGCGTTCTGGAAACCCGCCCAGGTGGCGTATACCACGAACCCGCCCAGGCCCAAAACTGTAAGTAACGGTTCCACCCACCATGCATCGCGACGCAGCATGCCGGTGGGACCCGCTGTCCCGGGGTAGCGTGCCTCCAGCGAGCCATTCGGACTCATGATCTCTTCCTCTCGAACAATTTCTTAAAAAATGCCCATCACGGCTCAAACCCAACGCTGCATTCTACCGAGAGGAGGCGGGAAATCCAAAATAAGAAAAATCAAAAGTAAAGATAAGAGGCGCAACAAGTTTGGCAGTTTCTCGAAGCTGAGCATGTACGTCGCTTGCTGGTTCTGGTAAGATGCGCATTTTTCGGAACGAGGAAGAACGGCTTGCAGCGATGACAGCATTTTGCAAGCGGACAGTTGCGGGGGCAACAGAGGCATGAAAATTCACGAATACCAGAGCAAGAACATCCTTCGAGAATTCGGCGTGAATGTCCCTCGGGGGGCCGTGGCTTATAACGCCGACGAAGTTTATGAGATCTCCCAGCGCCTCGGAGGAGTGGTCGCTGTCAAGGCGCAGATCCACGCCGGCGGGCGCGGAAAGGCCGGCGGTGTCAAGATTGCGAGAAATGCCGAGGAGGCTGAAAGTATCGCCAGGGCTATGCTCGGCATGAAATTGATCACTCCCCAAACCGGATCTCAAGGGAAGGAAGTACAGCGCATCCTGGTAGAGGCGGGTCTGAATATTAAAAAGGAGTATTACCTGGGGCTTGTCATCGATCGGTCATCGCAGCAGGCGGTCTTTATCGCCAGTAGCGAGGGAGGAGTGGATATCGAAGAAGTCGCAGCCAGAAGTCCAGACAAAATCTTGAAGGAACGCATCGATCCCGCGGTAGGATTTGGCGGCTACCAGGCGCGCAAGCTGGCCTTTGGGATTGGAATTCCGGCCGCCGGCGTCGGTAAGGCATCCAGGCTGATGACCGGTCTGTATCGGGCGTTTGAACAAAAGGATGCATCGCTGGCAGAAATCAATCCCTTGGTCCTGACTGAGGAAGGTGACTTATATGCGTTGGATGCCAAGATGAACTTCGACGACAACGCGCTGTACCGCCATCCGGAGATCCTGGAGTTGCGCGACTTTTCAGAGGAAGATCCGCTGGAGATCCGTGCCTCTCGTTTTGGTCTGAACTACATCAAGCTGGACGGCACGGTGGGTTGTATGGTCAATGGCGCCGGTCTGGCGATGGCAACCATGGACATCATCAAGCATGCCGGGGGAAACCCGGCGAATTTTCTGGACGTTGGCGGCGGGGCGAGTCGCGAGCAGGTGAAGAATGCTTTCCAGATCCTCCTCTCCGATCCGAGCGTGAAAGGAGTGTTGATCAATATCTTCGGTGGCATCATGCGCTGCGACATCGTCGCTGCCGGAGTCGTAGAAGCAGTGAAGGCAATCGGGGTGCAAGTGCCGATCGTGGTGCGCTTGCAAGGAACCAACGTGGAACAAGGTCAAGAAATTTTGAAGCAATCCGAGTTGAACTTCACTGTGGCGGAAGAAATGAAGGATGCTGCAGAGAAGGTGGTTCGGCTTGCCACCCGGGGATAAGAAACGTGAGCCGTTTGGGATGGGAGTTAGAATGTATTCGGCGATCAGAAGTTCCTCGTCATGGGTCATCAATCATCGGTCATCCATGCCTGCGAGGACGAATGACGAGTGAGTGATGACACATGACCCATACCGATGACTCCTTCACCTTCAATTTCAACTAAGAGCAGGCACAACCAACTATGTCCATTCTAGTCGACGAAAACACGCGCCTTCTGGTACAGGGGATCACCGGTCGAGAGGGGACGTTCCATACGCAGCAATGTATCGCCTATGGCACGAAAGTAGTGGCAGGAGTCACCCCTGGGAAAGGAGGCCATCTACATGAGAACATTCCTGTCTTCGATACGGTGGGCGATGCCGTCAAGGAGACGGGCGCCAATGCCAGCGCTATTTTTGTTCCTCCTGCTTTTGCGGCCGACGCCATCATGGAAGCCATAGACGCTGCGGTACCACTCGTCGTGTGCGTTACCGAGGGAATTCCAGTGTTCGACATGATCCGCGCGCGCAGATTCATGGTTGGAAAGAACAACCGATTAATTGGCCCGAACTGTCCGGGGATCATTTCTCCAGGGAAGTGCAAAATCGGCATCATGCCGGGACATATCCATAAGCGGGGGCGCGTGGGGGTGATCAGCCGCAGCGGGACGCTCACGTATGAGGCGGTCGATCAACTTTCGCGCTTGGGCATTGGCCAAAGCACTTGCATCGGCATCGGAGGAGATCCAATCAACGGAACCAGCTTCATTGATGCGCTAAAACTCTTCCAGCAAGATCCGGATACCCATGCCGTCGTGATGATTGGCGAGATCGGAGGATCTGCGGAGGAAGAAGCGGCAGAATTCATTTGCACGGAATTCAAACGGCCGGTGGTGGGATTCATTGCAGGCCAGACGGCGCCGCCCGGCCGGCGGATGGGACATGCTGGCGCCATCATTTCAGGTTCTCAAGGAACCGCGCAGGCAAAAATTACCACCATGCGGAAGGCGGGTATTGTCGTAGTCGAGAGTCCGGCTGAGATTGGCGCCGCGGTGAAGAAGATTCTAGATTGAGTACGAAAAGTGCAAAGCCCGTGACCACTGACCACTGACCACCGACACATGAGGGAACGCACTCTTACCATCATCAAACCCGACGCTGTGAGTAGCAAGAATATCGGGAAGACTCTTTCCCGTCTGGAAAAGGAAAATTTCAATATTTTGGGGATTAAGTGGATTCATCTCACCACTGCGCAAGCCCAAGGCTTTTACCATGTTCATCGCGAGCGACCATTTTTCCCCAGTCTGGTACGGTTTATGACCGAGGGACCGGTGGTAGTGATGGTCTTGGAAAAAGAAAATGCCATCGCCGATCTTCGTCGCGTTATGGGAGCCACCGATCCGGCTCAAGCTGACCCAGGCACGATTCGCAAGGATCTGGGAACAAATATCGAACGCAACGCGATCCACGGGAGTGATTCGTCGCAATCGGCCGAGGACGAGATCGGGTACTTTTTTAGTAAAATGGAACTGGTGTAGGCTTGGTAGTTACAGGTGAGTGATCGGTCATCGGAAAGCAAAAACTGTGACGTCCGATGCCGGATGACCGGCTACTGACTGGTGACGGGCATCGATCAGAACAGACCAAGCAAACTGTCATGCATCCTGCAAAAGTACTGATGCTCTGGGGCCTGATCCTCCTGCTTGTAGGAGTGTTCTGGTATTTTGCGGCTTTAGGGCCGCTGTTACGGCTGGGGAAGCTGCCGGGCGACATTAGCATCCAGCGGGGCAATTGGAGCATTTACATTCCCATCACGACTTGCATTTTGGTGAGCATCCTACTTACGCTGGTCTTCTTCATCTTCTCGCTTTTTCGCCGCTGACACTTGACTGCCATTGTCGATCTCTTTCCGGAATGCCGCGACGGTCGGATTCGCCTGCGGTTTGATTCCTTCCTGGAGCGAGTTCTCTACCATCCCCGATATGGCTACTACTGCAGGCCCGAACTGCGGTTCGATAAACAAGGGGATTTCTACACCTCATCGCACGTTCATTTCTTCTTTGCGGAAATCCTTGCCGAGCAGTTCCTTCAGATCTGGGAGGACATGGGACGACCCGACCCGTTTGGCCTGCTGGAGATAGGGCCGGGAGACGGCATGCTTGCGTGGCAGTTGTTGGGCTGTATCCAGCGTCGCTTCACGGAGTTCTACCGCACGCTGCGATACTTGGGACTGGAACTAAGCGCCTCGCTGGCCAAGCAGCAGAGTCGCAAGCTGGCTGCATTTCCTCAAGCTCGGATTCTCTGCGCAAAGTATGCCTCGGTGGACGTTGCTCCTTTCGAAGGAAGTATTTTCTCCAATGAGTTCTTCGATGCCTTGCCGTTTCGCCGCCTGCGGCGCGAACGGGGACGATGGGTGGAATACTTCGTTGACATACAGCCGGAGCGCATTGTCGGCCGATGGGAATCCACCGATTGGAAGCCGAAAGGGCGGTGTACGGTTCCGCTGGGAACCTATCTGGAATGGCGCGAACAGTTTGAGAGCTTTTATCAGTTTGCCTCCAAAGTCTTAAAACGCGGAACGATGTTTCACTTCGACTATGGAGATCTACGGGAGAACCCAAGCAGGCGGGGGACACTGCGCACGTTTTACCGACACCACTTAGGGGAAGATCCCTTCGCTCACCTGGGAGAACAGGATATTACCGCCAACGTGGACTTCTCACATCTGATGGCTCTGGCAAGCCGACATGGCTTTCGAAGCCGGCTTCTGAGCCAACGCCAGTATTTGATCGAGCGAGGGATACTGGAAAAGGCGGTACTCCGATTTGAAAGAATGGCGCCGGAACGCCCGGAAGTAATCGAAGAAAAATTGACGCTCAAAGACCTGATTGTGCCCGGCGGGATCAGTGATTGTTTTATGGTGCTGATCCAGGAGAAGATTGGCACGTAAGAGGTCGAAGGTCGCAAGTCGAAGGTCGCAGGTCGCAGGTCGCAGGTCGCAAGTCGCAGGTCGCAGGTCGCAGGTCGCAGGTCGCAAGTCGAAGGTCGCAAGTCGCAGGTCACAACCGAACAGCTTTCGCACCGTCGTTCGCTCTGAGATATACAATAAAGCCCGCGATTAGACGACTGGTTTGGTACGCCTTCTGAATCGCATCCTCGAATTCGGTTCTATCAATATAATTCTGGTCCAAGGCCACATGGAGTTGGCAGCGAACTTCTCCCACTGACCCTCTGGCTCTGAAAAGATAAGAGACAAAATGACGATCACTTTGGCTTTCAAATCCTTCTGCACTGTTTGATAGGGCAGAAACGGCGGCACGCCGGAGCTGATCTTTAAGACCACAATCGGGGCGAAATTTCGAACTTTGCGTGAGACGATACACAGTATTGACCAGTTCACGCGCACTCTTCCAGGCTTGAACGTCTTCAAAATGGGAAATTGTTGTCATGGCTTTACCTCGTTACCCTAAAGAAACCTCCAAAGCGCGTGATTTGCGACAAAAACCAACGATTCTATCGCCCATGGAGCCGGCTGCGACTTGCGACCTGCGACCTGCGACTTGCGACTTGCGACCCTGCGGCTGCGTACCCTACGCGGCGTTCTTGCTGCTTCAACCGGCTGCCCACGGAGGGGCGTCTGGGGGCACGATGGGTCCTATGGCGACGCTGAATTGCCTGGCTGCTTCCTGTGCCACTTGTTCCCAGAACGTCTGCCGATACCCAAAATCGCTTGCCAATATCTCGCTGCTACCGGCAACCAGGAAAAGCGACGGGACGTTGGTCACACCCAGGAGGTCGCTGAGTGGATACGGCTCTTCCTCGTAGAGGATATGTGTACATCGAGTTCCCCACTGCTGCAGGAATTCTACTGTTGAGCGGGGATCATCCTGGGAAACCCCCACAAACGAAAACCGTGGAATCTGGTCCACTAGCCTGTTCAGGTAAGGAAGAGAGAACTGCGAAGTGGGGCAGTCTGTCTTGAAGATGACGAACAGCGTGGCAGGCGCGTGCTCGAGAAAAGAAGAGCGCGAGTAATGTCCGCCATCGCTTCCAGGTAGATCAAAGTCAGGAAAAGATGCGCCGGGCCGTAGAAACATGTCCGATTTCTGTTTCAATCTTCTGACCCTTTCCGAAATAATTGCTTGGATTGTGGATGCGGATTGCCGATCCTCATTCCCACCGTGACCGCTGGGCGCCGGCCCTTACACTTGCGTTGGGGGAGTCGGAACAGATTCGGACAACCCGGGCCTAACTATGCTCCATCTGCCTTCTGCAATCGTGAGTGAGGTATGCGTAAGTCCGTTACCAACTACGTTATTCTATCATCGCTCCTCCTGCTGACCGTCGCGTTGCGGATCCGATATCTGGGTCAGGTGCGGCAACATCATCTTTTTGCAAGCGCTCGACCTGCCAAAGAAAGTTCGAGACTGGGAGACTGACGGTTTGATCTACCACGACACCGCTTACAGGACCGCTGAGTTTTTGAAAAGGAAATATCCTGGCCAATCCGTGTATGTGTGGCGATCTCCTTTTTTGGCCGTCTATTTCTTGTCAGGGGCACGTCCCGTCACACGTTTTCTTTTTTGGCGTCATTTGACGCGCCGTCCTGTTCCTGTGTGGATTGAACAACAATGGCGTAAGGATCTGGCAGCGCGCTCCCCTCATTTGATTGTCAACAGCGATTCTTCCGATTTGTCGGCACGCGGTGTTCCTTTCATGAACGATCTGATCCGCCGGCGGTATCGTCCGATTCGCAAGCTACAGGCGCTGACCCTCTACGAGTTGATTGACGACGAAGCTCCGGAACCGCAGTTGCCTGGACAAATAGAGCGACCGAGCAACCACCAGCAACCCTCTATTCACGCATTTTGCTGCGGGAGCCAGCCATGAGTTCCAGGCGCGCCGGTTGTATTCTCGGGCTTGTGGCGCTGTTACACGTGCTGGTGAATCTTTATTGGCTGCGGCGCGACACTCGTCCCTGGGTTTGGGACATGGCGTTCCACGCGCGCATGGGCTTGGATTATCTGGAGTGGATGCAACATCCTTCCATCGAAGGTTTGCGCCGAGCGTACCAGGAATCCTTGCAATATCCACCCCTCTATCATTGGACGGAAGCTCTCAGTTATGCCACGGTAGGTCGATTTGAAGATACTGCGGTATTTCCCAATTTCTTTTTTCTCGGCTTGATGTTGTGGGCCGTCTTCCGCATCGGCACGCGAGTCGGAGGTGTGGATGTGGGCCTGTGGGCCGCCCTCCTTGCCAGCTTGTTTCCAATGGTTGTGTGGCTGTCTCGTACCCCACTGCTTGACTTCGCGCTGACCGCAGTCGTTTGCACCGCCGTCCACCTTTTGCTGGAAACAAAAAATTTCAGCGTGCGCAAGAATTCAATTCTCTTCGGCGTGGCGTGCGGCTTGGGAATGCTGGTGAAGTGGAGTTTTCTGTTTTTCCTGGCGGGTCCGACGGCATTTATCTATTTTGGAACTCGCGCCCAAAAGAATCATGCGCGCGCAGCCAATCTGCTGCTGGCGGTCATGGCGATGGGAATGGCCGCTTCAACATGGTACGCAGCAAAAGCGCATTATCTACTGATGGATTTTTTGCCGCAACACATGGCCGAGGGAGCGGCCGAAGGGGACCCCGCTCTGTTCTCCCCAGTTTCATGGCTTTCCTACCTTCAGTTTTTGCTGAGTTATCAGCTCTTTTTCCCGCTGGCGGCGCTGCTGGCCGCTGGAGTTTATTGGAGCTTCCGCCGACAGCCGGGTTCCTCATCCCTGGCAGTGATTTGGGTCTGGCTTGCAAGCTCGTGGCTGCTGCTGACCGTGCTGCGCAACAAAGATCCACGCTACAGCGTTCCCTTACTTCCAGCGGTAGGGCTGCTCGCCGCGGCTGGGTTTGGCGGGGCCGACCGGCTGCGAACGCAAGTTCGATGGGCCACTCTGGCAGTTGCAGGATTGCAGTTTCTGGCGATCACCTTCCCGCTATCCGTTTTGCCGGAGAAGGTATCGCTGGGTATCTTCCAGCGGGGCACGTATACCTGGGAGTGGCAGATATTCTCCAATAGCTATGCTGGCTTTCTCGGTCCCGCCCGGGATGAGCGATGGCCGATTGACAGTATCCTTTCCATGGTTGCTGGAAAGGGTGGCCGCACTCTGTATGTCGTCCCCGACCATCCTTACTTTAGTGCTGAGGCATTTCTCTTCGAGGCGCGACTTTACCGAAGGCCGGTGCAGATTCGTCCGCTGCGATCGGTCGATTTTTCTGTCGGCCCCGGAGATTTCATAATTATCAAAAGCGGTAGTCAGGGAGATCTGAGAACGACCGCCGACGCTGAGCGGTTGAGCCATAACGTGAAGCAAGACCCAAGCCTGCGGCTCCTGCAAACCTATCCGCTGCCGGATAGATCTCAAGCGTCTTTGTACGGTCCCAAGGAGGCGGGGTCTTCCCTGTTTGGTCATCGTTGAGACGTAGTCGTAGTCGTAAATGTGAAGGTGATCGTTTCATCCCATTTAGTACCAGGGGGCCGGGCGTTTTTAGCGCCATCGGCCTGTTTTCGTTAGGGCTCGGGCCTAAGTACCTCGATTGATAAGTACGATAACGTTTGCTGGTGGAGCTTGCGAGACGAGAGCAAGAAGCGAGGAGGAGTCGATGCGGGGACATCGTCGACGACAAGCGACGACGAGATCGCCCGCAACCCCCACCAGCCCAGAGGGTTATCGTACTTATGAATCGAGGCCCTAAGCAGATAACATCAGGCGCGGCGGATCCTCGATGCACTCTTTGATCCGTTTTAGAAACGTCACCGCCTCCTTACCGTCTACGATGCGATGGTCGTAGGAAAGTGCCACGTACATCATAGGACGGATGACGATTTGGTCATCGACCACCACAGCGCGCTTCTGAATAACGTGCATTCCCAAAATTCCACTTTGCGGAGGGTTCAGAATAGGAGTGGAAAATAGCGATCCAAAGACACCGCCGTTGGTGATCGTAAACGTGCCGCCGGTAAGTTCGTCGACCGTAAGTGTACCTTCGCGAGCCCTTCTGGCGTATTCCTCAATTGCGATCTCAATTTTTGGAAAGGTCATTTTGTCGGCATCGCGCAAAACTGGAACCACCAAGCCTCGATCGGTGGCGACGGCCACTCCAACGTCGTAGTAATTTCGACAAACAATGTTATTCCCGTCCACCCTGGCGTTCAGGACTGGAATCACCTGCAGGGCTTCCACGGTTGCCTTGACAAAAAACGACATCAAGCCAAGGCGAACCCCATGGGTTTGCTGAAACGTCTCCTTATGTTTGGCGCGCAATTCCATGACAGGGAACATGTCAATTTCGTTAAATGTCGTCAGGATCGCGGCAGTCTGCTGTGCTTTTACCATGCGCTCGGAGATCTTCTGCCGCAGCAGACTCATGGGGACAATCCGCTCGCGCTCGGATTCCTTCGGTTCCCCTGAAGGCTTGCTTGAGGGTTGAGTTCTGCGGGGTACCGGCGCGGTCCCCGGATAAGCTGCTGTCTCTGCTGCCCGAGTTTTTACAAAATTTAGGACGTCTTCTTTACGCACGCGTCCCCCTCGCCCGGTTCCGGAAATGGACACGATGTCGATATCGTGCTCGCGCAGCAGCTTGCGGACAGCAGGCCCGCTCACCTCGCTCCTTCTTGCTCCGATGTCTACGGGTTTTGATCCGGCGGCAGACCCGGCTGGAGCTTTCGCAGTGGTCGCGCCCTCGAGCTCGACCCGAACTTCCTCAAGGAATCCTAGAACCTGGCCGGGGACGACGGTTTGGCCAGCCGCTTTTTGAATTCTCAAAATTCCTGCACTTTCAGCGCTCAATTCCATGTTGGCCTTGTCGGTCTCCAGCTCCAAAATGGGTTCGTCCATGGCGACCGGTTCCCCATCTTGTTTGAGCCATCGCGCAATGCGCACCTCGCTGACCGATTCGCCAACATGTGGCACTTTGATTTCGTGTCTCATCGTTTCTCCCCGTGGCACTGCACTTGTCGAACCGACGGCCCATGACAACGAACCATGCGCATTTCCTTGTGCGTGGGTTGTTCGTGGTCCACTGTCGGTGGCAAACCGATTCGACTAACGGAACGCTTCCTCCAGCAGCGTTTGCTGCTCCTGCAAGTATTGCTTGTAGGAGCCGGTCGCGGGACTGGCCGCTTCCGGTCGGCCGACGTACCGTAATCTTTGGCCTTTCAGAAGTAGTGGCTCGATGCGCGGCGCGACGAAGGTCCAGGCTCCCATATTTCTCGGCTCCTCCTGGACCCATACGACGTCGTGGCAATTTTGCCAGCGCCGTAATGGTTCTGATACCAAGGATTCCATAAATGGATACAACTGTTCGATCCGGACCAAAGCTACATCATTACCGTGCCCCTTATTTCTACCCTGAAGCAGGTCATAAAAAACTTTGCCGGAACAAAAAACGACCCGGCGCGCATCCGTCAACTCGACGTGATCGCCCAAGACCTCATGGAACCGGTCGTCGGTAAGGTCCGCGATTCGTGAAGTGCACAAGGGATGCCGCAGCAGGCTCTTGGGAGACATCACGATCAAAGGCTTCCGGAACGGGCGGCGCATCTGCCGGCGTAACGCATGAAAGTATTGAGCTGGCGTTGTAAGATTCAACAACTGCATGTTGTCCTGCGCGCACTGTTGTAGGAAGCGCTCAAGGCGCGCGCTGGAATGTTCCGGTCCCTGACCTTCGTAGCCGTGCGGCAGCAGTAAAGTGAGTCCGCTCATGCGTCCCCACTTTGCCTCCGAGGCAGCGATGAATTGATCGATGATGATTTGCGCGCCGTTGGTAAAATCCCCGAATTGCGCTTCCCAGATCGTCAGGGCCGCCGGGTTGCCCGTCGTGTAACCGAATTCAAAGCCGACCGCCGCCAGCTCGGAAAGAGGACTATTAAAGACGCTTAGCGTCGCCTGCTCCGGGGAGAGATGATTCAAGGGAACGTAAGGTTCGCCGGTTTCCAGATCATACAACACTGCGTGGCGATGACTGAAGGTTCCTCGACAGGTGTCCTGGCCGGTCAATCGGACATGAATCTTCTCCATCAGCAGGCTGCCCAACGCCAAAGCCTCGGCCATTCCCCAATCTAATCCCCTGTCGGTGATGACCATGTTGGATCGTTCTTCCAGGAACGGTTCTAGTTTGGGATGAAGGAGAAAGGATTCGGGCGCCGCGGTGATCTTCCGCGCGATTTCTTCCAGGGTCTCAGCAGCCACAGCGGTTTCCACCGGCGCTTCGACTTCCTCCCGGGAGGCTTTGTGATATCCTGCCCAAGTCTTTTTCAAGGTTTCCGCCTGCTCGGTCGGCGTCATTTCATGCGTGGTTTCCAGCGCTGCCTGAAGCTCGCGCCTGAAATTTTCCTCCATCTCCCGAGCCAGTTCCGCTTCCACGTCTCCGCGACGCACCAGTTCGTCGATGTAAATGCTGCGCACGGTAGGATGGCCTCGAATCTTCCGATACATGATGGGTTGTGTGAATGAAGGTTCGTCCGCCTCGTTATGGCCGTGGCGCCGGTAGCAGAGCATATCGATCACGACATCGCGGTGAAAAGTCTGGCGAAATTCGACTGCCAAGCGGATGCAGTGCAGTACGGCTTCGGGATCATCGCCGTTGACGTGGAAGGCGGGCGCCAGAATCATTCTTGCGACATCGGAGGCGTACCGTGTGGAACGCCCGTCGCGCGGGTCGGTGGTAAAACCGATCTGGTTATTCAGGATGAAGTGAATGGTTCCGCCGGTGGTGTAACCCTCCAATTTGAAAAGATTCAAAGTTTCGGCAACCGAGCCCTGACCCATGAAAGCCGCGTCGCCATGGATGAGAAACGGCAAAACGTGAGCCCTTTCCTTATCGCCACGCACGTGCTGACGAGCCCGGACTGCGCCCTCAACCACAGGGCTGATCGCCTCCAGGTGGCTAGGATTTGCGGCCAGGGTGACGCGGATCTCCTGTCCAGAAGAAGTTCGATAGGCGCCAGAAAATCCCTTGTGATACTTGACGTCCCCGCTTCCTTCCACCGCCCACGGGACGAAATGATCCTCGAATTCGCTGAAAATCGTTTCGTAGGTCTTATTCAGAATATTGGCCAGCACGTTGAGACGCCCGCGGTGAGCCATGCCGACGATCATGTCATCGATGCCCAGTTGGGCTCCATGGTCGATCAATTCAGCCATCGCAGGAATCAGCGTCTCTGCGCCTTCGAGGGAAAACCTTTTTTGGCCCACATACTTGGTGTGCAAGAATCTTTCAAAAATCTCAGCTTTATTCAGATTTGACAGAATCGCTCTCTTGCTCTCCAGGGTCAGGACGGGCCGGTTGCCATGACGCTCGATGCGAGATTGGAACCACTGTTCGATAGCAGGATCTTGCACGTCCATGTACTCAACACCGACCGTTCTACAATAGATTTCACGCAGTTTGTCGCGCATTTGCCGCAGCGTCACCGGCGATGGATCGAGAAAAGGCACTGCCGGAAACAAGAGGTCCAATTCGTCATCTGAAAATCCAAAGCTGATTAGTTCCAGTTGCGGGTGGCTTTCCAGGTGATTGCCCAGGGGATCAATCTTGGCGATCAGGTGCCCCCACTTCCGGTATGCCTCGATCAGGTCCAGAATTCGGCGGTCTTGGGCAAAGTTCACGATCGATACGGACTCGGCTTTTTCGATAACCGCACCGTCGCGTGCAAACTCCATCCCGTCGAAAAAATACCGCCAGCTCGTTTCCACCGATGACGGGTCTTTTAGATATCGCTCATACAAAGCTTCGATATATGTAACATTGCTTGCTCCCAGGTTTTTGGCCATTAGTTTGCGTCCCTTCGTCAAGCGAATGGAATCATTTGATGGATACCTCCAGTATAGCGAGGAAGATGCCGAGTTTTGAATTGTTTGGGCAAGAATTGGCGCCTGGAAATGACCACCCATGACTTGGTGAGGCTGCCTGCGGTAGGCTGATGCTCATGAAAAGCCGTCTAGACGAGAAGAGAGGGGACGGCGAAGGCCCGGTGGGGTTGGTTCGCCAGCTCGGCTTCTGGAGATCCGTGGGCATCGTCGTTGGAATCACGATTGGGTCAGGAATCTTTCGCGCTCCGGCCAGCATTGCGGATCGGGTGCCGGATGCACGAGCGGTATTGGGCGTCTGGATTCTGGCCGGCCTGATCACGCTCTCCGGGTCGTTGTCACTTGCGGAACTATCCGCCGCCTTTCCCCACACGGGAGGGCTGTACGTGTATCTACGGGAAGGATGGGGCCGAGGGGTCGCTTTTTTGTTCGGTTGGTCCCAACTGGTGTTGCTGCGGGCATCGGCTCTAGGCGCGATGGCCACGGTCTTTGCAGAATATTTCCTTCGATCGGTTGGGAAGAATGCGGGTGAAGGTAGCCAGGCGGTCCACTACCTGGCGGCGGGAGCCATTGTATTTGCCGCGCTGTTGAACATTCGCGGGACCCATTGGGGCGCATCGCTGGTAGGGATCACGACGGTCGCCAAGTGTGGAGCCCTCGTTGCACTGGTGGGGGCATCCCTTCTGCTCGGAGGCGCGCGAGGGGCCACGTTCAACCATTTTTGCTCCGGTGCAGCGGCCGTCAAGCCTGGTCTGTTCGGACTGGCGTTGATCTCGGTGTTGTGGGCATATGACGGCTGGGCGGACCTTTCATTTGCGGGAGGTGAGATTGAAAATCCACAGAAGAACTTACCGAGAGCGCTCATCTTGGGGACACTGGCAATTGTGGCCACCTACGTATTTGCGAATGTGGCTTATCTATACGTCAGTCCTGTGGATAAGGTGGCTCAGTCTCCGCTCGTAGCGGCGGATACCATGGCGGTCCTTTTTGGAAACGTCGGGGGAACCATCGTTTCTGTGGTGGTTATGATTTCTACGTTCGGCGCGCTGAATGCCATGATGCTGGCAGCGCCCCGCGTATTTTTTGCCATGGCCGATGATGGACTCTTTTTTAAAGCGCTGGCGAAGGTGCACGCCAAGTACCGGACTCCTCATGTCGCGATTGGCCTGGCGGCGTGCCTGGGCGTTGCGTTCGTGCTGGCACGGACTTTTGAACAGTTGGCCGACACTTTTGTCCTCGTCATTTGGCCCTTCTACGCACTGGTGGTGGCGGCGCTCTACCGCTTGCGCCGGAAGCGTCCTGACTTGCAGCGCCCCTATCGGGCGCTGGGTTATCCGGTTCTGCCGTTATTCTTCATTGCCGGGGTAATATATGTGATTGCAAACGCGCTATTGACCGAGACCCTGTGGACCAGCGTGGTGTTTGGCATTGTGCTGGCCGGAGTCCCTGTTTACTGGCTGTTCTTCAGACGGGTTTCGTGAGTGTAGATTGTCTCCATTTTCTAAAGTGAGTTGCATCGCGACCAGTAAACGCCGACACGCTCAGACGTCTCTCCCAGTTCGGCTCGATCTGAAATCTGCAACCCAGATAATCCACAATTTACAATCCGAAACCCGCGATGGAGGTGGTGGGCGCTCGCGGGCTCGAACCGCGGACCTCCGCCGTGTGAAGACGGCGCTCTAACCAGCTGAGCTAAGCGCCCCCGAAGAGAAGGAAACAAAGTATAGGCGAGGCAATGCGGCGAGTGCAAGAAAAGTGACGGATGACGAATGACCGCTTTTGTGTTTTCATGGTTAATTATGATGGTTAATTATGGAAGAAGAGAGATTTGACATTGTCATCGTGGGGGCGGGACCGGCTGGACTGGCGTGCGGCATCGACGCAACGAAGCGAGGCTACAACTACGTCATCGTAGAGAAAGGCTGTATCGTTAATTCCATCTTTCACTATCCCCGCGAGATGACTTTCTTTACCACGGCAGATCTGCTGGAAATCGGCGACGTTCCCATGATCATCTCCTCGGAAAAGCCGAAACGGGTGGACGGTCTGAACTATTACCGGAAGGTAGTACAGGTGTGGCGCCTGAACGTACGCGATTACACGCGTGCGGCACACATCGAAGGTGAAAAGGGAAATTTTCGTATTATCGTCCGCCCGGAAAAGCCACTGGCACGCACCCCGGGCGAGACTGCCTTTCGAGCCAGCAGAGTAATCCTAGCACTGGGATATTATGACCATCCGAATTACTTGCATATTTCGGGAGAAGAACTCCCGAAGGTCTCACATTATTTCACCGAGGTGCATCCCTTCTTTCGCAAGAAAGTAGCGATTGTCGGCGGCAAGAACTCGGCGGCGGAGGCGGCGTTGGCGCTTTTTCGCGCGGAGGCCGAGGTAACGCTCATTCATCGCGCCGATGCATTAAGCAAGGACATCAAGCATTGGGTGCTCCCCGACATCGAAAACCGGATTAAGAACCGGCAGATTCAGGCTTTGTTCAACAGCACTCTAGTCCACATCGAAGCAGGATATATCCATGTTCGGAATGGAGCAAAAGATCGGATTGTGGAAAACGATTTTGTCTTCGTCTTAACCGGTTATCATCCCGATGTAGATTTTCTCAAACGAGTTGGAATCCGGGTTGATCCGGAATCGTATCGTCCCGAGCACGACCCGGACACCTTGGAGACCAATGTGGCAGGCATTTATCTTGCGGGTGGAATGATTAGCGGAAAAGAAACGAATAAAATCTTTATTGAGAATGGCCGTTTTCACGGTGCCCAAATACTCAGCGTTCCCGGCTTTGCGATTGACTAGAGCGCAAAGCCGCGCCCGCAGTAGGGGACAGGACAAGCCAGCGGCCGATCTGCAACTCGTATGGAAAAGGCCCTTCTAGTAGGCGTGTGTTCGCACCAGGAGCGACGGATGGAAGCGGTTCAGCACCTGGACGAACTCCGAGAACTAGCCCTGAGTGCTGGAGCTGAAGTTCGGGATTCCCTGCTGCAATTCCGTCCGAGGCTGGACCCGGCTTACTTGATCGGGCGTGGAAAAGCGCAACAGATCGCGCAGCAGGTTCGCGACGAGAAGCTGGATCTTGTAATTTTCGACGAGACGCTCTCTCCCGCCCAGCAGCGGAATCTGGAAGCCCTATTGCAGTGCAAGGTAATTGATCGGACGGCGCTGATCCTGGACATTTTTGCGCAGCGGGCCCGCACGCGTGAAGGGAAGCTTCAGGTGGAACTGGCTCAGTTAAATTATTTGCTGCCGCGGTTGGCCGGTTCTGGCGGAGCCCTGTCCAGGTTGGGGGGCGGCATCGGAACCCGGGGTCCGGGAGAAACCAAGTTGGAAATGGATCGGCGCCGAATCCGAGCGCGCATCGCGCGCATCAGTGCTGAAATCGAAAAAGTCCGAAAGCACCGCCAATTGCACCGCGCGCGCCGTCACGGGGTGCCCATCCCCGTGGTCACCATGGTAGGATACACAAACGCGGGGAAATCGACCCTTTTCACGGCGCTGACACGGTCAGAAACATTCCAGTCGGATCGCATGTTTGCCACCCTGGATCCGTTGGTTCGTCGGATCCACCTGCCGTCGAGCGGCGACGTGCTTTTGACCGATACGGTTGGCTTTGTGCGCAAGCTCCCTCCAGACTTAGTTGCAGCATTTCGGGCCACGCTTGAAGAAATCGGAGAGGCTGACCTGCTGCTACACGTTGTGGATCGCAGCCAAGAAAGCTACAGAGATCAAATGCGCGCCGTGGGAGAGATCATTGGTGAGCTCGGCTTTCAGCAAATCCCAACCTTGCTGGTTTTCAACAAGATCGACCTGCTGCCCGCCGCTTTCTCGGACCAGGAAAGGAAAGATGAATACGTAGCAGTGTCGGCGCTTCAAGGAACCGGATTGGCCCAACTGCGCAGCGCCATTGATGCGAAATTAAAGTCGCAGGCCTTGGTACGGGTGATGTGAACATGTTTCAGGCAGCAATTCTAGGACGTCCCAATGTCGGGAAGTCCACCTTATTCAACCGCCTGACACGAAGCCGCCGCGCCATCGTAAGCAATGAGCCGGGCATCACGCGGGACCGCATCTACGGATCCGTCGAATGGAACGGCAAGAAATTTACCGTAGTAGACAGCGGCGGCATGATTCCCGGTGAGTCGGAATTGATGGTCTCGGAGATTTTCAAACAGGCCGCTGTGGCGGCCCAAGAGAGTGATTTGCTGTTGTTGCTGATGGATGCCCGCACCGGACCAACGCCGACCGATGAGGAACTTCTTCAGTTTTTGCGCAAAACGGGAAAAGAGATATGGCTGGTCGTCAACAAGATAGATTCTCCCAAACATGAGGATTGGATCATCCCCTTTTACGAACTGGGCATCGACAGGATCTTTCCAGTCTCTGCGGAACACAAACTTGGCGTGGAGGAGTTAGTTTCCGAGATCGCTCAGCGCGCAAACGTTGCTCCTGAAACTCGGCAACGGGAGGAGGTGCGCATCGCGATTGTAGGCCGGCCCAACGTAGGCAAGTCTTCCATTGTGAATTTGCTGTGTGGCGAAGAGCGCGTCATCGTAACCGACCTGCCGGGAACCACTCGAGATACAGTGGACACGTTGATCCGTCGAGAGGGGCGTTGTTTTCGCCTCATCGACACCGCCGGGATACGTCGCAAGGGGAAGACGGAGGCGATGGCGGAAAAATTGAGCGTCGTCATGGCGCGCAAGAGTCTGCGCCAGGCCGACGTCGCGGTCCTTGTGGTGGATGCGCTGGAGGGACCTACGAAACTGGATGCTACCATTGCCGGTTACGCTGTCGACGAAGGCTGCTCCGTGCTCATCGCAGTCAATAAATGGGATTTGGTGACGAATCGGGCGGAGATGGCGCAGAAATTTCGGGAGGAAATCGCGCGGCGTATGCGATTTCTGGAGTTCGCCCCGGTAGATTTCATTTCCGCCCGGACGGGCCAACGCGTGGTAAAAATCCTGGACCGCGCTCTAAGGGCCACGCAAGCGCGCAAACTCCGAATTCCCACCGCCCAATTAAATGACTTTTTCCAACGAGAAGTCCGTGGTTCCTACCTCGATTCGTTTCCGGATAAGAAATTCAAGATCAAGTACATCACTCAGGTAAGCACAGGACCTCCTACGTTCGTGCTGTTTGCGAGTCCTCCTCGGATTCATTTTTCGCACCGCCGTTTCGTTATCAATCGTCTTCGTGAGCGCTTCGATTTTTATGCCACCCCCGTCCGCCTCGTGATCCGCAGTGACCGCAGGGGAACTTCTGCTTGACAGTGATCTGAGCGGTTCCTATGATAATCGGCGAAATTCCGTTGTAAGTGACTGTAAATACTGCAAAAAGTCCGGAGGTGCTATGATTAAGGCCGATTTGGCGCGGCTGGTGTACGCGAGGCACGGCGGAGTTTCATACCGCGAAGCCAAGGCAATGGTGGAGTTGGTGATCGATCAAGTGAAGGATCGCTTGCGCAGCGCCGAAAGCGTAAAACTCACCGGTTTTGGTTCTTTTAATGTAGTCAGGCGGCGCGAGCGAACAGGAAGGAATCCGCAAACAGGGGAAACCATTAGGTTGAAATCGAGGAACTACATAAGCTTTAAACCTTCCAAGCAACTGAAGTTCTAGGATGCGGTCTTTCGGGATTTCGGCTCATGGAGCGGCTCCCTAAGAAACTCTATTACAAGATCGGCGAGGTTTGCGATCTGTGCGAGGTTGAGCCTCATGTGCTTCGTTACTGGGAGACTGAATTCTCTCAGCTCTCGCCCTCCAAGAATAGCAGTGGTCAACGGGTATACCGGTACCGAGATGTGCGCCTGGTGCGGCGCATCAAGCAACTCCTCTACGAGGAAGGCTATACGATTGTGGGAGCCAACAAGAAATTGACCGTCGAGAACCTTGATTTCGAGCAAGAGCCTCCGTCGCGGCCAGAGATAGCAAGTCACCAAGACTTTCCCAATGGTTTTGACACGCGAGACACAACCGCCGGGGCACTTCCTCTTTTTGAGGAAACTGCCGAATCGACACGGAAGCCTGGACTTAGCCACAAGAGTGAGAAGTTGCTGGAAGAGATCCGTTCCGAACTGCAGACCATTCTGGAAATATTGAAATAGGTCGAAAGCACAGGCTGAAAAGCAATGGTCGGGACGGGCAGATTTGAACTGCCGACCCCTTGCACCCCAAGCAAGTGCGCTACCAGGCTGCGCCACGTCCCGACTGGTCAGCTTTCTACCATGCGGGCCGGAAATGTGTCAAATCGTGAGAGAGAAGTGAGAGAGAAGGGACCGGTGGAAGGGGAGAAAAACGGGGTGAGGGAAACGAGCAAGGATGAGTTGGAGTTCTTCCATGTCGTATAATTCTTTCTATGATGCGGCCACTGATTTTACTTACAAACGACGATGGCATCCATGCTCGAGGTCTCCGAGCCCTGACGCGCGCGCTTGCGTCGCTGGGTGAGGTTGTGGTCGTTGCCCCGGCCGACGAAAGCAGTGCGATCAGCCATTCGCTTACCATTCACCGCCCCGTTCGAATCCGGTCGCTGGGCAAGCGGCGCTTTGCAGTTACCGGAACGCCGGTAGACTGCGTGGTGTTCGCGCTGCAAAAAATTACGGCGCGTAAACCGGACCTATTGGTTTCTGGCATCAACGCGGGGGCCAACCTGGGTGACGATACTCTCTACTCAGGCACTGTTGCGGCGGCGCGCGAAGGTTCGCTGCACGAGATTCCATCGCTGGCCGTCTCCCAAGTACTGCTGCGCGAGAATGCAAGTTATGCGCTGGCGGCGGAATTCACTCGCACACTGGCGGAGAAAATTCTGAAGGAAGGACTCCCCGCAGAAATATTTCTCAATTTGAATTTTCCGCTGCAGGCGCCACGGGGAGTAAAAATCACCCGCCAAGGAACCAAGCGGATTCAATCATTCATCGCAGAAAAAGATGATCCGCGCGGGAAGAAGTACTACTGGATCGGGGAAGATGAAGGCGAATGGAATGTCGAACCGGATACAGATTATTTCGCGGTCAAAAACGGTTATATTTCTATATCTCCCCTGCAACGGGATCAAACGGCCTACGAAGCGCTGAAAGCGGTGCGCGTGCTTTCCAGGTTGAATTTCAATGGAAGGGGGAGAAAGTGACCGCCTCGATTCAAGTTTACAAAGGTGACCGTACCTGTCTAAAATGACCGTCTTTTGTCATTTGCCGTCTCCCTGTTGGAATCGGGGCGTGGCGCAGGCTGGTAGCGCGCACGGTTCGGGACCGTGAGGTCGGAGGTTCGAATCCTCTCGCCCCGACCACTTTTTGTCGGTATGGCAGTTTGCCGCAAGCGTTATAGTCTCTCGGGAAACGTCCAAGGAGTGGGGTTTCGCTACTTCGCTCACCGGGTGGCTCGGGAGCTGGGAGTGCACGGATGGGTGCGAAACCTGCCTGACGGGCGGGTGGAAATTGAGGCGCAGGGAGAAGAAGAAAAGTTAAACCACTTCTTGTTGAAAATAAAATCTGGGCCGCCGCTGGCAGTGATCCGGGATATTTCAATCGAAAACTGTGAGGCGTTGGCGCCATATGAAAGATTTACGATCGAATTCTGAACTTGAGGAACTGAGGAAGATCATTCGTGAAGTCCCGGACTTTCCAAAGCCCGGAGTCCTGTTTTACGACGTCACTACCTTGTTGCGCGTCCCGGAGGCATTGTGCCGGGTGATCGATTTGTTTGTGAGTGAGTTCTCGAGCAGGGACATTGATCTGGTGTTGGGAATGGAAAGCCGTGGTTTTATCTTCGCGCCGCCCGTAGCGTATCGACTCGGAGCCGGCTTTGTGCCGGTACGCAAGCAGGGAAAGCTGCCCTGCAGGACCAAGCTGGTGAGCTACGATTTAGAATACGGCAAGGACGCGCTGGAGATTCATGAGGATGCGATCGTACCGGGTCAAAAAGTCTTGGTCTTAGATGACGTGATCGCCACCGGCGGCACGGCGGCGGCTACCGTCAAGATGGCCGTCGAAATGGGCGCCAAAGTCGTGGGCGCAGCGTTTCTGATCGAACTAACTTCCCTGCGCGGGAGGGAAAAACTCCCCGATACTCCCCTGTTTTCACTTTTACAGTACTGAAAACCGATTTGAAACCTGCTGGAAAAAAGGTGGGAAATAACGGATACTGCTAGGACATGTTGCCCTGGGCATTTCAGCCTGGTCCACGGCGCGGAGAATTTTGCGCCCAGCCCTAGAGCGCCGCTTGGGATAACAAAATGCTAGACTATGAGTTTACATTGCGCGCCTGTAGCTCAGGTGGATAGAGCAGGGGTTTCCTAAACCCCGTGCCGGGGGTTCGAGTCCTCCCAGGCGCATTTTTGAAAGATGAGAAAATCGGCCACCAAACATCTGACACGTCGCGAACTGAAACGCGAGGACCAAATCCACGCCGTCATCGCCAGGACTTCTTCCCTGGTGCTAGGCCGCACACCAATCCTGCTGATCGTGCTGGGCTTGGCCGTGGCCGGGACCGTGGGCGTCCTGCTGTGGCGCAACTATCAGAAATCGCGAGATGCCAGAGGGCAGAGACAATTTGGAGAGGCGCTGGAGGTCTTCCATGGCACGGTGGTCGGCGGCTCCACATCCAACGTGAGTTCGGACCATCCAACGACGTTTTCCAGCGAAGATGAAAAGTACCGAAAGGCGTGGGAGAAATTCAATCAAATTTCTCAGCAGTACTCATCGCGGAAGGTGGGCACGCTGGCACGCTATTATGCCGCGCTTGCACAACACGAGCTGAAAAATGACAAGCAAGCGATTCACCTCCTCCAACAGGTGGAAGGAACTTCGGACGCTGAGTTACGCGCCGTGGCCCGCAGTGCCCTCGCCGAAATATACCGCGCCGGCCACAACCGTGATCAGGCACTGCAGGTTTATCAATCGATGCTGAACGACCGGGAGAGCAAATTTCCCAAGGATGCGCTGTTGGCCAACATGGCCCAAATGGCGGAAGCGATGGGCAAGAAAAGTGAAGCGGCAAACTATTACCAGCGACTCACCCGTGAATATGCGCAGTCGGTATTCGTCGTTGAGGCCCGTGCGCGTTTGGCACTCTTGAATCCTGCGCCGAAATAGTCAAGCCAATCGATGCCGGCTCTCGCTCCGTACGCAATGCGGGAAAGTGAATCGCGGGGGCGTCGTCATGCGGAGCCACCACACCCGTATCGATCCGAATACCAACGTGACCGCGACCGCGTAATTCATTCCCGGGCCTTCCGCCGTCTGGAAAAGAAAACGCAGGTTTTCGATCCAGACTTCTCCGATCATTTTCGGAATCGACTCACTCACACGATTGAGGTAGCGCAGATTGCCCGTACGGTGGGCATGATTCTGGACCTGAACACAGACCTGTGCGAGGCATTGGCCCTGAGCCATGATGTGGGCCACAGCCCGTTCAGTCACACTGGGGAGAAGGTTCTTGACGCGTTGATGCGCCGATACAATGAATCATTCGATCACAATGTTCACGCGCTACGCATCGTGGAAAGTTTCGAGGAAAAATATCCCAATTTTCCAGGATTGAATTTGACCTTCGAACTGCGCGAGGGGATCGTGAAACACTCGCGGGACTATCCTGCTGATGACCCGCGTTACGCTGATCTGCGCGATTACTTGCTCGATCTACGGCCTCCGCTTGAGGCCCAACTGATCGACTTGGCAGATGAGATCGCATACAACACGGCGGACCTGGACGATGGGTACGAATCCAAGCTCCTAACGTTGGAAATGTTGGTAGAGGAGCTGCCGATCTTCCGCTCTTTTTTTCGCGAAGCGGAGATGCGCTATCCCGGTAGCCCTCAAAAACTTAAGTTTAATATGGCGGTCCGTGGCATCCTGAATGCCCTGGTGACGGATCTGCTCGAATCCTCGCGCCGCCGCATCGCGGCCGCTGGGATACAAAGCGTGCTTGATGTGCGGTTGACGCAGCAACGCCTCATGCGATTTGGTGACTTGCTGGAACCCAAGGAGCAGATCAAGGAGTTCTTAACCCATCACCTGTACTGCCATGAAAGGGTGACCTCGAGCCGGCAACAAGCGGAGAACATCTTAAGAGGGCTTTTTGAATTTTATATGGCGGACCTCACGCGCCTTCCCAGAAATCATTTCTTAAAAATAAAGGAGCAATCCCAGGCTCCGCACCGGGTCGTGTGCGACTACCTGGCAGGAATGACCGACGAGTATGTACGTAGGAAATACCAGGAATATTTTTAGGCTTCTGTCAGTCGGAGACGCAAGCGTCGGGTGAGCGGGAACCGAGGGAGACGGGAACGGAGGGATGGAAGAGAAAACGGGCTCGATTTCCTCAAGGCCGCTTCCTCCTCCATTACGCATCTCTTCCCAGGGGGTAGTGGGGTTTTGGTGTGGAGATGAACCTTATGCTGCTGCCAATCCGTTTACAATCTGATCTAGCGGGAGTTTACTGAAATACGAGCGCGCCATTTGACAAAGTCATTGCTTCCGAGACACTTGGCCATTGATAATACGTATTACCCTATTGAGCTGGGTAACACAGCAGTCTAGAATCTAAGGCCTGAAATACCAAATGG
>JACQSX010000043.1 GCA_016211105.1 Acidobacteriota bacterium | reverse complement strand
GAACAGACAGGCGATAACTTGATCATCTTCTTCCACAGCCAGGTACGCGATAGGGTCATGACTCCTCCTAGTACAATATAAATACTAGGATACCACACAACCCTATTTTACGGCCCTATCCGTTAACTTTCCCGTCGCGCACCCGAATTTCACCAACGCGGTGGGGAGCAGAAACGGTGCGACCGCGATTTCCCTTGGACGGATACATTTTCCGATAACGACCAGCAATGGTGCATGAATAGAGCATAGGCTTGTATTAAGTTGTACTATGGATCATCGTGTAGCAAGGGCAGAGGGGGAAAGTGCCGGATAAGACCAATCATGAAAAGCATTCGTTCGTCACCGACCCGTTCGCAGGTCAGGGGTAATGTGTAACATCTTATGGATTCGGGCTGAAAATCTGTGACTGTGGTGACAGCCTGGGTCGTGGCGGGGCAGTCCAGAGGATCTTGCGATGAGTAACGATCGAGTTACGGTACTGAAATCTTTAATTGAGAAGAATGCCAATGACCCATTCCCACGTTACGCCCTTGCGATGGAATACATACGCACCGAGCGAGTCGAAGAAGCATTGGAAATCTTTTCTCATCTGCTGGAGAGCAATCCGGACTATGTGCCCACTTATTTCCAAGCCGGAATGGCCTTTCGCAAGGCAGGTGAAACAGAACGGGCCCGCCAAGTCTTCCGCAAGGGGATTGAGATCGCCGAGCGTTTGGGAAACATCCACTCTAAGAACGAGCTTGAAAATGCCCTGCAAAACTTCTAACAATGACGTTGCCCGAAATGACTTCTTTTGAAAGCAAGGGGAACTCGAGCTCCAAACGCTCGCTGAACTCCCGCAGTTCCGGCGTCACCGACTCGTAAATCGAAACCACCCACAACCTTTCCGATGAGGCGATGCTCTTTTGTGCGGCGCCTAAGACAAACTGCACCTGAGCATCATAGGGGACCGGGATCGTTTTGATTTCCTTGCCAAGGTAAAAAACAACGCACGTCTCAACCCGAGGCTCGGTGCTCAACACCGTATCTCGCTCTCCGACTCGCGCCGACAGATATGCGGCCACTTCCCGCCACTCCACGGCGTGAGGAATCCGGTAGTACACACGAAGCGCGCTTGCGTTCAATAAGACCAGCGCCAGCAGCAAAATGACTTTGGCCGGCCTCCATGGAAATCGAAGGATGGAGGCGGCCAACATCATTAACATCGCTGGATAGCTCATGATGAAGTACTTGCTCATCTCCAATGTTTTCGTTTGAAACAGAACGTCTGCAATGAACCCTCCCGTAAGCGGCAACAAGAGCCACAGCGCCAACAACTTGCCGTATCTTGTCAGCAGCAGGAAGGGACGTTGGAGAAGCACTACGACCGCAATGACGGCCACAACACCCATGATCTGGCGCACCTGGGACGCGCTGCCGGGATAAATGAAATTTTCACCTACGGCGAAGCGGAACAAAATGTTAACCCAATGGAAAACCGCCTCCTGCCACTGCACTCCACCAGAATTGCTGCGAATCCACAAGTCCGAATGATTCTTCTGGTTGATCTGATACAGCAAAATTGGAAGCCAGGGAATAAATGCCAAGAAGACGATACCGATACTCAAAAAGAACGCATAGATACGACGGTTTTCAAAGATAATCCAGTACAGGACTTGGAAACAAATCAGAAAAGCGTAATAGTAATGGGTATACAGTCCCAGCACCGAAAATACGATGAACCCGAGACAACAGCGCCAATCCGCTCCTTCCTGAATCTTGAGGAAAAAGAGCATTGAAAGACACGACAACAGCAACAATAAGGGATACATGCGCGCTTCCTGTGAGTAGTAAACAAGGTAAGCGGAGAAACCAAAAATCAAACAACTCAGTATCGCAATTTTACGCTCTTTAAAGATCTGCAGCGCCAAAAGATAAATCACAGGAAGCGTCAACAGGTTCAGGATTACGGAAAGTGCGCGCATGGCGAGGGCGCCCTGGCCAAACAATTTCAACCAGACACCCAACAGAAGGAAAAAGAAAGGAGGGTGGTTGTCCGCGCGGTAGTACCTGACAAGGTTTTGTGGAAAAGACAACCACGGAGGCACTTCCTGATGCAGTTTATAAATGCCTAACGCATTCAGCGAAAAAATTTCGTCGTCCCATAAACTCTTGCGGGTGAGGGCATGCAAACGCAACAACGCGGCCAATAAGAAGATAACTGCGAGAGCGATGATCACAATGCGTTGATTCTTCATTTTGGGATCTCTGGTATCCCGACTTGACACCCCCAGGTTACCAATTCCTGGTCACAGGTCAATCTCCAACGCGTTGAAGCGGATTAAATTCACAAGGATCGCATCATCGGGACATGGGAAATTCGCGAAAATGCAATTTCGACGAGGGATGAACGTTTCCTAAAATGGAAATCGTCGCAATTTGACAGACGAAAGCCGCTTTACAACAGCTTGCTTAATTTGGAGTCTTCTTCCGGCATGATGGTTTCCGTGCGTTCAGGCCCGGTAGAGATGATTGAAATGTCAGCTTCAATCAAATGAGATAGCCGTTCCAAGTATCGGCGGGCTGTTTGGGGCAAGGTCGAATACTTGTTAACCGAGCTGGTGTCCTCCATCCACCCGGGATGAGATTCATAGATCGGCCGACATCGTTCCAGCGTTTCGATATCCGTGGGAAATCCTTCAAGTCTCTTGCCGTCGATGGCATATCCCGTGCAGATGCGGATTTCCTCCAAACCATCTAGAACATCCAACTTGGTAATCACCAGCGTGTCGACATTGTTAATCAGCGAAGAGTAACGAACCACTACAGCATCAAACCAGCCACAACGGCGCGGCCTTCCGGTGGAGGCGCCAAACTCGACGCCCTTCACCCGTATCTGCTCTCCAATGGAATCGTTCAATTCTGTGGGAAAAGGTCCGGCCCCCACCCGCGTGGTGTATGCCTTGGCGATGCCCACTACGCCGTGAATGGATGTGGGACCCACGCCTGTCCCTGTACATGCTCCGCCTGCTGTGGCGTTAGAGGCGGTAACGTAAGGATAGGTCCCATGGTCAACATCGAGTAACGTCCCTTGAGCTCCTTCAAACAGAATCCGCTTCCCCCTCTTGATCTCCCGATTCAAGTATTCGGCGGTATCTACGATGAAAGGTTTGATTCTTTCACAAAGGAAACGGTACTCCAGGAGAGTCGCCTCAGCATCCAGGGGCTCTCGCCCATAGATTTCTTTGAGCAGTGAGTTTTTCAACTTGACGTTCTCGCGAATCTTGGCTGCGAGTAACTCCTCATTGAAAATGTCTCCCATACGGATCCCTCTCCGCCCCATCTTGTCTTCATAGCAAGGACCGATACCTCGGGCTGTCGTTCCCAGCGCCCGGTCAGCTCGCGCTGTTTCTTCTCCGGCCTCCATCGCCCGGTGATAGGGCATGATCATGTGTGCCCTGTTGGAAATAAACAATCGAGCTTCCACGGAAATCTCCAGCCCCTTTAACGTTTCAATCTCGTAGAGCAAGGCCGCCGGATCCACAACCACTCCATTGCCGATAACGCACACCTTACCCGGATGGACAATTCCAGAGGGGATCAAGTGCAAAATGTACTTTTTGCCTTGAACGGTCACGGTGTGACCGGCGTTGTGTCCTCCTTGATAGCGGGCGACAATATCGAATTTATCACTGAATAGATCGACAATCTTGCCCTTGCCTTCGTCACCCCATTGGGTGCCTACGATTACAACGTTCGACATAAGACTTAATCAGAATCGGACGCCCAAGACTCGCAAGCGACCTGTAACGTGCAACCTGAAACTTGCGACCGGGTGCTTTGCCGACTCCGCCTGCTGTTCACCTGGCATTGGAAAGGTGAGCCTCAATCATCTTGGCGATATTTTCCTTCGACGTCGCCCCCACAATTTGGTCCTTTATGACGCCGTCTTTAAACAACAACAGGGTTGGAATCCCTTTGATGTTGTACCTGGCTGAGGTCGCGTTGTTCTCATCCACATTCAGCTTGGCCACCTTTGCTCGATCGCGGTACTGTTCCGCGATCGCTTCCACCGCAGGTGCGAGCATGCGGCAAGGGGCACACCAGGCAGCCCAGAAATCCACCAAGACCGGCTTATCTGCTTTGAGAACCTCTTGCTCGAAGTTGCTGTCGGTCACTTCCACAATATTATTGTTCATTCATTTCCTCCCCGGTTACCCGCCTTCGCGGCAACCAAAACAAATTTTTAATATTAACATAGAATCTAGCAATGGACCGGGCCAAGAAATCCCTGGGGCAGAACTTCCTACGCGATCCCAATACGATATGCAGAATCGTCGAATTTGGTTGCGTGCACCCGGAAGAGCCCTTGATGGAGATTGGTCCCGGAAGAGGCGCCCTTACACGCAGGCTGCTGCAACTGAGCGACGATTTGATCGCTGTGGAGCTAGACGCAGGTATCGCCCGGAGCTGGCTAGTTCCCTTGTTTGAGAAATTCCCCCGCGCGCGACTTTGCATTCAAGACATCCGTACCTTCGATCCAAGAGCGATCTCGGATTTCGGGAGGCGTAAATGCTTCGGGAATCTCCCTTACAACATCGCCACTCACTTGGTCCTCAAGTACGCCGAGCCCGGGTGGAGACCATTCTTTTCCCAAATGATTTTCATGGTGCAAAATGAGGTAGCCTGCAGAATTTGGGCAGAACCGGGATCAAAAAATTACGGATACCTTTCCTGTGTGTGTCAGCTCGCTTATGAGATTGAGAGGGGATTCCTGGTACGACCTGCTGCTTTTTCACCACGCCCCAAAGTTGACTCCAGGGTGCTGCGGCTGATCCCAGTGGCTGACTGGCCGTACGATGCAAAACTCTGGGCTCTTTTGAAGCAGTTATTAAAGCGCTCTTTCACCCAGCGGCGCAAGACAATCTACAATAATCTGAAAGGATTGCACTTTGCGCCGTTACTACTTGAGGAGGCAGAGATTTCGCGCACCTCGCGCGCGGAAGAGATCCCCATCGTAAAGTACATAAAGTTGGCCCGCGCATACCTAAGACTGTCAGGGATCGAGAGCCGACAGTCCCAAGTCTAGACTCCAGGCAGTGCCGCCTCGAAATACTGCCGCAGGGTTGGCTCAGCACATTGGCTTATGACACCCGGCAGCTTGCAATCGTGTTTGGGATGGCAGGTGCCAGAAAACTCTTGCTGGTAGGTATCGTCAAAAATGTGCTCGACGGAGTCAAAGGATTCTCGACGAGGGCGCTAACTAACGGGGTCACGCCCGTAAGAGATCCAAGCTGAGCTCTTTGCTACTGAATTCGAGACGGTGACGTTCATCCTCGACCCTGATCAAGCCTACCAAGAGTTAAAGAGCCATGGCGTGATGTCCAGCAAAGAAACGAAAAGCTTTGCAGGCGCGGATAAATATAGCTTTCTCCTGCGGCAGCGACCGAGAAAATGGTCAGAACATGTTGATGACACGATCGGGAGTGACCCGATTCTGATTGGCAGGAGGCTTGTTGCCGAGAGGCTCACACGACACAAGGTTGAGGTTAACCAGTTCCACAGGAGTCCTGCAGGGCGGGGCCGAATCCGCCCACAACATATCAGACAATCTTCCCATCGCTGTGTCGCTGCCGCCGTCTGTGCCGCCGAGTAAAACGCGGCCTTGAAAGGGCTGGCTACCCGGGTCGAAGAAGCCGGCAGGAATAGGTCCACCTGGGGAAGTCTGTTCTTTACGCGCTGTTTCCCGATTGGCAACGGGGAGGAGATCTCGACAATACTGTTCATCCCAAGGAGCCGTACAAAAAGGATCAAGATCGGCTGAAGACGCAGGACAGCCAGGATCGGACTCTGTGCCAGAAGGAGGTCCGCACATGGCACCGAGGCGGGATTGATCGCAAGGAGTAGTTGAGGATTGCCAGGGACAAGGTGAAGCGCCGATGATACTGCATTCCTGTCCGGTGCACGCATCTTCAAAAGTGCACATACAAGTTGCACTGGAAAGAGAACCGGATACGATTGCCGTGTCGTCCCGCACTTGTTGAAGTGGGGACAGCAATGAGCCACCGAGCCATTGTAAGACCCGGGCAGCAACTTGAATTGCAATAAGAATATCAGTGCCCAACGGGTCTACATATCTCAGAGGGTTCTGAGCCGCATACTGATAGAGATCCATAGATTTTGGGTCCAGCAGGTTCACACCGACAGGATCCCTGGACAGGAACCTGCCCGTAGCGCTGTCATAGTAACGGGCGCGCATGTAATAGAGACTAGTCGAGGGTTCCTGCAAGACGCCATATTGACCTAAGAAAGTGAAAGGATTATCCGAGGTCCCCGTGGAGCCGCTCAACTGGCCGTAGGGGCTGTAAGCATAGCTGTCGGTCATCGTCCCATTGTCGTCGGTCAGAAAAAGAGTCGAGCCCATTTCATCGTAGTGATAGAAACGCCGGGCATTATTCGTCGCTTCCAGGCTGTAAAGCAGAGAGCCACCGGGCGTGTGAACATAGTAGCGCGCCGTGGCACCGTCGTCTTTGATAACGGAGATAGATGGAAGACCCAAAGCATAATTCCAAATATAACTACGGGTCTTTCCACCCTGTCCGCTCCCGAGCGGTCGCGGCCCCGAGATGCTGCGCGTGAGCCGACTTCCAAAAGCGTCATAGGTAAAGCCGGCCGTGAGTTCGCCTTCGGTGTACGAGACTAACCTGGAAGCGAGGTCCCATTTGTAGGCCCTTTCTCCCCCCGCTACCAGTCTCCCCATTGGGTCATAGCTGTAGCCCGCAATCTGGTCGGCGTCGTTGTAACTGAGGGTTCGACTTCCCTGCACAGGCGAGGGCTCCAGAGGCACATCTCGGATCGCCTCCCGGGTCTGGCCTGCGCTATCTTTAGTCAGGGCAATGGATGACAACTTATTGGCCCCTTTTGCTTCACTGACGCTCGTGAGCCGGTCGGCATTGTCGTAGCTGTAGGTGGTGACAACGCCGTTGGGCCGAGTGATGGTCACCAGGCGCCCGGCCTCATCATAGGTCAAGCGCGTCGTTCCTCCCGCCCAATCGGTCACCGAGGTAAGTAGATCTCTTCGGTCGTAGCCATAAGTGACTGTCTTACTTTTCGCCAAAGTGACGGAGGTCATTCTTCCGCCAGCGTCTCGGTTCAAAACGATGCTGTTTGTCAGATTAAGGCGGCTCGCATCATCGTAGCCGAACGCAATGCCTGTAGCGGAGGTGAGCTTGCCGACGTCATCGTAGCTGTAATCCAACTTGGTTCCGTCGGAATAGCTCAAACCTGTGAGTAGACCCACGGCGTCGTAGGCCAGGTCCAGAGTACTCAGAGGCAGCTCGATTCGCTTTGGCCGGTTCCTGGCATCGTAGTTGAAACGAGTAATGTTGCCCAGAGGATCGGTGCTGGAAAGAAGCCTTCCGGAATTGTCAAAGGCTTGTCTACGAATCTTTCCCCTGGGATCTGTGATCCGCGTGATTCGCCCCAAATCGTTTTGCGTGTAGCTTGTGGTCGTAGAATCAGGAAGCACGGCCTGTTGGAGCAGGCCTCGGGCGTCGTAGCCATACGTGGTTGTTTCATTCAGAGGATTGCTGCGGGAGATCAGTCGGCTGAGCGCGTCGTACTGGTAGCGGGTCTGGTTTGACAAGGGGTCGGTGACCGACTTTATCCGTCCCTGCTTATCACTGCTGTAACGCCAAGCGCGGCCTAACGGATTGGTCGACGAAACCGGCACGCCTTCATCGTCGTAACTGAACGACAAGGTCTTACTCTCTGCATCCGCTATTGACGTTACTCTTCCGCGGGAGTCGTAATTGTAGGTGGTGACATTGCCGTTTCCGTCGGAAATCGTCTTGATCCGCTCAAGCGCGTCGTACGTGTAAGTGGTGCTCTTACCCAAAGGATCGGTCACCACCGTCAGGTTATCGTTGGCGTCATGGGAAAGCGTCCAAGTCTTGCCCAAAGGATCAGTTACAGTCCGAAGATTGTTGTTGTCGTCATAGGTATAGGTCGTAGCTTTCCCCTTCTCGTTGACACGCGCAAGCAGGTTGTCGTTCAGGTCGTACGTGTATCGAACCGCAGTGCCATCGGGCCGATTGATAAGGCTAAGCCGCTTGTAGGCATCGTAGCCAAAGGTGGTCGTGTTGCCAGCCGGATCCTGTTGGGAGGCCAGAGTTCCGTCGGCGTTATAAGTATAGGCAGCCACACCCCCTTCGGGATTGGCGTCGCTTAAGACTTGGCCCCGGCTGTTGTGGGTGTGCTTCCAGATCTTTCCTGCCCGGTCGGTATTACTCAACAGGTTGCCTTGGGCGTCAAAGCTGAACTGTTCGCTGGTCAAGTCAGGGTAGTCGATTCGAGTCAGGTTGTAAAAAGTAAAACCTTCCTGCACTTGGGGGCTGTAAGTGTATCTCCAGGTATTTCCCTCGCTGTCGGTTCGGGAGATCACTTTACCCGAGGCAAGGTCATAAGCGCGGCTGCTGCGATCTCCCAACCTGTCTACGGTTGAGGTTCTTCTGTGGAAACTGTCATAGCCGTACTGGACGCTCTTCCCACTCGGGTCGGTATAGCCGATCCATCTTTTCTCCGCATTGAATTGATGAGTTACAACATTCCCAGTCGGGTCTGTGATCACGGTTTTTTCCGCGCTGTAGGTAAAGCGCGTGGTATTGCCCAAGGCGTCGGCCTGAGACACGACGACCTTACCGTCGTAGTTATTGCGGATAGGAACATTTCCCGCAGGACGTGCGACTGACTCCAGCCGGTTTTCGGAGTTGTAGGTGTAGGTGGTCACACGACCCCTAGCATCCGTATAGGTCCGAAGCTGCGCGCCGGAATACCCGAACTGGATGGCTCGACCCGCCTGGTCCTTGACACTGGCGATGCGCTGCTTGGAGCCGCTCGTTACATATGCAAACTCCAGACTCCGTCCCAGCCCGTCGGTGATCTGCCTCAATGTGGCGTCCGGGTTGTAAGTGAAGGTGTGGATATTGCCATTGCGATCCTGGATCGTCTCAATTTGGCGCACGCTGTTATTGGTCATACCGGAGATGTCGAAGCTATAGATAAGGTGGGTATCTGGGTCCAGCATTCGGAGTTTCGCGCCAGTTTCTACCAGTTGGTATGGAGCCCCCTTGTAGGAACCCGCCGGTTGCGCCATGTCCCAAGTTCCGCCCGTTTTTTTGAAGAAGATCGTCTTGCCATGGTAGTAATAGCTGCCCACGTTGTTTGCATCGGTCTTCTGAAGCAAGACCAGGAGATTGTGGACCCAGTCAACTCCCAGGGGGATATCCGATGCGCCATAGAATCCCTGGGCTTCGGCTACGGCTCCCACGGAGCTGCCATAGTACCTTCCAAAACTCAAGGGAAGCGGTCCGCCCAAGTTCAAGTCCAGCGTGCTAAGCGTGTATTCCCCGTTGAGAGTGACAATCGGGTCGGCTTGGGTAGGAGCACTGTTAGGCCCTGAGAGCGCACCAGAAACAGCGGCTGTAACCAGCGTAGAGGTTGTGGTTGACGTGCTGCTGCTCGTAGCGGTGGTCGTCGTAGACGTTACCGTGCTGCTGGTCGCGCTGGTGCTGGTGATTGTAGTGGTTGTAGTGGTTGTACTGGTTATACTGGTTGTACTGGTTGTCGTGCTGCTGGTGCTAGGGATAGTAATCGTCCCTATAATTTGCGGGAAGACACAAGTTGAGCCGTAGCCGAGCCTTGCAACAAAAAAAATGCCTACGCAAAGGCTCTTTAATTTCGTGGCTCCTCTCGCCCGGATGGTTTCTCTAGCTACCTCGGCAGTGGCGATGCCCAAAACCATAAGAAGGCTCGGTCAAAAAACAATGGTCGGCGGAACCGAGGAGAGAAAGTTCAGATTGGAATCCCCAAAGAGTTGCTGCGCAATTAACGGCTGCGTAGATCGGATCACAATGTAGCCACCCCTTTGCAACGCTGTCGAAGGCATCAGTTCCGTCACGACTTTAGAAAGTCTTTTTCCTCCGTCCACCATCAGGCTCGCCGAACCGGTGAGGGTCCCTTCCGCAGAAAACACTTCAATAGTTACGATCGCCTGAGATGTGCCGGGATTATACAAAGCCAAACCCGTAAAGATATCCGCGGTATTGGCGACTTGGCTGAACACCGCCTTGGTGAAGGTCAGCGTCTGCAACGGCGCCGCCGCCGCATAGTTGAAAGTACTGGGATCTCCGAAAATAATGTCCCCGATAATTCCGGACCCATCTGCTTCCACTCGAATCGAGCCAGAGACCGCAGGCGGCGACATATTGGGCCCTAAGGCAAACAGCTCTCCCGCATCTCGCTGCAGAAGCTCTCCCACTGCCAGATTGACATTGGCAGGCGAACCAAGAGTGTTGCCGTCTTCCGCAATTGCGTGAATGGTTACGCTTCGCGGCTGGCCGCTGACGTTGGCCAACTTCAGGTCGGTGAAAATATTTGCTCCGGGAGCCAACTGTCCATTCCCCAGTTGTGCCGAAAACAACTGGCTAGCGCTGTTGCCAAAAGATGCATTCAATCCAATCACAGTGTTCTGGTTGTTCAACTGCACCAGCTCAAAACCTACCGCTCCGCTTCCTTCAGTAACCTCTGCCTGCACCAAACCGTTCGACACCGAAAGATCTTGTCCGAAGAACTGAGAGACGGATCTGAAAAGAAAGCCTTTTGCGGGAATGTTCACGCTCACCTGGCCCAGCGTCTGGTTCGGCGCCGACCCAAACAAGGTGAGCAGGATTGCAACCGCCTGATCATTGGGATTGGAAATACTGAGAAAAGTGGTGGCGGGTTGGCCGCGCAGAGCCGAGGGACCTTCAAAAACTCGGGTAAAGTAAAACTTCTTGGCCTGCTGCGTGAAAGCAACGGAACCATCCAGTTGTAAACCGCTTCCGGTCAGGAAGAAACTCCCAATGTCGGAGTTATCCATGGTTAGTTTAACCCAGCCACTTTGCGTGGTAGAGGCGCCCACACCAAAGATTTCGCTGCCCAGAAGAGCAAATTGCTTGCCCGAATCGAGTGTCAAATTGAATGGGTTCTTTGAGAATGGGAGCAACTGGCCAATCGGGTTAAAGGCGGTGAAACTAAGCGAGGCGCCACGGTCAGAGAAATTGGAAACCGCAAACCCCGCAAAGACGTTTGCATCGGCCTGATAGAAGGGAAACGAAAAGCCCACCGGATTGGAGACTGCCTGACTTGTCAGATTTCCCGACTTGTCGTAAACGTAGGCAACCGTCACGCCGCCGCCGTAGTCCACGCCGGTCAGTCTGCCAGCACTGTCATACGTATACTTAACAGAAGCTGCTGCTACAGAGGGGACCAAGAAGATGAACAACAACACAAGCATTATTGCCGGCGATGGAGATATTTTCGTTAACATGATAGGTCCCCCTGAAGGAATACGTGTTCAATCTGATCCTGAACAACGCTGTCCTGTGGCCTCCTACTTTGATTGAAGCATTTGCACGGCTGAATTTCAACTGCTGTTTCCTTCTCCCTACCACTCTAGCAGAGTATAATTCCGCCAAGCCTCCTTTAGGAGGCAGACGATGAAACAATCTTGCGGATGTTCCTTGCCCTACCGGTCTTTGTCGGAATCTCCGCTCGCTTTCCTCGGTCTTGTGGCCAGACTGTCGGAGGACAGGCAACGAGGCGAGTTAACCGCAGCACTGCATCATGGATAGCGGCACGCTTACGACGAAACAGCAATGGGTTCTGTTGTTCGATGAAGAAGAGGCCTGAAGTCCATTCTTCAGTTTTTTGGCAGCATTTTTTCATCAGTTGTACTGTGCTCGTCTTGCTGCTCGGTGGTAGCGCTCACGCAAGCAGCACGAGTATCAATGCTTTTAAGCTGAATGGCCCTGGGCAGTTGCTTCGAAGGGTGGCCCAGTTGTGGAGCACCCTGTTTGAAACGAACCCAGGCAATGCTCCTCCCGAAGCCACCGATCCCGTGGTCACTTCGGTTGGAGAATACACGCACCAGACACTCGATCTCTATCTCGGCGGTCCGCTTCTGCTGGGCTTTGGCAGGCACTTCGGCAGCTTCATTGGATCGGGCGCTCAGTCTTCCGGTTTTTACGGACAGTCGGACGGGCCGCTGGGCGCCAATTGGGTTCACAATTTTTTCATTCTGCTGCGAAGGATCGACGCCTCGACCGTTGGGATCTACTATTACGAAGGGAAAGAAATCTACTTTCAAAAAAGCGGCGCGGGCTGGGTCATGGCCCAGACGGGCAACCTATACCGAGGCACTCCCTACCAATTGCTTGAATTGGGCACGAAATTGAGGTTCATGGATCCGGAAACGCGGACGATTTACGCCTTTGAGACTTCAGGTCTGCGGGACGGCGGCGTCCGGGGGGTTGAAACCGTCCACGATCGCAACGGAAACACCCACACTTTGAACTATAACCCCGATGGCACGTTGAGCCGTGCCGCCGACGGTTTAGGACGGAGCCTGGAGTTTGCCTACCTCGTCAGCGGGCTGAGGGGGCGCATATCAAAGGTGACCGACCAGAGTGGAAGGTTCCTGGAGTTTTCCTACAACGGGGCGCAGCTTCGCACGTACACAGACGCCCGTGGCAAAGTAACGACATACGGCAGTGATGCTCCAGGACGGATCGAATCAATTACGCTGTCGCGCGGGAACACGCCCGTTCAAAATGCGTACAGCGCCGATAAGATTTCCACGCAGTCAGACGGAGCGGGAAATCTCACCCGGTTCAGCTACGGTTCTGCAACCACCACGATTACCGATCCATTGGGGAATGCTATCGTCCACCGGTTCGATGCCGGGCTCCGCCTGATAAGCCTGGCGGATCCTTCGGGGAAAGTCATTAGCTACGCCTATGATGCCTCTCAGCGGCGCACTTCGACTGTAGATAGGATGGGCGACAGAAGTCTTGTGACTTACGATCCTGCCTCCGGCAAAGTTTCTTCCCGCACGGATAACGACGGCAGGACTTGGCGTTACAGTTATGCGGCCCAGGCTCAGGAAGGATTCACGTTTTACAACTTGATCCGCGTCGAGTACCCGGATGGAAGCAAGGATGAATTTGAATATGACGTCCGGGGAAATGTAGTGGCTTGGACGGACCGCGCGGCGAAGCGATGGACTTACAGTTACACCCCTCGCGGTCAAATCCTGACCGACACGAATCCTGCCGGGGCGACTACCCGCCGCACGTACAATGACGATGGCACGCTTGCTTCCATCCAAGATCCGGCGGGCAACGCGACAACCTTTGACTATGACGCACTCAAGCGGCTCAACCGCATAAATCGCGCGGATGGAACCACCATCCAATACAGTTACGACACAAACGATAATCTGCTGATCGCTACTAACGAGAAGGGGAAGACAACGAGCTACAGCTACGATGACAACAATAATCTGAAAAGCATCACCGATCCCATGGGCAACACCTGGACCTTTGCCTATGACGCCAATGACAATGTGACCGTAGCAACCGATCCTTCAGGCAAGAACGCAAACTACACCTACGATGCGCTTCAAAGAATCAAGACATTCACCGACAGGAACGGAAATGCAACTGCATACAACTACGATGCCCGGGGCCGGTTGACCTCCGTCGTGGACCCTGAAGGCAAAACTTGGACGCTCACCTACGACGACGAAGAAGTGCTTGTGTCGTTTACCAATCCGCTGGGACGAACCTGGAGGCTGAGCAGCGACAAGCTGGGCCGCGCGAAAACGCTCACCGACCCGCTTTCCAACCAGAGCCGCTATGATTACGATGCCCTAAGCAGGTTGATCTCAAGAATCAATCCTCTTAACGAGACGACGACGTATGGCTACGATCCCCGAGGGCTGCTGAGTCAGGTCTCTCTTCCTGAACAGATCAGCGCCGCTTTCAGCCGAAGCGATCTGGGCAGAATCACGCGCATCACGGATGCCCGAGGGAAAGCGCGCAACCGGGCCTTTGATAGTCTGGGGAGAATCACTTCCGCTACGGATCCGTTAGGCAACATTACCCGCTTCAGCTATGACGCCAGGAATCGGATCAAACAGATCGATCTGCCGGCGAGCACCCTTGATTTAGCCTATGACGGAGTCGGCCTTATTACAGGTCGGAACTATTCCGATGGGACCCGCCTGGATTACGCCTACGACGATGCCAACCGGCTGGTGTCCGCGACGGGTGTGACGCTGGCTTATGACAGCGCCAACCGCATCATTTCAACCAACGGCATTACGCTCGCCCGAGATGATGGTGGTAGGGTTGCAACAATGACGCTGTCGCCCGGCAAGACCATCACTTACGCGTATGATAAGAGAGATCTTTTGACGTCCGTGGCCGACTGGGCAGGCGGAGTGATTCGTCTTACCTATGACGACGCAGGCAAGCTCGCCACTATAAGCAGACCCAATGGCGTAGTGACCACTTACAACTATGACGCCGCCGATCGGCTCACAGGAATCGCAGAGACCAGGGGACAGACATCGCTCTCTTCGATCGCTTTAATCCGCGACGGCGCAGGGCAAATTAAGGAAGCGACAAGAAACATTCCTCTGGAACCGGCGCCCGTACAGGGCAACCGTAATCAGAGCTACAACGACGCCGATCAGATCGTCGGCTACACGTATGACTCTCTAGGACGACTGGCCAGAGGAGGAGGACGAAGCTACAAGTGGGATCTAGCGTCGCGGCTGGCTTCCTATACGGAAGGCCAAAGCACAGTCAGTTTCACCTACGATGCTTTTGGCAATCGGCTCACGCGCAGCCAGGCGGAAACGACTCAAACCCATGTCTGGAATTACGCTCTTGGTCTACCGTCAATTTCTATTGTCAAGGACGGCGACAAAATTTTGCGCTACTACATTCACACGCCTGCCGGATCGCTGCTTTACAGCATCGAAGCGAACAGCAATGCCCGCCGCTTCTACCATTACGACGAAACAGGTTCGACCCTGTTTCTCACCGATGACAACGGCCAAATCACAGACAGCTATGCCTACAACGCTTATGGCCAAGTGACTGGCGCGACAGGGACATCAGACAACCCCTTTACCTATATTGGACGATTTGGCGTGATGCGGGAACCGTCCACCAGCCTCTACTACATGCGAGCCCGCTGGTATGACAGCGCCACGGGAAGGTTCCTTTCCCGGGATCCGCGCGGGATCGATCTTGCCGATCCCCGTTCCCTGAACCCCTATCAGTATGTGTCGCAGAATCCGCTGCGGTACTTCGACCCTTTGGGTTTGACTGTGCAACTGGATTCTCCCCAGGGCCGCTGGCTGATTACCGGGGAGAGAAGAACGTTGAATCCTCCGTTGCCTCCTGCTCCGCTGTTTCCCCCCCAGGTCCGCGAGCTGCCTTTGATAGAGCCCGAGCCTCTGCGGCAGTCGTTTTTTGATACCGATGCAGGACTCTTTCCACCTTCGCCTCCAGATCCACCATCACAGCGGGGGCGGGTGTTGCTGGAATCTGATGTAGGACCCCATTTACCCTTGTATTATTCCGAATCACAGTCATTTTTTTCGGAAGGAAGCTCGGTCCAGATTCGGCCCGCGGACAACACGTGTGGCGACGCCGGCCTCACCTGTCCTCCACCCAGTGGTGGAGTAGGTGTCTGTGCCGGTGAGTATTATGTCGACTGGTTTGGCAACATGATAAGTAAGGGTTCCCCATGCCCTCAGACTCCACCCGAAGAATCGCCGGGGCCCTGTTGTGGCGCCGACTCGACTGGAACGTGCGGACCGGCACCCTCCTGCGGCGTTCCGGGGTGCCAGTTCGATGCGCTCCCCTTTTCCGCTCGGGAAACGGCCAAAAAAGAGAGGCCAGTCCAAATTGGACGGCAGCCGTTGGTCAAGATCTACATCAATCCCCTGGGAAAGCCAGCCCCGCCCATACAGGATACCAGCGCCTTTGCCACGTGTCCGTGATCTGGGCTGCCGATATTGACTGTGCAGGGTAATTTTGAAAGCTCGACATGCAGCCCGTGACGATCTTATAATGCATAGGGGCAGGTTATCTTTGGCAGGGGAAGATATCGAGTAAGCCTTGCACGATCAGCAAGTAGAGATCATACCATTCGGGGGCCTGGGTGAATTCGGCATGAACACCCTGCTGCTGAAAAGCGGCGACCAGGGTATCCTGATTGATGCCGGCATCATGTTCCCCGGCGATGATCTGTTGGGAGTGGATTTCGTAGCTCCCGATTTTACGTACCTCACTGAAAGTTCCCTTCAACTGCTGGCCATCGTTCTCACTCACGGGCATGAGGATCATATTGGGGGTCTGCCCTATCTGCTACCACAGCACCCGGCGCCCATCTACGGCACTCGCTTGACGTTAGCGCTGGCTGAAGGCAAGCTCAGAGAGCACGGACTTGCCGCCACAACCGAGTCCCACTGCGTGAAAGCTCGCGACATCATTCAATTAGGACCCTTTCAACTGGAATTCATTCACGTGACCCACTCGATTCCGGACGCCATGGCCCTCGCGATCCAGACTCCCGCAGGTGTGGTGTTCCACACGGGTGACTTCAAATTTGATCAGTCTCCCGTGGATCGCATCGTAACTGACTTTTCGCGCCTCAACTACTATGGGGAGCAAAAAGTTCGCGCGCTGCTCTCCGACAGCACCAACAGTGAAAGGACCGGATTTACTCCATCTGAGTCTTCCCTTTACTTGTCACTGGAAAAAATATTTCTCCGCGCGCGGAAAAAAATCGTTGTATCGTGCTTTGCTTCCAGCCTGCACCGTATTCAAATCATCCTCGATCTGGCCCGGCAGTTCGACCGAAAAGTGGCCCCCGTGGGGCGCAGCATGGCTAATGCGATGCACATCGGGACTACCTTGGGATATTTGAAAGCGACTGACGATTTGATCATCAGTCCCGTGGAGGTCAAATTTCTTCCATCGGAAAAAGTCCTCATACTCTCCTCTGGCAGCCAAGGAGAACCGATGTCAGCGCTGGCCCGACTAGCGGTAGATGAGTTCAAAGGCGTCTACCTGGAGCCGGAAGACATCGTGATCTTGTCCACGCGCGTCATCCCAGGAAACGAGCGTCGTATTTCAAGCATGGTGAATCATCTCTCCAAGCGTGGTGCGGTGGTTCTAGACGAGCATATGGAACGCGTGCATGTGTCGGGCCACGCCAGCCAGGAAGAGCTGAAACTCATGATCCGCATGATCCGGCCCGACTATTTCGTCCCCGTCCACGGCGAGTATCGACAATTAAAGTTCCACGCCGATATCGCCCAAGGCGTCGGCATAGAGGAAGATCGCATTCGAATTCTAGAGGATGGAGATTGCCTACGCCTGACGCCATCAGACGCGGTGTTGCAGGGAAAACTCCCTATCGGTCGGAGATTTATCGACGAGGAGATGGCCGAGCAAATTCACGACATGGTTCTACGTGACCGCCGTTTCCTCTCGGAAGACGGCTTTGTCGTCGCCATACTCAAGCTCGACCGGGGTACGGGACAAATCCACGACCCGGTAGAGATCATCACGCGGGGATTTCTGTATGAGGAAGAATCGGTGGATCTTTTTGAGGCTACGCGCAGCATGATTCGAGAACTGGTCACAAACACCCCCATCGAAGAAAAGCAGGACGAAAGCTTGTTTAAAGACCTGCTCAGGAAGTCGCTCAAAAAGTTTTTCTATAAGCAGACCCAAAAACGACCCATTATCTTGCCGGTAATTCTGGAGGCATAAGATCGTCCTATGGCAAGCACACAAAGCTGGAGAAAGAATCGCTGGAACGAAATGCTGGGGATTCTAGCTTGGTCAGCTTCCCTGCTACTCTTCGTCTGCATGTTTACCTATGACGCATACGACCCATCCTGGAACGTATCCGCTGCTCACGAGCGGTATCAGAATTCCGTCGGCAAAGTGGGAGCCTATGTGGCCGACGGTCTGTTCCAGTTTTTCGGTTACGCCGCCTTCCTCATTCCGGTGCCACTCGTAGTGATTGGCTACAAGAAGGTCCGTGGTCGCACCAGCGAGGCGTTGATAAGCCGTTTCGTCGGCATTCTGCTGATGCTGCTGACAACTGCCTCGGCACTCGAGTTCTATGGTCCACGCTGGATTCGTGTTTCCAATTTCACTCCCGGCGGCACCTTGGGCATTTTCATAAGAGCAGAGCTGGTTCGTTATTTCAATATTACGGGAAGTATCATCGTTATCAGTGCCCTGTTGCTCTTGAGTGTTTTGTTAAGTACCTCTTTCTCACTTTCTGAGATTGCTGACAAAATTGAGGGCTTTCGGTTTCCGCGCATTGGGTTTCCCTTCTTATCCCGGTTCCTGTCCAACAAAAGGAGCGATAGGCCCAAGGTAGGCGCAGCGATACATCGACAGATGCGTGTCCCTGGTAAAGACCGACCCGCTTCGGGTGACGATGAGGAACTCGGTGAAACGGCAAAGACCCTGTCGCCAGGTGAAAATGAAGTAGCCTTGCCGCCTGTCATTTCCTCAAAACCCGCAGACTGCAAGAAGGGAAACAGGGGGGCTCGGCCACAGCAACTCCGTGGTGAGTTCCAACTCCCGACGCTCGAATTTCTGAGGCCACCCACCGAACGCAACCCGGTCGAGGAAACGGAACTACTGGAACGGGCTGAGCAACTCACGCAAAAGTGCAAGGAATTTGATGTCTTGGGACAGGTCGAGCAGATCCACCCAGGCCCTGTAGTCACCACTTACGAATTCAAGCCGGAACCAGGCGTCAAGTACAGCAGGCTTACAAATCTGGTAGACGATCTATGTCTGGCGATGCGAGCTGAGTCGATCCGCATTGATCGCATCCCCGGAAAGAACACGGTGGGCATTGAAGTACCTAACCTTAAGCGCGACTCTATTTTCCTACGTGAAATCGTCAGCGCTGACGCATTTCAAAGGTCGAAGTCATTGTTGACGCTTGCGCTAGGAAAATTAATCCACGGCGAAACCTACGTCAGCGACCTGAGAAGAATGCCTCATTTGTTGATCGCCGGAGCTACCGGCTCCGGAAAGAGTGTGGCGCTCAATGCCATGGTTTGCTCAATGCTTTACAAGGCGACACCCCAGCAGGTGAAATTTATCCTGATCGATCCAAAGCGTCTGGAGTTGGGAGTTTATGACGGCATCCCGCACCTGCTTACCCCGATTGTGACCGACCCGAAGCGTGCGGCCAACGCGCTAAGCTGGGCGGTAACTGAAATGGAAAACCGCTACAAAAAGTTGGCAAGCCTGGGTGTGCGCAACATTGATCAATACAACTCCATGGTGGAAGGCGCCAGATTCGATTTTGTCGAGGAGGAAGTCAATGAGTGGATGCCCTACATCGTGGTCATCATCGATGAATTGGCGGACCTGATGATGATTGCGGCCAAAGAAGTCGAGGAGTCCATCACCCGCCTGGCCCAGATGGCCCGCGCCGTAGGAATTCACCTCATTCTGGCAACGCAGCGCCCCAGCGTCGACGTGATCACCGGATTGATCAAGGCTAACTTCCCCAGTCGTATCTCCTTTCGCGTTTCTTCCAAGATTGACAGTCGAACGATCCTGGACGGCAACGGCGCGGAGCAATTACTAGGTTTGGGAGATATGCTTTTCCTTCCGCCCGGCAGCTCCCGCCTGATCCGTATCCACGGCGCATTTGTCAGCGAGAAGGAAATTCATAACATTGTCTCTTTCCTGAAGAATCAGGCAGATCCCAAATATCACGACGAGATACTGGAGTATTCCGACGACGAACAAGCAAACGACGAACACGCCGACGAGTGGGAGGATGAGCTGTATGAGGAAGCCACGCGCTTTGTGGTGGAGATTGGGAAGGCTTCTACCTCAGTTCTGCAGCGCCGGTTCCGCATCGGCTATGGCCGCGCAGCACGCCTGATCGACATGATGGAACGCGATGGAATCGTCGGTCCAGCCGACGGCAGCAAACCGCGAGAGGTCCTAAAGAGCTCCGACTACTATCGGGAGATCGAGAATCATCCATAGAGACGCGCGCGGCGACATTTCCGACCGTGAGCGTCGTCCATGGCAGCCATGCCGCTACTGGCAGGCTTCCGTCCAGCCCTTGACCGCCACGTCGTTGCCAGAGCTGAGCAGGTCAAGAGTCGTTGTAGAAAAAATTAATTCACAGCGTTCAGCTATTCAGTCTTGCCTTGCATCTTTAGGCGCGCCTCCCGTTTGACTTTGGCCTGACAGACTTTCTACAATGTTTTGGAAGTACCCTTCGGCGCAATAGGATGACTGAAGTGATTGCCAGGACCAAGTTCTGCATGGCCGCTTTTCCACTTCTCCTCAGTACGTCTCTGTTCAGCGCTGACGGGAAGCCGGGCGCCGCGCCGCGATCTGCGATCTTCCGCACCAATGTAGAGACGGTGCTGATTCGCACCGCGGTGACTGATCCACTCAACCGCTATGTGGTGGGTTTGGAGAAAGAACATTTCAAGCTGTTCGACAACAAGGTGGAACAGACCATCACCCATTTTTCCACCGACCACTCTCCGTTGAGCGTCGGTATCATTTTCGATCGAAGCGGCTCGATGAGCGAGAAACTGGTCGGCGCTAAGAACTCCGTGGTACGGTTCCTGGAACAGGGTACCCCCGAGGACGAATATTTCCTCTTGACCTTCAACGATCAGGTAACGCTTGCTCAGGATTTAACCCCCAAGAACGATAACATTCGTAACCAGATTTCCTTTCTGCAGGCCAAGGGCCGCACAGCCCTCTACGACGTTATCTATGCGGGTCTGCAAAAAATTACGGAAGGGCGCAATGACAAGAAGGCTCTAATCGTGATCACCGATGGCGAGGACAACAGCAGTCGTTACACGTTTTCCGACGTGAAGGATTTCGCCAGGGAGTCTGACGCCCAAATTTACATAATCGGCGAAAGGGGCGATCTCGGCTACGGACGAGCTATTATTAGTGAACTTGTCGCCCTCACGGGCGGGCGGGCCTTCTTCCCGGACAGCCTGAAGTCCCTGGACTACTATTGCGACTTAATTCACACCGAACTTCGAAACCAATATGTTCTTGGCTACACGCCTTCTAATGCCGCCCGTGACGGCAAATGGCATAAGGTGAAGGTTCGACTGAATCCGCCTGAGGGCCTCCCTAAGCTGAATGTCCGCTCAAGAGAAGGATATTTTGCTTCCAAAAGGTAATCTTTGGCGCCGCGCGCGGGTCATCGCTCATTGGGCTGCAGGTCTTGTTTCCGCCGCTCAGCTGATTTTTCAATGAAATACTTTCGAAGATGGCAATGATACAGCAACCTCGTCTCCTTGCTGCGGCCCTCGTCATCTTTTTCAGCTCTCTTTCCTTTCTTGGGGCAGGAACTTCTCAGGAGACAAATCACGAGCGGAAGAAAACGGAAAGGCCTCAGTTAGAAAGGTCTCCAGGTACTCAGGCCCAGGAAAAGGAGAACCAAAAGGGAGAAGGCTTCCGTATTGGTGTGGACGTCAATCAGGTCGTGGTCAACGTGACTGTGCACGACCGCAACGAGTCCATGGTCTCGGGCCTTAAAGAGGAAAACTTCCAGGTATACGAAGACAAAGTATTGCAGACGATTACAAATTTTGGTCAGGTTGACGTACCCTCCACCATTGGCCTGGTAATCGACACCAGCGGCAGCATGAGAAAGAAACTGGACTTTGTAGTGCGGGCTGCCAAGCTTTTTATCGACAAGAGCAACCCCGATAACGAATTGTTTCTCGTTGAATTCCACAACGAGATTTCCTTGGTTGAAGACTTGACGCGAGATTTTGACGACATTCGCGATGCTCTAGACAACATGATTGCATCGGGCGGGACCGCTCTCCACGATGCCATCTATCTGGGAGTCGACCAAGCCAGCCAGGGCTCAGAGGCCAAAAAGGTTTTACTGGTTTTCACCGACGGACAGGATCGCGACAGTTACTACAAAATCGAAGAGTTGTTGGCCAAGATACGGGACAGCGACGTACAGGTTTACATGATCATTTTCATGGATGAAGACATCGGAGCCGAGGGTGGCTTCTTCGGAATTTTGAAATCTGAAAAAGACAAATTGAAGGGGAAAATGTCAGAGATTGCCGAGGCAACCGGCGGTAAAGTTTTCTATCCCGACAAACTGGAGGATCTGCAAGCAGCATTCTCCGCGATTGCCGACGAGCTCCGCAACCAGTACCGGATCGCCTATGTTTCTACCAACAAGGTACGGGACGGTAAATGGCGTGAGATCCGGGTACAGTTGGCTAGTCTCTCCAACAAAGACACGCATTACCGAGTCCGAACGAAGCGGGGCTACTATGCAAAATGAGATCCGCGCTTTGCTATGCTCATACTCGAATCTGTAGTATCGTCTTCATCATGTACAGCTTGTCGCAAAGGAGCAGCGGATGCCTGATCATTCCAATCTGAAAATCTGGCACAATGGAGAACTAATCAACTGGAACGATGCCACCATCCATGTAATGTCCCACGTGGTGCATTACGGGTCTTCGGTTTTTGAAGGGATGCGGTGTTACCAAACCGGCAATGATTCGGCGGTGTTTCGTCTCCGAGACCATGTACAGCGTCTGTTGAACTCTTGCAAGATTTACCGTATGGAATGTCCGTATGCGGAAGACCAGTTGCAGGACGCCGTCTTGGAAACCATCCGCTTCAACCAATTGAAAAGCTGTTACGTCCGCCCCATCATTTTCCGCGGTTACGGGCAGTTTGGCGTCAACCCGTTGGGAAATCCATTGGAAACCTATATTGCCGTCTGGGAATGGGGAAAGTATCTGGGAATGGAGGCCTTGGAACAAGGCGTAGACGTCTGCATTTCCTCCTGGAATCGTTTCGCTCCCAACACCCTACCGGCCCTCGCGAAAGCGGGCGGGAACTACCTCAACTCCCAGTTAGTGAAGATGGAGGCCGTCGCCAACAGATACCAGGAGGGAGTTGCTCTTGATGTCCACGGGTATATCAGTGAGGGAAGTGGAGAAAACATCTTTATTGTCCTCAACAACGTGGTTCACACACCACCACTGACGGCCTCGATTCTACCCGGCATCACCCGGGATTCAGTGATAACCATCGCAAAGGATCTTGGTTACGAAGTCGTAGAAACAATGCTGCCTCGGGAAATTCTGTACGTAGCAGACGAGGTATTCTTCACTGGGACCGCCGCGGAAATCACCCCGGTGCGTTCCGTCGACCACGTTGCTGTGGGACGTGGCAGGCGCGGCCCAGTAACCGAACAGCTCCAGAAGGAATTCTTCAATTACGTGGAGGGAAAAAAGCAAGATCGATTTGGTTGGCTGACCCCCGTGTACTCTTCCTCGGACAAGCCTGCTCTAAAAGGGAACTAGATGGAACTAGACGATTTGCTACACAGGGCGGTCAAACTGGGCGCCTCTGATTTACATCTGAAGGCTGGCTCCAGCCCTTTTGTCCGAATCAGCGGTAATCTCACTCTCATGGCGGCAACCTCAAGATTGAGTCATGAAGAGACGAATCGCCTGGCCAACCAAATTCTAAGTAATCAACAGAAGAAATTGCTGAAACAACGCAGCGAACTTGACACGGCCTATCAGGTTCCGGAACTGGGGCGTTTTCGCGCCAATGTCTTCCGGCAGCGCGGCACGATCTCACTCGTTTTCCGCGTCATCCCCCAGATGGTGTCTTCCCTCGCCCAACTGAATCTACCGCCGGTGCTGGAAACGCTGTGCCAGGAGAACCGAGGCTTGATCCTGGTCACCGGCACCACAGGCAGTGGCAAGTCCACAGCACTGGCATCAATGGTTGATTGCATGAACGAAACGCGGGTTTTGCACATCTTGACGATTGAGGATCCCATTGAATACCTGCACCGAGACAAGAAAAGCTTTGTCAGCCAACGAGAAATCCATAAAGACGCTGACTCCTTCGCAGGCGCGCTGAGAGCGGCGCTACGGCAGGACCCCGACGTAATCATGGTAGGAGAGATCCGCGACGTTGAAACCGTCGAGACCGCCATGCACGCGGCCGAAACAGGCCACCTGGTACTGAGCACATTGCACACCCTGGATGCCACAGAAACCGTCAACCGGATCATTGCCTTGTTTCCACCGCACCAGCATGCGCAGATTCGCATCCAACTCGCGTCGGTTTTGAAGGCGATCATTTCACTGCGCTTAATTCGCGGGGTCTCCGGAGAGAGGCTTCCTGCCAGCGAGGTGTTGATCAACACGGAATTTATCAAGAACTGTATTGTTGAGCCTGATCGAACAAAAGATATCCGCAACGCCCTGGTATTGGGGACCACTCAATACGGGACACAAACTTTTGATCAATCCATCCTCGGATTCTACAACCAAGACCGGATCACACTACAAGAAGCGATGGCTTACGCCACCAATCCCGAAGAACTGAAACTGCGGATTCGCGGAATTGTTTCCTCTTCGGAAGCGATCGATGTCGGATGAAATCCTCAAGTCAGCCCTGCGCGACCTAGCGCTGAAGCTTCTGGCTAGGCGCGAGTACAGCACGCGTGAACTGCGCATTAAACTCAGTCAGATGATCCGACTTCAACGGCACCGTCTTCCTCCAGGAAATTTCTCACGCGCAATCTCGGCGGTGATCCGGTACCTCACTGAAAACCGGTACCTTGATGACCGACGCTTCGCACAACTCGTGGCTCACCATGGTCAACAGAATCAGTATGGCAATGCGCGAATATGGAGTGACTTAAAACGCCGTGGAATCGATGATAAAATAGCCACATCGGTGCTGTCAGAAGCCGCTGGCGACACCGGGGCTTTGCAACGGGCGATCGAATTTTACGTTGAGCGCCGCGGCGAGCCGTCCCAGCGTAGGGATCTTCAGCGCTTTTATCGTCACCTGCTCCGGTTGGGTCATCCACCTTCGGAAGTGCGGCGATGGCTGTCGCCATTTTTTAAGAAAATTGGACGTTCATGATTGGCAACGAAGTCCGTAATCAATTTCTCAAGTATTTCGAACAGCGGGGTCATCGCATCGTCAAGAGCAGCTCGCTGGTGCCGGAGAGCGATCCGACACTGCTGTTTACCAATGCTGGAATGAACCAGTTCAAGGACGTTTTCCTTGGCATCGAACACCGCAATTACCTTCGAGCCGTATCGTGTCAGAAATGCATGCGGGTCAGTGGCAAGCACAACGACCTGGAGCAAGTTGGACACACTCCACGCCACCATACGTTTTTTGAGATGTTGGGAAACTTCTCTTTCGGCGATTACTTCAAGAATGACGCGATCGTGTTTGCATGGGAACTGCTTACACGCGTGTATTTGATTCCTACACAACACGTGATTGTCACCGTGTTTGAGAAGGACGACGAGGCATATCAGATCTGGAATCGATCGGTGGGCATTTCAGAATCGAAAATCTTCCGCATGACGGAGAAAGATAATTTCTGGGCAATGGGCGAGACCGGTCCGTGTGGACCCTGTTCCGAATTGCATTACGACTTTGGCGTAAGTCCCACCGGCCACCGTTGCGAATTCCCGTGTGAATGCGGTCGTTACGTAGAGATATGGAACCTGGTCTTTATGCAGTTCAATCGCGATGCCTCCGGACAGATGACACCTTTGCCGCGACCCTCCATCGATACCGGTGCTGGCCTGGAACGGCTTGCTTGCGTTCTCCAGGAAAAGAAAAGCAATTTCGAAACGGATCTGTTCCTGCCAATCATCCAACACGCGGCACGTCTCACTTCAAGTGAATTTGGAGAGAGCGAACAAGTCGACACCGCCTTGCGCATCCTTGCCGACCATAGCCGCGCCGCCGCGTTCTTGATCGCCGACGGAATTCTGCCGGGAAATGAAGGACGCAGCTATGTCCTGCGCAAAATCCTACGCCGCGCGATTCGTCACGGCAGGCAGTTAGGAAAAGTGGATCCTTTTTTATTTCAGGTCTGCGCTCTCGTGGCAACGCAGATGCAAGAAGTGTACCCTGAGTTGAGAGAATTTCGAGAGCACATCGCACGGGTAGTCCGCAGCGAGGAAGAAAAGTTCTCCGCCACTCTTTCCCATGGGCTAAGATTGATCGACGAGTTGACCATCCAGACTCGCAAGCGTCAATCCAAGGAGATCAGTGGTCGTGAAATTTTCAAGCTCTACGATACCTACGGTTTTCCTTTCGACCTGGCTAAGGAGATCATAGAGGAACGCGGACTGCTGATACGCGAGCAGGAATTCAACGAGGAACTGCAGAAACAGCGAGAACGGGCCCGACAAAGTTGGAAAGGAGCCGAAAAGCAGGTCAAACCAATCTACCAAAAGGTTGCCGCTGAATTTCGTAGCGAGTTCAACGGGTATGAGAACATTCGCGAAATACCCGCACGAGTGCTGGCTGTCCTCAAGAACGATATCCCATCGCCGGCGCTCGCAACCGGTGAGGTTGGAGAACTACTCTTGGATCGCACTCCGTTTTACGCTGAGGCTGGAGGCCAAGTCGCCGACCAGGGAATCATCGAAACCGAGCAAGCGCGCGCTTCGGTCCAGGATGTGAAGAGACCCATCTCCGGATTGATCCTGCACAGCCTGCGTGTGGAACACGGGACGATCCAAGCAGGAGAAACTGTCCTTTGCACGGTCAACGAGCGGCTACGACAAGCGACCGCGCTAAACCACACAGCTACCCATCTCCTGCATTCGGCGCTGCGGGACGTACTGGGACCGCACATCAAACAGGCTGGTTCACTGGTGGCTCCTGGCCGCTTGCGGTTTGATTTTACTCATTTTGCTCCCGCCTCCAAATTGGAATTGCGCGAGATCGAACGGCTGGTCAACGAAAACATTCGTTCAGACATCGAAGTTCAGAAATCGGAAATGGATCTCGAACAGGCCCTTAGAACCGGAGCAATGGCGCTCTTCGGGGAAAAATATGCGCAGCGGGTGCGTGTCGTATCCGTGGGAGATTTCAGCAAGGAACTTTGCGGCGGCACACATGTGCACCACACCGGAGAGATTGCGCTATTCAAGATCACCAGTGAAAGTGGAATTGCCGCCGGAATCCGCCGCATCGAGGCAGTCACGGGCGAGGCCGCGTTGGATCGCTTTTTGGACGATGAAGCCACACTGGATGCGATCGCAGAAACTTTTAGGAGCGGACGCAAAGATTTAACCCAAACCGCCGAACGACTAGCCCAATCATTGAAGGAAGCTCAAAAACAGGTTGACCAGTTGAAGCTGAGGTTGGCAATTTCTGACATGGCCGACCTCGTAACCCAGGCTCGTGAGATTCATGGCGTCCGGGTGATCACGAAAGAATTTGAAAATCTGGACAACAACCAGTTACGCACTGTGGGCGAACATCTGCGATCTAGGCTGGGAACGGGAATTGTTGTTTTGGCGAGCCACACGGATCGCAAAGCCGCCCTCGTGATCGCAGTGTCTCCAAATCTCGTACATCGTTTTGATGCTACGCGATTAATCAAGAAGATCGCTCCAATCATCAGCGGGGGTGGGGGGGGAAAGCCCGAAATGGCGGAAGCCGGTGGAAAGGCCCCAGAGCACATTGGTAAGGCCTTACAAGAAAGCATCAAAGTGATCGAGAGCACAGCACTCGGAGATTAGGCTTTTTAAGATTTTCTGCATCTAGTAATGAGTACTCAGGTGGCAATTCGGGTTGATAGCGAGGGTTTTTCAATGGCTTTAGCACTATGTTGATTAGGATGCAGCAGGTCGCGTACTGGCGGATCGGCCATTCAGCTACATGGTACTCTTCAGTGTTCGTATTCTTGCTCCTGGCGAGTTACCAAGTGGTGCGCGCCAAGCCGGTGCACTCATATGTGGACGAACACGGAGTACTGGTATATTTCAATGTACCTCACAGACATATGGATATTGGCGGCGATCCCGCTGCGCTGCCGGAAGAAATTGTCGCCGAGGCCTCCGAGGCACCCACATCGATCATTTCCACTTCCCCTGCAAGGATGCCCATTCCTTCCCGTTATGATGGGTATATTTCTAAACATGCCAGCAACTATGCCGTAGATCCCGACCTTGTGCGTGCGGTGATGGTCGCGGAATCCGGTTTCAACCCAGTTGCGGTTTCCCGCAGAGGAGCGGTCGGCCTGATGCAACTCATTCCAAGCACCGCTAGACGTTTTGGCGTCAGGGATCTATTCCAGCCCGAGCAAAACATCGAGGGGGGAGTTAAGTATCTGAGATTTCTCTTGGACACCTTTGACAACGACTTGAAGCTGGCGCTGGCTGCCTACAATGCAGGCGAAAATGTCGTCAAACGCCTAGGTGGGGTTCCCAACTACCGAGAAACCATCACCTACGTAAGAAAGATTCTTGCACTCTACGGCGACAGTTACCGTCCATATCGAGCCACCACGCCACTCGAGATGTCTGCTGGAGACGTACACGAAATTCCCAGGATTTACCGCATCGTTGATTTAGTAAACAACGTTGTTGTTTATACCAATCGCCCCACGAGCCTAACCGGCAGTGACTAGCCGGCAGTAGATCGCAATTGATTATCGGCGATGCGTATTCCGGGGCAAGTTGTCCACTGATTCCAATCGAAGTTGTCCACCCATTCCGCCGCGAAGTTGTCCAGTGATTCCGACGCGAAGTTGTCCACTTTTGGGGGCTGCCCGGAATGGTGGACAACTTCCCCGGAACGGT